>NZ_JANUGQ010000033.1 GCF_024756275.1 Streptomyces pyxinae | reverse complement strand
TCCATCCCCCTTCCCCGGCCCGGAGGGACGGGGCTTGATGAGGTAGAGAAACCCGTAACACCGAGGACTCGTCACTCCAGCTCGTAGTCCGCCGCCAGTTCGCGGTCTGGCCCCATGAAGTCGCGGGCGAACTCGGTGACTTGGCCGTGCTGGTCCCAGTAGAGGTTAGCCATGCTGAGTGTGAGAGTGCCGGGTGCGACGTCCAGCAGCTCCGCCACGCCCTCGGGAACAGCGCGAACGGAGACTACGTCGCGACGCTTCACGGCTCGTCGTCCCGTTCGGTCCTCGATGAGACCGAAGGTCATCTTGGGAAGCGGGCCAGTGGAGATCAGCTCCGGTGCTGCCTGCGCCAGTTCGCCCAGCAGCCACGAGGTGGACAGCGCCACGATTCCGTCTTCGTCCAGGTACCGGCGTCGACGCTGGATGACCGGGCTTCCTTCTTCGACTTCGAGGGCATCAGCCACTTCACCGGCCGCCGAGACAAGCTCCGCGCTGATGATTTCCACGCGCTCGCCGGGCTTGAAGCCACTCCCGGTAGTCCGCTGAAGCTGGAGCCGATCCGGTCCTGTCGTGATCTTGCTAGGCATGCGCGCCACCGTCCCAATGCCGGGGATTGTCTCTGCGTACCCTTCTGCCCGCAGAACCGCTGCGACACGGGTCGCTGTTCCAACAGACACTCCCTCGCCGCTCATGATCTCGCGGACAGAAGGGATGCGTTCACCCGGCCGTAGTTCACCACGCTCAATGCGGGCTTTGATCTGCGCCGCGATGCGTCGATACGGGGGAAGCCCGGACGGGATGCCGGTCATCGTCAACTCCTGTTCTAGAGCACTTTGGAACACCCTATTGACCGTGAGGGTGCTCTAGAACACTATAGAGCTGCGCTCGTCACTTCGACAGACGAGAACTGCGCACTTCTCCGTGCCCGGGGGCAGCCCTCCTACCGCCAAGCAGATCGGCCGCCCCCGGTTCCCTCGAAGGGAGCTTCCATCATGCCCGCTCTTTCCTCCTCCGCATTGCTGTCCTGGTCCGAACTGGACTTTCCGCGCCGCGACCGGTGTCCGGTGTGCCACGTCCAGGTGCCCGCCTGGCAGTGGACCCGTGTAGACGACCTGCGCGTCCTCACGCACGACGGGAACGTGATCTGCCCGAAGGACCCGACGTTCGGGTACCAGCCGGTGACCTCCAGCAGCGCCGTGGTGATCTCGGCTGTGCCGGACGCGTGCCGGGACTGCGACGGGTCGCTGACCACCTCGGATGACGGATCGCTGACCGGGTTCCACGGTGAGCTGGTGCCTTGCGGCTGCGTGGTCTTCAACGGGTCGCGTTGCTCCTGCGAGGTGATCGGCTGGCCGTTGAACGACGGCTTCACTGGCTGGATCGAACTCACCCGCACCGAGCTGCACGCCGCCCCGGAGGACGCACCGGTCTACCGGCCCTGCCCGCACCACAACGCCGCAGGCCGCCCCGTCGCCCGTACGGCGGTGGCCGCGTGAGGTTCCACGACGACGCCTTCAACGCCGCTGAGATCGCGGACGAGAAGCGTGCCGAGAAGATCGGCATGTACCTCGACGCCCACGACATCCGGCCCCACACCCACTTCTTCACGGTGGTCGATGACGCGTCCTTTGCCGAGGAGGACGCCAAGCTGCGCGGCCTGTACCCGCCGATCGGGCACGGCTTCCCCCGGGAGGACACGCCGTGACGGTCTTCCCCGTCGCCCCCGAGGCCGTGGCCGGTGCTGCGGCCTCCCTGGGCACCGACCCCCTGACCCTCGCAGACCTCCTCCGGGTCGCCAACGCGCCGGGCTTCGAGCAGTGGCGTGATCAGGTGCGCCGTACCGGTGGCTGCTCCGACCCGATCCACCTGACCGGCTCCACGATCACCCGCGACCGGAGTACGGGCGATGTGCTGTACGCCTACTCCACCGACGCGGAACCCGGCGGCCGGTTACGGATCGCCTGCAGCAACCGCCGGGCCTCGCGCTGCCCCTCCTGCGCCTGGACCTACGCCGGAGACACCTACCACCTCATCCGCGCCGGGATCACCGGCGACCCCCGCAAGGCGGTGCCGGGCACGGTACGCGAGCACCCCCGGGTGTTCGCCACGCTGACCGCCCCATCCTTCGGCCCGGTGCACAACCGCCCCGCCTCCGGCCGCTGCCGCTGCGGCTGCTCCCACTCCGAGACCGACCCAGCCTTGGGTACCGCGTTGGACCCGGGGCGGTACGACTACGCGGGGGCGGTGCTGTGGAACAACCACGCCGGACAGCTCTGGCAGCGCTTCACCATCTACCTGCGCCGCGAACTCGCCGCCCGCGCCGGCACCACCCAAGCCGCCCTGGCCGACGCCTGCCGGGTCTCCTTCGGCAAGGTCGCCGAATTCCAGAAACGCGGAGCGATCCACTTCCATGCCGTGGTCCGCCTCGACGGGCCGGACGGGCCCGATACCGCGCCTCCGGCGTGGGCCAGTGTGCCGCTGCTCGATGACGCGATCCGGGCCGCCGCCGTCCGCGTCCGCCTCATCGTCCCGGCCGCCGCCGACCAACCCGCCCGGGAACTGCGCTGGGGCACCCAGGTCGACGTCCAGCCCATCGGCGCGCTCGGGGCTGAGGAGCTGACCGAACAGGCGGTAGCCGCGTACGTGGCCAAGTACGCCACCAAAGCGGCCGAGACCACCGGCACCCTCGACCGACGCATCGGAGAACGAGCCGAGCTGGCCGGACTCGCGCTACCGGCACATACACGGCGACTGATCGAAACGTGCTGGGACCTGGATGCGGCCTACCCGGGGCGGCTGCTGGCGCGCTGGTCTCACATGCTCGGCTTCCGGGGCCACTTCTCCACCAAGTCCCGCCGCTACTCCACCACCCTCGGTGCCCTGCGCCAGACCCGCGCCGACTACCGCGCCCGCCAGGAACGCCGAGAACGGGGCCTGCCCGACCCGGACGACACCCCGGAGGGCTCCACGCTCGTGCTGGCGCACTGGACCTACGCCGGACACGGCCACACCCCCGGTGAATCCTGGCTCGCCGCCACCATCGCCCGGGACATCCGCCACGACCGCGAACTCAACCGCGAGATCCGCACCGAACAGGAAGCGCTGCAAGGGGGCTGGGATGAGTGACGAACTGCTGACGGTGCCCGAGGCCATGGCCAAGCTCAAGCTCGGGCGCACCAAGGTGTACGACCTCATCCGCACCCGCCGCCTGGCCTCCATCAAGGTCGACGGCTGCCGACGCATCCCCGCCACCGCCCTGGGCAACTTCATCGCGGCACAGATGGGGGAGGCCGCCTGATGGCCAAGCGCCGTAGCCGTGGTGACGGCGGCTTGCACTGGGATGAGAGCCGCCAGCGATGGATCGCTACGGCGAACCTCGGCTTCGACCCGAGCGGCAAGCGGATCGTCAAGCGGGGGAGCGGGAAGACCAAGACGGAGGCCAAGAACAAGCTCAAGGAGGTGCTGCGGGATCACGAAGACGGTCTTGCGATCGCGCCCACCAACTACACGGTCAAAGACGCGGTGACGGACTGGCTCGCATATGGCCTGGTGGGCATCGACCCGAGCACGGCCGAGACCTGCGCGACCCTGAGCCGGACGCACGTCATCCCGTCCCTGGGTGCCCGTAAGCTCCGCGACCTTAGCGCGGAGGACGTTGACCGCTGGCTGGCCATCAAGGCGAAGACGCTCAGCACCCGCACTCTCCAGGCCCTTCACTCCTGTCTCAACCGCTCGGTGAAGCGGGCCATGGCCCGGGACAAGGTCAAGCGCAACGTCGTTGAGCTGTGCTCGGTGCCCCAAGGGCAAGCCGGGCGCCCGTCCAAGGCGCTCACCTTCGTCCAGGCCGAAGCCGTGCTCAAGGGCGCAGAGGGGACCTCGATGTACGCGTACATCGTCGTCGCTCTGCTGACCGGGGCCCGTACCGAGGAACTGCGGGCGCTCACCTGGGATCACGTCTTCCTCCAGGGCATCCCGGCCGCCGACCCGCCCCAGCCTCCGCACATCGCCGTGTGGCGCTCGGTCCGACGGGGCGGAGACACCAAGACCAGGAAGTCCCGGCGAACGCTTGCCCTGCCGGCGCGCTGCGTCGAAGCCCTCTGGCAGCAGTTCGAAGATCAGGGGTGGGACCGGCTCGCCGCCGACGAGAAGTGGGAGGAACACGGGCTCGTCTTCTCCTCGGCCGTGGGCAGACCCCTCGACGCGGCCAATGTCCGCCGCGCCTTCCGCCAGGCGCTCAACGGCGTGGACGGGATCAACGCCGACGAGTGGACGCCCCGGGAGCTCCGGCACAGCTTCGTGTCCCTGCTTTCCGACCGTGGCGTCCCGCTGGAAGTGATCTCTCGCCTCGTCGGGCACTCGGGGACGGCCGTCACCGAGGAGGTCTACCGGAAGCAGATCCGGCCCGTGATCCAGACCGGTGCCGTAGTCATGGACGGGATCTTCGGCGTTGATCCGTAGCGGTTGTAGACACTCGGGAAGCGATAGTCACGCAGATAGACACGCAGCTCAAAACAGATGAACCACCGACTCACGCGAGTCGGTGGTTCATCTGCTGTTTCGGCTGTCGGGGTGGCGGGATTTGAACCCACGACCTCTTCGTCCCGAACGAAGCGCGCTGCCAAGCTGCGCCACACCCCGATGCCGCCGTGTCTCTCGCGGCGACGTCGATTACTTTAGCCCACCCGGGCCCGGAGGCGAAATCCGGTTCTCCGGGCCCCGTACGTAGGGCCTCACGCGGTCGAGACCGATCATGAGGGTCGCCAGGGCGCAGAAGGTCAGGCCCAGCACCGAGGCGTTGCCGAGGACGGCGGCGTAGCCCTGGGTGTCGACGTCCAGGAAGGGGTACGGGTAGCGGGCGGTCGGGCCGGGCGGCAGGAGGGCGCCGCGGGCCAGGGAGTAGAGGAGGTACGCCGGCGGGTAGAGCAGCCACCAGGGGGTGTGGCGCAGGCGCAGGTCGCCGGGGCGGGTGAGGAGCAGCCAGTCCAGCAGGGCGGCGAGCGGCGTCGCGGTGTGGAGCAGCTGGGTGGCGAGTGAGGCGGCGGGGGAGGAGCTGGAGACGTCGGCGGCGAGGACCAGGTGGTAGACCAGGCCGGTCACCGAGATGTAGAGGAGCGCGGCGCCGGTCAGTGGGGCCGGCAGCGGTGGGCGGGCGGACCAGGCACGGCGGGCGGCCAGGGCGAAGACGACGGCGACGAACAGATTGCTCTGGACCGTGAAGTAGCTCAGTACCCGGCCGGGACTCCCCAGGGCCAGGTCGATGACTATTCCGGTCACCGCCGCCAGCGCCACCAGGGCGCGGAAGGCCGCCGTGTACGGCCTGCGGACGGGAGGGACGACCGCCGATGCGGGTACATGCGTCGAGAGCGGACCAGTCATCCCTCCACCGTACGGGGGAGAGCGATCATGGCCGCCCCACCCCTCCCGGCCCGGGACCCGCAGGGATTGGCCCCTCCCGGGCCCGAACGCCACCCCTTCGGGGTTCCCGGGCTCCGATCCGACCCGGGGGAACGCCCCCCGGCCCGGAACCCACAGGGGCTTGCCCCCCCCTTCCGGCCCGAAGCCGCCGAAGGCCGGTCCCTTCCGGTCCGGGACCCGCAGGGGTCGGCCCGCGCTGGCCCAGGCCCCCAAGGCCGGCTCCTCCCGGCCCCGGACCCCCCAAGGCCGGCTCCTCCCGGCCCGGGGCTCCGTCTCAGCGTCCCGTACGGATCAGGCCTGCGGGGCGAGGGTCAGCAGGGTGGCCTCCGGGGGGCAGGCGAACCGGACCGGGGTGTAGCGGTTGGCGCCGCAGCCGGCCGAGACATGGAGGTGGGCCGTGTTGCCGCCCGCCTGGTGCGTCGAGAGGCCCTTGACCCGGTCGGTGTCCAGGTCGCAGTTGGTGACGAGCGCCCCGTAGAAGGGGACGCACAGCTGGCCGCCATGGGTGTGACCGGCCAGGATCAGCGGGTAGCCGTCCGCCGTGAACGCGTCCAGCGAGCGCAGGTACGGGGCGTGCACGACACCCACCGAGAGATCGGCGCCCTCCTCGGGGCCGCCGGCCACCCGCTCGTACCGGTCCCGCTTGATGTGCGGGTCGTCCAGTCCGGTGAAGGCCAGCTCCAGGCCGTCGACCTTGAGCCGGCCACGGGTGTTGGTGAGGTCCAGCCAGCCCGCCGCGTCGAAGGCGTCCCGGATCTCCTCCCACGGGTTGTGCACGACGCCCACGGCCGGCGCGTTGCCGTTCAGGCCGTGCCGTCCCTGGAGCTTCTCCACCAGGTAGCGGGCCGGGTTCCGCAGCTTCGGGCCGTAGTAGTCGTTGGAGCCGAAGACGTACACGCCCGGGAACTCCAGAAGCGGCCCCAGCGCGTCCAGCAGCTCGGGCACCCCCTCCGGGTCGGAGAGGTTGTCGCCCGTGTTGACCACGAAGTCCGGCCGCAGCCCGGCCAGCGACTGGAGCCAGCCGCGCTTCTTGCGCTGACCGCACACCATGTGGATGTCCGACACCTGGAGCACCCGCAGTGGCCGCGCCCCCCGGGGCAGTACCGGAACGGTCACCCGGCGCAGCCGGAAGGAGCGGGCCTCGAAGCCGGCGGCATACGCCAGCCCGGCGGCTCCCGCCGCCGCGATTCCTGCCGTGACCTTGAGGGGAACTCCGTATCGCGCGCGCATGGGGCCATCGTCGCAGACGGTCCGGCCCCCGGAAATGCGCGGGCGGTGACTTCGCCGGACCTGCCACACTTGTGGGCATGACCACGCTCAAGTCCAGGCTTCAGGAAGACCTCACCGAGGCGATCAGGGCGCGCGACGAACTGCGCTCCTCGACGCTCCGGCTGACCCTCGCGGCGATCACCAAGGAGGAGGTCTCGGGCAAGTCGGCGCGGGAGCTCTCCGACGACGAGGTGCAGAAGGTGATCGCCAAGGAGGCGAAGAAGCGCCGTGAGGCCGCCGAGGCGTTCGCCCAGGGGGGCCGTACGGAGCAGGCCGAGCGTGAGAAGGCCGAGGGTGTGGTGCTCGACGCCTACCTGCCGCAGCAGCTCTCCGACGAGGAGCTGCGGGCCGTCGTGGCCGGGGCGGTCGAGGAGGCGAAGGCGGCCGGCGCGGAGGGTCCCCGGGCGATGGGCGCGGTGATGAAGATCGTGAACCCCCAGGTGGCCGGACGCGCCGAGGGCGGCCGGGTCGCCGCGACCGTGAAGCAGCTGCTGGCGGGCTGAGCCGGAAGCGGTGAGTCGCGGGCGGCCGGGGAACGGTGGCCCGCGGGCTGATCCGGCGGCTGCACGGTCATACCCGGGGCTGATCCGAACGTGTACCGCGCCCGCGGGTTCGAGGCCCGCCTGTGTGTACGAGAAAGGGCTCCCTCGCCGTCCCGGTCGTCGGACCGGTGGTGCGGCGGGGGAGCCCTTTCCGTGGCGGCCGCGTGGTCAGTGCCGGCGATCGCCGCCCAGGCCGCCGATCAGGCCGGCCGGCCAGGAGAAGTCCGGGCGCGGCCGGCCGCCTCCGTTGTCTCCGCCCGGCCGGTTGTCCCCGGGGCGGTTGTCACCCGGACCGGCGTCGCCGACCGGCGGCTGGTCGTTCCGGCCCGGCTGCGAGGGGCGCGACTCGCCCGGGTTCTGCGGCGAGGCCGGGGCGTCCGGCACATCGACACCGGCGAAGCCGGGCGCCTCCCGGCCGTCCAGGGCGCCGGTCATGGCGTCCTTCCAGATCGGTCCGGGCACCTGGCCGCCGAAGACCTTGTCGTGCGACACCCCGCCGATGGTGATGTTCACCATCTCCACCTGCTGGGTCGGGCTGCCGACCCAGACGGCGCCGGAGAGGTTCGGCGTGTAGCCGACGAACCAGGCGTTCTTGCGGCCGTCGGTGGTACCGGTCTTGCCCGCGCTGTCCCGGCTGCTGAGACCCGCCTGCTGACCCGTACCGGAGTCGACCACTCCGCGCAGCAGATTGTTGATGGTGTCCGCCGTGCGCTCGGACATCGCCCGGTCGCACTTGGTCTTCGGCACCTCCAGGCTCTCGCCGTTCACGGTCGTGATGGCCGTGATGGCGGTCGGGGTGCAGTACGTCCCCCGGTTGGCGAAGGTGGCGTACGCGGTGGCCATGGTCAGCGGGGACATGCCGTCCGAGCCGAGGGTCAGCGCCGACGGCTTCTCCGGCAGCTTCTCGTCGTTGCCCATCACCACGCCGAGCTTGTCGGCCATCTTGACCACCGGGCACATGCCGATCTCGCCGATCATCTGCACGAAGTAGGTGTTGACCGACTTCTCCATCGCCTCGCGGAGCCCGTACGGTCCGACCTCGGACTCGTTCTCGTTCTCCACGGTGTCCCCGTTGCCGTTGGTCCACGACTTGCCGTCGCAGGCGGCCACTCGCTCCGGGTACGGCATCTGGTACGGCGCCGGGTAGGTCTGGGACGCCGACTTGCCCTGTTCCAGCGCGGCCGCGGCGACGAAGGGCTTGAACGTCGAACCGACCGGGAAGCCGTAGTTCGAGCCACCCATCTTCTTGTTGACCGAGTAGTTGATCTGGGTCTCGTGGTTGCCGAAGCCGTACGGCCGGGACTGCCCCATCGCCAGGATCTTGCCGGTGCCGGGCTCCACCATGGTCACGGCGGTGGCGACCTTGTCGTCCTGGTAGACGTGCTCCTTGATCGACTCCTGGGCCGACTTCTGCGCCTGCGGGTCCAGCGTGGTGCGGATCGTCAGACCGCCCCGGTTCCAGAGCTTGTTGCGCTCCGCCCGGTCCTTGCCGAAGGCCGGGTCGGAGAGGACGACCTCACGCACGTAGTCGCAGAAGAAACCCGCCCCGTGCACCGCCGTGATGCAGCCATTGGCGATCTTGGTCATATGCAGGACGATCGGCGTGGCCTTCGCCCGGTCGGCCTCCGCCTGGCTGATGTCGCCGACCGCGACCATCCGCTGGAGCACCGTGTTCCGGCGCTTGGTCGCCTCCTCGCCGTCATTGAACGGATCGAACCGGCTGGGCGACTGCACCACGCCGGCGAGCAGGGCCGACTCCGCCAGGTTCAGATCGGCGGCGGGCTTGGAGAAGTAGCGCTGGGCGGCGGCCTCGATGCCGTACGCCTGCTGGCCGAAGAAGGTGATGTTGAGGTAGTTCTCGAGGATCTTCTTCTTCCCGAGCTCCTCCTCCACCTGGATCGCGTACTTCAGCTCCTGGATCTTCCGGCCCAGGGTCTGCTGGGTGGCCTGGGCGACCTTGTCGGGATCGTCGCCGGCCTCCTCCACGAAGACGTTCTTCACGTACTGCTGGGTCAGCGTCGAGGCGCCCTGCGCCACTCCGCCGCTGCGCGCGTTGCGGTTGAGCGCCCGCAGCACACCCTTGAGGTCGACCGCGCCGTGCTCGTAGAAGCGCGAGTCCTCGATGGCGACGATCGCCTTCTGCATGTACGGGGAGATCCGGGTGAGCGGGACGACCGTCCGGTCCCGGTAGAAGACGGTGGCGATCTTGCCGCCCTTGGCGTCCAGGATCGTGGTGCGCTGGCTCAGCGGGGGCGTCTTGAGATTGGCCGGGATCTCGTCGAACCCCTCGACCGTCCCCTTGGCCGCGAGACCCAGGGCTCCCGCGGCGGGCAGGGCGATGCCGGCCAGTACGGCTCCGGAAAGCACGCTGACACCGACGAACTTGGCGGCCTGCTGGGTCCGGGTCAGACCGCCGCCCGAGCGCTTCTTTGGCATGGGAGGAAGCCTACGGTCTGATGCGCGGGACGCGCGTATACCCCTTGGCCCAAGCTTGTCACAACTGTCGCGACATTCCTGGCCCCGAACGCGCTCCCGCACCCTTTCGCCGCTTTTCCCGCTCGCGGTGCGCGGTGTGCCGGGGCGGGCCGCTCGTGGCCGGGGCGGGGCCCGGGGCCGGCGCCGTCGGCCCGGTCCGGGCCCGGGCGCGGTGCGGGACGCGGTGTCGCGGCGTCGTCGAGGCGGCGCGAGGCACCAGCCGCAGCGGCGGGAGAGGGGGCGGAGGCATGCGGGGCGCGGAGACGCGAGGCGCTGCCGGGGGCTCCCGCCCGGGCGCTCCCGGGAACGGTGCTTTCCGGCCAGGGCGGTCCCGGCCCGTCTCAGCTCCGGCCCGTCTCGGCTCCGCCTGCGCATGGGCCCACCCCGGGACGGGCCCGTCCAAGGCCAGGCCCGTCCCGGATTGGTCTCCCTGGCCCGGGGCGCGCTGATCGGGGCGGGGTCCGCCGGACCCGTCCGGACCGGCCGGTGACGGGGCGCCGCCGCCGGCTGTCCGCGGGGTCCGTGGCCGTCCCGTACGGATCGTGTCCGACCGCCGTCATGCCCTTTGGCTCAATCCGGCTCAACCCGGATGCCCTGCCCCTCGTTATTCCTTACGTATACCGATCGCTCACTCCCCTGGGTGATCTGGCGCCTACGCATAGTCCATTTGGACCATCCAAGATTGGGCCCGACGGGGGTGTTGCGCTGTGTCCACCTTCCGTAACGTCCTCAACTGGCAGCGGTGAATATGCCGCTGCCGCCGTGGGGGAGCCTCGATTCGGGAGAGGACGGCGCCGGTATGGGCTGGGTAGCTGACTGGAGTGCGCAGGCGGCCTGCCGCACGACGGATCCGGATGAACTCTTCGTACAAGGAGCCGCGCAGAACAGGGCGAAGGCGGTGTGCACCGGCTGCCCGGTGCGGACCGAGTGCCTGGCGGACGCGCTGGACAACCGCGTCGAGTTCGGTGTGTGGGGTGGGATGACGGAGCGCGAGCGGCGCGCGCTGTTGCGCCGCCGGCCGACGGTCACCTCGTGGCGCCGTCTGCTGGAGACGGCGCGTATCGAGTACGAACGGAGCGCGGGCATTCTGCCGGTGGCGCTCGACACCGGCGAGGCGGAGGCGTACGAGGCTTACGCGGCGGCCGGCTGAGCCATCCGCGCGACATCGACAACAGCCCGCCCGGCACGACCGGTGCGGGTGTCGGCCGACCCGTGAACCGGCCGTGAGCCAGCCACGAAGGGGTGGACCGACCCTGAGCGCGGACAAGCCGCTCAGGCCGCCCCCGCAGGCGGCGTGGGCCCGGCCGGCGGTGGGGCGGTCGCCGGGGCGCCCGGCGGTTCCGGCGAGGCCAGCCGGGCACCGATGGCGCGAAGCCCCGTCAGGTCGTGTACGTCTCCGGGGAGCGCGGGCACCTCGGCCACGGCCACCTCGGGGTGAAGCGCGGTGAAGCGGTCACGGGTGCGCCGCTCACGGGCGAGCACCTGCATCCGCTCGGCATGCAGTCTGAGCAGCCCCGCGGTGAGGCGGGCCACCGAGGGCGGGACGGCGCTGTCCATCGGGGCGGCGGCTGACGCACCGTTGTCTGTGGGGGAAACGGGAGTCTCGGGAGAGGCGGCCTCGGGGCCACCCTGACCAGTCTGCCCGGCCGCATGATCCACAATGCGGCCCTCCTCAAGATTTTCCGCGACCGCCAGCGCGCGTTCGGCGGAGAGCCGCGCGGCACGGCTGCCATGCACCCGGTTCAGCACCAGCCCGGCCAGCGGCATCCGTTCCGCCGCCAGCCGGTCCACGAAGTACGCCGCCTCCCGCAGGGCGTCCCGCTCCGGCGCGGCCACCACCAGGAAGGCCGTGCCCGGAGCCTGGAGCAGCCGGTAGGTGGCGTCGGCCCGGGTGCGGAAGCCGCCGAACATGGTGTCCATCGCGGCCACGAACGTCTGGACGTCCCGCAGGAACTGAGCCCCCAGCAGCTTCCCCAGGGTGCCGGTCATCATCGACATACCGGCGTTCAGGAACTTCATCCCCGCCCGGCCGCCCACCCGGGCCGGCGCCACCAGCAGCTTGATGAACCTCCCGTCCAGGAAGGAGCCCAGCCGCTTCGGGGCGTCCAGGAAGTCGAGTGCGGACCGGGAGGGCGGGGTGTCGACGACGATCAGGTCCCAGGAGTCGCGCGTCCGCAGCTGTCCCAGCTTCTCCATCGCCATGTACTCCTGGGTGCCGGCGAAGCCGGCCGACAGGGACTGGTAGAAGGGGTTTTCCAGGATCGCGCGGGCTCGGGCGGGGTCCGCGTGCGCCTCCACGATCTCGTCGAAGGTGCGCTTCATGTCCAGCATCATGGCGTGGAGTTCGCCGTCGCCCTCGATGCCCGGCACCCGGCGGGGCACGTTGTCGAGCTGGTCGATGCCCATGGACTGGGCCAGTCGGCGGGCCGGGTCGATGGTGAGGACGACCACCTTCCGGCCGCGCTCGGCCGCCCGTACTCCGAGGGCCGCCGCGGTGGTCGTCTTGCCCACCCCGCCGGCGCCGCAGCAGACGACGATCCTGGTCGCCGGATCGTCCAGCAGCGGGTCGACCTCCAGCCGGGGCACCGCCCCCAGCCCGCCGTTGCGGTCACCGGTGTCCGGCGCCGGGCCGGACCCGGCGTCCGTCGCCGTGCCGGGTACGGAGGCTGTTCCGTCGCCCATGTGCTCGCTCATGCGCCCACCCCGAGCTTCCGTAGTTGCCTGGCCAGCCGGTAGAGCCCGGCGAGGTCGGCGCCCTCGCCGAGCAGCGGCAGCTCGTACGCCGGGACGTCCAGCTTCGCCAGGACATCGCGCTGCTCCCGCTCCAGCTCCACCCGCTGGGCGTGCGCGGCCGCCTGCTCCACGAGCGGGGCCACCAGCCGTTCGGCACCGCTCACCCCCGCCGCGGTGAGCGCCCGGACGATGTCCTCGCGGTGGTCGGCGCGGGCCACCCGTACCGCGTCCTCGTCCAGCACCTGGGGGCGGACCATGTTCACGATCACGGCGCCCACCGGCAGCTCGGCGGCGCGCAGTTCCGCGATGCCGTCGGCGGTCTCCTGGACCGGCATCTCCTCCAACAGCGTGACCAGGTGCACGGCGGTCTCGGGCGACTTCAGCACCCGCATCACCGCCTGCGCCTGATTGTGTATCGGGCCGATCCTGGCGAGCCCGGCCACCTCGTCGTTGACGTTGAGGAAGCGGGTGATCCGGCCGGTCGGCGGGGCGTCCATGACGACGTGGTCGTAGAGGTAACGTCCCTGCTTGTCCCGGCGCCGTACCGCCTCGCACGCCTTGCCTGTCAGCAGTACGTCCCGTACGCCGGGCGCGACGGTGGTCGCGAAGTCGATGGCGCCCAGTTTCTTCAGCGCCCGGCCCGCACCGCCCAGCTTGTAGAACATCTGAAGATAGTCGAGCAGCGCTCGCTCGGCGTCGATGGCGAGCGCGTACACCTCCCCGCCCCCGGGCGCGACGGCGATCTTCCGCTCTTCATAGGGAAGGGGCTCGGTCTCAAATAGTTGCGCGATTCCTTGTCTGCCTTCGACCTCCACGAGGAGAGTCCGCTTGCCCTCCTTGGCGAGGGCGAGCGCGAGGGCGGCGGCGACCGTCGTCTTACCGGTTCCGCCCTTGCCGCTGACGACCTGGAGCCTGCTCACGTCATGGAGCCTAACCAGTCGCCGCACGGCCCAGACGTCCCCGGGTCGGATTGCGTCAGGTGCCACACCGGCCCGGGACGGCGAGCCGGGGGCCGCCCGGCGGGGCCGTACCGGAGCGGGCGCCCGCCCGGGGCCGTACCGGGCCGGGCGCCCACCGGCCGGGGCAGCGCCGGGCCGGGGCTGCGGGAGGGGCCGTACCGGGCCGGGCGGAGGGGGCCGGGGGCAGCGGCTACAGTCGGCTCCATGACCAAGTGGGAATACGCGACCGTGCCCCTTCTCGTGCACGCGACCAAGCAGATTCTGGACACCTGGGGCGAGGACGGCTGGGAGCTCGTCCAGGTCGTTCCCGGGCCGAACAACCCCGAGCAGCTCGTGGCCTACCTGAAGCGGGAGAAGGCGTGACCGGCCGGGTCGAGGCGAAACTCGCCGAGCTGGGGCTGACCCTGCCGCAGGTCGTGCCGCCGCTGGCCGCGTACCAGCCGGCCGTGCGGTCCGGCGCGTACGTCTACACCGCCGGCCAGCTGCCGATGGTGGAGGGCAAGCTTCCGGTCACCGGCAAGGTGGGCGGCGAGGTCACGCCGGAGGAGGCCAAGGAACTGGCCCGCATCTGCGCGCTGAACGCCCTGGCGGCCGTGAAGTCGGTCGCCGGTGACCTGGACCGGGTCGCCCGCGTCGTCAAGGTGACCGGCTTTGTCGCCTCGGCCGCCGATTTCACCGGCCAGCCCGCGGTGCTGAACGGCGCCAGCGAGCTGCTGGGCGAGGTCTTCGGTGACCGGGGGGTGCACGCCCGCAGCGCGGTCGGTGTCACGGTCCTGCCGCTGGACGCCCCGGTCGAGGTGGAAGTCCAGGTCGAGCTCGTCCAGGACTGACGGGCCGGAGCCGGCGGCCGCCGCCTCCAGACCGGCCGACCGCACCGGCCGCCCGGCGCCCGCCGCCCGGCCTGCGGCGGTCGGCCTGCGGCGGTCGGCCTGCGGCGCTCGCTGCTTCCGGGCTCGCTGATCGACACCGGCCCTCGCCGTCCGGCCTGCGGCGGCCGCCGCTTCCAGACCGGCCGGCCGCCCCGGCTTCCGCCGCCCGGCCTGCGGCGGTCGTCGCCTCCGAGGCCGCTGGCCGGCACCGACCCCGTCGCCCGGCCGCCGCGCCGGCTCCGGGTGACGGCGGGCGGGCCGGGACGACCGGCGGACCGGGCGGCTCGGGGCGGGCCAGGCCGGCGCCTTCCCCGGAACCTGCCCTTCCGGGGCGGTGGACCGGGCCGGGAGGCTTGGGACCGGGTGGCCCGGAACCCGATCCTGCACCCCCGGTGGACCGGCGCCGACGAGCCCTCGATCCGCCCTTCCGGCCCGTTGACCCGGGCCGGCGAGGTCCCCGATCCACCCCTCCGGCCCGGTCGTGCCCCCTTCGGCCCCGCCCCCGCCGCGCCGCGCGGGCGGGGCCCCGGCGCTCCCGGGCCGGGGCGCGCGGAACGGCCTACGGCCACCTCCGCCGACAGCCGGCCTCTCGAACATCGCGACGGATGCGCATAGCATCCGCCCATGTCCCCTGGTTCTGCTTACCCGGGCTCCCCCGGTTCCGCCTCCCGGGCCCAGTGGTACCCGCCGGAGTGGCCCGGCCGGATCCGCGCGCTCGCCGCCGGTGAGCTGACGGCCGTGCCCCCGCGCCGCGCCGCGACCGTGCTCCTGCTGCGTGAGGAGACGGCGCCCGGCGCCGGTCCTCAGGGGCAGGTCCAGGTGCACATGCTGCGGCGCCGTACCTCCATGGCCTTCGCCGGCGGCGCGTACGCCTATCCCGGCGGCGGAGTCGACCCGCGCGACGAACACCCGGTGCGCTGGGCGGGCCCGGCGCCGGCCGAATGGGCCGTCCGGCTCGGGGTCCCGGGACCCGGCGAGGCGCAGGCCATCGTGTGCGCGGCGGTGCGCGAGACGTTCGAGGAGGCGGGCGTGCTGCTCGCCGGTCCCGCCCCCGGCACGGTGGTCGCCGACACCACCGGGGACGACTGGGAGGCCGACCGGGCCGCCCTGGTCGCCCGTGAGCTGTCGTTCGCGGACTTCCTGGACCGGCGCGGGCTGGTGCTCCGCTCCGATCTGCTCGGTGCCTGGGCCCGCTGGATCACGCCCGAGTTCGAGCCCCGCCGCTATGACACCTGGTTCTTCGTGGCCGTCCTGCCGGCCGGCCAGCGCACCCGGGACGTCTCCACCGAGGCCGACCGTACGGTGTGGATCAGGCCGGCCGACGCGGCAGCGGGTTACGACCGGGGTGAGCTGCTGATGATGCCGCCCACCATCGCCACGCTGCGGAGCATCGAGCCGTACGCCACACCCGCCGCCGCCCTCGCCGCCGCACCCGGGCAGGACCTCGCGCCGGTGCTGGCGCGGGCCCGGCTGAAGGGGGACGAGGTGGTCCTGAGCTGGCCGGGCCACGAGGAGTTCACCAAACATGTGCCCCGGACGGCGGCCGGCCCGGAGGGCTCCCGGGACCCCGGGGCGCCCGGGAGGCCGGTGGCTCCCCGGGACTCCGCCCCGCCCGCCCCGAAGGGAGGTGACGCCGGATGACCGAGGCCGCCGCACTGCCGGGCCGCCCGCGCGAAGCGGTGGTCTCCGGACCCGCGACCGCGCGGGCCGTGAATGTCCTGGCGCCCAACCCGTCCGCCATGACGCTGGACGGCACCAACACCTGGATCCTCTCCGAGCCCGGCTCGGAACTGGCCGCCGTCGTCGACCCGGGGCCGCTGCACGAGGGGCATCTCCGCGACGTCCTGGCCACCGCCGAGCGGCTCGGCAAGCGGGTGGTCCTGACCCTGCTGACGCACGGCCACGCCGACCATGCCGAGGGCGCGGGACGGTTCGCGGAGCTGACCGGGGCGCCGGTACGGGCGCTCGACCCCGCCCTGCGCCTGGGCGACGAGGGCCTCGGCCCGGGCCGGACCGTGCGCGTCGGGGGCCTGGAACTGGTCGTCGTACCGACCCCGGGGCACACCTCCGACTCGCTCAGCTTCCACCTGCCGGCGGACCGGGCGGTGCTGACCGGCGACACCGTCCTGGGACGCGGTACGACGATGGTCGCGCACCCGGACGGCCGGCTGGGCGACTACCTGGACTCCCTGCGGCGGCTGCGCTCCCTGACGGTGGACGACGGGGTGCGTACGGTGCTGCCCGGGCACGGGCCGGTCCTGGAGGACGCGCAGGGGGCGATCGAGTTCTACCTCGCCCACCGCGCGACCCGGCTGGCCCAGGTCGAGACGGCGGTCGAGGACGGCCACCGTACGGCGTCCGAGGTGGTGGCACATGTCTACGCGGGGGTGGACCGGGCGCTCTGGCCCGCCGCCGAGCTCTCGGTCCGGGCGCAGCTGGAGTATCTCGACGAGCACGGCCTGATCTGACGACCCGGCCGGCTCCCCTCCCCCGGACCGCCCCCCGGATGCCCGGCCGCTGAGCGGCGCCACACCGCGTCCCGGCACCACACCGCGTCCGAGACGATTTTGTCGTACCGGACGGGAACGGCGGACGGCTCTCCGGCGTGATGACTTACGCTCCGCATACTTCCGGGCGTTCTCCGCCCGGTCAGGGTCCCAGGGGGGATGTCATGTTCGTTCTCGCCATTCTGCTGCTCATAGCGGCCGTGGTGCTGTACTTCGTCGGCCGGAGCAACGAGAGCCTCGGCCTCAAGCTGGGCTCCGCCGGAGCGCTGATCGCCGCTCTGATCTCCGCGCTGACCAGTTGCCTGCATGTGATCAGCGCGTACGAGGTCGGGGTGCCGGTCGCCTTCGGCAAGGTCGGTACGCCGATGACGTCCGGTCTCAATGTCACCTCGCCGTTCACCGCCGTCACCACCTTCTCGACCCGCCCCGTCGATCTGAACCTCTCCGACAAGGACGTGGTCGAGGTCCGCTCCTCGCAGGGCGGGGTGATGTACGCGGAGGTGACCGTGAAGTGGGCGGTCCACCCCTCGAAGGCGGTCGAGCTCTACCGGCTGGCCGGAAGCGAGGAGGCGATCCAGCAGCGGCTGGTCTTCCCCGACAGCCGTGAGATCGTCCGCAATGTCTTCGCCCGCCACACGAGCGAGGAGGGGTACGCCTCCGCCCGGGAGAAGATCAACACCGAGATCGGGAACCTGATCAAGGAGCGCCTGGCGCCCCGGGGCATCGATGTCACCACGGTGAACCTGCGGAACGTCAAGCCCTCGGACCCGCTCCAGGAGCAGATCGACCGGAAGATACAGCAGCAGCAGGCCACCGAGCGGGCCACGGAGGCCACCCGGACGGCGAAGGCGGACGCGGAGCGGCGCCGGATCGAGGCCGAGGGCGTGGCGCGGGCCAACAAGATCCTCAGCGCCTCGCTCACCGACAAGGTGCTGCTGAACCAGTGCATCGAGGCGTTCAAGGAGGCCGCCAACAAGCAGCCGGTCTACGCCGTGCCCTGCGGCTCCGGCGGCAGCACCCCGCTGATCGTGGACGGTACGAAGAAGTAGCGGCCGGAAGCAGTCGCCGGCGCGGCTGCGTACGCGTACGAACGGCATGAACGCATACGCGTGCCCATGGGCGCGGGTGCGTACAGACGGGCGCGCATGAGGCCCCGCGCACGCCCGCGCGGCGGAGCCGTACCCGAGACGGAGGGCCGCCCCGGACGTCACCGGGGCGGCCCTCCGTCACGCGTCAGGGTGGGAATTCCCCGAATACGGGTGCTAGCGGGACCGCTTTGCGAGACGCTCGACGTCCAGCAGGATCACCGCGCGCGCCTCCAGCCGCAGCCAGCCACGGCCCGCGAAGTCGGCGAGCGCCTTGTTGACCGTCTCACGGGAGGCGCCGACCAGCTGAGCCAGTTCCTCCTGGGTGAGGTCGTGCACCACATGGATGCCTTCCTCCGACTGCACGCCGAAGCGGCGCGAGAGGTCCAGCAGCGCCCGGGCGACCCGGCCCGGTACGTCGGAGAAGACCAGGTCGGACATCTGGTCATTGGTCTTGCGAAGCCGCCGCGCGACCGCGCGCAGCAGGGCGGTGGCCACCTCCGGGCGGGCGTTCAGCCAGGGCTGGAGGTCGCCGTGGCCCAGGCCGAGCAGCTTGACCTCGGTCAGTGCCGTCGAAGTGGCGGTGCGCGGGCCCGGGTCGAACAGCGACAGCTCGCCGATCAGCTCGCCGGGGCCCAGCACGGCCAGCATGTTCTCCCGGCCGTCGGGGGAGGTCCGGTGCAGCTTGACCTTGCCCTCGGTGACCACGTAGAGCCGGTCGCCCGGTTCGCCCTCGTGGAAGAGAGCGTCGCCGCGGGCGAGCGTCACCTCACTCATCGAGGCGCGGAGCTCCGCGGCCTGCTCGTCATCGAGCGCCGCGAAGAGCGGGGCGCGCCGCAGAACGTCGTCCACGAATCTCTCCTATGTCGACCTGCTCAGGGACAGTGGGTCCCATGATGCCGGACGGTAAAACAGTGCGATCAATCACAACAAGTTTGACGCACTGGTACGCGTGTCCGTACGGCAGGGGCCCGATTGGGTCTTGATCATCGGAGCCCGGGGCAGATGTCAGTGGCGGCCCGTAGGGTGGCCGGGTGTCCAATTCGCCGGTGAGAGCGCAGGCCAAGGGGGCAAGCAGAGTGTCCGGGGAGAAGAGTTCCGCTGTGGGCGAACAAGGGTCGCCCGACTCCGATAAAGCGACAAATAGGTCTAAAGGTTCATCGTCCTCCATGGTGGGCAAACGGGCCGGGACGCCGTCGCCGGGCAAGGCGTCCGCCCCCGAGTCGTCGTCCGGAAGCGACACCGCCGCACCGGTGACCCGCGCCGGAAGGACGGCCCGCACCGGGGCGGACCACGCCGGGAGGACGAGCCCCGCAGGGAAGGCACCGGCCGCCGGATCCGCCACGCCGGGATCGGCGGCGCCCGGGCAGGCCCCCGCCAAGAAGAAGGCCCCCGCCAAGAAGGCTCCGGCCAAGAGGGCTCCTGCCAAGAAGGCGGCCGCGGGGAGGACCACGACCGCCCCCGAAGGCGCCGCTGCCAAGAAGGCGCCTGCCAGGCAGAAGCCATCCGCCGGGAAGGCCCCGGCCGCCGCGCGGACCCCGGCCGCCGGGAGGCCGCCGACCGGCGAGTCCCATCTGGCGATGGTCAGGCGCGCCCGCCGGATCAACCGGGAGCTGGCCGACGTGTATCCGTACGCGCACCCGGAGCTGGATTTCCGCAACCCCTTCGAGCTTCTGGTCGCGACCGTCCTCTCCGCCCAGACCACCGACCTGCGGGTGAACCAGACCACCCCCGCGCTGTTCGCGAAGTACCCGACGCCCGAGGACATGGCCGCCGCACCGCCCGAGGAGCTGGAGGAGCTCATCCGCCCGACGGGCTTCTTCCGGGCCAAGGCGAAGTCGCTGCTCGGGCTCTCGGCCGGTCTCCGGGACAACTTCGGCGGCCGGGTGCCGGACCGGCTGGAGGACCTGGTCACGCTCCCCGGCGTCGGCCGCAAGACGGCGAACGTGGTGCTGGGCAACGCCTACGGCGTACCGGGGATCACCGTCGACACCCACTTCGGCAGGCTCGTACGGCGCTGGCGGCTCACCGAGCGGGAGGAGCCGGAGAAGGTCGAGGCGGAGATCTGCGCCATCTTCCCCGAGTCCGAGTGGACGATGCTGTCGCACCGCACCATCTTCCACGGCCGCCGTATCTGCCACTCCCGCAAGCCCGCCTGCGGGGCGTGCCCGATCGACCACCTCTGCCCGTCGTACGGCGAGGGGGAGACCGACCCCGAGAAGGCGCGCAAGCTGCTGAAGTACGAGAAGGGTGGCTACCCCGGCCAGCGCCTCGCCCCGCCCCCGGACTACCCCGGCCGTCCGGCGGCGCCGTTGAACACGGCGGAATGAGCGACGTATGACCCTCCATGAGCCCCCGACTCGCCCCGCGGTCCCGACTCGCCCCGCGGTCCCGACTCGCCCCGCGGTCCCGACCCGCCCCGCGGTCCCGGCCCGTCCGGCCGGCCCGCCCACCCGCCGGTGCCGCCCCGACACCCTCACCGATTCCCGACGCTCCTTCATCCGCGAGCATCCCGGGTCACGGCCCGGGCCGTGGAACCGCTCACCGGCCGGACCGCGTGAGGAGAGTGGGCAGAGCGGGGGGTGGAGCCTGTGAACAGAACCGGGGAAGACGTGTACGGGGCCGGCGCCCCCGTGCCGGTACGGGTCTCGGCGGAGGGGCTGCCCGGCTGGCTGGACCCGGTCGCCCGGGCGGTGACCACCATCGCCCCCGAGCAGCTCAGCAGCTTTCTGCCGCCCAGTCGCGGCGGCCGCCAGTCCGCCGTGCTGATCCTGTTCGGCGAGGGGGACCGGGGGCCGGAGCTGCTGCTCATGGAGCGGGCCGGCAGCCTCCGGGCCCACGCCGGGCAGTTGTCCTTCCCCGGCGGGGCGCTGGACCCGGCGGACGGCGACCCGGAGGCGGACGGGCTGCTGCGCGCCGCGCTGCGGGAGGCCGAGGAGGAGACCGGGCTCGACCCCGCCGGCGTCCAGGTCTTCGGCGTACTGCCGCGCCTCTACATCCCGGTGAGCGGATTCGTCGTCACCCCGGTGCTCGGCTGGTGGCGTGCGCCGACTCCTGTCCACGCGGTGGACCCGGCCGAGACCGCCCGGGTCTTCACCGTCCCGGTGGCGGATCTCACCGACCCCGCCAACCGCGCGACGACCGTCAGCCCGAGCGGCCACCGGGGTCCGGCGTTCCTGGTCGAATCGTCCCTGGTCTGGGGTTTCACGGCCGGAGTCATCGACCGTCTGCTGCACTACGCGGGCTGGGAAGAGCCCTGGGACCGGACGAAGCGGGTCCCGCTCGACTGGCGGTCATGACAGGCTGACTGCTGCTGTGCTCCGGTCCGGCGGGGCGACCGGAGACGAATCTGCGAGGCTAATGACGGTGAACGTGCTGGACATTCTGCTGCTGCTCGCCGCCGTGTGGTTCGCGATCGTCGGCTACCGCCAAGGCTTCGTCGTCGGCATCCTCTCGGTGATCGGCTTTCTCGGCGGCGGCCTCGTCGCCGTCTATCTGCTGCCGCTCGTCTGGGGCCCGCTCACCGACAACGCCAAGGTCTCGACCACCGCCGCGATCGGCGCCGTCGCCGTCGTCATCGTCTGCGCCTCCGTGGGGCAGGCGTTCACCACCCACCTCGGCAACAAGCTGCGCCGTCACATCACCTGGTCGCCCGCCCGCGCCCTGGACGCCACCGGCGGTGCCCTGGTCAATGTGGTGGCGATGCTGCTGGTCGCCTGGCTGATCGGCCTGCTCCTGGCCGGTACGACCGTGCCGAAGATCGGCAGGGAGGTGCGCGACTCCAAGGTGCTGCTCGGGGTCTCCCGGGTGATGCCCGAGCCGAAGCCCACCTGGTTCTCGGACTTCCAGTCCGTCCTGGCGCAGAACGGCTTCCCCCAGGTCTTCAACCCGTTCGCCAACGAGCCCATCACCAATGTGCGCGCGCCCGACCCGGCCCTGGTCGACAGCCCGGTGGCCGCTCGGGCCCAGAAGTCCATCGTGAAGGTCGTCGGTACGGCACAGAGCTGCGGCAAGGTCCTGGAGGGCACCGGATTCGTCTTCTCCGACCGCCGGGTGATGACCAATGCCCATGTGGTCGGTGGTGTCGACGAACCGACCGTTCAGATAGGCGGGGAGGGACGGCTGTACGACGCCAGGGTCGTCCTCTACGACTGGCGCCGCGACATCGCCGTCCTGGACGTGCCCGATCTGGAGGCCACCCCGCTCCGGTTCACCGACAAGGACGCGAACTCCGGGGACGGGGCGATCGTCGCCGGCTTCCCGGAGAACGGCTCCTACGACGTCCGCTCGGCCCGGGTCCGCGGCCGGATCAACGCCAACGGGCCGGACATCTACCGCCGCGGCGAGGTGCGGCGCGATGTCTACTCGCTCTTCACGACCGTACGCCAGGGCAACTCCGGTGGCCCGCTGCTGACTCCGGAGGGGGAGGTGTCCGGTGTGATCTTCGCGAGGTCGCTGGACGACACCAACACCGGTTACGCGCTGACGGCCGACGAGATCCGCGACGACATCACCGAGGGCCTGGCCGCCACCCAGCAGGTGGACAGCCAGGGCTGCGCCATCTGACGCTCCCCGGCCTCCCGCCCGCGCCGCCCGCTGCTCCCGGAGCCGCTGGGCCCCGGCCGCTCCCCGGTCGGGGAGCGGCCGGGGTCGCACCCGTACACCTGCCGGGATACCCGGGGGACACGGCCGTACGCCCCGTCGGAGGCGCGGCCCGACGCCGGACGCCCCGTCAGGGCCAGGACACCGCACGCCCCGTGGGGCGCACCGGTCAATGGGGCAACAGGCACGCACCACCGAACAGACCACCCGCGCGCACCGGCGTACGCCCCCGGAGCGGCTCGTAGGGCGGGCGGCGCCGGAACGGGATGTGCGTCGTCGCACGGGTGTGGACCCGGTCGCTCGCCGGGCGTCGTGCGCGGTGGGTGCCGCGTGGGTCAGGTGCGCGTCTGACGCAGCCGGGCGGACACCCAGCGGGCGCGGCGGCGAAGGATGCGGGGAATGCCGAGGCGGGGATCGAGCCCCTGGCCCTGGGGGGTGTTCCTCGGGGGAATCGGCGCGGTGACCGAGCGGCGATTGCGTGCTGCGTCAGCGTAGTCGTGCGTCCAGCCCATACCCCGACGTGTGCCCGGTACTCATGGTCGGTAACCACCTGAGGCTTCGCCAATTGGCCTATGCGCCAGGCATTTGGCCACGCGTAGGACAAGCGTTCCCCACCGGTCACCGCCCCGTCTCCCCGCGCGCCCGGAGCCGTCAGCGGTCGGGCTCGGGGTCCTTCAGCCAGTTGACGAGTTCGGTCGAGAACGCGGCCGGGTCCTCCTCGTGCGGGAAGTGCCCCAGCCCGTCGAACAGCCGCCAGCGGTAGGGCGCTTCCACGTACTCGCCCGAGCCCGCCGCGCTGCGCGTCCGCATCACCGGGTCCATGGAGCCGTGCAGATGCAGCGTGGGCACCCGTACGGGCCGCTTCATGCGCCGGTTGAACTGGAAACCGTCCGGCCGGGCCAGCGAGCGGACCATCCACCGGTACGGCTCGATCGAGCAGTGCGCCGTCGAAGGGATGGCCATCGCCCGCCGGTACACCCCGAGCGCCCCCTCGTCGGGCAGCCGGGGCCCCGACCAGTCCTCGATCAGCCGGCCGACCAGCGCCGCGTCGTCCGCGACCAGCCGCCGCTCGGGGATCCAGGGCCGCTGGAACCCCCAGATGTACGACCCCGCCCGGGACTGCGCGAAGTCCGAGAGCATGGCCGAACGCCAGCGGCGCGGATGCGGCATCGCGGAGACGGCGAGCCGCCGCACCAGCTTCGGCCGCATCACGGCGGCCGTCCACGCCAGATAGCCGCCCAGGTCGTGACCGACCAGCGCGGCGTCCGGTTCGCCGAGCGAGCGCACCACGCCGGTGATGTCGAGCGCCAGGTTGGCGGGATCGTAGCCCCGGGGCGTACGGTCGCTGCCGCCCACTCCGCGCAGGTCCATCGCGACGGCCCGGAAGCCGGCGTCGGCGAGCGCGGTGAGCTGGTGCCGCCAGGTCCACCAGAACTGCGGGAAGCCGTGCAGAAGCAGCACCAGCGGCCCGTCGCCCAGCTCCGCGATGTGGAAGCGCGCTCCGTTGGCGGCCACGTCCCGGTGGGTCCAGGGACCGTCGATCCGTACCGGACCGCCCGTGCCCCCCGTACCGCTCTCGGGGAACTCGGGGACTTCGGGGAACTCAGGGACCGTCATGCGGTCGAGCGTCCCACAGCCCGGACCTCCTCCTTGACCGAACCGATGGCCGCACCGGCGGGCGACCCCGCGATCACGCCACGCGGATGCGGCTTGGCGTTGCCCAGCACGGCGGCCGTCTGCTTGGCCGAGGCGACCGTCTTCTGCGGGCCCTTGCCCTTCTTCGCCTTCTTGGCGAAGACGACGCCGATCAGCGCGAGCAAGCCGGCGACCAGGACGTTCGCGGCGAAGGAGAGCAGGAAGCAGACCGAGAGGTGCCAGCCGCTCCAGGCGTGGATGCCGTAGGCCAGCGCGAAGCTCAGCATCGGCAGCGAGAAGATCAGAACCGCTCCGGCGGCGCTGAACGCACCGCCGCTGACCCCGGCTTTCTTGACGTCCTGTCGCAGCTGGGCCTTGGCCAGCGCGATCTCGTCGTGCACCAGCGCGGACATCTCGGCGGTCGCCGAGGCGACCAGCTGGCCGAGGCTCTGCTCCGTACCGTTGCCGGCGGGGTCGCTCATCGTCGCTCCCTCATCTCTCCTACCAGTCCGACCTCAGATCATGCCGGACGGCCGCCGTCATCGCGCGACGCCCCCGCGACTTTGCTTCCGTCCGTGCCCTTCGCCGGCCGCCGCGGATCCTCGTGCGCGCCGGAAGCCGCGACCTCTCCGGCGCCGGTACGCCCCTCCGGGGACGCCGTGGCGGCCTCGGCCAGCCGGCGCTGTTCGGCGGCCTTCCGCTCGTAGATCGCGGCCATGCGCAGGTGATACGCCGGGTCACCCACCTCATAGACGTCCGGTACGCCGCTGAGGTCGTCGTCCCGCTCCTCCTCGGTGACCAGGGCCTGGTACCGGCGCACGCGCAGCTTCAGCAGTACGGCGGCGAAGACGGCGGCGATCAGCGAACCCGTCAGCACCGCGGCCTTGACCTCGTCGGTCAGGGCCGTGTCCCCCGCGAAGGCCAGCTCGCCGATGAGCAGGGAGACGGTGAACCCGATCCCGGCGAGCGCGGCCACGGCGAAGAGGTCCGCCCAGGCCAGGTCCTCGTTGAGCTCGGCCCGGGTGAAGCGGGCGGTGAGCCAGGTGCCGCCGAAGACCCCGACGGCCTTGCCGATCACCAGTCCCAGGACGACCCCGAGGGTCTCGGGGGAGGTGAAGACATCGGCCAGCGCCCCGCCGGAGACCGAGACCCCGGCCGAGAACAGCGCGAAGAGCGGCACGGCGAGCCCGGCCGACAGCGGCCGCACCAGGTGCTCGATGTGCTCGCCCGGCGAGTGCTCCTCCCCGTCGCGGCGGGTGCAACGGAGCATCAGCCCCATGGCCACCCCGGCGATCGTGGCGTGGACCCCGCTGTTGTACATCAGCGCCCAGATCACCAGCGCCAGCGGTACATGGACGTACCAGCCGCGCACTCCGGCGCGGAGCAGCACCCAGAAGAGGACCAGCCCGGCGAAGGCCCCGCCGAGCGCCGCGAAGTTCAGGTCGCCGGTGAAGAAGACGGCGATGATCAGGATCGCGAACAGGTCGTCCACGACGGCGAGGGTGAGCAGAAAGGCACGCAGGGCGGACGGCAGCGAGGTGCCGAGTACGGCGAGTACGGCGAGGGCGAACGCGATGTCGGTGGCGGTCGGCACCGCCCAGCCGGTGGTGGAGCCGCCGCCGAGGACATTGACCAGCAGATAGACCAGGGCGGGGGCGATCATGCCGCAGAGCGCCGCCATCACGGGCAGGGCGGCGGCCCGGGGGTCGCGCAGCTCACCGGCGACCAGCTCCCGCTTGAGCTCGATGCCGGCGACGAAGAAGAACACCGCGAGCAGGCCGTCCGCCGCCCAGTGCTGGACCGACAGGTTCAGGCCGAGCGCGGCGGGGCCGAGAGGGAAGTCGCGGACGGTCTCGTACGCCCCGGCCAGCGGGGTGTTGGCCCAGATCAAGGCGGCGACGGCGGCGACGAGCAGCAGCACTCCGCCCACGGTCTCCGCGCGCAGCGCGTCCAGTACGTAGGTCCGCTCGGGCAAGGGAAGCCGGGCGAGGACCTTGCGGGCCAGCGGGGGACGCGACGACTGCGGGGGCTTGGGGGCGGCCACGGGGCGGACCTCCGGTCGGTGGGCGGGCATGGCGGACTACCTGCCGACCAGACTTCCCGGCGCACCCTGAACCGACGATCTGAACACACGATCGCTTCTTGACGAGATCTTCACTGTACCCGGCGAGCCCCGTGACCCGCCCGGCCACGACCGTCCCGCCCGGACCGCCCTGGCCGCCCGCCCCTCCGGAGCCGTCCACCGCCGCTGCCCCGACCGCCCCGACCGCCCGCGCCTCCTCCGGAGCCGTCCACCGAGGCCACCCGGCCCCCCGTTTCCGGAGCCTCCGGCACGCGCCCGCCGCTACGGGCACCCGGACCACGGCACACCCCCGCCCGCCTGGGTCTCCGGCACACTTCGCGCGGGCCGCCCGGGCCCCGGCCGGCAGCGGGGGCCCGGGCCCGGTACGTCCCCGGGCAGGGCCCGGCCCCGGTCTCCCGCGACGGCGGTCGGGGTGCCGGGGCCGGTGCCGTTCCGCCGGGTGCGGAAGCAGTACCCGGTCAGTCCTCGCTGGAGGCGGACGGCAGCTTGGACTGGATGAGGTCCATGACGGAGGAGTCGGTCAGCGTGGTGACATCACCCAGCTGCCGGTTCTCCGCCACGTCCCGCAGCAGCCGGCGCATGATCTTGCCCGACCGGGTCTTGGGCAGCTCCGCCACCGGCAGCACCCGCTTCGGCTTGGCGATCGGCCCGAGTGCGGTGCCCACGTGGTTGCGCAGCTCGTCCACCAGCCCGGCGTCCTCGCTGGCGGTGCCGCGCAGGATGACGAAGGCCACGATGGCCTGGCCGGTGGTCTCGTCCGCCGCGCCGACGACCGCCGCCTCGGCGACCTTGGGGTGGCTGACCAGCGCCGATTCCACCTCGGTGGTGGAGATGTTGTGGCCGGAGACCAGCATGACGTCGTCCACCCGGCCGAGCAGCCAGATGTCTCCGTCCTCGTCCTTCTTGGCGCCGTCCCCGGCGAAGTACCGGTCCGGGAACCGCGACCAGTAGGTGTCGAGGAACCGCTGGTCGTCGCCCCAGATGGTGCGGAGCATGGACGGCCACGGCTCGGTGAGCACCAGATAGCCACCCCTGCCGTCGGGCACCTCGTTGCCCTCGTCGTCCACCACGGTCGCGGCGATGCCGGGCAGCGCGCGCTGGGCCGAGCCGGGCTTGGTCTCGGTGACGCCCGGCAGCGGCGAGATCATCATGGCGCCGGTCTCGGTCTGCCACCAGGTGTCCACGACCGGCGTCTTCCCGGCCCCGATGTTCTCCCGGTACCAGATCCATGCCTCCGGGTTGATCGGCTCACCCACCGAGCCGAGCACCCGCAGCGACGACAGGTCGAACTTGGCGGGGATGTCGTCGCCCCACTTCATGAATGTCCGGATGGCGGTGGGCGCCGTGTAGAGGATGGTGACGCCGTACTTCTGGACGATCTCCCAGAAGCGTCCCTGGTGCGGGGTGTCGGGGGTGCCCTCGTAGATGACCTGGGTGGCGCCGTTGGCCAGCGGCCCGTAGACGATGTACGAGTGTCCCGTCACCCAGCCGATGTCGGCGGTGCACCAGTAGACGTCGGTCTCCGGCTTGAGGTCGAAGACGGCGTGGTGGGTGTAGGCCGCCTGGGTGAGGTAGCCGCCCGAGGTGTGCAGAATGCCCTTCGGCTTTCCGGTGGTGCCGGAGGTGTAGAGGATGAAGAGCGGGTGCTCCGCGTCGAAGGGCTCGGGGGTGTGCTCGGCGGACTGACGGCCGACGATCTCGTGCCACCAGACGTCGCGGCCCTCGGTGACGGCGGTGTCCTGACCGGTACGGCGCACGACCAGGACGTGCTCGACCTGCGGGCACTTGGCGACCGCCTCGTCGATGGCCGGCTTGAGGGCGGAGGGCTTGCCCCGGCGGTAGCCGCCGTCGGCGGTGATGACCAGCTTGGCGTCGGCGTCCTGGATGCGCGAGGCGACGGCGTCGGCCGAGAACCCGCCGAAGACCACCGAGTGGGCGGCGCCGACCCGGGCGCAGGCCAGCATGGCGATGGCCGCCTCGGGAATCATCGGCAGATAGACGGCGACCCGGTCGCCCTTGCGCACCCCCAGCTCGGTCAGCGCGTTGGCCGCCCGGGAGACCTTGTCCTTCAGCTCGGCGTAGGTGAGCGCCCGGCTGTCGCCGGGCTCGCCCTCGAAGTGGATGGCGACCCGGTCGCCGTGCCCCGCCTCGACATGACGGTCCACGCAGTTGTACGCCACGTTCAGCCGGCCGTCGGCGAACCACTTGGCGAACGGCGGGTTCGACCAGTCCAGGGTCTCGGTCGGCTCGGTCTCCCAGCTCAGCCTGCGGGCCTGCTCGGCCCAGAAGCCGAGCCGGTCGGCCCGGGCCCGCTCGTACGCGTCCGCCGTCACATTGGCGTGCGCCGCCAGCTCGGCGGGCGGTGCGAAGCGCCGCTCCTCCTTGAGGAGGTTGGCCAGGCTCTCGTTGCTCACGACTTCTCCCATTCCCAGGGGCGTCCGATGTGTCCCAGGCCATAGCTCATCAGCCGAACGCGCCCAGTGACAAGGGGATCCGGTTGATTGGTTTAGACCTGTTGACGCTCCTTCGGCTCCGGGCGGGGCGGCGCGGCGGCGGAAACCCGGTCGAAGACGGCCGTGCCGCCGGCCGTGCGGGTCAGCAGATAGGTCTGGGCCTCACCCACGTGGAAGTACATGCCGTGCAGCTCCAGCTCAGCCGCGTCGAGGCGGCGGGACACGGCCTCGTGTGCCCGCAGATGCTCCAACTGCTGGACGACATTGCTCAGACAGAGCCGCTCCACCGCATCGGCCGGCTCCCGCCCCGCGATACGGACCCCGCCTGCGGGTCCCTCCCCGGGTCGTGCGCCCGCCCGCTCCAGGCTCGGCAGCCCGTGCCGCAGCCAGCGCCCGAGCGGAGTCCGGGGTGCCTTCTCACCGCCGGCGGGGCCGCCACCGGTGTCGTCCCCGGCGTCCTCCGCCCGGCCCCCGCCCCCGCCCCCGTTGATCTCCCCGCCGTCTCCGCCGTCTTCGCCGGTCCTGTCGTCCCCGCCGGTCCTGTCGTCGCCGTCGAGCAGGGCCTGCATCGCGCCGCAGCCGGAGTGCCCGCAGACGGTGATGGACCGCACCCGGAGGACGTCGACCGCGTACTCGATGGCGGCGGCCACCGAGTCGTCCCCGGTCTCCTCGCCCGGGGCCGGAACCAGATTGCCCACGTTCCGTACGGTGAAGAGGTCGCCCGGTCCGCTCGATGTGATCATGCTGGTCACCAGGCGGGAGTCGGCGCAGGTGAGAAAGAGCTGGGAGGGGCTCTGACCCTCCCGGGCGAGCCGTGACAGCTCCTCGCGCACCAGCGGGGCCGTATGGCGCTGGAAGGAACTCAGCCCGCTCGCCAGCTGATGCCCGGTCGGGTGCTGGAACCCGGGCGCCCGCCGGTCGCCGCAGTGGTGATTGCGCCAGGGGGTCCAGGGCCGGCAGCACCCATGGGCCCCGGAGGCCGTCGTGGCGATCCGTCTTCCGGACCGCCCGGTCAGCTCGACCCGGCCCCCGCCCGCCAGATGGGCGGACCGCCAGTCCCGCAGGGCTTCGTAGGCGGCGTGGTCCATGAACGATCCGTCCAGCTCGACCACCGTGTCGGCCCCCGGGGGAACCTGGTGGAGGGCCCGGCTGAGCCGGGGCACGGCGAGGAAGGTCAACTGGCCCCGTACGGTGACGTACTCACGCCCGCCGGCCGACCGGCGCATGATCCGGGTGCGGGCCACCCGGCGCAGGGCCAGGGCGGTGGCGACCACGATGCCCAGCCCCACCCCCTCCAGCACCCCGCCCACCATGACACCGGCGACCGTGATGGCGTAGACCGGTGCCTCCCGGTGCCGGGTGACGCTGCGCATATGGGTGATGCTGACCATCTGCACCCCGACGACCATCACCAGCGCGGCGAGTGCGGCCAGCGGGATCAGATCCAGGACGGGGACCAGGAGCAGAGCGGCCAGGACGACCCAGAGGCCGTGCAGCATCGTGGAGTTCCGGCTCACCGCGCCCGCCGACACATTGGCGACACTGCGCACCGCGACCCCGGCGACCGGCAATCCGCCGAGGGCCCCCGAGACGAGGTTGGCCGCGCCCTGGCCGGCCAGTTCCCGGTCGAGATCGGCGCGCGGCACCCGCACTCTCGGCTCCTCCCGGGCGGCGGTGAGTTTGTCGACGGCCACGGCGGAGAGCAGCGACTGGACGCTGGTCACCAGAGTGATGGTCAGGACGCCCGCCAGGATCCCGAGCACCGGCCCCTCGGGCAGGCCGGGCAGGGCATGGTTGCTCCACGAGGGCAGATGGACCCGGGGGACGCCGAGTCCGGCCGCGACGGCCAGGGCGGTCGCCGCCGCCACCGCCACCAGTGGGGCGGGGGTCTTGCGGAGCACCCGGCCGGTCCGGCCGGGGAGACGCGGCCATGCCAGCAGAACCGCCACGGTGAGCGCGCTGACCGACAGGGCCGCCGGGTGCGGACGGGCCATCTGCCCGGGCAGGCCCAGCAGGTTGTCGACGACGGAACTCTGCGGGGTACCGCCGAGGACGATGTGGAGCTGGGCGAGCGCGATGGTGACGCCGATACCGGCGATCATGCCGTGGACGATCGCGGGGGAGACCGCCAGGGCGGACCGGGCCACGCGCAGGGTGGAAAGGCAGATCTGGGTGAGCCCGGCGAGCACGGTGATGGCGCAGGTCACTCGCCAGCCGTAGGTCTGGATGAGGTCGGCCGTGACAACGGTCAGCCCGGCCGCGGGCCCGCTGACCTGGAGCGGTGTGCCGCCGAGACGGCCGGCGACCAGCCCGCCGGCGGCGGCCGCCACCAGCCCGGCCTGGAGCGGCGCCCCGGTGGCGAGCGCGATGCCCAGGGAGAGCGGGAGGGCGATGAGGAAGACGGAGACAGAGGCGGAGAGATCGGCTCCGTCCAGCCGGAGGCGCCCGCCCGGTGGGGGGCCGTGGGGCTGCTGAGTGCGCGGGGCGTGGGCGTCGTCGGGGACGCGTCCGGGGTGCTGCGGCTGGGCCGGAGCGGCCCAGGCGGTCGGGCGAGTCATGGTCTCGGTCTCCTCCGGGGGCGTGGTCGCGGTGCGTGCGGAGCGGGCGAAGGCGAGTGCGAGGGCCGTACATGCGGGGTGGGCCGTCGGGCGGCGGGCCCCGGAGGACGGGCGAATGGGCGGTGCGGAGCGACGTTCCGACGCTGAGCAGAAGTGCCAACTCTGAGTAAATGAATCGTAATGCACGGTAAAGGCTGCGACATTCTTTTCGAGGCAAATGGCGCAAGTGTTCACTCGGAGCGGTGATTAATAGTTCTAGTTCGGCTTGTCATATTTTCTTCTGATCGGTTCGGTGCGAACTTGGGCGGCGCTCTCAGCAGGCCCGTGACAGAAGAGAAGGGTGGGCGGAAATGGCCGCCACGAGACAGAGTGCCGCCACACGAAGAATCACCGTCGGCGCGGCCGCGGTGGCGCTGGCAGCCGGACTGGCCGGATGCGCCGGCCCGGGCGCCGATTCCTCCGAGGGTGCCCCCGGCCCCAAGAAGGCGGCGGCTCCCAGGAGTCCGGTCCGCCTCATCGGTGACGGGTCGACCTCCTTCACCGGCGTCCAGCCGGGGCTCAGAAAGCCCGAGCGTCTGAAGCCCGGCCAGAAGCCCCCGCAATTCGTCGTGTTCTCCTGGGACGGCGCGGGTGAGGACAGCCAGAAGCTCTTCTCCCACTTCCGCACGGTGGCCAAGAAACACGGCGCGACGATGACCTACTTCCTCAGTGGGGTCTACCTCCTGCCGGAGAACAAGTCCACGCTCTACGAGGCACCCGGCCACGCGCCCGGCCGCTCCGACATCGGCTTCAACGACACCGAGGGCATCCGCGCCACCGTCCGGGAACTGCGCGGCGCCTGGCTGGAGGGCAATGAGGTCGGCACCCATTTCAACGGCCACTTCTGTGGACCGGAGAGCGGTGTCGGCACCTGGTCCGTCGCGGACTGGAAGAGCGAGATCAACCAGGCCAAGACATTCGTCAAGCAGTGGCGGACCAACTCCGGTCTGACCGGTGAGAAGCCCCTGCCGTTCGACTACGACAAGGAACTCATCGGCGCCCGCACCCCCTGCCTGGAGGGCCGGGACAACTTCGTGCGCGCGGCGAGCGAACTGGGCTGGCGCTATGACACGAGTGGGGTGAACGACCAGGTCTGGCCGCAGAAGAAGCAAGGTCTGTGGGACCTGTCCATGCAGATGGTCCCGGTGCCCGGACGCGCCTTCGAGACCCTCTCGATGGACTACAACTTCATGGTCAACCAGTCCGGGACGACGACCAAGGGCGACCCGTCGATGCACAAGTTCTGGGGCGACCAGATGCGGGACGGGCTGGTCCAGGCCTTCGACCGGGCGTACCAGGGGAATCGCGCACCCCTGATCATCGGGAACCACTTCGAGTCCTGGAACGGTGGCACCTATATGCGCGCCATCGAGGAGACCATCGCCACCGTCTGCGGCAAGCCGGACGTGCGCTGTGTCTCCTTCCGCCAGCTCGCCGACTGGCTGGACGTCCAGGACCAGGAGACGCTGGCGAAGTTGCGGACCCTGAAGGTGGGGGAGACTCCGACGTCCGGCTGGCCAACCTTCCTCGCCGCCCGGCCGACGACCCCGGGCAGCGCCGCCCCGAAGAGCCCGAAGGCCCCGGCCTCGCCCACCGCCTCCCGCGCCACCACCGCTTCCGCGCCGCACGGTGCGGTGTCATCGGCCCGTGTCGTCCCGGCGGAGCACCCCGCGCGGCGTCCCGCCCGTATGGCCCAGTCGGTCGAGGCGGCCGGGGGAGTGCCGGCCGCCTCACCCGCCGTCAGGCCGGTTGCACGGTACTGACGTTCTCGCTCAGCACGAAGGCGGGGTCGATCTGCGCGGCCAGATCGGCGCCCGTCTTCGCGTTGCCCCAGCTCTCCGCGTTCCTCAGATGGAAGTGCACCATCTGCCGGGTGTACCGCTCCCAGTCGCGCCGCGCGTAGCAGGCGTCCGCCGCCTCCCGGAGTGCCTCCAGCGCCGCCCGGTTCGCCGGCTCCAGCTGGCCGAACGGTGACGGGCGCCCCTTCTCCATCGCCCGGACCCAGTCCGAGTGGCCGACCGTCACCAGCAGGTCGTCTCCGACCTCTTCGCGCAGGAACGCGACGTCCTCCGCCCCCTGCACCTTGTTGCCGACGACGCGCAGAGCCACGCCGAAGTCCCGGGCGTACTCCTTGTACTGGCGGTAGACGGAGACGCCCTTGCGGGTCGGCTCGGCCACGAGAAAGGTCATGTCGAAGCGGGTGAACATTCCGGAGGCGAAGGAGTCGGAGCCCGCGGTCATGTCGACCACCACGTACTCGTCGGGGCCGTCCACCAGGTGGTTGAGGCAGAGCTCGACGGCGCCGACCTTGGAGTGGTAGCAGGCCACGCCGAGGTCGGACTCGTTGAACGGCCCGGTCGCCATCAGCCTGACGGCGCCGCCGTCCAGTGGCACCGTCCGGGCGCACGCCGCGTAGACGGGGTTGTCCTCGCGCACCCGCAGCAGCCGGGACCCAAGACCGGGCGGAGTTGTCTTGATCATGGTCTCGGCCGAGGCGATCCGGGGATTGGTGCCTCGCAGATAGTCCTTGATCAGTGGGAGTCGCGCGCCCATCGCGGGCAGCGCGGCGGCCTCCTCCTCGTCCAGACCGAGCGCCGCGCCGAGGTGCTGGTTGATGTCGGCGTCCACCGCGACGACGGGCGCCTCGTGGGCGGCCAGCTGACGGATGAAGAGCGAGGACAGCGTCGTCTTGCCGCTGCCGCCCTTCCCTACGAAAGCGATCTTCATGTTCAACTAGGGTAGTGGTTTCGTTGCCCGGTGTCGTCGATGCCTATGAAGAACACCACTTTCGTGGGGGTGCGGGTGAGGCGGACGCGTAGCCTCCTGGGTTATGAGTACGAACGCCGCTGATCCGCTGGTCGCGCTCGGTGCGCTGCCCGGAGTGCCCGATGCCGTGGAATCCGTGCGCAAGGCAGTCGACCGGGTGTACGGGCACCGTGTGATGCGGCGCCGCAGCCATGAGATCACCGCGGAGGCCGCGCTGCGCGGGGCCAGGGGCTCGGCGGCGCTCTCCGGCGCCGACTGGGTGCTGGAGGAGGTGCGCAGGCGGACCGACTTCGGTGGTGACGACGCGGCGCGGACGGTCGGCGCGGCCCTCCGGCTGAATGCGGAGGCCGGTCAACTCCTTTCCATCTGGCGGCAGTCGCCGCTGCGGGTGCTGGCCCGGCTTCATCTGGTGGCGGCCCCCGGCACCGGGGACTCGGTGGGCCGGCCCCGGCGGGAGGGGGAGGCCGTGGACGAACCCCTGATCGAGGCGCCGCTGCCGGGCGTGGCCGAGATGTCGGGGCGGCTTGAGGGGCTCTCCGAGCTGATCGTCGCGGGTGGTTCGGCGCCCGCGCTGGTGACGGCCGCGGTCGTGCACGGCGAACTGCTGGCGCTGCGGCCGTTCACCTCCGGCAGCGGGCTGGTGGCGCGGGCGGCCGAGCGGATCGTGCTGGTCGGCAGCGGCCTGGACCCCAAGGCGATCTGTCCGGCCGAGGTGGGTCACGCCGAGCAGGGCCGGGCGGCGTATGTCGCCGCGTTCGAGGGCTATCTGTCGGGGACTCCGGAAGGTGTGGGTGCCTGGATCGCGCACTGCGGTCGCGCGGTCGAACTCGGTGTGCGGGAGTCCACCGCGGTGTGCGAGGCGCTTCAGCGGGGCGCCGCGTAGCCGGACTCCGCCGACGGCGCACCGCATTCCGGCCGGTTCGGTCGGGGTTGCCCCGGGAAACCGCGATCACGACGCGCATCGCACATGGGTGCCGCCCGGCCGGACGGGCCCCAGCCGTGAATTCCCCGGGAGAAGGCGGAAGAACGGGTTGCGGCGGTACCGATTGCCGGTACCGCCGCTGGCACGGCCGCCGAGTTACCATGCGTCCTCGTGAAGTGCCCATCAGGCGGGGACTTTGCCCGACGCCTGGTGCGGCTGGCCCGTAATCGACGGGTCGACGTCGCGTGGGTGCTCAGCTTTCGTGCTCGGTCCGTGGGGCCTTCATGCTCAACAGGTGATCCTCTCGGACGTCCTTGGTCTCGCGGGCCGTTAATTCCTTTGTACTCCCGTACGTCGGGATACGAAAGCCCTGGCCGCACTTCTTTACTTTCCCGGCAAAGGGGGTCGAAGTCCCCGCAGGCGACGCCCTCCGGTCCGTCCGGTTCGTCCGGCCCGTCGGTCCGGAGCAGGCCCGAGCTTCGACGGCCCGGGCCGACGGACGGTCGCGGTGGGGGCGGGTTCCGGCCTCGCCGGCGCCCGTGGAGACCCGGCTGCCGAAAGGATCAGGCCGGCCGGCGCCGCTTGCTCGTGTACCAGACCAGCCCGGCGGTGGCGGCCGCCGCGCCCACCGCTGCCGCGGCCATCAGCGCCGGCCGCGGCGGCATCCGGAAGCCGGGCAGGCGCTGCTTCAGCCGGACCGGGCGGTTGAATACCAGGACCGGCCAGTCGCGGGCGACCGCCTCGCGCCGCAGCGCCCGATCCGGGTTGACCGCGCAGGGGTTGCCCACCGACTCCAGCATCGGCAGGTCGGTGGCCGAGTCGCTGTACGCGTAACAGCGCGCCAGGTCGTACCCCTCGGAGGCGGCGAGCTCCCTGATCGCGTCCGCCTTGGTGGGGCCGTACGCGTAATACTCCACCTCGCCCGTGTAGCAGCCGTCCTCTCCCACCACCATGCGCGTGGCCACCACACGGTCGGCACCGAGCAGCTCGCCGATCGGTTCCACCACCTCGGCCCCGGAGGTGGAGACGATCACCACGTCCCGGCCGGCGGCGTGGTGCTCCTCGATGAGGGAGGCCGCCTCGTCGTAGATGATCGGATCGATCAGCTCGTGCAGTGTCTCGGCGACCAGCTCCTTGACCTGCTGCACGTTCCAGCCCCGGCAGAGCGCCGACAGATAGGCGCGCATCCGCTCCATCTGCTCGTGGTCGGCCCCGCCCACGAGGAAGACGAACTGGATGTAGGCGGTGCGCAGGACGGCGCGGCGGTTGATCAGTCCGCCTTGGTAGAAGGACTTGCTGAAGGTCAGGGCGGACGACTTCGCAATGACCGTCTTGTCCAGATCGAAGAAGGCTGCGGTGCGCGGCAAGGAGTGGTTTTCCACGGACCTGAGCATAGGTGCCCGCCATTCGGCGTACGCTCAGGCGTGTGGGTTTGCCTGAGAGGGCTCTCGGGTACACCATGGAAGTCACGGATCGTTCGCGACCGTGCTAAGCCGGTCCGGCTCCTCCCCCCCGAGTCGGCCGGCAAGGACGACCCCCGCTCTCCCCCCCGGCGGGGGTCGTCGCATGTCCGGACGCCTTTTCGCCCGTGATCCGGCGCTGCGTGTCTCTCATGCCGCCCTCCTTCGCCTCGTTGCCCGGCCGCTCGGCCATGCCCTGCTTCGTCACTCAGAGTATCGATCGGGCTCCGCTGTGGAAGTCGCTGGTCCGGGTGAACGAGTTATTCACAAGCGCGGCGTTGTCCACAGTTTTTCACCAAGATCCACTTCATTTCCGAATCTCCCGCACGGTGATTCCGGCTGCCACTCGGCGCCCGGCGGGAATCACCGGTCTCCGCCGGTCCGGGACGGCCGCAACGCCGCCCGGCCAGGCGCGGCGGAGATCTTCCGGGGACGCCCTGAGCACCCTCGTGGCCCGCACGGCCAGGGCGGTGCGCAGCGGCCGCTCCCCGGCAGGAAGTACGCGAGAGAGGAGTGACGGCGATGGCTCGATCCATCACCGACGACCGCCGGCCGGCGGAGGACGACCGGCGGGCGGGACCGCTGATCATCACGGCGGACGGAGATCTGCTCGACGATCTGCTGCGATTGTGCGCCGCGGCCGGGGCCCAGCCCGCGGTGCACCACACACTGCCGGAGCAACGGGCGGAGTGGGACACCGCGCCCCTCGTCCTGGTCGGCGACGACGCTGCCGCGTCCTGCCGGGGAGCGGCACGCCGGCGCGGTGTCCTGCTGGTGGCCGGAGACGAGATCGAACCGGGTGCCTGGCGCCGGGCGGTGGAGATCGGCGCCGACTGGGTTCTGCGACTCCCCGACGCCGAGAGCTGGCTGGTCGACCGGATCGCGGACGCGGCCGAGGGCGCGGGCCGGCCCGCGCTGACGGTCGGTGTGATCGGCGGCCGGGGCGGCGCGGGCGCCTCCACCCTGGCCTGCGCGCTCGCGGTCGGCGCCGCCCGCGCCGGCAGGCGTGCGGTGCTCGTCGACGGCGACCCGCTCGGCGGCGGCCTCGACGTCCTGCTCGGCGGCGAGGGCGCGGACGGCCTGCGGTGGCCTGACTTCGCGACGTCCAAGGGGCGGGTCGCCGGCCGGGCGCTGGAGGAATCGCTGCCCTCGCTGCACGGACTGCGCTTTCTGAGCTGGGACCGGGGAGATGCGGTGACGATCCCGCCGGAGGCGATGCGGTCGGTCCTCGCGGCCGCCCGCAGGGGCGGTGGGGCGGTCGTCGTGGATCTGCCGCGACGACTGGACGAGGGCACCGCCGAGGCGCTGGCCCAGATCGACCTCGGTCTGCTGGTCGTGCCCGGGGAACTGCGAGCGGTGGCCGGTGCCCGGCGGGTGGCGGCACTGATGGGCACGATCCTCCGGGACGTCCGCGTGGTGGTACGGGGACCGTACGCACCCCCATCGACGAGCGCTGGGTGGCGGACGTGCTGGGGCTGCCGCTCGCCGGTGAGCTGCCACTGGATCCGGCGCTCGCCGCCGCTCTCGACACCGGTGCCCCGCCGGGGGCCGGCGCCCGGGATCCGCTGGGCCGGTTCTGCGGGGAGTTCTGGGAGCGGGCGCTGGCCGGGGAGCGTGCGTCATGACCACCGGGCTGCTGGAAGCCGTACGGCAGCGGCTGGCGGTGAGCGGCACCGAGCCCACCCCCGCCGGGGTGGCTGCCGCGCTGCGGGCCCAGGGGCGGCTGCTGGGGGACGCCGAAGTGCTGGGCGCGGCCAGGGAACTGCGCTGTGAACTCGTCGGCACCGGACCGCTGGAACCACTGCTCGCCGAACCGGCGGTCACCGATGTGCTGGTGTCCGCGCCGGACCGGGTGTGGGTGGACCGGGGTACCGGACTGGAGCTGTCGGACGTCGTGTTCCCGGACGCGGCCGCGGTGCGCAGACTGGCGCAGCGACTGGCCGCGGTGGCGGGGCGCCGGCTGGACGACGCCCGGCCCTGGGTGGACGCCCGGCTCCCCGACGGCACCCGGATGCACGCGGTACTGCCCCCGGTGGCTGTCGGCTCCACCTTTCTCTCCCTGCGGGTGGTGCGGCCGCGCGCCTTCTCGCTCACCGAACTCACCGCGGCGGGGACGGTGCCGCCGGGCGGCGCCCGGCTGCTCGGAGCCCTGGTGGCGGCCCGGGTGTCGTACCTCGTGAGCGGCGGTACCGGGTCGGGCAAGACGACGTTGCTCTCCACCCTGCTGGGCCTGGTGGACGAGCGCGAGCGGATCGTCCTGGCGGAGGACTCCGCGGAGCTGCGCCCCGACCATCCCCATGTGGTGCGGCTGGAGGCCCGGCCGGCCAACCAGGAGGGCGCCGGCCTGGTGACGCTGCGGGACCTGGTCCGCCAGGCGCTGCGGATGCGGCCCGACCGGCTGGTCGTGGGCGAGTGCCGGGGCGAGGAGGTGGCCGATCTGCTGGCCGCGCTCAACACCGGGCACGAGGGCGGCTGCGGGACGGTGCACGCCAATACGGCTGCCGCCGTCCCGGCCCGGCTGGAGGCGCTCGGGACGGCCGCCGGACTCGACCGGGCCGCGCTGCACAGCCAGTTGGCCGCCGGCCTCTCGGTCGTGGTCCATCTGGTGCGGGACCCCGGCGGGCGCCGCCGTGTCGCGGAGGTGCATGTGCTCGAACGGGGCCCGGACGGTCTGGTGAGGACCCTCCCCGCGCTGCGCTGGGCGCCCGACGGCTTCCGGTACGAGCGGGGCTGGGAGCGGCTGCGGCGACTGATCGGAAGTGCCCCGTGAGAAGGATGCTTTCCGGTGTTCCCGGGCCGGGCGGTCCGGCGGTGGGCCTGATGTCCTCCGGACGGAAGCGGATGGCACGACGGGCCCGGCTGCTGTGGCCGGCGGACGGCGCGGACCGGGCCGGGCCGGTGGGGCCGTGGCCGCCCGGGGCGGAGCCGCCACTCCTCCGGTGGTGGCGGGGCCGGGGCCCCTGGATCCGTGAGCGGCGCGAGTGGCTCTGCCTGCCGGCCGGTGCCGCCCTGGCGCTGCCCGGCCGGTCGGTACTGCCCCTGATGGCGGCGTGCGTCGCGGTACCGCTGGTGGCACGGCGGCTGCGGGCCGGGGAGCGGAGACGGGCCGGGGAGCGCCGGGAGGAGGCCGTGATCGGTCTCTGCGGGGCGGTCGCGGGCGAGCTCCGGGCCGGTTCCCAGCCCGCTCGGGCTCTGCTGGTGGCGGCCCGGGGCTCGGCTGCCCTGGGTGGCGAGGAGGCCGCGGTGCTGGCCGCGGCCCGGTTCGGTGGGGATGTGCCGGCCGCGCTGCGGTCGTCAGCGCGGGAGGAGGGGGCGGCGGGACTCGCCGGGATGGCGGCTTGCTGGCAGGTCGCCGTGGACGGGGGAGCCGGGCTCGCCGCGGGCCTCGACCGGCTGGAGGCCGCGCTGCGGGAACTGCGGGATCAGCGGGAGCGATTGCGGGCGCAGCTGGCGGGCGCCTGGTCGACCGTCGTACTGCTCGCCCTGCTGCCGCTGGTCGCCCTGGTGATGGGGTGGGCGCTGGGCGCGGACCCGCTGCGGGTGCTGCTGCACACACCGGCGGGCCTGGGCTGTCTGGTGGTCGGAGGGCTGCTGGAGGCGGCCGGGCTGTGGTGGGCCGGCCGGATCGTGCGGGCGGGTGAGGAGCCATGACCGGTGGATCGGCGAGCCCGGTCGCCCTGGTGCTCACCGTCTCGGCGGGTTGGCTGTGGGCGGCCCGGTCGGTGTCGGACCGCCGGGCCGGGCACCGGGTGCGCCACCGGGGTGGTGCCCTGCTGGGCCGGCCCGCCCGACGCGGAGCCGGCCGACGGCCGGCCGTCGGGGCGATGGCCCGGGCCCGCGGTTGGGCGGCTCCGCTGGGGGCCGCGATCACGGTGGCGGCGGTGGTCGGCGGTGCATCCGGTGGCCTGTTGGGCGCCGTGGCGGCCTGGGGCGTGCGCGGTTGGCTGCGGCGGTCGCCTCCGGCCCCCGACGAGACGGCCCAGGACGCGGAACGCCGGCTTCCGCTGGCGGCGGATCTGCTGGCGGCGTGCCTCTCGGCCGGGGCCGGCCCCCAGCAGGCGGCCGACGCGGTCGGACGCTCCCTGGGCGGGCCGCTGGGCGACCGGCTGGCCCGGGCCGCGGCCGAGCTGCGACTCGGCGGCGAACCGACCGAGGCATGGGCCCGTCTGGGCGCCCTGCCGGGTGCCGGGCCGCTGGCCCGCTGCCTGGAGCGGGCGGATGCCTCGGGCGCCCCGGCCGCCGATGGCGTCGCCCGGCTGGCCACCGGGCTCCGGGCCGAGCGGGGCCGCCGGGGCGCCGCCCGGGCACAGCGGGCCCAGGTGCTGATGACGGCGCCGGTGGGGCTGTGCTTCCTGCCCGCCTTTCTGGCCGTCGGCGTGGCTCCGGTGGTCGTCGGACTGGCGAGCGGGCTGTTGTGAGCGGTGGTAGCGGGGCCGGACCTCCGGGGGCGCCCGGCCACCTCGCGGGTGGCCCGGACCCACCGGAGCCCGAAGCCCAGGACGCGCGCTTGACCCCCGCGCCCGCGTGGCGCGGGAGAAAGGAGAACGACAACCGATGGAGGTCACCATGGAGAACGAGAAGCGGGCCGGGGCGATTCAGGGAGCCGATGTGCGCTTCCGGTACCGGCGGATCCGGGCGTGGCTCGGGGCCCGGATGCGTCCCTCCGGCCAGGACACCGGCATGACCACAGCCGAATACGCCATGGGCACCATCGCGGCCTGCGCCTTCGCCGCCGTGCTCTACCGGATCGTCACCAGCGACACGGTCTCCAGCGGTTTGCAGTCGCTGATCGGCAAGGCACTCAATGCCCAGTTCTGACCGGTCCGGCCGACCGGGCGGGGCCTCCCGGGCACGGCCGGGCCGGAGGCCGCGCGACCAGGGCGCGGTCACCGCCGAGGCCGCGGTCACGGTGCCCGCCCTGCTGGTGCTCACCATGGCGCTGGTCTGGGCACTCACGGCCGCCGCCGCGCAGATCCGGTGCGTGGACGCGGCACGGGCCGGGGCGCGCGCGGCGGCCCGCTCGGAGCCGGCCGCGGCCGCCGCGGCCGCCGCCCGGGCGGCCGCCCCGGACGGCGCCCGGGTGGCGGTGGAGCGCGCCGGTGACCTGTGGCGGGTCCGGGTGGAGGCGCCGACCCCGGGGCCGGGTTCGCTGGCCCTGACCCTCCACGCGGAGGCGGCGGCGCTCGCCGAGGAGACGGTCGGAGTCACCCCGTGAGCGGCCGCGACCGGGGCTCCGCGACCGTATGGGTGGCCATGGCGGCGACGGTCCTGGGCACCGTGTTCGCGGCCGTCCTCGCCCTGGGCCAGGCGGTGGCCGCACGGCACCGGGCGGCCGGCGCCGCCGACCTCGCGGCGCTCGCGGCGGCCGACCGGGCGCTGTGGGGCGCCGGCCACGCCTGCCGGGCCGCCGCCCGGGTCGCCCGGGCCCAGGGCGCGGAGCTGACGGGCTGCGGTCTGCGCGGCGAGACCGCCGAGGTCACCGTCCGCTCGCGCTTCGGGCCCTACACGCCCGAGAGCAGGTCGCGCGCGGGCCCGGCAGCGGGGAGCGGCCCGGCGGGCCCGGTTGCGGGGACTGGTCTTGTCGATCCGGCGGGCCCGGCCTCGGGTACGGGGCCTCGGGCCGGCTCGGCGGCGGCCGGCCCGGCGGTGACGGGCGCGGCCGTGGCGGGTTCGACCCCGGGTACCGGGCCGCCGCCCGGCCCGTGGGCGAGCGTCCGTCAGGGCGTGGGCGGTGCGCCCCGGAGCAGTTCGGTGAGCAGGCGCACCGCTCCCCGCTTGTGCAGCGGGTCATTGCCGTTGCCGCACTTGGGCGACTGCACACAGGACGGGCAGCCGGCCACGCACTCGCAGGAGGCGATGGCGTCCCGGGTGGCGGTGAGCCAGTCCCGTGCGGTGCGGAAGGCGCGCTCCGCGAATCCGGCGCCCCCGGGATGGCCGTCGTACACGAAGACCGTGGGCAGCAGGGTGTCGGGGTGCAGTGGTACGGACACACCTCCGATGTCCCAGCGGTCGCAGGTGGCGAAGAGCGGCAGCAGACCGATGGAGGCGTGCTCGGCGGCGTGCAGGGCGCCGCCCAGCTGTTCCGGATTCACCCGGGCCGCGTCCAGCTGGTCCTCGGTGACCGTCCACCACACGGCACGGGTGCGGAGTATGCGTGGCGGCAGGTCCAGCTTGGTCTCACCGAGCACCTCGCCCGTGATGAGACGGCGGCGCAGGAAGGAGACCACCTGGTTGGTGACCTCGACGGAGCCGTAGCAGAGCCGTCCCCGGCCCCAGGGGACCTCGGCGTCGGTCTCCAGTACCGCGATGGCGGTGGTGTCGCGGGCGGTCGTCGAGTACGGCGGGTTCGCCTCCTCCACCAGCGCCACCGAGTCCTTCAGGTCCAGCCGGCGCACCAGATACGTGCGGCCCTGGTGCAGATGGACGGCGCCCTCGTGGACGGCGCCGTGGGAGGCGGGTTCGTCCACGGTGCCGAGCAGCCGGCCGGTGCCCTCCTCGACGATCCGCACCGGGCTGCCGCCCGCGCCCCGGATGTCCGCGAGGTCGGCGGCACGTTCCCGGCGCGTCCAGTACCAGCCGGAGGCCCGCCGGCGCAGCAGTCCGGCCGCCTCCAGCTGGGGCAGCAGCCCCGGCGCGGCCGGTCCGAAGAGCGGCAGGTCGTCCTCGGTGAGCGGCTGCTCCGCGGCGGCGGCGCACAGATGGGGCGCGAGCACATACGGGTTGTCCGGGTCCAGCACGGTGGACTCCACGGGCTGCCGGAAGAGCGCCTCCGGGTGATGGACCAGGAAGGTGTCCAGCGGGTCGTCCCGGGCCACGAGCACGGCGAGCGCCCCCTGCCCGGAGCGGCCGGCCCGGCCCGCCTGCTGCCAGAGCGAGGCCCGGGTGCCCGGATAGCCGGCGATGACCACGGCGTCCAGTCCGGACACGTCGATGCCCAGCTCCAGGGCGGTGGTCGCGGCCAGCCCGAGCAGTTCCCCGGAGTGCAGGGCGCGCTCCAGGGCGCGGCGCTCCTCCGGCAGATAGCCGCCCCGGTAGGCGGCGACCCGGCGGGCCAGGGAGCGGTCCACCTCGGCCAGCCGCTCCTGGGCGATGACGGAAATGAGCTCGGCGCCGCGCCGGGAGCGTACGAAGGCCACGGAGCGGACGCCCTGGACGGTCAGATCGGTGAGGAGGTCGGCGGTCTCCGCGGTGGCGGTGCGGCGCACCGGGGCACCGCGCTCGCCCTCCAGTGCGGTGAGCGGCGGCTCCCAGAGGGCGAAGACCAGCTCGCCCCGGGGCGAGGCGTCGTCCGCGACCTCGGTCACCGGAAGCCCGGTCAGCCGTCCGGCGGCGTCGGCCGGCCGGGCGGCGGTGGCGGAGGCGAGGAGGAAGACCGGCTCGGAGCCGTACCGGGCGCAGAGTCGGCGCAGCCGGCGCAGTACCTGGGCGACGTGCGAGCCGAAGACCCCGCGGTAGGTGTGGCACTCGTCGACGACCACGAAGCGCAGCGCCCGCAGAAAGGCGGACCAGCGCGGATGGGAGGGGAGTATGCCCCGGTGGAGCATGTCGGGGTTGGTCAGGACGTAGTTGGCGTACTGGCGGACCCACTCCCGCTCCTCCACGGGGGTGTCGCCGTCGTACACGGCGGGGCGGATCCGGTTTCCCAGCGGCGCGGCCAGGGACCGCACCGCCCGCCGCTGATCGGCCGCGAGCGCCTTGGTGGGAGCGAGGTACAGGGCGGTCGCGCCCCGGCCGTTGGCCGCCTCGGACCCGTCGAGCAGGGTGGACAGCACCGGCAGCAGATAGGCCAGCGACTTGCCCGAGGCGGTTCCGGTGGCGATGACCACCGACTCGCCGTCCAGGGCATGGTCGGCGGCGGCCGCCTGGTGCTCCCACGGATGGTCGATGCCGCAGTCGCGCAGGGCCTTGATCACTTCAGGTCGGATACGCGCGGGCCAGAGGGCATGCCTGCCCTCCCTCGGGGGCAGGTGCTCCGTATGAGTGATGCGCGCAGCCCGGTTCGCTCCTGCGGCGAGCCGGTCGAGGACGGCACCGGGGGAGGGGCGGCTTTCCCCGTTCCCGGGCGGTCGACTGGGGCGGTGATTCATGGCCATCGGCACCGAGTGTGTCACTGGCGTGACGGACAATGCTCCCAAGGCGTCGTGCATGGCTGCTGGTAAGTGATTGAATGCCATCGCGGCTGGCGATCCGTCCCCTGGCTCCGTCGGGGAGACCCGAGGGGCGACCGCTCGATAGCAAGGTGCTGGAGGATCCGTGGACCTGTCCCTGTCGACTCGCAATGTGACCGGCCCTGGCGGCGACCGTACGGTCGTCGAGGTCGGTGGCGAGATTGATGTGTATACCGCGCCCAAGCTGCGCGAGCAGTTGGTCGAGTTGGTGAACGACGGCAGTTATCACCTGGTCGTCGACATGGAGGGCGTGGACTTCCTCGACTCGACCGGCCTCGGCGTGCTCGTGGGCGGCCTCAAGCGCGTCCGCGCGCACGAGGGCTCGCTGCGCCTGGTCTGCAACCAGGAGCGCATTCTGAAGATCTTCCGGATCACCGGTCTGACCAAGGTGTTCCCAATCCACACCACGGTGGAAGAGGCCATCGAGGCCACCGACTGAGGCGGTACGTCCGGCCCCGGGCGGCCGGGCGCCGGGCCCGGCGCCCGCCGTGTGCTCCATGGCCCTGCTGTTCGGGGCGGCCCCGGCCGTCCCGGACGGTGCGGGCCCGGTCGTCGGACCGTCCGTGCGCGGACCGGACCGTACGTCCGCGCCACCGGACCGGTGCCGTGCCGGGACGCGGGTGTGGCACCGCTCCCGGAGGTGACCCGTATCGCCGCCGGGCGGTGTTCCGGGGCTCGCCGGGAGCACCGGGAGCAGGGGCACCGGGCAGTCGGCCCGGTCCCGTGGCACACAGGCTCGTACGTCCGAGGGGGACAGCATGGCCACCGTCGAACTCCGCTTCAGCGCCCAGCCCGAGCACGTCAGGACGGCCCGTCTGGTGGCCGCCGCCGTGGCGCGCCGGGCCGGCGTGGACGAGGCGGTGCTGGACGAGGTCAGGCTGGCCGTGGGCGAGGCGTGTTCCCGTGCGGTCGGACTCCACCGCAGCAACGACGTGACCTCACCGGTGCGGGTGGTGCTGACCGAGGAGGAGAAGACCTTCTCCATCGAGGTCGGCGACGAGGTGCCGGGCGCCGGCGTCGCCGCGGCGGATGCCGCCGGGGTGCCGGGCAGCCGGGACGCGGCACCGGCGGAGCAGTTCGACGACGCCGAGGGCGAGGACGAGATGGGCCTCGCCGTGATCAGTGGTCTCGTGGACGACATGGAGGTCTCCGCCGGCGAGCGGGGCGGGGTCATCCGGATGAGCTGGCCCACCACTTCTCCGACGACCCTTCTCTGACCCTCTGACCCTCTGACCCTCTGACCTACCGACCCGCTGACCGCTGACCCCGGAGAAGCCGACGGCCCCGAGGGTGAGTGGGGTGCTGGGGATCCGCAGGGGCAGGGAAGGCGGGAGGACCCTCCGAGGGGCTTCTCCGTGCCCGGGCCCGTAATCCAGACTGTTGTCCGGGAGCTCCCTGGACCGGCGGAATCCCCGCCGAGACCGGCGCGGACGCGTGCGGCTGCCCCGGTGCTCACGCGCGCTCGGGACCCCGGCGAGTCGACCGGGCCTCAAGGGTGAGCCACGAGCCGGTCCCCGGAGAGCCGCCGGGGGCTCGCGGAGGGCGTGGGCCCCGGCCGGCCCGTACACACACCGCCGTACGCCGATGCCCTTCGCGAACCCGGGCCCGTATCCCGCATCCCCGCACCCGTGCGCGTACACCGGACGACACGACGCGCACACCGGAAGCCTTCGAAGATCACCGGAAGGCTCCGTCGGCGGGGGTCTTCCGGTGTTTCCGGGCCATTCCCCATTCCCCCGTGATCCTTTTGCGGGCGCGGTGCGGGGTCGCCGTTCGATCATTCGTGACGGCGCACGCGCAGGTCGGTATTACTCCCAGCGGGTGAATGAAGTCCGTCGATCATTTGCCGTACGTCGAGTACCGGTCGATTCTGTTCTACGGCACTCTGTCTCGATCGGGTCATGCTCCCTACAATCCGTCCACATCTTGAGCTCTTCTGACGTCAAGGAGGACGAATGGCGGGGCTCGACTTCTCACGGCTGACCGAACAAACCGAACACTCCAGCTCGCTCGCCGCCGCGGTGCTCACCGGCGAGAACCGGATCATCGTGATCGTCATCGCCGGGGTGGCGCTGGCCGCCCTGGTCGTCGCCCAGCTGCTCGTACGGCAGGTGCTGGCCGCGGGCGAGGGCACCGCCTCCATGAAGAAGATCGCGGCCGCCGTCCAGGAGGGCGCCAACGCCTATCTGACGCGGCAGATGCGGACGCTCGGGATCTTCGCCGTCGTGGTGTTCTTCCTCCTTCTGCTGCTGCCCGCCGACAACGGGACACAGCGCTGGGGCCGCTCGCTCTTCTTTCTGGTGGGCGCGCTTTTCTCGGCGGTCACCGGATACCTCGGTATGCGTCTCGCCGTACGCAGCAATGTACGGGTGGCGGCGGCCGCCCGGGAGGCCACTCCGGCCGCCGGAGCGCCGGAAAGGGATCTCACCACCGTCGCCCATCGGGCCATGAAGATCGCTTTTCGCACCGGTGGCGTGGTCGGCATGTGCACGGTGGGGCTCGGCCTGCTCGGTGCCTCCTGCGTCGTGCTCGTCTACGCCGCGGACGCGCCCAAGGTGCTGGAGGGGTTCGGCCTCGGTGCCGCGCTCATCGCGATGTTCATGCGGGTCGGCGGCGGCATCTTCACCAAGGCCGCCGACGTCGGTGCCGACCTGGTGGGCAAGGTCGAGCAGGGCATCCCCGAGGACGACCCGCGCAACGCCGCCACCATCGCGGACAACGTCGGGGACAACGTGGGCGACTGCGCCGGCATGGCCGCCGACCTGTTCGAGTCCTATGCCGTGACCCTGGTCGCGGCGCTGATCCTGGGCAAGGCGGCCTTCGGGGATCTCGGTCTCGCCTTCCCGCTGATCGTCCCGGCGATCGGGGTGCTCACCGCGATGGCCGGAATCTTCGCGGTCGCCCCCCGCCGCTCCGACCGCAGCGGTATGACCGCCATCAACCGCGGCTTCTTCATCTCCGCCTTCATCTCGCTGGCCCTGGTGGCGGTCGCGGTCTTCCTCCACCTGCCCTCGTCCTACGCCGCCCTGGACGGCGTGACCGACCCGGCGATCCTGGCGCACGACGGCGACCCCCGGATCCTCGCCCTGGTCGCCGTGGCCATCGGCATCGTGCTCGCCGCGCTGATCCAGCAGCTCACCGGATACTTCACCGAAACCAGCCGCCGCCCCGTGCGGGACATCGGCACGTCCTCGCTGACCGGACCTGCCACCGTCGTCCTCGCGGGCATCTCCATCGGGCTGGAGTCCGCCGTCTACACGGCGCTGCTGATCGGACTCTCCGTCTACGGGACCTTCCTGCTCGGCGGCGCGTCGATCACCCTGGCCCTCTTCGCCGTCGCCCTGGCGGGAACGGGGCTGCTCACCACGGTGGGTGTGATCGTCGCCATGGACACCTTCGGACCGGTCTCCGACAACGCCCAGGGCATCGCGGAGATGTCCGGTGACGTGCAGGGAGCCGGGGCGCAGGTTCTCACCGACCTCGACGCCGTGGGCAACACCACCAAGGCGATCACCAAGGGCATCGCCATCGCCACGGCGGTGCTGGCGGCCGCCGCGCTCTTCGGCTCCTACCGGGACGCCATCGCCACCGCCGTCGTGGACGTGGGCGCCCGGGCCACCGAGACCAATCTGAGCATGGACATCTCCCAGCCCAACAACCTGGTGGGACTGGTGCTCGGGGCGGCCGTGGTCTTCCTCTTCTCCGGGCTCGCCATCAACGCCGTCTCACGCTCCGCGGGGGCCGTGGTCTTCGAGGTCCGGCGGCAGTTCCGCGACCACCCCGGGATCATGGACCACACCGAGAAGCCGGAGTACGGACGGGTCGTGGACATCTGCACCAAGGACGCGCTCCGGGAGCTCGCGACCCCGGGGCTGCTCGCCGTGATGGCCCCCATCGCGGTCGGGTTCACCTTCGGTGTCGGCGCTCTCGGCGCGTACCTCGCGGGCGCCATCGGCACCGGCACCCTGATGGCGGTCTTCCTCGCCAACTCCGGGGGCGCCTGGGACAACGCCAAGAAGCTGGTGGAGGACGGCCACCACGGCGGCAAGGGCAGCGAGGCGCACGCCGCGACCGTGATCGGGGACACCGTGGGCGATCCCTTCAAGGACACCGCGGGACCGGCGATCAACCCGCTGCTCAAGGTCATGAACCTGGTGGCGCTGCTCATCGCGCCCGCCGTCGTGCAGTTCAGCTACGGCGTGGACGCGAGCCCGGCCGTCCGTGCCGTGGTGGCGGTGTTCGCCGCCGTGGTGATCGTCGGCGCGGTGTACGTCTCCAAGCGCCGCCCCGTCGCGGTCGACGGCGGGGGCAGCACTCCGCGGCGGGCCCCGGGCCACGCCTCGGTGCCCTAGCCCCGGTTCCAGCCGGCGGGTCACCGGTGTGACTGGTGGTCATCGGGGAGGCGTGCGGGGCGTGCTGACGTCCCGTACGCCTCCGGAGTGCCCGGGGTGACCCGTCTCTCTCTTGGTGCAAATGGCTGCAATGACGTACATAGCGGTCGTACGGCATACGAGAGTCACCCGGGTGGCGTGTATGTTCCGGGGCCGAGAGCCTCGGAAGGGACCAAACCGGTGAACAAGAAGCTTGCGGCCGCACTGTCCGGCGGTGCGGTGCTGGTACTCGCGCTGTCGGGCTGCAGTGATGATGACGACGACAGCGGTGGGAAGGTGGACGCCTGGGCCAAGAAGGTCTGCGACCAGGCACGTCCGCAGATCCAGAAGCGGGCCGACGCCCAGCAGGCCATCATCTCGACCGCGGCGGACGGCCGCCCCGCCGACATCCAGTCGGCCGACTCCAAGGCGTTCCAGGACATCGCGGACGCCGACAAGGCGCTGGCCAAGGCCGTCCAGGACGCCGGCAGCCCGCCGGTCGACAACGGCGACTCCGTCCAGCAGGACGCGGTCAAGGAGCTCAACGCCACCGCCGCGGCGTACCAGGGGCTGAAGAAGCAGGTCGACGCGCTCGACCCGAAGAACCAGCAGAAGTTCGCGGACGGCCTCCAGGGGGTCGCGGACGGGCTGAAGAAGATCGAGAAGATGGACCAGGACGCGCTGTCGAAGCTGCAGTCCGGCCGGCTCGGCCAGGCCATGGCCAAGCAGCCCGGCTGCCAGAAGGCCCAGGCGTCGCCCTCCAGGACCGCCTCCGCCCCGTCGGCCAAGCCGGGTGCGAGTGCCTCGTCGTCCGCCTCCGCCCCGGCCGCGGGTCCGGCCTCCGCCTCCGCTTCCGCGAAGGCGTCCGCCTCGTCCGCCGGTTCGGCCAAGCCCTCGGCGCCGGTGAAGACGAGCGCCTCGGCCTCCGCCTCGGCCGACTGACGGCCGGCGGCGAGTGACGGGCGACCGCCGGCGGGTGGCCGATGGCCGGCGGCTGACGGCTGACGGCTGGCGGCTGGCGGCTGACGGCTGACGGCTGACGGACCGGCGGCCGCGGCCGACGAGCCGATGGGCTGACAGGCTGACAGGCCGCCGGGCCGGAGGTTGGCGAGCTGTGGGGGTGTTCACCGCCGGGTTGTCCACAGGCCGGCCGTCGTCCGGGTCCGGGCGGCCCGGTTTTCCACAGGAAGGCCGGGCCGCTCGTCTTCCCTCCGTGGTCGTGGTCACAATGAGCGGGTGAGTACGACCAGCCTTACCGCCAGCCTCCCGGTGCCCGCGCGCGCCGACCGCCTCCGCGCAGCCCTGCTCGCCGCCGACTTCACCGCCGACGGCCTGCTGGAGCGGCTCGGCGCCGCCGCCTACGCCGCCCTCGCCCGCGGCGAGACGGTGCCCGCCCTGCGCGCCACCCGGGGGGACGGCCCGCTCGACACGCTCGTCCGGCTCTTCCTGCTCCAGCGCCCGGTGGCGCCCGACCGGGCCCGCGCCGCCCTGCCGCTGGACGAGGCGCTCGCGGACGGATGGGTGACCGAGTGTCCGGGCGGGGAGGTCGCCGCCACCGTGGACATTCGCCCGTACGGCGGTCCCGAGGGCGAGGACTGGTTCGTCGTCTCCGACCTCGGCTGCTCGGTCGGCGGCGCCGGCGGGGCGAGCGGCCGGGCCGAGGGGGTGGTGCTGGGCGTCGGCGGAGCGTCCACCACGCTCGCCGGCCTCACCGTGCGCATGCCCGTCGCCGCCGCGCTGGACCTCGGGACCGGCTCCGGTATCCAGGCGCTGCACGCCGCACAGCAGGCCATCCGGGTGACGGCGACCGACCTCAACCCCCGGGCGCTGGAGTTCACCCGGCTCACGCTGGCGCTCTCCGGTGCCCCCGAGGCCGATCTGCGCGCCGGCTCGCTCTTCGCGCCGGTGGGGTCGGAGATGTACGACCTGATCGTCTCCAACCCGCCGTTCGTCATCTCGCCCGGTGCCCGCCTCACCTACCGGGACGGCGGCATGGGCGGGGACGACCTGTGCCGGACCCTGGTGCGGCAGGCGGGCGACCGGCTCAACGAAGGGGGGTACGCGCACTTTCTGGCCAACTGGCAGCACGTGGCGGACGAGGACTGGCAGGACCGGCTCCGTTCCTGGGTGCCGCCCGGCTGCGACGCCTGGATCGTCCAGCGCGAGGTGCAGGACGTCACCCAGTACGCCGAGCTGTGGCTGCGGGACGCCGGGGACCACCGCGACGACCCGGCACGGTACGCGGAGTTGTACGGAGCCTGGCTGGACGAGTTCGAGGCGCGGCGGACCAGGGCGGTCGGCTTCGGCTGGATCACCCTGCGCAAGTCGGGCGCGGCCGAGCCGTCGATCGTGACCGAGGAGTGGCCGCACCCGGTGGAGCAGCCGCTGGGCGAGACCGTACGAGCGCACTTCGCGCGCCAGGACTTCCTGCGCGCCCATGACGACGCGGCCCTGCTGGAGACGCACTTCCTGCTCGCCCCCGAGGTGGTGCAGGAGCAGGTGGGACTGCCGGGGGCGGAGGACCCGGAGCACGTGCTGCTCCGGCAGAACCGGGGCATGCGCCGGGCCACCAAGGTGGACGCGGTCGCCGCCGGCTTCGCCGGGGTCTGCGACGGGACGCTCAGCGCCGGACGGATCCTGGACGCGATCGCCCAGCTGATGGGGGAGGACCCGGTGCTGCTCCGGGACCGCACCCCCGAGGCCATCCGGCTGTTGGTGGCGGAGGGCTTCCTGGAGCCGCCCGCCGCGACCGGGTGAGGGGACCCGCGCGGGGCCGCACGGGATCGTACGGGCCGCGCGGGGTCCGTCGGACCGGCGGGGCCCGGGCCGCGGGTGTGCCGGAGGCGGACGGGGCCGCCGGCGCGGTGCGGGGGGCGGCCCCCGGCGGCGCCGGGCGGGTGAAACCGGGGGCGGCTCGCGTTCCGTTCACCCGCAATTCGCGCCGCCGATGTCCGGAGGTGTCAGCCTCCCCCTCGGGGACATCCGAAAGGTCCGAGGAGCGGAACGGGGTACGACATGGAGACGGGACCGGCCATCTTCGCCGGGCTGGCGTTCACACTGTTCGGTGCCGGGCTGCTGGTGTGGACGGGGGCACGCACCCTGCACCGGGTGCCGGTGGCCCTGGGCACCGCCCCGGCCGCGGCGGCCACCTTCGCCGTGACGCTGGGCGCGGCCTTCGTGATTCTCGGGGTGTGGTGCTTCGGCCGGATCTGAGCGTTCGCACCCCCCTTCCCCGGTACGCGGCGGAATGGGCGGCTCCGGTCAGGGCAGGGAGCTTCTGAGGAGTCCGGGCGGCAGGAATGCCAGGACTCGGGTTACCGTTCGAGTGGCCGTTGCGGGCTTTCGCCGTTTGACACGGCGGCGGGTTGTACCGTCACACTCCGCAGCGACAGCAGCGTCACGGCAGTGCGCGTGGTACGACCGACCGCTCCGCACCTGCCACCGAGCGTCGACCGGAGAGAAGAGCCAAGTTGTCCCCGACCAGCGAGACCGCACAGGGCGGCCGCCGACTCGTCATCGTCGAGTCGCCTGCCAAGGCGAAGACGATCAAGGGCTACCTCGGCCCCGGCTATGTCGTCGAGGCGAGCGTCGGGCACATCCGCGACCTCCCCAACGGCGCCGCCGAGGTGCCCGAGAAGTACACCGGTGAGGTGCGCCGCCTCGGGGTGGACGTCGAGCACGACTTCCAGCCCATCTACGTCGTCAACGCGGACAAGAAGGCCCAGGTCCGCAAGTTGAAGGAACAGCTCGCGGAGTCCGACGAGCTCTACCTCGCCACCGATGAGGACCGCGAGGGCGAGGCCATCGCCTGGCATCTGCTGGAGGTCCTGAAGCCCAAGGTCCCCGTCCACCGGATGGTCTTCCACGAGATCACCAAGGACGCGATCCGCGCCGCCGTCGCCAACCCGCGCCAGCTGAACCAGCGGATGGTCGACGCCCAGGAGACCCGCCGCATCCTCGACCGGCTGTACGGCTACGAGGTCTCGCCGGTGCTGTGGAAGAAGGTCATGCCCCGGCTGTCGGCCGGCCGGGTGCAGTCCGTCGCCACCCGGCTGGTGGTGGAGCGCGAGCGGGAGCGGATCGCCTTCCGCTCCGCCGAGTACTGGGACCTGACCGGCACCTTCGGTACCGGCCGGACCGGCGACGCCTCCGACCCGGCGAACCTGGTGGCCCGGCTGGCCTCGGTCGACGGCCGGCGGGTCGCCCAGGGCCGCGACTTCGGCCCGGACGGCCGGCTCAAGACCGGCCAGGTGCTCCACCTGGACGAGGCCAGCGCCCGCGCGCTGGCCGCCGCGCTCGCCGACACCGCGTTCGGCGTCCGCTCGGTCGAGTCCAAGCCGTACCGCCGCTCGCCCTACGCGCCGTTCCGCACCACCACGCTCCAGCAGGAGGCGAGCCGCAAGCTCGGCTTCGGGGCGAAGGCGACGATGCAGGTCGCGCAGAAGCTGTACGAGAACGGCTTCATCACCTATATGCGTACCGACTCCACGGTGCTCTCCGACACCGCCGTGGCGGCCGCCCGCTCGCAGGTCACGCAGCTCTACGGCGCCGACTACCTGCCGGCCGCGCCGCGCGTCTACGCGGGCAAGGTGAAGAACGCGCAGGAGGCGCACGAGGCCATCCGCCCGTCGGGCGACCGTTTCCGCACCCCCGCCGAGACCGGTCTCACCGGCGACCAGTTCAAGCTGTACGAGCTGATCTGGAAGCGGACCGTCGCCTCCCAGATGAAGGACGCCACCGGCAACTCGGTCACCGTGCGGATCGGCGGCCGGGCGAGCGACGGCCGGGACGCCGAGTTCACCGCGTCCGGCAAGACGATCACCTTCCACGGCTTCATGAAGGCGTATGTGGAGGGGGCCGACGACCCCAACGCCGAGCTCGACGACCGTGAGCGCCGGCTGCCGCAGGTCGCGGAGGGCGACGCGCTGACCGCCGAGGAGATCACCGCGGACGGGCACGCCACCAAGCCGCCCGCCCGCTACACCGAGGCCTCGCTCGTCAAGGAGCTGGAGGAGCGCGAGATCGGGCGCCCCTCGACGTACGCCTCGATCCTGGGCACCATCCTCGACCGCGGCTATGTCTTCAAGAAGGGCACGGCACTCGTGCCGTCCTTCCTCTCCTTCGCCGTGGTCAATCTGCTGGAGAAGCACTTCGGCCGGCTGGTCGACTACGACTTCACCGCGCGGATGGAGGACGACCTCGACCGGATCGCGCGCGGCGAGGCGCAGGCCGTGCCGTGGCTGAAGCGCTTCTACTTCGGCGAGGGCGACCCCGCCGCCGGTGCCGCCGCCGCGGCGGGCAACGGCGACGGCGACCACCTCGGCGGGCTGAAGGAACTGGTCACCGACCTGGGCGCGATCGACGCCCGGGAGATCTCCTCCTTCCCGGTGGGCAACGACATCGTGCTCCGGGTCGGCCGCTACGGCCCGTACGTCGAGCGCGGCGAGAAGGACGCGGAGGGCCACCAGCGCGCCGACGTCCCGGAGGACCTGGCGCCGGACGAGCTCTCGGTGGAGTACGCCGAGGAACTGCTGGCCAAGCCGAGCGGCGACTTCGAGCTGGGCACGGACCCGTCGACCGGGCACGCCATCGTCGCCAAGGACGGCCGGTACGGCCCGTATGTCACCGAGGTGCTGCCCGAGGGCACCCCGAAGACCGGCAAGAACGCGGTGAAGCCGCGCACCGCCTCGCTCTTCAAGACCATGAGCCTGGACACGGTCACCCTGGAGGACGCCCTGCGGCTGATGTCGCTGCCCCGGGTGGTGGGCGCCGACCCGGAGGGCGTGGAGATCACCGCGCAGAACGGCAGGTACGGCCCGTATCTGAAGAAGGGGACGGACTCCCGCTCGCTGACCGACGAGGAGCAGCTCTTCACCATCACGCTGGAGGAGGCGCTCGCGATCTACGCGCAGCCCAAGCAGCGGGGCCGGGCGGCCGCCAAGCCGCCGCTGAAGGAGCTGGGCACCGACCCGGTGAGCGAGCGTCCGGTGGTGGTCAAGGACGGCCGGTTCGGTCCGTACGTCACGGACGGCGAGACCAACGCGACACTGCGGACCGGCGACAGCGTGGAGACGATCACACCGGAGCGCGGGTACGAGCTGCTCGCGGAGAAGCGGGCGAAGGGCCCGGCCAAGAAGACCGCCAAGAAGGCGGCGAAGAAGGCCCCGGCCAAGAAGACCGCCACCGCGAAGAAGGCTCCGGCCAAGAAGACGGCCGCGAAAAAGACGGCGACGGCCAAGAAGAGCACCACGGCGGCCGCCAAGAAGACGGCGGCGAAGAAGACCACCACCGCCGCGTCGTCGGCGCGTGCCGCGTCCGCCGCCGGCTCGGGCACGGGTGCGGCCGCCGAGCAGCGGGGCGCGGGCGAGGAGTAGGCCCGGCCGGATGACCCCCGGGGCTTCCTTGGGGGGGCTCGGCCCGCGCTCGGATTTCCGGGCGTCGGTCCGGCCCGGTACCGGGCCCGCTTCCAGGCGGACCCGGGAGGTTCCGCGCGGCGCCGGGTGGTGCTCGCATCCGGTTGCGTGCCGCGTGCCGGGTGCCGGGTGCCGGGTGCCGGGCGGGGCCTGTGCCGGGCGGGGCCGGAGGGCTCCGGGTGGTGCTGGGCAGTGCCCGCATCCGGGCGCATGATCAGCCGGATGCCGGTGAAGGGTGGCTCGGCGCTGACGGCTCGACGCCGGGCGCCGGGCGGTGCGTCGCCGGGCGCCGGGCGACCGGGGCCCGGGGGCGGAGGCCCTGCGCCGGGTGACCGGGCCCAGGGGGCGGAGGCCGTGCGCCGGGCGACTGGCGGCCGGGTGCCGTGCGCCGATCGGCCGGGCGGTCGGCCGCTGTGCGCCGGAGCTGTCGTCGCCGTGTGTCCGGTGCCGGGCGGACCGTTCCTGTTCGTGCGCTGCCGACGGGTTGTTTCCGGGCGCCCCGGGTTGTTCCCGGGTCGCCCGGAAGCGGTCGCCGTGGTGGCCGCCGGCGCCGCCGGGCGCCGGCGGTCGTGGGGTCGGCGCCCGGCGGTGAGCGCCCGGCGGCCGGGGTGCCGGGCGCCGTGACGGCCCGGGCCGTGCACGTGTTCGGGCGGGGACGACTGGGTGTCGGCCCCGCCGGATAGGCTGAGGGGATGACGCGAGCCGAGCAGCCAACGGTCCTGAGCCCCACCTCGGACACCGACGCCGCCCTCGCCGCGGACTCCCGCGAGCGTGCCGTGCGGGCCCTGTTGCGCCAGCAGCCGTTGCGGCGATTGTGGAGCGCGCAACTCGTGGGCGGGATCGGTGACGCCCTCGCCCTGCTCGTCCTGGTGCTGCTCGCGCTCCAGGCGGCGGTCGCCGAGGACGCGTTCGGCGGCGGGTACCGGGGCGCGGCCTTCGCGGTCGCCGCGGTCTTCGGGGCGCGGGTGCTGGCCACGGTGCTCTTCGGAGCCGTACTGCTGGGGCCGCTGACCACCCTGACCACGCCCGGCGGGCCGCTGGACCGGCGCTGGACCATGGTCGCCGCCGACGGAGTGCGGGTGGCGCTGCTGGTCGTCGCCCCGCTGTGGCTCGACTGGACGCCGGGCCTGGCGCTCGCCTTCCTGCTGGGGACGGTGTTCCTGGCCGGCGTCGCCGAGCGGTTCTGGACGGTCGCCCGGGAGAGCGCCGCTCCCGCCCTGCTGCCCGCGCCGCCGCCGGAGGGCGCCGCGGTGCGCCCGCTGCCGGACCACCTGGACGCGCTGCGCCGCCTCTCCCTGCGCACGAGCTTCGCCACGATCCCCGGCGCCGCCGTCACGCTGCTGGTCGCCACCCTGATCGGCAACCTGCTCGGGACGGGCGTCGAGTGGTTCACGCTCCACCAGGCCGCCCTGGGCTCGTACGTCGCCGCGGGGCTCTTCGCCGCCTCCGTCTCGGTCCTCACCTCCCTGGAACTGCCCGGGCTCCCCGCGCCGCGCCCGCGCTCGCCGCTGGAGGGGCTGCGCCGGCCGGTGTCCGGGGGCGCGGCGGAGCGGGGCCGTACCGGAGCCGTACCGCTGCTGGTGCTCGCCTGCGCGGCGGTGGCCGGGGCGATCGCCTCCGCCGCCGCCGTCGCCGTGCTGCACGGCGGTGACCTGGGCGGCGGGCCGGTCGCGTACGCGCTCCTCGTCCTCGCCCTGACCGGCGGTACCGGGGCAGGCATCCGCACCGCCGGGGCCGTACTGCCCGCGCTCTCCCGCCGCCGGCTGCTCGCCCTGGCGCTGACCGCGACCGGGGCGGCGCTGCTCGCCATGGGCCTGGTGCCCGACCTGGCGACGGTGCTCTTCCTGGCGCTGGGCGCCGGGTACGCGGCCGGTGTCGCCGCCAACACCGGACACGTACTGATCGATCAGGAGACCGAGGAGCCCCGCCGGGCCCGGATCACCGAGCACCTCCAGGCGGTCGTCCGGGTCGCCGTGGCGCTCGGCGCCCTGGTCGCCCCGCTGCTCGCCGCCGCGATCGGGCCGCACCGTCTCTCCAGCGGCGACTTCGTCTTCGCCCACGGCGGCGCCGCCTTCACCCTGATGCTGGTCGGCGCCCTGCTGCTGCCGGTCGCCGCCCTGGTGCTGGCCAAGGCCGACGACCGCTCCGGGGTGCCGCTGCGCCGGGACCTGCTGGACGCGCTGCGCGGCGCCGACCCGGTGCAGGCACCCGCCGCCACCGGCTTCTTCATCGCCCTGGAGGGCGGTGACGGGGCCGGGAAGTCCACCCAGGTGGAGACGCTGGCCGAGTGGATCAGGGCCAAGGGCCACGAGGTGGTCGTCACCCGCGAGCCGGGGGCCACCCCCATGGGCAAGCGGCTCCGCTCGATCCTTCTGGACATCTCGTCGGCCGGGCTCTCCAACCGCGCGGAGGCGCTGCTGTACGCCGCCGATCGCGCCGAGCACGTCGACTCGCTGGTCCGGCCCGCGCTGGCGCGGGGCGCCGTGGTCATCTCGGACCGGTACATCGACTCGTCGGTGGCCTACCAGGGCGCCGGCCGGGACCTCTCCCCGACCGAGATCGCCCGCATCTCGCGCTGGGCGACCGGTGGGCTGGTCCCGCACCTCACGGTGCTGCTCGACGTCTCCCCGGAGACGGCCCGGGAGCGGTTCACCGAGGCGCCGGACCGGCTGGAGTCGGAGCCCGCGGAGTTCCACCGGCGGGTACGGGCCGGCTTCCTGGCCCTCGCGGCGGCGGACTCCTCCCGCTATCTGGTGGTCGACGCGGGCCGCCGGCCGGAGGAGGTGGCCACCGTCGTCCGCCATCGTCTCGACCAGCTGCTGCCGCTCTCCGAGGCCGAGATCAAGGCCCGTGAGGAGGCCCGCCGGGCGGCCGAGGAGGCGGCCCGGCGCAAGGCCGAGAAGGAGGCGGCCCGCAAGGCGGAGGAGGAGCGCCTGGAGCGGGAGCGCCAGGAGCAGCTCGCCCGGTTGCGGGCCGAGGAGGAGGAGCGCAAGCGCCGGGAGGAGGAAGAGGCCCGGCAGCGCGAGGCCGAACGGGAGGCCGAGCGGAAGGCGGAGGAGGAGCGCCGCCTTGCCGAGGAGGCCGCCCGCAAGGCGGAGGAGGAGCGCCGGCGCCGGGAGGCCGAGGAGAAGGCCCGCCGCGAGGAGCAGGAGCGGTTGCGCCTGCTGCACGAGGAGCAGGTCCGGATCCGGGAGGAGGCCGAGGCGCGCCGGCTGGAGAAGCAGCGGAAGGCCGAGGAGGCCCTGCTGCGCGCCGAGGAGGCGCGGCGCCAGGCGGAGGCGGCGGCAGCTGCTTCGGCCGCTGCGTCGGCCGCCGCCGAGGAGTCGGCCAGTGAGATCACCGTGCCGACTCCGGTGGTACGGCCGGAGGAGATCACCGTGCCCACCCCGGTCGTCCGGCCGGACGAGGTGACCGAGGAGGTGCCGGCGCCCCGCGTCGACATGCGCAAGGACGCCGGGGGCGAAGACCTCCGGGACGTGCGCGAGGACTCCGGGGACGTACGCGGTGCCGGGGACGTACGCGGTGACCGCCGGGACGCGGTGACCGAGGAGCTGCCCCAGCCTCGGGTCCGGATGCGCAAGGACGAGGTGACGGAGGAGCTTCCCCGCGTCCGGATGCGCAAGGACGAGCCGGGCGAACCGCACGCCCCGGCCGTGTCCGAGGACCGGGCCGCTCGCGGCTCCGCGGGCTCCGCCGCCGACGCCGCCGAGACGGCCGTGCTCCCGCCCGTCCGGGACACCGGCCCGGACGACGCCGCCGAGACGGCGGTGCTGCCCCCGGTCCGGCCGGACGGTCCGGCCCGGCCGGAAGGTCCGGGCGGTCCGATCGGGGAGGGCGGTCCGGCCCGGGAGAGCGCCGCGGACCGGGTGCCGCCGGGGTTCTTCCGGGACGAGGTGCCCGGTCGCGGCGGCCGTCCGGAGTCCGGCGGCGGTACGTCCTCCGGCGGTCGGCCGGGTTCATCCGCCGGTACGTCGTCCGGCGGACCGGAGGCCTCCGGAGGGACCGAGCGGACCCGGGAGCTGCCGCAGGTGGACGAGGAGGGCCGGCCGAAGCGCCGGTCCGACTGGGCGGAGGAGACCCCGCTCGACGATCTGCCGTCGCTGGCGGACGAGCTGCTCGGCCCGCACGACGACGAGGACCGCCGGCGCTGACCTGCCGTGGGGCAGGGGTTGTCGTACCCCTGCCCCACAATGTCCGTACGGGGGCTCACCCGCCCCCGGTCCGCTCCCGTCATGCCTCCGGAAGGGTGGTGCCCCGTGCCCGTATGGGACGACCTGGTCGGCCAGGACCGCGTCCAGGCGCAGCTGGCCGCCGCCGCCCGGGACGCGGACGCCTTCGTGACCGCCGTGGCCGGGGGCGCCCCGCCGCCCGAGGCGTCCAAGATGACCCATGCCTGGCTGTTCACCGGGCCGCCGGGCTCCGGACGGGCCACCGCCGCCCGGGCGTTCGCCGCCGCCCTGCAGTGCGTCAGTCCGGACCGGGCGCTCGGCGGGGAGCCCGGCTGCGGTTTCTGCGAGGGGTGCCACACCACCCTCGTCGGTACCCACGCCGATGTGGAGATCGTCCGCACCGATCTTCTCTCCATCGGCGTCAAGGAGACCCGCGAGCTGGTCCGGCGGGCCCAGCTCTCGCCGGCCGGCGGCCGCTGGCAGGTGATCGTCCTGGAGGACGCCGACCGGCTGACCGAGGGCGCGGGCAATGTGCTGCTGAAGGCCGTGGAGGAGCCCGCGCCGCGCACGGTCTGGCTGCTCTGCGCGCCGTCCCAGGAGGACGTGCTGCCCACCATTCGTTCCCGCTGCCGTCACCTCACCCTGCGGACGCCCCCGGTGGAGGCCGTGGCCGAGGTGCTCGTCCGCCGGGACGGGATCGAGCCTGCAGCCGCGGCGGTGGCGGCCCGGGCCACCCAGGGGCACATCGGCCGGGCCCGCCGGCTCGCCACGGACGAGCGCGCCCGGGCGCGGCGGGCCACCGTCCTGAAGCTCCCGCTGCGCGTCGCGGACATCGGCGGCTGCCTCAAGGCGGCCCAGGAGCTGATCGACGCGGCGGGGGAGGACGCGACCCAGGCGTCCGAGGAGCTGGATGCCAAGGAGACCGAGGACCTGCGAGCGGCGCTCGGCGCGGCCCAGGGCGGCCGGATGCCGCGTGGCACCGCGGGCGCCATGAAGGAGCTGGAGGACAAACAGAAGCGCCGCCGGACCCGGACCCAGCGCGACAGTCTGGACCTGGCGCTCAGCGACCTGACCGGGTTCTACCGCGATGTGCTGGCGCTTCAGCTCGGCACCCGTGCCGCGCTCGCCAACGAGGACGTCCGGGACGCCCTGGACCGGGTCGCCCGGGAGTCGGCGCCCGAGCGGACGCTGCGCCGGATCGAGGCGATCTTCGCCTGCCGCCAGGCGCTGGACCGCAATGTGGCGCCGCTGCTCGCGGTGGAGGCGATGACCATGGCCCTCCGCGCCAGCTGAGCCCCGGGGCCCGGCCGCCACCGGGCCGGAGCCGCGTGCCTGGGGCGCGAGCCGCCGTGGGCCACGGACCGTGAAGTGCCCCGCGCCCGCCGGGGAGCCCTCGCGGCCACGGGAACAGCGACCGAACAGCGACGGAAAACAGAACCCCGGGGGAAATTCACCCGTACGGGTACGAAGATCCGCAATCCGTCCCCGCCCCGCTACGCTCCGGGAATGGACTCGCGCCGTCTCTTCCGTACCGCCGCCGTCGCGTTCTCGGCGTTCGGCCTGCTCCTCTCCGGTTGCACCGACGGCGGTACCGCCCCCGCCGCCTCCGCGTCGGGCACCGCCGCGACCCGGGAGGAGCTGGAGCCCTACTACGGCCAGCGGCTGGCCTGGAAGGCGTGCGGGGTGCCCGACTTCGAGTGCGCCACCATGAAGGCGCCGCTCGACTACGCCCGCCCCGGCGGCAAGCAGATCGGACTGGCGGTGGCCCGGATCAGGGCGACCGGCCCGGGCAAGCGCATCGGCTCGCTGCTGGTGAACCCGGGCGGGCCCGGCGGTTCCGCCGTCGGCTACCTCCAGGGGTACGCCGGTATCGGCTACCCCGCCCCGGTGCGCGCCCGGTACGACATGGTGGCCGTCGACCCGCGCGGAGTGGCCCACAGCGAGCCGGTCGAGTGCCTGGACGGCCCGGCGATGGACGCGTACACCCAGGTCGACACGACCCCCGACGACCGGCGCGAGCAGGACCGGCTGGCGGCGGCCTTCAAGAACTTCGCGGCGGGGTGCGCCAAGCGCTCGGGTGCCGTGCTGCCGCATGTCTCGACCGTCGAGACGGCCCGCGACATGGACATCCTGCGCGAGCTGCTCGGTGACCGGAAGCTGCACTACGTCGGCGCCTCGTACGGCACCTTCCTCGGCGCGACCTACGCCGAGCTCTTCCCCGGGCGCACCGGCCGGCTGGTCCTCGACGGGGCGATGGACCCGTCCCTGACGACGGCGGAGCTGAACCGGGACCAGACGGCCGGGTTCGAGACGGCCTTCCGGTCCTTCGCCGCCGACTGCGTACGCCGCCGGGACTGCCCGCTCGGCACCGGCTCACCGACCGACGCCGCCGCCCGGCTGAAGACCCTCTTCGAGCGGCTGGATGCCCAGCCGCTGCGGACCGGCGAGCGCCGCCGGCTCGGCGAGGCGCTGGCCACCACGGGCGTGATCGCCGCCATGTACGACGAGTCCGCCTGGCCCCAGCTGCGCGAGGCACTGGCCCGGGCCCAGCGCGGCGACGGCGCGGACCTGCTGGCCCTGGCGGACGGCTACTACGAGCGCGAGGCCGACGGCACCTACTCCAACCTCATGTTCGCCAACGCCGCCGTGAACTGCCTGGACCAGCCGCCCGCCTTCTCCTCCCCGGAGGACGTCCGGAAGGCGATGTCCTCCTTCGAGAAGGCGTCCCCCGTCTTCGGCGAGGGCCTGGCCTGGGCGTCCCTGAACTGCGCCTACTGGACCGCCGAGCCCACCGGCACCGCCCACCGCATCGAGGCCGGGGGCGCGGCTCCCATCGTGGTGGTCGGCACCACCCGCGACCCGGCCACCCCCTACAAGTGGGCCCGCTCCCTCGCCGCCCAGCTCTCCTCCGGCACCCTGCTCACCTACGAGGGCGACGGCCACACCGCGTACGGCCGGGGCAGTGACTGCGTCGACACCGCGATCAACGCCTACCTCCTGGACGGCACCGTCCCCCCGTCCGGCAAGCGCTGCGCCTGACCCCGGACCGGTCCGGAGGGTGCGCGGAGCACCCTCCGGACCTGTGTAGACTTGAGCCCGCCGCTGCACCCCCGGGGTGTTCGTGGCATGCCGCCTTAGCTCAGTTGGCCAGAGCAACGCACTCGTAATGCGTAGGTCTCGGGTTCGAATCCCGAAGGCGGCTCAGAGGAACCCCAGGTCACATAGTCCGTGACTTGGGGTTTTCTGTTGCTCGGGGCATGACGGGTCACATGGCCGGGGCGCCGTGAAGTCGCCCGCGTGAACGGGGCCGCTCGGGACCTACTTCTTGGGCTTGCGGCGTGTGGCCTTCTTGGCGGTCTTGGCCCGGGCTGTCGCCTTGTCTTTCTTGGACGTCGTTTCCCATGGCGTGATCGTTCGTTGATCCGCGCATGACCGATCTGGTTAAGCGGTCGGTGCCGGACGAGTTGTGGGTGTTGTTCCGACGGGTGGTGCCACCGACAGTGGTGACACGTGCGCAGGGCGGTGGCCGACGCCGGGCTGGGGACCGTGAAGCCCTGGCCGCGATCATCTTCGTGGCGACCTCTGGCTGCACCTGACGGCAGCTGCCGCCGGTGTTCGGCCCGGCCTGCCACACGGTCTACCGCCGGTTCGCCCAGTGGAGCCGGGACCGGGTCTGGGCGAGGCTCTACCGCGTGATCCTCGACGAACGCGGCGACTGTCCGCGTGTCTCGGTGGCCTGACCGGAGCCCGGTCACCGTGGCGATCGAGGTTGACAGACCTCTGGCGAGGCGGATCCGGACCGAAAGTAATCGCTGAGCATCTATTGCGATCTTGCAGGTCCTACGCGTCGCTGGACAGCTGAATGTTCTCAATCCCTGACGCGAGGTTCCGGCTGAACATCTCGAAGCCCTGTGCGGCTCCAATGCCACGGCACTCGACCAGCAAGGCGTCGATCCGTTCCCCGCTGACGGTGACGGTCTGGAAAAGCCTCGTGGCACCTGGCTCCAGCGGGGCGCCGTCCGAGGCAGGGCGGGGGTAGAGCAGGACCATTTGCTTGGCCCCCGTGGCACGCAGGAAAGCGAGGGACTCGTAGATGTCGGAGTTACCCACGGACGCCCTGCCGTTCAGCCGTGTTCGGTACTTGGCGTCGAGGAGCAGCATGGGGGCGTTCCGCGGCCCCACCGCTATATCCGGAGTGACCTTGAGCACCTTGTTGTTCCTCATGCCGAGGGGAAAGGCCGGCGAGGCGTGCACCTCCGCCGGGGCAAGCCCCAGTCTTAGGGCGAGTTCACACAGGTGCTGCCAGGTGGACCACATCACCATTACGTAGCCGGGTGCGCGCAGATGCTGCTCGTCATAGCCCACGCCGAAGCCGTTGAGCACCTCCACAGAGAGGTCGTACAGGGCCTGCCAGTGGTGGTAGCGGTTCGGCAGCCTGCGGTGTTGGGCGGAGCGGACCTCTCGCTGAGGGGCCAGAGCCTGGCGCACCCGCAGAAGTTGGCGCAGTGTCTCGCCGTCCCGAACCTCGGGCAGCAGGACGCTCGCCGCCGCTGAGATGACCGCGTTCCAGGAGTTCACATGATCGAAGACCAGCTGCTCCTGCTTGAAGCCGCCCGCTTCTGGCAGAACGATCCCCACCGGGTCGAGATCACCGACGACGGCATAGTCGCGCACGGTGCGCGAGCGGTATTCGCGCAGCGGGCGCCGATGGCTCTCCCAGTACAGGTTTGCGAGGGTCCGGCCGACCAGCGTGGTGAGGTCGCCACGGGCGGCGAAGTCGGCTCGCAGGTGCTCGCGCGGCAGCAGTTTGCCCGTCTTGCTCAGCAGCGCCACCCGGAAGAAGTCCTGCCGCCAGTCCGCGTCCGTGCCCTCGAGGAACTTCGGCACGATCTCCAGTTCCAACCGGGGCGACAGCCGGAGCAGCCCGGCCACACCTTCGATCCGGACTGATCCGGCCGACGAGATTCGCAGTGGGAGCTGCTCATGGCCCAGTAGTTCGGTGAGGCGCCGCCCCGCGCGGAGGAGTAGGCCCTCGATCTCCGGTTCCGACTGGCCCGTCACTCCGGCCAGCTCCGGCACCAGCCGTGACGCATCGCGGTTCTCGGCGACGCGGACACGGTGCAGTACGGGACTGGGACTGTTCATCAGGGCGACTCGACGATGGCCTTGAGGGCTGGATAGACCTGGTCCGGCTTCAACTCGCCGGAAGGGGAAAGCTGGAGCACCGGCTGTTCGGCGAAGGTTGCCGACGTCAGGGTGAAGGGGCTGCCCGGAGCATCGGCGGAGATCGTCTCGGCGACGCCTCGGAGGTCACCGAAGAAGACCTCGTCGATGTGCGCCCTCATAAGAGACCAGCAGTCGGCCGCGTACCGCAGCGCCTTGTTCGAATGCGCCGGCGCATCCGCGTGCATGAGTGCGCCGTGGCCCAGCTGGAAGGCCGCCCCCCGCCCCAGAGCAAGTCGCTCGTTCACCTTCTGCCAGCCGCGTACCAGCGCTGCGTAGACGTCCTTGCTGCTGGCCGCCTGGCTGGGGAGCTGTCCGGTGGCGTTGCTGTCCAGCCCGAAGTGCCTGTACAGGACCGACTCGTCGGGGGTCAGCCAGAACGGCGCGAACCGCCGCTGGAAGGCAACGTCCAGTGGCGCGACCGACGCATCTGCCTGGTTCATCGCGCCGACGATGTAGAGGTGCCGCGGCAGTGCGTAGTCGACCATCTGACCGCTGTCATCGAGCAACTCGAAGGTCTGGGTGGCCGGGGTGAGCTTGCCGTCGGCCCCCAGGCGCTTGTCGCTCTCCAACGAGACGATGCTCGCGCCGAAGGCGGCCACGGCCGGACCCCTGTTGATCTCATCGACTATGAGCAGAGCCGCCCCGTCCGACTTCCGGGCGTGTTCGGCTGCCCGGTAGAGAATGCCCTTGGACACGCTGAAGCCCAGCTGTGCCCCTCCACTGAGGACCTTGGGTACCAAGCCACGCAGTACGTCCCGCTGATGCGTGCTCTGATCGAAGGCAGTGATGAACACCCTGCGGTCCGTGCGGTCCTGGCTGGGCAACCAGGCAGGGACGGCGGTATTGCCCATGTTAGGCAGCGGGATGTCTGCATCCGGCTGGTAGCTCGATCCGGTCTCGGAGCCTCCGCGAAAGGCGTGCTTCAGCTCGGCCAGCAACCGCGACTTGCCCGTGGCGGGTGGACCGCCGATCAGTACGTTGTTCCGCTCCCCCAGTAGTTCCATGATGCGGATGCAGTCGTTCGAGTACTTGTGGTCATTCACCGGCGATCCCGTGGCAGTACTTGAGGTCTTCTACGCAATCGATAAAACCCTGGGCCAGACTTCGCGCTCTACGGTTGGGGCTGTCCATGCAAGCGAGCACGTGCTGGGTCAGTTCGCTGTTCCACTTGCCGTCGCGTAGATCCCGTTCGTAGGCGTAGTGGGCCCGGACCTCGGTCTCGTGCTGCATTATCAGGAAGAGGACCGCTCCGAGCGCAGGATCCTCCTTCGGCAGGTTGAAGTGCGTGTGAATCCGTGAAATCCGGCCTTCCGTGGGACGGGCATCCGTAGGGCTCTCCCAGTCCAGGTCGACGACCTCGACTGCTTTGCCCTGCGCCCCGAACTTCACGGGGCCACAGTGGAAAACCACCGTGGTTTTTGCTCCGTTTCGGCGCCGCTCTTCCTGTCGGGTCTGTGGCAGGAGCTTGCGCATGACCTGATCGAAGGCGCGGTAGGGGAGCCGGAAGTCCCGTGCCCCACCACCCGTCTGGGAGTCATTCGATTTTGCCTGGAGCTTCCGCAGGTCTCCGGGACTCAACTGCTTGTAAACCACCCGCAGGATGCCGGCCTCCCGCAGCGGCCCGATGGCTGCCACCCTTGCTCTCCCTTACTCGCAGAATCGTGCGTAGTCCGCCGGTACGTAGCCCACGGCTCCCAACCGCTGCGCCCGGGAAACCCGATCCGCCCACGGCTCGGCGGCTACGTTGGAGTGGGCTTGAGCCAGTACGAGGTCGCGAGTGATCGTCGAGCCTTCCTCGGCATCGAGTACGGGCTGGCCACGGTCGAGCAGAGGGAAGTCCTCAAGCATCAACTGCAGCTCTTCGGCTCCGAGCCCGTACGCCCTGGCTACCAGGACGTCGATCTCGGACCGGGCCCGGGCGGCGGCACCGGCGTCCAGAGTGGGGCAGCGCCTGCCTTCCAGCTCCGTCAGCTCCCGGGACAGCTCGATGATCCGGGCTCCGTCGGGGCTGTCCGGTGCGATGGGCGGGAGCGGGATGGACATGAGGAGGAAGTAGTTCATCGAGGTGGTGGTGATCCGGCGAGCTAGCCAGTCCACCGGAATGCTGTTCATCAGCGCCACCCACAGGTGCACCCGTGCTTCCCCGTCACCCGAGGGGGCATTGAAAAGCACGGTCGGTACCTTGTTGCCGCACACGACCCCGGGCGGGATGACCGCGGTGAGCAGAGTGCGCTCATTGGTCTGCCCGGTGACGTCGCAGAAGCCCGCACGGACCATTTGTGTCCGCTCGGCCAGCCCGCGGCGGAGCTTGTTCGCGGGATACCAGTACTGCGGAGTGACCACCGCGTCCTGTGCGGCCAGCGCGTCCCATTGTGCGGCTCGCCCGGTGCCTGACCGGTGCGCCTTGGCTCGCGATCGGTACTGATGGACCATCCGGCCCTCGACAACCGGCAGATGGCCGTCTGCAGGGCTGGTCCGGAAGGCAGCGCGGTCCCGCGACATATCGACTTCACGGGCCAGGTGTGGCTGCCACGGCCCGTCCGCGTCGCCGAAGGGAGTGCCCGCACGAGCCATCCGTACGAACAGTTCCCATTCCGCCTGTCCGCGCACCTCGGGGACGGTCAAGTCCCGCCGGACCCGTGCGAGTTCGGAGCGTTCGATGGAGACATGAGCGGTCTCGCGCAGCCCGGTGTCCGTTCCCGAGGCGTGCTTGAGTACCATCGGGCCCGGCGCCGCGTCTCCGGCCAGCTGAGCCTTGACCGAGAGGAACTTGAAGCGGGTGTCGATGGCGAAGAACCGAGCGCGATTCTCCACGATCGTGAAATCCAGCTCTGCGGCGCTCTCGAACAGGAATCGGCGCAGCGCCTCCGTGCCTTGTGAGCGGATCAGCCCGGCTGGGACCAGGAGGGCGAGCCATCCCCCAGGACGCAGGCGGCGGCAGGAGAACTCCAGGAAGAGTTTGTACAGGTCGGCTTCGCCCCGCCCCTGCAGCTGGGCACCGGTGGCCAGCTGCTCAAGGTAGTCGAGCATCTTCCGGCGCTCCTGGGAGAGCGCCTCAGGGAGGTCGTCGTCGTGGGGCGTGTAGTCGGCCCCGTAGTGTCGGACCACGCCTGCGTTGGCGAGAAGCTCATGGCGGGTGACCTTGAGCTTCTCCCAGGGCGGATTGCCGATCACCACGTCGAAGCCGCCCGGGCTCACCTGTTCCCAGACGGCATCGTCGGTGAGCAGGCTGTCGCCCTGGAGCAGTCGCTCGTCCAGGCTCAGCACGGCCTTGAGATCGTCCGTGGTGGCGGCCAGCGCTAGCCGGGCGCCGCGCAGTGCCAGATCGGACAGGTCCGCGGCGCAAACGGCGTTCGCGACGAAGTCCGTGACGTTGACGTCCCCCTGGGCGCCGACCGCCAGCGCGAGCGCGGTCAGTAGCAGGCCGGAGCCGGCTGCGGGGTCGATCACCCGCACCCCGGGCGTGATGTGCTCCGCCACTCCACCGGCCAGGTAGCGCGCGAGGCGGAAGTCCGTGTAGTAGGCACCCGTGCTGCGCCGCTCACCGTGTGAGATCTCCGCCCGCGCCAGCGAGGCCAGCGCGAGCGGTACTGGAATGACAGTGCAGGCCGGAGAGTCGAGTGCTTGGAGCAGCTCGGTGGCCCGAGCCTTGACAGCGGCCTCCCCGGTGCCGGTCCGCGCTCGGGAATCGGCGCAGAACGCGGCCCAGTACTCCCCAGTATCAAGGCCCGCGTAGGCGCAGGAAGTGGCCTCCAGTACTTCAAGGCGCCGCTCCGGATCACCAGCGGCGGCCTTCTTCAGCACGGCTTCCGCCTTGGCCAGCACACCTTCTTCGTAGGCCCGCACAGCGCTCATGCGACCCCCTGCACAGCCAGCGGGAGTGACGGCTGGACTGCGACGCCTTGCGTCGGGCGGCGCAGCTCGAAGACGTATTCGCGAACCGAGTCGGCATTGCGGACCGCGACATCGTTCGGGCGGTAGCGACCGATCTCGCCGAGTGAGTGGACTGTCAGCTCGCCCAAGGGTGCCAGAGCCGCCTCCAGCTCGTCTTGGCTGATGTGACCCTCAGAGCTGTACGACAACAGCACCCGCCCAGCGATGCAGTTGCGCACCAATGAAGTCAGGGCTGTGAGTGCGCGTTTCCGGTAGCAGAAATCGGAGGCCAGATGCCGCCATGGACGCAGGCCGGTCACCCCGCTCACTTCAGGTTCGTCGCCCAACGCGATGGTCTCCAGAATGTGGTAATACGCCGCGTACTGGCGCTTGGTGTAGGGCGGGTCGAAGTACGCGACATCTTCGGGTCGGACCGGGATCTGGGTGACGTCTCCGACGTGGACGTCCATCTCGACTGGTCGGCTCCGCAGGGTCCGAGGCTGCAGCTCCAGCTCGCGGAGGCCGGTGCTGGACCAATTGCGCAGAAAGCAACCGTAGGTGCCGGCAATGTTGGCCACACGATTGGCGGCTGCGAGGAGGTCCGCGATCAGGAGTCGTTCCTCGGTCGCACTGATCGTGCCGTCCTCGTGCCAGGTGGTGATACGGGCCCGCATGGCGTCTAGCCGTGATGCGTTCGCCTCGGTGAAGTATCGGCGTTCCACGTCGGCGTGCTGTGCCGAGACGGGGCTGTACTCGCGTGCGATGAAGCCGGGAAACGGCTCCACTTCGCTCAGCTCCGCCAGAGCGTTCTCATAGCCGCCGAACGAGGCGAACGGTACGGCGCTCCGGGAGATCAGCCGGGCCGCGGAAGTGATGGCGGAGCTGGTGAGGTGGTCGTTGATCCGTACTGGCCAACCGAGATCGGCCACGGCGCTTGCGACCGCACCGGTGCCGCTGAAGCCATCCACAAAGACCCCGGCATCGGAAGGAGGGGGGCCGGTGAGACTGGCGATCAACCCGGACACTCTGGCCTTGGAGCCGATGTATCGGACGCTCACCGCTTGCCTTCTCCCTCATCGCTGGCATTGCTGTTTCTGCACGGCCGCTTCGAACCCGCCAGCCCGGGTTCTCCGGAGTCGCGTCGCACCCACAGACAATGCCTCGGAACGAGCAAAGCTTACGGCACGGGCCAAGCAGCCCCCCGTGATGTGTCGCACTTGCGGCCGTGTGCAGCGAGCTGCCCGGACATACCCGAGATCATCTCGCGGAGGGACCGGTGGGGAGGCCGAAGCCTCTGCGTCAGGAGATTGAGGAGCGGGTTGAGCGCACCAGTGTGTGCGTGAGCGATGCGTGAGCGGACGGGCCGGCACTTGCTGGATCGAGGATCACACTGTCGAGCTCGACAAGTTTCTGACCAGGCGAAACCGGACCGAGTGTGATCGTGGACCATCACCGGTCACGATCTTGAGGGCCCTCGTAATGCGTAGGTCTCGGGTTCGAATCTCGAAGGCGGCCCTGTGAAGGCCCAGGACAGACATACTCTGACCTGGGCCTTTGTGCTTCTTAAGATCAATCCGTGGCGTTGGGACACCCCTCTTGGGGCGTCACGGTAACCGCCAGTGGGCAGGCGTGCAGCGAGCGGGCAGAGGGGTGGACAAGCTGGTGGCCGCCGCCCGGCGATGAGAGGGCGAACTCGCGAGTGCTTGATGATCTCCGCGAGGCCGCGGTCGACACAGCCCTGCGCCACCATGGGGAGGCCAGCAGCCCTGCGGGCCTCCCTGATTCGCTTGAGCCACTCGTCAGCTGCATTGCGAGCGGGGTCGGCGGTGGGCAGTCAGTCCGGCAGGGTGCGGAGGGGCGCCGGAGCCGTGGAAGTGGTCCGCGAGTCACGGCCAGGATCACCTCAACGCAGCCGAGCGCACCGCTGTGGAAAGTAGCTCGACAGCGACCCTGGCCTAGGCAGAACACCATCGACGCTGCGAGCCTTGCGCATCAAGAAGTGAGGCACCGTCGGCGCTCCATGGGAAGGGTCGGGTGGTAGGCCCGGACTGCCCGTATCCCCCTCACCGCCCGCACTGCTGTCGAGTCTGTGGCGAGCTGGGACGGCCGTCAGGCCGGTGTGGTCGGCTCGCGTTGATGTTACGTCTAAATAAGCTAGTGGCGACGGTGGTTGCTTGCTACTTAGGCTTTTGGCGAGGAGCGCATGGCGTAGGCGGCTCAGCCGCGCGTCGCCCGTGATGCAGAGCTGATTGAGTCGGGGGCGGCCGTGATCGGGCACCGGGACGCTGTCGACGGGTCTGGCACGGCGACCTCGGTGTCGGTCTGGGAGGCCTCGGTGGCGATGAAGACGAAGACCAGCGCGCCGAAGAGGGCCAGGGCGATCTTGCTGGAGAGGCCCCCGTGTCGGACCGAGTCTCGCCTGCCTTGTGACGCTTGCGATGAGTTGCTGAAGTGCAAATGACGCTGGGCCGACTCACGAGGCTTGATCAGAAGGGCGGGCTGGCGGAGAAGAACGACATGAGGCTTCGCGTCAGTCGGGTCGCTTCGGCGAGGCCGTACCAGAGTCCCAGGAGGACGTACGCCGTCACCACGAAGGCCACTACTGCCAGGGGCACCAGAAGTTCGACCGGCGTACCCAACCCTGCGAGGAGTAGCGCGAACGCGGTGACGGTGATAGCCGAGCAGAGACAGGCTTTGGCCAGTCGGCCGCCATCGAGGCGGTCGGGCGCGATGGCCGCCTCCTCCGGTGGCTCCGCGGGCGGCAGTATCTGGGTGAATCGACCATCTGCGATGTTTCCGGCAATGAGGCCAGCGAGCGTGCCGATCTTCCGTGCTGAAGCCGTCCGGTCATGAACGAGGCCATCCGCTGCTTGCATCACCGCTGTCTCAACGAGTTCCGCATGGCTGAGGAGTCTCTTGCGGAGCACCCTGCGATTCCCGAAGTCGGAAGCAGCGTTCCTGGCCATCGTTCGTAGGGGCAGCCCGAGCTCGGCGGCCTTGGCGCTGAGCCGAGTGGCCTTCGTGTACCGGCCGCCATCCATCGCGATCAGATCAACACTGGCGGTGAGGAGGATAAGCAGCGGGTACAGCGGCTTGTAGAGGCGAGGTATGTTCTCCCCCCGCCAGGCTGAAATGATCCAAAGTAGGGCAAGCGCACCCAGCGTCGGTGTGATCGACACCCACGGGTCAGTGCTCGGTCCGAAGACATACTCGTTGTAGGTAGGGCAGCGGGCTTGGTCTGTGGTGAGCAGGCCGCCTGGCCGGCATGTGGCCGGGCGCGTCACCAAAGCGAACAGGGCCAGCGCGCCAAAGAAGATCGCGAGGCCTCTCAGTCTTCGGAGGTATGTCCACCGCTGGTAGCCCAGGGCCTTGCGGATCGCTAAAGCATTGAAGTCGATGCCCAGCTCGGCTGCAGCCTTCTCGGCAGGAACCACGTGCTTCTCAACCCAGCGGTGGTGTAGACGCGACAGTGGGCGCCACCATGCTGGCAGGTTCGTTTCGGGCACCGGTTCCTCCACGCTCAGCAGCGTAGTGGGAGATCCTGATAAGGGGGCGGGGTGAGGGGCCCGGCAGGGCGCCGGGCCCCTCACGGTCGCTGCGATGGCTGCGGCGGTCCTGTGCAGGACCCGCCGCATGGCAGCTTGCGCTGGAGGCGTTGGGTGAACGCGGCTGCCAGGCAGAGTTCACTTTCTCCTCCGGGACTCGTCTCCGCTGTCGCGGTGAGAAGTCCGCATCCCCGGATCGTTGAGTTAGCAGCAATTCAGGGAAGCGCCACGGAGCCGGCTCTCCCGGCCCGCGACTGAGGGAGAGTTTGTCCGCATCGCGAGTCGGCGTAAACCCTGCGGATGGGACGCGGCCAGGGACCAACCTGTGCCTGATTCGCGGATTGTGCATCATCGCTGGTCAGGTTCTATGCCTCATGGCGTAACAAAGTGAGCCACTCGGTGGCCCAATTCTCCAACTCTTTACCGCCGTTGGCGCGCACTGACATGGTTTGAGGATGAGGCGTCGCCTCGCATGCGTACACATGTGTGAGATGCCTCAGTACTACCCCACACGATCGCGCCTGGGCGTGCCAGCGCCTGCGGTCTCTGGGTCGTTCTCGAGTCAGCAGCAGGGGCGGCGGCCACGCCGCCGTCCCATCAACTTCAGGGACGGAAAAATGACCACCACCACTGCGGAGGAACCCGCCTCCATCCCGGGCGAGCCGACCGCCCACCACGACTCCGTCGAGCAGGCTTCCTGCCCGCTTACTCGGGCAGGGTTCGGCTTTGCCCACGCGCTCGTCCTGACAGGCTTCGTCGCCGCCGGGATCGTTCTGCGCCTGTCCACCACCATGACAACCTGCGACATCTGCGTTCTGATCGGCTCGCTGGGGATGGTCGGTGTCGGTGTGCTCGTCTCCGGCTCCGGGGGCTGAAGCGGTCATGACCACCACCCTTTCCGTGCCGGCCGGGTCGGCCGGAGCTGGCCATTGCCTGCTCTGATCCTCACCTCACCACCATCGCCCACCGCCTGCGAGAACTGCGCTTCACCGTCGGCCACACCTACAGCCGTCTGGCGGAGATCACCGGCTTCTCCGCCACCCAACTCAAGCGTGCCGCCCGCGGCGAGCGCACCAGTCTCGACGTCGTCATCGCCTACGCCCAGGGCTGCGGCGCCATCGAAGAGACGCTTCGTGGTCTCGACACCCTCCATGCCGAGGTTGGTCACACCACCCAACTCCACAATCCGGTGGTCGGGGACCCAGGCATACCGGCACCCAGGCCGGAGCGGATCTCCACCCCTGCCCACCTCACCCTTGCCCTCTATCTCGCCTGGCAGCGCGCGGGCCGTCCCAGCCTACGCACCATCGAGGACAGGACCGACAAGCTGATCCCGCGCTCCACCGCTTCCCGCATCCTCAAAGGCGTTGCCCTTCCGCCCCATCCTCACCGCTTCCTGGCCCTCCTCAGGGTCTTGGACGCCGTGACTTCGGAACACGTTGAGGATCTCGCCGGATGGTTTGGTGCGTGGATCCGTGCCTGCGACATCGACTCCCGGTGGCGTTTCGGCCAGGACCGCCTCGATCAAACCGCTGCTCGCGCCCTCTGCCTGGCCTTTGAGCGCCACCATGCCGAAGAGACCGAGAGCGACGTGCGCGCCCGACTCGCAGGCTTGCACCCATCCCTGCGCGAGACAGTTTTGAGCGAGATCGACACCATTACCGGGTCCGGTCCCACCGCCCCACGTGGCCGGCACCGAAAGGAGAACCGACACCTCCCCCACCGCCCACCCTTTCCACCGCCGAGTGGCACCCCATCCATCCGACCCGTGTTCGCCGGCATCGCCTGACGGCTCGGGTCAGCTCAGAATAGGAGAGGCCGATCCATTGTCGGGTGCCGGTTGCCGCTGTTGCTTCTCGCGGCGGTTGCCGCCGGCGGTCGGGCCGCCGGGTCCGGAGGGGTGGGGGCCGGGGCCCCGGCCGCCGTCACCCCAGGGTTCCGGCCGGCGTCACCCCGGGGCCGGCCGGTCGGTCAGCTGGTCCAGAAGTCCCACCAGCGGGTCAGGACCAGCATGCCGATGACCCCGATGTGCAGGACCGGCAGGACCCAGGTGAACTCGGCCAGGAAGTCCCGCGCCCAGGCCGGGGCGGGCAGATGGTT
>NZ_JANUGQ010000032.1 GCF_024756275.1 Streptomyces pyxinae | reverse complement strand
GGGGGCGGGGGGTTGGATGCCCCCCGGGCGGGTCTTCCTCTTAGAGGGGGGGGGGGGGGGGGAGGCGGGCGGGGGGACCCCGGGGGGGGAGGGGCCGCCCCCCCGGCGGGCGGCCGCGGGCCCAGCCGCCCCCGCCGGTCCACCCGGTCCTGCGGGGGGGGTCCCGTACGACGGGTCCCGCACGGTCCGGCGGGGGTGGGGGCGGGCGCGGCTGCGCGGTCCGGGCTACGCGGTGAGGTGGAGGCGGATCAGGCCGTCCGGGGCGGCCTCCACACGGATCTGGCGGAGATCGCGGACGAGCGCGTCGGGGGCGAAGGCGCCGGCCCGCGGGCCGATGCCGATCACCCGCATCCCGGCGGCCCGGCCGGCCTCGATACCGGCCTCGGAGTCCTCGAAGACCACGCAGTCGGCGGGGGCGAAGCCCAGCTCGGCGGCGCCCTTCAGAAAGCCCTCCGGGTCCGGCTTGCTGGCGCCGACCCGCTCGGCGGTGACCCGGGTCTCCGGCATCCGCAGCCCGGCGGCGCCCATTCGTGCCGTGGCCAGCCGCTCGTCCGCCGAGGTGACCAGGGCGTGCGGCAGTCCGGCGATGGCGGCCATGAACTCGGGGGCGCCGCCGATCGGGATCACCCCGTCCAGGGTGGCGGTCTCCTCCGCGAGCATCGCCCGGTTGTCGGCGTAGTTCTCCTCCATGGGCCGGTCGGGCAGCAGCAGGGCCATGGTGGCGTACCCCTGGCGGCCGTGCACGACCTTCAGCGCCTCCTCGGGGTCCAGCCCGTGCCGTACCGCCCAGCGCCGCCAGCAGCGCTCGACCACGGCGTCCGAGTTCACCAGGGTGCCGTCCATGTCGAGCAGCAGGGCGCGCGTGGTCAGCACGGTGCCTGAGCCGGAAGGGCCGGAAGGGTCGGGAGAGTCGGAAGCGGCGGAAAGGCCGGAAGGGGCGTACGGGTCGGGGGCGGGGGCGGCCGGCATCGGTGATCTCCACGGGACGGGGGCGGTGTACGGGCTCCGCCGGGGCCGGGCGCTCCACGGAAATGCGTACCCGCCGGGGCGGCGGGGCGCGAAGCCGTGGTGGGCGGAGCCTCCGGCGGCGGCGGAGGTACGAAGCGTACGAAGCGGGGCACGGCGCCGGGCGGGCGGGGTACGAAGTGGCCCGCCCGCCGGTCAGGGAGGTGCGGGCGGGACCACTTTGTTTCTTCACGATACAAAATGCTTCCGGTCCGCGCCACCCCGCGGGCTCGCAAGGTGGCGGAGGTGCGGAGATGGGGATGGCGTCGCGGAGTCGGGGTCACGGGGGAGGGTGCCGCGCCGCCGGGGGTCGTCGCCCGGGGTGTGTGGGAGTGGTAATCCCATAAGCGGACAAAAGCCCCGCCTGAGAGGTGGAGAAAACGGCAGAAAGGGTACGCGTGCCGCGAAGTGCGACGCCGTGCGGCACGGGAGGTGACGCCGTGCGGCACCAGGTACGACGCCGCGCGGCACGAGCTCCGATGCCGTGCGGAGTGACGCCGCCAGGTGTGCGGGCCTTCGAAGAGGACGAGGGAGGCGGGCATGGCCCAGCAAGTGATGACCCCGGCCGCCGGGCCGGAGGCCGGGGCGGAGGGGAACCGGCGCGCGGTCCTGGTCGCGATCGGCGCGCTGCTGCTCGGCATGCTGCTGGCCGCCCTCGACCAGACCATCGTCTCCACCGCGCTGCCCACCATCGTCAGTGAGCTGGGCGGGATGGAGCACCTCTCCTGGGTGGTCACCGCCTACATGCTGGCCTCCACCGCCGCCACCCCGCTCTGGGGAAAGCTCGGTGACCAGTACGGCCGCAAGCGGCTCTACCAGACCGCCATCGTCGTCTTCCTGGTCGGCTCCGCGCTCTGCGGCATCGCCCAGAACATGCCCCAGCTCATCGCCTTCCGGGCCGTCCAGGGCCTGGGCGGCGGCGGGCTCATGGTGCTGTCCATGGCGATCGTCGGGGACCTGGTGTCACCGCGCGAGCGCGGCAAGTACCAGGGGCTCTTCGGTGCCGTGTTCGGTGCCACCAGTGTGCTCGGACCGCTGCTCGGCGGGCTGTTCACCCAGCATCTGAGCTGGCGCTGGGTCTTCTACGTCAACCTGCCGGTCGGCATCGTCGCCCTCTTCGCGATCGCCGCCGCCCTGCACATCCCGGCCCGCTCCGCCCGGCACACCATCGACTACCCGGGTACGGTCCTGATCGCCTCGGTCGCGACCTGCCTGGTCCTGGTCGCCTCCCTCGGCGGCACCACCTGGGCCTGGAGCTCGCCCGGGATCATCGGACTCGCGGTGCTCGGAGCCGTACTGCTGGTCTGGTTCGTCCGGGTGGAACGCCGGGCCGCCGAGCCGGTACTGCCGCTGAAGCTCTTCCGGATCCGGACCTTCGCGCTGGTCTCGGTGATCAGCTTTGTCATCGGCTTCGCCATGTTCGGCGCCATGACCTACCTGCCGACCTTCCTCCAGGTCGTCCAGGGCATCACCCCGACCATGTCCGGGGTGCACATGCTTCCGATGGTCCTCGGGCTGCTGCTCACCTCCACCGTCTCCGGCCAGCTGGTCAGCCGTACCGGCCGCTGGAAGGTCTTCCCGGTGGCGGGCACCGCCGTCACCGCCGCCGGGCTGCTTCTGCTGCACCGGATGACGGAGACCAGCTCCGTCACGGAGATGAGCCTCTACTTCTTCGTCTTCGGCGCCGGCCTCGGCCTGGTCATGCAGGTACTGGTGCTGGTGGTGCAGAACGCCGTCTCCTACGAGGACCTGGGTGTGGCCACCTCCGGGGCGACCTTCTTCCGCTCCATCGGCGCCTCCTTCGGCGTCGCGATCTTCGGCACGATCTTCACCAGCCGGCTCACCACCAAGCTGACCGAGGCCCTCGCCGGACGGCAGGTGCCGCCCGGGGCCGGGGCCGACCGGATCGCCGCCGACCCCCGGGCCATGGCCGGGCTGCCGGCCCCGCTGCGCCCGGCGGCGCTGCACGCGTACGCCACCTCGATCACCGATGTCTTCCTCTACGCCTCCCCGGTGGTGCTGCTCGCCTTCCTGATCGCGCTGTTCCTGAAGGAGGACCGGCTGCGCGGCTCGGTCACCGCGCCCGACCGCAGCCAGACCCTCGCCACCAATCCGGTAGAGCGCTCCTCGTACGACGAGTGCGCCCGCGCCCTGTCGGTGCTCGGCTCACGGGAGGGGCGGCGGAGGGTGTACGAGCGGATCACCGCCCGGGCCGGCCTCGATCTGATGCCCGCCGCCAGCTGGCTGCTGCTGCGGATACGGCGGCACGGCGCGGTGGAGCCCGCCCGGCTCGCCGAGACCGCCACCGTGCCGATCCGGGCGGTGACCGCGGCCGCCCGGCAGATCGAGGAACGCGGTCTGGCCCGCCGTGAGGGTCTCCAACTGGTGCTCACCGAGCCGGGTACCGGGGTGGCCGAGCGGCTGGCGCACGCCCGTGAGGACTCGCTAGCGGAGCTGCTGGGCGACTGGTGGGGACCCGACCGGCCCCGGGATCTGACGCTGCTCGTCCAGCAGTTGACCGGCGAGCTGTGCGGCTCCAGCGCCGAGCGCCCCCGAATGGCCCCGGCCCCCCGCGACCACGCGGTCTGAGCGGCGCGCACCCGGTCGTGGCGCGGTCCGAGCCGGTGCCCGGCCGTGGTGCGGTGCCCGTCCGGCCGGGGCCGTCCGGTCTACGCGGGCACGGGCGCCAGCTCCTTGCCGTAACAGATCTCGGCGTACGGCCGTCCCGGGCAGTACACCGGGATCTCCCGGTAGCCGCTCCGGACGTAGAGCGCCCGTGCCTCCACCAGGTCCAGCCGGGTGTTGAGCACCAGCCGCCGGGCGCCCAGCTCCACGGCCGCCGTCTCCAGCGCGGTGAGCAGCAGCCGCGCGCCACCGGTGCCGCGCAGCTCGGGGCGCACGAACACCCGGGTCAGCTCGGCCCGTTCGGCGTCGAGCAGCAGCACCCCACCGCACGCCGCCGCCACTGAGCCGACCCGGCCCACCAGGAACCGCCCGGTCGGGGCGGCGAGCAACTCCGCCCCGTCGCCGGTCAGTCCGGCGTCCACCTCGGCCTCGGTGGCCGGGCGGCGCCAGTACCGCCCGGCCACCTCCCGGTAGTAGGCGCGGCGCAGCGAGGTGGCGTCGGCGGAGTCGTAACGCTCGGCGGAAACCGCCCAGTCGGCGGACGTGACGATCATGTCCCCCTCCCTACCGGACGGTCCGGCCCGGCTGCCACGCCTTTTCGACGCCCCGGCCCCGGTCTCTCCCGAGGCCCCTCCGGCGAGCCGCCCGCCGGGCCGTCCGCAGGCCGGTCCGCCCGTCGGTCCGCCGCCGGTCCGCCGCCGGTCCGCCCGTCGGTCCGCCGCCGGTCCGCCGCCGGTCCGTCCGTGGGTCCGCCCGTCGGTCCGCCGTCGGTCCGTCCGCCGGTCCTTCCGACGCCGCCGGCCGTCGTTTGGCCCCGGGATTCCGGGCAACCAGCGTCTCCAACAGACCCCGGGCGCCGCCCGGAACGAGAACGAGAGAAGGCAGTCATGGAAACTGTCCTGATCGTCGTCGGTCTGGTCGTCGTCTTCGTCGTCGTTGTCGCCCTCGTCCTGCGCTTCGGACCGGGCCGCGCGGGCGGGCGGAGCGGACCCGGCCTGAAGCGGCGGTTCGGCCCCGAGTACGAGCGGACGCTCACCCGCCACGGCGGTGACACCGAGGCGGCCGAACGCGAACTCGCCGAGCGGGTGGAGCGCCACGGCGGACTGCGGCCCGTCCCCCTCGCGCCGGAGCTGCGCGAGCAGTACGTCGCCAAGTGGACCGGCCTCCAGGAGAGCTTCGTGGACGCCCCGCAGCAGGCGGTGACCGAGGCCGAGCGGCTGCTCGCCCTGCTGGCCCAGGACCGGGGCTTCCCGGCCGCGACCGCGTACGACGAGCAGGTGGCCGCGCTCTCCGTGCACCACGCCCACCATGTCGACGGCTACCGGGTCCTGCACCGCTCGGCCCGGGCCGACGGCACGACCGCGCCGAACACGGAGGAGCTGCGGTCCGCCATGGTGGAGGCCCGGAAGCTCTTCGAGGAGCTGGTCGCGGAACACCCGGAGGAGAGCCGTCCCGGCGCCACCGGTCCGACCGGGCGCGGCGGCCACCGCCCGCGCGCCCTGCGCCCGAAGGGAAGTGGCGTCTGATGGCGACCCAGCAGCCGCAGGGGAACTACGACCCGCACGAGAACCAGCAGCCCCGGGGAAACTGGGAGCCGCACGCGAACCAGGAGCCGCAGGCGGCCGACCCCCGGCACCCGGCGCCGCACCAGCAGCCGGTCCACCCCCGGCCGGCCCGGCCCGCGCACCCGGACGGCACCGGACCCGCCACCACTGGGACCGGACCCGCCACCACCGGGACCGGTGTGCGGCCGGAGCCGCTGGCCACCAAGGCGGGCGCCACCACCGGACAGGCCGGGCACACCGAACCGGCCGGGCACGCCGAACCGGCCGGGCACACCGAACCGGCCGGGCACGCCGGGACGGCCGGAGGCCCGGGGCCGGCCGGGGCGGGCGGCACCGCCGAGCGGCGGACCGAGGGGCTGCTGCCCATGGACGAGCGGGAGCGGATCGCCGTACGGATGCAGCACGCGCTCAGCGGCTTCGTGGACAGCCCCCGGCAGGCGGTCGAGGAGGCCGCCGGGGCGCTGGAGACCGCCGTCGAGCGGCTCACCACCGTCCTCACCGAGCGCCGCGCCTCACTGCGCACCTCCTGGGACACCAAGAGCTCCCACGACACGGCCGACGCCGCCGGCACCGGGGGCGCGAAGGCCGCGGACCGGACCACCGACACCGAGCATCTGCGTCTCACCCTTCAGCAGTACCGGGAGATCACCGACCGGCTGCTGCGGTTCTGATCCACGCTCCACACCCCGATGAGGGCCCGGGCCCGGGCGGCGGACACCCCCCCGCGCCGCCCGGGCCCGCGTCATGTCCGGAGGAGGCGCCCGGCCCGGGGCCGCGTCATGTCCGGAGGCGGTGTCCGGGGGAGGCGCCCGGCCTGGGTCCCGGCGCGTTACGCGCCCTCGGCGCCCCGCACGACCCGCGCCACCAGCAGCCCGTCCCAGCCCTTGGTGCCCACGGTCTGGAAGGCGGTGGCGTCGAGCCGGGGCTCGCGGGAGACCAGTTCGAACATCTCCCGGGTGCCCCGTACGTCCTCACCCGGGTCGGCCGGGTCGGTGATCCGCCCGCCGCGCACCACGTTGTCCACCACGATCACGCTGCCCGGCCGGGTCAGTTCGAGCGCCCAGGTCAGATAGGCGGCGTTGTTGCGCTTGTCGGCGTCGATGAAGACCAGGTCGAAGGGGCCGGCCCCCTCGGCCGCCAGCTTGGGCAGGGTGTCCAGCGCCGCGCCGGTACGCACCTCCGCCACGGTGTCCAGACCGGCGCGGGCGAGGTTGCCGCGCGCCACCTCGGCGTGCGCCGGGTCGAACTCCAGCGATATCAGCCGGCCGTCCGCCGGCAGCGCCCTGGCCAGCCAGATGGTGCTGTATCCGCCGAGGGTGCCGAGCTCCAGGACCGTCCGCGCCCCCTGGATCCGGGCGAGCAGGTGCAGCAGCTTGCCCTGGTTGGGCGCGACCGCGATGGGCGGCAGCCCGGCCGCGTCGCTGGCCGCGAGGGCGGCGGTCAGGGCCTCGTCGGCGGGGGCCAGCAGCCCGGTGAGATAGCGGTCGACGGTGTTCCACAATTCTTGTGTCATACAGCTGAATCTACCGCCGGTCATGGCCCGGCCGACGGGTGATTTCCCCCCTGGAGCCGGCCGGGTTCTCGACGGCATCGGGGTCCTCGAAAACGGCCGGGCCCTCGAAGACGGCCGGGGCCTCGAAGGCGGCCCGCCGGGTGGCGCGGCGCAGCGCCCGCAGCACCGCCGTCCCGACCGTCAGCACCAGCACCACGGTCAGCACCGCCCGCCCCAGGTCCCAGCCGAGCGAGGTCGCCGCGCAGTAGGCCAGGAACCGGACCAGGTTCTCGGAGAGCGGGTCGCCCGGCCGGAACGAGACCCCGCTGCTCATGCCCTGGAGCAGCACCCAGCCCTGGAGGTTCATGACCGTGCCGTACGCGAAGGAGGCCACCGCCCCGTACCCGGCCAGCATCAGCAGCTCACCGCGCCCGCGCAGCCGCCGCGCCCCCGGCAGCAGCCCGGCGCCCAGGGTGAACCAGCCCATGGCGAGCATCTGGAACGGCAGCCAGGGCCCGACCCCGCCGGTCAGCAGGGCGGACGCCGACATGGTGACCGACCCCAGGACGAAGCCGAAGCCGGGTCCGAGGACACGGCCGCTGAGCACCATCAGGAAGAACATCGGCTCCAGGCCGGCCGTCCCGGCGCCGAGCGGCCGGAGCGCGGCCCCGACCGCCGCCAGCACGCCCAGCATCGCCACCGCCTTGGCGTCGAGGCCGTGGTCGGAGATGGTCGCCACCACGACGGCGGCGAGCAGCGGCAGCAGTACGGCGAAGAGCCAGGGCGCGTCGGTGGCGTGCCCGGCCAGCACCGAGGCGGAGCCGGCCAGCAGCGGCCAGCCGAAGGCGACCACCCCGACCGCCGAGACCAGCGCCAGCGCGGCGACCGAGCGCGGCCCGAGCCGCACCGGGGCGGCCACGCCGTCCCGGGCGCTCCGGCCACCCCGGGCACCCCCGGGGGTCCGGGCGGTCACAGCGCGGCCTCCACCTGGGCGACGGTCAGCCAGGGGCCGGGCGCCAGCACCTTGGCGACCTGCGGGGCGAAGGCGGGCGAGGAGACGACCACCTCGGGCGTCGGCCCGTCCGCGACCACCTCGCCGTCGGCCAGGATCACCACCCGGTGCGCCAGTTCGGCGGCCAGCTCCACATCGTGGGTCGCCAGCACGATGGCGTGCCCCTCGGCCGCGAGCCCCCGGAGCACCTCCACCAGCCGGGCCTTGGCCGCGTAGTCCAGGCCCCGGGTCGGCTCGTCGAGCAGCAGCAGCGGGGGCCGCCCGGTCAGCACCAGGGCCAGCGCGAGCGCCAGCCGCTGCCCCTCCGAGAGGTCACGCGGATGCGCCTCGTCCGGTACGCCCGGGAGCAGCCGCGTCACCAGTTCCCGGCAGCTTCCCGGGGCGGCGCCCGCGTCCGCGTCGGCCGCCGCGCACTCGGCGCCGACCGTGGCGGCGAACAGCAGGTCGCGCGGCTCCTGCGGCACCAGCCCGACCCGCCGGACCAACTGGCGCGGCGGGGTGCGGTGCGGGACCAGGCCGCCGACCAGCACCCGGCCGGCGGCGGGCGTGACCATGCCGGTGAGCGCGCCGAGCAGGGTGGACTTGCCCGCGCCGTTACGTCCCATCAGCGCGACCGTCTCGCCCGGCCGCACGGTCAGGTCCACACCGCGCAGCGCCTCCACCCGCCCGTGCCGCACCGCCAGACCCCGGGCGGACACCACGTCGGCCCCGGCCCCGCCCCCGGCCCCGGCCCCGGACACGCTCTCCGTGGGTCCGGGCTCGGATTCGGCGGGACCGTTCCGGCGGTCGGGCCGCAGCCGGGACAGCAGCGCGCCGAACCGGCCCTCGCGCGCCGTGCCACCGGCGTCGACCGCCGGCACCGGTACGGCGGCGGCCGGGAGCGCCACCGGGGCGGGCGCCCGGCCCGCGAGCCGGTCCCGCAGCGGGGCGGCCCGGCGGCGGGCGTCCCGTACGGTCAGCGGCGGCGGCTCCCAGCCGGCCAGCCGGGCCAGGCCGACGACCGGCGGGTGCACCGGCGAGACGGCCATCACCTCGGCGGGCGGCCCGGTCAGCACGGGTTCGCCCGGGGCCCGCAGCAGCGCCACCCGGTCGGCGTACTGCACCACCCGCTCCAGCCGGTGCTCGGCCATCAGCACGGTGGTGCCCAGGTCGTGGACGAGGCGCTGGAGCACCGCGAGCACCTCCTCGGCGGCGGCCGGGTCCAGGGCGGAGGTCGGCTCGTCGAGCACCAGCACCCGGGGGTGCGGGGTCAGCACGGAGCCGATCGCCACCCGCTGCCGCTGGCCCCCGGAGAGGGTGGCGATCGGCCGGTCCCGCAGCTCCGCCAGGCCCAGCAGATCGAGGGTCTCCTCCACCCGGCGCCGCATCACCTCGGGCGCCAGGCCCAGCGACTCCATCCCGTACGCCAGCTCGTCCTCGACCGTGTCGGTGACGAAGTGGGCCAGCGGGTCCTGGCCCACCGTGCCCACCAGGTCGGCCAGTTCACGCGGCTTGTGGTCCCGGGTGTCCCGCCCGCCGACCGTCACCCGGCCGCGCAGCACCCCACCGGTGAAGTGCGGCACCAGCCCGGCGACGGCGCCGAGCAGGGTGGACTTGCCGACCCCGGACGGCCCCACCAGCAGCATCAGTTCGCCCTCCGGGACGGTGAGCTCCACATTCCGCAGAGCGGGGGCGGGGGCGTCGGCGTAGGTCACCGAGACGTTCTCGAACCGGATCACCGGGACTCCTTTCCTGACCCGTTCTCCGGCCGCCGGCCGGACTCGGACTCCGGCGCGGGAGGCGTCCGCGGCCCGGCCTCCGGAGCCGACGGGGCCTCCGGAGCCGACGGGGCCTCCGGAGCCGGGGCGACGAAGGCGGGCAACAGCCCGGGCAGCACCGACAGGGCGGGCCAGAGCGGAAGTTCGGGTGCCACCAGCGGCAGTACGCCCGGGTGCAGGGCCGGTTGGTCCCAGACCACCATCAACCCGCCGACCAGCAGCCCCGACCCGGCCACCAGCCAGGCGCGGACGCCCCACCGGTCGGGCCGGTAGCGGGTACGGGCGGAGCGCCGGCCGCCCAGCCGCAGTCCGGCGAGCGCGGCGAGTGCCCCGGCGGCCAGCAGCGGCGGACCCCAGGCGCCGCCACCGGCGGTGAGCAGCCCGAAGACCCCGACGCAGACCCCGAAGAGGCCGCCCAGGGTGAGCGCGGTGGTGGCGCGCCGGACGGCCGCCGGCACCGGAGCCGTACGGCCGTAACCGCGCGCGTCCATCGCCGCCGCCACCGCCACCGACCGCTCCAGCGCGTCCTCCAGCACCGGCAACCCGATCTGGAGCACCGCCCGCACCCCGCCGGAGGGGCGCCCGCGCAGCCGCCGGGCGGTGCGCAGCCGCACCACGTCGGCCACCAGATTCGGCGCGAAGGTCAGCGCGACCACCACGGCGACCCCCGCCTCGTACAGCGCGCCCGGCAGGGACTTCAGCAGTCGTGCCGGGCTGGCCAGCGCGTTGGCGGCGCCCACGCAGATCAGCAGGGCGGCCAGCCGGGCGCCGTCGTACAGCGCGAACAGCAACTGCTCGGCGGTGACCCGGCCACCGATCCGGATGCCCCGGGACCACTCCGGCAGCGGCACCTCGGGCAGGGTGACCAGCGGGTGCGTACCGGGGATCGGGGAGCCGAGCACCACCGAGAAGGCCAGCCGCAACACCAGGACGGCCAGGCCCAGTTTGAGGAAGGCGCCATAGGACCGGGCCCAGGGCGCGTCGGTCCGCCGGGCCGCCACCACATACCCGGCCACCCCGACGAGCAGCCCGAGCAGCAGCGGGTTGGTGGTCCTGGAGGCGGCGACGGCCAGCCCGAGCGCCCAGAGCCACCAGGCCCCGGCGTGCAGGGCGTTGGCCCGGCTCGCCCGGGGCGCCCGCAGGCCCCCCGGCAGCGCGGCTCCGGCCGGCACGGACGTCACGGCCGGCGTACGGGAGCCGGCCGGCGTACGGGATTCGGCCGGCGCGCCGGAGTCCGCCGGCGTGCGCCATTCGGACGGCGTACGGGTGCGGGGCGGGCGGCCGGACCGGTGCGGGAAGCGGCTCATCGGTCCCGGCGGCGCCGGGCCTGCCACCCGGCGGCGGCACCCAGCAGCAGTACGGCGGCGAGCCCGGCGATCACCCCCACGGACGGCCCGGAGCCGGACGGCTCGGAGTCCTCGGAAGGACCGGAGTCCTTCGAGTCCCCGGCGTCCCCGGGCTCCCGGGACTTCTGATCCTTCCCGGGCCCCTCGGTAGGGGTGCCGGGGCTGTCGGCCACCTGCTCGCCGCAGCCGGATTCCGGATAGCCGGCGATCGCGCAGAGCAGCGCCTGGGAGTTGTACCGGAGCGGCTTGGCCACCGCGGCCAGGGCCTCCGCACTGGTGGCCGAGGGGGCCACCCGGGCGCAGGCGGTGCGCGGGGCGGGCGGGTCCTGGCCGGCGGGCGCGTCGGCCGCCGTGCCGAAGTCGATGACGATCCCGATCCGCTTGCGGCCCGGCTCGGCGGGCGTGGCACCGCAGACGGCCGCGAAGTCCGGGGCCGGGCCCGGCCGGTCGGCGTCGGCCGAGTCCCGGCTGACCGCGAACCGGAAGCCGTCGACCTGGCCGTCCCCGGGCCGGGCGGTGGCCGGGCCCTCGGTGGCGTAGGCCCAGGCGCCGTTCCGGTCACCCGTCCAGAACGACCAGTAGCGGTAACCGGCGGCCCGGGCCGGCGCGGCACCGGCCACCACGGACACCGCGCACAGCAGGGCCGCCAGGACCGGCACCAGAGCCGTACGGAACGCCGAAGCGGAGAAGAGCCGGGGGCCGGTCATGAGGTGCCGTTCCGGTTGCGGCCGCTGAGCAGGAAGCCGATGCCGATGCCCGCCACCAGGAAGATCGCGACCACCAGCCAGACACTGAGCCCGGACTCCTCGCCCGCCGCTGTGTCCTTGGCGTCCTTGTCGTCCTTGGCGTCCGAGCCGTCCCCGCCGTCCCGGCTGGGCTTCGCGGACGGCTTCCCGGAGTCCTCGACCGGCGCGGGGCCGGTGGCGTTGAGCTGCTCCACCAGATCGTTGCCGCCGAAGTCGCGCGGGTCCTCGCCCATGGTGTGGGCGGCGAAGATCAACTGGGCGTAGGCGGCGGGGCCGCTCTCCTTGGCCCAGGCCGCCGAGTTCTCCTTCAGCCAGGTCACCGCCTTGGCCGCCTTGTCCCGGTGGCCGGCCGCACCGAGCGCCACGACCGCGTCCGCCGTGTTGCCGAAGTCCGGCTGCGGGGTGGTGGTGGCCGCGCCCGGCATCGGCGGCAGATCGAGGTGGCCGGTCTTCGCCAGGGCGGCGGCCAGGTAGGCGGCGCCGTTCCTGGCGGCCCGCTCGATGGTCGGCCGGGCCGGGGTCTCGCAGCTCACCGGCTGGTCCGGCGCCACCCCGCCGCTGCGGTAGTGCTTGCCGAGCCCGGCCAGGGTGGCGGCGGCGGTGGCGTCCGCGTTGGCCACCAGGGCGCCCTGCGGATCCGGCTGGTAGGCGAAGGCGCCGCCGCCCGCTGTGGCGCCGCACGGGATGGCGAACCCGAGCAGCGCGTCGTACGGCGTCCGGCCCGCCGCCTCACCCTCGGTTCCGGTATCGGCACCGGTCCCGGACGGCGAGGCCGGCGGCGACGCGGATTCCGCCGCCCCCGACGCCGACACGGATGCCGGTCCCGACGGGGATGCCGATGCCGATGCCGCCGACGGCGATCCGGTGGACGGTCCGGCGGAGGTGGAAGTGGACGCGGAGGCGGACGGGGAAGTGGTCCCGGAGGCGGACGGCGAGGCGGACGCGTGGCCGGTCCCCGACCGCACCTCGCCCGGGCGCTCGCCCGCGGCGGCGAGGGCGCTGATGACGATGGAGGTGGAGTTGGCGTCGCTCGGGCCGCCGGGGTTGTAGCCCCAGCCGCCGTCCGTGTTCTGAACGCCCTTGAGCCAGCCGACGCCCGCCCGGACGGCGGCCGTCACCGGATCGGTCCCGCCGTTCTCGGTCTCCGGCTTGTCGGTACGCGCCAGTGCCTGCACCGCGACGGCGGTGGCATTGGTGTCCAGCACCGTCCGGGGGGTGCAGCTCAAGTCCGGGCGGGCGTGGTACGGGGGGAAGGCCCCGTTGCCGCACTGCTGCCCCAGCAGCCAGTCCACCGCCCGCTCGGCCGGCTTCACCCCGGCGGTCTGCTGCGCGATGAAGGCGAGCGACTGCCGCCAGACCCCGTCGTACGCCGGGTCCTTCGTGCCGTACAGACCGGACCGCGGCGCCGGTCCGGACGGAGAGGCGGCGGGGGAGGGCGCCGCGTACGCGACGGGGGCGACGGCTCCGGCGCCGCCCGCGAGGAGCGCGGCGGAGACGGCGAGCGCCGCTGCGCCGACACCGGCGCGGACGCGGGGGGTGGTCATGGCGGATGTCTCCTGCGGGTGGTACGGGATGGACCGGGACGTACGGGCGTGGCCGCCCCGGGCACGGCCGTCGCGGTGACCGGCGGCCGGGCGCCGGAGCGGAGCGCCCGCCCGGGCCGTCGGCGGGCGCTCCGGCGCCGTACCGTACGGGTTCGTTCCGGCTGCGGGTTCCGTTCCGTACGCGCCGTGCCGTACGGGTCCCCCGTGCCGGGCCGTCCCGTGGTGCGTGCGCCGATCGGTGCCGGGCCCGTACCGGACGGGCCGGGCTGATCCCGGTTCGCCCCGTACGGGCGAGATGGCGGTCCGCCCACTCTACCGGTGGGCCCCGGGCGGGCGGTCAGCGGCGCCCGCCGGCACCGGTCGGGGCCGGGGCGGGGTCCACCAGCCGGCAGACGGTCTCCAGGTCCGTCCGCACCTGGGCCAGCGATGCCCGCCCCGACAGCCAGGTGATCAGGGTGGAGTGCCAGGTGTGGGTGATGACCCGGACGGCGGAGAGCTGCTGGGCCGTCGGGTGGTCCAGCCCCATGGCGTCCAGGATGACCCGGGTGGTCAGCGCGGAGACGGCGTCCACCTCGGCGTTGACGCTCCGGTCCGCGAAGGTGAGCGCCCGGACCATGGCCTCCGCGAGCCGGGGCTCGCGCTGGAGGGCCCGGAAGGCGCGCATCAGGGTCTCCGCGACCCGCTCGGCCGGGCCGTCCGCCGCCGGGGGCCGCCGGCGCAGGGTGGAGTGCAGCCGCTGGAGCTGGTCCGCCATGGTGGCGACCAGCAGATGCACCTTGGACGGGAAGTACCGGTACAGCGTGCCCAGCGCCACGTCCGCCGACTCCGCCACCTCGCGCATCTGGACCGCGTCGAAGCCGCCGCGCCCGGCCAGCTCGGCACTGGCCGCCAGGATGGCCAGCCGCCGGGCCTCCTGCCGCTCGGTCAGCCGGCCCCCGGGACGTTGCCGGTCCCCGGGGCGCTCCCGGCCCCCGGAAGGCTGCCGGTCCCCGGGGCGCTCCCGGCCAGTGGGAGGTTGCCGGTCCTCGGGAGGTTGCCGGTCCCCGGGGCGCTCCTGGTCTTCGGCGCACCCCGCCCCGGGCGCCCGTGCTTCCCTCGCGCCCCGCGTGTTCTGCGCACCCCGCGCGTTCTGCGGGCTCTGCGCACTCCGGGTGCGCTGTGCGCCCTGCGTGCCCCGCGCAGTCCCGGCTCTCCGGGCTCCCCGGTCCGCTCTGTCGTCCGCCGTCGTCATGGGTCCGTCCGGGTCCGTTCCGTTCCGTGCCATGGGTCCGCTCCGGGGCGCTCCGGGTCCGCCGAGGGCCCGCCACGGGACCGCCGTGCGGTCGCTGCGGGGCCGCCGCGGGCCCCTCGCGCGGTCGCCGGGGTCCGCGGTGGTACCGCCGTCCCTGTGCCGTGGCGGGAATCACCTGTTCCGGCCCTTACGGCGGCGCTACCTGCCGGTAGATTCGAAGCTCTTGAACCATCAAGTCTGAAACTTGTTCTAGATTACGCGACCGGTTACGCTCCGGCGGGACGCAGCACGAAGGGGGCCGCGAGTGACCGCAGAGGCCATGGACGCGGGCCCCCGCGCCGGAGCCGTCGTCCGACCGGTCCCCGGGGCCGAGGACCGCCCGTTGCGGATCGCCCTTCTGACCTACAAGGGGAATCCATTCTGCGGAGGTCAGGGCGTCTACGTCCGGCACCTCTCCCGCGAACTGGCCCGGCTGGGCCACAGCGTCGAGGTGATCGGCGCCCAGCCCTACCCCGTGCTCGACGGCGGGGTGCCGCTCACCGAGCTGCCCAGCCTGGACCTCTACCGCCAGCCCGACCCCTTCCGCACCCCGAGGCGGGAGGAGTTCCGGGACTGGGTCGACGCCCTCGAGGTCGCCACCATGTGGACCGGTGGCTTCCCCGAGCCGCTCACCTTCTCGCTCCGGGCCCGCCGTCATCTGCTGGCGCGGCAGGGGGAGTTCGACGTCGTCCACGACAACCAGACGCTGGGGTACGGACTGCTCGGCGACCTCGGCGCCCCGCTGGTCACCACCATCCACCACCCCATCACCGTCGACCGGGAGCTGGAGCTGAAGGCGGCGACCGGTGCGGGCCGCCGCGCCTCGGTCCGCCGCTGGTACGCCTTCACCCGGATGCAGAAGCGGGTGGCGCGGCGGCTGCCGTCGGTGCTCACCGTCTCCGGCTCCTCCCGCCAGGAGATCGTCGAGCACCTCGGCGTACCGGACGAGCGCATCACGGTCGTCCACATCGGCGCCGACACCGACCTGTGGTCGCCCGACCCGGCGGTGCCCGAGGTACCCGGCCGGATCGTCACCACCTCCAGCGCCGACGTCCCGCTCAAGGGCCTGATCCACCTGGTGGAGGCGCTCGCCAAGCTGCGCACCGAGCACCCCGCCGCCCATCTGGTGGTCGTCGGCAAGCGCGCCGAGGACGGCCCGGTCGCCCGGGCCATCGAGCGGTACGGGCTCGGCGGCGCCGTGCGGTTCGTCAAGGGCGTCACCGACGCCGAGCTGGTCGATCTGGTCCGGAGCGCCCAAGTCGCCTGTGTGCCCTCGCTGTACGAGGGGTTCTCGCTGCCCGCCGCCGAGGCGATGGCCACCGGCACCCCGCTGGTCGCCACGACCGGCGGGGCGATCCCGGAGGTCGCGGGACCGGACGGCGAGACCTGTCTGGCCGTCCCGCCCGGGGACGCCGGGGCACTCGCCGCCGCGCTGGGCCGGCTGCTGGACGACCCCGCGCTCCGAACCCGTCTCGGGGCGGCCGGCCGCGCCCGGGTGCTGGACCGGTTCACCTGGGCCCGCGCCGCCCGGGGCACCGCCGAGCTCTACCGGGAGGCCGTGGCCCGCGGGACCGGCGCCCGGCCGGTGCCGGCCGGACCCGCCGCCGGTGCCGCCCGCCCGGCCCCGGGGGCGCCCGCCGCGACCCGCCCGGTCGCGGAGCCGCTCGCCGGCGGTGCCGCCCGGCTCGCCCCGGAGCCGCTCGCCGGCGCCCCCCTCGATGTTCTCGACCGCGAACTTCTCGATCGTGAACTCCTCGACCGCGATGTTCTCCACCGCGAAAGCAGGCCGCCCTCGTGCTGACCGTCGACTTCACCCGCTTCCCGCTCGCCCCCGGCGACCGCGTGCTCGACCTGGGCTGCGGGGCGGGCCGGCACGCCTTCGAGTGCTACCGGCGCGGGGCCCGGGTGGTGGCGCTGGACCGGAACGGCGAGGAGATCCGCGAGGTCGCCACCTGGTTCGCGGCCATGAAGGAGGCGGGCGAGGCCCCGGCCGGGGCGACCGCCACCGCCATGGAGGGCGACGCGCTCAACCTCCCCTTCCCGGACTCCTCGTTCGACGTGGTGATCATCTCCGAGGTGATGGAGCACATCCCCGACGACAAGGGGGTGCTCGCCGAGATGGTGCGTGTGCTCAAGCCGGGCGGCCGGATCGCCGTGACCGTGCCCCGGTACGGCCCCGAGAAGGTCTGCTGGGCGCTCTCCGACGCGTACCACGAGGTCGAGGGCGGACACATCCGCATCTACAAGGCGGACCAACTGCTCGGCCGCGTCCGGGAGGCGGGGCTGCGCCCGTACGGCTCCCACCACGCCCACGCCCTGCACTCGCCCTACTGGTGGCTGAAGTGCGCCTTCGGCGTGGACAACGACAAGGCGCTGCCGGTACGGGCGTACCACAAGCTGCTGGTCTGGGACATCATGAAGAAGCCCCTGGCCACCCGGCTCGCGGAGCGGGCGCTCAACCCGGTCCTCGGCAAGAGCTTCGTCGTCTACGCGACCAAGCCCCATCTGCCCGCCGCCACTTCGGGCACCCCGGACACCCCGTACGACGCGTCCGGCACCCCGGAGACCGTACCGGCCGCCCCCAGGACCGTCGCGGAGACCGCCCCGGAGCACACCCCGGCCGCCCCGAAGACCGTCCCGGGGGAGCGGTGACCTCGCCGGAGCGGATCGCCGAACACCTCGTCCTGCCCGGGGTTCTGACCGCCGAGCAGGCCGCCGAGACGGTCGCCGGTCTCCTCGCCGTACAGCGCGAGGACGGGGCCATCCCCTGGTTCCGGGGCCACCACCTGGACCCCTGGGACCACACCGAGGCGGCCATGGCGCTGGACGCGGCCGGGGAGCACGCGGCCGCCGCCCGCGCCTACGCCTGGCTGGCCCGGCACCAGAACGAGGACGGTTCCTGGTACGCCGCCTACCACGACGGCGACGCCGCCCGGGTGACCGACCGGGGCCGGGAGACCAACTTCGTCGCCTATGTCGCCGTGGGCGTCTGGCACCACTACCTGGCCACCGGCGACGACGCCTTCCTGGACCGGATGTGGCCCGTGGTCCACGCGGCGGTCGAGTTCGTGCTGCGGCTCCAGCGGCCCGGCGGCCAGATCGGCTGGAAGCGGGAGGACGACGGCACCCCCGTCGGCGACGCGCTGCTGACCGGCTGTTCGTCCGTCCACCACGCGCTGCGCTGCGCCCTGGCGATCGCCGAGGAGCGGGAGGAGCCGCAGCCCGACTGGGAGCTGGCGGCCGGCGCGCTGGCCCATGCGATACGCAGCCACCCGGAGCGGTTCCTCGACAAGAGCCGCTACTCGATGGACTGGTACTACCCGGTCCTGGGCGGGGCGGTGACCGGCGCGGCGGCCAAGGAGCGCATCGAGCGCGGCTGGGCGGACTTCGTCGTGCCCGGGCTCGGGGTCCGCTGTGTGCTGCCCAATCCCTGGGTGACCGGCGGCGAGAGCTGTGAACTCGCCCTGACCCTCTGGATCATGGGTGAGTCCGACCGGGCGCTGGAGATCCTCCAGTCCCTCGGCCACCTCCGGGGGCCGGACGGGATGTACTGGACGGGGTACGTCTTCGAGGGCCACCGGGCCGTCTGGCCGGAGGAACTCACCACCTGGACGGCCGGTTCGCTGCTGCTCGCGGTGGCCGCCCTGGGGGGAGAAGAGGCGACCACCGCGGTCTTCGGCGGCGCGCGGCTGCCGCACGGCCTCGCGCCGGAGTGCTGCGCCTGACCCACCGCCTGTCCCGGACCGCGATCCGGACCACGGTCCGGACCCGCCGGCCGGTGGGTCCGGTCAGGAGCGGCGCAGCCGGCCCGCCACGGCATGGCCGATGAACAGGTAGACGAGCGCGGCGAGTCCGTAACCCGCCACGACCCGCGCCCAGGCGGCGTCGAAGGTGAACAGGTCGTACGACCAGCCGGCCAGCCAGCGGGCCGCGTCCTGGACGAAGGAGACCAGGTCGTTGGCCCGGTTGGCGTCCAGGAGATACATCAGAATCCAGAGGATCAGGGTTCCGGCCAGAATATCGGCGACGACCGCTATGGCGGTGGCCGCCTGGTTGCCGTTCCGGTGACGGGGAGACATGCCCGACGGATTGCCGCTCCCGACCCGTCGAAACCCGCCCCCTCCGAAAGCCCGTACGAGGCGCCCGAGTTGCTCCCGGTGTCCGGAGTTGCTCCCGGCGTCCCGAGTCGCTCCCGGCGTACGGTACGGCTCCGGCCCCCCGCCCGCGAGGGACGAGGGGCCGGAGCCGTGAGGACAGCGCGCGGGCTCAGCCGCTCGACCGCTCAGCCGCGCTGGATGCCCGTGGTGTCCTGGAGCACGCCCCGGCGGCCGTCCTGGGTCTGGGCGACCAGGCCCTGGCCGCGCTGCTCGACCGCCAGGTACCAGGTCCCGGGGGCGAGTTCGGCGATCGGCGTCGGGGAGCCGTCCTCCCCGTAGAGCGGACGGGCCACCGGGACGGCGAACCAGAACGGGGCGAAGTCACCGGTCGGCGCGGCGGGCTGCCCCGTCGTGCCGGTGCCGGTGGCCTGGGCGCCCGCCGGCTCGTGGGCGCCGTGCTGTCCGGGCTGCCCGCTCTGACCCTGCTGGGCCGGCTGCGGCTGCCCCGGCTGCGGCTGTCCGGGCTGACCGGAGTGGAGGCCGCCCGGGTAGCCGTAGCCGCCCTGGGGCTGGCCGCCGAAGGACTGGGGGCCGCCGGGGTAGCCGTACCCGGGCTGGCCACCGTACGGCTGCGGCGTCTGGGGGCGGGGGGCGCCCATGAGCGGGGCCTTGAGGGCGGGCACCAGCGGCGCGGCGACGGCGGCCACGGCGAGCACGAGGGCCGCGATCAGGCCCAGGATCATGCCGGCACCGGCGTCGGCCGGCATGTCGATGATGGTCCAGAAGGCCGTCCACAGCGCGAAGACGCAGAACGCGACCCCGAACTGACCCAGGTCCAGACCGGCGACCTTCCGGCCCGGCATGCTCCGCCCGAGGACGAGCAGCACGGCGCCGATGACACCGGACAGGAACATGCTCATCAGCAGGCCGAGGGAGTCCCAGGCGTTCGTCTGGAAGCGCGAGCAGTCGACACCGGCAGGGCACTCGACACTGGTCGTGCCGAGGAACGAGGCGATGAACAGCACGACCGCTGCTCCGATCACCACGCCGTCGCCTCGACTGAGGGAGCGGATGTTCACGTGAAAATTCCTTCGTCGGTTCGTCTCGTCGGGGTGGCGCGAAGCACGGGGGGCGGCCCCATCGTACGGATGAATCTATCGTTCATCCGTCCCGGCGTCCTGACCGAGCAGGTAAGCGCCGATCCCGTCCGCGATCCCCGTCGCCGCTTTCTGCCGCCAGGCCGGATCGGTGAGCAATGCGGCGTCCTGCGGATCCCGCATGTTGCCGCATTCCAGGAACACCTTGGGCACGGTCGAGAGATTGAGCCCGCCCAGGTCCTCGCGGACATCCAGCCCGGTGCCGCCGCCGAGGTAGTTGGCGGGCGCGCTGCCGGTGGCCCGGCCGAAGGAACGGGCCAGCCGCTCGCCCAGCGCCCGGGACGGCCCGACGATCCTCGTGGTGTCCGCCTTCCCGCCCTTGACCAGGGCGGGAAGGATCACATGAAAGCCCCGGTGACCGACCGCCGAGCCGTCCGCGTGCACCGACACCACGGCGTCCGCGCCCGCCTGGTTCCCGATCACCGCCCGCTCGTCCACGCAGGGGCCGAAGGGGCGGTCGGCGTCATGGGTGAGACGCACCGTGGCGCCGCGTTCCCGGAGCAGGTCGCGCAGCCGGTGGCTGACGTCCCGTGTGAAAGCGGCTTCCGGATAACCGTCGTCGGTGGACGTTCCGGTGGTGTCGCATTCCTTGTGGTTCGTTCCGATGTCCACGAGTTCCGCGATCTCACGGGCATGCTGAAAATTACTCGGATTGTGACCCGGGTCGATCACCACGACTTTCCCCGCCAGCGAACCCGGCCCGTCCGCTCTTCCGTTCGCCGCCCCGCCCGTCACCCCATTCGCCGGGGAACCTTCCGGGGGTTTCCCGGCGACCCGGCCCGCCGCCGTACCGGTAGGCGCGCCCGGTGCCTTGGGGTCGCCCTCCCCGCCGCGTACCGCGTCACTGATCAGCCACCCCGCAAGGGCCGCCGCCAGCAGCGCGGCCAGCGCGAGGACGAGTTTCGGACGGACGGGGGACCGGCGGTAGTCGTCGTGCACAGGCCGATGCTAAAGCCCGGCCACCCCCGCCCCCGTGAACCCGCCGCCCCCGCCTCCCGCGCCGGTCGTCTCTCTCCCCCCCCCGAGTCCTCCGAGTCCTCCGGGCCCTCCCGGGCTCCCCGGTCCTCCCGGCGGCTCCCGGGTCCTTGCCGGGGGCTCCCGGTTCCTTCCCCGGCCCTCCCAGTTCCTCCCGGCGGCTCCCGGGTCCTTGCCGGGGGCTCAGATCCCGGGGCCGGTACGGCGCAGCACCCGCAGCGAATCCTGCACCGCGACCTCCTCGAACGCCCCCGAGGCGAGGGCCCGTCGGTAGATCCGGTACGGCGCCTGGCCGCCGTCCGCCGGGTCGGGGAACACATCGTGCACCACCAGCAGGCCGCCGGCCGCCACCTTGGGCGCCCAGCCCTCGTAGTCGGCGGTGGCGTGCTCGTCGGTGTGGCCGCCGTCGATGAACACCAGCCCCACCTCCCCGGCCCACACCCGCGCCACCTGCGGCGACCTCCCGACCACGGCCACCACGTGCTCCTCAAGACCGGCCGCGTGCAGGGTGCGGCGGAAGGTCGGCAGGGTGTCCATCCGGCCCACCTCGGGATCGACCACCTCCGGGTCGTGGTACTCCCACCCCGGCTGCTGCTCCTCGCTGCCCCGGTGGTGGTCGACCGTCACCGCCACGGTGCCCGCGCCCCGCGCCGCCGCGGCCAGCAGGATCGTGGAGCGCCCGCAGTACGTCCCCACCTCCAGCAACGGCAGCCCCAGCCGCCCGGCCGCCACCGCCGCCCCGTACAGCGCCAGCCCCTCCCCGACGGGCATGAACCCCTTGGCCGCCTCGAACGCGACCAGCGTCTCCGGCTCCGGCTGCGGCAGCGGCTCCGTCATGGCGGTCATAGCGCTTCCTCCTGAACGAACTACACGGTCATCAGCCCCTACCGGCCAGTCACATGGTAGGTGCCCGCCTCGTCCCGGCACTCGGCGCGCTCTTGATCATGCCCATGATCACATTGTTCCCCCATGCGGCCTTTGCGGTGGGGTCAGCTTCCTGCACCCACAGGAATTCCCCGCCCAACCCCTCTTCACTTCCCCGCCCCCGGCTTTACAGTCCATTTGCGATCTTCACAGGTCGTTGACAGGCAGGGGTCTGGGGGCCCCGGGGGAGGGGTGGGTCATGTCCGTCGGCACACACGGGCGCAGACACGAACACGGGCACAGCCGCAGACATGGGCATGGACGCGGACGACTGATCGTCACGCTGCTGGCGGGTGTACTGGCGGTGGGTACGCCGACCGTCACACCGGCGGCCGCCCGAACACCGGCGGTACCGCAGCCCGCCCGGGCATCGGAGTCCGCGCGGATGCCGGAGTCCGCCCGGGCGGCGGAGACGGGTGAACCGGTGGAGGTCCTGGCCGAGCGGACGGCGTACTCGACCACTCTGGCCAACCCCGACGGCACCTTCACCCTCACCCAGCACACGACCCCGCAGCGAAGCAAGGCCGCCGACGGCTCCTGGCGTCCCGTCGACGTGACACTGGAGCGGCGGCCCGACGGCACGGTGGGGCCCAGGTCCGCCGCGGTGGACCTCGCCTTCCCCGGCGGAGGCGACCGGAACGCGATACGCCTGGGCGACCGGCGCGGTTCCGTGTCCCTCGGCTGGGCGGCGCCGCTTCCGGAGCCCCGGCTCGACGGTGCCACCGCCACGTACCAGGACGTCTACGAGGGAGTGGACCTCCGGCTCACCGCCACCGCCGAGGGCTACCGCGAGGTGCTGGTCGTCAAGACCCCGGAGGCCGCCGCCCGGCCGGAGCTGGACCGGATCTCCCTCGCCACCCGCGGCGACGGCCTGAACCTGGAGCCGGGGGCGGGCGGCGGTGTGCGGGCGGTCGACGCGAACGGCAACGCGGTCTTCGCCGGTGCCGCCGGCCTGATGTGGGACTCGGCGGGCGACCGGCCCGCCCCGGCCCCGGGCTCCCCGGCGGCCACCACCCCGGGCAACCGGCCCGCCACGGCTTCCACCTCCGCCCCCGGTTCCGGTCCCGCCTCCACCCCCGCCGCCCCCGGCGCCCGGGCCGCGCGAACGGCGCCGGCCCCGGCGGCGGCGTCCACCGGCCCCGCCCGCCCCGCCGCTCCACTCTCTCCCGGCCCCGGCGGCGACCCCGGGGACGCTCCCGCCGGGACCGAGCGCCCGGGCGAGGGGGACTCCAGCGCCGTCCTGCCGGTGACCGTCGGCGACGGCACCGTCAGCGTGGTCCCGGACCCCGCAGTCCTCCACGGCGCGGACACCGTCTACCCGGTCTACATCGACCCGCCGATGGGACTGGCCCTCTCCGAGCGCACGGTGCTCTCCTCGGACGGCGACCGGTTCTACGACTTCGACGGGGACCTCGGCGTGGGCAACTGCAGCCGCCTGGGGCCCTGGTACTGCGACAAGAACCACACCAACCGCATGTACTTCGAGTTCGCCCCCACCAACCTCGCGGGCAAGCAGGTGGTGGACGCGGTCTTCCGGGCGTACGAGACCTGGTCGTTCTCCTGCAACCCGCAGCCGGTGGAGCTGTGGCGCACCAACAACATCTCCGAGGGCAGCAGTTGGCCCGGCCCGGCACGCCTGGACCACATGGGCGACCGGGACGTGTCGGCCGGCCGGGGCGAGTACTGCTCCCCCGAACAGCCCGACTCCTGGGTGGAGTTCCACGACAACCCGGCCGAGAGCGACGAGAACCTCACCGCCACCGTACGGGCTTTCGCCGACGGCAAGTTCCCCCGGCTCACCCTGATGCTGGCCGCCAAGAACGAGAACGACCCCGACGCCTGGAAGCGCTTCGACGACAACGCGGCGCTCCAGATCACCTACGTCCCCAAGCCCGGACTGCCGACGCCCTACGGCGTGATCCCCGGCAACGGCACCATGCGGTACTGCAACCCGTCGAACGACCCGCTGGTCGTGACGACTCCGACGCCCCGGGTGCAGGCGGGCACCCAGACCCTGGTGCAGCCCGCGTCCAACGGCTTCAAGGGCTCGCTGAAGGCCCGCTTCGACGCCGAGCGGTACGACCCCGCCGACAAGGCGTGGGTGCACACCTGGGACGGCCAGTCCGCGAGCTTCCGGCCCGACGGCTACCTGGAGACCCTCCGGATGACCAACCGGGCCGACCAGATCCTCTACCGGGTGCGGATGCGGACCCAGTCGTACTGGACGGTCGGCGGCACGACCTCCTTCATGTCCTCGGCCGCCACCCCCTGGTGCTACTTCAAGACCGACACCACCGCCCCCAAGCCGCCGAGGATCACCACCGACGGCCTCTACCGGCCCTGCGACTCCGACGACTGCCCGGGCACCGGAGGCCCCGGCCGCGCGGGAGCGTTCACCTTCCGTCCCAACGCCGCCGACGTCAACGCCACCACCGGCGCCACCGACATCACCGGCTACCGCTACCGGCTGCTCACCCAGACCGGCGCCACCACCGTCACCGGGGCCAACCCGCCCGCCCGGCCGGTCACTCCGGGACTCGCCGGCGTCCAGGTGCTGAGCGTCGAGGCCAAGGACGTACGGGAACGCTGGGGCGAACCCGAGGAGTTCGTCTTCAAGGTCGCACCCCCGCAAGGGGCCACCGGCCGCTGGCAGTTCGCCGACCGGCCGGCCGGGACGACCACCGGCACCACCACCCGGGACACCGCCACCGAGGGCACCGTACGGCACCCCGCGACCCTGGCGGGTGGCGCCGGCTGGTCCGAGCGGTCCCGGCGCGGCGCCGGCGACCACGCCCTCGACCTCAGCGGCACCGACCCGGCCCGGCAACAGGCGTACGCGGCCACCACCGAGCCCGCCGTCAACACCGCCGACTCCTTCACCGTCTCCGCCTGGGCGTATCTGGCCGACCCGACCACCAATCATGTCGTCCTCTCGGCACCGGGCGGCAAGCAGAGCGCCTTCACGCTCTCCTACTCCTCCGGCCACCGGCGCTGGGCCTTCAGCCGGGCCGCCCAGGACACCGCCACGACCACGACCGCGCTCTCCCTCGCCGACACCCTCGATCCGCCCACCGGCGTCTGGACCCAGCTCACCGGTGTCTTCGACGCCCGGGGCACCACCGACGCCGCCGACGACACCATCCAGCTCTTCGTCAACGGCCGCCCGCAGGGCCGGCCCGTACGGCTCGCCGCGACCGCCGCCGGCTACCAGCCGTGGGCGTCGACCGAGGGCCTCCAGATCGGCCGCGCCAAGGTCGCCGGCACCTACCAGCAGTACTTCCGCGGGTACCTCGACGAGGTCGCGGTCTGGCAGGAGGCACGCGGCGCCGATCTCGTACGGGAGGACGCGGAGCTGCGCGAGGACGAGACGGCCGCCACCGCGCTCGTCGGGCGCTGGAACGCCGAGGGCGCCACCGGCACCCAGGTGCGCGACACCAGCGGCTACGCCCGGGCACCCCTGACCCTCTCCGCCACCGGCGCCCGGCTCGCCACCGGCGACGACGGCACCGAACTGCTCCTCGACGGAACCGCCGGCCACGCCACCGCCGCCGGCCCGGTCGTGGACGAGACCGCCTCCTTCACCGTCACCGCCGCCGTACGCCTGGACAGCGCCCTGCTCGCCAAGAAGCCGGTCGGCGCCCGCTCGTACGTCCTGGGCCGGGCGACCGCGACGGGCGGCGAGTCCGCGTGGGCGCTGTGGGCGGAGAAGGTCTCGGCCGACGGCTACCGCTGGTACTTCGGCCGCACCTCGACGGACGCGGCCGGGAAGGTGGTCCAGTCGGTGGCGGCCTCCGCCGAGGATCCGGCCGAACTCGACACCTGGGTACAGCTCACCGGTGTCTTCGACGCGGCCGATCCGGCGGCCACCGGAGGTCGGGGCGGTCTGCGGCTCCACCTGGGCGCCGCCCAGCAGGTCACCGACGCGCCCTCGGCCTTCACCGACCCGTCGCAGGGCACCGGGAGCCTGACGGTGGGACGCGGGACGGCACTCGGCACCACCGGCCACCATCTCCCGGGAGCCGTGGGCGAGGTGCGTCTCTGGGCCGGCGCCATGAACACGGAACAGATCCAGGCAGCTGTCCTGAACGGCGGCAGCGGCTGACCGGGCCGATGTTCCGGCACCTCAGGGCAACCGGGGGCTCCCGGGGACACCGGCCCCCGGTGTCCGGCCCGTACCACACGCCGCCCGCACTCCTCCCTCCGCCGCCGCACGCGGCCGGAGGACGTCACAGGAAACGGAACCCATGAACCCGTTCAGTCTCCCCGGTGACCGCTCCCGGGGCCGCGGCGGACACGCCGCGCCACGTCGCCGCGCGCTGCGCCGCCATCTCGCCGCCGTGCTCGGCTGCGCCCTGCTGCCCGGTCTGCTGACCCCGGTCGCGTTCGCCGCCGCGGCGGAGCCGCTCGGCCGGCCGGAGCTCGACGCTCCCCGCGCGGCCGACGTGACGCCGTTCCGGGGAGAGCTGGACCGGCGGGCCGCCGAGGCGCTGCGCCGGGGTGAGGCGGCCGGGCGGGCCGACGCCGAGCGGGCGGCCCAGGACCAGGACCGGCGGGTGACCTGGCCCGGGCCGGGCAGCGCCACGCTGGCCCTGCCCCGTACCGGAACCGCCGGAGCCGCACCCGGTGGCCTCCCGGTCACCCTCGCCCCGTCCGGCTCCCGGGCCGGTGCCGCCGCCGGCACCGTGCGGGCGACCGTCCTGGACCAGCACCGCGCCGCCGCGCTCGGGATCAGGGGCGTGGTGCTCACAGTGACCGGCCCCGCCTCGGGCGGCGGCGCCCGGCTGGGCGTCGACTACACCGGGTTCGCCGGGGCGTACGGCGGCGACTGGGCCGGCCGGCTGCGGCTGGTGCGGCTGCCGGACTGCGCGCTCACCGATCCGGCGAAGCCCGCCTGCCGTACCCGTACCCCCCTGGCGTCGGTCAACCACCGCCGCGACGAACGGCTCGACACCCCGCTGACCTTCCCGGCCGCTCCGGCCGCCACCCCGGCCCCGGCCGCCCGGAAGGCGTCCTTCGCTGAGAAGGCCACTGCCACCGGGAAGACCGCCGCCGGAAAGGCCACCGTCGGCAAGGCTGTCACCGGAAGGGCTCCCGCCGCCGGCCGGGCCATGGTGCTCGCGGTCGCCGCCGAGGGTTCCTCCGGGGGCGGGGACCACAAGGCCAGCCCGCTGTCCGCCTCGGCCACCTGGGAGGCGGGCGGCTCCTCCGGGACCTTCACCTGGTCCTACCCGCTCCGGGTGCCGCCGGCCGCCGCCGGGCCGGCCCCCGACCTGAGCATCTCGTACGACTCCGGCAGCGTGGACGGCCGCACCGCGACCACCAACAACCAGGGCTCGGTGGTCGGTGAGGGCTTCGATCTCACCTCCTCCTTCATCGAGCGCAGCTACGGCTCCTGCGACGACGACGGCCAGGACGACAAGCACGACCTGTGCTGGAAGTACGAGAACGCCTCCCTCGTCCTCAACGGCCGCGCCTCCGAGCTGGTCAAGGACGACACCAGCGGCCAGTGGCGGCTGAAGAACGACGACGCCTCCACGGTCGTCCACCACCAGGGCACGGACGGCGCCGACAACGGTGACGAGGACCGCGAGTACTGGACCGTCACCACCGGCAACGGCACCGTCTACCACTTCGGCCTCAACAAGCTCCCCGGCGCCACCACCCAGGCCACCCAGTCGGTGTGGACCGTCCCCGTCTTCGGCGACGACAAGGACGAGCCCGGCTACGACAAGGGGGCTGCTTTCAAAGACCGCTGGGAGAAGCAGGCCTGGCGCTGGAACCTCGACTACGTCGAGGACACCCACGGCAACGCCATGTCCTACTGGTACGCCGCCGAGCAGAACCACTACGACCTGCTCGGGGACGACGACACCGGCACCCCCTACACCCGGGGCGGCATCCTCAAGGAGATCCGCTACGGGCAGCGCAAGGACAGCCTGTTCGCCGCGCCGGCCGCCTCCGACCGGGTGCTCTTCGCGTACGCCGAACGGTGTGAGAAGACCGGCACCGGCTGTGACTCGCTCACCGAGGACACCCGCGACAACTGGCCCGACGTGCCCTTCGACGCCGAGTGCAAGGCGGACGTCAAGTGCACCGGCAATGTCGGGCCCAGCTTCTACACCCGCAAGCGGATGACCGGGATCACCACCGAGGCGTGGGACTCCTCCGCCACTACCCCGGCCTATGTGCCCGTGGACTCCTGGGCGTTGAAGCAGAAGTATCTCGACCCGGGCGACACCGGAGACGCCACCGACCAGTCCCTCTGGCTGGACGAGATCCGCCACACCGGCCGGCGCGGCACCGCCGTCACCCTGCCGCCGGTCACCTTCACCCACCAGTGGCGGCCGAACCGGGTGGACGGCAACAGCGACGACATCCTGCCGCTCAACCGGCCCCGGCTGTACACGATCACCTCCGAGACGGGTGCGGTGACCGTGGTCGACTACCGGGCCGCCGACTGCCTCGCGGGCCGGCCCAGGCCGAAGCCGGACGCCAACACCGGTCTCTGTTACCCGGTCAACTGGGCGCCCAACGGGGGCAAGGAGAAGAAGCTCGACTGGTTCCACAAGTACCCGGTCACCAGCGTCACCACCAGCGACCGTTCCGGCGCCGCGCTCCCGGTCGAGGACACCTACAGCTACGCGGGCGGCGGCGCCTGGCACTACAACGACGACCCGCTGACCAAGGAGAAGGACCGCACCTGGTCCGTCTGGCGCGGCTTCGAGCGGGTGACCCACACCACCGGCCTCGCCGGACGTACCCAGTCCCGCACCGTCACCGTCCATCTGCGCGGCATGAACGGTGACCGGGTCCTCGGCCCGGACGGCAAGTCGCCCGACCCCGACAAGCGGAAGACCGTCACCGTCACCGGCGTCAAGGCCGGCCCGCTCACCGACACCGAGCAGTACGCGGGCTTCACCCGGGAGACCGTCACCTACAACGGCGACCAGGAGGTCTCCGGCACCGTCAACGACCCCTGGTCCAAGCGCACCGCCACCCAGCACAAGTCCTACGCCGACGCCGAGGCGTACTACGTCCGCACCGGCGCGAGCCACGCCCGTACCGCCCTCACCAACGGCCCCGCCCGCGACCGCGTCCGCACCGTCGAGACCGCGTACGACGCCTACGGGATGGCGTACCAGGTGACCGACAAGGGCGACGACGACCGCACCGGGGACGAGACCTGCGTCCGCACCTGGTACGCCCGCAACGACGCCAAGGGCCTCAACAACCTGGTCTCCCGCGCCCGTACGACCGCCGGAGTCTGCGGCGCGGACGGCGCGCTCGACCTGCCCGCCGACGCCTCCCGGCCCGGCGACGTCATCTCCGACACCGCCGTCGCCTACGACTCCACCAGCTGGAGCGACACCCAGACACCGACCCTCGGCGAACCGCGCTGGACCGGACGGGCCAAGGGGTACGGCATCGACGGCCGGCCCCAGTGGCAGCGGCTCACCACCACCGGCTACGACGCCCTGGGCCGTCCGCTGGTCATCAAGGACACCAACGACACCACCACGGCCACGACCGCCTACACCCCGGCGGTCGGCGGACCGCTCACCGCGACCACCACCACCGACGCCAAGGGTTACGCGACCGCCACCCAACTGGACTTCGCCACCGGGGCGGCCACGAAGACCACCGACCCCAACAAGAAGATCACCGAGACCGAGTACGACGCCCTCGGCCGGATCACCAAGGTGTGGCTGCCCAACCAGCCCACCTCCATCGGCAAGAAGCCCAACTACGTCTACGCGTACGGCATCTCCGCCACCGCGCCATCCTGGGTCTCCACCGGCACCCTGACGGCCACCAACGCCGGTGAGTACAACACCACCTTCGAGATCTACGACGGTCTCCTCCGCACCCGCCAGGTCCAGGCGCCGACCACCGCCGGCGGACGCGTCATCGCCGAGACCCTCTACGACGAGCGCGGCCTCGCCACCACCACCAACACTGACATCTGGGACGAGAAGAACGCCCCCTCCGGCACCCTGGTGGCCACCGACGGCGGCCAGGCCCCCGTCCAGACCGACACCGCCTACGACGGCGCCGGCCGCGCGGTGAGCGCGGTGACCAAGACCTACGGCACCGCCCGCTGGTCCACCCGCACCACCTATACCGGCGACACCGTCACCGCCACCGCACCGCCCGGCGGACAGGCCACCGCCGTCGTCACCGACGCCCTGGGCCGCACCACCGAGCGCCGCGAGTACGGCGGACCGCAGCCCGCCGGCGACGACTTCACCCGTACCGCCTACACCTACACCCCGGCCGGACAGCAGCGCGCCGTCACCGGCCCGGACGGCGCCGCCTGGGCGTACACCTATGACCTGTTCGGCCGCCAGGTGACCAGCCAGGACCCGGACAAGGGTGCCTCCCGCACCGGATACGACGAGTTCGACCGGGCCGTCACCGCCACCGACGGCCGGGGCCGCACCCTGACCACCGAGTACGACCTCCTGGGCCGGCGGACCGGCCTCTGGGACGGCGCCGCCAAGACGGACGCGGCCAAGCTCGCCGCCTGGACCTTCGACACGCTCGCCAAGGGCCTGCCGGACGCCTCCGTCCGCTACGAGAACGGTGTCAACCAGCCCACCAGCCGGGCCTACACCCAGAAGGTCACCAGCTACGACGCCCTCTACCGGGCCACCGGCAGCCAGTTGATCCTTCCCGACACCGACCCTCTGGTTGCCGCAGGCGTCCCGAAGACCCTGTCCAGTTCGGTGCACTACACCCCCGACGGCAACGTGCTCCAGGCCGGACAGCCCGCGGCCGGCGGTCTCCCCTCCGAGATCGTCTCCTACGAGTACACCCCGCTGGGCCAGCCGCTCAGTGCCGCGGGCAAGACCGGCTACTTCTCCGGGGCCGTCTACAGCCCGCTCGGTGACCTGCGGCAGCTCGCCCTGAGCACCTCGTCGGCGAGCACGGCCAAGAAGTCCTACCTGACCTACGAGTACGAGCCCGGCACCCGGCGGCTGACCGGTGCCTCGGTCACCGACGACGTCCACGCCTACAAGACCCAGGACCTGCGCTTCCGCCAGGACGACGCCGGCAACGTCACCTCGATCTCCGACCCCACCACCCGGGGCGGCACGGCCAAGGCCGACCACCAGTGCTTCCGGTACGACGGCCACCGCCGCCTCACCGAGGCGTGGACGCCCAGGACCGCCGACTGCGCCGCCGCCCCCGCGCTCACCGCTCTCGACGGCGCGGCGCCCTACTGGACCGGCTACACCTACAACACGGCCGGCCAGCGCACCTCGGAGACCGAGCACACCCCGGCCGGCGACAGGAAGACCGCCTACACCTACGGCACCCCCGCCCCGGCCGCCCAGCCGCACGCCCTCACCGCCACCACGGGCGCCCGGCCGGCCACTTACACGTACGACCGGGCCGGCAACACCACCAACCGCCCCGGTGGCAAGGCCCAGCAGACGCTGACCTGGAACGCCGAGGGCAAGCTCGCTACCACCACCGAGGCCACCGCAAGCACCGGTTACCTCTACGACGCCTCCGGCGCGCTGCTCATCCGCCGCGCCTCCGGTGACGGCGACACCGTCCTCTACCTCGGCGGCATGGAGGTCCGCCTCACCGTCAAGGGCGCCACCAAAACCCTGAGCGCCAGCCGCTACTACTCCGCCGGCGACCGGACCATCGCCGTCCGCACCGCCACCGCCGGCTCCACCACCAGCACCCTCACCTTCCTGGCCGGCGACCACCACGGCACCGCCGGCCTCACCATCGACCCCGCCACCCTCGCCGTCACCAAGCGCTACACCACCCCCTTCGGCGCCCCCCGCGGCCCGAAGCCCACCGCCTGGCCCGACGACAAGGCGTTCCTCGGCGCCCCCGCCGACACCACCACCGGCCTCACGCACATCGGCGCCCGCGAATACGACCCCGCCACCGGCCAGTTCCTCAGCGTCGACCCCCTCCTCACCCTCGACCAGCACCAGTCCCTCAACGGCTACTCCTACGCCAACAACACCCCCGTCACCCTCTCCGACCCCTCCGGCCTCGCCCCCGACGACTGCGGCCGAGGCGGATTCAGCTGCCACCCCACTAACTCGGGTGACTGGGAGGTCACCCCGAACAGCGACTACGTCAAGTACAACCCCGGCGCTAAGAACACGGGAAGGAAGCCCAAGGCTCCTTCGCCGAATGACATTCAGGCCGCGACCAATCCCGTCAATATCGTCGAGGAGGCCATCACCGAGACGGCCACCTACTACTTCCCGAAGACCGTCGACTACGCAGCTTGGCGCTCCGGATACAACCAGGAGATCAGTGCCATCCGGGCGGACCACGGCGACGTGACCGCCGACGATCTCATCGCCACGGCGCTGAATCTCTGTGTGGGACCCGGCGGTGACAAGTGCCCCGATGGCATGCGGAACATTCTCTGGGACATGGAATGGCTGCGCATCAGCCAGTACGCGGGCTATGAGGACCGGGGTGCGGTGGTGCGCATGCCCGTGGGCAACGCGTTGCGCGCGAACATTGGTTCCGTCCGTGGCATGGGCAGCACCTGCTTCAGGAACAGTTTCACCCCCGAGACCAAGGTCCTCATGGCAGACGGGACCGCCAAGGAGATCAAGGACGTCAGAGTCGGGGACCGGGTCATGGCCACTGATCCGGAGACCGGGGAGACGGCGCCCAAGGAGATCGAGGCCGAGATCAGGGGAGTCGGCCGCAAGGACTTGGTGAAGGTCACCCTTGAGATCGGCGGCAAACACGTCGCGGTGACCGCCACGGAGGGGCATCCGTTCTGGGTCCCCGCCCTGCGGAAGTGGGTGGACGCCGGAAAGCTGAACGTCCGGCAGTGGCTCCTCACCGGTGCCGGCACCCGCGTTCAGATCACCGCAATCGAACGGTGGGCGCAGCAGGCGACGGTTTACAACCTCACCGTCGCGGACCTGCACACGTACTATGTGCTGGCGGGGGCCACGCCGGTACTCGTTCACAACAGCAATTGCGTTGTCGGGGGCGCTCCTGGCAGTAGGCCAGGTAAGCCGTTTACGCCCGCTGGCAAGGGTAAGGTTGTTGACGCAAATGAGGATAAGTACGGGGTGCCGACCTGTGAGATATGCGGCAAGGAGGTTGTTCGCCCCAAAAAGTCTCAGCGCGGAGTGACGCCCCCTGAAAATGAATGGCAGATCGATCACATCCAGCCCAAGTCGCGAGGTGGATCGGGCGACCCGTCCAACGGTCAGGTCTTGTGTCGGGTCTGCAATAGGGAAAAGTCGGATAACTGAGAGGTGATTCCCTGTGAACAGTGAACAGGGCGGGATGCACCTTAGCTCGATTCAGCGAAAGATCCATAGTGACGTGACAGCTCAAGGATGGAGCTGGATTTGGGTCTTCGATTCTGACGCGGAACAGCCTCCCTTTGCGTACAGCATCGGCTTCGGCTCCAGTTTCGGCCACCCCGAAGTCGTTGTGGCTGGACTTCCGGAGGAGACTTCAGGAAGCGTGTTGAGCTCAGTGCAAGCCATGCTGGCTGACGGGGGAACGTATAGAGATGGTGACGCGTCGGGCGAAATTCTTGAGGGATTCAATGTTCAGTTTCGGGCGATCTCGCAAGATGTTCTGATCTCGAACCTGGTGCAGGCTTCGGTGTTCTACGGCGAGAGATCCTTCGATGCACTCCAGCTGCTTTGGCCTGACAGGGATGGCAATTTCCCCGATGAAGAAGATGCACCTGCCTGGTTGAGTGATCGACAAGCCTTGTTGCCGTAGCCAAGGGTGAGACCGCAGATCCCAAGAGATCCTGTCGGGGCAGGTCGCTGATCTCACTCCGACGCCACCAGATCTGCCATGTGCGACAGCAATACGGAAGCCCCACCAGGCGTTACCTGGTGGGGCTTCCGTGTGGGGTGACGCCAGTAGTTGACGGCAATGTCAACGGACGAGGGCGGCGCAGACTGGCGGTTCGTCGCCGTCGCCGTTGGCCGTCTCGGTGATCTCCGGGTTGCCGAGCGCGGTGCTGAGGGTGTCGATGGCGTCGCACTGGAGGCGGAGTCGGACGTGGGCGTAGGCGCCGGCGGTGACGCCGATGTGGACGTGGCCGAGGAGTTCCTTGATCACGACGAGTTCGCCACCCTGTTCCAGGAGCAGGGTGGCGGTGGAGTGGCGGAGGTCGTGGAAGCGGATGCGGCGGAGGCCGGCCTTGCGGAGGAGCGTGGTGAAGGTGCGGGTGAGGTTGGTCGGATCGATCGGTCTGCCCTGGGGAGTGGTGAACACGTGCCCGTTGTGCTGCCACGTGGTGCCTGCGGCCTCGCGCTCGCGCTGAGAGCGGCATGTTCGACACACCCACGCCGAGAGCTTCAACGCCGTGTGGGCAACGGCAACCCCTGTACGAGAGGAAGGCTGACCGTGGCCCGCACCGAGTACTACGACGACCCGAACGCGCCTAAGCCGAACAGCATGGTCGTCGCCGCCGCCGCCTCCGCCGTCGTCACCGACGATCACGGGCGCATCCTCCTCCAGCGTCGCCGCGACAACGACCTGTGGGCGCTGCCCGGCGGAGGCGTGGACCTCGCCGACTCCCTGCCTGGCACGGCCGTCCGCGAGGTCAAGGACGAGACCGGCCTGGACGTAGCGATCACTGGCCTGGTCGGCACCTACACCGACCCGAAGCACATCATCGCCTACACCGGCGGCGAGGTCCGCCGCCGGTTCAACGTTTGCTTCACCGCCCGCATCACCGGCGGCCAGCTGGAGATCTCCGACGAGTCCACCGAACTCGGTTATGTATCGCAGGAAGAGATCGAGCAGCTGCCGATGCACCACGCCCAACGGCTCCGGCTCCAGCACTTCCTGGAACACCGTGAAAGCTTCTGCCTGGGCTGAACCGCCTGACGGCAGTAGCGACGGCAACACCCACGGATTTCCGCGCACAACCATGGATGTCAGCGGAACGCAAAACCCATACTGGCCGGCGAAGGAGCAGGTATGAGGAGTATCGCGCAGCACACGTACTATGTGCTGGCCGGCGAGAGTAACTGGTTCGCCATCGAGCGGGAGATGTACCACGTGGGTAAGGCTGTGCGAGTTGGCGATCGATCGTGGGACAGTATCACGTTCTATCGGGGCGGAGCCGAAGTGAAGGTGACCGTGCCTGGTTTTCTTTCTGGAAGGTGAGCATGGAGAGGGTTGCAGAGTGGGGCCGAGAGTTTCAAGTCTGGCAGTACTCTACCATTCTTAATGGAGGTTAAGGTTACGTGCTGGCACGCCGATGCGTGTGGCATGAGGACCGCGGTGATCACCATGCACCCTCGAAGTTTGGCCCGCTCAGGGGAACTAAATAGGCTCCATATTTCCGTGGGTGCGGCTTCGGGAAGGGGGTTGGGTTGATGACTCGTGACGAGGCATTGCTGACGGCTCGACAATTTCTTGAGAGAAGTGTGAAGCCGGGCGAGCCTTCCCTGATGATCGATTTGTCTAACGTTGTCGAAAAGGGTGAGCTGCTGGTCGTCCCCTATAACTCCGCCCGTTTCCTCCGGACGCGAGCCGCCGCCGACCAACTGCTCGACTGCTGGCCGATTCTGGTGAACCTGCGCAGCGGGGCCGTGCGGTTCGGCAGGCTCGAAGAGCGCGCGCTCTGGCGGTAGTGCCCCGAGGGCGCGGGGGAGGGAGCAGGTCTTGCCGTCCGGCCCCGGGCGGCTGCGACCATGGGGGCATGGTCTCGTCTCGCGTCCGTCGTGCCGCTGCTGTCGATCCGTCCGCTCGGGAGCCGGCCGGGGGTGGGAAATGGGCCTGGGTCGCGCTGGCGGTGGCGTGCGCGGGGCAGTTCCTCGTGGTGCTGGACGTGTCGGTGGTCAATGTGGCGCTGCCGTCCATGCGGGCCGACCTGGGGCTCTCGGCGCTGGGGTTGCAGTGGGTGCTGAACGCCTACTCCATCGCCTTCGCCGGGTTCATGCTGCTCGGCGGGCGTGCGGCCGACATATTCGGGTACAAGCGCATGTTCCTCGTCGGGCTCGGGCTCTTCACCGCCGCCTCGCTGGCCGGCGGACTGGCCCAGGAGGGCTGGCAGTTGCTCGGGGCGCGGGCGGTGCAGGGGCTGGGGGCCGCGGTGCTGGCCCCCGCCTCGCTCACCATCGTCACCGCCACCGCCGAGCCGGGCCCCGCCAGGACCCGGGCCATCGGGACCTGGTCGGCCGTCGGGGCGGGCGGAGGAGCGGCCGGCGGGCTCGTCGGGGGCCTCCTCACCGACCTGCTCTCCTGGCGCTGGGTGCTGCTGATCAACGTCCCGGTCGGGGCGGTGGTCCTGGTCGCCGCCGTGCTCTTCGTACGGGAGAGCCGGGCGCACCACGGACGGCGGCTCGACCTGCGGGGCGCGGTGCTGGCCACCGCCGGGCTGGCCGCCGTCGCGTACGGCATCGTCCAGACCGAGCAGGCCGGCTGGACCGCGCCCGAGACCCTGCTGCCGCTGTTCGCGGGAGCCGCCGTCCTGGGGATCTTCGTCCTGGTGGAGGCCCGTGCCGCCCAGCCGCTGATGCCGCTCAAGGTCTTCCGGTCCCGGGTGGTGGCGGGCGCCAACGCGGCGATGGTGGTGACGGGTTCGGCCTCCTTCGCCATGTGGTTCTTCATGACGGTGTACGCCCAGAACGTGCTCGGCTACACCCCGCTGGCGGCCGGCGTCGCCCTCATCCCCAGCTCCGCCGCCATCGTCATCGGCTCCAAGCTCGCCCCGCGCCTGATGCACCGCACCGGAGCCCGAGACCTCGCCGTCGCCGGGGCACTGATCTCCGGCGCCGGGTTCGCCTGGCAGTCCACCATGGACGCCCACGGCTCCTACCTGGCGGACATCCTCGGCCCCGGCGTCCTGATGATGGCCGGCATGGGCCTGATCATCACCCCGCTCGCCGCCCTCGCGACCGCCGGGGCCGCTCCGGGGGACGCCGGACTGGTCTCCGGACTGGTCAACACCTCCCGGACGATGGGCGGGGCGCTGGGCCTCGCGGTGCTGTCCACCGTCGCCGCCGCCCGGACCGGGCACAGCACCGCCCCGGAGGCGCTGACGGCCGGATACGCGATGGCCTTCCGTACCGGAGCGGGAGTGCTGCTGGGCAGCGCCCTGCTGATGCTGCTCTGGCTGCCGCGCCGCACCGAGGGCTGAGCGGCGGCCCGATGGGCTTCCGGGGATGAGCCCGATGAGTCCGATGGGGGCCATGGACGAGGACGGGCGGGCCGCCCCGGAGAGTTCCGGGGCGGCCCGCCCTGTGGTGCGGACACCGTTCGCCCACCGGACGCCCCTCTCCACTCGCGGTGGAGGGACGTTTCACCGGCCCCCGTTCCCGGTGGCCGGTGACCACGGCGGCCGGCGGCTCAGACCGTGTCGCCGCGGTGGTCCGGCTCACGGCGGTGGCGGCCGTGCGGCTGCGCCGCCGAGTCCTCCACCTGAGCCGCGCCCCCGCGGTGCTTGCCGGAAGTCCCGGCGTCCCCCTGCGGTCGCCCGTGGGTCATGTCGGTGCTGGCTTCAGCCATATGGGAAGTCACCCCGTAGTTGATCGCTGACATGTGCGGCCCGAGAGTCTAACCGTGGCCGGACCGCCCGAGGAGCGGCGCCTGCTGTAGGGGCACCGGCTTGTGAGGGGTGGGGGTATCGAGAGCGCCCGACTGATCCTGACCTGGGTATTCCGCTGGTGGGGGGAGGGGGAAGCGCAGGGGGGTGTGGGTGGTGGCGAAGGCGGGGCGGACGGGGCGCGCGGGGGGCGTCTGGGCGGGGAGGGGGAGCGGGAGGGTGTCCGGGAGCCGCCGTGAGTGGTCCGGACCGCCGCCCGGGGGACCGGAGCCGTCCTCGTCCCGGTAGAGAGGCGCCCCGGACAGCGCACCCCGGGAAAGGGGACTCGGGGAGAGGGGACCCGGGGAGAGGGAGGAGAGAGAGGAGGGGGACCGGGTCGGATCGGGAGGGTGGGCGGGGGAGGGCTCGGGGGAGTGTCCGGAGGGCCACCCGGCGGTCCGGCCGTCGCCCGGGTCGGACACACCTCCCGGGTCGGACACACCTCCCGGGTCGGACACACCTCCCGGGTCGGACACACCTCCCGGGTCGGACACACCTCCCGGGTCGGTGATGCCGTCCGCCGGGAAATTCCCTGGTGCTTCCGTCACCTTGGGGACTGCGGCTGTGCCCGCACGTGGCCCCGTGACCGTGACCGTGGTGTGCCCGGGGGCCGGGACCCCGGCCCCCGGAGCCGTTCCCGGCCCGCCAACCGCCCCGGGGCCCGGCCGGGAGTCCGGGGGCGGCCCGGAGCCCGGCGCCGGCCGGGGGCTCACCGGGGCCAGCCGGGCCAGCCCGCACGGCACCGCCGGGGTCGCGTACGGCAGCCGCAGCACCCCGCCCGGCGTCCATACCCCGGCGCCCGCCAACCAGCCGGGTGGGGCGGCCAGTTGATGGAGGCGCCGCTCGGCCGGGCGCCAGATGCCGAGCCAGGTCCCGGCCGCCGCGTCGATGCGCAGCGCCACCGCGCACCCCTCGGGCGCCAGCAACTGGCCCGGCTGCACCGCGAACGGGGTCACCGCCGCGTCCGGCAACCGCAGGCACTCGGGGAACCGCACCGGCAGCGTGCTGTTCAACACCCCCCAGCCCAGCCGCTCATGGCCCGGCGACGGCGCGTCCGACCGGACCAGCACCAGCCCGCTGTCCGGGTCCGCCAGCAGCAACCGGTCGTCGCTCTCCTCGGCGATCTGGAGCAGCGGGGTCACCTCGCCGCCCCGCCCCAGGTCCACCGCGACCGCCTTCACCGGCCCGGCGTCCACCGGTCGCCGGTCCAGGGCGAGCAGCCGGCCCGTACGGTCCAGCCACACCCCGCCCTCGCACCGGCCGGGCACCTCGGCCACCCGCTCGGGCCGCGCGTCCGCCCCGCCGGCCACCCGCCAGAGCGTGGCCGAGCGCTCACCGGCCGCCAGGGCGTATGCCGACCTGCCGTCCGGCGCGGGCGGCAGCAGCCGCAGCGACCCGGCCGCCGCCTCCACCGAGCCGAGCGCCAGCTCGGCCGTCCGCCGGCCCGACGGATACAGCAGCGCGAACGCGTACCGCTCCGCACCGGTCCGGCGGGCGATCAGCACCCGGCCGTCCGCCAGCGGCGCGAGCTGCGCGTCCGGCGCCTCGGGCCGGGCCAGCGGCAGGGGGACCGCGTACGGCTCCGGTCCGTCCAGCGTCCAGCGCTCCGGGCAGCGGTCCTCGCCGCTCCCCGTGAGCCGCGCCGCGTAACCCCCGCCCGCCGCGATCGCGAGCACCGGACGCCAAGCCGCTCCGGCATCCCCGGCAGTGGGCTCTATGGCACAGGCTGTCATCGACTCGTCACCTCCAGCCACCGACGCTAGTTTTGCCTTTCCGGCCGGACCAGGAGAGTCACCCTGCTTCACCTATAAGGGTGGCGATGTCCGGTTTCGCGGGTGCATGGAACGAAGGTGTGCTTCAAGCCACCCGGGTCCACCCGGCGTCCATCCGGGGCCCGCCGGACACCCCGTCCGCGTGCCCCCGGCACCAGGCGCGCACCGGACCCGCACCGAGCCCGCGCCAGGCCCGGACCGGCGGCGGCTCGCCGTGGCCGCCGGGCGCCCCGGACGGGCGGCGAGCCAGGTCTGGCGTGGGGGCAGGGCCCAGGTCTGGCGCGGGGCAAGGCCCAGGTCTGGTGCGGGGGCAAAGGGGAGGCAGGTAGCCTTTCCCCGTGCCCCGTCTCTCCGAAATCCTCACCGAACTCGACGCCCTCTGGCCCCCCGAGCGGGCCGAGCAGTGGGATGCCGTCGGCACCGTCTGCGGCGACCCCGACGCCGAGGTCACCCGCGTGCTGTTCGCCGTCGACCCGGTCCAGGAGATCGCGGACGAGGCGGTGAAGCTCGGCGCCCAGCTGATCGTCACCCACCACCCGCTCTATCTGCGCGGGACGACGACGGTCGCGGCCGATCACTTCAAGGGCCGGGTCGTGCACACCCTGATCAAAAATGACATCGCCCTGCATGTCGCGCACACCAACGCCGACACCGCCGACCCCGGGGTCTCCGACGCCCTGGCCGGCGCGCTGGACCTGCGCGTCACCGGCCCGCTCGTCCCGGAGAACGGCCTCGGCCGGATCTGTGAGCTCGATGTCCCGCTGACCCTGCGGGAGTTCGCCGCCCGCGCCGCCGAGCGGCTGCCCGCCACCGCGCAGGGCATCCGGGTCGCCGGCGACCTGGACGCCCCGGTGCGCCGGGTCGCGGTCAGCGGCGGCTCCGGCGACAGCCTCTTCGACACCGTGCGGGCCGCCGGGGTGGACGCGTACCTCACCGCCGACCTCCGCCACCACCCGGCGTCCGAGGCCACCCAGCACTCCCCGCTCGGGCTGGTCGACGCCGCCCACTGGGCGACCGAGTGGCCCTGGTGCGAACTGGCCGCCGGCCAGCTGGACGAGATCTCCGACCGGCACGGCTGGAACCTCCGGGTCCATGTGTCCAGGACCGTCACCGACCCCTGGGCCGGCCACTTCGCGCCCGCCACCACCGCCACCGCCACCGGAGACGGCCTGTACGGAGCAGACTCGTACGCCCCCGCCGGTGCCTCCGAACCCTCCGCTGAACCCTCGTCCCCTGGAGCCCCCAACTGAACGCCGCGCCCGCCGACCAGATCCGACTTCTCGACGTCCAGGCCCTCGACGTACGCCTGTCCCAGCTCGCCCACAAGCGCGCGTCGCTGCCCGAGCACGCCGAGATCACGTCGCTGACCAAGGACCTCAGCCAGCTGCGCGACCTGCTGGTGGCCGCGCAGACCGAGGAGAGCGACTGCGCCCGCGAGCAGACCAAGGCCGAGCAGGACGTGGACCAGGTGCGCCAGCGCGCCGTCCGCGATCAGCAGCGGCTGGACTCCGGCTCCGTCCGCTCCCCGAAGGACCTGGAGAACCTCCAGAAGGAGCTGGTCTCCCTCGCCAAGCGCCAGGGCGACCTGGAGGACGTGGTGCTGGAGGTCATGGAGCGCCGTGAGTCCGCCCAGGAGCGGGTGGCCGAGCTGACCGAGCGGGTCGGCGCGGTGCAGGCCAAGGTGGACGACGCCACCGCCCGCCGGGACAGCGCCCAGCGGGGGCTGGACGACGAGGCCGGCTCCGCCGCCAAGGAGCGCGAGGTCGTCGCCGGCTCCGTCCCGGACGACCTGCTGAAGCTGTACGAGAAGATCCGCGGCCAGCAGGGCGGGGTGGGCGCGGCCCGGCTGTACCAGCGCCGCTGCGAGGGCTGCCACATCGAGCTCAACATCACCGAGCTGAACGAGGTCCGCGCGGCCGCCGCCGACACGGTCGTCCGCTGCGAGAACTGCCGCCGGATCCTGGTCCGCACCTCGGAGTCCGGCCTCTGATGCCGGAGCCGGACGGACTGCCGGAGCGGCCGGACGGGGCATCGGACGGGACGCCGGACGGTGGCGGTATCCAGGAGCTGATCGTCGAGGCCGACGGCGGCTCCCGGGGCAATCCGGGCCCGGCCGGTTACGGGGCGGTGGTCCTGGACCCGGTGTCCGGCGAGCCACTGGCGGAGGCGGCCGAGTACATCGGTGTCGCCACCAACAACGTGGCCGAGTACAAGGGCCTGGTCGCCGGACTGCGGGCCGCCCGGGCCCTGGCGCCGGGCGCCCGGATCCGGGTGCGGATGGACTCCAAGCTCGTCGTGGAGCAGATGTCCGGCCGCTGGAAGATCAAGCACCCGGACATGAAGCCGCTCGCGACCGAGGCGGCCCGGGTCTTCCCGCCGTCCCAGGTGTCGTACGAGTGGATCCCGCGCGAGCGGAACAAGCACGCCGACCGGCTCGCCAACGAGGCCATGGACGCGGGCAAGCGCGGCGAGCAGTGGACGCCCGCCCGCTCCACGGCCGCCCTCGACACCGCCGGATCGGCCGCCTCCGGCCGGTCCGGGCCCGCCTCGGGCTCCACCCGCGCCGACGAGGACGCCGCCCGGGTGGTGGGCGACGCGGCGGCCGGCGCCGCCCGCGCCCGCGCCGCCCTGGCCGGTACCGGCGCCGGCGCGACTTCCCGCTCCGGAGCCGGTGATCCCACCGCCCCCGGCACCGACGCCCAGGACGTCCTGGCGGACGCCGGCCACCTGCCGCAGAGTCCAGAGGCCCCGACCACTCCCGCGGTCGTCACCGCGGCCGCCGCCGACACCGCGCACGCCAAGGCCGGCACCCCGCCGGTCGGCTGGGCGGCCCCGGCGGACCTCGGCGCGCCCGCCACCTTCGTGCTGCTCCGCCACGGCGAGACCGCGCTCACCCCCGAGAAGCGCTTCTCCGGCAGCGGCGGCACCGATCCCGACCTGTCCGCCGCCGGACTGCGCCAGGCGGAGGCCGTCGCCGCCGCCCTGGCCGCGCGCGGCACCATCCAGGAGATCGTCAGCTCCCCGCTGCTCCGCTGCCGGCGCACGGCGGCCACCGTCGCCGCCCGGCTCGGCCTGGACGTCCGGATCGAGGACGGGCTGCGCGAGACCGACTTCGGCGCCTGGGAGGGCCTGACCTTCGGCGAGGTGCGCGAGCGGTATCCGGACGACCTGAACGCCTGGCTCGCCTCCCCGGACGCCGCGCCCACCGGTGACGGTGAGTCCTTCGCGGTCGTCGGGGACCGGGTAGCCGCCGCCCGCGACCGGCTGACCGAGCGGTACGCGGGCCGCACCGTGCTGCTGGTCACCCATGTGACGCCGATCAAGACCCTGGTCCGGCTGGCGCTGGGCGCCCCGCCGGAGTCGCTGTTCCGGATGGAGCTGTCGGCCGCCTCGCTGTCGGCGGTGGCCTACTACCGGGACGGCAACGCCTCGGTACGGCTCCTCAACGACACCGCCCACCTGCGCTGACGCCCCGGGGCGGGCGGCGCCCGGCCGCTCACCGGCGGGCCAGGGGAGCGGAGCCGTACGGCTTGAGAAGTCGTAAGGCGCGGAGAGTCGTACGGGTCAGCGGAGACGTCGTACGGGTCAGCGGAGAGTCGTACGGGTCAGAGGTCGTACGGGTGGGCCGGGGCGGGCGGTTCGCGGCTCAGGGCGCGTCCCGCCCCAGCGCCGCCGCCTCCCGCGCCAGGGCTTCGACCCGCGCCCAGTCGCGGGCGGCCGGCGCGTCGGCGGGCAGCATCCATGTACCGCCGACGCAGCCGACGTTCGCCAGCGCCAGATACCCGGGCGCCGAGGCGGCCGTGATCCCGCCGGTCGGGCAGAACCGGGCCTCCGGCAAGGGCCCTGCCAGCGCCTTCAGATACGCCGCTCCGCCCGCCGCCTCGGCCGGGAAGAACTTCAGCTCCCGCACTCCGCGCTCCAGCAGCGCCAGCACCTCGGACGCCGTCGAGACCCCGGGCAGGAACGGCACCCCGGCCCCGCGCATCGCCTCCAGCAGCCCGTCCGTCCACCCCGGGCTCACCAGGAACCGCGCCCCCGCGCCGACCGCCGCCGCCACGTCCCCGGGCGACCGCACGGTGCCCGCGCCCACCACCGCCCCCGGTACCTCCGCCGCCACCGCCCGGATCGCGTCCAGCGCGGCGGGCGTCCGCAGCGTCACCTCGATCGCCGGCAGCCCGCCCGCCACCAGCGCCCGCGCCAGCGGTACGGCATCGGCGGCGTCCGCCACGACGACCACGGGCACGACCGGCGCGAGGTCCAGCACGGACGGCTCCGGCGCCGGCGGAGTCGGTGTCGGGGACGGAAGCGAGGGCGGGGACAGGGACGGAAGTGGGGGCAGGGTCCGGGGCGGCTCGGAGCTCATGACGCCATCCTCGCCACCGCCACCATCCACCGCAACGCCCGTTGCACACACTGCAACAGCCCCCGGCCCTCGGGTCCTCGGCGCCTGTTCCCCGTTCCCTGCTCCCTGAGCCTGGCTCCCGGCTCCCGGCTCCCGGCTCCCGGCTCAGTGAATCTCCTCCACCAGCACGTCCAGCGACCACGGCTTGCCCGCGCCCCGCGGTTCGGCCGCCTCCACCGCGTACCCCAAGTCCCGCAGCGTCTCGACCAGTTCGCGCGGCGACCCCGGAGCCGTACCGGACTCCAGCAGGCTCCGGACGATCCGGCCCTTGGTCGCCTTGTTGAAGTGGCTGACCACCTTCCGGGTCGGCGCGTGCAGCACCCGCACCGTCGCCGTCCGGTCCGCGACCGCGCCCTTGGGCCGCCAGGCCGCCGTGTACGCCGACGAGCGCAGGTCCAGCACCAGCCCGTCGCCCGCCGCCTCGGGCAGCACCGCCGCCATCGGGCCCCGCCAGTGCGCGCCCAGCGCCCCGAGCCCCGGCAGCTTCACCCCCATCGAGCAGCGGTACGACGGGATCCGGTCGGTCACCCCGACGGCCCCCCACAGCCCCGAGAACACCAGCAGCCACCGTCCGGCCCGCTCCCGGGCCGCCGCGTCCAGCGTGGCCAGGCCCAGCGCGTCGTACAGCACCCCCGTGTAGATCTCCCCGGCCGGCCGGGCCCCGGCGCTCAGCAGCCCGGCGTTCTTGGCGACCTCACCGCGCAGGCCCTCGCTCAGCCCCAGCACCTCGCGCGCCTTCTCCTCGTCGCCCGCGCACAGCTCCACCAGCTCCGCCAGCACGGCCGCCCGCGCCTCGGTGAGCCCGGGCAGCGACAGCCCCGCCAGGTCCAGCGGCGGCGCCCCCTCGCCGGACGGGGCCTTTCCCTCGGAGGGCGGCAACAGCACGAGCACGACAGTTCTCCTCGACAGACATACAGGCATGCAGACATACACGGATACGGGCGTACAGACGTACAGGCGTACAGATCTACGGACGTACAAGCGCTTCCGAGGCATCACCCGGCAGCGGAAAACACTCCCGCGCCAGCCTACAAACCCGGCTGCCATCGCCCCGCCCGTCCACGGGTACACGTCCGGAACGACCGCAACGACCGCAACGGCTCCAGACTCCCAGCGAGAGGATCGGCAATGCCCAGCACCGACAGGTTCGGCGAACCGGCCGTGCAGACCGCCCCGACCGCCCCGACCGTGGCCGTGACCACCCCCACCGGCGCCGTCGGCGGCGAGGTGGCCGGGGCCCTGATCCGCGCCGGTGTACGCCCTCGCCTGCTGGTCCGGGACGCCCGGCGGCTGCGTCCCGGCCACGCCGACCACGCCGAGGTGATCGAGACCGACCTGTCGGACCGCGACGGCATGCTGAAAGCCACCGAAGGAGTGGACGCGCTCTATCTGGTGATCCCGCCGACCGACGCCGACGACCCGGTGGGCGGGTACGAGCGGCTGGCCCGGATCGCCGCCGAGGCCGTCACCACCAATGGCGTGGCGCGCACCGTCCTCCAGTCCAGCGTCGGCGCCGAGCTGCGCCGGGGCGCGGGCGAGATCGACGGGCTGGGCCGCGCCGAGGAACTGCTCGACGCCACCGGGGCCTCCGTCACCCACCTCCGCTGCGGCTTCTTCTTCAGCAACCTGCTGATGCAGCTGTACGCGATCCAGGAGGGCGTGATCCCGGTCGTCCTGCCGACCGACCACGCCATGCCGTGGGTCGCGCCCCGGGACATCGCCGAGGTCGCCGCCCTCCGGCTGCTCTCCGGCCACTGGACCGGCTGCCATGTCCGGGCGGTGCACGGTCCGGAGGACCTGAGCTGGGAGCGGGCGGCGGAGATCGTGTCCGAGGCCACGGGCCGGCCGGTGCGCGCCGAGCGGGTCCCGGACGACACCATGCGCGCCATGCTCGGCTCGGCCGGGCTGACCGGGGCCCAGGCGGAGGCGGTGCTGGGCATGTCGACGGGCCTGCGCGACGGCTTCGTCCCCGAGCAGTCCCGCGACACCACGACCACCACCCCCACCCACCTCTCCGGCTGGGCGTACGAACACCTCCGCCCCGCCCTCGCCGAACTCTGACCCGGCTTCGTCCCGCCCCCGGTCAGTTCTGAGCGGCCCCGCACCCGGCCCTCAGGGCGCCCACCATTCCCCGCGGGTCGTCCGCGTGAAAGCGGACGACCCGCACCTCGTACGCCCGGCCCAGCAACGGCCGCACCACCACCGGCTCGCGCAACTCGACCGTCACCGAGGTCCCTGAAGCCACGGTCACCGCGAGCACCCCGTCCTTCCTCGGGTGCGAGTACACCGGCTCGTGCCGCACCGACGCGATCCGCTCCAGCGGTATCGCCACATCCAGATGGGCCGCCTGCCGTACGCGGAGGAGCTCACCGGTCAGCAGATGCGGCCGGGTCACCGAGGCGGCGTGCCACCCCAGCACGAACAGCACGGAGTACACGTCCAGGACCAGCATCACCCCGTGCGCCACCGGCCAGGAGGCCAGCAGGTACGCCATCCCCACCGTCTCCACCAAACATACGAACGCGAACCCGTACAGATACGCGGCCTGGTCCCTGGCGTACCCGAACCTCCGCGCCCCCTGCACCATCCCCGCCGGCCCCGTCCCCGCCGGCCCCGTCCCCTCCGGCCGCCGGGCCACCCACCGCCCCAGGCTCTCCAGCAGCCGCAGCTCGTGCGCGAGCAGCCGCTTCGGCAGGCTCCCCCGCCCGGGGCTCACCGCGCTCCCCTCCCCAGCACCAGAGCCAGCGCCCGCCGTACCGCCTCCGCCTGCCCCGCCGAGAACTCCGCGAACAACGGCCCCGCCACCACCCGGTCCACCTCCGCCATGTTCGCCACCCCGTCCATCGCCTTGCCCATCGCCTCGTGCGGCAGCAGCTCCGCCAGCGCCCGCGCCACCTCCGCCACCCGCGGGTCCGCCGCGTCCGCCCCGGCCAGCTCGTCCAGCCGGGCGTAGACCGCGTACGCCCGCTCCAGCGCCCCCGGCGCCTCCGTCATCCCCCGCAACGCCTCCATCAGCCGCCCCCGCTCCTCCCCGCCGGCCACCGTGTCCAGCAGCACCAGCAGCTCCCGGTCCCGCACCGCCGTCGCGGGCTCCGGTTCCGGCCGCCCGGCCGCCGCCTCCGCCAGCCCTGCGAGCAGCGCCCCGAGCTCCGCCGACACCGGCGCCTCGTCCGGCAGCCTCCCGGCCCTCGCCTCCACCAGCAGCCCGGCCAGCCGCGCCCGCCGGGCCGCGATCCGCTCCTGCTGCCGCGCCAGGTCGGCGTCCAGCTCCTCCAGTACGTCGACCAGCTCGCGCCCGGCCTCGTCCCCGAGTACGTCCGCCACCTCGTCGAGCCCGAGCCCCAGCTCCCTCAGCCGCCTGATCCGCGCCAGCACCACGGCATGGCGCAGGGTGTAGTCCCGGTACCCGTTCCCCAGCCGCCCGGGCTCGGGCAGCAGCCCCAGGTGGTGGTAGTGCCGTACCGCCCGCGTGGTCACTCCGACCAGCGCGGCGAGCTCTCCGATCCTCATGGCGCCCAGTAGAAACGTTGCCGCTACGGCAAGGTCAAGCACCCGCCGCCGGGCGGGTAGCATGGTCGGCACGGCAGACGAGCCGGGCGGACGGCCGCGTGGGGATCCCCGGATCCTCCCGAGGAACGTCCGGGCTCCACAGGGCAGGGTGGTGGGTAACGCCCACCCGGGGTGACCCGCGGGACAGTGCCACAGAAAACAGACCGCCGGGGACCTCGGTCCTCGGTAAGGGTGAAACGGTGGTGTAAGAGACCACCAGCGCCTGGGGTGACCCAGGCGGCTAGGTAAACCCCACCCGGAGCAAGGTCAAGAGGGAGCACCCCGGTGCTCCTGCGCGGACGTTCGAGGGCTGCCCGCCCGAGTCCGCGGGTAGACCGCACGAGGCCGGCGGCAACGCCGGTCCTAGATGGATGGCCGTCGCCCCGACGACCGCGAGGTCCCGGGGCACAGAACCCGGCGTACAGCCCAGCTCGTCTGCCCCTCAGGCCTCTGACCCGCGATACCGCAGGTCAGGGGCCTTTTCCCGTGGAATCGTGGGCGTCGCCTCACCTTGTTCCGTATCGGTTCGAACCGAACCTCGCCGCTACGAAGGCAGCCACTCGGGGCGGCTGGGCGTGGGCGTCGGCAGGCATGGCCTTTCCATCCCTGGGTCGCGCGCGGGGCGCATCGGGGGTCGGATGCGATGCCCTCGGGCCGTCGCCGGTCACGAGGGGTACGGCGGAGCTGTCCGATCCTCACGCTCCGGCGTCCGGCCCGCTGGGAGAGCGGTTCGTCGTCCATGTCCGGAGCGCGGCGGGTCAGGTGATCCGGTGCTCCCAGCACAGGGAGGGGACCTGGTCGATCCAGTACCGGTGGGACGCGGGCGTCACGCGGAGCCGTACGGATTCGATCTCCGGCAGCCCGGCGTCCTGCCAGGCGACGAGAGAACGTTCCACGTCGTCCCACAGGGCCACCGGGCCGCCTTGGCGGACGGTCCACCGGCCGCCGTCGGCGGCGACGAACTCGGCGAACGACTCCCGCTCCGCATCGAACAGGTACCGCAAGAGCGACCCGTCACCGTCCGTCGCACGGACGAACTGGGCGCCGGGCACGGCCAACTGCGCGAGAAAGGCGGGCATCCATTCCTCAAGCACGAGAGGGGACAGCAGAGCGATCCGCTCACTGTCCGCGTACGCGGTCCGCGCGGAGAGGTCGCCCGCCAGCGGGGTCGCTGCCTGGGCCCGCGCCTGCATGAAGGAGGACCGCCCGATGATGGCGCCCTCGGCGGTGCCGTCGTCGCCGACGGTGACCTTCGCGAGACCGGTTCCCCAGGGCCAGGAGCCGACCGTGCTGAGGATGATGCCGCCGGGCCTGGTCTGCCGGATCCACGTGTGCGGGATGCGACGGACCGCACAGGTGGCGATGACCCGGTCGTACGGAGCCCGGCGGGGATGGCCGAGGAGTCCGTCGCCCGTCATCGTCCACGTCGAGTGACCGACAGCTTCCAGGGCGGCGTCGGCGCGTGCTGCCACCTGCGGGTCGACCTCGATCGTGGTGACGTTGTCTTCGCCGAGGTAGTGGCACATCAGGGCGGTGGAGTAGCCGGTACCCGTGCCGATCTCCAGGACACGGTGTCCTGCCGTGAGGTCCAGGGCCTCGATCATGCCGACGACCGTGGTCGGGTCGGTCGAGGACGAGGTGGGCACCCCTGCGACGGGCTCGCCGACCTGGTCGGCGGTGAGGTGGCCGTCGAGTTGAGTGGTGAGGGTGTCGACGCTGTACGCGATCTTCGACCACTCGTCCGAGGCCGTGCCGAGCGCGGTGACAGGCCGCCAGTTCCGCCCCTCGTCGAGGAACACACCGGGATGGAGGAACTGCTCGCGCGGCATGGTTTCGACGGCTTCCCGCAGCCAGGGGGATGTGAGCACGCCCTGGCTCACCAGAAGGGCGGCCAGGCGGTGCCGCTCGGGCTCCGAGCCGTTCATCGGCTGTCTCCTTGAATGAGTACGTCAGCGAAGGCCGCGGACATCGGAAGGCCGGTTTCCTTCTCCAGCCACCCCCACTGGCCGTTGGGGTTCAGCTCCAGCCACCAGTAATCGCCCCCTCGGTCCACCGAGAGGTCGAAGCTTCCCGATGCCAGGCCCAGCCGGTTCAGGTAGGCGTGCAGGGCTCTTTCCATCTGGTCCGTGAGGTGCTCGACGGTGTAGGTGAGGGCGCTGTAGTCCTTGCGCCAGTCCAGGAGGCTGGAGTCGATGCGTACGGCGAACGTATGCCGGCCGACGATCAGCACGCGGACATCGGCGACCTTGTCCACACGGGCCTGGAACAAGTGGGGGGTGACCCGGACACTGTCGTCGATCTCGTCGACGGTGACCGGGTCCGCCCAGCCGGTCACCGGCACGCTCTCACGCGTATAGGGGGTCCATCGCAGCGTCTTGAAGATCGCTTGCCCCTGAGCGTGGACGAACTCGCGGGCCTCGTCCGGGTCGTTGGTGACAAGAGTGGGTGGAATGGTGAAGCCGAGCTGCTGGGCGAGAACGAGTTGCGCGGGTTTGTAGTCGGCTGCGGCAACGCGCAGGGGGTGGTTGACCCAGAGCGGGCCGCTCAGAGCGTAGAGGGTGCCGCCGAGTCCGTAGCGGACCTGCGCCGCCGCGAACCGGGAGTCATCAGGAGACAGGTGGGGAAACGTGGGCCACTCCGGGCGGCGCCAGTACACCGACCGGATCTGCGTGACATCAGCGGTTCTCGACGGGGTGCGCACCTGCCCGACCACCGGGGCCGGGCAGGTGCCGAACCGAGCCGAGACCGTGAGGCCCTCGCCGATGTCGGCGGGATTGAACCTGACCACCGGCACATCGCGTCTGTGGAGTTCGGTGATCACCATGTCGGCAGTGATGTCGTCCGCCTCGGTGACCACCAGAACCGGCCTCTTCTCGGTCATGGCCATCAGTCCTGGTTGCTGTCCTGATCGTGACCCTGGTCGTTCCGGGAGTCCGAGTTCGTCGTCGTGGAGGTCTCCGTACCGGAGCTGGTGCCGTGCCTGCCCATCTCGACCACGTGCCCGGCGTGGTCGCGGAACACTCCGAGCTGCGTCATGGGGTCGATGGCGACCGTGGCGTGGGGTCGGCGGACGACCGTCGGGTAGGGCGCGAGTCGGCCCGCACCCCACGGCCGCGTGGAGGAGGGAACTGCGACAGAGGTGGTCATGAGACTCCTTCTCGGCTCAACCGGCCGGGGCTCCGGCGGCGTGTACGTACGTCCGCCGGCGCCAGGGTTCCTTCGGGGCAATTCAGAGGTCGTCACGTGGTCGCTCCTCTCCGTGGGGGAGCCTGGTGGGGCCTTTGACCTCCGGGCGGCGTGTGACCAGTGAACGACGATCCGTTACCGTCTCCCAGAGCGGACCCCGTGCGTTGCCCGGGCGTTTTCCGGGCATCGGGCATCGGGCGGTGCGAGCGGGAAAGATTCCTTCGCGAGAGGAGACCAATGGCTTCACGGCGTAGGCGCTTTGCCGAGAGGCGGGTGGCGAAGGGCTACTCTCAGGAGAAATTCGCAGAAGCGCTTACGGTGGCCGCTTCCACCGTGGTCCGTTGGGAAAGCGGCCGTGCCACCCCGCAGCCGCACCAACGTCCGAAGATTGCCTGCCTGTTGGGAGTCACCCTCTCCGAGCTGGGAGGGTTTCTCTTCGAAGAACACCCGGCCGAAACCGCCGCGCTGCCTGACGCCCCGCCCCTCCTCCACGGTGATGGTGACGATGTGAAGCGCCGCGATGTGCTGGGCCTGCTCGCCGTCACGGGCGCGCTGGTCACCCTGCCCGGTTCGGATGAGGCAACTCAAGGACATGCGACAGCGGCGCTTCTGGAGACGGGGGAGGAGCTGCACCGCAGCCTGTGGCAGGTCTTCACCCTCTCGGACTCCAAGCAGACCGTCTTCCCGGCGGTCCGCCGGCAACTCGACGTCCTGACGAAAGGTCTGGCCGAGGCGTGCATCGCAACGGACCGGGCCCGGCTGTGCGCGATGACGGCCGACCTCTACCAGCTCGCCGGCGAAGTCTTCTTCGACGCCAATCGATATACCGATGCCGCCCAGTGCTACACGCTGGCTGCCAACGCCGCCCATGCCGGTGGTGACAACGACCTCTGGGCCTGCGCCATGACCCGTCACGCCTATGTCGAGCTGTACGCCCGCCGCGCGCTCGTCGCCCAGACCCTGCTGGCAGTGGCCTCCCAGATCGCCCGGCGTGGCGACAGCACCTTGTCCACCCGCCACTGGGTCGCCTCTGTCCAGGCTCAGGCGTATGCGGCCATGGGTCACATCGACGGCTGCGCCCGGGCTCTCGACGAAGCCGAGAAGGTGCACTTCCTCGACAGCCACTCCCACAATGGTGGCTGGCTCCGCTTCGACGGTTCCCGCCTTCCCGAGGAACGAGGAGCCTGCTATCTCCAGCTCGGCCGCCCCGACCTCGCGGAAGACGCTCTCACCGCAGCCCTCGCCCAACCGCTGTCGCTGCGCCGCCGTGCTGCTGTCTTGAGCGACCTTGCCGTCCTCGGAGCGCATCGGGGCGATGTCGATCAGGTCGTGCAGTACGCGGAGACCGTACTCGGCCTGGCCCACCGGTCGGACTCGGGATTCATCGGGAAGAAGCTGGACGGGCTTCGAGGGCGTCTTGCCTCACTCATGACCGATGGCCGAGTCTCAGATCTGGATCACCGAATCGCGGCGCTTTCGCGCACCGCATGACGAGAGGGACACGCGCATGAGTGACGGCCGGATCTTCCGCGAGGCGTGGATCGCCGGGGTGGCCAGGCACTACCCTGGCGAGCCGAAGCCCGGCTACATCACGCCGTGGGATGAGACGCCCGAGTGGGAGCGCGAGGCTGCCGCTGCCGTGTACGGACAGGTGCGTGACTTCATCAGCGTCAGTGAAGGGCACGCCGCACGGCTCACCCGTGAGCAGAAGGGTCGCTTCGTCGCCATCTGCTGGACCGCCCAGATGTTCAAGCACTTCGAGGACCCGAAGCCCGGATACGTCGCCGACTGGGCCGACCTGCCGACCTGGCAGCAGGAGACGGACTCGGACATCTTCGAGCGCATCGAACAGACCGTCTGAACCCCGAGAAAGACGAAGCCTCCGTCCGGACTCTGCCGGGCGGGGGGACCTCCTTGCGTAGCCGTCAAGGTAGCCACGGAAGCGTCGTTCTGCACGTTATACAGGTCATAGCGCTGCGGTGCCTGTTCCCGGCGTACAGCCCGACTCGCCGCCCCGCTCCACCGGGTGTCATCGCCGCCGTTGGAAGGCCGTCTGGCCTGCCCTGTTGCACCACCGCCGGACTGCTGCAGAATCGACGTTGCTACTGCTCCGGCGAGCGGCTCCGACCTGCGGCTTTACCCGTCGGGCGGTCATCACCCCTGGAGGGTTCGCAATATGTGGCGGTGCTCGACCTCGCACCCGATCCCGGCGGGCGGTCATCACCCCTGGAGGGTTCGCAATTCCAGCAGGCCCTGGGCGGTGAGCGCGGCCAGGCTGGGCGGTCATCAACCCTGGAGGGTTCGCAATGCGTGCCCGGCGATGAGCTGGCGCTCGCGGGACTTGGGTGGTCATCAACCCTGGAGGGTTCACGACGACGGTGCGCGCCCGCAATGCGGCGACCGCGCACGTCGCCACCGTGGGTCCGGTCGGCCGGGCTACCCGGGTTCGGAGTCGTCGTGGATGGTCAGGGCTCCGGCGAGGTCGAGGTCGGCATTGGTGCCGTGTGCGCCGGCGCGGACGAGGAGTACGGCGCCGAGCGCGGTGCTCCAGAACGTTCGGGCCTCCACGCCGAGCGGCCGACGGGCCCTCCAGCCGCGGCTGTCGATGAGCCGGCTCGCGTAACGCTCGGACTGCCGGAACAGCAGCTGGAGGTGCCGGTCGACCACGGAGGCGAGGTCGGGCTTGGAGATCCCGGCGGCGAGTGCTCGGGTGACCGAGGGGAGTGAGGGCATCGCCAGTACGGCGCGGGCGATGTTGCGCCGGAACGCCGCCGCGTCGGGGGCCTGTTGGCCGATGCGCTCCAGCCGCCGGGCGTCGTGCAGCAGGCCGAGAAACGCGGCGTGCACGAGCAGCGCGTCCTTGGAGCCGAAGTAGTAGGTGACGTGATTGGGGAAGGCGTCTGCCGCGTCCGCGATCTCCGTGACGCTCACCTCGCCCCCGGGCCGCTCCTTGCAGAGCTCTGCGGTTACCTCGACCAGCCGGCGCTTCGTCGCGCGCCCGCGCTCACGCGCCCGGGCCGACACCGCTCGGGGCGCCCTCGATCGGGCTTCGGTTCGCTTCTTGTCCACGGCGGGATTGTATGTGATACAACGGAAAGGAAGTTGCTTGTATGGCATACAAGAGAGGTCAAGCATGCACCGGACCGAAGTCGTCGTGACCGGACTTGGGGCGCTCACGCCACTCGGCGGAGACGTCAAGTCCACCTGGGACGCCCTGCTCGCCGGCGAGTCCGGCATCCGCGGCGGCGGCCTGCCCGGCCACGAGGGCGTCGGCCTTCCCGACACCCCGGCGGGGACGATGGCGATCGACCCGGCCGAGTCGCTGCCGCCGGTAGGGGCCAGGCGGCTGGACCGCTCGCAGCAGGCGGCCCTCGTCGCGGCCGCCGAAGCCTGGGCCGACGCCGGTGCGCCGGAGGTGGACCCGGACCGGCTCGCATCGTCGATCGGCACCGGCATCGGTGGCGTACGGACGCTGCTGAAGGAGGACGACGTACTGGAGTCGGCCGGGGCCCGGCGCGTCTCGCCGCGCACGGTCCCGATGCTCATGCCCAACGCGGCGGCGGCGCTGATCAGCATCGAGTACGGCGCACGGGCCGGGGTCTACACGCCCGTCTCGGCGTGCTCCTCCGGTGCCGAGGCGATAGCCCTGGGGGCCAGGCTCATCCGGGCCGGTGAGGCCGACGTGGTCATCGCGGGCGGAACCGAGGCCGCGATCACCCCGATCACCGTCGCCGGCTTCGTCCAGGCGCAGGCCCTGTCGCGGCACACCGCCGAACCCGCCTCGGCGTCCCGGCCGTTCGCCGCGGACCGCGATGGATTCGTCCTCAGTGAAGGCGCCGCCGTCATGGTGCTCGAAAGCGCCGAGCACGCCGCCGCCCGGGGCGCGCGCGTCCACGCCGTACTCGCGGGAGCCGGCATCGCCGCCGACGCCCACCACATCACGGCACCCGCCCCCGACGGCTCCGGCCAGACATCCGCCATGCGCAAGGCCCTCGCACAAGCCGGCCTGGCTCCCGGGCAGATCGACCACATCAACGCCCACGCCACCGGAACCCCGGTCGGCGACGTGGCCGAGGCGCGTGCGATCGGGGAGGTCTTCGGCCGCGCCACTGTGACGGCCCCCAAGGCGGCGCTCGGCCATCTCTTCGGCGCCGCCGGCGCGATCGAGGCACTCATCGCCGTCCTCAGCGTGGAGCACGGCGTCATCCCGCCGACCCGCAACCTCACCGAGGCCGGCGTCGACCCCGACATCGACCTCGATGTCGTCACGGAGCGACGAGACGCCCCCCAGGAAGCCGTGCTCAGCAACTCCTTCGGCTTCGGCGGACAGAACGTCTCACTCGTCGTCACCGGCGCACGGCACCCCGCACCCCGCCCGGCCTCGACGGAGTGATGAGTGAAGCGCGGCACCGAAGTCGACCGGGGCCGCGCTTCACAGGGAGGAGATGGTGGAGATCAGAGAATCGTCACCGTGACGACCGGGGAGACCACGCCCCCACCGGCCATGCGCAGCTCGTTCTTGCCCTTGATGCCGAGCTTCACGCGCAGCGAGTAGGCGCCGCTCTTGTTGACGGCCACGCTCGCCGGCAGCGTCACCCACGCGCTCTTCTGCTTCTGCTGGACGCTGACCTGCGTGCCGGCCGTGAGGCCGGTGGAGGTGCCGGAGATACGGAACTCCTCCCACGCCTTGACGCTGTTCACGCTCGCCTTGGCCGTGAGGGTGGCCGTGGGCGGAACGGGGGCGGGGGAAACAGGGGCGGCCGGGCGCTCGACCGGCGCGGCCATGGAGGTGGCGGCGCTCGCACCGACGAGCGCGACGCTGAGGACACCGGCGGCAACGAGACGGTATGCGCGGTTCATATTATTTCCTCCTTGGTGACCCTGTTGGTGCTTTCACTCAGGAATACGAGTAATCCGCTGATGTGGTTGCTTCACTTCACGCCAAAATGATCGAGCCGCAGGCCCGGCCGAACCCGTGGCGAGTACCAGGCGCCCCGGGTGATGTCGCGAGCGCCCTGCCGCAGCAGCTCGGCGCCGGTGCGGGCGCCCAAGTGCGAAGGGCGGGAAGGGAAACCGTTCACGTCGTCCCGCGCTCTTCGCACCGGGTCTCACGGTAAGCGGTGGCACCGGGCGCCCGGCGCGGGCCGAGGACCAGCCGGGCCACGGCCGGGTGAAGCACCCCGGCGAGTGCTTGACGCTCCTTCCAGCCCCACGCGGTGACCTCGGACTCCTGGAGCACCACTTCGGCGTCGGCCGCGACGACCGGCCCGGCGAAGACGAAGGCCAGGCGGTCGCGCCGGCCGGGATGCGCGGCCCGGACCCACTCGACGGCGAACAGATCGTCCTCGTCCAGCGCGACGCTGAGCCCCAGTTCCTCCCCGACCTCGCGGCGGGCGGCGTCCAGCGGGGACTCGCCCTGCTCCACGCGCCCGCCCGGCAGGCCCCACCGGTCGCCCCCACTGACCGTACGGACGACCAGCGCCCGGTCCTGCGGGTCGGTGATCAGCACGGCCACGGTGAGCGGATGGGAGTGGTAGAGCAGCATATTGACCGCGACCTCCGCCGCGACCTCCTCCTTGAACCGGGCGAGCCGCATCTCGCCGGTCGCCCGGGATCCCGCACCACCGCCGAGCGGACCGGAGAGCCCGCGCAGACGGACGTACCGCAGCCAGTACGCCTCGACCAGGTGCGGCAGGGCATGGAGCAGGGTGACCAGACGTCGCCACCGGCTCTGGCGCAGCCGGAGCAGGCGCCTCACGTTCCGCCGGTAGTTGGACCGAGGATCGTCCCTGCGCCAGGACCACATGGCCGTCACCGGACGGCAACGGCGAAGGCCAGGACCGTCGGTACGGCCTGAGCGGTGAGCAAAGTGCGGACCGCGTGCGGCAACTGGCGCGCGAGGCCGCTCCGGTCGTGGCCTCGTATGGCCGAGAAGCCGATGACATGCTGAGCGTTTCCACGGTCGATGGGCATGGCTGCCTTTCTGTCGAAGAGAACGAGCGGGGGAGCGGCCGCCCCGAGCGGGGAAGTTCCGACTCGGAGCGGCCCGTGCACGGTGCGCCGGACGGATCGCGTACGCCCCTCCCGGGCGCGGACGGGGCCTGCGCGACGAGGACCGGCTACTCGGCGTCGACGCCCTCGTCGTCCGGCGCGTCGTCCCGGTCGTCCGGCCCCCCGGCCGGCTCGGGCTCCGACGGCACGGCCCCCTCGTCGTCCGGCTCGGCGTCCGGCTCCGTGGCGATGACCTCGGGCTCGTCGGTCGGTGGTTCCTGGGTCGCGATCACGGCGACCCTCCTTTCCTCTGATGGTTGCCCCGGCCCGGTCGGGCCCGGGACCCGCTCTGCCACGGCGGTACGCACCCGTGCGAGCGGAGGTCGAAGAGAGAGCGGTCGTACGGTCAGCCGCCGGGTTCCGGCCTCACATGGCCCAGCAACTCGGCCGGCCCGTCGGCGGCCACGAAGGCGGTGGCAGGGCGGCGGGCCAGCCGGCCCCGGCGAGGGCCTCCGGCGGGACGGGCGTCCCGGGTGCGATCGTCCGGTGCGCGAGGAGCACCACGCAGTCGTCGCGTTCGGGGCACCAGGGGCGTCGGGGGCGCCGTACCTCGTATCCGGCGGCCCGGAGCACCCGGGTCACCAGGGCGGTGCACCGGTCCCAGTGGCCCCCGGCGCTCTCCGGCACCGTGCCGTCCGGCCGGCGGCGGTAGCCGGGTTCCGGGTCCCAGCGGATCGCGGTGCAGACCGCCGCGTCCGGCGGCCACTCCACGGCGGGCGCCGGACGCAGCAGGCAGGAGTTGGCCCCCTCGAACCGGGCGTTCCTGTCCGGCGACGAGCGGCTCAGCCCCTCCGACCGCAGCAGCCGTTCGACCTCCCGCTCCGGGCTCTCGTCCCCGGCCGTGAAAACCGGCTTCACATGGTTCGGCCGCGCGGGCTCAGCGGGCGCCCATGCCCGTACCGGCGGACGATCGGTCCCGTCGCCCGGCCGCATCCGATACACCAGCAGATCGGCGCCGGGATGGTGGTACGGGGTCTGCGGCCGTCCCGCCGGCTCCGCGAGGAAGCCCGCGGCCTCCAGCGCGGCGACGGTCGCCATCAGCCGCTCCGACCAGTGCGCCACCGCGCCCAGGGGGACGCGCCCGGTCGCGGGGTCACGGCGGTACGCCTCGTCCGGCACCCACCGCACCGCCACGCACAGCTCCGCATCGACCGGCCACGCCGCCTCGGACACCGCGACCGCGTGGCACCACCCCTTGCCCTCGGGGAGCACCCGGTGCCGAAGGCCGTCCCCGCGCAGCTCGTACACGGGCGCCAGTCCCAGCACACCGAGGTGGTACTCGACCAGCCGGACGGCCCCGCTCGGCTCGGCCCGGTCGTACACAGGTTCTTCTGTCACAGCGGATCCTCAACAAGGGAATGGCCCGGCCACCGCACAAGGCATGGACATCGGCAACGGCAACGGAGATCGGAGGAACGCTCAGCGGCGTGAGGCGATCAGGCCCCACACCAGCCCCGCGTACGCGGTGACCGCCGACGCGGTCACCAGCGCCGTACGCGCCGTCCGGGAAAGCGGCCACCGACCCGTCGTCCCCCGTCGGGCTCGCTGCCGGTGCCGTACGGGCCTGCCGGCTGGCACCGCGGGCAAGCCGCCCCGGCTCACCCCCGGGCAGGCGAGAAGGGAGAGCGTGACGCGGTGCGAGCTGTCGGAGAAGACGACCGCCACCCCCGAGCCGCCCCTCAGCCGCTCCCGGGCCTGGCGCTGCTCCCGCTCGTCCTCGCACCAGGCCAGCAGCCGCGCGGCGCAGCTCGGACCCGGCACCTCGACATACCGGCCGGCGGGGCGCACCCAGGCCGATGCCCGTTCGGCCTCCAGCACCCGGGCCACCCGCTGGCACCGCCCATGGAGCCAGCGCAGCGCCAGGACGGGCCCCAACAGGTCTGCCCTGGTGGCGTACTCGCACGGCGCGCTCACATCCGGTCCGAGCCGCCGCTCCACGAACACCTCTCCCCGGAAGTACGGCACGGTCACCGCACCGCCACCGTGCACCAGGTGCACGTCCCCTTCCGCCCCCACGCCGTCGCGAGCGTGTCGACCAGCACCATCCCGCGCCCGCTCTCGGCTTCCGGGGCCGGGCACTTGACGACCGGAGACCCCGGGGTGGACGAGTGGTCGTCCACCTCCACCCGGACCACGGAGGAGCAACAGGCAAGCGAAAAGGTCACGCTCGGCCCGCTCCCGTGGACGATCGCGTTGGTGACCAACTCGCTGACGAGAAGCTGCACTGTGTGATGCACATCGGGCGAGAGAGGGCTCGCGGCTCTCAGATGCAGGGCGGTGAGTCGACGGGCGTGGTCAACCCGTCGTGGATGGGAAGGGAATGACGCCACCAGGCAGTCGGGTAGAGGGTTGTTCACCGGCGCGGCAGGGACCACGCTCGGGGAGTTGCTGTGAGGAGTGCTGGCGCTCGTGCCGTTCGGCATCGCGGCCCTCCCTCATGAGGTTGCGGATTGTGTAACCAGGCAACACCCAGAGCCACAGTCGGGGTACCGTCCGAGCTGGTGGTGAAGGGTGGTGTTTCCGCACCCTCTGGCGGGAGGAAGGCCGTGAAGACGAAGGCGCCGAACGACAAGCTCGCGGACTGCCTGGCCCGTTCGGGCCTGAGCCGCAAGGAGTTGGCCCGTCGTGTGCAAGCGAAGGCCGTGGAGTGGAGGCAGCACCACATCTCGACAGATGCCTCGCGGATTCGGGACTGGATCGCAGGCGGGACGCCTCGCTGGCCTGTGCCGGAGATCCTCGCCGATGTGTTCTCCGAGCACTTCGGGCGCCGCGTCACCACGTACGACATCGGGTACGGCGACTGCGCGGGGGCGGATCGGGCGCTCGTTTACAACCCCTCGTATGCCGCTACCGTTGAAGCCGTAGCCGACTTGGGGAGAGCCGACGTGGACCGCCGCAAACTGCTTGCCACCGCCCCCTTCGCCGCCGTCGCCGGGATGGGCCCGTCCCGCGACTGGCTGCTCAACACCTTGGACCAGGAGCCGGAGCCCGGCCCTCGCGTGAGGCTGGAAGACGTAACGGCCGTGAAGAACATGTTCGCGACGTTCCAGCGCATGGACATCTTTCAGGGCGGGGGGTCGGGCAGGATGGCACTGGCCCAGTACATGACCGCCCATGTTTATCCACTGCTGCGTCGGGCTTACTCCGACGAGGTGCGACGGGCTCTGTGTGAAGCGGCGGCCGAGCAGACGTACCTGCTCGGCTGGATGGCGTACGACAACGGAGAGCACGGCACGGCCCAGCGCTATCTCATTCAAGCTCTGCGACTTGCTGAAGAGTCCCGGAACGCCGCTCTTGGAGCACATGTACTGGCGGGCATGGCCGACCAGGCGACACTCCTGGGCAACCCGGCTGAAGGTCGACGCCTCGCTCAGGCCGGCCGCCAGGGTCTCGCCCGTACGCGATCGGCTGCTTGTCTGGCCGACCTCTGGTGCCTTGAGGCCCGAGCCCTGGCCCGGCTCGGGGACAAGGCGGCTGCGGCAACCGCGGTGGCCAAGTCGGAGAAGGAATTCGAGAAGGTCCGGCCAGGGACGGAGCAGGCGTGGGCCGAGTTCATTGACGCGGCCTACCTGCACGGAGAGCACGCGCACACCTTCCGGGACTCGGGTGATCCCTTCTCGGCGGCAGAGCATGCACACCGTTCCATCGAGCAGGCCAAGAAGCAGAACCGGGCCAGGCGCGGAGCCATGTCCCAGGCCGCGCTTGCCGTTTCCCACCTTCAACGACGAGACCTCGACTCGGCCTACCAGGCGGGTCTGCGCACGCTGTCGCTGGCCGGGCGAGTGCAGAGTTCGCGTGCCGTGGAAGCGGTGCAGGATCTGGACCGGCGTATGAGCCGCTTCGGGAGGCACCGGCTCGCCGCCGACTTCAGTGAACGCGCCCGGGAACTGGTCAAAGCCGCTTAGCCGGCCTGCGCGGCGATCTCGTCCAGGCCGGTGGCGCGGTGTGCGCACCGGGCGCTCCGCGCCTCACCGGACATCCGTGTCATGTCCGTAGTCCTCGACCTGCCCCATCGACACCGGGAGAGAAGTCGTGAACACGACGGGCTTCGAACTCCGGCGCTTCTCCGATGTCGGAGCAGTCTGGGAAACACTGATCGAAATCTACGCCGAGGTTCGGGCCGACCGGCTTCACGACCCTCACTACTCCATCGAACGGTGCGGTGAACGCCTGGCTCGCCATGCCGCCGAGCCCGGGTGGGAGGTCGTCGTCGAATACGACCGAGGGGAAGCGGTCGGCTACATCTACGCCCTCATGGTCAACCTCCGGGCGGGGGAGGGGAAGGTGCACCGTCTCTATGAGACGTGGGGATACAAGGACGTAGGGCAGTCCCAGCCGTCGCCCGACTCCCCGGACCTGATGGTCATGTTGCGGCCCCGTTGAGAGCCAGGTGGGTAGAGCGACGGTGCTGGGCCGGATCGAGCGTGTATGGGCAGACCCGAGTGCTCCCGGGCAGCAAGGCGGCGCAGGACTTCCGCCAGGAGACCTCGCGCCGCTGTGGTACGGCGGTGTTACTTGGTCTCTTCCGACACCCAGTTGAGATACCCGGCGGTGCCGCTCGTGATCGTGAGTCCGATGACTTCCGGCTTGTCGTAGTCATGATGCTCGATGATGAACTCCTGCAACCGCGGGACCAGATCGGCTCGGGTCTTGAAGTCGATCCGCCACTCCTTGTCGCGTTCAATCTTCCCCTGCCAGCGGTAGACGGAGGCGATGGGGTAGACCTGGGCGCAGGCAGCCAACTCGGCTTCCACCACAGCGCTGGCCAGGCTGTGAGCCTTCTCCTCGGTGTCCGTCGTCGTGGTCACTACGGCATGTCCGCTGTCCGTCATGCCGGTGAGCCTACGGCCTCCGGGGGAGCGCCCACCTTCGGTGTCGGCTGCCTGCACCCCTCGAACCGCACTACGTACTGCGCCAGCCTCGGATGAAGGAGATCGGAGATCGCACGTGGCCGATGACACCGGATCAGAGCAGATCAATGGGACAGCGGGCTTCCTCCTGGAGATGGGCATGCTCAAGCGGGCCAAGCGTTCAGGCTGGTGGATTGCCGGCGTGAAGGATCCCGAAACAATCGCGGAGCACAGCTTCCGCGTCGCTCTCATCGGCTCCGTGCTCGCCATGATGGAAGGCGCGGACCCGGCGAAGACCGCTCTTCTCGGGCTGTGGCACGACACCCAGGAGACTCGCGTCGGCGACATCCCGCACATCGGAAGACGTTATCTCGACGCCGCCTCGAACCAGAAGGTGACCGCTGACCAGGTGTCGGCATCGCACCCAGCGGTGCGGACGGGCGCCCAGCGGATCGTGGAGGAGTACGAGACCGGTGACTCCCCGGAGGCCACCTGCGCCCGGGACGCCGACAAGTTGGAGTGCCTCCTTCAGGCGGTTGAATACCGCGAGCAGGGCTACACGAACGTCCAGCCCTGGATCGACAGCAGCGTGGCCCATCTCCGGACGGCTTCAGCTCGGGCACTCGCTGAGGCGGCGCTCAACATGAACTCGATCGAGTGGCAGCAGACTTACTTGCCTTGAACTAATGGGAGCCCGTGGGGTTCGTGTCACTGCGCCTTTGACCTGCGATGCTGCACTACCGTCGGACTGCTGCAAAATCGGAGCTCGTAACGCCGACAAGTGGGCGCCTGAGCTGCGGCTTTACTGTCGGGTCCTCATCAGCCCTGGAGGGTTCGCAACCGGGCGGCGTCCTCGGCACGCTTGGCGTTCTTGCGTCCTCATCAGCCCTGGAGGGTTCGCAACAGGTTATCGCCGGCGGCGAGGACCGGGGTGAACGTGGTCCTCATCAGCCCTGGAGGGTTCGCAACACGGCGGTGAACGGCCGCACGCTCAGGTGCCCGACGGTCCTCATCAGCCCTGGAGGGTTCGCAACAGCGGGCACAGGAGCGGCTCTACGGCGTGGTCCGCCAGTCCTCATCAGCCCTGGAGGGTTCGCAACAGGCCGTCCGCGAGACCGGCCGAGCCGGATCGCTCGTCCTCATCAGCCCTGGAGGGTTCGCAACACGAGGACGGCGCTGATCCGGCCGGAGGCGGCGTTGCGGTCCTCATCAGCCCTGGAGGGTTCGCAACGAAGTGCTGAACAGCTCACGGGCGACCAGTTCGATGGTCCTCATCAGCCCTGGAGGGTTCGCAACCGGCGGACTACACCGAGCACGACGAGGACGGCTCCCAGTCCTCATCAGCCCTGGAGGGTTCGCAACCCGGGCGCCCGGCGATGGACAAGTCCACCCTCGGCCGTCCTCATCAGCCCTGGAGGGTTCGCAACGGCAGGGCCAGCGCCTGGGCCACGGTGAACCCCCGGCGTCCTCATCAGCCCTGGAGGGTTCGCAACTCCACCAGGTGGCGGACCAGGCGGTGGAGCTGCTGCGTCCTCATCAGCCCAGGAGGGTTCGCAACTACGGGGAGAGGCCGACCACGGCGGCGATTTCCGAGGTCCTCATCAGCCCTGGAGGGTTCGCAACGGCGCGGGGCTTTCCCGGCCCCCGTCCGCCCCGGCGTCCTCATCAGCCCCAGAGGGATCCCAACCGCAGCTTGTCGAGCTTGTCGCGCGCTGCCTCCAAGCGTCCTGATCAGCCCCTGGGAGGGTTCGCAGCTGGTTGTGGGCGCCGAGCCCCCGGGAGTCGGCGTCCAACCGCTTCCCTGCATCGCGTGCTTATAGCGCAGGTAGGCGTGCTGTGTCCCGACTTCAGCGGAACTCGGACGTAGGTGCCCCTGGTCCGCTACGTTCCGTCGCACTGGATCAGTCGGCGGTGCCGTGTCGGGACATGGGGGACGTAGTGCGGGTCAAGGTGGATGTGGGCAGCGATGTGCCCAGCCTGCCGTGGGAGGACGTGCACGGGCCAGCGCGGGCGGTGGTGTACGGGCTGCTCGGGAGCGAGGACGCGGAGTTGGCGCGGGCCTTGCACGACGAGGGGTGGGCGGGACAGCCGCTGAAGCCGCTGGGGCTCACCGTGCCGCTGTTCCGGGGCACCCAGAGGCGCAAGGGCGTCTATGCCGCGTCGGGGGACGGGACGATCTGGTTCGGGTCGCCGGTGCCGGAGATCGTCTCTGTGCTGGTCGCGGCGCTGGCGGGCCGGGCGGAGATCCGGTGGGGCACGGCACGGCTGCGACTGCACGGGTTCAACGTGGAGGTCGGGGGGGCGTCGGATGGGGGGTACGCCGAACTCAGCACGGCCACGCCCGTCGTGGTGAAGCGGGACAGCCGGTACCTCCTGCCGGGGGAGCAGGGGTTCGAGGAGGTGCTGCTGCACAACCTGGCGCACAAGGCCGATGTCCTGGGATTGCCGGTGCCGAGTGGACTGCGGGTGCTGGAGGCGGGGCCGCGCCGCCGGTTCACGGTACGGGGTGCGCCCAGGATCGGGGCGCAGGTGCGGGTGGTGCTGGAGGCGGACGGCCGGCTCGTCAAGGCGCTGAGGTCCTGGGGGCTGGGGCTGGACAACGTACAGGGGTTCGGATGGGTGCGGTGAACGGCCCGGCATTGACGACGGCGTCGCTGACGCTGACCGGGCACCCGTTCCAACGGGCCGGCGCGTGGGCCGTGGTGGTGCTGGCGGGCCGGCCCACGGTGGACGAGGTGAGTGCCGCGGACCTGGACCAGGTGGCCGAGCGGATCGTGGAGGAGGTGTGCGCGGCCGCGACGGCTGCCAAGGGAAGCGCGGCGTACGACTGGTGGAAGGCGCTCTTCGCCCTCTATCCGAATTCCAAGGCGACCCATAGCAAGCGACCGCAGGACCGTGTGGTGTTGAAGGCCGCCGTGGAGGAGCTGTTCGTGGTCGATGCGGAGGGGGGTGGGGTGGCGGTCCGGAGCTGTACGTTCTGCAGGGGCGGGGCCTCCGTGGTGTGGGCGAAGAGCAATCTGCCGCTGTTCGACACCAACAAGGCGCTGAACACACTGCCACCGGGTGTGCCCGGGTGGCCGGTGTGCCGGGGGTGCCGTATCGCCGTCTGGGCCCTGCCGTACGGGTCATGGGTGACGGCCGGGTCGGCCACGGTGCTGACTTGTGAGAGGGACGCGGCCGAAAGAGAGTTCGCGGAGGGGAATGTCCGGCGGGCCCGGCGGGTGATGCAGCTGGGCTTCGATCGGGTGCTGGGCGCGGGGGTGCGGCCGGAGTTGGTGGCGCTCCGGGCCCTGCGAGCCGTACGCGCCGAGCTGTCCGGCACCACGCTGTGGAGCTTCAAGAACGACAACCAGGAACCGTGGTTGCGCGTCACGCGTACACGCCGGGCGGTGCCGTGCTTCCTCGCCGTGGTGGAGGGCAACGCCCCGCTCCGGCGGGCCTGGCGGCTGCTGGAGCTCTGGCTTACCCGCAGGGACAAGCAGGGAGCTGTCGTCAGCAGCGGATCGGCGGAGGCCGCCCGGCTGTTGTTCGAGGCGGAGGACGGGCGCAGCGTCTCGTTCTTGTACAAGCTGTGCCAGTTGCTCAATGACAAGGGACGCCCCCGGTACGCCCAGGACGAGGCCGACCTGATGGGGCTGGCGCTGACCTACACCAAGGAGATTCTGGGCATGGAACCGGATTTGGTACCGGTGGCCACCCTGCTCGCGGACTGGATCGAGCACGGCAGCGGAAGCCCACGGGGCCGGTGGGCCGAGTACTACAACGTCTCCCAGAACGGCTACCGGCTCGGGCTGCTGCTGAACAAGGCACAGAACCGGCTGATGCTGGACGGCCGGGACGTTCCCGCGACGGCAAACGACTGGAGGCCGCTCATTGGCCAGCGGTCGGGCCACTGGGAGCACCGGATGCTGTTGACCCCGACCGTCTCCAAGATCCTGGCCGATCGAGGAGTCCGGCTCAATGAGCGGGTGAGTGAGGACGAGGAGCGCCGGGTGAGGGAAGCGGTGGAGAGCCCGATCCTCTCGTATGAAGACGACGAAGTGAACGGACCTTCCTGATGGCGTACTTGGCAGGCAAGATGGTGCTGGCCGTGGAGGCCGGCGCGCCGAACAACGGCAGGGGTGAGGAGACCCGGGCCCGGGTGAAATTCGCGCGGGTACGGGGACGTACTTACCCCTACATCTCCGCGCAGGCGGTACGCCGCTGGGTGCGGGACGGCATGGCCGAGCTGGGGGCCGCGCCCTCGCCGGTCACCCGGGTGGGGAAGGCCCAGGGCAAGGCGCAGAAGGCCAATACCGACGCCGATCCGATGCGGTACGCCGACGACGACTTGTTCGGCTATATGAAGGCGGGCGCCAAGAGCGCGGACGAGGCCACCACCCTGCGGGACAGCCCGTTCATGCTGGGGACGCTGATGTCGGTGGAGCCGGTCACCGTCACCGAGGACTTCGGGGTGATGGCGCGCGGCGTGGACCAACCCGTCCTGCACGGGCACGAGTTCTACACCGCAGATCTGGCCGCACCATTCCTGCTGGACCTGCCGAGGATCGGTACGTTCACCCTGCCCAGCAGCACCGGGGTCGGCAGGCCCAACTACCTCACCAAGGAGCAGGCGCTTCAGGTGTCGGGAGCGGTGCAGCAGGGAGCGCAGGAGGTGGAGTTCCGGGGACAGGGGGCCGTACGGCTGCCGATCGAGGCCCGGCGGGACCGGGCGGCGCGGCTCCTTGAGGCACTGGCCCAGCTGAGCGGTGGTGCCAAGCAGGCCCTGCACTACGGGGACCGGGTACCGAGCCTGCTGTTCCTCGTCCCGTTCAAGGGCGGGGTCAATCCGCTCGCGAACTGTGTCGGCTGGGAGCCCGGTGCCGGCCTGCGGGTGCGCGGGGACGTACTGCTGGACGAGCTGGCCGCATGGGACGGGGAGTGGGAGGCGCCGGTACGGGTGGGCTGGCGGCCTGGCTTCCGGGACGAGGCACGGGAGGAATTCATCCGACAGGTCAAGGGAAAGGAGAGCCAGGTCGTCATCGACCATCCCCGGACCGTGCTGCGGAGCTTGGCCGACGAGCTGCGGGCGGGCGAGTACGACGCCTGGTTCGAGGACCCCGCGCCCATGGGGCCCGAAGCGGCGAGCTGAGGGTGGCGTACGCGTGGTGAGCGATGAGGAAGTGGTGGCGTGGCGGGTGGAGTTCTACGCGCCGGTCGCGTCGTTCCGGGACCCGCTCTTTCCGGGTGTGACGCGGGGGTTGCCGGTGCCTCCGCCGTCGACGGTACGGGGGCTGTTGGCCGCCGCCACGGGGGAGGAAGCGGAACCTGTCCCGCTGGGGATGGCCGCTTGGGCGGAGGGCGCCGGGATCGATGCGGAGACGTATCACCCCATCGCCGCCAACCGGTCCAACCCGTCGGTGCGCGGGCGGGTGCGAGCGGGGAAGGGCGGGATGACGATTCGGGACCGGCCGTTCCTGGTGGATGTGCGTCTGGTGCTGTGGTTGCCGGGGGCGGACGGGGAGCGTATCGCTGGCGCCTTGCGGCGACCGCGCTGGCCGTTGCGGCTGGGACGCTCCCAGGACGTGGCCCATATGCTGCCGCAGAGGGACGGGGAGCGCCGGACGGTCGCTCGGCGGACTCTTCTGCGGCCGACCGGAGCGGCGAGGGTCGACCATGCGTTGGCGCCGGCGGACGGGCACAGCGTCGGCGCGGCGTGGGTGCACCGGATGGCGACTGCGGTCTCCCCGGACCGGCTCACCACGAGGTGGGCGGACTACCTGTGGTGTGACCGGCAGACCGGGAGCCAACCGGTGGAGGGTGCGTACGAGGACGAGGAGGGGCAGGCGGTATGGCTGCTCACCCCGTGAATCCGCCCCCCGTGAATCCGGCCTCGGTGAGTCCGGCCCGGGTGAATTCGGCTTCTGCGGAGGGGCCCGCCCGGCGGCCGGTGCGGGTGCTGACGGACGTACGGGCCAAGTCGGAGCCCCGGTCGGATCCGGAGCGGCTGACCACCCACTCCCGTACGGTCCACGACACGGTCGCCCAGATCGAGGAACGGGTCGGGTCGGCCGGGGTTCTGGTGGCCGAGCCGTACTTCTGGGAGCGGGTCCGCCGGGCGGCTCTGCTGCACGATGCGGGGAAGGTGGCGGAGGGGTTCCAGAACCAGTTGCGGCCCGGCGCGCGGCCCTGGGGCCAGCGGCACGAGGTGCTGTCCCTCGCCTATCTGGATCTGCTGGCCTCGGCGGCGGGGTGGGGGGACGAGGACCGGTTGCTGATCGGCTCCCTGGTCGCCACCCACCACCGGTCGCTGCACGGCTCCACCGGCCGTACCCTGTCCGACCTCTACAACCCCCATACCGACTGGGACGAGGCGTTCACGGCCACGTCGGACGGTGCGGGTGGCACCGAGGTGCAGGTCCCGCGCGGGGTGCACCGGGAGTGGGTGGCGTGGCTGGCCGGGGCGCTCGGTACGGACCCGCCGCAGCCGCCGCCGGACGCGCCGAACCTGGCGGCCCGGGCCCGGCGGGAGCTGGAGTACCTGCTCGACGCCTGGCGCCGGCCGGTGAAGGCCCGGCGGGGACTGCTGGCGGTGCTGGCGCAGGGAGCGCTCACCCTCGCGGACCACGCGGGCTCGGCCCACGTACGGCTTCAGCGGCACATGCCCCTACCGCCCGACTACACCGCCCGGCTGCCCTTCCCGCTCCACGCCCATCAACGCCGGGCAGCCGAGGCGGACGGGCACCTGGTGCTGGTGTCACCGACCGGCAGCGGGAAGACGGAGGGCGGGTTGGCCTGGGCGGCACGGCAGTTGGAGAGCATGCCCGGGTTGCCGCGGCTGGTGTGGACGCTGCCCTACCGGGCGTCGCTCAACGCCATCCGGCTCCGGTTCCGCCGCGAACTCGCACCCGAGCCGGGCAAGCGGGCGGCGGACATCGGGCTGTTGCACGGCACGGTGGCCCATGTGCTGCTCACCGAGGCCGTGGAGGAGGACTGCGCCGCCGGCCGGGAGGGAGCGAGCGCCACACAGGCCCGCCGGTCGCGGGTCCGGGCCGACGCGATGCGGCTCTTCACCCAGCGGATGCGGGTGGCAACCCCGCACCAGTTGTTGCGGGCCGCCATCGCGGGACCCGCGTACTCCTCCGTGCTGCTGGAGCAGGCCAACTCGCTCTTCGTCATGGACGAGTTGCACGCCTACGATCCCGAGACCTTCGGCCGGATCTGCGCCGCGATGGGGCTCTGGGAACGCCTCGGCAGCCGGGTCGCCGTGCTGTCCGCCACCCTCGCCCGGCCGGTGCGGGAGCTGATCGACAACAGCCTGGAAGCCCCGGTGACCACCGTACGCGCCGAGCCGGGCACCGGTCCGGTACGTCATCGGCTCGTGCTGGACGACTCCGCGCTGACGGCACCCGGGAGCGTCGAGCGGCTGCGCGACTGGCTGGCGGACGGGCACAGTGTGCTCGCCGTGACCAACACGGTCGCTCGCGCCCAGGCGCTGTACGGCGAACTTGCCGAGGAGGCCAGGGCGGCGTCGCCGGACGACCCGTGCGCGGCGCTGCTGTTGCACTCGCGCTTCAGGAACCGCGACCGCGACGCCATCGAGAAGGAGCTGCTCCGGCGGCACCCGGAGCGGGAGCCGGGCGAGACCGGCCGGCGCGGTGGACTGGTCGTCGCCACCCAGGCGGTCGAGGTGTCGCTGCAACTCGACTTCGACCGGGGCGCGGTGGAGTGCGCGCCGGTGGAGGCGGTCGCCCAGCGCGCCGGCCGCGTCAACCGCCGGGGGCGCCACCCCGAGGGCCCGGTCGAGTTCCGGGTCCACGCGCAGACGGAGCATCTGCCGTATGCGCGGGAAGCGATGGAGACGGCCTGGAGCGCGCTCGGTCAACTGGTCGGGGCCGGCGCCGACACCCTGAGCGAGCAGGACATCGACCGGCTGCTGGAGCTGGCGTACGACACGCCGTGGGGGAAGAAGTGGGAGCGTGCCGCGCGTGTGGCCCGGGACGGCTTCGCGGCGGAGTTCCTCACCTTCACCGACCCCTTTCACGACCGGACGGAGTTCGCGGACCGGCTCAGTGAGCGGTTCGACACCGTGGAGGTGCTGCACCACGAGGACGTGGAGGAGTACCGGAGCCTGGCGCGCGGGAAGCAGGGCGATCCGCTGCTGGCCTCGGGACTGCTCATCCCGCTGCGGTGGAGCCAGTTGCGGCAGTACGACGCCGTGTTCGACCGGAGCCTCCGGGTCCAGGTGGTACGCGGCGTCTACGACCGGGACACCGGGCTGCGCCCCGGGGCCGCGAGCCCCGCGCTCGTACCGGAGACGGTCCTGTGAGCGGGCGCTCGGCCGGTGCCGGCGAGGAGGGGCAGATCGGCGGCGTCCACATCAAGTACCTGTACCACTGCCCGCGCCAGCTCTGGCTGTACGGGCGCGGTTACCGCCCCGAGCAGCGCAGCGGCCTGGTGGCCTTCGGGGAGGTGGTCGATGACACCACCTTCACCCGCCGCCGGGACGTGGACCTGGGCGAAGCCAAGATCGACTGGGTGACCGCCGGGGCCGTCGTCCACGAGACCAAGTCCTCCCGCGCCCCTGCGCCGGCCCACGCCGCCCAGGTACGTCACTACTGCCTGCTCCTGGAGCGCCGAGGCGTGGCAGTCCGGGGCGGAGTCGTCCACTACCCGCTGATCCGCCGGACGGTCGATGTCACCTGGGACGCGGAGGCGCGGGACGAGGCCGAGCGGTCGGAGGACGAGGCCCAGGCCGTCATCGCGGCCTCGACCGCACCGGGCCGGCTCAAGCGGGCCGCCTGCCGGGGCTGTTCCTACCTCGACTACTGCTGGGGAGACTGACCATGCCCGCTGTCGGCCGTACGTACTGGCTGACCGAGCCGTGCCGGATCCGCCGCGAGGACAACAGTGTCCGTATCGAACGCGCCGACGGCAGCCCGGTGCGCCTCCCCGTCACCGACATCCGGGACCTGGTGGCCTTCGACCACGTGGACGTGAACACCTCCGTCCTGTCGCTCCTCAGCCGCAACGGTGTCACGCTGCACGTCCTGGACCACTACGGCAACCACGCCGGGCACTTCGCCCCGACCGAGTCCATGGCCTCCGCCAGTGTGCTGCGCCGCCAAGTGGAGATCACCGCCGATGCGGAACGGCGGGTCGCCATCGGCAGGTCGCTCGTCCTGGCGACCGCGGAGAACCTGCGCTGGGCGCTGGACACCGACCTGCTGGACTCCGCCCTCGCCGCGCTTCGTACGGCCCTTCCGGACGCGAAGGACCGGGACGAGACCATGGCCCAGGAGGGCAACTACCGGCGTACTGGCTGGGCGGTGCTCGACACCCAGTTGCCGGCCTGGCTGCGGCTGGACGGCCGCAGCCGCCGACCCCCGACCAACGCCGGGAACGCCTTCATCAGCTATCTCAACGCACTGGTGTACTCCCGGGTACTCACCGCCCTGCGTACGACCCCGCTCCACCCGGCCATCGGCTTCCTGCACGCCGACACCGACCGCCGCCGCAACACCCTGGCGCTGGACCTGGCCGAACCTTTCAAGCCGCTGTTCGCCGAGCGGCTGCTGAAGCGGGCGGCGGCGCGGAAGACACTGAAGCCGTCCGACTTCGAGACGGAGGTCGGCCGGGCCTCGCTGAGCAAGGACGGCCGCAAGAAGGTGGCCGGGATGGTGCGGGACGAGCTGGAGACCACCGTGTACCACCGGTCGCTGAAGCGGAAGGTGAGCTACGAGGAGATTATCCACCTGGAGGCGCTCAAGCTGGTCCGGCTCTGTCTGGGGAACGAGCCGTACAAGCCGTTCCGGCCGTGGTGGTGAGCGGCCGGTGTTCGTGATCCTGGTCTACGACACGGCGGTCGAGCGCAACCCCAAGGTGCTGAAGACCTGCCGCAAGTACCTGCACTGGACGCAGCGCAGCGTCTTCCAGGGCGAACTGTCGGCCGCCCAGTACCGCGCCCTGACGACCGCGCTCCGGACGGTGATCGACGCCGACCACGACAGCATCGTCACGTACGTCGTCCGCTCCCCGGACCTCGTGGAGACGGCCACGCTGGGGGTGGACCTGGGTGGACCGGGGGACATCCTGTGAGGGGCCGGGCGGTGGTGTGCGTGGCCTCTTACCCGAGGCTCTGACCTGCGGTGATGCACTACCGCCGGGTCGCTGCAAACGCGGCGCCGGATGCCGGTGGGTGGACGCGCCTGACCTGGGGCTTTACCCTCGGGTCCTCATCAGCCCTGGAGGGTTCGCAACGATCACGGCCACCGCCGATGGTGAACTCCAGGCGGGGTCCTCATCAGCCCTGGAGGGTTCGCAACGGGAGGGAGCGGCCAAGGCGGCGCGCCTGCTTCTGGGTCCTCATCAGCCCTGGAGGGTTCGCAACGCCGGCAAGTCCGCCGCGCCCGCCGGGGAGGAGTCAGTCCTCATCAGCCCTGGAGGGTTCGCAACCCTACCCCGGGATCCGGCCCGAGCACCCGCTCGCCGGTCCTCATCAGCCCTGGAGGGTTCGCAACAGTACGGGTAGGGCTTGGCGTGCCGGCCGGCCGTCGGTCCTCATCAGCCCTGGAGGGTTCGCAACCCTGCGTCAACGACGTGGTCCTCCCGCTGGCCCGCCGTCCTCATCAGCCCTGGAGGGTTCGCAACAGCACCTCGCCAATGTGCTCACACCCGCCCAGCGGCGTCCTCATCAGCCCTGGAGGGTTCGCAACTTGGGCAGGGTGGAAGCTGCTCGTCTCGTGTCCATCGTCCTCATCAGCCCTGGAGGGTTCGCAACGCCCGGACGCCCCGGCTCCGTCACGTGACGAAACGGGTCCTCATCAGCCCTGGAGGGTTCGCAACCGCAGCAAGGCGGGCTCCGGCCGCGCCTTCCCGGCGGTCCTCATCAGCCCTGGAGGGTTCGCAACTCCGGTGCGGTGCGCCGGGCCGCGCGGGCGGCGCGGGGTCCTCATCAGCCCTGGAGGGTTCGCAACGACGCCGCCGGTAGCTCACGGGTTCGCAGGCCGGGGGTCCTCATCAGCCCTGGAGGGTTCGCAACCCGGGCCACGAGGACCGCGTCGTCTCCTGCCAGCGCGTCCTCATCAGCCCTGGAGGGTTCGCAACCTCATGCCCGCCAGGATCTCGCAGCCGGCCCGGCACCGGTCCTCATCAGCCCTGGAGGGTTCGCAACCCGGCCAGCCCATCCCCCCCACCCAGCCCCTCGGCCGTCCTCATCAGCCCTGGAGGGTTCGCAACGCCTGGTCGTAGCGTCCGGGACCGTCGCACCCCACGGTCCTCATCAGCCCTGGAGGGTTCGCAACCGCTCCGTGCGCCACCATTCCGGGTCCCGGTCGGCTGTCCTCATCAGCCCTGGAGGGTTCGCAACATCGTGTACGTGCGCGTAGGCGTGGCGCCGACCGCGAGGGGTCCTCATCAGCCCTGGAGGGTTCGCAACTTGGGCAGGCTGGGCAGCCGGTAGGCGGCGAACGTTGTCCTCATCAGCCCTGGAGGGCTCGCAACGTGACGGTCAGGTGGGGCTCGCGGGCGAGGAGGCTGGGTCCTCATCAGCCCCTGGAGGGCTTGCAACATGTACGCCTGGCCGGGTTCCTGCGCCTCGGGGGTCTAGTGGGGGCTCATCCATTCCCTGGAGGGTTCCGGGACGCGCTTGTGGCGGGCGGGGGCGGTGGTCTGGGTTGGTGAGTTTGGGCGGCGCGCCGGGGAGGGGGTGTTGTGGGGTGGCCGGGGTCTCTACGGTGTTGTTCACGGCGGGTGGCGCCGGGTGGACGAGGGGGCCGGGTGGAAGCGGAGTTGGTGGCGCTCGTGGCGTCGGTGGCGACGACGTTGCTCGGGGCCGCGGTGACGGACTCGTACACGCAGGCGAAGAACCGGATCGCGCGGTTCCTGGCCCGGCGCTCGCGGGACGACGAGGCGGTGGTGGCGGAGGAGCTGGAACAGGACGGGCAGGAGCTGGCTCAGGCCCGGGCGGCGGGGGACGAGGCGGCGGCGGACCGGATCGAGGGCGACTGGCGGCTGCGGCTGGTACGGATGGCCGAGGACGAGCCGGGTCTGGTGCGGGAGTTGCGGCTGCTGGCGCGGGAGCTGAATGCCGAGCGGGCGCCCGGTGGTGGGGCGGCGGGGGAGAGCGTCGTCTTCGCGGGGACGGTGGTGCATGGCGGCATCCCGTACCAGGTGAGGCCGCACGGCACGCCCGGGGAGGTGCCGGACGACGTGCCCCCGCTCCGGGTGGAGTACATCAACCGGGTCACGGAGCTGGCCGCCGCTGCGGAGATGCTGAGCGGAGCCGCGCGCGACGGGGACGGAGGGCGGGTGGGGGTGATGGTGCTGTGCGGCCCCCCGGGGGTGGGTAAGACGGCTCTGGCCATCCGGTCGGCACACGCGTCGAAGCCGCTGTTCCCGGACGGTCGGCTGTATGTGGACTTCGCGGAGCTGCGCGGCCTGTCGGGTGGCGCGGACGTCTCCGCCGCGATGGAGAAGTGCCTGCGCTCCCTGGGAGTGGAGGGTGATCTCCCGCTGGACCGGGCGGCGTTGGGGAGGATGTATCGGTGGCACCTGCGGAAGCGGCGGGTGCTGCTGGTGCTGGACGATGTGAGCGAACCGGCGCAGGTGGAGGCGCTGTTGCCGAACGGGCCGGGCAGCGCGGTGGTGGTCACCGGTAACGCGGGCGGGCTGGGGGAGCTGGCGGTGTCCGGGGCGGAGCTGCTGACGCTGGCACCGCTGGATCGGGAGAGCGCGCTCCGGTTGCTGGCCGGCCGGTGTCCTGGCGCGGTCGCCGCCGATCCGGAGGCGGCGGGCCGGCTGGTCGAGCTCTGCGGTGGGCTGCCGGTGGCCCTGCATGTGGTGGCCGCGCGGCTGGCGGCGGGTGGGAATGCGCTGACGGCGGCCGGGCTGGCCGACGAACTGGCGGACGACAGCCGCCGGTTGGACGCGATGTCACTTCGAGGGGAGCGTCCCGTGACAGCGGTCTTCGACTCCGCGTACCGGCAGCTTCAGCCCGAGGTGGCCCGGGTCTACCGGCTGCTGGGGCTGCTGCCCGTCCGCACCTTCGACGCGGGCACGGCGGCCGCCGTCACCGGGACGGAGGTGGAGGTGGTGGCGGGGCGGCTGGACATGCTGGTGGGCGCCGGGTTGCTGGAGCGGGGACCGGACGGCCGTTACCGGTTCCACGATCTCGTACGGCTGCACGCCCGTGAACACGCGCTCGCCGGGGAGCCCCCGGAGGCGGGGCGGGCCGTGACGGAGCGGCTGATCCGCCACTATCTGGTGCTGACCGCCCTCGCGGACCGGGCCGTCCGGGCCGAGCGGCTGCGCATCGCGCACCTGGAAGAGTTGCTGCGGGGGGTCCCCGATCCGTTCGCGAAGCCGGGCGGACCGGCTCCGCTGGACTGGCTGGCGGCGGAACGGGCCACCATCATGACGGTGCTCCGGGCCGCCTCCGCGCTGGGGCTGCACACACCGGTGTGGCAGCTGGCCGAGGCGTTCACCGTGCTCTTTCTGCACGGCCGGTATCTCGCCGACTGGCGGGAGTCCCTGGAGCTGGGCGCCACCGCGGCGGCCGCCGCCGAGGAACTCGTACCGGCGGCCGAGGCCCGGTTGCGCAGCCTGCTGTCCCGGCCGCTGATGGACCTGGGGGAGTACGAGGAGGCGCGCCGTCAGCTGGAGACCGCGCTGGCCTGCGCGGAGGTGGCCGGACGGGCCGAAGTGACCGCTTCGGTGATGGAGTTCTTCGGGCGCTACTGGGACCACGCCGACCCGGCGCGCGCCATGGGGGCGTACCGGCGCTCGATCGAGTTGAACCTTGAGGCGGGAGAAGAGCGCGGTGTCGCCATCGTGACGCTGTTCCTCGGGCGGGCGCAGGATGCCGCCGGGGAGCACGCCAGGGCGCTGGAGACCCTGCGGCGCGCCCACCGCCTGCTGCTCGACCGGACACCGCCGGACCTGCGGATGGCCGCCCGGGCGACCGCCGCGATCGGCCGGGCCCTCGACCGTCTGGGGCGTACCGAGGAGGCGGTCCCGGTGCTGCGCGAGGCGGTGGAAGCCCTGCGGGAGAGCAAGGCGAGCCACTACGAGGCGGAGGCGCTGCTGGACCTGGTGGCCATCGCGGAGCGGCCGGGCGGCGACCGGACGCACATCCGGGCCGACCTGGCCAGGGCGGTGGAGATCCATGAGCGCAGCGGGCAGCGGGACGCGGCCGAACTGCGCGCCCGGCTGGAGGGGTTGGGCGAGGGGTAGGGATTCCCTGGGGCTTTCGGAGACTTCCGGGGGCTTCCGGGGGCCTTCGCGGGTCAGTCGGGTCAGGCGGGCGGGACGTACGGGTGGAGGGTGACCCCGGTCGACGGGGCCGTGCCGGTACGGAGGGTGAGCCGGGCGTCCGGGAGCGGGAGGCCGGCCCGGAGCAGGGCGTAGAGCCCGGCGGCCACCGGACCCGGGTCGGGGACGTCCGGCACGGCCACCGTCGCCGCGAGCAGCCGGCCGTCGCGCAGCCCCGCCAGGACGGCACCCGGGCCCGTGGGCACCGCGGCGATCCGGGAGCCCGGGTAGCGGTCGAGGGCGTCCGCGATCCAGCGCGGGGCGTCGGCCCCGGCCGGGCGGCGCCCCAGAATGACGGAGGCGCTCTCGGCGAGGTGCCGGTCCCGCTCGCCCTCCTCGCACGCCAGGTGCACGAAGGTGCCGGCCGCCTCCGTGCCCGGTTCCGCGACGGCGGCCGGGAGGCGGCGTACCGCGACCTCCGGGCGGCCGGGCCCCGCCGCGGTCACGGTGGTGGTCACCCGCCAGGCGGTGCAGCGGGCCCCGGCCGGTGCGGGCGGGGCGAGGACCGGTGCGCGCGGGGAGGCGCCGGCGGGCTCGGGCAGTCGCAGCAGCCGGTACAACTCCTTGCGCAGCCGGGCATGGGCCCGACCGGAATCCGCGAACGCCCGCCGGGCCACGGCCGCGCAGGGCTCCGGGTCGTACGAACGCAGGGCCTCCGCCACCTGGTTGGCCAGGTCCGCGCGGTCGTCCAGCCGGGGAGCGACCCGCGCCAGGGCCTCGGCCGCCGTCCCCGGCACCGCGTCCGCCCCGAAGGCGGCGAGCAGCACCGGGGTTCCCAGCGAGGCGCCGTAGAGCGTCACCGACCCGTGGTCACCGATCACCAGGTCGGCGGCGACCAGCGCGGGACGCCAGTCGTGCACCGGGTCCACCAGGACGAGCCCGGCGTCCAGGGCCGATGCCTGGAGGGTGCGCAGCTGCCAGGAGCCGTGGCCGGCCCAGACGTTGGGGTGCGCCACCAGCGCCACCCGGTACTCGTCGTACGGCAGCGCGGCCAGCAGCCGGCCCGGCAGGTCCGGGTCCTGGCCGATGAGTGAGGTGGGGCCCCAGGTGGAGCTGACCAACACCAGCCGCCGCCCGTCCGGGACACCCAGCGCCCGCCGGTAGGCGTCCCGCTCCTGACGGCTGCCGAGCAACTCGTCGTAACAGGGGTCACCGATCAGCAGGGTGCGGCCGGCCGTCTTGGGGTGGCTGCCCAGCAGTTGCTCCTCCTGCTCGGGGTGGGAGACGGCGAGCCAGGCCCGGCCGGCCTCCAGGAGCCCGGCCGGGACGACCCCGGAGAGCCGCACCCGTTCGCTCCGCGAGTCCGGCACCAGCTTTTGGAACCCCACCCCGTGCGGCAGGACCAGGACGGGGCAGTCCCCCTCGGGGACGTCGATGTTCTCGCTGGCCGTGAGGATCAGATCCGGTGCGGCCTCCGCGAGTTGGTCCCAGGGCATGATCCGGCAACCGGCGTCGTGCAGCAGTTGGAGGACGCCGTCACCGAAGGCCGAGGTGGGGTCGTGGGCGAAGACGACCGAGACCCTGCTGTCATTCCGGATCAGGGCGGGCAGGCATTCCAGGACCCGTACGGTCGAGGTGACCGTACGGGCGGCGACGACAAGGGTCCGCTCGGCGCGGAAGGTGCTCCACCGGTGGGCGTCGGGTCCCACCGGCACCCGGAGGGGCGGACTAGAGTGCATGGCCACCCCGGAACGCTACGCGCAACCCCGCCCGCGTCGGCTCGCGGCTCGCGGCTCGCGGCTCGCGGCTCGCGGCTCGCGGCTCGCGGCTCGCGG
>NZ_JANUGQ010000031.1 GCF_024756275.1 Streptomyces pyxinae | reverse complement strand
GACAAGGACCGCCCCGCCCCCATGCCCATGCGCATCCCCACCCCCACGCCCACCCTCAGCGTCGTCGTCTCCGGCACCGCCCCGCTGAGCCTGCTGCGCGACTGCCTCGCCAGCGTCACCGGCCAGTGGCAGCCCGGGCTCGACATCGTGGTGGCCGTCACCGACGCCACCGCCCGGGCGCTCGCCCGCGACCATCTGCCGAACGACCCGCGCGTCACCCTGGTCACTGTTCCGTCCAGCACCGGTCCGGCCGGGGCGCGGGCCGCCGGGGCGCGGGCGGCCACCGGCACCCACCTGCAATTCCTGCGTGCGGCCGACCGGTTGCCGCCCGGGACCGCGGCGGAGCTGACCGACCGGCTCGCCCGGCTGAGCGGCCCGGGCGCCGCCCCGGAACCGCCGCCGGACCTGCTGCTCTGCGACCACCGGCGGACCCTCTGGGGCGAGCCGGCCGCGCCCGGCGGGGACGGGGCGGTCCTGGAGCGGCCCGGCGGGACGGCCACCACGGTCGCCCGCCGCCCCGATCTGCTGGAGCTGCCGCCGGTGCTGGGCACCCGGATCGTGGCCGCCGCGCTGCTGGCCGAGCACCCGGAACTGCTGGGCTCCGGCGACGAGGACGAGCTCTACCTCGCGTACGCGCTGCCGCTGCTGGCCCGGTCGATCAGCTGCTGCTCCACGGTGGCCCTGGTCCGGCGCCCCGAGCGGCCCGCCCAGCGCCGGGCGGCCGGCCCGGAACGGCACCTCGCGGTCTTCGACCAGTACGAGCGGCTGCACCGGCTGGCCGCCGCGGCCGGACTGTCCGCCGCCCCGCGCGCCCGGCTCTACGACCGGATGGTCACCGATCATCTGGCGACCCTGGCCCGGCGGGACGAGCTGCCGCCCGCGCTGCTCACCGACTACTTCCGCCGGGCCGCCGCCCAGGCCGCCCGCTTCCGGCCCGAGGGACACCGGGGCCCGGGCGGCCTGGAGGGCGTACGGCGGGGGCTGCTCGGCCAGGACGCCTACCTCGGCTACCGGCTGCTGCGCGCCGCCAACGACCGGCGCCGTGCCGCCCTGGCCGTCGCCGCCGGGGCGGGCCGGCGGCTGGCCGCGCTGGGCGGCGCGCACCGCTACCGCCGGGCGCTGCGGCGGCGGGCCGACGAGGACCTGGCGGTCTTCTCGGCGTACTGGAACCGGGGCGTCCACTGCAATCCGGCCGCCATCGCCGCCGAGCTGGCCGAACTGGCCCCGGACATCCGCCGGGTGTGGATCGTGGAGGAGGACCGGGTGGAGCTGCTGCCGCCCGGCACCGAGTACGCCGTCCCCGGCACCGCCCGCTACTGGGAGGTGCTCGGCCGCGCCACGTACCTGGTCAACAACGTCAACTTCGCCAACGGCGTGGTCAAGCGGCCCGGTTCGGTCCACCTCCAGACCCACCACGGCACCCCGCTGAAGCGGATGGGACTCGACCAGAGCGGCCACCCGGCGGCGGCCCGGGGGTTCGACTTCGCCTCCCTGATGGAGCGGGTCGACCGCTGGGACTACAGCCTCTCCGCCAACCGCCACTCCACCGAGACCTGGCAGCGCGCCTATCCCTCCGGCTACCGCTCGCTGGACTACGGCTATCCGCGCAATGACGTCTACTACCGGGCCACCGCCGCCGACGTCCGCGCCGCCCGCGCCCGGCTGGGCATCGCCCCGGGGCAACGGGCCCTGCTCTACGCACCCACCCACCGCGACTGGGAGGCCGGCTGGACCCCGCGCCTGGATCTGCCCCGGCTGGCGGACCGGCTGGGCGAGGACACCGTGCTGCTGGCCCGGGGGCACTACTTCCACGCCGGGCCCCCCTTCCACGCCGGGCAGGGCGCACACGGCGGGCCCCCCTTCCACGGCGGGCGGGCCGGATACACCGGATCCGGCGGCCAGGCGGGTCCGGCCGCGTTCCGCCACCCCCGGGTGCTCGACGTCACCGGCTGGGAGCCGGTCGAGGAACTGTGCCTGGCGGCCGACGCGCTGATCACCGACTACTCGTCCCTGATGTTCGACTACGCCAACCTGGACCGCCCGATCCTGATCCACGCCGACGACTGGGAGACCTACACCCGGGTGCGCGGGGTCTGCTTCGACCTCACCGCCGAGCCGCCAGGACCGGTCACCCGCGACCAGGAGGAACTGGCCGCCGTGCTGGGCGACGACACCTGGTGCGGCGAGGCCGCCGCCAAGCTGCGCCACGACTTCCGGCTGCGGTTCTGCGAGTACGACGACGGGCGCGCCGCCGAGCGGGTGGTGCGGCGCGTCTTCCTGGGCGAGGGCGAGGAGACCCTGCCGCCCGTGCTGCCGCCGCACCGGCGCACTCCCGCCCCGACGCCCGAGGAGGCGCAGCGCCCATGACCGGCCCCGAGGACCCCGCTCCGGCGCCGCCCGCGCCCCCGGCCACGCCCGGGCCTCCGGCCGTACCGGCGCTTCCGGCCGGGCCCGCTGCTCCGGCCGTGCCCGTGCCCCCGGACGTGCCGGCGCTTCCGGCCGCGTCCGGCCGGCCGGTGCCTCCGGACGTGCCCGCCGCGCACCGGGCCGCTCTGCCCGCCGGCGTGCCCGTCCCGCCCGCGCCCCCGGCTGTGCCGGCGCTTCCGGCCGCGTCCGTGCCGGCCGCGCCTCCGGCTGTACCCGCGCTTCCGGCCGCGCCCGCCCCGGCCCCCGCCCCGGCCCCGGTCGGTGCGCCCGCCCGGCCGCCGGCGCCGCTGGTCGTGCCGGCCCGGCCCGCCGGGCCACCGGCCGTCCCCGCCCCGGTGCCCGCCGCGGCTCCCGCCGGGTCCGTCCCGGCCGGGTCCGTCCCGCTCGGGGCGGGGCGGGCGGAGGTGACCGTGGTGGTGATCGTCCACAATGACGCGGGACGGCTGCCGAGGGCGGTGAACTCGGTGCGCCGGGGGACCCACACCGCCGTCGAGATCGTCATCAGCGACGACCACTCCACCGACGACACCCCCGCCGTCGCCGCCGCGCTCGCCGCCCGGGACCCGCGCGTCCGGGTGCTGCGGCTGGCCGAGAACAGCGGGGGCTGCGGCGCTCCCCGCAACCGCGCGCTGGCCACCGTACGGACGCCGTTCGTGATGTTCCTGGACAGCGACGACGAACTGCCGCCCCGGGCGGTGGAGATCCTGCTCGCCGCGCACGCCGGGAGCGACGTGGACTTCACCATGGGCGCGGTGGAGCGGGTCCGTACCGACACCGGGCAGGTCTCCCGCTGGATGGGGCATCTCTTCGAACAGCCGCGCACGGTGTACGGGCTCGCGGCGGAGCCCCGGCTGCTCTTCGAGCCGCTCTCCACCAACAAGATGTACCGCACCGGGTTCCTGGACCGGCACGGGCTGCGCTTCCCGGAGGGACTGCACTACGAGGACCAGCTGTTCTCCGCCAGGGCCTACACCCTGGCCCGGGCGTTCACGCTGGTCACCGAGGTGGTCTACCGCTGGTACATCGACCCGCACGCCCGGGCGGGCGCGGCCACCATCTCCAACCGGCGCCATCTCATCGGCAATGTCCGGGACCGGGTGACGGTGGCCCGGATGATCGACCGGTTCCTGGCCGACCGGGCGGTGCCGCAGGAGGTGCGGGAGGAGAAGGACTACAAGTTCCTCGCCCACGACCTGCGGCTGTACGCGGGCGATCTGCCGTACCGGGAGACCGGCTGGGTCGCGGAGTTCGCCGCCGAGACGGTCCCCTATCTGGACGGGCTCTCCGACTTCGCCTTCGGCCGCCTCGGCCGGGACGAACGGGTCGTCATCGGCCTGCTCCGGGAGGGCCGGTACGCCGAGGCCCAGCTCGCGGCGCGGGGCCTCGGCGGCGGGGCGGGCCCGCGCGCGACGGTGACGGACACGCGCGGGCGCGTCTACTGGGGCGGGACGCTCCCGGCGACGGCGGCCGGGCGGCGGGACCTGGAGGTGACCGAATGGGACCTGCCGCACTGCCCGTTCGGCGCCGCCCGGTTCCGGCACGAGGCGGTACGGGTGGCCCGGGGGCCCGGTTCGGTGGTGGAGCTGACGGTACGGACCTGGGACCCCGGGCTGCGGCTGGCCCTCGCCCCGCACCCGGCCCGGCTGCACATCGCGCCCGGCGGCCGCCGCACCACCGTGCCGCTGCGGCTGGAGCCGGCCGGGCGGGGCGTCTTCGAGGGCACCGCCCGGCTGGACCTGGCGGCGGTGGCGCTGCCCACGCTCGGCTTCCCGGGCGCCCGGCACCCGGTGGTGGAGCTGCCGGGCCCCCGGGACGACCACCGCCCGGGCCCGGCCGCCGGACGCCGAACGGGCCCGGTGCCTCCGCCCGGGCCCGGGGCCGGGGCGGGGCCGGTCCACACCGGGCCGCTGCTGGCGCCGCTGGACCTGGCACCGTTCGAGATGGCGGGCGCCGGCCGGCACCGGGTGACGGTCGGGCCCGAGGGCCGGGGCGCCGGCCGGCTCCAGCTCCGCTGGCACCCCCGGGGCGCCGCGCACCGGCTGCTCGCCCCGCTCCTCCGCCTGGCCCGCCGCCCGGGCCCGGCCCGCCGGCTGCTCCGGACTCTGACGGGGACGTGAACCGGGCGGGCGCCCGCCGGTGGTCCCGCCCGGAGTGCGCCGGGGCACGCCCGGAGCGTACGGCCCGGTCCGGAGCCCGGGGCCCGGCCGCCCGGGGTCAGCGGGGGGCCGGGAAGAGGGGGGCGGGGGTGGCGGCCGGGGCGGGGGTGCGGCCGGCGTCCGGGACGACGGGCGGCTGCCCCTCCTCGCCCAGGAAGACATGGCGCACCACCCGCTCGGCCGCGTGCCCGTCGTCGTACGGGCAGAACCGCGCCCGGAAGGCGGCCCGCAGCCGGTCCGGGTGCTCACCGCGCCAGCGGCCGGAGCGGAAGACCTCGGCCAGCTCCTCCTGGCCGGCCGTCACCGGGCCCGGCGGGCACTCCCGTACGTCGAAGTAGACCCCGCGCGCCGCCGCGTAGGCCGCCCAGTCCGGGGTGTGCAGCACGATCGGCCGGTCCAGGCCCGCGTAGTCGAACATCAGGGAGGAGTAGTCGGTGACCAGGGCGTCCGAGGCGAGGCACAGCTCCTCGACCGTGAGCGGGCCGGCCGCGCCGGAAGCGCCCGCCCCGGCGGAGACGTCGATGAGCCGGGGGTGCCGGGCGGCGTCCGGGAGCCCGCCGGGGTGCCGGCCCGCGGGAACCGGGTCCGGGACCGTGGCCGGGGCGGGGACCGGGGCCGGGGCGCCGAGGACCGGGTGCGGCCGGACGAGCAGCACGAAGCCGGGGCCCAGCGTGGTGAGCAGCCGCTCCGGGTCCAGCAGGGCGGGCTGCGGGCGGGCGTAGTCGCGGTGGGTGGGGGCGTAGAGGATCGCCGTATGGCCCTCGGGAATGCCCAGCGCGGCCCGCAGCCGGGCCACGTCCTCGGCGGTCGCCCGCTGGAAGACGTCATTGCGGGGGGAGCCGTACTCCAGCATCCGGTAGGGCGCCGGGTAGACCCGCTCCCAGACGAGTGAGGAGTGCCGGTTGGCCGAGACCAGATAGTCCCACTTGTCGATATTGCGGAGCAGTGCCGGAAAGTCCATCGAGCCGCCCGCCGCCGGCCGGTACTGGAGGTCCAGGCCCATGTGCTTCAGCGGGGTGCCGTGCTGGGTCTGGACGAACACCTGGCCGCGCCGCTTGACCAGCCGCCGGTCGAAGTTGACGTTGTTCACCAGGTACCCGGAGCGGGCCAGCGCGGTCCAGTACGCCGCCGTGCCCGGCACCAGTACCCGGGTGCCCGGCGGCACGGTGGCGGCGTGGCCGGGCGCGCAGATCCAGGCGGTGCGGACACCCGGGACCAGCGCCCGCACCCGCTCCTCGATCGCCGCCGGGGAGCAGGCGTACCCCCGCGCCCAGTAGGCGGCGAACACCGCCCGGTCGGCGCGCACCGGCAGCCGGAGCTGCACCCGGTAGTGCAGTTGGAGCAGCGCGCCCCGCAGCGCCCGCGCCATCAGGGCGGCGCCCGCCCGGGCGCGCCGGGCGCCGGTGCGCGCCGCCATGACCGCCCGGTAGCCGCGACGGCTGCCCAGCCGGACCAGGGCGTGCCGCAGCCGGGTGGTGGCCTTCGGAGTGGCGCCGGGCGTGCGGTACCGGCGGTAGTGCGCGCGGGCGCGCCGGAAGAAGGCCGCCCGGGTGCCCCGGGGGAGCCGGCCGGGCGCGGAGAAGACCGAGGTGAAGTGGTCGACCATCCGCCGGAACAGCACCGGCCGCCAGCGGGCCAGCTCCGGGCGCGCGTCGATGAAGGCGAAGACCCGGTCGTACTGCTCGAAGAGCTCGAAGTGGCGCACGCTGGTGGTACGCAGGATGGAGCCGGTACGGCGCTGCCGGTAGTGCACGCACACCCGGTCCAGGGTGGCGATCGAGCCGGCCGCCATCAGCACCGGATAGGTCCAGGGGGTGTCCTCGTAGAAGCCCGGCGGGAAGGCGAATCCCTCGCGCTCCAGGAACTCCCGCCGGTACGCCTTGTTCCAGACCACCATCAGCACCTTGAGCAGCCCCGGCCGGTCGGCCAGCGTGAAGGGCGCGGGCCCCGCCTCGTCCAGCTGGACCCGGAACTCGTGGCGCACCGCCTCGCCGGACCAGTAGACCCGGGCGTAGTCGTGGACCAGCACGTCCGGGTCGCCGGTCTCCTTGAGCCGGTCCGCGATGGCCTGGAGGCTGCCCGGTACGAGGGTGTCGTCGCCGTCCAGGAAGAGGACGTAGTCGCCGGTGGCGTGGGCGAGCCCGGCGTTCCGGGCGGGGCCGAGCCCGGTGTTCTCGGGCAGGTGCAGGGCGACGACCCGGCGGTCCCGGGCGGCGAACGCGTCGATGACGGCCCCGCTGCCGTCCGGGGAGCAGTCGTCCACGACGATCAGTTCGAGGTCGCAGGCGGGGCCGCCGCAGCCGGTGCCCTGGCAGGAACCGGCACAGGACTGGGAGAGCACCGACTCCAGGCAGGCGGCCAGATACGCCTGGACGTCATGGACGGGGACGATCACGCTGAACCGGGGCATGGCCCGGCAACTCCCCGCCGGGCCCCCCGGTTACGTCGGCCGTGGCATCCGGGGGACGGGCCGTCCTGGCGGCCCGCGCCCGGCGCGCCCCCGGGACGGCGGCCGGGCCCGCCGCCTCACCTGCCGCGCCTACTTCACCGCGCCCGCCATCACCCCGGAGACGAACTGCCGCTGGAAGGCGAAGAAGACGACGAGCGGGATCACCATCGACACGAAGGCGCCCGGCGCCAGTACGTCGATGTTGTTGCCGAACTGCCGGACCTGCTGCTGGAGCGCCACCGTGATCGGCGGCGCGTCGGAGTCCGCGAAGATCAGCGCGATCAGCATGTCGTTCCACACCCAGAGGAACTGGAAGATGCCCAGCGAGGCGATGGCCGGTCCGCCCAGCGGCATGACCACCCGGACGAACAGCCGGATCTCGCCCGCCCCGTCGAGCCGCGCCGCCTCCAGCAGTTCGCGCGGGATCTCCGCGAAGAAGTTGCGCAGCAGGAAGATGGCGAACGGCAGTCCGAAGGCGGTGTGGAAGAGCACCACTCCGAGGGTGGTCTCGAAGATGCCGATCTCCCCGAACAGCCTGGAGACCGGGACCAGGGCGACCTGCACCGGCACCACCAGCAGCCCGACCACGGCCAGGAACCACCAGTCCCGGCCGGGGAACTCCATCCAGGCGAAGGCGTATCCGGCCAGCGAGCCGATGACCACCACCAGCACGGTCGCCGGGACGGTGATCAGAAGGGTGGAGAGCAGCGAACCGGTGATGGTGTCGTTCCTCAGCACGTTCGCGTAGTTCTCGGTGGTCAGCTGGGCCGGGGCGGTGAACACCTCCCACCAGCCGCTCGCGGCGATGTCGGCGGGCGAGCGCAGCGAGGAGAGCAGCAGCCCGACCGTCGGCATCAGCCAGAAGAGCCCGACCAGGACCAGGAAGACCCGGACGGCGCCCCCGCCGGCCCGGGCGGCCAGCCGGGCGGCCGGGGACCGCCGCCGACCGGTGGCGGCGGGGGCCCGCCCCGGGACCGGGGCGGGGGTGGCGGCGGGCGGGGGAGCGGTCGTCGTCATCGTCGCGACTCCTTCCGGATGCGGCGGATGTTGAAGACCATCACCGGGATCACCAGCAGCAGAAGGAGTACCGAGATGGCGCTTCCCACGCCGAGATGGGCATCGGTGCCGAACGAGGAGCGGTAGAGCTGGAGGGCGAGCACATTGGCGTCGTCCTCGACCGAGCCGGGCGCGATGATGAACACCAGGTCGAAGATCTTCAGTACGTTGATCATCAGGGTGACCAGCACCACCGCCAGCACCGGCGCCAGCAGCGGCACCGTCACCCGGCGGAAGACCTGCCACTCGCTCGCCCCGTCCACCCGCGCCGCCTCCAGGAGTTCGCGCGGCAGCGCGGCCAGCCCGGCGGCGATCAGCACCATGGCGAACCCGGCCCACATCCAGACATAGGAACCGATGATCGCCGGTGTGACCAGGGACGGGCCCAGCCAGTCGACGCCGTTGTAGCGCTCGTGGAAGTTGGACTCGGGCAGCCGCAGCAGCGCGCCGTCCGCCGAGGCGGGCAGGGTGAAGGAGCCGTCGGGCCCGGCGGTGGCCGTGGCGACCACCCGGCCGTCCTTGACCGCCTCCACCTTCAGCCCTTCCAGCCCCCGTTCCCGCGGGTCGACGACATTGGGCTTCCCGCCGCCGCCCCGGGTGAAGTCCAGCCACGCGGTGCCGGTGATCCGCCCGTCACCGCCGGCCTCCGGCCGCTTGGCCGGCCGGGCGTCGCCGGGCAGGTCGGCGGGCGCCACCCCGACCAGCGGCAGCAGGGCGGGCGCCCCGGCCCGTACCGGCTCCTTGGTGATGTACGCCCCACCGCCGGCCGCCTTCAGCGGATGGACCGGCAGCGGGTGCGCCCGGGGGTAGCCGGCCGACTCGGCGAAGGTGTCGTGCACGCCCACCCAGACGGCGTTGGCCACGCCCCGGTCCGGATTCTGCTCGTACACCAGCCGGAAGATGATCCCGGCGGCGAGCATGGAGATCGCCATCGGCATGAAGACGATCAGCTTGAACGCCGTGCCCCAGCGCACCCGTTCGGTGAGCACCGCGAAGATCAGCCCCAGCGCGGTCGCCACGGTGGGCGCCACCACCACCCAGATCAGATTGTTCTTGACGGCGGTGAGGATGGTGTCGTCGGTGAAGATCTCGACGTAGTTGTCCAGTCCGGCGAAGGAGTCACCGGACTGGTCGAAGAAGGACCGGTAGACCGAGTACGCGATGGGATAGACCACCAGCGCCCCGAGCAGCACCAGCGCCGGAAGCAGAAACCCCGCCGCCACCGCCCGCCGGGTCCCGGTGACACTCCGGCGGCCGGGGACGGCCTCGCGGGTCCGGCCGGGGCCGGAGCCGGGCGTCCGGCCGGTACGGGGGGCCGGGACCCGGCCGGACCCGGGGGTGTCCTGGCGGGGGCCGGAAGTGGCCGCCCCCGCAGGCCCGTTGGAACCTTCCGCCCGGGGGGCGCCGCCGGCGGCGCCCCCCGTCGTCTCCGCTGCCACGGCGTCAGTCCTTGAACGCCTTGGCGGCGTCGGCCTCCAGCCGCGCCTGCGTACCGGCCACGTCCTTCGGGTTCTTCAGGAAGTCCTGAAGCGCCTTCCACTCGCCCTTGCCGGGGGTGCCGCCGAAGGACTGCGGCATCTGGTCCGACATGTCGAAGCGGAAGGTGTCACCCGCCGCGATCAGCGCCTCGGCGATGTCCCGCTGCACGTCATTGGGGTACACACCCGGGTCCAGGCTCTTGTTGGGCGAGACGAAACCGCCCTCGGCGGCCCGGATCCGGGCCGCGTCCGGGGAGGCGAGGAAGGTCAGCAGCGCCTGGGCGGCGGGCTTGTCGGTGAGCGCCACCGCCACATCGCCGCCGGTCACCACCGGGGCCTTCGCGCCCACCGCCGGGAACGGGAACACCTTGGCGTCCGTCCCCAGCCTCGCCTTGGTCTGGGCGATGTTGATCGCCACGAAGTCGCCCTCGAAGACCATCGCGGCCTTCGCCCGGTCGCCGCCGGTGAAGGTCTGGGTCACCGACGCCGGGAACTCGGTCTGGAGCGCCCCGTCGGCGCCGCCCGCGATCAGCTCCGGCTTGCCGAACAACCCGGCGAGGGTGGTCAGCGCCTGCTTCACCGAGGGGTCGGTCCACTTGATCTTGTGCTGGGCGAGCTGGTCGTACTTCTCGGTACCGGCCTGCGAGAGATAGACGTTCTCGAACCAGTCGGTGAGGGTCCAGCCGTCCGCGCCGCCGATCGACACCGGGGTCACCCCGGAGGCCGAGACGGTCTCGGCGGCGGCGAGGAACCCCTTCCAGTCCTTGGGCTCGGAGACCCCGGCGGCCTCGAACACCGCCGTGTTGTACCAGATCAGTGACTTGTTGGCGGCCTTGAAGTACACCCCGTACGGCGTCCCGCCGACCGCGCCCAGCTCCTGCCAGCCCTTGGAGTAGTTCTTGGCCAGCTGCTCCTTCGCCCCGGGCCCGGCGGGCTTGGCCCACTTCCGCTCCACGGCCTGATGGAGCGCGCCGACCTGCTGGAGCATGGCGACGTCCGGCGGGGCGCCGCCCGCGATCTTCGTACCGATGTAGTTGAGCATCGCGTCCTGGGTCGGGACGTACGAGACCTCGGCGCCGGTGCGCTTCTCGAACTCGTCCAGCACCTTGGTGAAGGCGGCCTGCTCCGGGCCCGTCCAGACGGCCACCAGCTGGACCTTCTGGCCGTTCAGCCGGGGCAGTTGGACCGTGGGCGCGGCGGTGCCGCCCTTGGTGGGCGAGGCGCTCCGGTCCTTGCCGTCGGCGCCGCTGCCGCTCCCGCCGCCCCCGCACCCCGCGAGGGCGAGCGCTCCGACGGCCGCCAGCACCACGGCGGCCCCGCGTGGCTGAAGAGTTCTCCGCATCACTGCCCCGTTCTCTCCGCACGCGTGTCTCTCCGTGCGCGTGCTCCGTCCCGTCCGACAGGTCTACGCCGGGGTCAGGGGGGCCGCAATACCGCGTCCGGGGCGCGGCGAGCGATCGTGATCGGCTCGTGACGTTCGCTCAACGCCCTTGGGTGGCGCGGGTGTTCGGTGCTGGAGTGAAAGGGGAAGCGGGTGGTGTCACGGGTGTGCGGGGGAGAGGCGGGGCGGCGGGGACGCCTCCACCGACCGGGCGGCCCGCTCCAGCGCGCTGGCCAGCAGCGCCAGATCGGTCGGGCCGTTGCCCAGTTCGCGGACCGGGCGGCGGGCGGGCGGGTCGCCCATCCGCTCCCACTCCAGCGGGACCACGGTGGGCCGCAGGGTCGCCGTGCGCGGGATGCGCCCGGTCACCCGGCCGCCCTGGAACGGGGTCACCCGGCCGTCCGGGTGGAGCAGCCGCCCCCGCCCGGGTGCCGGGTCGTCCGGACCCGGCGCGGCCGGCGGGGCGTCCAGCTCCACCCGCAGCCGCGCCGCCCGGGCCGGCTCGGTGCCGGGGGCCCGGCCGGGTCCGGCCGAGGTGGCGACCAGATGGACGCCGAGCCGGCCGCCCTCCCGGGCCACCGCCTCCAGGGCCCGGACGACCGAACCGGCGGCCGGGCGGCCGGGGCTGCCGAGCGCCGGGGCGACCAGCGCGTCGTAGTCGTCCACCAGCACCACCAGACGGGGCAGCTCCGGTGCGCCGGCCGCCGGCCGGTGCGGCTCCGGAAGCCGGCCGGGCGCGGCCGGTCCCTGGCCCCCGGCGACCTGGCCCCGTACCGGCGCTCCGCGCTGGGCCTGCGGGGGGACGGCGGGCGCCCCGGCCGCACGGGCCGCCGCCGGGGAACCGGTGGCGCCGGGGGCTCCGGTACGGGAGGGTACGGAGGGCCCCGTGGCGCCGGGCGCTCCGGTGGCGGCCGTGACCCCGGTCGTACGGGAGGAGCCGGGCGCTCCGGCAGCGGCGGCGGCCCCGGCTCCCGGGAAGCCGGCCGGACCGCCCGATCCGCCCGGGGAGCCGGATCCGCCCGGGAAGCCGGCCGGGCCCAGCAACTCGGCGCGCCGCTTCAGCTCCGCGCCCAGGGCCTGGGCGAACATCCGCATCCGCACCGGGTCCGAGGCGACCAGGTGCTCGGTGGCGTGCGGCAGCTCCGTACAGGGGGCGAGGCCCTCGCCCCGCTCCGCGCCCGAGCCGTCGACCAGCAGCAGCCCCAGCCGGTCCGGGCGCGCCCCGGCGGCCAGCGAGGCGGCCACCGACCGCAGCAGCTCCGTACGGCCGCTGCCCGGCGGGCCCTCGATCAGCAGATGCGGGCCCTCGCCGGCCAGCTCGGCGGTGACCGGTCCGCGCGCTCCGGCGCCCAGCACCGCCGTGGCCTCCGGCGCGGCGGCCCAGCGGGCCATCAGCGAGGCGGGCGTGGCCCGGGCCAGCTCCAGTTCGTCCAGCAGCCGGGCCGTCCGGGGCAGCGCCGTCGCGGCGGCCCGGCCGCGCGGCACGGCGCCCTCGGCCCGCAGCGGGGCAAGCGCCCGGGCGAACCGCTCGGCCCAGGCGGCGGACACCGCGTCCACCCCGGCGACCGTGCCGTGCCCGGCCGGGCGGCCCCCTGCGGTGCGCAGCAGCCGCAGCGCCGTCGCCACGTCCCCGCTCAGCAGCGCGACCGCCCCGCACTCGCGGAACGGCAGCAGGGCGGCGCAGGCCGTCTCATAGGTGGCGGCCACCGGCGAGAGCGGCGAGGCCGCCGGGGTCTCGGCCAGGCACACCAGATGGATGCCGGCGGCGGCGCCCGCCCCGGCCAGCCGGGCGGTGGTCTCCCGCAGCGCGGCAGAACCGGGGTCGCCGTCGACCACCACCACCGTGTACGGGCCCTCGAACCGGGCCGCCGCCTCCGCGACCGCCCGGTGATCGGCGCTGGCCCAGCCGGTGCCGAGCGGGCTCTCGTCCAGCCGCCGGGTCAGCTCGGCCGTCCGCGCCTCGGCCTGCTCGCGGTCGTACGCCAGCAGCAGCCGGCAGTCCTGGCCGTGGGCCGGGCGCAGCTGCGGCAGCCAGCCCAGCCAGGCCCACTCCCGCCGCCGGTCGGCGAGCGGCCGGGCCCGGTCGGCGCTGATCAGCACCAGCTCCAGATCGGCCGGTGAATGCAGGGCGGCGAGCTGCGCCAGCACCGAGCGGGCCAGCCCGGCCAGCCGCGCCCGGGGCCCGGCCAGGCCCAGCGAGCCCGCCTCGCGCAGCCCGACCGTCACCGGCACGGCGGGCAGCTCCGCCCGGTCGGCCGTGCCGAGCCGGACCACCAGGGCCTCCGGGTGCTCCGGGCCCCGCTCCCAGAGCCGGGCGCCCGGCCCGAGGGCGGTGAGCAGCACGGCGGCCGGGTCCGGCCAGGACTCGCCGGCCGGACCGCCCGACGGGGCCGCGCCCCCGCCCCGGGGTGCCGCCTCCGCGCCGGCCGGTACGGCCCCGGGGGCCGCCTCGCCGTCGTCCGGACGGCCGCCACCCCCGGTCAGCCGCCGCGCCCAGGCGCCTATGCCCCGCCGGCGCCGGGTGCCGCCCCGGTCGTCGGCGCCGGCCGGATCGTCCGTCCCGGCCCGGCCCTGGGCACTGGCCCGGCCCTGGGTACCGGCCCGGTCGTCCGTCCCGGCCCGGCGCGGTTCCCCGGCCGGGTACGGCTCCGGGGCCGGCGCGTACGGCCGGTGGTCCGTCCCGTACCGCTCGTCCGCTCCGTATCGCTGGTCCGTGCTGTACCGCTGGTCCGCGCCGTGCGGCAGCCCGCACGGCGCGGGCGCCCGGGTCTCCGCGCGCCCCTCGTGCTCCCTGTGCTCCCCGCGCCCGGGGAACTCTCCGGCGTACTCCGCGTGCTCCCCGGGGGCGTCCGTGCCGTCGGGGAGCCGGATCCCGCGCGGCGGCGTCGATCCGGAGGGGCGCCGCCCGGCGGCCGGCCCGGAAGCCCCATCGGCCCGCCCCGGGGCCGCCGGGGTCCCGGCGTCCCGCCCGGCGGTCACCGCGCCGGGGCCCGGGACCGGCCGGGACGCGGGCACCACGGGGACGGCCCGCGCCCCGCCGGCGGAGGCGTCGGGCTCGGCGCCCGCACCGGGGTCGGCCGGGACGGGCGCGGACCGGGGGCGGACCCGGAGCCGGCCCTCGCCGTCGGGGGCCACCGGCAGCGGGGCCACGTCCGGCGCGGGCGGTCCGGAGGCGAGCCGGAGCGCCGACTCGCCGAGCCGCAGCAGGGCGCCGGGCGCCAGCCGGACCGGCCGGGCGCCGACCTCCGTGCCGTCCAGGGTGGTGCCGTTGGTCGAGCCCGGGTCCTCGACGGTGACCCGGCCGTCGTCGCCGACGGTCACCACGCAGTGCGTCCGCGAGACGTCCGGGTCGTCCAGCGGGACATCGGCGTCGGCCGCCCGGCCGACCCGGACCCGGCCGGCGTGCAGCAGATGGACACCGCCCGCGTCGGGGCCCGCCACCACATGCAGCCGGGGGCCGGCGCCGGGCACGGGTGCGCCCTCCTCGCCGGGGACCTGGAGCGAGAGCACCGCGCCGTCCGTCAGGGGCGGCTCGCCCAGGGTGCGGCGCTGGGCGTCGAGCCGCTCCCGGCCCGCGTGGAAGACGGGGGTGCCGGTGGTGTCGGGGCCCGCCACGGCGGCGGCCAGCTGCGAGGCCACGGCGGCCAGGGCCGTCCCCGAGGGGGCGGTGACGAGCACGTCGCGGACGCGCCCGGCGGACTGGCCGGCGGGCGGCGGCGCGAGAACGGTCAGCCGGATCTGCATCGCCGTCAGGTGGTCCCTTCTGCGCGACGCGTCCGGCGGGGGAACGGCGCGTCGATCTCCCCCACCCGGCGCGGACGCGTCGTCCGGTACAGGTCGGCACGGTCCGTACGACCCCTCGGCCGCACGACACGACGTGCTGGGGGCATCTTTCCACCTGCCGCCGACAACGCGTCCGCCGACCGGCCATAAGTGATCTTGAACGATCACCGGCCCGCACGAAAACACCAGGACACGCGGCTCCCGCGTCCGCCCGGGGACCGAGCCTGGCTCGTTCCTGGCAACCAATGACTGGAAACGGACGTCTTTGCCCAGGAGTCCACCCGGCCCGCGGGACCCGCGAAGCCGACCGGGTCACCGGACCGGCGGTCACCGGGTCACCGGACCGGGACACCGGATCACCGGGGCGCCGGGAACCGGGGGCCGAGGACGGACCGACGGGCCGAGGGCGGACCGACGGGCCGAGGGCGGACCGACGGGCCGAGGACGGACCGGACAGGCCGAGGACGGACCGGACGGGCCGACGGGCCGACGGGTCGCGAGTGGAGCCGGCGGCAGGGACCCGGGAAGGGGAAGAGGCCCCTGGAAGCCCCGGCCCTCACGGCGGGCCCGGCCCACCGGGGCGGGCGGCGGCTGGCCGGGGCTGTGCCCCCGGTCACGCCCTACAGTGGACCGGACACCCGGACGGGCCGGCGCAGGAGCCCGGACCGGGCAGGAAACACGATCGCAGGGAGCGCATGACGTGCGGCCGGTAGGGAGCAAGTACCTCCTGGAGGAACCGCTGGGACGCGGCGCCACGGGAACCGTCTGGCGGGCACGTCAGCGGGAGACGGCGGGCGCCGAGGCGGCCGTGGCGGGCCAGCCCGGCGAGACCGTCGCGATCAAGGTCCTCAAGGAGGAGCTGGCCAACGACGCGGACGTGGTGATGCGCTTCCTGCGGGAGCGCTCGGTGCTGCTGCGGCTGACCCACCCCAATATCGTCCGCACCCGCGACCTGGTGGTGGAGGGCGATCTGCTCGCCCTGGTCATGGACCTGATCGACGGCCCCGACCTGCACCGCTACCTCCGGGAGAACGGGCCGTTCACCCCGGTCGCCGCCGCCCTGCTCACCGCCCAGATCGCCGACGCGCTCGCCGCCAGCCACGCCGACGGGGTGGTCCACCGGGACCTGAAGCCCGCCAATGTGCTGCTCTCCGAGCGGGACGGCGAGATGCACCCGATGCTCACCGACTTCGGCATCGCCCGCCTCGCGGACTCCCCGGGGCTCACCCGCACCCATGAGTTCGTCGGCACCCCCTCCTATGTGGCGCCCGAGTCCGCCGAGGGCCGCCCGCAGACCTCCGCCGTGGACATCTACGGCGCCGGCATCCTGCTGTACGAGCTGGTCACCGGCCGCCCGCCGTTCGCCGGCGGCACCGCGCTCGAAGTACTCCACCGTCATCTGAGCGAGGAGCCGCGCCGGCCCTCCACCGTGCCGGACCCGCTCTGGACGGTGATAGAGCGCTGCCTCAGCAAGGCTCCGGAGCGCCGCCCGTCGGCCGAGAACCTGGCCCGGGCGCTGCGCACCGTGGCCGGCGGCATCGGGGTGCACGCCACCCCCGCCGGGATCGAGGCGGCCGAGGGGGTCGCCGCGCTGCTCGGGCCTGACCCGTCCCCGGCGCCCGTCCCCGGCGCCCCGGGTGTCCCCGGAGCGGCCGACCCGACCCAGGTGCTGCCGAACACCCCGGGGCAGGGCGCCCATCCCGGCCGGCCCGGACAGTACGACCCGGCCGCCGCCACCAGCGTGCTGCCGACCAGCGGTCCCGGCGACCGTGCCGGTGCGCCGGGTGCCGCCGACCCGACGGCGGTGCTCCCGACCAGTGGCTCCGGCGGCCGGCCCGGCGGACCGGGCGGCCAGGCCGATCCGACCGCCGTGCTCCCTCCCGTACCGCCGCGTCCGGACGAGGCGCCGCGCCCGGAGGACCCGCACCCCTGGCAGAACCAGCTGCGCGCCGCCCGGGACCGCAACGAGCAGACCCAGCTCCACTATCTCGACCCGTCCGAGGACCCGCTGCGCCGCCGGCCCCAGCGCCGCCCGCAGCAGCCGCCGCAGGCACCCCCGGGACCCCCGCGGCAGCAGTATCCGCCGCGCCCGCCGCAGAACCGGCCGCCGCAGCACTCCCAGCCGCAGCCGTACGCGCCCGCGCCCCAGTACCAGCAGCCGTACGCGCCCTCGCAGCCGTACCAGCCGCCCCCGCAGCAGTACGCCCCGCAGAGCCGGCCGGCCCCCCAGGCACCGCCGCCGCAGGCCCAGCCGCCGGCCCCGCGCCCGCCCCGGGAGCCGCGCCCGCCCCGGCAGCGGAGCGCCAACCCGATGCGGATCCCGGGTCTCGGCTGCCTCAAGGGCTGCCTCTTCACGATCGTGCTGCTGGTGGTCGCCGGCTGGCTCGTCTGGGAGCTCACCCCGCTCCAGGACTGGGTGGCCCAGGGCAAGGGCTACTGGGAGGCCATCGGGGACGGGATCTCGAAGGTCAGCACCTGGGTCTCCGACCTCATCGACAGCGCGGGCGGCAGCGGCGGCGGGACCGGTGGTGGAGGCGGCGGAGGCGGCACCTCCGGTCAGTGATCCGTGTCACGGCGCGCACCCGGCCGGAGCCGTTCCGGCCGGGTGCGCGGCCCTGATCGTTCCGGCGTGGTTCCGGGTGTCTTCCGGCCGGCGGGGTGCCGACTCCATCGCTTTGTCGACTTCTGGGCGTGTTTCCGGCCCGGAAGTGAGCACGTCACCCCTTCGGCCGCGTAACTTTGTGGCGAACGCCAGCCGCTGAGGGAGCAGTCGTGGCACGGAAGATCGGCAGCCGGTACACGGCCCACCAGATCCTGGGGCGGGGCAGCGCCGGCACGGTGTGGCTCGGCGAGGGTCCGCGCGGGCCCGTCGCCATCAAGCTGTTGCGCGAGGACCTCGCGTCCGACCAGGAGCTGGTGGGCCGCTTCGTCCAGGAGCGCACCGCCCTGCTCGGGCTCGACCACCCCCGGGTGGTGGCCGTCCGCGACCTGGTGGTGGACGGCAACGACCTCGCGCTCGTCATGGACCTGGTGCGCGGCACCGATCTGCGCACCCGGCTCGACCGGGAGCGCCGGCTCGCCCCCGAGGCGGCCGTCGCGATCATCGCGGACGTCGCCGAGGGGCTGGCCGCCGCCCACGCCTCCGGGGTCGTCCACCGGGACGTCAAGCCGGAGAACATCCTGCTCGACATGGAGGGACCGCTCGGCCCCGGCGGTGCCCATCCGGCGCTGCTCACCGACTTCGGCGTGGCCAAGCTGATCGACACCCCCCGCCGCACCCGGGCCCAGCGGTCGGGCGGCGGGCAGTCCCCGGCCGCCGCCGGCATCCTCGGCACTCCGGACTATCTGGCCCCCGAGATCGTCGAGGGGCTGCCGGCCCGGGCGGCGGTCGACATCTACGCGCTGGCCACCGTCCTCTACGAGCTGCTCGCCGGGTTCACCCCGTTCGGCGGCGGCCATCCCGGCGCGGTGCTGCGCCGCCATGTCACCGAGACCGTGGTCCCGCTGCCCGGCATTCCGGACGAGCTCTGGAAGCTGATCGTCCAGTGCCTGGCCAAGGCGCCCGCCTCCCGGCTGCGCGCCTCCGAGCTGGCCGCCCGGCTGCACGACGTGCTGCCGCTGCTGGCCGGGCTGCCGCCGCTGGACGTGGACGAGCCGTACACCGAGACGGCTTCCGTCCCCGACCCCGCCCCGGAGCCGTACGGGGAGGACCCGTACCCGACGCTCACCGAGGGGCCGCGCCGGGCCGCGGTGCCGCTGGTGCCCGGGTCCGCCACCGACTCCAGCCGCGACACCCACACCTCGATGCGGGTCCCGGCCCCCGACGAGCTGGCCGGCGGCCCGCTGGGCACCGCCCGGGCGCCCCGGCCGGCCGGCGGCCACCGCCCGGGCGCGGCCCGGCACAAGTCGGCGGCCGTCCGCAAGCGCCGGATCACCGTCGGGGTGGCCGCGCTGGTCCTGGTCGCGGCGGCCGGGGTGGGCGGGTACGCGGCGGTGAGCGGCGACGAGACCGCGCCCCCGCCCCAGGACTCCAAGCGGTCCGCCCCGACCCTGCCCTGAGCGGGCCCTCCCGGTCCTGTCCCGTACCGGACCCCGCCGGGGCCGAGTCCGGTACGGGTCCCCGTCCCCTTCCGTCCCGGTCCGCGCCCTTCCCGCCCCCGGCGGGGCCGGGCCGGCGCGGGCAGCCGTTACGCTGGTGTGGTGGCAGTCGTCGATGTATCCGAAGAGCTGAAGTCCCTCTCCTCGACCATGGGGTCGATCGAGGCCGTCCTGGACCTCGACCGGCTGAGGGCAGACGTCGCCGTGCTCGAGGAGCAGGCCGCGGCCCCGTCCCTGTGGGACGACCCGGAGGCGGCGCAGAAGATCACCAGCCGTCTCTCGCACCTCCAGGCCGAGGTGCGCAAGACCGAGGCGCTGCGGGCCCGGATCGACGACCTGGCGGTGCTCTTCGAGCTCGCCGAGGCCGAGGACGACGCCGACACCCGCGCCGAGGCCGAGGCCGAGCTGGTGTCGGTCCGCAAGGCGCTGGACGAGATGGAGGTCCGCACCCTCCTCTCCGGCGAGTACGACGAGCGCGAGGCGCTGGTCAACATCCGCGCCGAGGCGGGCGGGGTGGACGCCGCCGACTTCGCCGAGCAGCTCCAGCGGATGTATCTGCGCTGGGCCGAGCGGCACGGGTACGGCACCGAGATCTACGAGACCTCGTTCGCGGAGGAGGCCGGCATCAAGTCGACCACCTTCGTCGTCAAGGCCCCGTACGCCTACGGCACCCTCTCGGTGGAGCAGGGCACCCACCGGCTGGTCCGGATCTCCCCGTTCGACAACCAGGGGCGCCGCCAGACCTCCTTCGCGGGTGTCGAGGTGCTGCCGGTCGTCGAGCAGTCCGACCACGTCGACATCGACGAGACCGAGCTGCGGGTGGACGTCTACCGCGCCTCCGGCCCCGGCGGCCAGGGCGTCAACACCACCGACTCCGCAGTGCGCATCACCCACCTCCCGACCGGCATCGTGGTCTCCTGCCAGAACGAGCGCTCCCAGATCCAGAACAAGGCGAGCGCGATGAACGTCCTCCAGGCCAAGCTGCTGGAGCGCCGCCGCCAGGAGGAGCAGGCCCGGATGGACGCCCTCAAGGGCGACGGCGGCAACTCCTGGGGCAACCAGATGCGTTCGTACGTCCTCCACCCGTACCAGATGGTCAAGGACCTGCGGACGGAGTTCGAGGTCGGCAACCCGCAGTCCGTGCTCGACGGTGAGATCGACGGCTTCCTGGAGGCCGGCATCCGCTGGCGCAAGCAGTCGGAGAAGTAGGACAAGCGGCGGAGCGACGGCGCCTGACCGGCCGTCCCGCCCCGCCGTTCGGCGCCCGCCCCACCCCGGGGCCGGGCGCCTTTCGCTTGCGGGTGTCCGGGCGGACGGTGGCGGCTGGCGCAACCGTCGCGAGCCGCTCATGACTTCGCTGCCGCAAGCGTCAACTCGGTCGTCCTGGCGCTATGTCGACAAGGAAACCGCTTCCCGGTCGCCCTCTCGTCCCCTTCGCCACGGCGTTGGTCACACTTGCATCGTCGCAGCTCAGGCACAGCACTCCATTTCGGGCATTGCGCGCGCAACCGCCTTGACGCGCCCCCGGGAAACCGGAAAGCTGGCGCGCGGCATGCGCATGACTGCGGCGTGTGTGATCGGGGGCGGAGCAGCAAGGCCCTCAGTGTCCGCGCCCGGCGCGCAGCTCTATCGACGCAGAGCTACTGGGGGTAGCAACCAGATGACCAACAAGACGCGGATCCGCGTGGCGCGGATCGTCGCCGGCGCGGTGATCGCCGCCGGCGCGTCCCTGACCGCCGCTGGAGCCGCCTCGGCCACCGGCCTGATCGACAGCCACAAGACCGCCTTCGACGGCGAGACGCCCGGCGGCGGCGTCGGTGACGGCGACGACACCGGTGGCGACGAATCCGGTGGCACCGACCCCGCCGGCGGAGTCGACGGCGGCAACGAGACCGCGGGCGGTAACGAGACTGCCGGTGGTAACGAGACCGCGGGCGGCAATGAGTCCGCCGGTGGCAATGAGACTGCCGGTGGTAACGAGACCGCGGGCGGTAACGAGTCCGCCGGTGGCAACGAGACCGCCGGTGGCAATGAGACCGCGGGCGGCAATGAGTCCGCCGGTGGCAATGAGTCCGCCGGTGGTAACGAGACCGCGGGCGGCAATGAGTCCGCCGGTGGTAACGAGACCGCGGGCGGTAACGAGTCCGCCGGTGGCAATGAGTCCGCCGGTGGTAACGACACCACCTCGGGCGGCAACAACACCACGTCCGGCGGCAACCAGACCGGCGGCAACCCCACCACGGGTGGCGACCAGACCGGCGGGAACCCCACCACGGGCGGCGGCTCCGGCTCCGGCGGCGGCAGCGCCACCGGTGGCTCCGGGACCGGCGGCTCCGGGACCAGCGGCGGCTCCGGCTCCGGCGGCAGCGCCGCGACGGGTGGCGGCTCCGGCGGCACGGTCCCCAACGGCGACTCCGGCGCCTGCGCCGTGGGCCTGGACGGCGTCGAGTGCGTCGACAACGCCGCCGCCAACAACACCAGCACCGACTCGGCCGGCTCGCAGCCGGTGCAGCAGGGCGAGGCCAAGGAGGAGCTGGCCGCGACCGGAGCCGGCGAGACCTCGTTCCTGCTGATCGGGGCCGCGACGATGATCGCTGGTGGCATCGGCTTCCGGATGCTCCCGCGCCTCGTCGCCGGTGGCCGCGCGGCCGCCTGAGACCGGCCCGGAGGCGCCCCGTCCGGCCCCCTGAGGCCATAGGCGCCACCACTACCGCGCCCATCCGCGCACACGGAGGGGCCCGGACACCGTACGACCGGTGTCCGGGCCCCTCCTCCGTTCAGGTCCGCCGGGTCCTTGCCCAGGGCGGGCGGTCTATACCGTCTGGTGCGCCGCCAGCAGGGCCACCGCGGCCACCAGGACCGCGACCAGCGCCAGCAGCACGGCCGGATTCAGCCCGGCGAACGGGCCCTCCTGCTCCAGCCGCTCCCGGTTGGCCCGGCAGACGGGGCAGCGACCCTCGCTGACGGGCGCCGCGCAGTTGGCGCACACCAGTCGGTCCCAGGTCATGCGCTCTCCTCCTCCCGCGCGGCGGAGCCGCATACCCCGCGGACACGGCTTGTGCTCACGTTCTCTCCGCACAACGCTTCGGGGAACGGTCGCGTTCCCCTCTTCCACTGTGCCAGGTCGCTCGATTTTAGGCGCGTCCCGCCCGATTCTCCCCGGTCTCACCCGGCCCGCGACCGGGGTACGACGGGCGCACGGCGGCACGTCCTGCCCGGGCCCCGCCGCCCGCCGGCCCCGCCGATGGCCCGGCCGTCGCCCCTCGGAGCCGTACAAGCGCGAAAAGACCCCCGCGCGCCCGGCTCGCGACCCACCGGGCACAAGGGCGGGGGAACCTCCGGACATACGGGCGGGGGAGCCCGCGGGCACCTGGGCGGGCGGCCGGGTGCGGTCCCGGGGGCCGGCCGGGCATACGGGCGGGGCGAACCGCCGGACAAAGGGGGCCAAGGCGGGACGGGGACTGCGCCGGGCATCCCCGGTCGCGTATGGTCACGCTCACCTACTCCCTGCCGACCGTGGTGCACCCGTGATCCGATTCGACAACGTCTCCAAGTCCTATCCGAAGCAGAACCACCCCGCGCTCAGGGACGTCTCCCTGGAGATCGAGAAGGGTGAGTTCGTCTTCCTGGTGGGGTCCTCCGGCTCCGGGAAGTCCACCTTCCTGCGGCTGCTTCTGCGCGAGGAGCGCGCCAGCCACGGCGCGGTGCACGTCCTCGGCAAGGATCTCGCCCGGCTGTCCAACTGGAAGGTGCCGCACATGCGCCGCCAGCTCGGCACCGTCTTCCAGGACTTCCGCCTCCTCCCCAACAAGACCGTCGCGGAGAACGTGGCCTTCGCCCAGGAGGTCATCGGCAAGCCGCGCGGCGAGATCCGCAAGGCCGTGCCGCAGGTGCTGGACCTGGTCGGGCTCGGCGGCAAGGAGGACCGCAGACCCGGCGAGTTGTCCGGTGGTGAGCAGCAGCGGGTGGCGATCGCCCGGGCGTTCGTCAACCGGCCGATGCTGCTGATCGCCGACGAGCCGACCGGCAACCTGGACCCGCAGACCTCGGTCGGCATCATGAAGCTGCTGGACCGGATCAACCGGACCGGCACCACCGTGGTGATGGCGACCCACGACCAGAACATCGTGGACCAGATGCGCAAGCGCGTCATCGAGCTGGAGAAGGGCCGGCTCGTGCGCGACCAGGCGCGCGGCGTCTACGGCTACCAGCACTGAGACCGAGCGCCCGGAACCGTCCGGCACCGCCCAGGAGCGGCGGGCGGCGGCGGCAGCAGTAGTAGAGCAGCAGCAAGAAAGGCTGAAACGCACGCGATGCGCGCCCAGTTCGTACTGTCGGAGATCGGTGTGGGTCTCCGTCGCAATCTCACGATGACCTTCGCCGTCATCGTCTCCGTGGCTCTCTCGCTCGCTCTCTTCGGCGGCGCGCTGCTCATGCGCGAGCAGGTCAGCGTGATGAAGGACTACTGGTACGACAAGGTCAATGTCACCATCTACCTGTGCAACAAGAACGACGCCGCGGCGGGCGGCAGTTGCACCAAGGGCGCGGTGACCGCCCAGCAGAAGAAGGAGATCGAGGCGGATCTCAAGAAGCTGGACATCGTCGAGACCGTCCACTACGAGACCGCCGACGAGGCCTACAAGCACTACCGCGACCAGTACGGCGACACCGCGCTCGCCAGCATCATCACCCCGGACCAGATGCAGGAGTCGTTCCGGGTGAAGCTCAAGGACCCGGAGAAATACCAGGTGGTGGCCACCGCGTTCTCCGGGCGGGCGGGCGTCTACTCGGTGGTGGACCAGCGGGGCATCCTGGAGAACCTCTTCAACATGATGCGCGGCATGAACGTCGCCGCGCTGTTCGTCATGGGGCTGATGCTGGTGATCGCCCTGATGCTGATCGTCAACACGGTGCGGGTCTCGGCGTTCAGCCGACGGCGTGAGACCGGCATCATGCGGCTGGTCGGCGCCTCCAGTTTCTACATCCAGATGCCGTTCATCATGGAGGCGGCCGTCGCCGGGCTGCTCGGCGGTGTGGCGGCGTGCGGGATGCTGCTGCTCGGCCGGTACTTCCTGATCGACGCCGGGCTGAACCTGGCGCAGAGCATGCCGCTGGTCAACTTCATCGGCTGGGACGCGGTGATCACGGTGCTGCCGCTGGTGGTGGTGATCGGCCTGCTGATGCCCTCGCTCGCCGCCGCGCTGGCCCTGCGCAAGTACCTGAAGGTCTGAGGTCCCGCACCTCAAGGTCTGACGTCGTCCCGCTGTCCTGACGTCCCGGTCCCGTACCGTCCGGCATCGTCCGCCACCGTCCGGCTCGCCGGGCGCAAGGGGCTGACGGTGTGACAAGCGTCCCTGGCGCCGTATGGGCAACCGCCGTACGGCGCCTTTCGCTTGTCCTACAGTGGGCGCCATGTCCGACTCCGCCTTCTGTACCCGGCCCCGCCCCGCCGCCCGGTGGAGCGGGGCGGTCCTGGCACTGGCCTGCGCGAGCGTGCTGGCCGGCGCCGTCGTCGCCGGCGCCCTGCCGACCGGTGCCGGGACGCCGGCGCACGCGGCCCGCCCGCTCCCCGCGAGCGGTACGGACGCCCGCGCCACCCGGGGGCAGGTGGACCGCGAGGAGCTGGCCCGGGTGGCGGCCGCCGCCGCGGCCGGCGGCAAGTCCGGGGCGCAGGCCGCCGGGAAGGTGGTCGGCCGGAGCGGCGACCGCTGGAGCGCGGTGTACGACGAGGCCGGTTACGCGCGGTTCGAGGAGGCGCTCGACGGGGCGTACACCGGCGTCGGCATCTCGGCCCGCCGGGACCGCTCGGGCCGCGTCGAGGTGGCTCGCCTCCATCCCGGCGGTCCGGCCGAGCGGGCGGGGCTCCGGCCCGGCGATCGGATCCGCGCCGTGGACGGCCGGCCGGTCCAGGGGCTGCCCGTCGCCGAGGTGGTCGCCCGGCTCCGGGGCGACGCGCGGGACGCGGCCCCGGGCACCCCGGTGACGCTGGGCGTCCAGCGGGACGGGCGCGGCTGGACCACCACCCTGCGCCGCGCCCGCCTGGTCACCGACCCGGTCACCGTGCAGCGGCTGGACGACGGGGCGGTGCGGATCACGGTGGCCGAGTTCACCCGGGGCGCCGGTCAGCGGGTGCGGGACGCGGTACGGACCGCCCCGGCCGGCGCCGGGGTGCTGCTGGACCTGCGGGGCAACGGCGGCGGCCTGGTCACCGAGGCGGTCGCGGCGGCCTCCGCCTTCCTGGACGGCGGCCTGGTCGCCACGTACGACGTGCACGGCGAGGAGCAGGCCCTGTACGCCCAGCCGGGCGGCGACACCGGCCGGCCCCTGGTGGCCCTGGTGGACGGCGGCACCATGAGCGCGGCCGAACTGCTGGCCGGCGCCCTCCAGGACCGGGGCCGCGCGGTCACCGTCGGCGGCCGCACCTTCGGCAAGGGTTCCGTCCAGCTGCCCAGCCGCCTCCCCGACGGCTCCGTCGCGGAACTGACGGTCGGCCACTACCGCACCCCGGCGGGCCGGGGCGTCGACGGCGAGGGCCTCACCCCCGACGTGGCCGCCACCCCGACCGCCTCCGGCCCCGCCGCCGACCCCGACGCGCCCCCGACCGCCGCCGACCCCGTCGAGACCCGCGCCCGCGCCGTCCTGAGCGGCCTCGGCGGCCCGGACCCCGAGCCGTAGGCCGCGCGGGTCCGGCCGCCGGGCTCGGGCCGGCCCGGGTCGACGGGTCCCGGGGCCCTCGGGCGGGCCGGTTGCCGGCGGTGCGGTCACGGGCCGTGCCGGGCGGCCTACGGCGGGATGCGATCCTGTACGCCGTCGCACAACTCCCGGGGGAAACACGCACCGCACCGCACGCGCGGCTTCGCTCGCCGTCGTCATCACGGCCGCCGCCGTCACTCTCACCGCCTGCGAGGGCGGGGGCGGGGGCACGGCGGCGCCGGTCGTCACCGTGACCGCCACCCCGCCGCCCGCCTCCCCGGGGGCCGACGAGGTCAGCAAGCTCCACGGGGGCGCTCTCCAGCAGGGCACCGGGGCCCGGGCGTCGACGAAGGCGACCGCCGCCGGGACGGCCGGTGGCTCCGGCCTGGGCTCCGGCTCCGGACCCGCCGCCCTGCCGGACTTCTCCGGCATGGATCTCCAGGAGGCGCAGGACACCGCCCAGTCCGTCGGCTTCTACGTCCTGGACGACCAGGACGCGTCCGGCCAGGGGCGGCTTCAGATCATGGACCGCAACTGGACCGTCTGCTCCCAGGACCCGGCTCCCGGCACCTACGCCACCGACACCGCCGTCACCCTGTATGCCGTCAAGGACACCGAGACCTGCTGAACTGGCGTTCGGCGGGAGGTGATCGGCGCCACGTCCGGGGTCCTTCGCGGACCGGGGCGGGGACCGCGAGCGTTGTCACGGCGCTGTGCGATCATGCGGGCGCGGTCCGGAAAAGAGGCCGCGGTGGACGGCGAGACGGGGAGATCGGTGTGGGTGGGGCCGGGGATCGAGGCGGTTCGTCCGTGTCCGACGAGGAGTGGGAGCGGTTTCTGCGCGAGTCGGTGACGGGTGTCGCGGACGCGCCCAGGGAGCCGTCGGCGCGAGCCCGTGGCGTGGCCGCCCGGTTGCGGGAGCAGCCCGCTGCTCCGGCGGGGTGGCGGACCTACGCGCCCGCCCGGCCGAGACGGCGGACGGGCTGGTACGTGGCCGGCCTGCTGGTGACGGTGGTGCTGCTGGTCATGGCGCTCGTCCCGGAGCGGGTCGTCGCACTGTTCGGCGGCGAGCGTCCCGGCGCTCAGCCGATGGCCGCCGAGACCGGGCGCCCGGAGCGGGCACCCGCGGCGGAGCCGGCCGCGCGGCCCACCCTCGACGAACCGTTCCGGGGATCCCCGGCGGCGCGCTGGGCGAGCGGTGCGGCGGGGATCACGGTGCCGGCGGCCGGGGCGACCGGGTGGATGAGCACGGCCCAGGTGGCACGCGCCCTCGACCAGAGCCGGGCCTTCCTCGTCGCGTCCGGCCTGGATCCCGCGGTACTGCGGGGCGAGCGCCCCGAGAAGGCGATCGCGCTGATCAACCCGCACCAGGAGGACGTCCGGGCGTACCTTCGGACCGCGTTCCGGGCACCCGGGGAAGCGAACGACCCCCTGCTGCTGTTCAGCCGCTTCCGGACCTCGCAGGCCCGCCTGGTCGGAGACGTGATCAAGACACGCGGCCGGCTCACCTACCAGGAAGGCGAGCGCGGTGCGCTCCAGGTGACCGCCGATGTCACCTTCGTCTACCCGGTCACGCCCGCCGCACCGGGCAGCGACGAGGTCGTGCGCACGATCGTCCGCCGCGAGGTGGTGATGAGCTGGGACGACCCTGACAAGGTGATCACCGAGCCGGGAACGTTCTCGCTCGTCTCGTACAAACTCGACATGACCAATGGCGGCTGCGGCCCCCGGACCGGCTACTTCACCCCGGCGTTCGGGACGGACCGGCCGACCGGCGCGACCGGTGCCGAGGTCGACCCGTACGACCGCAGCGCACCGATCGACCAGCGCACTCGGACCGAGGAGGACGAGTGCGGGACCGCCTCCCGGTCCTGAGAGTGCTGACGGCCGACTTCGGCGGGTGCTGGGGCGGCGGTGGGCCCGGGGGCGTCGTGGTGCCGGTGCCCGCCCATGACCGGCTGGACCCGGGCGTGGTGCGCCGGGTGACCGGCGGCTGCCGGGACCTGGGGGTGGCCGGGGTCCGGGTGAGCGGGGCGGTGGGGGAGCCGTCGGCGGTCGTGCCCGTGGAGGCGGTCGGGGACAGGGTGCTGGGACTCGCGCCGCCGGTGCTGCTGGTCGCGGTGGGGGAGGCGGGAGCGCTGCTGTTCCGCTCGCCCGGATACGCGCTGCTGGCCGGGACGACGGCGTTTCTGCGGGGCGCCGTGCCGGAGGGCGTGGACGTGGCCCGGGCCCGGTTCGGGCGGTATACGCGGGCGGTGGCGCACCGGTGGCCGGAGGCCGGCGAGGTGGCGCGTGCCCTGCCGCCGCGCCACCACGCCTGGTCACGTGCCGAGGAGGTGCCCGCCGGCACGTGGGCGGGCCACCGGCTGGAACTGCTGCGCGGCTTCGCCGCCGGTGAGGTCACGGCCGCGGAGTTCGCCCGCGGCTGGCCGGCCCTCCGGAGGCGGGCCCTGGAGGAGGGGGAGCGGCTGCGGGAGCCGTTGTCGCTGCTCTTCGACGAGGTGTTCGCGCTGCTGGAGGGGTACGCCCCCGATCCGGCGTTCCGGGAGCCCGGCGACCTGTCGGACGCGGAACTGCGGGAGGCTGTACGGGGCTTGGTGATCGGCGGCCCGGAGGCGGGGCGGGGGTGGCCGCGCGTACCGGTGCCGTGATGGCCCGGCTGCTCGGGCGCTCGGGTCCGGGGAGGCGGGTGACCGTCCCCCGCCCCGGATCGGGACCGGGCCGCGGCGAGGCACACGGGGGTCACCCGGCGGCAAGGGCCTTCGGGCGGGAGGTGCGGGCGACCAGCAGCAGGAGGAGGCCGCAGGCGGCGACGAGGTACCAGCCGGGGCGGGAGGCGTGGGCGAGGGCCTCCGGGGCGGTGCCCGCGACCAGGGCGCCGGCGATGGCGGTGCCGAGGGCGGCGCCGACCTGGCGGGCGGTGGAGGTGATCGCCCCGGCCACCCCGGCGCGGGCGGGCGGCAGGCCGCTGACGGCCGTGTTGGTGAGCGGGGCGTTGGCGAAGCCGAAACCGATGCCGATCAGCCCGTGGGCGAGCAGCAGCAGTGGCACGCCCGTGTCCGTGTCGAGCCCGACCAGGCAGAGGCCACCCGCCGTGAGGAAGCCGCCGGCCAGCAGGAGTGGCGGCCGGGGGCCGGTCCGGCCCACCATCAGCCCGGAGAGCGGCGCGCAGACGGTCGCCCCCACCGCCATGGGCAGCGTGGTCAGTCCGGTGGCCAGCGGTGTCCAGTCCCGGGCGTGCTGGAGATACAGGGTGTTCAGCAGCAGCGTCACATTCAGCGCGACGAAGACGGCCACCGCGCCGAGGGCCGCGCCGCTGAAGGCCGGGCTCCGGAAGAGGTCCGGGTCGATCAGCGGCTCGGGACGGCGGGACTCGACCCGTACGAGGACGAGCGCCGTCGCGGCGGCCAGCGCGTACCCGGCCAGTGCCGGGAGCGAGGTCCAGCCGATGCGCGGCCCCTCGATGAGCACGCCGACCACCAGCCCGACGACCAGTGCCAGCAGGACCTGCCCCGGTAGGTCGAGCCGCCGCACCCGCCGCGCCCGGGACTCCGGTACGAAGACCGCGCTGAGCGCGAGGGCGAGCAGCACCACCGGCACATTGACCCAGAACACCGACCGCCAGCCGAACGCGTCGATCAGCGCGCCGCCCGCGACCGGCCCGGCGGCCATGCTGAGCCCGAAGACGGAGGCCCAGACGCCGATCGCCCGGGCGCGTTCCCTCGGGTCCGGCATCGCGTTCACCACGATCGCGAGCGCCACCGGGCTGAGCATCGAGGCGCCGATCCCCTGGGCGGCGCGGGCCGCGACGAGCGCGCCCACCGACGGGGCGAGCGCGCAGAGGACCGAGGCCACGCCGAAGACGACCAGCCCGGACCGGAACACCCGCCGCCGTCCCAGCCGGTCCGCCAGCGCGCCGGAGGTGATCAGCAGGGCGGCCAGGACGAGGGTGTACGCGTCCACGGTCCATTCGAGCGCCCGCGTCCCGGCGCCCAGGCCGCGCCCGATGGCGGGCAGCCCCACATTGACGACGGTGGTGTCCAGGCCCACCAGGAACATGCTCAGGACGCAGACGGCCAGCACCGTCCAGCGTCCGCGCGCGCTCAGCGGGGGCTGAGCGGGAAGAGTCGTCGTGGCGACCACGGCCCACCTCACAGGTCCGCGCGCCCGGAGCGTCCGGGAGCGACTGTCCGGTCATGCTGGGGCCGGAAGGCCGTGGAGGTGCGGTTTCTTTGCCGAGGTGGCAACCCCGGGCGGGTATTGGCTGGCCCCGCAGGGGGTCCGTAGTGCGAAAATGGCCGGACTATGGCAAAGGAAAAAGGGCGCAAGCTCATCGCGCAGAACAAGAAGGCGCACCACGACTACCTGGTCCTGGACACCTACGAGTGCGGGCTCGTGCTGACCGGGACCGAGGTGAAGTCGCTGCGCCAGGGGCGGGCCTCGCTGGTGGACGGGTTCGTGCAGATCGACGACCACGAGGCGTGGCTGCACAACGTGCACGTCCCGGAGTACAGCCAGGGCACCTGGACCAACCACAGCGCCCGCCGCAAGCGGAAGCTGCTGCTGCACCGGGTGGAGATCGACAAGCTGGAGAGCAAGTCCCAGGAGACCGGCCACACCATCGTGCCGCTGGCGCTGTACTTCAAGGACGGCCGGGCCAAGGTCGAGGTCGCGCTCGCCAAGGGCAAGAAGGAGTACGACAAGCGGCAGACGCTGCGGGAGAAGCAGGACCGCCGCGAGGCGGAGCGGGTGATCTCGGCGGTCCGCCGCCGCGAGCGCGGCTGACCGCCGCCCCTCCGGGCGCCCGGCCCCGGCGCCGGGGTGACCCGCGTCACCCGGTCGGGGAAATAAGCTGGCGACCTCGTGCGTTGGTCACGTACGATGGCATCCGCTCCGCACGCCGGAGCGAGCCCCTCGGGGCACGACCCTCCTCGGAGGGTTCCTCTCCGGAGGGTTGAAAAATCAACAGGGGGATGATCGGTTTCGACAGCGGCTGTCGAAGCAGGGGAAGCGTGTCGAGGAAGCGGCAATGATCTCGTAAACCACGCGCCGAAACCAATAATCGCCAACACCAAGCGCGATTCCTTCGCCCTCGCTGCCTAAGTAGCGACTTGCGAAGTGTCAGCCCGGGCTTGATCCCGTCCCGGATCCTGGCATCAGCTAGGGGTCTAAACCTCTGAACCCGGTCACGGGGTGCAGAGGGAAATCAAACAGTGACTGAGCCCGTCGGAGACTTGTCCGCGTGATCTCCGGGGCTGAGAAAAGCGAAGCGGACTGCACACGGAGAAGCCCTGGTTCCGCACCGTTGGACGCGGGTTCGATTCCCGCCATCTCCACCGGCGCAGTCCCGCTCTTCCGCAAGGACGAGCGGCTCCGCGTAGATCACCCCTGAGGAACGGCGCCTTCGGCCACGAAGGCGCCGTTCTCGCGTTCCGGGGCCCTCGCGGCCGAGCGCCCGGGACGGCCCGATCCTCGGGAGCCGGAGCGGGGCGCCGACGAGCGCTGCCCGCCGGCCTCTTCCGCCAGGTCCACCACCGCGCAGTCGCGCAGTTCCCGTGCGAGCTGGGCGGCGACGACCCTCGCGCGAGCGGGTGGTGAGGAACCGAATGGCATGGGCTCGTACTTCAACACGCAGACGATACTGCTGCGTAACGCCGTGAGCTTCACGGAGGCGGGGAAGCCGGGAATCGCCGTGCAGGTCTTCGAGAACGCCATGCGTACCGACGGGCTCTCCTTCCGGGACGGCGGACTGTTCAACGCTCGTCGTGCGACCGCTTTGGCGCTCAGCGGTGAACCGGATGAAGCGGCCCGAGTCGGCACCGTGTCCGTGAAGGTGGCGTCATCCGTGAAGTCGGGACGGACGCTGCGGGTGCTCCAGGAGACCTCCTGCGCTCTTGAGCGATGGAACGGGCGTCCCGCGGTACGCGAATTCCGTGAAGCGCTTCGTGCCGGCTAGTCGGTCAGCCACTCGGTGACGGTGCGGATGACGAAGCTCTGGTAGTGGCGGCTCGTCGGGGTGAGGTACTGCGGGTCGTCGTGGGCGGCGAAGCCGTGCTGGGCGCCGTCCACGGGGACGAGGCGGCAGGGAGCGGTGAAGCGGGCGGTGGCGGTGCGGGAGGACTCGAACAGGACGAGGGTGTCGGCGGTGCCGTGGACGATGAGGGTCGGGGCCCGCACCGCGCTCAGGGACTCGTGGGGGCGCAGCCAGAAGACCTCGTTCAGCAGGGGACGCCCGTGGCGCAGGGTGGGGGTGAACCGGAGGGCGCCCTGCTCGGTGAGTTCGCGGGCGGCATCCTCGCTGATGGTGTCGTCGGTCCAGTAGGGACGGCTGTCGATGGTGCGCCACTTGTAGTCGAGCTGGGGATTGAACAGGACCAGCCGAGTCAGGTCCTGAGGGCGTTCGGCGGCGTAGTGGGCACAGATGCCGCCGCCGAAGCTGGCGCCGAGCAGGGTGAGTTCGGCCGCGCCGGTGGTCTCGCGGGTGTGGGCGAGGGCGACCCGGACGTCGTTGAGGATGGTGGCGAGGGTCAGTTCCTCCTGGCGGCCCTCGCTCTCGCCGTGGCCGCGCAGGTCGAAGCGGAGGGCGGCGATGCCGGACTCCGCCAAGCCGTCCGCGAGCCGGGTGAAGAAGCCGCCCTCCTCGCGGGTGACGCCGCCGCCGTGGACCAGGACGACGGCCTGGGAGGGCCGGGTGGGCGGGAGGGTCAGCGTGGCGGCGAGGTGGAGGCCGTCCAGGGTGCGGATGGTCGCGGGGGTGTGGGTGGCCATGGGGTGAGCTTAGGGCCGTGCGGGAGCGTGGAGCCGGGGCTTCTCGGCCGCCGGCCGGGTGCTGAGGATGGCCAGGGTCAGGGCGAGGGCGGCGGCGGTCGGGGGGACCAGGTACGGGAGGCCGGAGGCGGGGGCGGTGTGGTCGGCCAGCCAGCCGGTGGTGGCGGTGCCGGCGGCGATACCCGCCAGGAGGGCGGTCACGGCCAGGGTCATCGCCTCGTTGAGGCGGGTGGGCGGTGTCCGGTGCTGGAGCAGGGACATGCCGGTCACCATCGTGGGCGCCGTCGCCGCGCCCGCCAGGAGCAGCGCGGGCGCCAGGGCGGCGAGCGAGCCGGTGGTGACGGCGGCCAGCAGCGGGAGGGTCAGCAGGGCGGTCATGGCGGCCAGACAGGTGGCGAGGCGGGCGGTCCGGGCGGAGCGGCCGTAGAGGAGGCCGGCCAGACAGGAGCCGGCGGCCTGGAGGGCGAGGACCACGCCCCCGGCCGGCCCGCGGCCAGGGACAGGGTGGCCACCTCCAGGGCGCCGAAGACCGCGCCGGTCGCCAGGAAGACGGCCAGCAGGGACGGCACGCCGGGCGAGCGGAGCGGCGAGGCGGCCGGGGCGCGGCCCGGCGGCGCGACGGGCGGCTCGGTCGGGCGCTGGGCGGCGAACAGCAGCACCCCGGTGAGCAGCAGCACCGCGCCGGTCAGGGTGCCCGCCTCGGGGAAGAGGACGGCGCAGAGGAACGCGGCCAGCACCGGGCCGGCCATGAAGCAGAACTCGTCCACGGCCTGCTCGAAGGCGTTGGCGGTGTGCCGGGCGGCCGGGTCGTCGCGGTACAGATGGGCCCAGCGGGCGCGGGCCATGCCGCCGGTGTTGGGCGTGGTGGCGGTCGCGGCATAGGCGGCGAACAGGGTCCAGGCGGGTGCCCCGAGCCGTACGCAGAGCAGCAGGGCGAGCGAGCCGAGCACGGCGACGGCGGTGGCGGGCACGGCGACCCGGGCCTGGCCGTGCCGGTCGACCAGCCGCGCGGTGAACGGGGCGACCAGGGCGGTGGCGGCGAGCCCGGTGGCGGTGACCGCGCCGGCCAGGGCGTAGGAGCCGTACCGCTCGGCGATCATCAGCACCGCGCTGACGCTGAACATGCCCATCGGCAGCCGGGCGACGAGCGCCCCGGCGGTGAACGCCCGGGTGCCGGGAAGGCCGAAGAGGCGGGTGTAGGGGCGGAGGAGGGGCGCGCGTGAGGAGGCGAGGGGCACGGGGGCCAGCCTTCCGGCGGCCAGGCCCCCTGGTCCAACTCATTTCGGCGCTGATGGGCGCCGCCGGGCCATGAGTTGGGCGGGAGGAGGAGGGGAGGCCGGGCGGGTGGGGAACTGTCCCGGACCGTGGTCGCCGCGGGCATGCGTCGCGATGACTGAGGAGGTGTCACTTCGGCCGCGCCGCCATCCGGCGCCTCATTGACGCGAGCCGGCCGACGGCCTTGGGCTCAGACGGGCGAGGACGGCCGTCCGGTCCGCCGGACGTGGGCCGGGCACGTACCGGGTACGGGTGGGTGGCGGCCGGGACCGCGTTTCAGCGGGAGCCGCCCGTACCCGACGATCTCAGCGGGGAACCAGGTGGACGTTGTGTTCGGCGACGCCGGACAGCAGCCCGGCGGCGACGGGGAAATCCTTGTCGTCGTGGAGGATCACCAGTCCGTGATGGGCGGCGGTGGCGCACAGCATCCAGTCGACGACCGACAGACTCTGATGTCTGCCCCGCTGGGCAAGCCGGTACTGGGCGGTCTCGATCCACTGCCAGGCGTTCTTCGGCACGGGAACGGCCGGATAGAGGTCACCGAACATGTCGGTCATGGCCTCGTACTCGTCGAGGTCGCGGGCCGAGCGGCGGAACTCTGTGCGCTGCGGACGACAGGACCCGATATTGCCCTCGTCGGTCTCGTGGCCCCAGGCTTCGGACAGCCGCTGGTCCCGTTGGATGCGCCAGACCGCCGTGGAGTCGATCACGTAGCGCAGCACGTCAGTCGGTCCCCTTCTCGGCCGTGTGCCGGTCCCAGAAGTCCTTCTCGTTCCACGTCTGCGCGGCGCGGAAATGCCGCATGCGGGCCTCGGTGCGCCGCCGCCGCTCCGCGTATTCGCGGAGGGCCAGGTTCACCGTCTCCTTCTTGGTGCGGGCCCCCGAGAGCCTCATCGCTTCGGCGAGAGCCTCGTCATCGATGTCGATCTGAGTGGCGGACACGCACTGCCTCCTCGATTGGTGCCGAGGTGGGCATTGTATGTGCCATCTGTATGGTGCATACAAGGCGATGGGTACCGTACGCCCATGACGATCATCATCAGGGCGGGTGAGCCCGGGGACGCGGTCGCGCTGGCGGGGGCGTTCCGGCGGAACCGGGAGCATCTGCGGCCGTACGAGCCGGAGCGGGGCGCGGAGTTCTACACCCCGGAGGGGCAGGCGGAGCGGCTGCGGGAGGCCGGGGCGCCGCAGTGGTTCGCGGTCGAGGAGACGTGCGGGGGGACGGGCGGAGGGATGGGCGGGGAGACGGACGGGAGGCCGGGCGGGGAGCCGGGGCGGATCGTGGCGGGGGCGCGGCTCTCCGGGATCGTGCGGGGGCCGTTCCGCAGTGCCTCGCTCGGCTACTGGACGGACGCGGAGTACACCGGGCGGGGGCTCGCCACGGCGCTGGTGACGGAGGTGTGCCGGGCGGCCCGGGAGACCCTGGGGCTGCACCGGATCCAGGCGGGCACGCTGCTGGACAACCTCGCCTCCCAGCGGGTTCTGGCCAGGTGTGGTTTTGAGCGGATCGGTCTCGCGCCGCGCTATCTGCACATCGCGGGGGAGTGGCGTGATCATTATCTCCACCAGCGCATCCTGCATGACGATCCGCCACCGGCCGGATACTGAACAGCGGGCAGCGAAAAGGCATGTGGTGAACCGAATCCGGCCATCTCCGGCGAGCGGCGGGAGTTGGCCGGGAAATTTCTGACGCGCGTTGAGTCGAACCCGGGGCCCTTCCGTAGTGATGGGGGACAACGAGTCAGATCAAGGTCTCGACCGGGAGGTTCCAGGTGCGCAAGGATGCCGCCGTGGCCGATGACCGTCGGGGGACGCATCGGGCCCGGCATCGCGCTGTGCCACCACCACGCACCAGTACCGACGTCCCGGACGAGGAACTGATGCGGGCGCTCTACCGCGAGCACGCCGGACCGCTGCTCGCCTACGTCTGCCGCCTCGTCGCCGGCGATCGCCAGCGCGCCGAGGACGTCGTACAGGAGACGCTCATCCGTGCCTGGAAGAACGCCGGTCAGCTCAACCGGGCCACCGGCTCCGTCCGACCCTGGCTGGTGACGGTCGCCCGCCGCATCGTCATCGACGGCCACCGAAGCCGGCAGGCCCGGCCGCAGGAGGTCGAACCGTCACCGCTGGAGGTCATGCCCGCGGAGGACGAGATAGACAAGGCGTTGTGGCTGATGACGCTCTCGGACGCGCTCGACGATCTGACCCCGGCCCACCGGGAAGTCCTTGTCGAGACCTACTTCAAGGGGCGTACGGTCAACGAGGCTGCCGAGACCCTCGGCATACCCAGCGGGACGGTCCGGTCCCGGGTGTTCTACGCGCTGCGTTCCATGAAGCTCGCTCTGGAGGAGAGGGGGATCTCGGCATGACGTCGCCTGCCGCACACGGGAACGAGTCGGTGCACGACACCGTCGGGGCCTATGTGCTCGGCATTCTCGACAATGCCGAAGCCACCGCCTTCGAGGCACACCTGGCGGGCTGTGACATCTGCGCGGAGCACCTGGAGGAGTTCTCCGGGATGGAACCGATGCTCGCCCTGCTCGCGGAGTCCCCGGGACCGGCGCCCCGGCCACTCTCCGTGCCGCCGCCCCCGCCCCCGCCGCCGGCCCTCGCGGCCGTGCCGGGGCCGCGGTTGCTGGACCGGCTGGTGGACGAGGTCGCGGTGAAGCGGGCCCGGCGGCGCCGGCGCACCCGCTGTCTGGTCGCGGCCGCCGCCGCGCTGATCATCGGCGGCCCGGCCGTCGCCGTGGTGGTCTCCCGGGGCGACGACACCCGTACCCACCAGGCCACCGCCGACCCGCACCCCACCAGCCCGGCCGAGGACGCCTTCTTCCACCACATGCCGGAGAAGGCCGAGGCCACCGACGCGGGGACCGGGGTGACCGCGACGGTGGGCATGGAGAAGAAGGCCTGGGGCACCCACACCGTCCTGGAGCTGAAGAACGTCAAGGGTCCGCTGAAGTGCAATCTGATCGCCGTCTCCAAGAGCGGCGAGGAGGAGGTCGTCACCTCCTGGTCGGTGCCGAAGTGGGGGTACGGCATCCCGGACAGCCCGCGGCCGGCCGCCCGCTCCCCGCTGTATGTGCACGGCGGCTCGGCCATGAACCGCGCCGACATCGACCACTTCGAGGTCCGGACCTTCGACGGCAAGCGGCTGGTGGAGGTCGGGGTCTGACGGCCGGGCCGCCCCGGGCGGTGCGGGGGCCGGGGCCTTGATGGCCGGGCGGACGCCGGCCGGCGCGCGGCCCGGGTCCGGCCGCCGGGGGTGATCGCGCCCGTCCCGTTCACGGGCCGGGCGCTTCGGTGTGCGCGCCGGCTCGTATGACCTGGTGTTCGAGGGCGGTGCGCCTGACACACCGGGGCCCCGTGGCGTACGCTCGACGGCTGCCCAGTGCACGTCAGAAGGGGGCCTCGGTGGCCGCGCAGGAAGCCGACAGTGTGGTCGAGGGGGCCGAATCGGTCCGGGACCGCGAGATCGGTGTCGAACAGCACCATCTCGATCAGGTGTACCGCCGCCTGGAGGAGAAGATCCACGAGGCGGAGTTCCTGATGCACGACGCCGCCCAGCGCGGCCAGGTCGGCACCCCGGGGGCGCTGGCCGAGCGGGACGCCCAGGTGTTCCGGGCCGGCATCCACCTCAACCGGCTCAACAACGAGTACGAGGACTTCCTCTTCGGCCGCGTCGACCTGCTGTACGGCAAGGACGGCAAGCGCGGCCCGGACGGCGCGTACACCTCGGTCGAGCCCGCCGACGACGCCGTACGGACCGAGGACGGCCGGCAGCGCGCCGAGATCGGGGAGACCCTGCACATCGGCCGCATCGGGGTGCTGGACACCGACTACGCCCCGCTGGTCATCGACTGGCGGGCGCCCGCCGCCGCGCCGTTCTACCGGGCCACCCCGGTCGATCCCGGCCGGGTGGTGCGGCGCCGGGTGATCCGCTCCAAGGGCCGCCGGGTGCTGGGCGTCGAGGACGACCTGATGCGCCCCGAGCTGACCGCCACCCTGGACGGCACCGAGCTGGCGGTGATCGGGGACGGCGCGCTGATGGCGGCGCTCGGCCGGTCGCGCGGCCACACCATGCGGGACATCGTCTCGTCCATCCAGGCCGAGCAGGACCAGGTCATCCGGGCGCCCGCCGCCTCGGTGACGTACGTGGAGGGCGGCCCGGGCACCGGCAAGACCGCCGTGGCGCTGCACCGGGCGGCGTATCTCCTCTACCAGGACCGGCGCCGGTACGCGGGCGGCATCCTGATCGTCTCGCCCACCCCGCTGCTGGTCGCCTACACCGAGGGCGTGCTGCCCTCGCTGGGCGAGGAGGGGCAGGTCGCCATCCGCGCGGTCGGCCATCTGGTCGACGGGGCGGAGGCCACCGCGTACGACGAACCGGCCGTGGCACGTGTCAAGGGCTCCTCCCGGATGCTCAAGGTGCTGCGGAAGGCGGCCCGGGGCGCCCTGGAACTGCCCGTCGGCGGTACGGCCCCGGAACGGCTCCGGGTGGTGGCCTTCGGGCGCCGGCTGGAGCTGGAGGCCGAGGAGCTGCGCCGGATCCGGCACACCGTGCTGAGCGGCACCGCCCCGGTGAACCTGCTCCGGCCGCGCGCCCGCCGGCTGCTGCTGGACGCGCTGTACGCCAAGTCCGGCGCGGCCGGCCGGCACAGCGACCCGGAGCTCGCCGCCGAGCTGCGGGCCTCCTTCGACGACGACGTGACCTCCGAGGACGCCTTCACCGCCTTCCTGGACGCCTGGTGGCCCGAGCTCACCCCGCGCGGGGTGCTCGCCGCGATGGCCGACGAGAAGCGGCTCGGCCGGTGGGCCCGCCGGGTGCTCAACCCCGGCGAGGTCCGGCGGGTGGCCCGGGCGCTGCGCCGGACGGAGCTGTCGGTGCACGACGTGGCCCTGCTGGACGAGCTGGCCACCCTGCTCGGCACCCCGGCCAGACCCCGCAGGAAGCGGGAGCTGGACCCGCTGGACCAGCTCACCGGCCTGGAGGAGCTGATGCCGGTACGGGAGGAGAGCCAGCGGGAGCGGGCCGAGCGGCTGGCCCAGGAGCGGACCGAGTACGCCCATGTCATCGTCGACGAGGCCCAGGACCTGACGCCCATGCAGTGGCGGATGGTCGGCCGGCGGGGCCGCCACGCCACCTGGACGGTGGTCGGGGACCCGGCCCAGTCCTCCTGGTCGGTGCCGGACGAGGCGGCCGAGGCGCGGGACGAGGCGCTGGGCTCCCGGCCGCGCCGCCGCTTCGAGCTGACCGTCAACTACCGCAACCCGGCCGAGATCGCGGAGCTGGCCTCCCGGGTGCTGGCCCTCGCCATGCCGGGGTCGGTGGCCCCCCGGGCGGTGCGCTCGACGGGCCTGGAGCCCCGGTTCGTGGCGGCCGGCGCCGGGGAGGCGGCGGGCGGCGGTGACCTCGCCGGGACGGTACGGGCGGAGGCCCGCCGGCTGCTGGACCAGGTGGACGGCACGGTCGGCGTGGTGGTCGCCATGGACCGGCGCGCCGAGGCGGCCGGCTGGGTGACGGAGCTGGGCGACCGGGTGGTGGCGCTGGGCAGCCTGGAGGCGAAGGGCCTGGAGTACGACGCCACCCTGGTGGTCTCGCCCGCCGAGATCGCGGACGAGTCCCCGGCGGGCCTGCGGGTGCTGTACGTGGCGCTCACCCGCGCCACCCGGCAGCTCACCGTGGTCTCCGGACCGCGCGACGAGCCGGACGCGCTCGGCGTACCGGACCTGCTGCGCGACTGACCCGGCGACCGCGCCCCGAGCCGGCCGCGCGGCTGACCCGGCGGCGCCCCGGCTCGGCTACGGCGGCTGCGCCCTGAGCCGCCGCGTCCGTGTGCGGCCGTGCCGGCTGCGCCCTGGGTCGGCTGTACCCAGGGCCGCCGCGCCCGTGTGCCGGCTGTGCCCGGGGCCGGCTGTGGCCTGTGCCCGGCCGCGCGGCTGAGCCGGCCGCGTCCCTGGGCCGGCTGTGCCCGGCCGCGCGGCTGAGCCGGCGGCTGCGCCCTGAGCCGGCCGTGCGGCTGAGTCGGCCGGGCCCAGGCTCGGCTGCGCGCGGCTGAGCCGGCTGCGCGGCTGACCCGGCGGCCGCGTCCCTGGGCCGGCCGCGTGACCGACCCGGGGGCGGGTGGCCCCGGCACGGGGCTTGTTCCCGTCAGGACCGTTCCCGTCGCGGCGGCCGGTTGCCGCGGGACGCGGGGGTGTTCCGCCCGCGGTGGCCGGCTCTCCCTCCGGCCCCCATCGGGCCGGGCCGTCCGGCCCGGCCCGATGGGGGCCGGAGGGCCCGGATGCCCGGGGGCGGGGATCCGGGTCCGGGCGCGCCCTCGCTTTCGGGCGTCACTTTGTTAGCCTGGGTGATGGCACCGGCTCGATCCAAGCCCCCGGGCCCAACCTTCGTCGCTACGAGCGACCACTTGCCGCGAGGCGAGCATGGCGGGTCGGTGCCACCCATTCGTACCCGACAGGTCCGTCTCCTTCCCTCCGAGGGCAGGGGCACGGGCCTGTCGGCGTTCCCGGCCCGGTAATCCCCCGGAAAATCCACGGAAGATCCCCGGAAAATGCCGGGAAGTCCGGTGAAGTCCCCGAAGTCTCCGGAAGGATGCGGGATCCCCGGAAGTCCGTGGACATCTCCGGAAAAGTCCGGTGAATCGTCGCGAAACCCCAGGTGATGAGTGTCTCCGGTCGGCACCCTAGAGCGTCCGTCTCTCGCAAGGTGGAAAAAGGTTTCCGATAAATCAATGACCGTATTACCTGCTACTCGCAAGTAGGTGCGACCATCGGAGGGCTCCTCCCCGGCCGTCCGCCGGAGCGGGGCGGCAACGAAGCTCAGGGAAAGCAGAGGAACTCGGCCATGGCAACGGCGCCCAGCGTCTCGTACTCGATGACGGTCCGGCTGGAGGTGCCCGCGAGCGGAACCGCGGTCTCCCAGCTCACCACGGCCGTGGAGTCCTCCGGCGGCTCCGTCACCGGCCTCGATGTGACCGCGTCCGGCCACGAGAAGCTGCGGATCGACGTGACCATCGCGGCCACGTCCACCGCGCACGCCGACGAGATCGTGGGCAAGCTGCGCGGCATCGAGGGCGTGGTGCTCGGCAAGGTCTCCGACCGGACGTTCCTGATGCACCTCGGCGGCAAGATCGAGATGGCCTCCAAGCATCCCATCCGCAACCGTGACGATCTCTCCATGGTGTACACCCCCGGTGTCGCCCGGGTCTGCACCGCGATCGCGGAGAACCCCGAGGACGCCCGCCGGCTGACCATCAAGCGCAACTCCGTCGCCGTGGTCACCGACGGCTCGGCGGTGCTCGGCCTCGGCAACATCGGCCCCAAGGCGGCGCTCCCGGTCATGGAGGGCAAGGCGGCGCTGTTCAAGCGGTTCGCCGGCATCGACGCCTGGCCGATCTGCCTGGACACCCAGGACACCGACGCCATCGTGGAGATCGTCCGGGCCATCGCCCCCGGCTTCGCGGGCATCAACCTGGAGGACATCTCCGCGCCCCGCTGCTTCGAGATCGAGGCGCGGCTGCGCGAGGCGCTGGACATCCCGGTCTTCCACGACGACCAGCACGGCACCGCCATCGTGGTGCTCGCCGCGCTGACCAACGCGCTGCGGGTGGTCAACAAGGCCACCGGCGACGTCCGGGTGGTCATGTCCGGCGCCGGCGCGGCCGGTACGGCCATCCTGAAGCTGCTGCTGGCGGCGGGCGTCAAGCACGCGGTGGTGGCGGACATCCACGGTGTGGTGCACGCCGGCCGGGACGACCTGGGCGAGCCCGATTCGGCGCTCCGCTGGATCGCGGACAACACCAACCCGGACGGCGTCACCGGCACCCTCAAGGAGGCCGTGGCCGGCGCCGACGTCTTCATCGGCGTCTCCGCCCCGGATGTGCTCGACGGCGACGACGTGGCGGCCATGGCGGACGACGCGATCGTGTTCGCACTCGCGAACCCGGACCCCGAGGTGGACCCGGCGACCGCCCGCCGGACGGCGGCCGTGGTGGCCACCGGCCGCTCGGACTTCCCCAACCAGATCAACAATGTGCTGGTCTTCCCGGGTGTCTTCCGGGGCCTGCTGGACGCCCAGTCGCGGACCGTCAACACCGAGATGATGCTGGCCGCCGCGGCGGCGCTGGCGGACGTGGTCACCGACGACGAGCTGAACCCGAACTACATCATCCCCTCGGTCTTCAACGACAAGGTGGCCGGCGCCGTCGCGGGCGCCGTCCGGGACGCCGCGAAGGCAGCGGGCGTCACCGTCTCCGCCCCTACGACCATCTGACAGCAGGGTCGGCCCGCCGATTGGCGGATGGTCCGGTGGTCACACTCGGTTCCGGTCTGATCATCATGCTGATGGCGTAACCGGCCGGGTGGGCGGACCGCGCCGGGGCGCGCGGGCGACGCGGAAAGTGACGCCCCGCGCACGGTCCGGGCCCGGCGTTCCGGGCCCGGCTGCGGTGCGTCCTCCGGGTGTCGACCGACCGTCACCGCACCCGTCTCGTGGCGCTTTTCGTGTGACCCCGGCGGGTGCCGGATTGGCTTTACCGCCGCTGGTGGGGGCAGGATGCCTATTCGGGCGCGAGGGTCTGACAGCAGACCCGGGTCCGGGACCTGTCCGAGGGCCCTGGCAGCATCGGCTTCGATCTCACGCCTCACAGGCAAGAAGAACACGGGAGTAACAACATGAACCGCAGTGAGCTGGTGGCCGCCCTGGCCGACCGTGCCGAGGTGACCCGCAAGGACGCCGACGCCGTGCTGGCCGCGCTCGCCGAGACCGTCGGCGAGGTCGTCGCCAAGGGCGACGAGAAGGTCACCATCCCCGGCTTCCTGACCTTCGAGCGCACCCACCGTGCCGCTCGCACCGCGCGCAACCCGCAGACCGGCGACCCCATCAACATTCCGGCGGGTTACAGCGTGAAGGTCTCCGCGGGTTCGAAGCTCAAGGAAGCCGCGAAGGGCAAGTAAGCCCCAGGGCACACGAACCGCCGGAGGGCCGAGGGCCCCGAGCGGCGGTCGGCCCCAGGCGCGTCAAGGGCGGCCACCCGGTGTTTGCCGGGTGGCCGCCCTTCGTCCGTCCCGGCTCGTCTTCGCCGGTCCCGCCGGCGCGCGGGGTGCCGGCCCCGCCCCGCCGATGGTTCGGGGACGCCATGGGCCCGGTACGGCGTCACCCGAGGTCGTACGGGGTCGTACGGGTCGGTCAGGGCCGTACGGGGCCGTGCGGAGGCGGTTTCCGGGGCCCGCCGGGCCGTACGGCGCCACAGGGGCCGTACGGGGAGATTCGGCGGGCCCGCCACGGGGCCGGGGCCGCAGACGGGGACGTACGGCCGTCCCCGTCTGCCCGGTCCGCCCGTGTACGGGTACGGAGGCGGCCCGGCGGTACGGGCAGGGGCTCCGGCCCCGGCGGTACGGGTACGGTCCGGGCCGCCGGCGCCCGGGTACGGGCACGGTCCGTGCCGTACCGGTTGCGCCTGCCCGTACTCGTACGCGAAGGGGGCGGGCCCGGGCGGTGCCCGGCCGGGGAGACGCCGAAGGCCCCCGCCGGTGACGGGGGCCTTCGCTGAAGCCAGGGGCCAGGGGGCCGGGTGCCGCGGGCCCACCGGGCCGGGCGCGCCACCGGCCGGCGGAGCGTCAACTCGCCCGGCCCGCACCCGGGGTGACGTACGGTCAGCCGGGCGGTGGGTCGGCAGCCGGCCGGACCGCGAGCCGGCCAGCCGGCCGACCGTGAGCCGGCCGGGCGATCACCGGAGAGCCGCCCGATCGGAGGACCGGCCGGGCGGGCGACAACCGGCCGAAGAGCCGGACTGCCGGGCGGCCGGGTGGCGGCCGGTCAGACGACGGTCGCGCCCGGCAGCTCGACCTTGGCGCCGAGCTCCACGAGCTTCTCCATGAAGTTCTCGTAGCCGCGGTTGATCAGCTCGATGCCGTGCACCCGCGAGGTGCCCTGGGCCGCCAGCGCGGCGATCAGGTACGAGAAGCCGCCGCGCAGGTCGGGGATGACCAGATCGGCGCCCTGGAGCTTGGTCGGGCCGGAGACAACCGCCGAATGGAGGAAGTTCCGCTGCCCGAAGCGGCAGTCGGAGCCGCCCAGGCACTCCCGGTACAGCTGGATGTGGGCACCCATCTGGTTGAGCGCCGAGGTGAAGCCCAGCCGCGACTCGTACACCGTCTCGTGGACGATGGAGAGCCCGGCCGCCTGGGTCAGCGCCACCACCAGCGGCTGCTGCCAGTCGGTCTGGAAGCCGGGGTGCACGTCCGTCTCCAGGGCGATCGCGTTGAGCGAGCCGCCCGGGTGCCAGAAGCGGATGCCCTCGTCGTCGATCTCGAAGGCACCGCCCACCTTCCGGTAGGTGTTGAGGAAGGTCATCATCGAGCGCTGCTGGGCGCCGCGCACATAGATGTTGCCCTCGGTGGCCAGCGCCGCCGACGCCCAGGAGGCCGCCTCCAGGCGGTCCGGGAGCGCCCGGTGGGTGTAGCCGCCGAGCTTGTCCACACCGGTGATCCGGATGGTCCGGTCGGTGTCCATGGAGATGATGGCGCCCATCTTCTGCAGCACGCAGATGAGGTCCTCGATCTCCGGCTCCACGGCCGCGTTGGACAGCTCGGTGACACCCTCCGCCAGGACGGCGGTGAGCAGCACCTGCTCGGTGGAACCGACCGACGGGTAGGGCAGCCGGATCTTGGTGCCGCGCAGCCGCTGCGGGGCCTCCAGGTACTGGCCGTCCGCCCGCTTCTCGATGGTCGCGCCGAACTGGCGGAGCACGTCGAAGTGGAAGTCGATCGGCCGGCCGCCGATGTCGCAGCCGCCCAGCCCCGGGATGAAGGCGTGGCCCAGCCGGTGCAGCAGCGGGCCGCAGAAGAGGATCGGGATGCGGGAGGAGCCCGCGTGGGCGTCGATGTCGGCGACATTGGCCGATTCCACATGGGTCGGGTCCAGTACCAGCTCGCCCGGCTCCTCACCGGGGCGGACGGTCACCCCGTGCAGCTGGAGCAGGCCGCGTACGACCCGGACATCGCGGATGTCCGGCACATTGCGCAGCCGGCTCGGCCCGCTGCCGAGCAGGGCGGCGACCATCGCCTTGGGCACGAGGTTCTTCGCGCCGCGGACGCGGATCTCGCCCTCCAGCGGGGTTCCGCCGTGGACAAGCAGTACATCGTCTGTGCCGGTCATGAATCTCGCGTTCCGGAGTGATGGGCAGGGGACCAGAAGAAAGGGTAAGGGGGCGCGGGCCCCCTTTTGTATGGGCCGGGGGGCCCCGCGAATGTAATGAATCGGGTACAACACGGTCCGTCTGTGATCACGTGCGGAGCGTCACGCTCCGTTTTGTGCCGGGGGTGCGCTCTCCGGCGCCGGTGAGCTGCGGTTCGGCCGTACCTCGTCCACGACCCCCCGCACGGGGCGAAGATGGGGGATCATGTCAGGCATGACCGAGGTGTCCTCGCTCACAGGGCGGCTGCTCGTCGCCTCTCCCGCGCTGGCGGACCCGAACTTCGACCGCGCGGTGGTCCTGCTGCTCGACCACGACGAGGAGGGCGCGCTCGGCGTGGTCCTCAACCGGCCGACCCCGGTGGACGTCGGCGACATCCTGGAGTCCTGGGCGCCGCTCGCCGGGGCGCCCGGGGTGGTCTTCCAGGGCGGCCCGGTCTCCCTGGACTCGGCGCTGGGTGTCGCGGTGGTACCGGGCGACGAGCCCGGCGAGCCCGGCCCCGGCGGCCGGTCCGGCGGCCGGCGGCCCGCCGGACCCGGACCCGGTGCGGTCCGGGCCGGGGAGGCGGGCGGCGCGACCGGTGGCGCGGGGGCCGGGACGGTCGGTGCCCGCGACGGCGGTCCGGGCGGCCGGGAGCCGCTGGGCTGGCGCCGGGTGTACGGGGCGATCGGCCTGGTGGACCTGGAGACCCCGCCGGAGCTGCTGGCGGCGGCGCTGGGCTCGCTGCGGATCTTCGCCGGGTACGCCGGCTGGGGACCGGGCCAGCTGGAGGGCGAACTGGCCGAAGGGGCCTGGTTCGTCGTCGACTCCGAGCCCGGTGACGTCTCCTCCCCGGAGCCCCAGCGGCTGTGGCGGGCGGTGCTCCGGAGGCAGCGCAGCGAGCTGGCGATGATCGCCACTTATCCGGACGATCCCTCGCTCAACTGACCGAGTGTGGCGTCGTTCGGCGGACCCGTTCCGGGGCCCGCCCGACGCCGGTGCGCCGGGGGTACCCTTGGAGGCCATGAGCACTCTTGAGCCCGAGCGCGGGGCAGGTACGGGGACCCTCGTAGAGCCGACACCGCAGGTGTCCCACGGCGACGGCGACCATGAGCGCTACGCCCACTACGTCCAGAAGGACAAGATCATGGCGAGTGCCCTCGACGGCACTCCCGTGGTGGCGCTGTGTGGCAAGGTCTGGGTGCCGGGCCGTGACCCGAAGAAGTACCCGGTCTGCCCGATGTGCAAGGAGATCTACGAGTCCATGGGCGCCGGTGGCGACAAGGACAAGGGCGGCAAGGACAAGAAGTAGCCGGTTGGCCGGCTGACTGTCCGACCGGTCGGCCGCTTGACCGGTCCGGCCGGACGGCCGTGGGCCCCCGGGGCGCGTACACGAAGGTGTGCGCGCCCCGGGGGCCTTCGCCTTGCACGGGCCTTCGCGTCGCATCGACCTTGGCGTCGCGTGGACCTTCGTCTTGCCTGGGCTTTCACGTCGCATGGGGCCTTGGCGGGCGCCGGCCTTGGCATCGATGGGGCCTTGGCGGGCGCCGGCCTTGGCATCGCGCGGGCCTTGGCGGGCACCGGCCTTGGCGTCGCGCGCGGGCCCTCGCGTTGCACGGAGTGCCGCGCCACCCGGGACGCGCGTTGCACGGGATGCTTCCTGAGGGCGGAAGTGGTCAAGACCTCTTGTGGGGCCCTCGCGGGCCGTCCTAGTCTCCTGCCTGTCCTGCCCGTTGTGCAGTACGAAACGCCTGTTGCACAGGATGCAACGCGCTGGGGGGAGCCCAGACATGACGTTCCTGAAACCGCACCCGAAGCCGTCCCTGAAACCGCACGTGAAGCCGCATCGGAAGCTGTCCCGGACGCTGTCCCCGGGGCCGTTCCCCAAGCCGGCCCGGTCACCGGGGCCGGGGCCGTCCGGGCGTCTCGGGGCCGCCGTGGCGGGCCTCGCCCTCGCCGGGCTCGCCGTCGCCGGCTGCGCCCCGGGCACCTCCGGCACCGGCGCCCAGCGGGACGACAAGGGCGGCACCCTGCGGGTGTGGCTCTTCCAGGAGGTCGGCAACAAGCCCAAGGAGCGGGTGGTCGACTCCGCCGTGGCCGGGTTCCGGAAGCGCCACCCGGAGGCCCGGGTCGAGATCGAGTACATCCCCGTCGAGACCCGGGCCCAGCGGATCAAGGCCGCCTTCAACGACCCAGCCAGCGCCCCCGACCTCGTCGAGTACGGCAACACCGACACCGCCGGGTACGTCAAGGACGGCGGACTCGCGGACATCAGCGCCGAGTTCGGCGCCTGGGACGAGACCAGGGACACCGACCCGACCGCGCGCACCTCCGTCACCGTGGACGGCAAGGTCTACGGGGCACCGCTCTTCGTCGGTGTGCGGGCGCTCTACTACCGCACCGACGTCTTCCGCGAACTCGGCCTCTCCGCACCGAAGTCGCAGACCGAACTGATCGCGACCGCGAAGAAGGCGCACCGGGCCAGGCCCGAGCTGTACGGGCTCGCGGTCGGCGGCGCCTACACCTATGGCGCCCTGCCGTTCCTCTGGGCGCACGGCGGTGAGCTCGCCACCCGCGACGGCGGTACGTACCGGGCGGCCGTCGGCAGTCCGGCGGCGCGCCGGGGCATCGCCGCGTACACCTCGCTCTTCGGGCCCGACAACTGCCCGCCCGCCAAGTGCGCCGCGATGGGCGGCAACGCCACCGTCACCGCCTTCGCCTCGGGGCGGGCGGCCATGGCGATCGGCGGCGACTTCAGCCACGCGGCGGTGGAGGCGGGCCCGGTGAAGGGGAAGTACGCGGTGGTGCCGCTGCCCGGGGTGAAGCCCGGTTCCGTCGCCCCGGCCTTCGCGGGCGGCAACAACCTCGGTGTGCTGCGCAGCAGTTCGCACCGCACCCTGGCGGTCGAGCTGCTGAAGTCGCTGGCCGGCAAGGAGACGCAGGGCCGGCTCTTCGACGCGATGGGTTTTCTGCCGACGTACACCGATGTACGGGCCGAGGCCGCGCGCAAGCAGCCGTTCGTGAAGCCGTTCATCGACACGCTGGCGGCGGGCACCAGGTTCGTGCCCGGCTCGCCGGGCTGGGGGCGGATCGACGCCGGGCAGGTGCTGCCCACCATGTTCCAGGAGATCGTCAGCGGCCGTAAGGACGTGGCCACCGCCTCCGCCGACGCGGCCCGGACGATGGACGCGGCCTTCGCGGAGGCGGGCTGACCGCCATGGCGACGAGCGCGCGTACGAGTACGGACACCCCTGCGGGTACGGAGAAGGGCGTCCGCCCCGGCCCCGGGCGCGGTCCCGGAGGCGCCCCCGGACCGGGACGTGAGCTCCGGCGCGACCGGGCCCCCGGGCCCGGGCGGCGGCGCGGGGCGGGGAGCGGGTCCGGGCACGGCGGGTGGACGCCCTGGCTCTATCTGGCGCCCGCGCTGGCGGTGCTGGCCGGTCTGCTGGTCTACCCGATCTACCAGTTGGGGCTGATCTCCCTGCTGGAGTACACCCAGGCGCAGGTGAGCGGCGGTGCGCCGACCTCCTTCCAGGGCCTGGGCAACTACCGGGCGCTCGCCGCCGACCCGGAGTTCTGGCGGGTCCTGCTGGCCACCGTGGTGTTCGCCGCCGCCTGTGTGGTCGCCACCCTGGCGGTCGGCTGCGCCCTCGCCGTGCTGCTGACCCGGGTGCGGGCGGTGCCCCGGCTGGCGCTGATGCTGGCCGCGCTCGGCGCCTGGGCGACGCCCGCCGTCACCGGGTCCACCGTCTGGGTGTTCCTCTTCGACCCGGACTTCGGGCCGGTCAACCGGCTGTTCGGGCTGGGGGACTTCTCCTGGACCTACGAGCGGTACAGCGCCTTCGCCCTGGTGCTCTTCGAGGTCGTCTGGTGCTCGTTCCCGTTCGTCATGGTCACCGTGTACGCCGGGATCCGGGCCGTGCCGGCCGAGGTGCTGGAGGCGGCCGCGCTCGACGGGGCCTCGCAGTGGCGCATCTGGCGCTCCGTCACCGCGCCGCTGCTGCGGCCGATCCTGGTGGTCGTCACCATTCAGTCGATCATCTGGGACTTCAAGATCTTCACTCAGATCTATGTGATGACCAACGGCGGCGGTATCGCCCGGCAGAACCTGGTCCTCAATGTGTACGCGTACCAGAAGGCGTTCGCCTCCTCGCAGTACAGCCTGGGCTCGGCCATCGGCGTGGTGATGCTGCTGATCCTGCTCGCCGTCACCCTGGTCTACCTCCGCCTCGTCCGCCGCCAGGGAGCGGAGCTGTGAGCCCCGCCGCCCCGAAGGCGCGCGGACGCCTGGTCCCCCGGTCCGGACGCCTGATCCGTCCGGCGGGGCGCCCGGTCCGCCGGCCGGGACGCCTGGTCCGCCGGCCCGGGCGGGCGGTCGCGGAGGCCGTGACGCTGCTGATCGCGCTGGTGGTGTCCTTCCCGCTGTACTGGATGGTCCTCTCCGCCCTCAAGCCGGCGGGGGAGATCCAGTCGGCCGAGCCCCGCCCCTGGACCCTCCGTCCCTCGCTGGACTCCTTCCGGCGGGTCTTCGAGCAGCAGGACTTCGGCCGCTACTTCCTCAACAGCCTGTTCGTCGCGGGCTCGGTGGTCGTCGCCTCGGCCCTGATCGCCTTTCTGGCCGCGACGGCGGTGACCCGGTTCCGCTTCCGGTTCCGCACCACCCTGCTGATCATGTTCCTGGTCGCCCAGATGGTGCCGGTCGAGGCGCTGACGATCCCGCTGTTCTTCCTGATGCGGGACCTCGGACAGCTCAACACCCTGGGCGCGCTGATCCTGCCGCACCTGGCCTTCTCGCTGCCGTTCGCGATCTGGATGCTGCGCGGCTTCGTCAAGGCGGTGCCGGAGGCGCTGGAGGAGGCGGCCTACCTGGACGGGGCGAGCCGGGCCCGGTTCCTCTGGGGGATCCTCTTCCCGCTGGTCTTCCCGGGTCTGGTGGCGACGAGCGTCTTCTCCTTCATCTCGGCCTGGAACGACTTCCTCTTCGCCAAGTCCTTCCTGATCAGCGATGTCTCGCAGTCGACCCTGCCGATGGCGCTGCTGGTCTTCTTCAAGCCGGACGAGAACGACTGGGGCGGAATCATGGCCGCCTCGACCGTGATGACCGTGCCGGTCCTGGTCTTCTTCGTCCTCGTGCAGCGGCGGCTGGTCTCCGGCCTGGGCGGCGCGGTGAAGGACTGACGCGATGAAGGACTGAGGGGACGGAGAGCGGCACCCGACGGAGAGCCGGGGGAGAGCAGCGGAAGGGGAGACGGATGCGGGACGGTACGGAGACGGGGCGCGCGGCCATGGGTGACGGCGGCGCCGGCGGTGGCGGTGGCGCGGGAGGTGCGGGTGGGGCTCCCGGGGAACCGGCCGTGGCGCTGGTCCCGGCGCCGCTCGGGGTGCGTACGGCACCGGGCACGCCCGGGTTCACCCTGGACGCGGCGACCGTGGTGGACGCGGGCCCCGGCACCGAGCGGGCGGCGCGGCGGTTGCGGGCCACCGTGGGCGCGGCGACCGGACTCCCGCTGGCCCCGTTCGCCGGAGCCGGAGCCGGAGCCGGAGCCGGAGCCGGAGCCGGAGCCGGTACGGGAGGCGGCGTCGTCCGGCTGCGGGTGGACGCCGAGGCGGCCGGCGACCGGGGGCCGGAGAGCTATGCGCTGCGCTCCGGGCCGGACGGGGTGACCGTGTCCGGCGGCGGCCCGGCGGGCGTCTTCTGGGGCGTGGAGACGCTCCGTCAGCTGCTCGGCCCGGACGCCTGCCGCCGGGCGCCGCTCGACCCGGACCGGCGCTGGACCGTGCCCGCGCTCACCGTCACCGACGCGCCCCGGTTCGGCTGGCGGGGCATGCTGCTGGACGTCGCCCGGCACTTCCTGCCCAAGGACGACGTGCTGCGCCAGCTCGATCTGCTCGCCGCGCACAAGCTGAACGTCCTGCACCTCCATCTCACCGACGACCAGGGCTGGCGGGTCGAGATCCGGCGCTTCCCGGAGCTCACCGCGACCGGTGCCTGGCGGGCGCGCAGCAAGCACGGCCACCGGGCCTCGCCGCTCTGGAACGAGACCCCGCACGGCGGTCACTACACCCGCGACGACATCCGCGAGATCGTCGCGTACGCCGCCGAGCGGCACATCCGGATCGTCCCGGAGATCGACGTGCCGGGGCACTCGCAGGCCGCCATCGCCGCGTACCCCGAACTCGGCAACACCGATGTCGTCGACACCACCGCCCTCTCCGTCTGGGACACCTGGGGGGTCAGTCCGAACGTACTCGCCCCCACCGACACCACCGTCCGCTTCTACGAGCAGGTGTTCGACGAGATCCTGGAGCTCTTTCCGGCCGAGGTCTCGCCCTTCGTCCACATCGGCGGCGACGAGTGCCCCAAGGACCAGTGGCGCGCCTCCCCGGCGGTCAAGGCCCGGATCGCGGAGCTGGGGCTCGCGGACGAGGACGCCCTCCAGTCCTGGTTCATCCGTCACTTCGACCGCTGGCTGGCCGAGCGGGGCCGCCGGCTGATCGGCTGGGACGAGATCCTGGAGGGCGGCCTCGCCCCGGGCGCCGCCGTCTCCTCCTGGCGGGGGTACGCGGGCGGGATCGCCGCCGCCGAGGCCGGCCACGACGTCGTCATGTGCCCCGAGCAGTACGTGTATCTGGACCACCGGCAGGCGCCCGGCGACGACGAACCGGTGCCCATCGGATATGTCCGCACCCTGGAGGACGTCTACCGGTTCGAGCCGGTTCCGGGGGAGCTGTCGGACGAGGCCGCCGCCCATGTGCTGGGCACCCAGGCCAATGTCTGGTCCGAGGCGCTCGACAGCCGGGCCCGGGTCGACTACCAGACCTTCCCCCGGCTGGTGGCGCTCGCCGAGGTCGCCTGGTCCGCCCTGCCGCCGCCGGCCGCCCGGGACTTCGCGGACTTCGAGCGCCGGATGGCCGTCCACTACCACCGGCTGGACGCGTTCGGCGTCGACTACCGGCCACCTTCCGGCCCTTCGCCCTGGCAGCGCCGCCCCGGGGTGCTCGGCCGCCCGATCGAGGGAGCGCCCCCGAACGTGTGAGCCTGGTGCGCCGGAGCCGCCCCCGAAGGTGTGAGTTCGCGGCGGTACGACCTGCCGCCGGAGCGCCACCGGGACTCCACCGGCCCCCGACCGGTCGCTTCCGCTCGGGTCCGGTCGCTTCCGGTCGGTCGGACAAGTCGTACGAGATCGCCGATACGTGGCAATTCGCCCCAGCCGCCGAAGCGGTGACAAAACCTCTCATCCCGCAGGTCATGGGGCGTCCGGTACGGATGCGCCCGTCATGGACCCTCGCGCCGGTCGCGCCGGAAGATGTGCCAGAGTTGCCACGTCCGGGCCGTGAGCACGTACGGTACGGCCACATGCTGGGAACGGCCGAGGAGCGCCGAGAAGTGCTGCGAAGCGCTGAGACCGGGGCGCGGCGACGGCGCGGCCCCGGCGTGACGGTGCGGCCGGGGACGGCCGGGGACAGCCGGGAGACCGGGAAGGGGCAGCTGGGTTGACCACGCACGCACCGCGGGCGACGCAGTCAGTGACGTTGCCGGCCACGCTGGACGCGGCGGTGGCGGCGCTCACCGCCATGCCCGCCGCCGTGCCCGTCGCGGGTGGTACGGACCTGATGGCCGCCGTCAACCGGGGCCAGCTCCGCCCCGCCGGGCTGGTCGGCCTCGGCCGGGTCAACGAGATCCGCGGCTGGCAGTACCAGGACGGCCACGCCCTGCTCGGCGCCGGACTCACCCACGCCCGGATGGGCCGCCCCGACTTCGCCGCGCTCATCCCCGCGCTGGCCGCCGCCGCCCGCGCCGCCGGGCCGCCGCAGATCCGCAACGCGGGCACCCTCGGCGGCAACATCGTCACCGGCGCGCCCACCGGTGACGCGCTGCCGGTGCTGGCCGCGCTGGAGGCCGATCTGGTGGTCGCCGGCCCCGGCGGCACCCGGGAGCTGCCGGTCTCCCACCTGCTGACCGGGCGCGAACTGCTCGGCCCCGCCGAGCTGGTCGGCTTCGTCCGGGTGCCGCTGCTGCACGCCCCGCAGGTGTTCCTCAAGGCCACCGGCCGCACCGGTCCCGGCCGGGCGACCGCCTCGGTCGCGGTCGTGCTGGACCCGGCCCGGCGCGGGGTGCGCTGCGCCGTCGGGGCGATCGCGCCGATGCCGCTGCGCCCGCTCGACGCCGAGCACTGGATCGCCTCGCTGATCGACTGGGACGGCGACCGGGGGCTGGCCCCCGAGGCGCTGACCGCCTTCGGCGAGTACGTGGCCGCCGCCTGTGTCCCCGACCCGCCGGGCGACGAGCAGTTGCCGCCCGCCGTACTGCATCTGCGGCGCACGGTCGCCGCGCTGGCCCGACGGGCACTGGGGAGGGCGCTGTCATGACCGCCGAGGAGAACGAGAACCAGCACGAGCGGCAGCCGCACCCGTACGGCCCCGGGGCCTGGCAGCCGGTGCCGCAGGGCGAGTACGACCAGGACGCCACCGCCTTCGTGCAGTTGCCGCCCGGTCTGGCGCTGGACGCCACCCCGCTGGCCGCGCCCGGCCACGGCTATGTGCCGCCGTACATCCAGGCGCCCGAGGGAGCCGAGGCGCCCGGGGCTCCCGGCGGCTGGGCCGCGCCGCAGCAGGCGGCCGTCTGGCACCGGGGGCCCGACGAGGCCGGCCACCCCGACCCGTCGGGCACGGCGCCGGCCGCCGGGTACCCGGAACCGGGGTACCCGGGTGGTACGGACTACCCGGGCGGCGAGCCGTATCCGGCGGGACGGCCCGAGGCGCCGGGCGAGCCGGGCGTGTCCGGTGGACCCGGTGCGTCGTCGTCCGGCGTGCCCGGTCACGAGCAGGTCTACGGCGCGGAGTACGACCCCCGGGGCGCGGAGTACGAGGCCCCGTACGACCCGAGCGCCACCGCGCGGTGGGACTTCCGGGAGGCCGCCGCTCCGGAGCCCGCGCCCGCCCCGGCCTCCGCCGCGCCCCCGGCGCCCACCGAGCCGACCGGCCAGTGGCACATCCCGGTCGCGGACGGCGACCTCCCCGACGAGTCCGGCGAGTACCAGCTGTCCGCCGCCTCGGCCTGGGCGGCGGCCGACCGGCCGGCCACCCTGCCCGGCGGAGCCCCCGCCCCCTGGGCCACCGTCCCGGCACCCGAACCGGAACCCCAGCCGGAGCCGGAACCGGAGTCGCGTCCGGAGCCGGAAGCGGAATCCGCACCGGAGTCCGGACCGAAATTCGTGCCCGGCCAGGAACTGGCGCCCGGGCCGGGGGAGGAGCCGCTGGTCGCCGGGGCGCCGGCGGCCGAACCCGCCCGTGCGACGGAACCCGCCCCGGAGACCGAAGCGGAACCCACGTGGGAGCCGGAACCGGAAGCCGTCGGCCCGGAGCCCGGGCCGGAGGCCGTCGCCCCGGGGGCCGAGCCGGAAGCCGTGGCCGGGGCCGCCGAGCCCGTGGCCGGGGCCGTCGCGACCGCCGGGCCCGGAGCCGTACCCGAATCCGCCGTGCCCGTCGGGTCGCCGGTGTCCGGGGGGCCCGCCGCGCCCGTCGGATCCGAGCCCGGGGCCGGGCCGGGCGCCGGGCACCCGGCCGAGCCCGTGGGCGCCGCGCCGGTGGGTGCCGAGCCGGTGACCGTCGGCGCGCCCGGTGCCGTCGCCGACCCCTCGGCCGGTGCCGCCCCCGAAGCCGTCCCGTACCCGGAACCCGGTACGCGGGGCGGCACGGAACCCGGCACGGAGGGTGCCCCCGAGGCGGTGGCCGCCGGTCCCGCTCCCGACCCCGGCGCCGGTGAGGAACACCCGCACATCTCGTACGCCCTGCGGGTGAACGGTATGGACCGCCCGGTCGTCGACGCCTGGATCGGGGAGTCGCTGCTCTACGTGCTGCGCGAGCGCCTCGGCCTGGCGGGCGCCAAGGACGGCTGCTCCCAGGGCGAGTGCGGCGCCTGCAATGTGCTGGTCGACGGCCGGCTGGTCGCCTCCTGCCTGGTGCCCGCGGCCACCGCGGCCGGCAGCGAGGTGCGTACCGTCGAGGGTCTGGCGGCCAACGGCGAGCCCAGCGACATCCAGCGGGCGCTCGCCAAGTGCGGGGCCGTGCAGTGCGGTTTCTGCGTGCCCGGCATGGCTATGACCGTGCACGACCTGCTCCAGGGCAACCACGCCCCGACCGAGCTGGAGACCCGGCAGGCGCTCTGCGGCAACCTCTGCCGCTGCACCGGCTACCGGGGCGTGCTGGACGCCGTGCGGGAGGTCGTCGCCGAGCGCGAGGCGAGCGCCGCCGCGGCGGCCGGGACCGGAGCCGTACCGGAGGGCGGGACGCCACCGCCGCCGGACGGGCCGCCGGTACCGCGCATTCCGCACCAGGCCCAGGCACCCCACCCGTACGAGGGAGGCATGGCGTGAGCAACGACGCGGCCACCGCCGTCCCGGCGGCCGACGGCCCCCGGCCGGAGGAGCAACCGCCCACCCACGGCATCGGGGCCTCGCTGCCCGCCGCCGACGCCCGCGCCAAGGCCGAGGGCACCTTCCCCTACGCGGCCGACCTCTGGGCCGAGGGGCTGCTCTGGGCGGCGCTGCTGCGCTCCCCGCACGCGCACGCCCGGATCGTGTCCGTGGACACCAGTGCCGCCGCCGCGCTGCCCGGGGTACGGGCGGTGGTCACCGCCGCCGATGTGCCGGGCGACGCGGCGTACGGCCGGAAGGTGGCCGACCGCCCGGTCTTCGCCTCCGGCCTGGTGCGCCACCACGGCGAGGCCATCGCGGCGGTCGCGGCCGACCATCCGGACACCGCCCGGCTGGCGGCGGCGGCCATCCATGTGGAGTACGAGCCGCTGGAACCGGTCACCGACCCGGAGCAGGCGTTCTCCGCCGAACCGCTGCACCCGGACGGCAATCTGATCCGGCACATCCCGCTGAGCTACGGCGACCCCGAGGTCACCGGCGAGGTGGTGGTCGAGGGGCTCTACCGGATCGGCCGCCAGGACCCCGCGCCGATCGGCGCCGAGGCCGGACTCGCGGTGCCCCGGCCGGACGGCGGGGTGGAGATCTACACCGCCTCCACCGACCCGCACACCGACCGGAACCTCGCCGCCGCCTGCTACGGCCTGGAGCCCGAACGGGTGAAGATCGTGGTCACCGGGGTGCCCGGCGCCACCGGCGACCGCGAGGACCCCGGCTTCCAGATCCCGCTGGGCCTGCTGGCGCTGCGCACCGGCTGCCCGGTAAAGCTGGCGGCGACCCGCGAGGAGTCGTTCCTCGGCCACGCCCACCGCCACCCGACGCTGCTCCGCTACCGCCACCACGCGGACGCCGAGGGCCGGCTGGTCAAGGTGGAGGCGCAGATCCTGCTGGACGCGGGCGCCTACGCGGACGACTCCAGCGAGTCGCTGGCCGCCGCGGTCGCCTTCGCCTGCGGGCCGTACGTGGTGCCGCACGCCTTCATCGAGGGCTGGGCGGTGCGCACCAACAACCCGCCCTCCGGCCATGTCCGGGGCGAGGGCGCGATGCAGGTGTGCGCCGCGTACGAGGGCCAGATGGACAAGCTGGCGGCCAGACTCGCCATGGACCCGGCCGAGTTGCGGCTGCGCAATGTGCTGGCGACCGGGGACATCCTGCCGACCGGCCAGACCGTGACCTGCCCGGCCCCGGTGGCCGAACTGCTGCGCGCGGTACGGGACTTCCCGCTGCCCGCGCTGCCCAAGGACGGGCCCGAGGAGGACTGGCTGCTGCCGGGCGGACCGGAGGGCGCGGGTGAGCCGGGCGCGGTCCGCCGGGGCGTCGGGTACGCCCTGGGCATGGTGCACATGCTCGGCGCCGAGGGTGCCGACGAGGTGTCCACGGCCACCGTCCGGGTGCACGACGGGGTGGCCACCGTGCTCTGCGCGGCGGTCGAGACCGGCCAGGGCTTCACCACGCTGGCCCGGCAGATCGTGCAGGAGGTGCTGGGCGTCGAGGAGGTGCACGTCGCCCCGGTCGACACCGACCAGCCCCCGGCGGGACCGGCGGCGCACGGCCGGCACACCTGGGTCTCCGGCGGCGCGGTGGAGCGGGCGGCCAAGATGGTCCGCACCCAGCTTCTCCAGCCGCTGGCCCACCAGTTCGGCATGTCCACCGAGCTGCTCCAGATCGCCGACGGCAAGATCACCTCGTACGACGGGGTGCTCTCCACCACCGTGATGGAGGCGCTGGACGGCAAGGAGCTGTGGGCCACCGCCCAGTGCCGCCCGCACCCCACCGAGCCGCTGGACGGGGCCGGCCAGGGCGACGCCTTCGTGGGCCTCGCCTTCTGCGCCGTCCGCGCGGTGGTGGACGTGGACATCGAGATCGGTTCGGTACGGGTGGTCGAGATGGCCGTCGCCCAGGACGTGGGCCGGGTGCTGAACCCGGCCCAGCTCGCCACCCGGATCGAGGCGGGCGTGACCCAGGGCGTGGGCGCCGCGCTCACCGAGAACCTCCGCACCGCGCGCGGCCTGGTCCGCCGCCCGGACCTCACCGGGTACGCCCTGCCGACCGCGCTGGACGCCCCGGACATCCGGATCGTCAAGCTGGTGGAGGAGCGGGACGTGGTGGCCCCGTTCGGCGCGAAGGCGGCGAGCGCGGTGCCGGTGGTCACCTCCCCGGCGGCGGTGGCGGCCGCGGTCCGCGCGGCCACCGGCCGCCCGGTCAACCGCCTGCCCATCCGCCCCCAGGCCGCCGTCGCCGCCCCCGCCCGGAGCTGAGACCGGGCGCTCCGGCCCCGCCCGGAGGCGCCCGGCCCGGTTCGGGCCCGGGGGCGTACGCGCGGCGGGCGGAAGGGCGCGGCCGGCGCACGCGCGAAGGGCGCGGCCCCGGTGAGGTACCGGAACCGCGCCCCGGGGCAGGACGCCCCGTGTGGAGACCGTGGCGGGAATCGAACCCGCGTAACTGGGTTTGCAATCCAGTCCCTCAACCACTCGGGCACACGGTCGTGGTCGTGCTCGTTGTCGTGCGTGTTCGCTGTCGTGCGTGGGTGCTTCGGTCATGACCGTAGGCCGCCCGGCGGCGGGCGCGGAAGGCCGGCGCGGGGGCCGCAACACGACTGCCACGGTGCGTTCACGGGCGTTGGCCCGGGTTCACGGGGCGTACGACGCCGTTACGGCCGGGTTCATCACCGCGCGGCCGGCCGTACGGCCCGGTCGCTCCGGTGGCCTGCGGCCGGCGCGTTCGGGGGCGTACGGCCAGGGGTCCTCGGGGACGTACGACCAAGGGACGAGTCCGATCACGACCCGCGACAGGGTCCCACCCGCCGGACGCCCCTTACGCTGAGCCGCATGACCGCCTCGGAGCCGCACCCCACCGCCGACCCGCCCGCCCTCGCTTCCGGCTCCGCCCCCGGGCCCGCCCCCGGCGGCCCGGGGACGAAGGCGGGCGTGCTCGACCGGGCGCACCGGGCGCTCAGCGTCGGGACGGTCTCGGTCGTCCTGCTCATCGCCTTCGAGGCGACCGCCGTGGGCACGGCCATGCCGGTCGCCGCCCGCGAGCTGCACGGGGTGGCGCTCTACGCGTTCGCCTTCTCGGCCTACTTCACCACCAGCCTCTTCGCCATGGTGCTGGCCGGACAGTGGTCCGACCGCTCCGGGCCGCTGGCGCCGCTCACCACGGGGATCAGCGCCTTCGCCGCCGGACTGCTGCTCGCCGGGACGGCCGGGTCGATGCTGGTCTTCATCCTCGGCCGGGCGGTGCAGGGGCTCGGCGGCGGGCTGGTGATCGTGGCGCTGTACGTGGTGGTGAGCCGGGCGTACGCGGAGGAGCTGCGGCCCGCGATCATGGCCGCTTTCGCCGCGAGCTGGGTCGTCCCCTCGGTGGTCGGCCCGCTGGTCGCCGGCACCGTCACCGAACAGCTCGGCTGGCGCTGGGTGTTCCTCGGCATACCGGTGCTGGTGGTGCTCCCGCTCGCCCTGGCGCTGCCCGCCATCCGCCGGACCGCGTCCGGGCCGGCCGACCCGGACGCGCCGCCGGTGCCGTTCGACCGGCGCCGGATCCGGCTGGCGCTCGGCATCTCGCTGGGCGCCGGACTGCTCCAGTACGCCGGGCAGCACCTGCGGCTCCTCTCCCTGCTCCCGGCCCTGGCGGGCGCCGCCCTGCTGGTCCCCTCGGTGCTCCGGCTGCTGCCGCGCGGCACCTACCGGGCGGCGCGGGGGCTGCCCTCGGTGGTGCTGCTGCGCGGACTGGCGGCCGGGTCGTTCATCGCGGCCGAGTCGTTCGTGCCGCTGATGCTGGTCACCCAGCGGGGCCTGAGTCCCACCCTGGCCGGGCTCTCGCTGGCGGTCGGCGGCGCCACCTGGGCGCTGGGCTCCTTCCTCCAGTCCCGGCCGCGCGTCGCGCCGTACCGGGAGCGCCTGGTGGTGCTGGGCATGGTCCTGGTCGCCGCCGCCATCCTCACCGCGCCCAGTGTGCTGATCCCCGCCGTGCCCGCCTGGATCGTGGCGGTGGCCTGGGCCGTCGGCTGCTTCGGCATGGGCCTGGTGATCGCCGCCACCAGTGTGCTGCTGCTCAAGCTCTCCGCGCCCGAGGAGGCCGGCGCCAACTCGGCGGCGCTCCAGATCTCCGACGCGCTCTCCAACGTCCTGCTGCTGGCCGGCGGCGGCGCCGCCTTCGCCGCACTGGGCGGAGGCGCGGTGGGCGCCGCCGCCCACGGCGCGGCCCACGCGGCCGGCGGCTCCCACCCGGCCGCCTTCGCCGCCGTCTTCCTCCCCATGGCCGCGGTGGCCCTGGCCGGCTCCTGGGTGGCGACCCGGCTCCGGACCTGAGGGGGGGCGCACCGGCGCAAACCGGTACCGCGGGCCGGGGGCGGGACGGCACCATGCCGGTATGACCGAGCACTTCCGACCCCGGGAAGACCCGGAGGGCGCCCTGCGGCCGCATGCCGGGGCAACGGACGTCACCGCTGAGACGCTCCTCCAGCGGGCCCGCTGGGGCGGGGGCGGCACCGGGGGTGTGAGCCGTGTCGCACCCCTGGCTTCATGGGCCGGTCCGGGCGGGGGCGGGGGGAGGCACCGGTAGGGTGGCCCGGTTGTCGTACGTAACCGAGGGCCCCCGAGTTCGGAGACCGTGACTACTACCGCCGCCTCCCATCACCTCTCACCCGCCTTTCCCGGCCGGGCCCCCTGGGGCACCGCCAACAAGCTGCGTGCCTGGCAGCAGGGCGCCATGGACCGGTACATCCAGGAGCAGCCCCGGGACTTCCTGGCGGTCGCCACGCCCGGCGCCGGAAAGACGACGTTCGCGCTGACGCTGGCCTCCTGGCTGCTCCACCACCATGTGGTGCAGCAGGTCACCGTGGTCGCCCCCACCGAGCACCTGAAGAAGCAGTGGGCGGCCGCCGCCGCGCGGATAGGGATCAAGCTCGACCCGGACTACAGCGCCGGACCGCTCAGCAAGGAGTACCACGGGGTCGCCATCACCTACGCGGGTGTCGGCGTCCGCCCGATGCTGCACCGCAACCGGTGCGAGCAGCGGAAGACGCTGGTCATCCTGGACGAGATCCACCACGCCGGCGACTCCAAGTCCTGGGGCGAGGCGTGTCTGGAGGCGTTCGAGCCGGCCACCCGCCGGCTGGCGCTCACCGGCACCCCGTTCCGCTCGGACACCAACCCGATCCCCTTCGTCACGTACGCGGAGGGCAACGACGGGATCCGGCGGTCCGCCGCCGACTACACGTACGGATACGGCAACGCCCTCGGCGACGGCGTGGTCCGGCCGGTCATCTTCCTCAGCTACAGCGGCAACATGCGCTGGCGCACCAAGGCCGGTGACGAGATCGCCGCCCGGCTGGGCGAGCCGATGACCAAGGACGCCGTCTCCCAGGCCTGGCGCACCGCGCTCGACCCGCGCGGCGACTGGATGCCCAATGTGCTGCGCGCCGCCGACCACCGGCTCACCGAGGTCCGCAAGGCCATCCCGGACGCCGGCGGCCTGGTCATCGCCTCCGACCAGGACTCGGCCCGCGCCTACGCCAAGCTGATCCGCGAGATCACCGGCACCCGGGCCACCGTGGTGCTCTCCGACGACGCGGGCGCCTCCAAGCGGATCGACGAGTTCAGCGAGAACGAGGACCGCTGGATGGTCGCGGTCCGGATGGTCTCCGAGGGCGTCGACGTCCCCCGGCTGGCCGTCGGCGTCTACGCGACCACCATCTCCACCCCGCTCTTCTTCGCCCAGGCCGTCGGCCGCTTCGTGCGCTCCCGGCGGCGCGGCGAGACCGCCTCGGTCTTCGTGCCGACCATCCCCTCCCTGCTGACCTTCGCCAATGAGATGGAGGTCGAGCGCGACCACGTCCTCGACAAGCCGAAGAAGGAGGGCGAGGAGGACCCCTACGCCGAGTCCGAGAAGGAGATGGACGAGGCCAACCGGGAGCAGGACGAGGACACCGGCGAACAGGACATGCTGCCCTTCGAGGCGCTGGAGTCCGACGCCGTCTTCGACCGGGTGCTCTACGACGGCGCCGAGTTCGGCATGCAGGCCCACCCCGGCAGCGCCGAGGAGCAGGACTACCTCGGCATCCCCGGGCTGCTCGAACCGGACCAGGTGCAGCTGCTGCTCCGCAAGCGGCAGGCCCGGCAGATCGCGCACAGCAAGCAGAAGCCGTCCGAGGAGGCCGACCTCCTCGAACTCCCGGCCGAGCGCCGCCCGGTGGTCTCCCACAAGGAGCTGCTGGAACTGCGCAAGCAGCTGAACACCATGGTCGGCGCGTACGTCCACCAGAGCGGCAAGCCGCACGGGGTGATCCACACCGAGCTGCGCCGGGTGTGCGGCGGCCCGCCGAGCGCCGAGGCCACCGCCGGGCAGATCCGGGAACGGATCAAGAAGGTCCAGGAGTGGGCCACCCGGATGCGGTGAGCCACGCCCCGTCCCGGCGACCGGCCGCCCGTCCCGGGAGGCCGGCCGCCGGGGACTGCCGGTGCCCGGGGTTGTGTCCGCGAGTCGCTCCGGGGCGCGGGCCGTCCCCCGGGTGCCGATCACCGGTCTCCGGGGCGTCGGCCGGGCCGGTCCCCCCGGGGGCCCCGCCGGACTCCGGCGTCGGCCGCCGGCCGGGGCTGCGCCCGCCGGGGACTGCCGGTGCCCGGACCGCCGGCGCCTGAGGGGCTCCGCCCCCGCCCCGCACCCCCGCGTTCCGGAACCCCGGCGCCCGGATTCTGGACGAGGTCTTCCGCTGAGCGGAGTCCGTCGCTACTGTCCCCGGCACATACGAAACGCCCCGTGGCAGCGCCGCCGCGGAGCGCAGCCGGTGTGCCAGGGCCTGCCGGCGGGCTCTCCGTGCGTCCCCGACGGGACCGGTGACCACGGAAACACCCGGCGGGTCGTGCGCGCCGGGCGGGGTCCGCCGGTCACTTCACTGTGAAGGAGAGGGCGTCGTGACCGCGGAGACCTCCCAGACGCTCGACCGGGGACTGCGTGTCCTCAAGCTGCTCGCCGACACCGACCACGGGCTGACCGTCACCGAGCTCTCGCACCGCCTCGGCGTCAACCGGACCGTCGTCTACCGTCTGCTCGCCACCCTGGAGCAGCACTCCCTGGTACGCCGGGACCTCGGCGGCCGGGCCCGCGTCGGGCTCGGGGTGCTCAGGCTGGGGCGGCAGGTGCACCCGCTGGTCCGCGAGGCCGCGCTGCCGGCCCTGCGGTCGCTGGCCGAGGACGTCGGGGCCACCGCTCATCTCACCCTGGCGGACGGGGCCGACGCCCTGGCCGTGGCGGTGGTCGAGCCGACCTGGACCGACTACCACGTGGCCTACCGGGCCGGGTTCCGCCATCCGCTGGGCCGGGGCGCCGCCGGCCGGGCCATACTCGCCGCCCGGAGGGGCGCCCTCGACGACCCCGGCTACACCCTGACCCACGGCGAGCTGGAGGCGGGCGCCAGCGGGGCGGCGGCTCCGCTCCTGGGCGTCAGCGGCATCGAGGGCAGCGTGGGCGTGGTGATGCTGGTGGACGCCGTACCGGACCGGGTCGGCCCCCGGGTGGTGGACGCGGCCCGGGAGGTCGTGGAGGCCCTGCGGTGAGGACGGCGGGCCGGTGCCGGTGACGACTGCGGGCCGGTGGCGGCTGCAGGGCGCCGGGCCGGTGGCGGTGCGGTCGGTGAGCCGGTGATGGTGCGGCCGGCGGCCCGGTGGTGGTGCGGCCGGCGGGCCGGTGGCGCGCGTGTCCGACCGGCGCCCGGTGCGCCGGGCACGGGCCGATAGATTGGCCCCGTGTTCTCCCGTCTCTCCCGCCTCCCCCGTTCGCGTGTCCTGCTGCTGTGCGCGCTGCCGGTCCTCGCCCTCCTCGCGGTGGCCGCGCTCGCGCCGCTGCCGTTCACCCTGGCGGAGCCCGGCTCGACCGCCGATGTGCTGGGCCGGCACCAGGGCGCGCCGGTCATCACGGTGAGCGGCGCGCCGGTCCGCGCGACCAGCGGCCAGCTGCGGGCGACCACCATCGTGGCGACCGGCCCGTCCGCCGAGGTCGGGCTCGGGGACGTACTCGACGCCTGGTTCCGCGAGGACCGGGCCGTACTGCCCCGCGACTCGGTCTATCCGCCGGACAAGTCGGACGCCGAGACCGAGCGGCGCAACCTCAAGCAGATGAGCCAGTCCCAGGACGCCGCCACCCTCGCCGCCCTCGGCTATCTCGGCAAGAGGCCCGAGGACGTCAAGGTCACGCTGAAGCTCGCGGACGTGGGCGGGCCCAGCGCCGGACTCTTCTTCGCGCTCGGCATCGTCGACAAGTTGGCGGGGAACGGCGCGGGCGGCGACCTCACCGGGGGCCGCACCATCGCCGGCACGGGGACGATCGCCCCGGACGGCGAGATCGGCGCGGTCGGCGGGGTCTCGCTCAAGACGCGGGCGGCGGCCCGGGACGGCGCCACCGTCTTCCTGGTCCCGAAGGCCGAGTGCGGGGACGCCGCGGCCCAGCTCCCGCGCGGGCTGCGGCTGATTCCGGTGACCACTCTCAAGGACGCGGTCTCCTCGCTGCGCGCCCTGGACCGGGGCGCCGCGGTCCCCGCCTGCTGAGCCCCGGCCCACCTCCGGCGCCGGAGCGGCGGCGGCTCACCCCTCCGTCGCGGCCTGCTCCACCAGCGGGATGATCCGCAGCGGCACCGGATTCTCCATGACGATCGCGGTGGACGCCCGCACGATGCCCTCGAACGCCACCACCCGGTCGATCACCCGCTGGAGGTCGGCGTTGGAGCGGGCGACCAGCCGGCAGAGCATGTCCCCCCGGCCGGTCGTGGTGTGCAGCTCCAGCACCTCCGGCACCCCGGTCAGATGCGCCCGGACGGCGGCGCCCTGCCCCTGCCGGATCTCCAGGGTGGCGAAGGCGGTCACCGGATAGCCCAGCGCCGCCGGGTCCACCTCCGGGCCGAACCCGCGGATCACCCCGTGCGACTGGAGCCGGTCCAGCCTGGCCTGCACCGTGCCGCGCGCCACCCCGAGCCGCCGCGAGGCCTCCAGCACGCCGATGCGCGGCTCCCGGGCGAGGAGCACGATGAGCCTGCCGTCCAGATGATCGATCGCCATGGCGGCCTCCCGGTGGTCATCCTGTACAGATCGCCCGGACATAGTGGCCACCCGCCGGGCAGATTGACCAGAGGATGCGCGAACTATTGCGCACCTTGTGGAACGGAGAGACCCTGCCGCCATGACTGAGACCATCTCCCAGACGCCCGGCACCGCCCGGCAGGCCGACCCGTTCCCGGTGAAGGGAATGGACGCGGTCGTGTTCGCCGTGGGCAACGCCAAGCAGGCCGCGCACTACTACTCGACCGCCTTCGGCATGAAGCTGGTGGCGTACTCCGGCCCCGAGAACGGCAGCCGCGAGACCGCCAGTTACGTCCTGACGAACGGCGGCGCCCGGTTCGTCCTGACCTCCGTCATCAAGGCGTCCACCGAGTGGGGCACCTTCCTCTCCGAGCATGTCGCGGCGCACGGCGACGGGGTGGTCGACCTCGCCATCGAGGTGCCGGACGCCCGCAAGGCGTACGCCTACGCCGTCGAGCAGGGCGCCACCGGGATCACCGAGCCGTACGAGGTGAAGGACGAGCACGGCACGGTCGTGCTGGCGGCCATCGCCACCTACGGCAAGACCCGGCACACCCTGGTCGACCGCTCCGGCTACGACGGCCCGTACCTGCCCGGCTTCGTCGCCGCCGACCCGATCGTGGAGCCGCCGGCCAAGCGCACCTTCCAGGCGATCGACCACTGCGTCGGCAATGTCGAGCTCGGCAGGATGAACGACTGGGTGGCCTTCTACAACAAGGTCATGGGCTTCACCAACATGAAGGAGTTCGTGGGCGACGACATCGCCACCGAGTACTCCGCGCTCATGTCGAAGGTCGTCGCGGACGGCACCCTCAAGGTGAAGTTCCCGATCAACGAGCCGGCGATCGCCAAGAAGAAGTCCCAGATCGACGAGTATCTGGAGTTCTACGGCGAGGCCGGCGTCCAGCACATCGCCCTGGCCACCAATGACATCGTGTCGACCGTACGCACGATGCGGGCGGCGGGCGTGCAGTTCCTGGACACCCCGGACTCCTACTACGACACCCTCGGCGAGTGGGCCGGGGAGACCCGGGTGCCGGTGGAGACCCTGCGCGAGCTGAAGATCCTGGTCGACCGGGACGAGGACGGCTACCTGCTCCAGATCTTCACCAAGCCGGTGCAGGACCGGCCGACCGTGTTCTTCGAGATGATCGAGCGGCACGGCTCCATGGGCTTCGGCAAGGGCAACTTCAAGGCGCTCTTCGAGGCCATCGAGCGCGAGCAGGAGAAGCGCGGCAACCTCTGATCGCGCTGCCGCCCGCTGCCCGCTGCCCGCTGTTGGTGCCGCCTGCCGCCGGCTATGGGTGCCGCCTGCCGGTGTCCGGTGCCGGGTGCCGCTGCCGGCCCGGCGCTCGGTCCCTCGTGGCGGACCGGCACTCCGGTTACGCGGCCGCCTCCGGCCGGTCGCCCCACCCGGCCGGTCACCCGCCCGGTCCCGGCCCGTCGCCCCGCCGGCCGGCGGGTGCCGGGCCCCGAACGGACGGGCCGGCGGCCCCGCGGACCCGAACCGCGAGGCCACCGGCCCGTCGTCACGCGGGTCCGTGCGTGTCCCGTCGGCGTGCCGGCCGTCCGGCAGGCCGCCCGGTCGTCGGCCGGCCGGCCTGCCGTACCCGGTCCGGCGCCCGGCCCCGTGACCGGGACGGTGTCCGGCGCCCGGGCCCGTGACCCGGGCGGTGTCCGGCGCCCGGCCCCGGTGGTGTGCCGGTACCGGCGCCCGTCGGAGACCGGGTCCCACCGGCCCGTGACGGTGACCGGCCCGGCTCCGTATCCGGGCCCCGGCCCGTACCCGGGCGGGGTGCCCGGGTCAGTTCCCGGTGGCGGGCTTCGCGGGCGGGTCCGCCGGGGGCTTGCCCGTCGGTGGCTTGCCCGCTGCCGGCGCCGTGGGTGCCGCCGTCGGGGGGCCGCCCTCCGAGGGCTCCCCGAGCGCCTCCAGCACCTCCCGCGCCTCCGGGGCCCACAGCGGGGAGAAGTCCGGGTGGATCCGCAGCGCCTCCGCCAGATGGCGCCGGGCCGGGCCCGCCTGGTCCAGCTCCCGTTCGATCATGCCCAGGTGGTACGGGAACCGGGCGCTCCGCTGCCCCTGGTCCACGGCCCGCCTGGCGAACGGCAGCGCCTCCTTGGCCGCGCCCGCCCGGTACAGCGCCCAGCCCAGCGCGTCCGCCGTCTCCGCCGTCCTCCGGCCCCCGTCCCAGGCGGCCCGCAGCGCGGTGACCGCCGTGTCGGGGTCGCCGTGGTCGGCCTCGTACCGGGCCAGCGTCAGCGTCTCGTCGGCGCCGTTCCGGGCGGCCGCGGCGGCCCGTTCGCGTACCGTCGCGTACCAGGCGTCGGCCTCCGCCCCCCGGTCCAGGGACGCGTACAACTCGCCCAGTTCCAGGGCGTACCGGGCCAGCGGCTGGGCCGCCAGCGCGGCCGAGTAGTCCCGGAGCGCCCCGGCCGTCCGGCCCAGCGCCACCAGCGCCCGGGCCCGGCCGGCCAGCGACGGCGGATGCCCCGGTACGGCCGCGAGGGCGGCGTCGTACCAGCCGACCGCCTCGGCCGGTTCGCCCCGTTCCCAGGCCATCTCCCCGAGCGCCTGGAGGCCCCCGGCCTTCTCGGCGGGCGTGCCGGCCGAAGCCACCGCCTCCCGGGCCCGCGCCAGGGCGTCCTCCCGCCAGCCCCGGGCCCAGTGCACCCGGGCGGTCAGCCCCAGCGCGGGGGCGCCCGGGCGGAGTTCCCGGAGCCGCTCGGCCGCGGTCCCGGCGGCCGGGAGCTCGCCGAGCCCGAGGTACGCCTCGATCAGCACCGGGTACACCGCCGCGTTCGCCGGCTCCCGCTTCCGGACCGTCTCGCCCCACCGCTTGGCGGTGGCGAAGTCCCCCCGGGCCCCGGCCAGCGCGCCCAGGCCGAGCTGGGCCGCCGTGTTGCCCCGGCCGGCCGGCCGGGCGGCCAGCGACCGGTCGAGCGCCCGCTGGGCCCGTGGATACGCGGCCGGGTCACCGCTGAGCAGCCCGCGCTGGACGTACGCGGAGCCCAGCACGGCCCAGGCGGCGGGTGCGGCCGCGTCGCGGGGGTGCGCTCTCAGCCAGGATTCGCGGTCGTCGATCAGCGCGGTGAGGTCGGTGAGCGCCGCCCGGGCCCCGGTGGCCGCCGCCGTCATCGCCCGGCCCGCCGGACCGGCCGCGGGCGGCGGCCCGCCGGACCGGTCCGGGCCCCCGGCCCCCGGTCCCAGCAACGGCAGCAGCAGCATCGCCGCCCCGGTGAGCACCGCCCCGGTCCCGCCGGCCACCATCGCCCGCCGGGGCCATGGGCCGTACGCCGTCCCGCCCGCGCCCCGCAGCCAGGCGCCATGTGTCGTCCCGCCCGCGCCCCGCGGCCACCCGCCCCTGGTGCCCCTGTTCCGGGCCGCCGCACCGGGGCCCGGACGCCACCACCGGCCCAGCCGGTCGCCCCGGGCCGGCCGACCGGACTGGATCCACCAGCCGCCGGAGGCCGTGCCCGCCGCCCGGCCCGGTACCGGCCGGCCCAGCCGCCGGCCGGCCGTCGCCCGCGCCGCGCGCCGCCGGACCCGGCGCCCGCCGTCCGCGCCGTCCGCGCCGCCCCTCGCCCGTACCGGTCCGGCCGGCCGTACCGGCTCCGGCGGCACCGTCCGATCTGCCCGCCCTGGCGGCCCCGCCGGCCCCACCGGCTCCGGCGGCAGTGCCGGTTCCGCCCGTGCCGGGTCCGCCGGTTGCGGCGCCCGTGCCGACTCCGCCGGTTCGGCTGCGTTAGCCGATTCGGCCGATTCCGCCGCCTGTGCCGGCTCCGCTGCCTGTGCCGGCTCCGCCGTCCGTACCGACTGCGGCGACCGCGCCGCTCGGCCCGCCCGGGCCGCGCGCCGCCGGGCCCGGGTGCCGCCGTTCTTCCCGCTCATGCGGCCTACTGTGCGTCAATACGACGAGCATCCCGGCGTTGGCCGACCGGGCGCCGGGCGGGTTCACACCGATGGCCCCCGGTGCGAGTCTGGAGACATGAACGATCTTCCCGATCTTCTCGAACGGCTGCGCGCGGGACTGCCGGCCGATGCCCTGCACACCGATCCGGACGTCACCGCCTCCTACGCCAACGACATGGCGAGCTTCTGCGCGTCCGGCGTCCCCGCCGTGGTGGCCCTGCCGAGCACCGTCGAACAGGTCCAGCACATCCTGCGCACCGCCACCGAGCTGCGCGTCCCGGTGGTCCCGCAGGGTGCCCGTACCGGTCTCTCCGGAGCGGCCAACGCCTCGGACGGCTGCATCGTGCTCTCCCTCACCAAGATGGACCGGATTCTGGAGATCAGCCCGGTCGACCGGATCGCGGTGGTCGAGCCCGGGGTGATCAACGCGACCCTCTCCCGTGCCGTCGCCGAGCACGGCCTCTCCTATCCGCCCGACCCGTCGAGCTGGGAGATGTGCACCATCGGCGGCAACATCGGCACCGCCTCCGGCGGGCTGTGCTGCGTCAAGTACGGCGTCACGGCCGAGTACGTGCTCGGGCTCGACGTGGTCCTCGCGGACGGCCGGCTGCTCACCACCGGGCGCCGCACCGCCAAGGGCGTCGCCGGGTACGACCTCACCCGGCTCTTCGTCGGCTCCGAGGGCAGCCTCGGCGTCATCGTCCGGGCCACCCTGGCGCTCCGGCCCCGGCCGCCCCGGCAGCTCGCGCTCGCCGCCGAGTTCCCCTCCGCGGCCGCCGCCTGCGAGGCGGTCTGCGCGATCATGGAGCAGGGGCACGCCCCCTCACTCCTCGAACTGATGGACCGCACGACGGTACGGGCCGTCAACCGGCTCGGCAGGATGGGGCTGCCCGACACCACCGAGGCCCTGCTGCTCGCCGCCTTCGACACCCCGGACCCGGCCGCCGACCTCGCCGCCGTCGGCAAGCTCTGCACCGCCGCCGGCGCCACCGGGGTGGTCCCGGCCGAGGACGAGGCCGAGTCCGAACTGCTGCTCCAGGCGCGGCGGATGTCGCTGACCGCGCTGGAGACGGTCGCCTCCGCCACGATGATCGACGACGTCTGCGTACCGCGCTCCCGGCTCGGTGCCATGCTGGAGGGCACGGCCGCCATCGCGGAGGAGTACGGCCTCACCATCGGCGTCTGCGCACACGCCGGGGACGGCAACACCCACCCCGTGGTCTGCTTCGACCACACCGACCCGGACCAGTCCCGGCGAGCCCGGGAGTCCTTCGACGCGATCATGGCCCTCGGCCTCGGACTGGGCGGCACCATCACCGGTGAACACGGGGTGGGCGTGCTCAAGAAGGAGTGGCTCGCCCGTGAACTCGGCCCGGTCGGCATCGAGATCCAGCGCGGGATCAAGCACGCCTTCGACCCGCTGGGCCTTCTCAACCCGGGCAAGCTGTTCTGACTCTCCGGCTCTCCGGCTCTCCGGCCCCCGCCGTCCCGCCGTCCCGGTGGCCCAGGGCGGTCGCGGGCGGTCGCGGACGAGCCGGGCCGGAGGGTCACACGGACGTGATGCCGCCCTCGTCGTCCCGGGGCCGGGGCCGGGGCCGGGGGCCGGTGCCGTCGGTGCAGGCGGTGATTCTCGCCAACTCCTCGTCCAGGCCCAGCAGCTCCGACTCGGTGCCCGGCGCCACCGTCACCAGGGTCCGCTCCAGCCAGGCGGACAGCTGCGGCGCGGGCGCGGCCAGCACCGCGTCCCCCTCCGGCGAACGGAGTTCCAGGAGGACCGCCGCCCGTCCGTCCACCCGTTCGGGCCGGACCCGTACGTCCCCCTCGCCGGCCGGCCGGAACACGCCGTCGACCAGCAGCTCACGGGCGAAGGTCCAGTGCACCGGCTGGGCGGAGCCGATGTGGAAGGTGACGTGCACGGCGTACGGATCGGTGGTCCGGTAGGCCAGCAGGGCGGCGACCGGGACGCTGAAGTCCGGCGACAGCAGGAGCCTCAGCTCCAGTTCTCGTTCCACCACGGTGTGCTCCACGGTCCATTCCCCTTTCTGCGCACGGACCCTGGCGTGAGCCCGTACCGGTGGAGAGCCGCTCGCCGCCGCATCCTTACGCGACTTCCGGCCATTACTTTCTGTTCCGTAGCGTGATCGAGTTGTGACCGGATGGTGGTCGAAGCGGTCGGACCGGCCCCCGGCGGGGTGGCCGTCTGATAGATGTGGTGCCTTGAATCGAGGCTTCCTAGGAGATGCGGGACCACGGTGATGAGCGCCCCCACCCCGGCGGCCGACGGCGGCAGCCCCACGCCCGGCTACTATCCGGACCCGTCCATTCCCGGCTACATCCGGTACTGGAACGGCGCGGCCTGGGTGCCCGGCACGAGCCGTCCCGCGCCCCGGGACGGCGAGGCCCCGCCGGCCGCCCCGGTGGCGGCGTCCGGGCCGGCCCCGGCTCCCGCGCCCGCCGTCGAGGAGACCGGGCCGGTCTTCTTCGACGAGGAGCCCCAGCCGGCCGAGCCGGAGCCCGAGCCCGCCTCGGTCTGGCAGGCCGACGCCTCCCGGCAGACCGGCTTCGGCGGCGACCGGGACCGGCTGGTCTCCTGGGGCAACGACCCCTACGGGCCCGGGCCCGGGCCCGGCGCCCCGGTCGAGCCGTACCCCGGCCCCACCGCCGCCCCCGAGCCGTACGCGCCCGTTCCGGCGGCCGAGCCGTACGCGCCCGAGCCGTACGCGACCGGCGCCCCGGCCGGCCCGTACGCCGGGCCCGGTGCCGCCGCGCCCGAGTCCTACGCCGCTCCCGCTCCCGCCGCCGCGCCGGAGCCGTACGCCGCCCCGGCCGCCGTACCCGGGCCGTATCCGGTGCCCGCCTCCGGGCCCGTGCCCGCCACCGCGCCCGAGCCGTACGCCGGGCCCGCGCCCCTGCCCGCCGACCCGACCGGGGGCGCCCTGCCGGGCGTACGGCGGGTGGAGCCGGAACCGGCGCCGGTATCGCCGCCGGGACCGGGGCCGGGGGAGCGGTCGGGGCCGGCCGTCGTCCGGGACGGCACCACCACGCTGCGGGTCCGGCACACCGGGCCCGCCGCCGGGGTGGCCGGGCCCGGGGCCGAGCCCGCCGCCGACCGCCTCGGCGCCGTGCCCACGCCCGCCGGGGAGCGAGCCCCGGAGCCGGTGCCGGTTGCCCGGCCCGCCGCACCGGCCCCGTTGCCGCCCGAGCCCGCGCGGGGCGCCGCCCCGGCCGTTGCCGCGCCCGCCGCTGCTCCCGCGCCCGCCGCCGTGCCCGCACCGGCGCCTGCCGCCGTACCCGCGCCTGCCGCCGTGCCCGCGCCTGCCGTCCCGTCCGGGCAGCCGGGTGCGCCGGCCGGGCCGGTGACCCAGGGGCCCGGTGGTGGCGCCGCCTCCTGGGCCCAGCAGGTCCACCAGTTGGCTCAGCCGGAACCGGCCGCCCAGCCCGGAGCGGCACCGGCCGCCCCCGGGCCCGAGCTCGGGGCCCAGCTCCAGCAGCCGGTGCTGCCGTGGAAGCCGCCGGTGGAGGACCCGTTCCTGCGCGCCGCCCGGGCCCAGGCCGCCGCCCGCCCGGCCGCGCTCGGCAGACGGCTGCTGGCCCGGCTGATCGACACCCTGGTCCTCGGGGCGGCCGTCGGTGCCGTGGCCGTCCCCGCCGTCCTCAAGGCGCTCGACCACATCGACGACAAGATCGAGCAGGCCAGACAGTCCGGGGAGACGGTCACCGTCTGGCTGGTGGACGGCACCACCGCGACCTGCTTCGGTCTCGTCCTCGCCGCCCTGCTGGTGCTCGGGACGCTGTACGAGGCGCTGCCGACCGCCAAGTGGGGCCGCACGCTCGGCAAGAAGCTGTGCGGCATCGAGGTCCGGGACATCGAGTCCCACGAGCCGCCGTCGTTCGGGGCCGCGCTCCGCCGCTGGCTGGTCCACTCACTGCTGGGGGTGCTGGTGATCGGCGTGGTCAATGTGGCCTGGTGCCTCTTCGACCGCCCCTGGCGCCAGTGCCTCCACGACAAGGCCGCGCACACCTTCGTGGCGGGCTGACCCGGTACCCCGGGAGCGGACGGCCGCCGGTCACCCACTACGCCGAACGGCGTGCGTGCCCTTGCGGGGCATCCCGGCGCGCGGTGCACTGCCCCCATGAGCAATGTGCCGCCCGCGCCCGGTCAGCAGCCGCCCGACGACGACCCGTTCCGCAAGCCGCCCCGCGGGGAACCGCCGGCGGGACCGCCCCCCGGCGAACCCCCGGGCGGCGGCGACCCGTACGGCTCCGGCGGCGACCCGTACGGCTCCGCCGGCGCGGGCGGGGGAGGCCCGTACGGTCCCGGGGGCGGCGGTGGTCCCTACGGTCCGGGCGGCGGGGGCGGCGGCTCTTACGGCCCGGGCCCCGGCGGGCCCTACGGCGGCGGCCCCGGGGGGTTCGGCGGGGACCCGCTCGCCGGGATGCCGCCGCTGGCCGACACCGGCAGACGGGTGCTGGCCCGGCTGATCGACTGGTTCATCATCTTCGTACCGCTCGCCCTGATCGCCATTCCGTTCGACGTGTGGAGCAATGTCTCCGACGACGCCGACGACATCTGGCGGACCAACACCAACAGCGGCCAGTGGATCGTGCAGCTCATCTCGATCGTGGCGTACATCGGGTACGACACCCTGATGACCCGTAAGAACGGTCAGACCCTCGGCAAGCGGCTGATGGGGATGCGGGTCGCGATGCTCAACGACGGCAGCGTGCCGCCCACCAACGCCGCGCTCGCCCGGGCCATCGTGCTGTGGCTGCCCGCGCTGATCTGCTGCGCCTGCTTCTGGCCGCTGTTCCTGCTGATCCTGATGCTGTTCGACCGGCCCTACAAGCAGGGGCTGCACGACAAGGCGGCCAAGACCGTCGTGGTCAGCGCCCCGAGGTGACCGGCCCCGGCGGTGGTGGTCCGGCTCAGGAGCGCAGCGAGTGGGTCCGGCCGTGTGTCCGGCTCTCGACGCGCGGCCCCGGCACCCGCTCGGCCGCCCGGGCTCCGGGCTCCGCCGGGAGCCGCCGGTCCCGCCGGGCGCCGGGCACGCTCAGCGCGACCAGGGTCCCGAGCGCCAGGGCGGCCCCGCCGATGAGCGCCACCCCGGCGACGGCCGAGGTACCGGAGAGCAACAGCAGGGCGACGGTCGAGAGGACGACGGTGGCGGAACCGTAGACGAGCTGTGCGGCGGTCGGACGCGGCATGGCGGGGAATCCGTCCTCGAAGCTTCGGGTGGGTGGTCTCTGGCGGATCGGTCGCACGGGTCGTCGCAGGGGCCGTAACTCCGCGCGCGAGCCGCGCCGTTGACGGCTCCGCGCCGGCCACGCCGGGCCTGTGCGACGTCATGACGGCACGGCGTCGCCGCATCGCGACGGCACGGCATCACGACTCCACGACTCTATGACCGTGGATGCCCGAGCGGAACCGGCGGTAAGCGTGACCTGACCCCCAGTGCCGGTGCACGGGGGGCGCATGGAATCACGGCCTATGCCAGGGGCCTGGAACGGAACCCCGGGCGGTCCGTCCGCCCAGCTGACCGAGGGGAGCGGCAAGGTGATGTGGCACAGGCGCGCGGGGACGGGGCGGTGAGGGGCATCCGGCGCGCGGTCGCCGCCACCGCCCTGCTGCTGGCCGCGACGGCCGCCGCCCTCCCGCCTCCGGCCGTCCCGGCCGTCCCCCCGGCGGCCCCGGAATCCAGTACGCCGGGAGCACCCGCGCCGTCAAGCCCCGCGGGCCCCCGGAACCGTGAAACCGCTGAACGTGCTGCACCCCCTGCACCCCCTGAAAGCACTGCACCCCCTGAAAGCACTGAAAGCGCTGAAAGTGCCGGCTCCCACGGCGAGCGCGCCCGCCGGGACGCCCATGTCGTCGACGGTCCCTACGCCCGGCGGCAGGAGCTCCGGCGCCGGGCCGCCCTGGACCGGGTGCTCACCGGCCGGGCGGGCCTTGAGCGGCGCGGCGGCTCGGGGGTCGTACGGCTCGGGGACGGCAAGTACGCCGAACTGGCCCGGGAGCGCACCGACCGGATCTTCACCGTCCTGGTGGAGTTCGGGGACCGGGTGGACACCACCACCCTCCACGACCCGGACGGTCCGGCGGGCCCTGCGGAGCCGGTGGTCAAGTACGGCGGCGCACCGGGCCCGCGCCACAACCAACTGCCGCGCCCGGACCGGGAGCACGACAACTCCACGTCCTGGCAGCCGGATTACGGCCCGGAGCACTACCGGCGGCTGTACTTCGGCGAGGGCGCCGGAACCACCGGGACGCCGCTCTCCACGAACTCCGCGAACCCCACGGCCTCCACGAACTTCACGCCCTCCCTGAAGACGTACTACGAGACGGCTTCCTCGGGCCGCTACTCGGTGTCGGGAGAGGTCTCGGAGTGGGTGAAGGTCGAGTACAACGAGGCCCGTTACGGCTCCGACTACTGCGGGAGCAACAACTGCCCCAATGTCGAGGACCTGGTCCGGGACGCCGTGGCCGCCTGGGTGGCGCAGCGGAAGGCGGCGGGCCGCACGGACGAGCAAATCGCCGCCGAGGTGAGGCAGTTCGATGTCTGGGACCGCAACGACCACGACAATGACGGCGACTTCGAGGAGCCGGACGGTTACATCGACCACTTCCAGCTGGTGCACGCGGGCGAGGACGGCTCGGCCGGCGGCGGCGCCCAGGGCTCCGACGCGCTCTGGGCGCACCGGGGTTACGCGTACGGCCGGGACGACGGCGACACCGGTCCGCCGGGGTTCCGGGCCGGCGGCACCCAGATCGGGGAGACCGGTGTCTGGGTGGGCGACTACACCATGCAGCCGGAGAACGGCGGGCTCGGTGTCTTCGCCCATGAGTACGCCCATGACCTGGGGCTGCCCGATCTGTACGACACCAGCAATGTGCCGGGCGTGGAGAACTCGGTCGGCTTCTGGTCGCTGATGTCGGCCGGTTCCTGGCTGGGCACCGGCAAGGACGCGATCGGGGATCTGCCGGGCGCCATGACCGCCTGGGACCGGCTCCAACTCGGCTGGCTGGGCTACGAGAAGGCCAAGGCGGCCACCCCGTCCCGGCATGTCCTGGGAGCCTCGGCCGGGCGCACCGGACTGCCGCAGGGGCTGGTGGTGGAGCTGCCGGAGCGGACGGTGACCACTCCGGTGGTCCCGCCCGCCGAAGGGGCCCGGCAGTGGTGGAGCGACTACGGCGACAATCTGTCCACCACGCTCACCCGCACCGTGGACCTCACCGGCCGGCGGACGGCCGCGCTGGAGCTGGCCGCCTGGTGGGACATCGAGAAGGACTACGACTATCTGTACACCCAGGTCTCCACGGACGGCGGGGCCAGCTGGCACAGCCTGGACGGCACCGCCGACGGGGCCCCGATCCCCCGGGACGGCGGTGGCCGGCCGGCGCTGACCGGGAGCTCGGAGACGTACCGCCGACTGGTCTTCCCCCTGGACGCCTTCGCGGGGCGGGAGATCGGGCTGCGCTTCCGCTACCGGACCGACGGCGGGGTCTCCGGCAAGGGCTTCACCGCGGACGCCGTCACCGTACGGGCGGACGGCACCGCGCTGTTCACCGACGGCGCCGAGGACGGACCCGGGAGCGAGTCGGCGGACGGAGCCGGGACCAGGCCGGCGGACGGGGCCGGGGGCGGTGGCTGGGCGGCGCGCGGGTTCACCCGGATCGGGGCCTCGGTGACCGGGCGCTTCCCGCAGTACTACCTGGCGGAGAACCGGCAGTACACCGGGTACGACCGGACCCTGGAGACGGGCCCGTACACCTTCGGCTTCCCCGCCCCGCACGAGAACTGGGCCGAGCACTACGCCTACCGGCCCGGGCTGCTGATCTGGCAGTGGGACACCTCGCAGCGGAACAACAATGTCACCGAGCACCCCGGCCAGGGGCTGCTGCTGCCGGTGGACGCCCACCCCCGGCCGCCGCGCTGGGCGGACGGGGCGCTGATGTCCAACAAGATCGCCCCGTACGACGCGGCCTTCGGCCTGCTCCCGGTGCCGGCCCTCACCCTGCACAAGGACGGCCTGCCGACCCGGCTGCCCCCGCGACCGGGCAATCCGGTCTTCGACGACCGTACCGGCGTCCACTGGTACGCGGAGAACAAGTACGCCGGAGTGCGGACCGCCGACACCCACACCCGTATCGCCGTGGTCGGGCAGTCGCCCGGCGGCGCCGCCCTCACCGTGGAGGTGGGCCCGTCCGCCCGCTGATCGGCCCGGGGCCGGTCAGCCGGGGGCGGGAAGCGATGGCGGGCCGTCCACCGGCGCTCTTGACTCGTCCGTTATACGGAACGCCTGTTCGTATAGGGCAGCTGACCTGTTCAAGTCAAGGTCTGTCTTTTTGCCGTGAACTCCGGTCGAATGTCGTCACTTGTGGCGCGACACCGCACGCGGATAACACTTCGACCCCCCATCCGCGGTTCGCGGGCGCGGGGAGGACAAGATCAAGTGAACAGCAGACGACGGGCGTTCAGGGCGTCCGCGGTGCTCGTGGCCCTGGCCGCGACCGCGGCCACCGCCTCGGCCCTCACCACCGCACAGGCCGACAACCACGGTCAGGCCGGCCCGGCCGCCATCGAGCGCCACGACCCGGCGCCCGGCGGGGACCACGGCCACGACCACGCCGCCGGTGTCGACCACGACCTCGACGGACCGTTCAGCAAGCAGCAGGAGCAGCAGCGCAAGGCCGCGCTGGAGCAGGTCCTGACCGGCGACCGGAAGGTGGAGCGCAGGGGTGCCTCCCAGGTCGTCAAGCTGGACGACAAGAAGTACGTCGAGCTCGGCCGGGAGAAGACCGACAAGATCTTCACCATCCTGGTCGAGTTCGGTGACAAGGTGGACAACACCACCCTGGTCGACCGCGCCGACGACGGCGACGACCACACGCCGAAGCCCAAGTACGGCGGCGTGCCCGGCCCGCTGCACAACCGGATAGCCCAGCCCGACCGTGCGAACGACAACTCCACGGCCTGGCAGAAGGACTACAACCAGCAGCACTTCCAGGACCTGTACTTCGGCACCGGCAAGGACAAGAAGACCGGGCAGCAGAAGCACTCCCTGAAGACCTACTACGAGAAGACCTCCTCCGGCCGCTACTCGGTCGACGGCACGGTCTCCGACTGGGTGAAGGTCGACTACAACGAGGCCCGCTACGGCTCCAACTGGTGCGGCCAGACCAACTGCTCCAACGTCTGGGACGCGGTCCGCGACGGCGTCACCGCCTGGGCCGCCGACCAGAAGGCCAAGGGCCAGACCGACGCGCAGATCAAGGCGCAGCTGGCCCAGTACGACCAGTGGGACCGCTACGACTTCGACAACGACGGCAACTTCAACGAGCCCGACGGCTACATCGACCACTTCCAGCTCGTCCACGCGGGCGAGGACGAGTCGGCCGGCGGCGGCGCCGAGGGCACCGACGCGCTGTGGGCGCACCGCTGGTACGCGTACGGCACCGACGCGGGCAAGAGCGGTCCGGCGAACAACAAGGCCGGCGGCACCCAGATCGGCAGCACCGGCATCTGGGTCGGTGACTACACCATGCAGCCGGAGAACGGCGGCCTCGGGGTCTTCGCCCACGAGTACGGCCACGACCTGGGCCTCCCTGACCTGTACGACACCTCCGGCCGCCCCGGCGCGGAGAACTCGGTCGGCTTCTGGTCGCTGATGTCGGCCGGTTCCTGGCTGGGCACCGGCAAGGACGCGATCGGCGATCTGCCGGGCGACATGACCGCCTGGGACAAGCTCCAGCTCGGCTGGCTCAACTACGAGCGGGCCAAGGCGGCGACCAAGTCGAAGCACACCCTGGGCGTCTCGGAGTACAACACCAAGAAGCCCCAGGCGCTCGTCGTCGAGCTGCCGAAGAAGAAGGTCACCACCTCGGTCGTGAAGCCCGCACAGGGCACCACGCAGTGGTGGAGCGGCATGGGCGACGACCTCAAGAACACCCTGACCCGCTCCGTCGACCTCACCGGCAAGTCCAAGGCCGAGCTGACGCTCGACGCCTGGTGGGACATCGAGGCCGACTACGACTTCCTCTACACCGAGGTGTCCACCGACGGCGGCAAGCAGTGGACCGCCCTGCCCGGCACCGCCAACGGCAAGGCCATCCCGGTCGACGCCAGCGGCGCCCCGTCGCTGACCGGCGCCTCCGGCTCGTACCAGAAGCTGGTCTTCCCGCTCGACGCCTACGCCGGCAAGAAGGTCGACCTCCGCTTCCGCTACCAGACCGACGGCGGCGCGGGCGGCAAGGGCTTCACCGCCGACAGCATCAAGCTGACCGCCGACGGCACCACCGTCTTCGCGGACGACGCCGAGAAGGCGGACGCCGCCTGGGCGACGAAGGGCTTCTCCCGCATCGGTGAGTCCTTCACCAACGAGTACGAGCAGTACTACCTGGCCGAGAACCGCCAGTACGTCAGCTACGACGCCACCCTCCGGGTCGGCCCGTACAACTTCGGCTTCAACGCGCCGAAGGACAGCTGGGTGGAGCACTACCCGTACCAGACCGGTCTGCTGGTCTGGCAGTGGGACACCTCCCAGAAGGACAACAACACCGCCGTCCACCCGGGCCAGGGCCTGATCCTCCCGGTCGACGCCCACCCGGACCCGCTGAAGTGGAAGGACGGCACCCTGCTCCGCAACAAGATCCAGCCGTTCGACGCCCCGTTCAGCACCTTCCGGACGGACAGCTTCACCCTGCACAAGGCGGACGTCCCGCTGCGCCTGAAGTCGCTGGCCGGCAACCCGGTCTTCGACGACCACAAGGGCGTCTACTGGACCGCCGACAACCCGCAGGGCAGCGTGAAGACTACTGACACCAACACCCGGATCGCGATCGTCAAGCAGCCGAAGAACGGCCAGACGATCACCCTCCAGGTCGGACCGTCCACCAAGTAAGCGCCATCCTCGCAGGTCACAGCATGATCGGCCGTCGCCCTCTAGCGGGCGGCGGCCGATCGTGTTTAGGTGCGTGGTGCGTACCCGTTATTGACATCGACACCGACATCAGTGACGTCACCGACAGCGCCGACGTCACCGACAGCACCGACATCGGTGTCATCGCAAAGGGGAGGGATGCCGCATGCCCGGCGGAGGGTTCTGCAAGCTGCCCGGTGGCAGCGTGGTCGTCGCGCTCAGCCTCCCGAGCCCGCTCGGCGACGGCGCGACGCTCCGGGTCCTGGTGCACGCCGCCAACCGCGCCCGCGCCCTGACCCGGGTACGGAACCAGGGGCTGCGCGCCGTCTATCTGCGCGGCAACACCCACCCGCCGACCCCGGACGAGATCACCGCCGTACTGCACCACCCGGACGGGCTGCTCTGGCGGACCCTCCCGGAGTCGGCCGCCGAGCTGTGGCAGCCCATGCGCGCCCTGCTCCGGCCGACCGCCGGCTCCTAGACCGCCGGGGGCCGGAGGCCGCGGGCTCGGGGCCCCGGGGCCGCGGCCTCGCGGGCGTCCGCCGACCTCCTCGCGGGCGCCTCCCGGGGCCCCGGAGCACCGGCTCGCCTCAGAGCACCGGCTTACCGGTGAGCTGGACCCCGGCCTCCCGCAGCTCCTCCAGCGCCCGCTCGGTGGTCTGCTCCGCGACCCCCGCCGTGAGGTCCAGCAGCACCTGGGTGGCGAAGCCCGCCCGGGCGGCGTCCAGCGCCGTGGCCCGGACGCAGTGGTCGGTGGCGATCCCCACCACGTCCACCTCGGTGACCCCGCGCCGGCGCAGCCAGTCGGCCAGCGCCACGTCGTTCTCGTCGGTGCCCTCGAAGCCGCTGTACGCCGCCGAGTACTCGCCCTTGTCGAAGACCGCCTCGACGGCTCCCGAGGCGACCGCCGGGGCGAAGTTCGGGTGGAAGCCGACGCCCTCGGTGCCGGCCACGCAGTGCACCGGCCAGGAGTCGACGAAGTCGGGCTCCGCGGAGAAGTGGTCGCCCGGGTCGATGTGGTGGTCCCGGGTCGCCACGACGTGCTGGTAGGCGGCCCCGGTGGCGGCGCCGACCAGGTCCGTGATGGCGGCGGCGACATCGGCGCCCCCCGCCACCGCGAGGCTGCCGCCCTCGCAGAAGTCGTTCTGGACGTCCACGACGATCAGTGCGCGGTGCATGACGGTCATCCTTCGGTGGGGAGCGGCGGAGGAGCGAAGAGCGGAGATGGGGAG
>NZ_JANUGQ010000030.1 GCF_024756275.1 Streptomyces pyxinae | reverse complement strand
CGGCCGCCCCCCCCCCCCCCCCCCCACCCCCCCCCCCTCCCCCCCCCCCCCCCCCCCCCCCCCCCTCCCCCCCCCCCCCCCCCCCCCCCACCCCCCCCCCCCCCCCCCCCCCCCCACCCCCCCCCCCCACCCCCCCCCCCCCCCCGCCCCCCCCGCCCCCCCCCCCGCCCCCCCCCCGCCCCGCGAGGTCAGCGAACCGCCCCTCGTCGCCCCGCCCCCGACCGGCTCCCTGGGGGACATCCCCTTCATCAACGCCCGCGAGGCCCCCGGTGCCACCGTCATCAGCCGCAAGAACTCCGACGGCGTCTGGACGGACCTCACCGCGGCCGCCTTCGCCGCCGATGTGCTGGCCGTCGCCAGGGGACTGGTGGCGGAGGGGCTGCGGCCGGGTGACCGGCTGGCCATCATGGCCCGTACGACCTACGAGTGGACCCTGCTGGACTTCGCCGCCTGGGCCGCCGGGCTGGTCACCGTACCGATCTACCCCACCTCCTCCGCCTTCCAGGTCCGCTGGATCCTTGAGGACTCGGGCGCGGTCGCCTGCGCCGTGGAGGATCCGGCCCAGGCGCGGCTGGTCAGCACGGAGCGCAAGCAACTCCCCGCCCTCCTCCACCTCTGGGCCTTCGACACCGGCGGCATCGACACCCTCCGGGCGGCCGGGCTCGAGGTGCCCGACGAGGTGATCGCCGCCCGCCGGGCCGGGGTCCGGCCCGCCTCGATCGCCACCCTCGTCTACACCTCGGGCACCACCGGCCGCCCCAAGGGCTGTGTGCTCACCCACGGCAACTTCTTCGCCGAGGTCGACAACGCGATCGAGCTGCTGCACCCGGTCTTCAAGTCGGTCAGCAAGGACCCGGCGGCCACTCTTCTCTTCCTTCCCCTCTCCCATGTCTTCGGAAGGATGGTGGCCGTCGGCTGTCTGCGGGCCCGGGTCCGGCTGGGCCACGCGCCCTCGATCAGGACGGAGGACCTCCTCACCGACCTGGCCGGCTTCCGCCCGACCTTTCTGCTGGCCATCCCGTACGTCCTGGAGAAGGTCTTCAACACCGGCCGGGCCACCGCCGAGAAGCTGGGCCGCGCCGCCTCCTTCGACCGGGCGGCCGGGATCGCGCGGCGGTACGGCGAGGCGGTGGAGGCCGCCCGGCACGGCACCGGGCCCGGCCCGTCCCACGTCCTCCGGGCGGCCCGCGCGCTCTACGACCCGCTGGTCTACCGCCGCATCCGGGCGGCCCTCGGCGGCAAGGTCCGCTACGTCATCTGCGGCGGCTCCCCGCTCGGGCGCCGGCTCACCGCCTTCTACACGGGCGCCGGCATCCATGTCTTCGAGGGGTACGGCCTGACGGAGACGACCGCCGCCTCCACCGTCACCCCGCCGCTCCGCCCCCGCTTCGGCACCGTCGGCCGCCCGCTCCCCGGGACGGCGGTGCGCATAGCGGAGGACGGCGAGGTCCTGCTGCGCGGCGCCCATGTCTGCGCGGGCCACTGGGACGGTTCACGCGCCGAGACCGTCCCGCTCACCGGCCCGGACGGCTGGCTGCCCACCGGCGACGTGGGCACCCTGGACGAGGACGGCTACCTCACGATCACCGGCCGCAAGAAGGACCTGATCATCACCTCGGGCGGCAAGAACGTGACCCCCGCCCCGCTGGAGGACTGGCTCCGCGCCCACCCGCTGGTCGGCCAGTGCATGGTCGTCGGTGACAACCGGCCCTTCATCACCGCCCTCATCACCCTGGAGCCCGACGGCATCGCCCACTGGCGCCGGATGCGCAAGAAGGAGGCCCTTCCCCTCTCCGCCCTGGTCGAGGACGAGGAACTGCTCGCCGCCCTCCAGCGCGCCGTGGACGAGGCCAACCGCCTGGTCTCCCGCGCCGAGTCGATCCGCGCCTTCCGCGTCCTGACCACCGACTTCACCGAGGACTCCGGTCACTTGACCCCCTCCCTCAAGCTCAAACGCGCCGCCATCTCCCGCGACTTCGCCCCCGAGATCGAGTCCCTGTACGGGAAGCCCCGCCCTTGACCGCCACCCGGCCGGCCGCCTCGGCGCCCGCCACCCGGTACGGGACCCGGAACCCCGGTCCGGAGGTCACCTCGGCTGCCGGCGGGCCCGCTTCACTTCCCGGCTGACGGCCCAGGCGTCCGCGACCGGCCCCAGGTGGCCGAGCTTGTCGGGGTTGAGTACCGAGCGGATGGTCCGGATCTGCCCGTCGAGCACATCGAGGGCCAAGGTGTGGAGCACCCTGCCGTCCCGGTCGCGGAAGATCGCTCCCGGCTGGCCGTTGACCTCGCGCGGCTCGAAGGTCACGTCGATCACGGCCAGTCGGGGGAAGACCGAGGCGAGCAGCCGGGCCACGTTCTCGGCGCCGGTCACGGCCCTGGCGAGCTGCGGGGCCTTGCCGCCGCCGTCCCCGACCATCGACACATCGGCGGCGAGCAGGTCCCGCAGACCGGTGACGTCGCCTTCGCGGAGGGCGTCGAAGAACCGTGTCGCCAGTTCCTGCCGCTCCTGACGGTCCGCCGCGAACCGCGGCCGCCCGGCCCGCATGTGCTGCCGCGCCCGTACGAGCAACTGCCGGCACGCCGGCTCCGAACGCCCCACCGCCGAGGCCACCTCGTCGAAGCCGAAGCCGAACACCTCGCGCAGCACGAACACCGACCGCTCCAGCGGGCTGAGCCGCTCCAGAAGCAGCAGGGCCGTCATCGACACCGACTCGGCCAGCTCCGCCGAGCGTGCCGGATCCTGATACGGATCGGTGAGCAGCGGCTCGGGAAACCACGGCCCGGCGTACTCCTCCCGCCGCGCCCGTGCGGAGCGCAGCACGTCGATCGCGATCCGCGTCACCGTGGTGGAGAGGAATGCCTTCGCCGACACGGGCCGGGTGGCCGAGCCGTCGAAGCGCAACCAGGACTCCTGCACCGCGTCCTCGGCCTCGCTCACACTGCCCAGGATCCGGTAGGCGATCGAGAACAGCAGTGGCCGCAGCTCCTCGAACTCCTCGACCTTGCTCACACCGACTCCCCTGCTCCCTTGCTCCCGTGCTCGCTGTTTTCCCGATTTCCCGATTTCCCGAGGACCTCCCGCCCGGCCGTACGCGTCGGCGCGGACGTCTCCCGTTGACCAACCGGTCCGCCGGCGGTGCGGGCAGGGTTCCCCGGCATCAGCAGCGGCGTCCGGCGCCGGCCGTTCAGTGGGCCTGTCCGACCTCGTAGTCGCCGGCCGGCCGCCGGGCGATGATGTTCAGCCGGTTCACCATGTTCATGAAGGACACCAGGACGGTCAGGGCGGTGAGCTGCCCCTCGTCGTAGTGCCCGGCGGCCCGCGCCCAGACCTCGTCACTGACCCCCTCGCCCGCGTCCGCGACCCGGGTGCCCTGCTCCGCCACCTCCAGCGCGGCACGCTCGGCCTCGGTGAAGACCGTCGCCTCCCGCCACGCCGCCACCAGGTTCAGCCGCACCGGGGTCTCCCCGGCGGCGGCGGCCTCCTTGGTGTGCATGTCGATGCAGGCGGCGCAGCCGTTGATCTGGCTGACGCGCAGCGCCACCAGCTCCTGCGTCACGGCCGGCAGCGGCGACTCCTTGAGCGCCCGGCCCGCCGCCATCAGGTGCTTGAAGGTCTTGCCGGTGGTCGGACCGGTGACATAGTTCAGCCGCGCGTCCATGGTGTGCTCCTCCGTGCTCGTCAGTGGCGACACCCCTGGGACGAGACAGCCCGCTTCCCAGTGACATGGACGCGTGTGATCCACGTCTCCCCCTGTCAAGGTGCCGGGGCGTCTCGGGTCGTCGGGCCCGGCGCGCCCGAGAGGCGAAGGCCCGAACGCGGTGGTCACGCGTTTCCTGCCGTGCCCTGAGCCCGCGACTCGTCCGGGGAAAGCGCTCACAGCCCCGCAGGCGCCTCGATAGCGTGCCGGGCATGACGGAAACCAGCTACTCGATCGAGGAGGCCCGCGAGCGCCTCCACGCCTTGGTCCAAGACGTCGAAGCCACCAACGAACCGGTCCTCATCACTGACCAGGGGCGCACCGTTGCCGTGCTGATCAGTCCGGAAGGCGCCTTGGAACTCCAGGAGTTGCGAGCCGTGGCCGCCTACCGGGAGCGCCAGGAGACGGGCGAGGCCGCAGGCGTACCGCACGATGAAGCGCTGCGCCGGGTGTTCGGCGGTGACGAGTCATGAGGTACCAGGTCATTTGGGAGCCCGAGGCGCTTTCCCAGGCGGAGCGGTTCGCCAAAAGCGACCCTCATGGCGTTCGTCAGGTTTTCACCAGGGTGGACCACCTCGCCGACGATCCCAGGCCCAGAGGTGCCTTCGGCAGCGCCAATCTGCTGCGCATCCACATCGGCTTGTACCGCGTGGTGTACGAGATCGATGCCGGGAAGGTACGGGTCACCGTGATCCACCTGGGCCGCAAGGGCTGACCGGCTCAGAGGGGGCGGTCTCTCCCTCATCTGATGGGCCCCAAGTGCCGCCTCTCTCTTCAGCGGGCTCGATGAGTACACCGAGGCGCCGGCGCACCCTGGGGAGGGCCTTCCCGGCCATCCTGCGGCGCAGTTCCCCGTCGATGTCCTCGGCCGAGCGGCGGAGAGCGGCCATGGCCTCGGGGTCGATGTGGAGCAGTACCCGGTGGCGGTACGCCTGGACGATCTCCTGGATCCGGTCCGGCTCGTCCAGGTCCGCGTCTGCCAGTTCCCGCTCGAAGGCCGCCGGATCGCCGGGGAAGCCGTGCCGGTGCAGGGCGTCGCGGAGTTCGGCCAGGGTCCGCATGGGCGGGGCCTGCGAAGGGATCAGGGGTTCGGGCTGCGGGCTCATGGAATCCTCCGGTCGTCGTCGGTGTCACCGCGTCGTGGGAACCCGCGTCGCGGCGAACCGCGTCGCGGTGCGACACGGCGCATGAAGAAGAAAGTACGGAGGGAAATACCTTCCCCACCCCACCCGCCTCCCCGTCACTCGGTCGGGTGTATTGCGGCAACTGGGCTGGATTTCGGTCGGGTTGGCTGGCATATGCTCGCCGCGACAACCCCGGACACACGACGGCCCCCGGCCGGGACTGGCATCCCGATCGAGGGCCTGACCAACGAGGAAGAAGACGCTTCCCGATGGCTGAGCAGCACCCTAGCGCGCCCTCGCGCGCCGCGTCCTCCGTTGCCACGAGGACCCACCGGACCGGTGTCGTACACGTCAACTCCCCGCACCGCCACAGCTACACGGTCGTCGGCAACCACCTCGCCCAGCACCGCGAGCTGAGCCTCGGCGCCATCGGCCTCGCCGTGCACATCCAGTCGCTCCGCCCCGGGACGCGGATCTCCATCCGGTGCCTGGCCCAGCGCTTTCCGGAGGGCGAGCAGCGGGTGGCCGGGTACATGCGGGAGCTGGAGGAGGCCGGGTACCTGGAGCGTTCCGTGGAGCGGCTGCCCAGCGGCCGGCTGCTGCCGAGGACCGTCTCGTACAACCGCCCGCACTCCCTGCCCGAGCCGGTACGCCACGAGCCCGCGCCGCCGTTGCGCGAGCCGGTACGCCACGAGCCCGCGCCGGTCCTTGAGCCGCCCGCGCCCGTGGTGGAGCCGTCCGCACCGGTGGCGGAGCCGCCCGCGCCCGTGGTGGAGCCGTCCGCACCGGTGGTGGAGCCGCCCGCCGCCGAGCCGGAGCGGGAGCCCGAACCCGTGCGTCCCGCGCCGGAGCCTGTGCGTCCGGCCGCCGAGCCGCTGCCCGTGCCGGAGGCGGCCGGGCGGCTGGGGGAGGCGGCGGAACTGCTGGTGGGGCTGCGCCGGACGGACCCCCGGCTGCTGCTCTCCGAGCGGGAGGTGACGCGCCTGGCCCCGGCGGTGGTGGCCTGGCTGGAGCGGGACGCCGAGCCCGGAGCCGTACGCCGAACCCTCACCGCCTGTCTGCCGCCCGAGCTGCACCACCCGGCCGGCCTGCTGGCCCACCGCCTCACCTCCCTGCTCCCGCCACCCCTGCCCGCCGCGCCCCCGGCCCCCTTGCCCTTCCAGACCTGCGACGCCTGCGACCGCGCCTTCCGCGCCACCGAACCGGGCCGCTGCGGCACCTGCCGCCCGGCGGGGACCCCTGCGCCATGACGGTGTGCCGCTACCGGGAGATGCGGGCGGCGGTGAAGCGGACGCGGTACCGGGGGGTTCCCGGCAAGCTGGAGATCTCCGGTACCGGCATCGTCCACGACCTCCAGGCGCCCGGTCGTCCCCACGAGCTGACCGCTCTGCGGGTGCGCGGGCGGCTGGAGCGCGTGCTGCCCGAGGAGGTGGCGGCCCACACCGGCACGCCCGACGTGGAGCACGAGCCCGAGGGCCTGCTGCGCCACCCCGACATCATGGTCATCGCGCTGGAGGACATGGAGGGCGAGGGTTCCTCCGACCCCCGCACCGTCGTCGCGGCGATCGAGATCGTCTCCCGGTCGAACCCGGACAACGACTGGGTGGGCAAGACCTGGGACCACCCCTCGCTGGGCATCCCGGTGTACGCGGTCTTCGACCCCCGTACCGGGAGCGGGGCGGTCTTCACGGACATCCACCCGACCCCGGAGGGGCCCCGGTACGCCACGCGCAAGGACTTCCTGTACGGCGAGGAGGTCACCATCGCGGGCTGGACCATCCCCACCGCCGACCTGCCCCGATACGCGCCGTGACGTACGCTGGTGGCCGGCGGCGGTCCCGGACGGGGCGGCCGCGCGGCGGTGGGGCCCGCCGTACCCGAACCGCGGCACCGGCGCCGCCAACGGTCCCTACTTGCGATCATGCGTGCCCCGAGCCTGCGGGGTGCCCGGCGAGTAGGAGTGTGCGCCCTGATGAAGCGGTCCTCGCAGCCCCCGGGAGTGGGTGAACCCACCGGGCCCGCCGCACCCGCCGAGCCCACCGACCCGGACGTCGACCTTCGCGTACCCGCTCAGCGGGCCGCCCCGTGGCGGGCCCAGGTGCCCGTGGTCGGGGTGGTGGCGCTGGGCGGGGCGATCGGGGCCTCGGTGCGGTACGGGGCGTCCCTGGCGTGGCCGGTGGCGGAGGGCGGCTTTCCGTGGACCACCCTCTGGGTGAACGGGGCCGGCTGCGCGGTCATCGGTGTGTTCATGGTCGTCATCAGCGACGCGTGGGCGGCGCACCGGCTGGTGCGGCCGTTCTTCGGCACCGGGGTGCTGGGCGGGTTCACCACGTTCTCGACCTACGCGGTCGACGTCGAGCGGCTGGTGGACGGCGGGCGGGCCCGGACGGGGCTGCTCTATCTGGGACTGACGCCGGTGATCGCGCTGGCGGCGGTGTGGAGTGCGGCGTGGCTGACCCGCCGGGCCGTGGCGTGGCGGGCGTGGAGGCAGGGATGACGAGACTGACCGGACGCGCGCTGCGCGTGACGATCTTCATCGGGGAGAACGACGTCTGGCACCACCGGCCGCTGTACAGCGAGATCGTGCACCGGGCCCACCGGGCCGGGCTGGCCGGCGCCTCGGTGTTCCGGGGGATCGAGGGCTTCGGCGCCTCGTCGCTGATCCACACCCAGCGGCTGCTGTCGCTCAGCGAGGACCTGCCCGTGGCGGTGGTGATCGTCGACGACGAGCAGCGCGTCCGCGCCTTTCTGCCGCAGCTGGACGAGCTGGTCGCGGAGGGTCTGGTGATCCTGGATGACTGCGAGGTCATCCGGTACGTCGGCCGGGGCGGGGAGCCCGCGGAGTGAACTGGCTGCTGGTGATCGCGGGCGCCGCCGTGGGCGCGCCGCTGCGGTACCTGACCGACCTGGCGGTGCAGAAGCGGCACGACACCCTCTTCCCCTGGGGCACGTTCACCGTGAATGTGGCGGGCTGCCTGATCCTCGGCGTGCTGACCGGCGCCATCACCTCCGGGGCCGCCTCCGGCTCGGTGCGACTGCTGCTCGGCACCGGGCTGTGCGGGGCACTGACCACGTACTCGACGTTCTCCTACGAGACGATGCGGCTGGCGGAGTCCGGCGCGAGGTTCTTCGCCGCCGCCAATGTCGTGGCCAGCGTGATCGCCGGACTGGGCGCGGTCTGGGTGGGGGTGGCGCTGGCGGAGGGGGTGTGGGGCTGAACGGACCGGCCGGCGGGTCCTGTTCGGTTTCCGTTCTCCTTCTTGTCGGCCGGGGGAGGCGCCTACCGTGATCTCCGGCGACGAGCGAGGAGAGACGGATGGACGACACCGGACAGTCGGCGTGGACCACCTATGTGCGTGGCGAACGGACCGAACTGCCCAGCACGATCAACGCCATTCGCGCGGCGCTTCCCGCCGGGCGCCGCGCGGCGTTCGACGCGGAGATCGGTGAGATCCCGGCGGAGGACCTGTCCCTGACGCTCATGCGCTGGGCGCTGTCCACCACCGAGGCCGTCGCGGAGGACGCCGAGGTGGTCACCCGTCTCCGCCGGGGCGAGCAGGTCGGCCGGCCGCACCGGCCCCGGTGAGGGCGGGCGGGGCGGTCAGCCCAGGCGGAACTGCTGGTGCGGAGCGTCGCCGCCGGGCCACTGCACGAGGGCGGTGCCGTTGTCGTTGCCCTCCCCGGTGACGGAGAGGTACTGGCCGCTGTGGCGGTTCTGGAGGGCGAAGTAGCCGTCGTCCTTCTGCACCAGGCGCCATTCCTGGTGCGGGCCGGTCACCTCGCCCCACTGGAGGACCTTCGCACCCTCGGTCGTGCTCTCGCCGTCGACCGACAGCGCCTTCTGGCTGTGGACGGCCCGCACGACGTAGTAACCGCCGCTGGTCGCCTCCAGGTTCCACTTCTGGTGGTCCCCGCCCTGATAGCTCCACTGGACGGCGGCGGTGCCGTCGTCCTTCTTCTCGCCGTTGACGGAGACGGCCTTGTCACTGTGCCGGGCGATCAGAGCGGCAGTGAACACAGCGGGCATGGTGACTCTCTTCTCGTGAGGGCTGCCGGCCGGCAGCGCGGTGGACCCGGTCGAGGCGGATCAGGCTCACCCTGGCGACGGCGACGGTTCGCCACCGCCCGGAACGAATCCAAACCACTCGTTGGAGTGACACGAACGACCCCCGGATCCCCGGAATCCGAGGCTCCGGGGGCTGCCCGGCTAGGGTCGGCAGCCTGAGGTGGGGCGCGAGGGCGTGGGAGCAGGGGCGCCGTCGGCGGGACGAGTCGGGGGGACATGCGTGATCGTCTGGGTGAACGGGGCGTTCGGGGCCGGGAAGACCACGCTGGTGGAGGAGGTGCGGGGGCGATGGCCTGAGGCGCTGGTCTACGACCCGGAGATGATCGGCTTCGTGCTGCGCCGGATCGTGGCGGTGCCGACGGGGGACTTCCAGGACCTGCGGTTGTGGCGGCGGCAGGTCGTCTCGCTGGCGGTGGGGCTGGTGGAGGAGTACGGGCGGCCGGTGCTGGTGCCGATGACGCTGGTCGATCCGGGGTACGCGGCCGAGATCTTCGGGGAGCTGGCGGCGGCCGGGGTGGCCGTGCACCACTTCTTCCTGGACGTGTCCGCCGAGGTGCTGGCCCGGCGGATCGGGGCGCGGGTCCTGGTGCCGGACGATCCGGAGCGGGACGAGGCGGCCCGGCGGTGGGGGCTGGCACAGATTGAACGCTGTGCGGCGGCGGTCGGCGTGCTGCCGGCCGGGACCGTACTGCTGGACGGGGAGCGGTCCCCGGCGGAGCTGGCCGGTGAACTGCTGGCGAGAGTGGGGCAGGGGTAGAGATCGGTCCCGGGCGCGCGGGTGCGGGCCCGGGGTGGGCCGGGCCCGCGGTGGAGGGGTGGGGTGGGTCAGCAGTTGCTGTGCGTGGCGCGGCCGTTGAAGCGGTCGCCGAGCCAGTTGGCGGCCCGCAGCGACTCGGTGACGACGGTCGACACATGCTCACCGATCAGGGTGGTGTGCCACTCGACGTCGGCGCCCTGGGTGCACCAGGCGCGGCGCAGTCCGCTGCCCTGGGCGTACGGGACGATCTCGTCCGGCAGCGCGTGGTACAGGTACACCGGGTGACCGGGATCGCGGGTGCCGAGGTCGGAGGCGTGCAGCCGGTTCTGCCAGGCGGCGGTGACCAGCGGGTTCTCGGTGGTGATGTCCGAGATCTTGGTGAAGGCCCCGGCGAGCGCCCCGAGCGCCACGCAGGAGTTGCGCAGCGTGCTGACCAGCTTCCGGCCCCGGTCGTTGAGGTAGTCGTCCAGCTTCAGCTCGGGGTAGGCGGTGTCCTGGCCGAGCGCCGACATGAACATCAGACCGGCGCCGAAGGAGCCGTCGTGCACGGCGGGCATCTCGGCCAGCCGGGCCGGTACGCCCCCGCTGACCGTGCCGCGCACGTCGAGCTCGGGGGCGTAGCTGTCCTTGAGCTCGGCGGCCCAGCTGGACGCCTGGCCGCCCTGCGAGTACCCCATCAGGCCCACGGGAGAGTGGGCGTCGAGGCCGGCCTCGGGGAGCCGGAGGGCGGCACGGGCGGCGTCCAGCACGGAGTGCCCGGCGGAGCGGCCGACGGTGTAGGTGTGGTCACCGGGGGTGCCGAGGCCCTCGTAGTCGGTGACGACGACCGCCCAGCCGCGCCAGGTGAGCGCCTGGATGAGATTGGCCTCGACGGTCGTGCCGTGGGGGAAGCCGGCGCTCGGCGCGCAGGAGTCCGCCATGCCGACCGTGCCGACGGCGTAGCTGACCAGCGGGCGCGGGCCGGTGCGGCCGTCCTGGGGGACGATGACGGTGCCGGAGACGACGTTCGGCTCGTCGGTGGCGGAGGTGGAGCGGTAGTGGATCTTCCATGCCCTGGTGGCCGTCGGCTGGCCGGGAAGCGGGTGGAAGGCGGACGGCTCGACGCTCACCAGGTCGCCGGGGGAGTCACCGGCGCCGGATATCGCGGGGCCGGCTGTCGCGGCTGTGGTGGCGGCCGCGGCGCCGGGCTGCGCCGGCTGCGCGAGGGCGGGGGTGGCGGGGGCGGCGAGGGCGAGGGCGGTCAGCAGACATGACACGACCCTCGTACGGCTACGCATGGCGGCTCTCCCAACGTCCGGTACGGGGTTGGGGGAACGGTAGCTACTGACCAGTCAGTAAGGGCCTGGCCGGGACGCTCAGCTTTGTTGACCCGGCTGCTCCGGCAACCCGGGCCGGGAGCCGCGCGTGAGGCGGCCCGGCTGCTCCGGAAGGTGGCCCGGCTGCTCCGGGAGGCCCTGCCCGGAGCCGGAGCCGGAGCTGGAGCCGGAGCCGGGCCCGGAGCCGGAGCCGGGCCCGGCCCCGGAGCCGTACGTCCGGCGGTACGCGCCCGGTGTCGTCCCGGTCCAGCGCCGGAAGGCCCGGTGGAACGAGGTGTCCTCCGCGAAACCCAGCCGGGCGGCCAGCTCCGCCACCGGTTCCCGGCCGCCGGCCAGCGAGGCGAGCGCCGCGTCCAGCCGTACCGCGTCCGCCAGCCGCCGGTACGAGGTGCCCTCCTCGCCGAGCCGCCGCCGCAGCGTGGCCGGGCTCATCGCCAGCCGGGCGGCCACCTCGTCCGGCGCGGGCAGCCGGGGCCCCTCGCGCAGCGCCCGGGTGAGCGTCCGCCGCACCCGCTCGGCCACCGAGGTGCCGTACGCGCGCCGGCTCAGCAGCTCGTCCGGGGAGCCGCGGAGCAGCCGCGCCAGCTCGTCCTCGTCCCGGACGAGCGGCGCGGCCAGCCACGTGCCGGGGAACACCGCCCGGCTCTCGCGGGCACGGAACCGCACCGGGCAGCCGAGCAGCAGGGCGTAGTCGTCGTCCCGGCGGGCGGGCGCCGGATGGGCGAACTCGGCCCGCAGCAGCGGTATCCGGTGGCCCACCGCCCAGCTGCACAGCCGGTGCCAAATGATCACCAGGCACTCGGTGGCGAACCGGTCGGTCTCGCCGTCCGCCCCGTCCCGGGCGCCGGCCCAGACCACACCGGCCCGGTCAGCCCCGGCCGGCCGGGCGCGGGCGGTGAAGGCCGCCTCGTCGCCGTCCCGGCGCAGCGCCAGCTCCGGGCTGCCCGGGAAGAGCCCGTAGAAGGCGGCGCCCCGCTCGATGGCGGTGCCCAGGTCCCGGCAGCCCAGGACGGCGTGGCACATCATGGCGAAGGTCCCCGGGCGGCTGGGCACCGCGCCGAGCCCCAGGAACTCGTCGCCGGTCGCCCGGTACAGCTCCCGGTGGAGCCGGGCGAACTGCGCCGGGGTGAGCCGGGCCCGCTCGTCGCCCAGCAGGCGTGACGGGACCCCGGCGGCCAGGAGGAGCGGAACGGGATCGACGCCGTGCCGCCGCGCCCCGCGCAGCAGCGCCCGTACCCGGTGGACGGCGACGGTCCGGTCGTCCGTGGTCATGCCGGGGACGGTAGCGGGGCGGGTGAGCTGCGGAAAGGGCGGAATCGTGGGGGTCCGGAAAAGGGCAGGAGCCCCGTTCCGTACACGAGGTACGGGAAGGGGCTCCTTGGGTACTGCTCTAGCCGTGCGCGATCGCCGGACCGGGCAACTTAGGCCGGGGTGACGTTCTCCGCCTGCGGACCCTTCGGGCCCTGGGTGACGTCGAACTGAACGACCTGGTTCTCCTCGAGGGAGCGGAAGCCGTTCGCGTTGATCGCGGAGTAGTGGACGAAGACATCCGGGCCGCCGCCGTCCTGGGCGATGAAGCCGAAGCCCTTTTCAGCGTTGAACCACTTGACGGTTCCGGTAGCCATAAGCCCTCCTTGGGCCAAAGGGTTGCCCTGCTCCAGAACCTGCAAACAAGTCTGAAAACTACAAAAGCCTGCGGGTTACATGCTCCGCAGGCTCTGTACTGCAAGGGAAACCAAACTGCAACTTGCGTCGAGCGTAGCACGCAGAGTGTGTGCATGGGTAGAGGGAAAGATCACGTCACTCATATGTTTGACCCCGCTCCGTGTTGATCTCGCGGCCGGCCTGTCTGGTGGCCGGACGGGGCGGGACGGCGGGGCGGACGGAGCCGGGACGGCGGCGGACGGAACGGGGACGGCGGCGGACGGCGGACCCGGCGGCATCTCCGGGACGGACCGGGTCTAGCCTCGCGATGTGGACACATCTTTCGAGACCGCCGGGGACCGGCCGGACCTCCCCGGCGGCGGTACGGCGAGCGGTACGGCGAGTGATCGGACGACGACCGGGGCGGCCGGGACGCCCGGTCCTGGTGCGGCGGCGGACCGGGGTCCGAGCCGGCCCCGGGTGGGGCACATCCAGTTCCTGAACTGCCTGCCGCTCTACTGGGGCCTGGCCCGCACCGGGACGCTGCTCGACCTGGAGCTGACCAAGGACACCCCCGAGAAGCTGAGCGAGCAGCTCGTCCGGGGCGACCTGGACATCGGCCCGGTGACCCTCGTGGAGTACCTCCGGCACGCCGACCGGCTCGTCGCCTTCCCGGATCTGGCGGTGGGCTGCGACGGGCCGGTCATGTCCTGTGTGATCGTCTCGCAGCGGCCGCTGAAGGAGCTCGACGGGGCGCGCGTGGCACTCGGCTCCACCTCCCGCACCTCCGTGCGCCTGGCGCAGCTGCTGCTGGCCGAGCAGTACGGGGTGGCGCCGGACTACTACACCTGCCCGCCGGACCTGGGCGTGATGATGCAGGAGGCGGAGGCAGCCGTGCTGATCGGCGACGCCGCGCTCCGGGCCTCGCTGCACGACGCGCCCCGGCTCGGCCTCCAGGTGCACGACCTGGGCGCCATGTGGAAGGAGTGGACGGGGCTGCCGTTCGTCTTCGCGGTGTGGGCGGTGCGCAAGGAGTACCTGGCCGAGCAGCCGCACATGGTCCGCCAGGCGCACCGGGCATTTCTGGCCTCGCGCGACCTGTCGCTGGAAGAGGTCGGGAAAGTCGCGGAACAGGCCGCACGCTGGGAGTCTTTCGACGCCGAGCTGCTGGAGAAGTACTTCACGACCCTGGACTTCCGTTTCGGTGCCGAACAACTGGCCGGAGTGCGTGAATTCGCTCGGCTGACCGGGCCCTCGACCGGATTCCCGGCCGATGTGGAGGTCGAACTGCTGAAGCCCGGCACCCCGGAGAATTACTGAGGTTCCGGCAGACCGGCGGCCGGGGAATTCGGCGGAAGTGGCGCGGGGATGAAGAACCCGCGAACACCTTCCCGCCGTTCCTCGACTTCCGTTCCCCGGCTTCCGGCCCCGGCCGGCCTCAGTGCTGGGTGTCCCGCCCGGGGGTCTTGCCGGTGATCAGGAACTCGACGTCCCGGCAGAGCTTGTCGAACGAGGGCGCGCCGGACCGCGCCGCGTCGAGGTCGAACCGCTGGACGAAGGACGGCTGGTGCGCGGTCTCCTGGTAGCTGGCGCCCCGGGGCATCTGCCGGGTGAGCCACTCCTTGGCGCCGCGGATCGTCTCGGGAGCGGGCGGCGGCACGAGCCCGTCCGGAAGACCGGCCACGCCCGCCAGCCCGGTGGCGCCGGCCAGGAACCACGCCTCGAACTCCCGGACCGCCGCGACGGCCACCAGCGGCACATGGGCGTGAGTCTCCCGGGCGTGCTGTCGCAGTTGCCGCGCCAGGCCGACGGCGCAGTCGTCGTCCGCGTCCAGGAGCACCAGGACCCCGGTCGGGCGCGGACTGCGCGCCATGACGACGGTCAGCGCCTGGGCGAGCGGATCCCGCTTGAGCATCCGGTCGCGGGGCACCCGGTGCGGGCTCTGGACCTCGGCATACGACCCGGGCAGCAGATGGGGGATCAGCCGCTGGAGGAGGCCGCGCAGCGCCTTCTGCTCGCCGTGTCCCTCCACGATCGACGCGATCACGGGAAAGCCGGTGCTCACCGGGCGTCCTCGCCTTCGCCCTCGTCGGTCTCCTCGGCGGGAAGTGGTTCGGGGCGCATTTCGCCGCTGCGCAACAGATCGGGCAGGGACAGTACGCCGTCCGCGAGCAGACCCCGGCCCGCCCTGTCGATCGGGCCGATCCGGGTGCCGTTCCCGTCGTCCCGGACGACCAGCAGATGCGCCGGGTCGGCCGCCGCGTTGTCCAGTAGGTCGGCGCTCTGGGTGGTGACCAGCACCTGGGTGTTGCGGGAGGCGGCGACCAGGGCGTCGTACAGGGCGCCCAGCACGGGGGGGTGCAGGGAGATCTCGGGCTCCTCGATGCCGACGAAGGGGATCTGTCCCTGGAGCGCCAGTGGTTGGAAGAGTGCGGCGAGGACGCCTCCGAGCCGGAGGGTGCCGTCGGAGAGCGAACGGCGGTCGACTTTCGCGACCGTGCCGCCCTCGCCGGCGAATCGGCCCACCAGGTAGGCGAGATCGGCTTCCGGGACCTCCACACCGTCCAGCCCGACGGCATTTTCGATCATGGCGGCGAGGTAGCCGTCGATGGTCTCCTTCGCCCAGGGCTGTCGCTGGGCGAGGACGTCGAGCACCCGGGCCAGGTGTGCGCCCCGCTCTCCGAGGGTCCACAACCTCCGGCGTTGCCCCGGAGAGCTGTCGATGTCACGCAACACCGGGGTGAGCAGTTCGTAGAAGTGCATGGAGAGCAGCCGGAAGTACACGGCGGACGTGTGGGTGGTTCCCCGAGCACTGTCGGCCAGGAGGGTCCCGTCATGCCACACGACCTGGTGATCCGACAAAGACCTCGGCGGAAAACGGAACCCCCCGTCCAGCCCGTCGAAGGAAAGCTCTTCCCGGAGCACTACAGCCGGCGGTTCGCCGCGGTTCGGGTTGGCACCCACCCTCCAGAGGTACGTGGCGTCCAAGGCCGTGGGTTTCCCGTCCTCCACCACCGGGACCCGCACCTCCAGGCGGATGCAGAAGGTGTCCGCCCGCCGGCCCGTGGAGTCCCGGTGCAGCACCTCTTCGAGACCGCCCCGGGCCTCCAGGGCCTGCCCCGGCGAGGTGCGCAGCGCGTCCCTGACGAACCGGATCGCGTCGAGGAAGTTGGACTTCCCGGCCGCGTTGGGGCCGGCCAGGACGGTCAGCGGGCCCAGTCGTACGTCGCAGGAGGCGATGGAGCGGTAGTCGCTGATCCGGATCCGGCGCAGGAACGGCGTCACCGTGTTCTCTTCGTGTGCACGGCTGCTCATCGGGACCTCCCACTCCGGCCGGCGCTGCTTCGACGGCATCCCTCCAGGCAATCAGCGAGCCGGGCCGCGCGGCGTACCGGCCCGCTGCTCCCGGATCCGGTGTCACCCGTCCGCTCTGCTCCACGGTCCGCAACCCTACCGAGACGGCCGGCCGGCACCGCGCCGGCCGGTTCCATCACAGCCCGGCCCACGGCTCGTCGGGCCGGTGTCCGGTTCAGCCGTCGGCCCGGGTGTCAGCGAGCGTCTCTCTTGATGTACGACCACGCTCCCAAAGCAGCCATCGCCACCGTGAAGGCGATGAAGACCGAGACGCCCGAAGCAGCTGTCAGGTCGCTGCCGACGAAGCCCTCCACCAGGGCCCGGTCGGCTTCGGGAAGCGTGTCGGACCCCGCCGCCATCGCTGCCCTGCCGGCCGCGAAGGGAAGAGCGTCACCGAATCCGCGCAGCCCTGGGACGAGCCCGAACAGAAGCTGCGCCAGACGTTCACCGAGCAGCGGCCACAGCACCAGCAGCAGTACGGACGCGGCTCGGTTGCGTATGAGCGCGATGACCGCCGTCGCGACGATCGGCCAGCAGGTCATGAAGGCGACGTAGCCGAGAAGGCCCGGGAGAGTGGCTGCCCAGTCGGGCTGGGCACGTCCGGTGACGGCCAGGGCCGTCGCCGCGGCCACGGTGACCAGTGCGGCTCCGCCCAGGGCGATCAGGGCGCCCAGGGCGCCGCCGACCAGCAGTTTGGCTGCGAACGACATACGGCGGCCGGCCACGGTGAGCCACGTGGTGCGGGCCGTTCCCCGCAGGAGCTCCGTGGCGACCGGTCCGGTTGCCACAGGCAGAAGAAGCAGCGCGCTGAGTGGCAGTTGCAGCGAGACGGCGTCCATCTGGAAGGCGGTCACCATCGTCCAGACGGACGGTGCCTTGCCCGCCTGCGCGCCGAGTGGGGCCGTGAGACCGGCGACCAGGCTCAGGACGCCGATGGCTGTGAGGAGGATCCAGGTGGAGCGCAGCCCCGCGAGGTGGCGGATCTCGTACCGCATGGCGCGACGCAGTGCTGTCGCACGGGTTATTGGGGTCAAGTGTGCTGCTGGGCAGTGTGAGGTCGGGTGGTGTCTCGTCGGGATCACGGGATGCGAAATTCCTCCTCCGCCACCGAGAGGTAGTAGTCCTCCAGGGAGAGTGCCTTTTCATCGAGCCAGTGGAGGGGGATCCCTCGTTCGGCGGCGAGGTCTCCGGTCTGGAAGCGTGAGATGCCCCGGATGCTCGCCCGGCCGTCGCCGAGCAGCCGGAAGGTGCCGCCGAGCGTCCGCACGGCCTCCGCCAGGTCGGCGACACGAGGGCTCTGGACGGTGACTTCGGCTCCCATACGGGCGAGGTCCCCGACTGCCGTCTGGGCCACGACGCGTCCGCGGGCCAGTACGACGACCCGGTCGGCAAGGTGCTGCATCTCGGCAAGAAGGTGGCTGGAGACGAGGACCGCCTTCCCCTCCTCGGCGAGTTGCCTGAGGGTGTCGCGCAGCCAGCGGATCGAGTGGGGATCCAAGCCGTTCGCTGGTTCGTCGAGGAAAAGCGCGGCCGGATCGCCCAGGAGCGCCTGAGCGATTCCCGCACGTTGGGCCATGCCCAGGGACAGTTCTTCGAGTCGTTTGCCGGTGGTGGCGGTCAGACCCACTCTTTCGAGGACCTCCTCCACGCGGTTGTCCGCGACTCCCGCTCCGGCTGCCACCATGCGCAGGTGCGCGGCGACGGTGTGCCGCGGATGGCCCGCCACGCCTCCCATGACGACGCCCACGACCCGGGCGGGATCCCGCCAGTGTTCCAGGGGGGAACCGAAGTAGGTGGTGCGGCCCTGTCCTGTGATCAACCCGAGCATCAGACGCAAGGTCGTCGTCTTGCCGGCCCCGTTCGCCCCGAGGAATCCGGTCACCACACCTGCCGGCACGTCCAGGGTCACGCCGTCGACGATCCGCTTGCCTCGGCGCAGCCAGGTCAGGTCCTCGGCCCGGACCGCCGCCCCGGGCGCCGAGCCCGCTGCGGCAGCGGTCGGTTCAGCCATGGTTGAGCCAGAAGAGGATTCCGAAGAGGGCCAGGACGGCCAGCGCGAACACCCCCCCGACACCCGGGCGTTCCCCGCGGCCGGCGCAGGCGGCCAGCGCGATCAGCGGGGGTACCCAGCCGGCGAAGTAGAACAGCCAGCCCGCGCGGATCGCCGCGTCCGAACGCACGACGACGAAGGCCGTGAGGGACGCGGTGACGAAGAGCGCGGGTGACGCCCACAGGTTGCGCATCACGGTCTCACGGGTCAGAGCCACACGTACGCCTTTCGAAGAGCGGGCGCCTGTCGCCGAGACGGGGAGTCCCGGCGACAGGCGGATGGATCAGGGCATGTAGTGGGTGATGATGTAGGAGATGAGTTCCTGGATCATGTAGCCCGGCAGTGCCTTGACGGCCCACTTCACGGGGTTCCAGCTGGACAGGCTGTCGACCCAGTCGATGAAGCCGGTCTGGCCCTTCTTCGCGGCCTCGTACGCCTTCTTCGCCAGGCCGGACTTCTTGATGGCTTCCCACGCGGCCTTGACCGCCTTGCCGGCGCCGGCCGGAGCGGGCTGGGCGTCCGAGGGCACACCTGGGGCCGAAGCGGTGGCCGTGTCGGAAGAGGGCAGTGAGACGGAGCCGGTGTGCTGAGCGACGGCCGACCGAACCGCCGCGACCGGCTGCACCGGCGCCGCGTTGGTCGCGTTCGCCATGGGTGCGGCGATCCCGAAGGCAAGAGCGGCGATTGCCGAGACACCGGCCACCCGCAGAGCGTTGCGCTTCACGTACACTCCTCAGTGCGTGAGCCGGGGAAGAAGGCATGCGGCAGCGCAGGCGATGTTTTCCAGGCAGAACCCGCGCCCTGCGGTCTTCTTCCCCGTAATTTTTCCCCGTGCCGAACCGATTGTTCTGCCGGGGTGTGCGAGAGGGAATGTAACTCCCTGTTCGCTAATTGATCAACCGGCCCAATGGTGAATGAGATCATGGGCAACACGCCTCTGAAACCCTTGCGTGTAGGCGCGTTGACGTGCGCGGGGGCCGGAAGCGGACGGTCCGCGTCGGGTTGTCGGCGTGTGCGGCACGGTTAATCGGTCAAGCTGGCGAGAAATAGTCGATGGAAGCTGTTCCGGGAATCAGGGGCGGCGATTTCCGGACCGCCCAGTCCGAATAAAATGAGCCGCCTCGATGATGCAGGAGTTGCTTTGCCCGTCCGGGAATGGCCGTAACTCATTCTTTCTGGCGCGATGTCGTTTGACGGGCGCCTTCCGGAGGAGGATCCGGCACGCTCCCCGGCTCCCCGGCTCCGGCCACTGGCCCGGCGGCGGGTGGTCCCGGGCCGCCGCCGGGTCCGCTTCCGCGGTCCCGGTGAACTGGTGCGACGGGGGCGGAAACGAGGGGCGGGAGGGCTGGCGTAGGCTGGTCCGGTCCGCGCTGTATGCCCCGCCCACCGCCGAAAGGTGACACTCCGGTGACCGAGAAGGCCGACCTTCAGTCCGTTCTCGACCGCGCCGCCGAGGGCGGGCGGATCACACCCGAGGAAGCGCTCGACCTCTACCGGTCGGCCCCGCTGCACGCGCTGGGCGCGGCGGCGGACGCGGTGCGGCGGCGGCGGTACGCCGGTACGGAGCACATCGCGACGTACATCATCGAGCGGAACATCAACTACACCAACGTCTGCGTCACCGCCTGCCGGTTCTGCGCCTTCTACGCGGCCCCCAAGAACACGGAGAAGGGCTGGACCCGCGACCTCGACGACATTCTGCGCCGCTGCGCGGAGACCGTGGAGCTGGGCGGCACCCAGATCATGTTCCAGGGCGGACACCACCCGGACTACGGCGTGGAGTACTACGAGAAGCACTTCTCGGCCATCAAGCAGGCCTTCCCCCAGCTGGTCATCCACTCCCTCGGCGCCTCCGAGATCGAGCACATGGCCCGGATCTCCAAGGTCTCGGTGGAGGAGGCGATCAGCCGCATCCACGCGGCCGGTCTCGACTCCTTCGCGGGCGCCGGCGCCGAGCTGCTGCCCGCCCGGCCGCGCAAGGCGATCGCGCCGCTCAAGGAGTCCGGCGAGCGGTGGCTGGAGATCATGGAGGCGGCGCACAAGCTGGGCGTGGAGTCCACCTCCACCATGCTGATGGGCACCGGCGAGACCAACGCCGAGCGGATCGAGCACCTGAGCATGATCCGGGACACCCAGGACCGCACGGGCGGCTTCCGGGCGTTCATCCCGTACACCTACCAGCCCGAGAACAACCATCTGAAGGGCCGCACCCAGGCGACCCTGTTCGAGTACCTGCGCATGATCGCCATCGCGCGGATCTTCCTCGACAACGTGGCCCACATCCAGGGCTCCTGGCTGACCACCGGCAAGGAGGTCGGCCAGCTCTCGCTGCACTACGGCGCCGACGACCTGGGCTCGATCATGCTGGAGGAGAACGTCGTCTCCTCGGCCGGCGCCAAGCACCGGTCCAACCGGCTGGAGATCATCGACCTGATCCGCAAGGCCGGCCGGGTCCCGGCGCAGCGCGCCACCACCTATGAGCACCTGGTGGTGCACGACGACCCGGCCAATGACCCGGTGGACGACCGGGTGGCCTCGCACATCTCCTCCACCGCGATCGAGGGCGGCACGGCCCACCCCGAGCTGAAGCTGATCGACGCCAACTGAGGGCCGGGTGAACCGAGTCGGGTGCCGGGTGGTGCCGTGCTGACGATTCACCGGCCGCCGTCGGGTGACTCCCTGCTGGTCGACGGGGACCGGATCGTGGCCGTGGGCCCGTACGAGGAGCTGGCCGCCGCCCGGGGGGCCGGTGCCCGTACCCGGGAGTGGGCCGGGAGCCTGGCCCCGGGGCGGTACGAGCCGGACGCGGTACGGCTGCTGGAGACCCTGTACTGGCCGGACCCGCGCGAGGCGGACGAGCTCGGTACGGAGCCGTTCCCGGCCGGGCGCACGGCGATGACCGACACCCGCTGGGGCGGCAGCGCCCGGCGCGGGCTGCAGCGGATGCTGGGCCGCGGGGTGACGGCGGTCGCCGGGCCGTTCACCCGGGCCCCGGTCCGGACCGCCGTCCAGCGCTCGGGCGTCCTGGTCGGCGCCGTTGCGCCGCCGCCGGTCGTGGGCGGGCGCGCGGACTTCACCGTCCTTGCCGGGGACGGCAGTTGCCTGGTGACGGTCGTCGGCGGGCGGCTGGTGTACCGGAGGGCCTGAATCCGGCGCCCGCCGCCCGTCCGGTCCGGCGCCCGCCGCCGGCCGGCCTCGCCCGCCGCCGGCCGGCCTCGCCCGCCGCCGGGCGGTCCCGTCTCCACCGCCCGGGCGATCCCGAGCCCGCCGCCCGTCCGGTCCGGCGGCCCATCGGTCCTGCGATCCCGCCCCCGGCGCCCGTCCGATCCCGTGCCCGCCGCCGCGCGGGGTGCGCGCCGGGCGGGCGCGGGGCCTGCTGCACAATGACGGGATGACCCGCGCATCCCTGGACAAGCAGCCGCACGAAGTCGCCTCCATGTTCGACGGCGTGGCGGCCAACTACGACCTCACCAACGATGTCCTCTCGCTCGGCCAGGACCGGCGGTGGCGCAGGGAGGTCGCCAGGGCGGTGGAGGCCCGGCCGGGGCAGAAGGTGCTGGACCTGGCCGCAGGTACGGGCACCTCGTCCCTGCCGTTCGTGCGGGCCGGCGCCTATGTGGTGCCCTGCGACTTCTCGCTCGGGATGCTCCGGGAGGGCAAGAAGCGGAACGCCTGGCTGCCGCTGACGGCGGGCGACGCCACCCGGCTGCCGTTCCGTGACGGGGTGTTCGACGCGGTGACGATCTCCTTCGGGCTGCGCAACGTCCAGGACACCGACGCGGCGCTGCGGGAGCTGTACCGGGTGACGCGCCCCGGGGGCCGGGTGGTGATCGCGGAGTTCTCGCACCCCACCTGGGCACCGTTCCGCACCGTGTACGAGGAGTACCTGATGCGGGCGCTGCCGCCGGTGGCGCGGGCGGTGTCGTCCAACCCGGACGCGTACGTGTATCTGGCCGAGTCCATCCAGAGCTGGCCCGACCAGCCCGCCCTGGCCGCCCGGCTCCAGGGGGCGGGCTGGTCGAAGGTGGCGTGGCGCAATCTCACCGGTGGGATCGTCGCCCTGCACCGGGGCGTCAAGGCGGCCTGAGGCCGGGGACGCCCCGGCGCGGCACCGGGCCGGCCCGTCCCGGACGCCCCGGCGCGGCTCCGGGACCGGCCCCTACAGCTCCAGCCGGAAGCAGTGGGCCCGGCGGTCGCCGGGGCCGGGGACCTCGTACGTCTCGGCCAGGGTCATGCCCAGGCGCCGGGTGACGGCCACCGAGCGGAGGTTGGCGGTCTGGACCATGGCGACGACCCGGGGGACACCCCGCTCCCGCAGCCGGTCCAGGGTGGCGCGGGCGGCGGCGGTGGCGTACCCCTTGCCCCAGGCGGAGCGGGCCAGCCGCCAGCCGATCTCGATCTCACCGGTCGGCCCCCAGGGGCGCGGCCAGGGCTGGGCGCCGGTGAAGCCCAGCACCCGGTCCTGGTCGTCCAGCAGGGTCCAGAGGCAGAAGCCGTGCTCGGCGTCGTGGCGGCGCTGGCGGGCGGTGATCTCGTGGTACGCGGAGAGCTCGGCGCGCCGGCCGCCGATGAACTCCATGACGTCCGGGTCGTCGAAGAGCTGGTGCCAGGCGTAGGCGTCCTCCTCGGTGGGCACCCGGAGCCGTACCACCGGCTCGGGCGGCGCGGACGCGGACGCGGAGGCGTCGGACGGCCCGGACACGGGCGGCGCGGCGTCGGGGAGCAGCTGGGTCATCGGTGGCCCTTCGGATCGGCGGCGGCCTACCCCCATAGACTGCCCTTGACCGGTGCCTTCGGGTACGCAAATTCCGAGCAATTTCGAGTCTTCGGGAGATTCCGCCGTGACCGAGCCGCTGTCCGAGCACACCGCTGATGTGATCGTCGTCGGGGCCGGCCCGGCCGGCGCCACGACCGCGTACTACCTCGCCAAGGCCGGGCTGGACGTCCTGCTCCTGGAGAAGACCGCTTTTCCGCGCGAGAAGGTGTGCGGCGACGGGCTGACCCCGCGCGCCACCAAGCAGCTGGTCGCCATGGGCATCGACATCTCCGAGGAGGCGGGCTGGCTGCGGAACAAGGGCCTGCGGATCATCGGCGGCGGCGTCCGGCTCCAGCTCGACTGGCCCGAGCTGGCGAGCTTCCCGGACTACGGACTGGTCCGCAAGCGCGACGACTTCGACGAGCAGCTCGCCCGGCAGGCGCAGAAGGCGGGCGCCCGGCTGTACGAGCGCTGCAGCGTCCAGGCGCCGGTCGTGGACGACCGTACCGGCCGGATCACCGGCGTCACGGCGAAGCTGGGCGAGGAGCGGACACCGGCGACCTTCTCGGCGCCGCTGGTGGTGGCCGCCGACGGCAACTCCTCCCGGCTCTCCCTGGGGATGGGCCTGCACCGGCGCGAGGACCGGCCGATGGGCGTGGCCGTCCGGACGTACTTCACCAGCCCCCGGCACGACGACGACTACCTGGAGTCCTGGCTGGAGCTCTGGGACCGGCGCGGCCCCGAGGACCGGCTGCTGCCCGGCTACGGCTGGATCTTCGGCATGGGCGACGGCACCTCCAACGTGGGCCTCGGCATCCTCAACTCCTCCTCCGCCTTCCGGGAGCTGGACTGGCGCGAGGTGCTCAAGGCGTGGTGCGCCTCGATGCCGGAGGACTGGGGCTACACCGAGGAGAACATGACGGGCCCGATCCGGGGCGCCGCGCTGCCGATGGCCTTCAACCGGCAGCCGCACTACACCCGGGGGCTGTTGCTGGTGGGCGACGCGGGCGGGCTGGTCAACCCGTTCAACGGCGAGGGCATCGCGTACGCCATGGAGTCCGGCCAGCTGGCCGCCGACGTGATCGTGCAGGCGCACGCCCGGGCCACCCCGGAGCAGCGGGAGCGCGCCCTGCTGGCCTACCCCCGGATCCTCAAGGACACCTACGGCGGCTACTACACGCTGGGCCGGGCGTTCGTGAAGCTGATCGGCAACCCGAAGGTCATGAAGGTCGCCGCCCAGCGCGGGCTGACCCATCCGATGCTGATGCGGTTCACGCTGAAGATGCTCGCCAACCTCACCGACCCGACCGGCGGGGACGCGATGGACCGGATCATCAACGGGCTGTCGAAGGTGGCCCCCCGGGCCTGACAGTGCGACGCCGGGTCGCGAGGAAGAGGCCGAGCGGCCCGGCGTACGACGGTCGGGCTCTCAGACGCTGATGATCCTCACCCTTGGTGAACCGGGAAGCTCCTCAGCCGCCTCGCACAACGCCGGAATGTGCGACGTGTCGGAGGTGACGAGCAGCACCGGGGGCGTACAGAGCGCGGCGGTGGCCACCACGAGTGCGTCCACGAGGCATTCGTGTCCGTCGAGGCCGGACACGTCCAACAGCTTCGCGGCGGCGTCCATCACGGCATCGCTGACAGGCTTGACGTCGAACCGGGGCAGATGGAACTGGAGCCGCTTGGCGGCGTCCCCGGTGCGGCGTACTTCCAGAGGTGTCAGCGCGGACAGCGCCACGCGACGGCCGCTCCGCTGGGCGACCTCGATGCGGGCGCGCATCCCCTCGTCGCCGTCGACGTGCAGCGAAAGCCCCGGGGCGTCCAGGACGAGCGTGCCCTCGTGCTTGGCCTTGGTCTTGAGGCGCTTGCTCACCACTCCTGTTCCGCCTGCCGCCGGGCTTCGGCGGAGACGGGGCCGAACGCCTCGCGGTCGGCGGCCACGATTTCGCGCAGCTTCTGTGCGGCGAGCCATTCCTCCAGGGCCTCGGCCACAACGGAGGAGAACCCGTTCCTACCGGTGCGCTCCTCGACTTCTTTGATCAACGACTGGGCGAGCGACACGGATCTTTTGCCGGCCCGCTCGGCGGCGTGGGGCGCTGCGTGGCTGCTCATACCTGAAACGTAGCGCCGCGCCGGTAGGAAATTTCTCGTCCGATGCTTGCCCCGGTGGAACCGGGGTGGCGCTGAAGGCGTGGCCCAGCCCGGGAAAGGCAGTACGGCGAGGGGTTCCACGACAGGCCGGTGCGGCGAAGGGCCCACCACGGGCTGGTGCGGCGCCCGTACGGCGAAGGGCCGTCGCTCCCGCCCCGAGCGGGGGAGCGACGGCCCTTCGCCGTCTTCAGGACCTTCGGACCACGGCCGGGGTCAGAGCACCCGGACCGCGCCGGACGGCATGTCGTAGTCGAGCGACCGCTCCACCACACCCGTGCTCGGGTTCTGCGCGCCGACGAACTTGCCGCCGCCGACGTAGACGCCCACGTGGTACGCGCTGCCCGCGCCGCCCCAGTAGAGGATGTCGCCGGGCTGGAGGTTGTCCAGGGAGACCTGGGTGCCGGCGGTCGACTGGTCCTGGGAGACGCGCGGCAGGTCCACTCCGATCTGCCGGTACGCGGCCTGCACGAGACCCGAGCAGTCCCACGAGCTCGGGCCGGTGCCACCGGAGATGTAGGCGTCGCCGACCTGGGCGCGCACGAAGTCCACGATGGAGGCGGCCGAACCGGTCGCGTGCGAGGAGCTGGAGGAGCCGCCGTCGTCCGAGGCGGAGGAGCCCGAGCCGGAGTCGGAGGAGCCCGACGAGGCGCTGAGGGTGGTGCGCTCGGTGGAGCGGTTGGCGCGCTCCTTGGCCTCGGCCCGTGCCTTCTCCTCGGCCTCCTTGGCCTTGCGCTCGGCCTCGGCCTTGCGGTCGGCCTCCGCCTTGGCCTTCTTGGCCTCGGCGAACGCCTTGGTGGCCGCCGCGTTCTCCTGGGCCTGGAGCTCGGAGTCGAGGGCGGCGCGCTGGGTGGCCTCGGCGGAGGCGGCGACGGCGCTCGACACGTCCTGGACCAGGTCCGCGTTGAGCGTGGGCATCTCGATGGTCTCGGTCACCGGCTCGGCGCTCGCCGGGCCGGCGGCACCGGCCACCGCGATGGTGCTGAGGACGCCACCGGCAACTCCGGCGCGAAGCGCGAGCTTGGAAGCGCTGCGGCGGGGCTTCCGGTGGCTGGGTATGTGAGCGGAGTGGGACATGGGACAACCGCTATCAGGGGCGGGCGGTTCCCTTCAAGAAACGTGGGGTGCGCCACAGTTGCGGGCGGAACCTGTGAATCCGCTTCGCGTGGCCCCTTATTGACGCCACACCGGACAATGCGGACGTGGGCGATCAGGCCCATGATCACGGCTTTTCCGCGAAACGTCCGAATTGCCATGCGCTTACCATCCCTTCACACCATTGGCCAAGCCCGGTTTTTGACGGTGCGTGGAAAGGTGTCGCAGCTCACAGAGGGCCAAGCCGCAGCCCTGTCCGGTAGTTCGTGAACGCGTGCACGTGTCCACTTCGCTCCCACCGGTTCAGGCGGCAGGGTGAGAAATCGGCCCTTTATCACCCGGTCGAGTCCATGGCGAATTTGCTTGTCATGGGCAGCACTTGATAGTGGACGGCGGCCCTGACCTGCGCCGGGGTGGTCGAATGTCACCTCTGGTGGCCACTTGACCACGTGCCGTACGAAGATCGCCTTTCCGGGGTGTTCATGATCCTTCGTCTGGTGGTGGAGATCACAAACTCGTTGCCGTACCCCGTGTCGCAGATCACAGAGTGACGGGCTTAGGATGCCAGCAGCCGGGGCTTGTGAACTGCCTCACATGAGCGCGATCTTCGTGGGCGGTGAGCCGGCGGCCCGGCGCGGTCCAACGGTCAAGGACGACTGGAAGGAGCGAGGAGCGTGAATGCCTACGCGCCCATCCTCGTGCTCGGCGCCCTCGGGGCAGGGTTCGCGATCTTCTCCGTGGTCATGGCCACATTGATCGGCCCAAAACGGTACAACCGGGCGAAGCTTGAGGCGTACGAGTGCGGCATCGAGCCCACTCCCACGCCGCGCGGCGGCGGCCGCTTCCCCATCAAGTACTACCTGACGGCGATGCTCTTCATCGTCTTCGACATCGAGATCGTCTTCCTCTACCCCTGGGCGGTCAGCTTCGACGCCCTGGGGCTTTTCGGGCTCGTGGAGATGTTGCTCTTCGTGCTCACCGTCTTCGTCGCCTACGCGTACGTCTGGCGGCGCGGCGGCCTGGAATGGGACTGAGGGGCTGAGGGGCCACCAATGGGACTCGAAGAGAAACTGCCCAGCGGGTTTCTGCTGACGACGGTCGAGCAGGCGGCGGGCTGGGTGCGCAAGGCGTCGGTCTTCCCCGCGACCTTCGGGCTCGCCTGCTGCGCCATCGAGATGATGACCACCGGCGCCGGCCGGTACGACCTGGCGCGGTTCGGCATGGAGGTCTTCCGCGGCTCGCCGCGCCAGGCCGACCTGATGATCGTGGCGGGCCGGGTGAGCCAGAAGATGGCGCCCGTCCTGCGCCAGGTCTACGACCAGATGCCCAGCCCCAAGTGGGTGATCTCCATGGGCGTCTGCGCCTCGTCGGGCGGGATGTTCAACAACTACGCGATCGTGCAGGGCGTCGACCATGTCGTCCCGGTCGACATCTATCTGCCGGGCTGCCCGCCCCGGCCCGAGATGCTGATGGACGCGATTCTCAAGCTCCACCAGAAGATCCAGGGCTCCAAGCTCGGCGTCAACGCGCGCGAGGCGGCCCGCGAGGCGGAGGAGGCGGCGCTGAAGGCGCTGCCGGTGATCGAGATGAAGGGGTTGCTGCGATGACGGCGACGGCGTACGCCCGTTGTCGGGCGCGTTCCGTGAGGGGGTGGGGTCCGTGAGTGACCGAACCGGCCCGGAGAAGCCGGCGAGTCCGGCGCATCCGGAGAACCCGAAGAGCCCGGAGAACCCGAAGAGCTCGGAGAGCCCGGCGAAGGGGCCCGCTCCGGCGGAGGCTGCCGGAGAGGACCCGGGGAAGGGCCCGGCGAATGTCCCGGGGAGCGCCCCGGGGCAAGGCCCGGAGAAGGGCCCGGCCGGCACCCCGGAGAAGGACCCGGCCACGGCGCCCGCCGGGGACCCGGCGAAGGGGCCCGCTCCCGCCCCGGACCGGCCCGGGGCGGACCGGCCCAACCCCGAGAAGGACCTGTCCGCGCAGAACCTGCCCGGGCAGCGCGGCGACCGGGGCGAGGAGGTCCGCGTCCAGCGCGGGATGTTCGGCGCCGACAACGGCGGCGACACCTCCGGATACGGCGGCCTCGTCCGCTCGGTGCGACTTCCGGGACCAGCCGTCCGACCGTACGGCGGCTGGTTCGACGAGGTCGCGGACGAGCTGGAAGGGGCCCTGGAGGAGCAGGACCTGCTCCCGGCGAACGCGATCGAGAAGACCGTGGTCGACCGCGGCGAGCTGACCTTCCACATCGCCCGCGAGCACCTGGTGCGGGTGGCCCGGACGCTCCGGGACGACCCGGCGCTCCGGTTCGAGCTGTGCACCGGCGTCAGCGGCGTCCACTACCCCGGTGACAAGGGGCGGGAGCTGCACGCGGTCCACCATCTGCGCTCGCTCACCCACGGCCGGCTGATCCGGCTGGAGGTCTCCGCCCCGGACAGCGATCCGCACGTCCCCTCACTGGTCGGCGTCTATCCGACCAACGACTGGCACGAGCGGGAGACCTACGACTTCTTCGGTCTGGTCTTCGACGGCCATCCGGCCCTCACCCGGATCATGATGCCGGACGACTGGCAGGGCTTCCCGCAGCGCAAGGACTACCCCCTCGGCGGCATCGCGGTCGAGTACAAGGGCGCCCGGATCCCGGCCCCGGACCAGCGGAGGTCCTACTCATGAGCACGTCGCACGCGCCCCGGGCGGCCGAGGAGTACGGGGCCGCGGGCGCCGGCTCCCGGGAGACCACCGAGGGCACCGTCTACACGGTCACCGGCGGCGACTGGGACGAGGTCGTCCAGTCCGCCGCCCGGGCCGACGACGAGCGGATCGTCGTCAACATGGGGCCCCAGCACCCCTCCACCCACGGAGTGCTCCGGCTGATCCTGGAGATCGACGGCGAGACCGTCACCGAGGCCCGCTGCGGCATCGGCTACCTCCACACCGGCATCGAGAAGAACCTCGAATTCCGCAACTGGACGCAGGGCACCACCTTCGTCACGCGCATGGACTACCTGACCTCGTTCTTCAACGAGACGGCGTACTGCCTGGGCGTGGAGAAGCTGCTCGGCATCGAGGACCGCATCCCCGACCGGGCGTCGGTGATCCGGGTGCTGCTGATGGAGCTCAACCGGCTCTCCTCGCACCTGGTGTGCATCGCCACCGGCGGCATGGAGCTGGGCGCCACCACCATCATGATCTACGGCTTCCGGGACCGGGAACTGATCCTGGACCTGTACGAGCTGATCACCGGGCTGCGGATGAACCACGCCTACATCCGGCCCGGCGGGCTCGCCCAGGACCTGCCGCCCGGCGCGGTGGAGCGGCTGCGCGAGTTCGTCCGCACCATGAAGCGGAACCTGCCGGAGTACGACAAGCTCGCCACCGGCAACCCGATCTTCAAGGGCCGGATGCGGGGCATCGGCCACCTGGACCTCACCGGCTGCGTGGCGCTGGGTGCCACCGGGCCGATCCTGCGCTCCGCCGGGCTCCCGCACGACCTGCGCAAGACCGACCCGTACTGCGGCTACGAGACGTACGAGTTCGACGTCCCGACCGCCGACAGCTGCGACGCGTACGGGCGCTTCCTGGTCCGCCTCGAAGAGATGCGGCAGTCGCTGCGGATCGTCGAACAGTGCCTGGAGCGGCTGGAGCCGGGCCCGGTGATGGTGGACGACAAGAAGATCGCCTGGCCCGCGCAGCTCGCCCTCGGCCCGGACGGCCTGGGCAACTCGCTGGACCACATCAAGAAGATCATGGGCACCTCGATGGAGGCCCTGATCCACCACTTCAAGCTGGTCACCGAGGGCTTCCGGGTGCCGCCGGGACAGGCGTACACGGCGGTCGAGTCGCCCAAGGGCGAGCTGGGCGTGCACGTGGTGTCGGACGGCGGCACCCGCCCCTTCCGGGTGCACTTCCGCGACCCCTCGTTCACCAACCTCCAGGCCATGGCGGCGATGTGCGAGGGCGGCCAGGTGGCCGACGTCATCGTCGCCGTCGCGTCCATCGACCCCGTGATGGGAGGCGTCGACCGGTAATGACGGACGTATCACTGGGGATGCCCCAGCTCCCCGCCCCCGACTACCCGGCCGAGGTACGCGCCCGGCTGGCGGCGGACGCCGAGGAGATCGTCGCCCGCTACCCGGACTCCCGGTCCGCGCTGCTGCCGCTGCTGCACCTGGTGCAGTCCGAGGAGGGGTACGTCACCCCGACCGGAATGCGGTTCTGCGCCGAGACGCTCGGGCTGACCACCGCCGAGGTGACGGCCGTCGCCACCTTCTACTCCATGTACCGGCGCAAGCCCTCCGGCGACTACCAGGTCGGCGTCTGCACCAACACGCTCTGCGCGGTCCTGGGCGGCGACGCCATCTTCGCCGAGCTCCAGGAGCACCTGGGCGTCGGCAACGGCGAGACGACCGGGGACGGCGCGGTCACGCTGGAGCACATCGAGTGCAACGCGGCCTGCGACTTCGCCCCGGTGGTGATGGTCAACTGGGAGTTCTTCGACAACCAGACGCCGGACTCCGCCAAGCGGCTGGTGGACGACCTCCGGGCCGGCCGCCCGGTCGCCCCCACCCGGGGCGCCCCGCTCTGCACGTACAAGGAGACCGCCCGCATCCTGGCCGGCTTCCCGGACCCGCGGCCGGGCGCGGTGGCGGCGACCGGCGGCGCGGGACCCGCCTCGCTCGCCGGACTCCGGCTCGCCAAGGGCGAGATCGCACCCGCCCGGATCGTCCACCCGCGTGACGCCGACGAGGCCGGGGCCGCACCCGGGGACGTACCGGAGGCTCCGGACTCCCGGCCGGGCGCCCCGGAGGCCGGGGAGGCCCGTAAGGCCGCCGGCGCTGGGAAGACCCCGGGCACCGGGGGACCCCGGAAGACCCCGGGCGCCGGGAAGGCCCGGGGCGCGGGCAAGGCCCCGGACCCCGAGAAGACCTCGCCCAACTCCGAGCACCTCAGCTCGCACGACGCACCGCAGGACACCTCGGCCTCCGACCCGCACCACCCGGCCGGACCCACCGCCGAGGAGGGGGAGTGATGACCGTGGCAGCCGCGACCACCGGCCAGGACCGCAGTCCGGACAAGCTGCTCGCACCCGTGCTGTCGGCGTTCTGGGACCAGCCCGAGTCCTGGACGCTGGAGACCTACAAGCGCCACGAGGGGTACGAGGGGCTGAAGAAGGCCCTCGCCATGACCCCCGACGACCTGATCGCGTACGTCAAGGACGCCGGGCTGCGCGGACGCGGCGGCGCCGGCTTCCCCACCGGGATGAAGTGGCAGTTCATCCCGCAGGGCGACGGCAAGCCGCACTACCTCGTGGTCAACGCCGACGAGTCCGAGCCGGGCACCTGCAAGGACATCCCGCTGCTCTTCGCCAACCCGCACTCGCTGATCGAGGGCATCGTGATCGCCTGCTACGCGATCCGCTCCTCGCACGCCTTCGTCTATCTGCGCGGCGAGGTCGTCCCGGTGCTGCGCCGGCTGCACGAGGCGGTGCGCGAGGCGTACGAGGCCGGCTACCTCGGCCGCGACATCCTCGGCAGCGGCCTGGACCTCGAACTCACCGTGCACGCCGGGGCCGGCGCGTACATCTGCGGCGAGGAGACCGCGCTGCTGGACTCGCTGGAGGGCCGGCGCGGCCAGCCCCGGCTGCGGCCCCCGTTCCCGGCGGTCGCCGGCCTCTACGCCTGTCCCACGGTGGTGAACAACGTCGAGTCCATCGCCTCGGTCCCGGCGATCCTGCACCGGGGCAAGGAGTGGTTCACCTCGCTGGGCACCGAGAAGTCGCCCGGCTTCACCCTCTACTCGCTCAGCGGCCATGTCGCCGCGCCCGGCCAGTACGAGGCGCCGCTCGGCATCACCCTGCGCCAGCTGCTCGATCTGAGCGGCGGGATGCGGCCGGGCCACCGGCTGAAGTTCTGGACCCCGGGCGGCTCGTCCACGCCGATGTTCACCGACGAGCACCTGGACGTGCCGCTGGACTACGAGGGCGTGGGCGCCGCCGGGTCGATGCTCGGCACCAAGGCGCTCCAGTGCTTCGACGAGACCACCTGCGTGGTGCGGGCGGTCACCCGGTGGACCGAGTTCTACGCCCATGAGTCCTGCGGCAAGTGCACCCCCTGCCGGGAGGGCACCTACTGGCTCGTCCAGCTGCTCCGGGACATCGAGGCCGGCAAGGGCGCGACGGCCGACCTGGAGAAGCTCGCGGACATCGCGGACAACATCAACGGCAAGTCGTTCTGCGCGCTCGGGGACGGCGCCGCCTCACCGATCTTCTCCTCGCTGAAGTACTTCCGGGCCGAGTACGAGGAGCACATCACCGGCCGCGGCTGCCCCTTCGACCCGGCCAGGTCGACCGCCTGGGCGGACACTCATCTGGAGGTGCGGGCATGACCGTCACCACGGCCAACCCCCCCGGCGGGGCCGCGGCGACCCCGCCGGAGGACCTGGTCACCCTGACCATCGACGGCATCGAGATCTCGGTGCCCAAGGGCACCCTGGTGATCCGCGCCGCCGAACAGCTCGGCATCGAGATCCCGCGCTTCTGCGACCACCCGCTGCTCGACCCGGCGGGCGCCTGCCGCCAGTGCATCGTGGAGGTGGAGGGCCAGCGCAAGCCGATGGCCTCCTGCACCATCACCTGCACCGACGGGATGGTGGTGAAGTCCCAGCTCTCCTCGCCGGTCGCGGAGAAGGCGCAGGTCGGGGTGATGGAGCTGCTGCTCATCAACCACCCGCTGGACTGCCCGGTCTGCGACAAGGGCGGCGAGTGCCCGCTCCAGAACCAGGCGATGTCGCACGGCCGGGCGGACTCCCGCTTCGAGGGCCGGAAGCGGACCTACGAGAAGCCGGTGCCGATCTCCACCCAGGTGCTGCTGGACCGGGAGCGGTGCGTGCTCTGCGCCCGCTGCACCCGGTTCTCCAACCAGATCGCCGGCGACCCGATGATCGAACTGGTCGAGCGGGGCGCCCTCCAGCAGGTCGGCACCGGCGAGGGCGACCCCTTCCAGTCCTACTTCTCCGGCAACACCATCCAGATCTGCCCGGTCGGCGCGCTCACCTCGGCGGCGTACCGGTTCCGCTCCCGCCCCTTCGACCTGGTCTCCTCGCCCAGCGTCTGCGAGCACTGCGCGGGCGGCTGCGCCTCCCGGACCGACCACCGGCGCGGCAAGGTGATGCGCCGGATGGCGGCCGAGGACCCGGAGGTCAACGAGGAGTGGATGTGCGACAAGGGGCGGTTCGCGTTCCGGTACGCCCAGCAGCGCGACCGGCTCACCACCCCGCTGGTCCGCGACCCGGCCACCGGTGCGCTGGAGCCCGCCTCCTGGCCGGAGGCGCTGGAGGCGGCGGCGCGCGGACTGATCCGGGGGCGCACCGGAGTGCTCACCGGCGGCCGGCTGACCGTCGAGGACGCCTACGCCTACGCGAAGTTCGCCCGGGTGGCGCTTGACACCAACGACGTGGACTTCCGCGCCCGGCCGCACAGCGGCGAGGAGGCCGACTTCCTGGCCGCCCGGGTGGCGGGGCACGGCCGCGATCTGGACGGGGCCGGTGTCGACCACTCCGCCCTGGAGGCCGCCCCGGTGGTGCTGCTGGCCGGGTTCGAGGCGGAGGAGGAGGCCCCCGGGGTCTTCCTGCGGCTGCGCAAGGGCTGGCGCAAGCGCGGCCTGCGGCTCTTCGCCCTGGCCCCGTACGCCACCCGGGGGCTCACCAGGGCGGGCGGCACCCTGCTGCCGGCCGCGCCCGGTACCGAGCCCGAGTGGCTGGACGCGCTGGCCACCGGGATCGGGGCCGGCGGCACCCTGGAGGGCGACGGCGCCGAGGCGGTACGGGCGCTGCGCGAACCGGGCGCCGTGCTGGTGGTCGGCGAACGGCTGGCGGCCGTGGCGGGCGGGCTGACCGCCGCCGTGCGCACCGCCACCGCGACCGGCGCCCGGCTGGTCTGGATCCCGCGCCGGGCGGGGGAGCGGGGCGCCGTCGAGGTGGGCGCCCTGCCCTCGCTGCTGCCCGGCGGCCGGCCCGCCACCGATCCCCGGGCCCGCGCGGAGACGGCGACCGTCTGGGGCGTCCGGGAGCTGCCGCACCGGTACGGCCGGGACACCGGACAGATGCTGGCGGCCGCGGCCACCGGTGAGCTGGGCGCGCTGCTGGTCGGCGGCGTGGAGGTGGCCGACCTGCCGGACCCGGCCCGGGCCCGGGAGGCGCTGGACGCGGCCTTCGTGGTCTCGCTGGAGCTGCGGCCGGGCGAGGTGACCGAGCGGGCCGACGTGGTGCTGCCGGTGGCGGCGGTCGCCGAGAAGTCCGGGGCCTTCCTCAACTGGGAGGGCCGGCTCCGCCCGTTCGAGGCCGCGCTGAAGCCGGAGCAGATGACCCGGCGGCTGGCACCCTCCGACGGCCGGGTGCTGCACATGCTGGCCGACGCCATGGACGTGCACTTCGCGCTGCCGGACGTGAGCGCGGCCCGCCGCGAGCTGCACCGGCTGGACGCCTGGGACGGGCCGCGCGCCGCCGACCCGGCCGAACCCACCCGGCCGCTGCCCCGCCCCGGTGCGGGCGAGGCGGTGCTGGCCGGTCACCGGCTGCTGCTGGACCAGGGGCTGTTGCAGCAGGGCGACGAGGCGCTGGCCGGCACCCGGCACGCCCCGGTCGCCCGGCTGTCGGCGGCCACGGCGGCGGGTGCCGGGGTCCGGGACGGCGAGCCGCTGGCCGTCACCGGGCCCGCCGGGACGGTGCGGCTGCCGCTGCGGGTCACCGAGATGCCCGACCGGGTGGTGTGGCTGCCGCTCAACTCCACGGGCGGCGGCGTCCTCTCCGACACGGGCGCCGCGCCGGGCCGACCGGTGCGGATCGGGCCGGGCGGCCCGGGGGGCGGAGCGCCGGTGGCGGGGCCGGGTCCCGGTCCGGGCGCGGGCTCCGCTTCCGGTGGGCCGGCGGGTTCGGGCGCCGCTCCTGGCGGCCCGGCGGCCCCGGGTCCGGGCTCGGTCTCCGGCGGCCCGGCGTCCTCACGTCCGGGTCCGGTTTCCGGCGGCCCGGCGTCCGCTCCCGGCGACCGGGGACCGGAGGTGCGGCCGTGACGAACCGGACCCGGGCCCCCGGGCGGCCGGCGGATACCCGGGGCACGGAGCAGGCGCCTTCCAAGCGCTTGGCCGCATACCCGTACGGACCGTCCGGACCGCCGTCCGGCTCGTACCTCCCGTACGCCGTCTCGCCCTTCCCCGTACGGCCCCGCCCGGGCCGGACCGCTCCCGTCCCCGCTTCCGTACCGGAGGTGTGCGCATGACCGCGCTCGTACCGCTCGCGGCGCAGCCGGGAAGTCTCCTCGCGGCCGAGGACCTCTCGCTGTTCGGCCGCGACCCGTGGTGGCTGGTGGTGGTCAAGGCGGTGTTCTGCTTCGCCTTCCTCATGGTCACCGTGCTCTTCTCCATCGTGTGGGAGCGCAAGGTGGTGGCCTGGATGCAGCTGCGCATCGGGCCCAACCGGCACGGCCCCTGGGGTCTCCTCCAGTCCCTCGCGGACGGCGTCAAGCTGATGCTCAAGGAGGACGTGATCGTCAAGCGGGCCGACAAGGTGGTGTACGTCCTCGCGCCGGTGGTCGCCGCCATCCCCGCCTTCATGGCGATCGCGGTCATCCCCTTCGGACCGGCCGGCAACGAGGTGTCGGTCTTCGGGCACCGCACCACCATGCAGCTCACCGATCTGCCGATCGCGATGCTCTACATCCTCGCGGTGGCCTCGGTCGGGATCTACGGCATCGTGCTGGCGGGCTGGTCGTCCGGCTCGACCTATCCGCTGCTCGGCGGGCTCCGCTCGTGCGCCCAGATGATCAGTTACGAGATCGCCATGGGTGCCGCGTTCGCCTCGGTCTTCCTCTACTCCGGCTCGATGTCCACCTCCGCGATCGTGGAGGCGCAGGCGGACCGCTGGTACATCGTGCTGCTGCCGGTGTCCTTCGTGATCTATGTGATCACCATGGTGGGCGAGACCAACCGGGCGCCGTTCGACATGCCGGAGTCCGAGGGCGACCTGGTGGGCGGCTTCAACACCGAGTACAGCTCCATCAAGTTCGCGATGTTCATGCTGGCCGAGTACGTCAACATGGTCACCGTCTCGGCGGTGTCGGCGACGCTCTTCCTGGGCGGCTGGCGGGTGCCGTACCCCGTCTCGGCGTTCTGGGAGGGCGCCAACCACGGCTGGTGGCCGCTGCTCTGGTTCACCGTCAAGGTGCAGCTGCTGCTGTTCTTCTTCATCTGGCTGCGCGGCACCCTGCCCCGGGTCCGGTACGACCAGCTGATGAAGTTGGGCTGGAAGGTGCTGATCCCGGTCTCGGTGGTCTGGCTGATGCTGGTGGCCACCGTCCGGGCGCTGCGCAACGAGAACTACGACTTCCAGCAGATCGTGCTGTACGTCGCGGGCGCGGTGCTGGTGGTGCTGCTGCTCTCCTTCGCCGCCGACGCCTTCCGGGACCGGCGGGCCGGGGAGGAGGCCGAGGCCGCGCCGCCGGGCGGGGAGTTCGACCCGATGGCCGGCGGATTCCCGGTGCCGCCGCTGCCCGGCCAGACCCTGCCCCCGGTGCCCCGCAGGCGGCCCCGCCACGAGCGGGAGCTGATTGTCAGTGGCGGCCCCGATACTGCTACCGAGAGTGATGGAAAGGAGACCGGCGGTGTCTGACTTCCAGAACCCGGTCGCGGGCTTCGGCGTGACCTTCAAGGCCATGTTCAAGAAGCGCCTGACCGAGCAGTATCCGGAGCAGCCGAAGACCACGGCGCCGCGCTTCCACGGCCGGCACCAGCTCAACCGCCATCCGGACGGGCTGGAGAAGTGCGTGGGCTGCGAGCTGTGCGCCTGGGCCTGCCCGGCCGACGCCATCTATGTGGAGGGCGCGGACAACACCGACGAGGAGCGGTACTCGCCCGGTGAGCGGTACGGCCGGGTCTACCAGATCAACTACGCCCGCTGCATTCTCTGCGGGCTCTGCATCGAGGCGTGCCCCACCCGCGCCCTCACCATGACCAATGAGTTCGAGCTCGCGGACAGCTCCCGGGAGAACCTGATCTACACCAAGGAGCAGCTCCTCGCCGGTCTGGACGAGGGCATGGTCGACTCGCCGCACGCCATCTACCCCGGTATGGACGAGGGCGACTACTACCGGGGCCGGGTCACCGGGGCCGCCCCCGGCACGGTCCCGCAGCCGGCCCGGAGCAAGGGGGCGGGCGGCGACCAGAAGCCGCAGGAGGGCGAGTCGGTCTTCGGCGAGGAGGAGCCGGCCGCGCCCTCGGCCTCCGGCCTGGCGGCCGGGCCGGCATCGGCCGCCGGAACCGGGTCCGCTCCGGCCGCCGGGGCCGGGGCCGCGCCGTCCGCCGGACCGGCGGCCCGGCCGGCTCCGGGCCCCGGACCGACGGCCGGGCCGGCCTCGTCCGGGACGCCGGGGAAGGAGGCGGGGGCATGAGCGCCGCACTCCACGGGGTGACCACCGCCGCCTCGCTCACCTCCACCGGTGAGGCCGTGCAGTTCTGGATCCTCGGCACGGTCGCCGTCGCCGGGGCGCTCTGCACCATTCTGATGCGCAAGGCGGTGCACAGCGCCCTCTGCCTGGCCGGGACGATGATCATCCTGGCCGTCTTCTACCTCGCCAACGGGGCGTACTTCCTGGGCATCGTCCAGATCGTCGTCTACACCGGCGCGATCATGATGCTCTTCCTCTTCGTGGTGATGCTGGTCGGGGTCACCGCCGCCGACTCGCTGAAGGAGACCATCAAGGGCCAGCGCTGGTGGGCGGTGGCCTGCGGTCTCGGCTTCGGGGTGCTGCTCGCCGCCGGGATCGGCCATGCCTCGCTGGACACCTTCACCGGTCTGGGCGCGGCCAACTCCGGCGGCAATGTGGAGGGTCTGGCGGCTCTGATCTTCACCCGGTACGTCTTCGCCTTCGAGATCACCGGCGCCCTGCTGATCACCGCGGCCGTCGGTGCCATGGTCCTCACCCACCGGGAGCGCACCGAACGCGCCCGCACCCAGCGGGAGCTGGCCGAGCAGCGGGTCCGGGAGGGCAGGCAGCTGCCGCCGCTGCCCGCGCCCGGGGTCTACGCCCGGCACAACGCGGTGGACGTCGCCGGGCTGCTGCCCGACGGCACCCCCTCGGAGCTGACCGTGAGCCGCACCCTGCGGGCGCGCGGCCAGATCCGCGATGTGTCCCCCGAGGCGATGGCCGACCTGCGGGCGCTGGAGCGGCGCTCCGAGGAGCGGCTCGGCCGCCGGCCGTACGAGCCGCCCCGGCCCCGCGACTCCGGGGACCCCCGGGCCGGCGACCGTGCCGATGATCCTCCCGGCGACCGTCCCGGTGACCGGCCCGCGAACCGGCGTGAGGAGGAGAACGCCCAGTGAATCCCGTCAACTACCTCTATCTCGCCGCCCTGTTGTTCACCATCGGCGCGGCCGGGGTGCTGATCCGGCGGAACGCGATCGTGGTCTTCATGTGCGTGGAGCTGATGCTCAACGCCTGCAACCTCGCGTTCGTCGCCTTCTCCCGGCTGCACGGCAACCTCGACGGCCAGATCATCGCGTTCTTCACGATGGTCGTCGCCGCAGCGGAGGTCGTGGTCGGGCTGGCGATCATCGTGTCGCTGTTCCGTTCCCGCCACTCGGCCTCGGTCGACGACGCCAGCCTGATGAAGCTGTGAGGGGCTGAATCCGTGGAGAACCTGATCGCGCTGCTCGTCGCGGCGCCCCTGCTGGGAGCGGCGGTGCTGCTCTGCGGCGGCCGCCGGCTCGACGCGGCCGGCCACTGGCTCGGCACCCTGCTCGCGGCGGCCTCGTTCGTCGTCGCCGCGGTGCTCTTCTTCGGCATGCTGGGCCGGGGCGCCGAGGACCGGGCGCTGCACCAGACCCTGTACACCTGGGTGCCGGTGGAGAGCTTCCGGGCCGATCTCGCCTTCCAGCTCGACCAGTTGTCGATGACCTTCGTCCTGCTGATCACCGGCGTCGGCACGCTCATCCATGTCTACTCGATCGGCTACATGGAGCACGACGAGCGCCGGCGCCGCTTCTTCGGCTACCTCAATCTGTTCCTGGCGGCGATGCTGCTGCTGGTGCTGGCCGACAACTACCTGCTGCTGTACTTCGGCTGGGAGGGCGTCGGCCTCGCCTCGTATCTGCTGATCGGCTTCTGGCAGCACAAGCCGAGCGCGGCGACGGCGGCGAAGAAGGCGTTCCTGGTCAACCGGGTCGGGGACATCGGCCTGTCGATCGCCATCATGCTGATGTTCACCACCTTCGGGACCTTCGCCTTCGGACCGGTGCTGGCGACGGCGGACAAGGCGTCCGAGGGGACGCTCACCGCCATCGGGCTGATGCTGCTCCTCGCCGCCTGCGGCAAGTCGGCACAGGTGCCGCTCCAGTCCTGGCTGGGGGACGCGATGGAGGGCCCGACCCCGGTCTCCGCGCTGATCCACGCGGCCACCATGGTCACCGCGGGCGTCTATCTGATCACCCGGTCCGGGGCGATCTTCGACGCGGCGCCCACCGCGCAGACGGCGGTGGTGACGGTCGGCGCGGTGACGCTGCTCTTCGGTGCGATCGTCGGTTGCGCCAAGGACGACATCAAGAAGGCGCTGGCCGGTTCGACCATGTCGCAGATCGGCTACATGGTGCTGGCCGCCGGGCTCGGCCCGATCGGGTACGCCTTCGCCATCATGCACCTGGTCACTCACGGCTTCTTCAAGGCCGGGCTCTTCCTCGGCGCCGGCTCGGTGATGCACGGGATGAACGACGAGGTCGACATGCGCAAGTACGGCGGCCTGCGCGCGTACATGCCGGTCACCTTCGTCACCTTCGGGCTCGGCTATCTGGCGATCATCGGCTTCCCGGGGCTCTCCGGCTTCTGGTCCAAGGACAAGATCATCGAGGCGGCCTTCGCCAAGGGCGGCACCGAGGGCTGGATCCTGGGCGCGGTCACCCTGCTGGGCGCGGGCATCACCGCGTACTACATGACCCGGGTGATGATCATGACCTTCTTCGGCGAGAAGCGCTGGCAGCCGGCGCCGGACCCGCACCGGGCCCCCGACGTGGAACCGGCCGCCGCAGACGACGGGAGGCACCTGGCAGCCGGACCGGTGGGAAGTCCGGCGGCGGAGGGCCCGGCGGGCCACCCGGCCGGCGAGCTGCCGGACCCGCACGAGTCCCCGAGGTCGATGACCGTGCCGATGATCGTGCTGGCCTTCGGCTCGGTCTTCGCGGGCGGGCTCTTCTCGATCAACAGCGCCTTCGTCCACTGGCTGGAGCCGGTGACCCGGTTCGAGCACGGCCATCCACCGGTGTCCGCCGCCGTGATCACCACCGCCACCCTGGTGGTGCTGCTGGCGGGAGCCGGGCTGGCGTACGCGCAGTACGGCCGCCGGCCGGTACCGGTCACCGCCCCGCGCGGCTCGCTGCTCACCCGGGCCGCCCGCCGCGATCTGCTCCAGGACGACTTCAACCATGTGGTGCTGGTCCGGGGTGGCGAGCACCTCACCCGCTCGCTGGTCTATGTGGACCACACCCTGGTCGACGGCGTGGTCAACGGCACCGCCGCCTCGGTCGGCGGACTCTCCGGCCGGCTGCGCAAGCTCCAGAACGGCTACGCCCGCTCCTACGCGGTCTCGATGTTCGGAGGTACGGCGGTGCTGATCGCCGCGACCCTGCTGATGAGGGCGGTGTGACGGGATGTCCTTTCCGCTGCTGACCGCCACCGCGGTCCTGCCCGCCGCCGGCGCGGTGCTCACCGCCGCCGTCCCGGCCGGCCGGCGCACCGCCGCCAAGTGGCTGGCGCTGCTGGTCTCGCTCGGCACCCTGGTGCTCGCCGCCGTGGTGACCGTCCGCTTCGAGCCCGGCGGCGCCCGCTACCAGCTCACCGAGTCGCACGCCTGGATCGCGGACTTCGGCGTCCGCTACGAACTGGGCGTGGACGGCATCGGGGTGGCGCTGATCGCGCTCACCGCGCTGCTGATCCCGTTCATCGTGGCGGCGGGGTGGAACGACGCCGACGAACCCGCGGCGACCGCGACCAGGCGGTGGCGGCCGACCCAGGGGTTCTTCGCGCTGATCCTGATGGTCGAGGCGATGGTGATCCTCTCCTTCGAGGCCACCGACGTCTTCCTCTTCTATCTGCTCTTCGAGGCCATGCTCATCCCGATGTACTTCCTCATCGGCGGCTTCGGGGACCGGGCGCACGCCGGGAGCGACGAGCACGCCGCCGCCCAGCGGTCGTACGCGGCGGTGAAGTTCCTCCTCTACAACCTGATCGGCGGGCTGATCATGCTGGCCGCCGTCGTCGGGCTCTACGCGGTGGCGGGGAACTTCTCGCTCCCCGGGATCGTGGAAGCCCGGGCGAGCGGTGACCTGACCATGGCGACCAGCACCGAACGGCTGCTGTTCCTCGGCTTCTTCTTCGCCTTCGCGGTGAAGGCGCCGCTCTGGCCGCTGCACACCTGGCTGCCCAACGCCATGGGCGAGGCCACCGCCCCGGTCGCGGTGCTGATCACCGCCGTGGTGGACAAGGTCGGCACCTTCGCCATGCTGCGGTTCTGCCTCCAGCTCTTCCCGGAGGCGTCCCGGTGGGCCACCCCGGTGATCGTGGTGCTGGCCCTGGTCAGCATCGTCTACGGGGCGCTGCTCGCGGTCGGCCAGCGGGACATCAAGCGGCTGGTGGCGTACGCCTCGATCTCGCACTTCGGCTTCATCGTGCTGGGCATCTTCGCGATGACCAGCCAGGGCCAGAGCGGGGCCACGCTCTACATGGTCAACCACGGGATCTCGACGGCCGTGCTGATGCTGGTGGCCGGTTTCCTGATCTCCCGGCGCGGTTCCCGGCTGATCGCGGACTACGGCGGGGTGCAGAAGGTGGCGCCGGTGCTCGCCGGCACCTTCCTGATCGGCTCCCTGGCCACCCTCTCGCTCCCCGGACTCGCCCCGTTCGTCAGCGAGTTCCTGGTGCTGGTGGGCACCTTCGCCCGCTATCCGGCGGCCGGGATCGTCGCCACCACCGGCATCGTGCTCGCCGCGCTCTACACGCTGGTGCTCTACCAGCGGACCATGACCGGCCCGGTGAAGGAGGACGTCCGGGCGGTGAAGGACCTCCGGCCGCGTGAGCTGCTGGTGGTCGCGCCGCTGATCGCGCTGCTGTTCTTCCTCGGCGTCTTTCCCAAGCCGCTGACCGAGATCGTCGACCCGGCCGTCCGGCACACCATGTCCGACGTCAAGCAGCAGGACCCCCGGCCCGAGGTGGAGGCGGCCAAGTGAGCGCATGGAGTGGGAGCGCCCTGAGCGCTCCAGGTGTCCACAGCCTGTGGACGGAGTCGGCGCCGGGCGGCACGGCGGATGCCGCGGCGCACGGGGCGGCGTCCGGCGCGGCGCACGAGGCGGCGCACGCGGTGGCGAGGATGACGCTGGCCGCCGCCCGGCCGGTCGAGCGGATCCCCACGCCGAAGATCGAGTACGCCCAGCTGGCGCCGGTGCTGATCGTGCTGGGCGCGGCGGTGATCGCCGTCCTGCTGGAGGCGTTCGTGCCGCGCCGGTTCCGCCACTACGCGCAGCTCTTCCTCACCGTGGTCGCGCTCGCCGCCGCCTTCGCGGCGGTGGTCGGGCTGGCCGCCGGGGGGCACGCCACCACCCGGGCGGGGATCGCCGCCATGGGGGCCGTCGCCGTGGACGGTCCGGCGCTCTTCCTCCAGGGGACGATTCTGCTCGCCTCGCTGGTGGCGGTGTTCACCTTCGCCGAGCGCCGGCTCGACCCGGCCGACCACGGCCACCGGGTGGACTCCTTCGCCGCCGAGGCGGCGGCCGTGCCCGGCAGCGAGCAGGAGAAGGCCGCGGTCCGGGCCGGATTCACCACCACCGAGGTCTTCCCGCTGGCCCTCTTCGCGGTCGCCGGGATGCTGGTCTTCCCGGCCGCCAATGACCTGCTGACGCTCTTCATCGCGCTGGAGGTCTTCTCGCTGCCCCTCTATCTGCTCTGCGCGGTGGCCCGGCGGAAGCGGCTGATGTCCCAGGAGGCGGCGGTCAAGTACTTCCTGCTGGGCGCCTTCTCCTCGGCCTTCCTGCTCTTCGGGATCGCCCTGCTCTACGGCTACGCGGGCTCCGTCTCGTACGGCCGGATCGCGGACGTGGTGGACGGCTCGGCCGCCCCGGTCGATCCGGCGCTCGCCTCCACCATGGGCAATGACGCCCTGCTGCTCATCGGCTTCGCGCTGGTGCTGATGGGGCTGCTCTTCAAGGTGGGCGCGGTGCCGTTCCACATGTGGACCCCGGACGTCTACCAGGGCGCGCCGACCCCGGTCACCGGCTTCATGGCCGCCGCGACCAAGGTGGCCGCCTTCGGCGCGCTGCTGCGGCTGCTGTACGTGGTGCTGCCGGGGCTGCGCTGGGACTGGCGGCCGGTGATGTGGGGCGTGGCCATCGTGACCATGCTGGCGGGCGCGGTCGTGGCCATCACCCAGACCGACATCAAGCGGCTGCTGGCCTACTCCTCGATCGCCCACGCCGGCTTCATCCTGGCCGGTGTGGTGGCGGCCACCCCGTCCGGGGTCTCCTCGGTCCTCTTCTATCTGGCGGCCTACTCCTTCGTGACCATCGGCGCCTTCGCCGTGGTCACCCTGGTCCGGGACGCGGGCGGCGAGGCGACCCATCTCGCCAAGTGGGCCGGTCTGGGCCGCCGTTCGCCGCTGGTGGCGGCGGTCTTCGGGGTCTTTCTGCTGGCCTTCGCGGGCATCCCGCTGACCTCGGGCTTCACCGGGAAGTTCGCGGTCTTCAAGGCGGCGGCGGAGGGTGGCGCCGGGGTGCTGGTGGTGGTCGGTGTGATCTCCTCCGCGATCGCCGCCTTCTTCTACATCCGGGTCATCGTGCTGATGTTCTTCAGCGAGCCGCAGGCCGACGGCCCGACCGTGGCGGTGCCCTCGCCGCTCACCATGACCACGATCGGGGTGGGGGTGGCGGTGACCCTGGTGCTGGGGCTGGCGCCGCAGTACTTCCTCGATCTGGCGGGGCAGGCGGGGGTGTTCGTGCGGTGAGGGGGTGAGGGGGTGAGGCGGTGAGGCGGCGGGCCTCCGGGCCCGCCGCCTGTCGCCTGTCCGTCCGCCGAGCGGAGGCGTCCGGCCGGTACTTCCCGTGCTCGCAGGCGGGAGGTGCCGGGCCGGACGCCTTTCGCGTGTGCGGGCCCGGGCGCCGGGGGCACTGCGGAGGGCCGCAGGTTCGCCGTTGTCCAGGACGGGTCCGGGCGCCGGGGGAGGGGCCGGTTTTCGCCGTGTGGGGTCAAGGCGCGGTCAAGCGGGCCGCCCGGATGCCATGGTGGAACTCCGCTCATGGTCTGGACCTTGAGAAGGATGTGGCGGCAATGGCGGTGCGAGGAGCCACGGTACTGACCCGGCCGGCGCGCGCGGAGGTGGCCGAAGCGCCGCCCATGCACCGGCTGCACGTGCCGACACCCAATCTGCTGCCGCTGGCGGTCGGCACCTTCGACACCTTCGGGCCGGAGGCGCGTGCCGACTTCCCGCACCGGCACACCTTCTACGAGATCGTCCATGTCACCGGCGGCACCGGCAGCCATGTGGTGGATCTGGCCCGCTGGCCGCTGCGCCCGCCGCACCTCTGTGTCATCGTCCCGGGGCAGGTGCACCACTGGGAGGACGCCCGGGACCTTGAGGGGAGCCTGCTGCTCTTCACCGACCACTTCCTGGTGGACCACCCGGAGGACCGGGAGCTGCTGCGGCGGCTCGGCGGGCGGCCCTGGCTGAGCCTGGACCCGGTCGCCCAGAGCTCCACCACCCGGCTCATGGACGACCTCCACGAGGAGTACCGGCGGGGCGCCGACGGCTTCGACACCGTGCTGCGGTCGCTGCTCCATGTGCTGGTCGTCCGGGCCGCCCGGGCCGCGCGGCTCTCCGGGTCCCCGCTGCCGGCCCCTGTCCGCACCCGGGCCGACGTGGTGGCGGTGGAGTTCGCCCGGCTGATCGCGGACGCCGATCCGGCGCTCTGGTCGGTGGCGGCCTGCGCCGAGCGGATCGGGGTGAGCCCCGGCCATCTCACCGAGGCGGTCAAGACGGCCACCGGCCGCACCCCGGGCCGGCTGATCCGGGAGGCCCGCACCGCCGAGGCCAAGCGGCTGCTGGCCCGTACCGACCTCACCGTACGACAGGTGGCGGTACGGGTCGGTCTGGCCGATCCGGCGTACTTCTGCCGCTTCTTCCGGCGCGAGACCGGGGTGAGTCCCGGCGACTTCCGGCGCGGCGGAGAAATCCACCACGACCACCGGATCCCGTCCATCGCCGCCAACTGGCGCCGACCGTAGGTTCGTTGCCGACCCCGACGCATCTCACGAGGAGCAGGCATGGCCGGTGACATCCCCGACACCCCCAGCACCCCGGGCACCTCGGACCACCCGTACGACTCCCCCACCACCCCGGAGCCGCCCCCGGCCCGGCACCCCAGCCGCAAGTCCGTGCTGCGCGCGGCCGTGGCGGCGGGACTGGCCGCGCCCGCCGCGCTGATGGGCGTACCGGCGCTGGCCCGCGCGGTCACCGCGACCGGCGGGACGCTGGAGCCCACCCCCTCCTGCGACGACGGCGACGAGCCGACGCCGCCGCAGACCGAGGGGCCGTACTTCAAGCCCAACTCGCCGGAGCGCGCCTCGCTGCTGGAGCCGAACACGGTCGGTACCCGGCTCACCGTGACCGGCTATGTCTTCGGGCTCGACTGCCGGCCGCTCGCCCATGTGCTGCTGGACTTCTGGCAGGCCGACAACAACGGCGCCTACGACAACACCGGATTCCGCTTCCGGGGCCACCAGTTCACCGACGCCAACGGCGCGTACACCCTCACCACCATCGTGCCGGGGCTCTACCCGGGCCGCACCCGGCACATCCACGTCAAGGCACAGGCGCCCAACCAGCCGATCCTGACCAGCCAGTTGTACTTCCCGGGCGAGCCGCGCAACAACACCGACCCGATCTTCGACGCCCGGCTGCTGATGACGATCCGGGACGTGGGCAGCGCCAAGGAGGCGGCGTTCGACTTCGTGCTGGACGTCCGGGGCGGACCGGGCCCCACCGACCCGCCCACCACCACCTGGAAGGCCGGCACCCGCTACCAGGCCGGGGCCCGGGTCACCTACGCGGGCCGTGCCTATGTCTGCCTGATCACCCACACCGCGATCACCGGCTGGGAGCCGCCGAGGACGCCGACGCTCTGGCGGGCGGCGTGACCGGCCGGCGCCTGACCGCCGTACGGCCATGGTGACGCGCGGCTGAGCCCGCCGCGCGGGGCTCGGTGCCCGGACCGGTACGCGCCCGGTCCGGGCACCCGTCTTCCCGGCCGGCCGGCCGGGCCGGGGCGTCGGGCCGGGCGGCTAGCGGGCGTCCGCCGGGAGGATGCGGCCGGTGACCTCGCCCAGGCCGACCCTGAGGCCGTCCGGGCCGGGTGCCCAGGCGGTCAGGGTGACCTCGTCGCCGTCCTCCAGGAAGGTGCGCTTCCCGCCGCCGGCCCCGACCGGCTCCTGGCCGTTCCAGGTCAGTTCGAGGAGCGAGCCGCGCTGGTGGGCCTCGGGTCCGCTCACCGTGCCGGAGCCGTACAGGTCACCGGTGCGCAGCGAGGCGCCGTTGACCGTCATGTGCGCGAGCTGCTGGGCGGCCGTCCAGTACATGGAGGAGAACGGCGGCTCCGCGACCACCTCGCCGTTGATCCGCACGGTGATCCGCAGGTCGAAGCCGCCCGGCTCGTCGGCCGCGCCGTCGTCCAGGTACGGCAGGAGCGGGAAGTCCCGGGCGGGCGGGGCGACCCGGGCCTGGTCCAGCGCCTCCAGCGGGGTCACCCAGGCCGACACCGAGGTCGCGAACGACTTGCCGAGGAACGGGCCCAGCGGCACGTACTCCCACGCCTGGATGTCCCGCGCCGACCAGTCGTTGAGCAGCGAGAGCCCGAAGACATGGTCGCGGAAGCCGGCAATCCCGACCGGGTGGCCCAGCCGCGAGGGGGTGCCGACGACGAAGCCGACCTCCGCCTCGATGTCCAGCTTCACCGAGGGCCCGAAGACCGGCGCCGGGTCGGCCGGGGCCTTGCGCTGGCCGGACGGGCGCGTGATGTCCGTACCGGAGACCACGACGGTGCCGGAGCGGCCGTGGTAACCGATGGGCAGATGCTTCCAGTTGGGGGTGAGCGGCTCGCCGTCCGGGCGGAAGATCCGGCCCACGTTGGTGGCGTGGTGCTCGGAGGCGTAGAAGTCCACGTAGTCCGCGACGTCGTACGGCAGATGCAGGGTGACCGCGCTCAGCGGGTGGAACAGCGGCTCTATGTCGGGCCGGTGGGCGGGGACGGTCACCCAGGAGGTGATCGCCCGGCGCACATCACGCCAGGTGGTGCGGCCCGCCGCGAGGAGGGCGTTGAGGCTGGGCAGGCTCAGCAGCGCCGCGTACGGCGAGCCCAGGGCGTGGGCCGCCGCGCCCGCGTCGAGCACATGGTCACCGACGCGGACGCCGACCCGGCGGCGTCCGGGCTCGTCGGCGGTGGAGAAGACGCCGTACGGGAGGTTGTGCGGGCCGAAGGGGTGCCCCTCGGCCAGGTCGAGCGGGCTCTGCTCGGACATCGGTGCTTGCCTCGCTTTCCACGTGTGTGGGGGACACGTTACGACGGGGCTCCGGCGGCCGGACGGCGGTACGCCGCATCGGCGCCACGGGCCGGTGTGCCGCGCCGCCGTACGCGCGTGCCGGGGCCGGGGCGCGGCCCGTCGCGCGGGACCGTGCGGTCCGGGCCGGATCCGGATCTGGATCTGGATCCGGGGCAGCCCCCGGCCCGTACCCGGGGGCGGCCGGTGGCGTCCGGCCGGTGGCGCCCGGTGGCGTCCGGGGTCAGCCCGCCGTGCGGGGGATGCGTTTCTCCCAGGTGCGGTGGAAGAGGATCTCGTCGCCGTCCTCGCAGATCACCTCGTCGGTGGTGAGGAAGGACTCGGCGTCGCAGCCGATCTCCGAGCGGGTGCGTACCGTGGCGCTCCAGAACAGGTCCGGCCGGTGCAGCCGGATGGTCCACTCGGAGCAGGTGCGGGCGGAGAGCGGGTCGTCCTCCTGGACGGTGTACGTGTCCAGGACCTCCTCGGTGAGCTCCAGGCCGTCCGGGTAGACCCGGGTGCCCGCCGGGTCGCCGTGCCGGGGGGCCACCTCAAGGCGCCAGAGCCCCGCCGCCACGTCCCGTACCACCAGCCGCTCGGGCCGCTCCTCGTCGAGGGTGGCGGGCACGCTGACGCCGAGCGGCTCGGCCTGCTCGGGCTCGGCGAAGGTGATCCGGGGGTCGGCCCCGGAGGTCGCCGCCGCCCCGGCCGCCCGGGCGGTGGCGGGGTCGGGCGCGGGCGCGGTCCCGGCGGGGTCGGCCGGGTCCCCGGAGCCGTACGCCCCGCCGCGTACCGGTGCCGGGGGCTCGGTGGCGGGCGCGGTACGGACCGGGAGGGTCAGCGCGCTGCCCTCGGGCGCCAGGGTGAACCCGGCCCCGTCCGGGCGCGGCCAGATCCAGGGCCAGTAGGAGGAGGAGACGGCGAGCCGGACCCGGTGGCCGGGCGGGAAGGTGTGGCCGATGCCGCCCAGCGGGAAGGCGTACCGCTCGGTCTCCCCGATCCGGCACGGCACCGACCGGTCCCGCCCCTCCCGGGCACCCAGGTTGAGGGCGCCCCGGGTGACCAGGGTGGAGGAGCCGTCCGGGGCCACGTCACAGAGCCGGGCGATCACCTGGCCGGTCGGGGCGTCCGGGCGGAGCGCCAGTTCCACCGAGGGGCGGCCCAGGATCTCGATCGGGTCGGCGCCCGCCGGCACCGGGAAGTCGAAGCAGGCCGAGTGGGCGTCCTCGGCGCGCTGGTCCGGCGGCAGGTCGGCGTCGTCGCCGGCGGGGAAGAAGCGCCCGGCGTCCAGCCCGGTCGACTGCGGCGAGCGGACCAGCACCGGCTCGCCCTGGAGGGCGTACGCCACCGGGGTCACGTGCGGGGACGGCCAGCCGGGCTCGCCCACCCAGCGTCCGGGCAGCTCCGGGTAGACGGTGGCGGGCCGGTGCGACTCGCTGATCCAGCAGCGCAGCGGCGGCTCGGCCATGATCCCGGTGTCGACGCCCTTGAGGTGGTGGTCCCACCAGCGCAGCGTCTCCTGGAGGAAGCCGATCGCCGGTCCGGGCGGCTGCCCCCGGTCGGGGTACTGGTGCGACCAGGGGCCGATGATCCCGCGCACCCGGTCCGGCGGCAGGTGCTCGACCAGCCGGAGGACGGTGTCCCGGTACGGGTCGTGCCAGCCGCCCACCGCGAGGACGGCCGCGTCGATCGCGCCGTACGCCGCCCGCAGGCTGCCGCGCTCCCAGTAGGCGTCCCGGGTCTGGTGGGCGAGCCAGGTGTGGATGGCCGGTTCGACCGCCTCCAGCCGCCGCAGCCAGAGCTCGCGCCACTGCTCGCCCGCGTAGAGGGGGTCGGGCGGGCGGCAGACGAAGGCCAGCGTGGTGGCGGCCCAGGCGTGCATGTCCACGGCGAGGACGGAGCCGCCGAGATAGTGGACGTCGTTGTCGTAGCGGTCGTCGGTGGAGCAGACGGTGACGACGGCCTTGAGCGCCTCGGGGGCGAGGGCGGCGATCCGGAGCGCGGTGAAGCCGCCCCAGGCGAGCCCGAACATGCCGACCCGGCCGTCGCACCAGGGCTGGGCGGCCAGCCACTCCACCACGGCGACCCCGTCGGCGACCTCGGTGTCCGCGCCGGTGGTCCTCCGGTCGGCCGGTCGGGTGGTCGTGCCGCCGGCCGGTCCGGCGCCCGGTCCGGTGGCGGCCCCGGAGCCCCCGGCGGCCGGTCCGGCGGCGGGTCCGGTGGCGGGTGTGGTGGTCGCTCCGGCGGGGGAGTCCTCGCCGCCGGGCAGCCCCTCGCTGTTGCCGTGTCCCCGTACGTCCACCCGTACCGAGGCGTAGCCGTGCCCGGCGTACCAGGGGTGGCGCTGCCAGTCGCGGGGCGCGGTCCAGTCGGTGAGCCGGTACGGCAGGTACTCCAGCAGCACCGGTACCGGCTCGCCGCCGAGCGGGCGCCAGACCCGGGCGTAGAGAAGGGTGCCGTCGGGGAGCGGGATGCGGATGTCCTCGTGGCGGGTCTCGTACGGGAAGGTGGTGCGGATGCGCATGACGGCGACCTCGGGGACGTGCGGTCGGGGCGGTGGGGGAGCGGTGCCGGGGGCGATGTGGCGGGTGCTGCGGGGGCGGGACCGCCGGCCGTCCCGGAGGAGGCATGATCGTCCCGGGGCGGCGCCCGGCCGCCCCGTGTCGCCGGTCTCCTCGGTACGCGCGGCCGTTCCGGACAAAGGCCTCACTCCTGGTCGTATCAGCTGTTCATGAACATACCGGGGGAGGCGGGAAGGCGCCCATGGTGATCGAAAGGCGACCGGATACGCTGACTTGAGTGAATCCAGCGACACATCGACAATCCGTGTGATCGTCAGCAGACAGGAGATCCCCTCGTGACCGTCGTCGGGCCGTTCGGGCTGAGCGTGCGGGACCAGGCTCTGGAAGCCGATGTCCAGACCGGATTGGCGGCCGTCGAGGCAGGACTGCTCGCGGCCACCAAGAGCGACGTGCCGTTCATCACCGATGCCGCGCAGCACCTGGTCAAAGCCGGGGGCAAGCGGTTCCGCCCGCTGCTGGTGATGCTCGCCGCCCGGTTCGGGGACCCGTACGCGCCCGGCATCGTGCCCGCCGCGGTGGTCGTGGAGCTCACCCACCTGGCGACCCTGTACCACGACGACGTCATGGACGAGGCGGAAGTGCGCCGGGGGGTGGACAGCGCCAACAGCCGCTGGGGCAACTCCGTCGCCGTCCTCACGGGTGACTTCCTCTTCGCCCGCGCCTCGCACATCCTGGCCGATCTGGGTCCGGAGGCCGTACGCGTCCAGGCCGAGGCGTTCGAGCGGCTGGTCACCGGCCAGATCCTGGAGACCGCCGGCCCCGGCGACGGCCGCGACCCGGTCGCCCACTACCTGGAGGTGCTCTCCGGGAAGACCGGCTCGCTGGTCGCCGTCTCGGCCCGGTTCGGCGCGCTGATGTCCGGCGCCGACGAGCGGACCGTGGAGATCCTGACCCAGTACGGCGAGCGGCTGGGCGTCGCCTTCCAGCTGGCCGACGACGTGCTGGACGTGGCCTCGGACTCCCACGAGTCGGGCAAGACCCCCGGGACCGACCTCCGCGAGGGCATCCCGACGCTTCCGGTGCTCCGGCTCCGGGAGCGGGCCGCCGCCTCCGGGCTGGCCGAGGACCGGGCCCTGGTCGAGCTGCTGGACGGCGACCTCAGCGACGACGCCCGGCACGCCGAGGCCCTCCGCCTGCTGCGCGCCCACCCCGCGCTGGAGCAGGCCCGGCGGGACACCGTGCGGTACGCCCAGGAGGCCCGCGCCATGCTGACCCCGCTGCCCGAGGGGTACGCCCGCACCGCCCTGGAGGAGCTCTGCGACCTGGTGGTGCACCGGGCCGGCTGAGGGTCACCTCCGCGGACTCCGGGGCCGTTCCGGGAGGCTTTTCCCGGCCCCCCGGACCAGGGTTCTCGGGGGCGGTGTCATACCGCAGCAGTACGCCGAGTTGCGTCCGTCGGCTGACGCCGGGGGCGCCGCGCCGGGCCACTATGGAGGGGACGGTGGAGACGAGGCCACCGGCACCGACCACGGAGGTAGGCAGCGATGGCGCCCACGGACACCGACCACTTCCCCGAGCAGCCGGCCCAGCACCCCGAGCACGTCGAGGCCGCCGAGCCGGGGAGGGCCCGTAAGGCCGCCCGGTACGCGGTCCCGGCGGCCGTCATCGGCGTGGCCGCCGCCACCATCGGGCTGGTCCCGGCGCTCGCGGCCGCCGGTGACCCGGATCTGCCGGCCATCACCGCCGAGCAGCTGATCGAGAAGATCGCCGCCTCCGACACCCAGCGCGTCTCCGGCACGGTCAAGGTCACCACCGACCTCGGCCTGCCGTCCCTCGCCGGCCTGGACCTCGGCAAGCTCACGGGCGAGCCGGACGCCGGCAAGGGCGGCTCCGCAAAGGGCGGTTCCGCCGACCCGGTCGCCAAGCTCATGGAGCTGGCCTCCGGCACCCACACCTTCCGGATAGCGGCGGACGGCCCCGAGAAGCAGCGTCTCACCTACCAGGACGGCGCCGAGGAGTACAGCGTCATCCACAACGGCACCGACGCCTGGGCGTACGACAGCGCGGCCGGGGAGGCCGTCCACTCCCGCGTCCCGGCCGGTGAGAAGGGCGAGGAGCAGCGGTTCACCACGCCGAAGGGCTTCGCGGCCGAGGCGCTGAAGGCGGTGGACGACACCACCTCGGTGACCGTGGACGGCACCGCGCGGATCGCCGGGCGGGACGCCTATCAGCTGGTCATCAGGCCCAAGCAGGCCGGCTCCACGATCGGCTCCGTCACCATCGCGGTCGACGCCGAGCAGGGTGTCCCGCTGAAGTTCACCCTCACCCCGAGCTCGGGCGGCAAGGCGGCGGTGGACGCGGGCTTCACCAAGGTCGACTTCGGGGCGCCGGACGCCTCGGAGTTCGCCTTCACCCCGCCGAAGGGCACCGAGGTCACCGAGGAGGACGCGGCGAAGGACGCCCCGAAGGCGTCCGAGCCCCCGCACGGCCTCAAGGTCCCCAAGTCCCCGCAGTCGTCCGGCGCTTCGGACTCACCCTTCGGTGACGACCTGAACGTCGTCGGTGCGGGCTGGACCTCCGTGGCCCGGTTCGGCGGCGGCCCCGCCGGGACCGGCGCGCCCAAGGACGCCCCCGCCGAGCTCGGCGGCCTGCTGGACTCGCTGGGCGACAAGGTGACCGGGAAGTTCGGCTCCGGCACGATCTTCAAGACCCGTCTGGTCAACGCCCTGCTGACCGACGACGGCAAGATCTACGTCGGCGCCGTCACCCAGGACCGCCTGGTCGCCGTCGCCAACGGCGCCACCCGCTGACCGGCTGCCTCACGGCTCATACGAAAGGGTGCCCTCCCGGCTTCGGGAGGGCACCCTTTCGCGTACCGCGAGTGTCTCTGACATCTCTGCATATCGGCGGCTCGGCCGCGGGGCCGTCCGCCTCAGCAAGAGGGGTCAGGCTCTCAGAAGGTCAGCCGGAAGGCGTTGATGTACCCCGTGTCCTGGGCGGCGGTGTCCTGCACCCGCAGCTTCCAGGCCCCGTTCGCCGCCTCGCTGGACGCGTCCACGGTGTACGTCGTCTGCACATTGTCGGCCGAGTCGCCGCTGCTGGCGCTCTTCAGCCGGTACGCCGTGCCGTCCGGCGCCAGCAGGTCGACGACCAGGTCGCCCCGGTAGGTGTGGACGATGTCCACGCCGACCTTGAGCGCGGCCGGGGCGTTGCCGGTGCGGCCGGTGACATTGACCGTCGAGGTGACGGCGGTGCCGTTGTCCGGGATGGTGACGTCGGCGGTGTTCTCGTACGTGTCACCCGACGGCGGCTCGGTCGAACCGCCCGCGCCCAGCGTCCAGATGGCGTGCGCGATGGCGTCGCTGTTCCGGTCCAGCGCGGTGTCGTTGATGTTCGCCGTGGTGTCGCAGGACGAGTGGTAGCACCGGTCGAAGGCCTGGCCGGAGGTGCCGCCCCACTTCTGGACCTGGGCGGCGGTCTTGGTCCGGCCCGCGCCGGTGAAGAGGCCGCCGACCTTGATGCCCACGTTCTTGAACGAGGCGTGGTCGGAGCGGCCGTCGCCCTCGGTCTCGATCTCGGTGGGCACATTGAGGCCCGCGAAGTAGTCCTTGAAGACCTTCTCCAGGGCCGGGTCGTCGTCGTAGACGAAGTAGCCCGGGTTGGGCGACCCGATCATGTCGAAGTTCAGATAGCCGGAGATCTTCGAACGCTCGGCCGCCGGCAGGTTGTTGACGTAGTACTTGGAGCCGACGATGCCCAGCTCCTCCGCGCCCCACCAGCCGAAGCGCAGGTGCTTGGTCGGCTTGAACTGGGCCCGGGAGACGGCGAGCGCGGTCTCCAGGATGCCGGCCGAGCCGGAGCCGTTGTCATTGATCCCGGGACCGGAGGTCACCGAGTCGAGGTGGGCGCCGGCGAACAGCACCTGGTTGGGGTCGCCGCCGGGCCAGTCGGCTATCAGGTTGTAGCCGGTGGCGCCGCTGGAGGTGAACTGCTGGACGGTGGTGGTGAATCCGGCCGCGTCCAGCTTGCCCTTCACATAGTCGATGGACGCCTTGTAACCGGCGCGCCCGTGGGCCCGGTTGCCGCCATTGGCGGTGGCGATCGACTGGAGCTGGTTGAGGTGCGCCTTGACGTTGGCGACGGGTATGTCGGGCGCCGCGGCGGAGGCGGCGGTGCCGGTGGCCGGGGCGGCGGTGGCGGCGGGCGCCGCGGTGGCGACCAGGCCCGCCAGGGCGAGCGCGGCGACGGCGGCGGTGCGTCTGGGTATGCGTATGCGACGGTCGGTCTGGCTCATGTGGGGGGCTCCGGGATTCCGTGTGGGGGATGGGACGGAACGTGCGGGAAACCCCGCGCCGTCGGGCGCGGGGCATGAAGCATGGAGCGTGGAGCTACTCGTGCGCTGTGCGTGCTGAATGTTCAGCGAGAGTTCGACCCGCCGTCAAGGGTCCGATCCGGACACGAACCCGGAATTCCCCCGCAATCACCCCCCTACCGCACCCCCTCACGAAACACAGAATTCATTCCGCTCAATGTCCGACAGGACGGTCCACCGCCCGCCCGGCTCGTCCACCTCCCGCAGCACGCTCGCCCCCAGCGCCACCAGCCGCGCCACCTCCGCCTCCCGCTTCCCCGCCCCCGGGTGCAGGTCCATGTGGAGCCGGTTCTTCACCGTCTTGGGCTCGGGCACCTGAATGAACAGCAGCCGCCGCCCCTTCCCGATCCCGGTCTCCTCCTCGTACGGATCCTCCGGGTGCCGCACCCCCACCAGATGCCGCCACGCCCGCTTCCCGCCCACCTCCACGGTCAGCTCGGCCGGCGCCCGCTCGGCCGCGAGCAGCCCCTCGATGAAGGCGCTGTTGTCCTCCACCACATAACCCAGCGCCTCGGCCCAGAACCCCGCCAGGGCATGCGGCTCGGCGCAGTCGATCACAAGCTTCCAGTGCATCGTCGTCACACCCCCTTTCTACGCCCCCGCACTGACAACCCCGGGGAAGAAGCCGCCACCGCTCCGGGAACAAGCGCGGCGGTGAGGCGGGCAGAGGTCTTCACCGGGTGAGCAGGGCGCGGCTGCGCTCGGCCGTGTACCGTGCCGCCGCGTTGGACCGGTGGGGCCCAAGCAGCCTGGGAATCCTGGCCACTTGCTGGTCCACTCGGCCGGAGTGCATGGCCGGGTACTCGTCGAGAACCGAGTTCCAGGCCGCGCAGGCGGCCTCCAAGTGGCCGACTTGAAGACTCCTCTCGGCGATCATGGAGGTGAAGCGCAGCTTGCTCCGTTGCGAGTCGGTCGAATCGCGCAGACGGAAGTGGTCGTGGAGAGATTCGATACTGCCTTCGGTGTCACCGAGTGCGTGTCGCACCTCCGCGGTGGCGTAAGCCAGCGTCGCAGAGCTGAACCCTCCGAAATTCCCGAGCGGACTCTCTGCCTGATTGACCGCGCGTTCTGCCACCCGGAGGCTCGTCAGCGCGTTGTGCTTCTCGCCCGCCAATGCATACGCGTGAGCCTGCTGCCCGGCGATGAATGCGCGCATTCGAGGACTGGAGTCCGGGGTCACCGCCGCAGCGGCGTCCGCGAGCCGCACAGCGGCCACGCCGTGCCCCAGGCCGGCGGCCTGGACCGACATGCCCCGGAGTACATGACAGTAGGCAAGGTGGTCCGTACCCCCACCGGCGAGCTCAAGGGCCTTGACGTAGTACTGCTGGGCCAGGCCATGCGACGTCTCATCCACTGCCATCCATCCGATGGCGTAGCAGAGAAACGCGGAGGCGGACAGCAAAGACTTCTTCGTCCCCTCTGAAGAGCTGGCCCGAAGGTACGGGACTACGGTGTTCACAAGAAATGCCGCCGCCATCGGCCGGGTATGGCGCCCACCGAACTCGTCATCCAGGTCGCTCAGGCGATCCGTCATCGCGGAGACCGCTTCAACTTCCGCATGCCCGATTCGCTGGTGTGGGTTTTCAGTGAATGCTTCCATCCGGTCAACAACATCCTGCCACCCAGGAATGGTCACCGCGACCGAGAACAGCCCGGCTCCGAGTATCCTGCGACGGGACGGATCCATGTCCTGCCTCCCCAGATCTAGTAGCCCTTCGACCATGCTTGACTCTTCGCGCCGTTGGTCTGCGGAGGGCGGAGGGAACCCGGCTTCGCTGTAGGTCACCGGGCGCAGCAACCTGCGCGCGAGCGCTTCCAGGATCAGTGGACGCACACCCTCCTTCGGCATGTACCCCTTGAGCCACTGATGTACGGATGGTTCGCGGTACTTGAGGGGCGTGCCTCGCTCGGTACCGAGCCGGTTGACCGCTTGCGCGAACTGCCGTTGTGTCCAGCCGCTTTCCCTAAACAGTAGTTCGAGCCTGATGTTCGGTTTTCGTTCGGCCATCAATCCTCAACTTCCCACGGTGTGAGTTCGTTTAAGGGCTTTTAAGTCCCGCCGCTGTAACCAGCGTAGCGCTGTGCGTAGTCGACCGGTTGTCTAAGCGTGCACAGAGCGCGCTGAGGAGGAGCGGTGAACTCAGGTATTGAGAGGGGCGGCGATCCCGCTGGGACAGCGGCGGCCGAACCCGAGCGGTGTCACAGGCTGCGTGATGTACTGGTACCGGCCCAGCCCGTTGTGGGGGCGGTGTTACTCGACACCGCCACGGAGAGGGTGGGCACCTTCGAGGGTGCCCAGGGAGGCAGGTGGTACCTCCGTCCGGTCGGTGGCGGCACGGAGTGGGAGGCGGACCCGTCCCGTGTCCGGCCCGCCGGCACTATGGAGCATGTCCGCGCCCTGGTGGTGGAGGAGAACCGCACCCGCTCGGCGTACCGGCTGTGAGGCGGCTCCGCATTCGTTCGCGGCCGCTACTGGGCCGGGCGCGCGTCCGCGCCGTGCTGGCCGCGAACCTCGCCGCGTACTGCCAGGAGAACGACATCGATCTCCTGGCGCGGATCTTCGCGGACCCGGACTCCGGTCCCCCGCCCGGCCGTTGGGAGACCCTGCGGTTCCGGGCGGACGATCTTCGCAGCCACCTCCATTACTACCGGGCGCGGTTGCGGATGGCGGTCCGCTGGTGGTGCACCCCGCCCGCCAGACGGCGGGAGATCGAGCGCGCGGCGGCGGCGATGCTGTCCCGGCTGCCACTCACATGAGCCCGGACACGGACACGACGAGTGCGGAGCCGGCGGTCTACTGGTGCGAGGTGGCCGCCGAGGGCCCGGTGTACAGCACGGGCCGGGTCGTCCGGTACGTCCTCGGCACCTGGCAGACCCTCTCCCCGGTCCTGGCCCTGCGCTGGCTCCGAGGCGAGGCCCGCCGCATAGCCGACCGCCTCGACCCCGACCCCGCCACCTCCCGCTGGATCACCGAGGCCATGCGCCAACCGGTCACCCCGGTCCCCGACTGCCCCGCCGAACTCCGCGTCTGGGCCGCCGACCCGGCCGACCAGCGCGCCGCCCGCGCCCACCTCAAGGCCGGCGTACCCCTGACCGTCACGGTCCCCGACACCGACTGCCGCTACACCCTCACCATCCGCCCCCTCCACCTCCCCGCCCCCGCCCCCGGCCGGCGCCACTGGTGGCAGCGACGGCCCCACTGACACCCCTCCGGGCAGCGACAACGGATCCCGCCGCCCGGAGGGGGCACCACCCCCGTGCCCACGCCGGGCCCGGGGATCACCGAGAGAAGGGACAACCGCCGTGACCGAGCCCATCGAGCCGGAAACCACCGAGGAGCGGCCGACCGGCCTCCCCGGCGACACCGAGCCCGACACCGTCGAGCACCAGAACGAGGAGGCGAGCGAGAACGAGGGTGACGAGGACGCCGCCGAGCCGCTCGACTCGGAGGACGCGCTGATCGACGCGTAGCGCTCATCGGCCCAACCCACTGTCCGGCGGGGAAGTCAGCACCTTCCCCGCCGGTCCATCGGAAACCCCTACAGCCAGGAAGTGTCACCAATGGCAGCATCCACGTTACTCAAGTTCGCTTGGCTGGAGGTGACGGGGCTCTGTAACGAGTTCTGTGATCACTGCTACGCGGACAGCGGGCCCAAGGGCGACCACGGCACCATGACTGTGCAGGACTGGGCGAGTGTGATCGACCAGCTCGCGGACATGGGCACGCTGGACGTTCAGTTCATCGGCGGTGAACCGACGCTCTACCCGCATCTGTCCGAGCTGATCCAGCGCGCTCATGAGCGGGGTCTCGGCATTGAGGTGTTCTCGAACCTGACCCACGTACGGGACGAACTGTGGGACTCGTTCCGGAATCACGGCGTCAGGCTCGCCACGTCGTACTACTCCGATACCGCCGAGGAGCACGACCAGGTGACCCGGCTCCGGGGCTCGCACAGGAAGACCCGAGCGAACATTCGGAAGGCCCGGGGCCTCGGCATCCCCCTTCGGGGCGGCGTCGTCGCGGTGCACAGCGGCCAGCGGGTGGGGGAGGCGGCCCGAGACCTGCTGTCGCTCGGTGTGCCACAGGTTGGAGGCGACCGTGCTCGGGCCTTCGGGCGGGGGAGCGACGGAGCCGTTCCGGTCATCGCGGACCTCTGTGGGCACTGCGCGCACGAAAAGTGCGCCATCGGCCCCACGGGTGACATGTGGCCGTGTGTCCTCGGGCGGTTCCTCACCATGGGCAATGTACGGGCCGAACCGGTTGCCGACTGCTGGTACAGCGCCCGGGCGGCGGCGGTCGCCACGGACATCGCGGCGGTGCATGGAGGAGGTGTCCAGTCGTGCACCCCGCCGCAATTCCTCCCCATGTGCGGGCCATGCCAGCCGTGCGTTCCCACCATCGGGCACTGTGATCCGAAGGAGGCGGACGCGCCGCCGGCGACCCCGTAGCATCGGCGCACCCGCATGCGGACCGTCCGACAGCACGGGAGAACTCATGACCGACCTCGATCACGGTGACGACTTCGACGCCTGGTGCGGCGACATCGGCAGTGCCGCCGCCGTGCGGCGCGGCGAAGAGGAGTGGGCCACTGTCGCGGGGTACGTACGCCACGCGGCGAACAAGCTGGGTCCGGCGCTTCCGCTCTGTCTTCCGGGCGAGCCCCAGGAGTGCGGGCGGTCCGCTCAGCAGCATGTGCTGGCGTGGGGTGCGGTGTTGAAGGCCCGGGCGCAGGACGTGATCGACCAGGCGGCTCCCGCGCCCGGTTACGCGGCCTTCGCGGGCGGCACTCTGTACCAGCGCCACCGAGCATTCCTGGGTGATCGCACCTCCCCGTGAAGTGCCCTGTCCGTTGGTGGACGTGGCGAACGCGTGGGAACTCCGTTCCATGCTGGAGGTCACGACCCCGGGTGTGGAGCTCGCGTACGAGACCAGCGGCCGGACCCGCACCGCCTGTCTCGTCCACCCGGACGGTTCATGGGCCCGCGCGACCGCCGAGTGGACCGACCCGCCCGAGGTACACCAGGGCGGTCCCCGCCGCTTGTGGGACGCGCTCGAACGCATCCGGAACCGGCTCAACGCGGAAGGCGCGCTGCCGCTGCTCGGCGCCCGGGTCGGTCGTGCACCTCGCGGGCGGTGGTGACCAGCAGGTGAAAGGCGGCGTCGAAGCAGTGGGCCTTGCACTCCCACAGGGAGTCGAAGGCGAAGGGGTCGCGGAGGTGCTGGGCGCGGATGACCGGGCCGGTGTCCACCCCGTTGTCGATGTAGTGGACGGTCGCTCCCGCGCACTGCCGGAAGCGGTCCCGGTCCTGCTCGGCCGCGACCTGCTCGGTGGCGTACATGCCGCGGGCGTACGGAAGGACGGCCGAGTGCGCGTTGACGATGCGCCCGCCGGTGAGGTCGATCCACCAGGGGGCGAGGAGCCGGTCCAGGAAGACGCAGAGGAACGGCGGGGGAGCGCGGTGACAGCGTACCTCCAGCCACTGCCTGGCCTCCGGTGAGTTGAGCCGTCGGCCGGTCAACCGTACGCGGCTCTCGGGGACTTCGGGCAGCGGAGTTACCCCGAAGGCCCGGACCATGGCCCGCTCGGTGTCGCTCAGGCCGCCGTAGAGGGCGTCGAGTTCGGCCCACTGGGCGGCGGAGAGCCGGCGCAGCCCGCCGTGCTGGCGGTGGAAGGCGAAGCGCTTCCGGTAGAGGGGGAGGCGGTCCGGTGTGTCCCGCAGGCACACCTCTTCGGCGTCGGAGCCGGAGCCGGAGGCGGTCGAGCCGGGGAACGCGGCGAGCCACTGGGAGATCAGACAGCTGGCGTGGAAGCTGCTTTCCGTCAGCAGGACACAGGCGTAGCGCACGGGCGTGTCCCTCCTGGACCATCTCGGTAAAGCCGATTAATCGGAGGAATGGGGTATAGGGGTCATGGTGGACCCGCCTCGGGGTGGATGCAGGGCGAGCGATGCCGGGAGGGGGGAGGGGAAAGGGGGGCGGGCGAGGGGTGGACGGGGTTTTTCGGGGCGGGAGGGTGGGGATTCTTTCGCGGGTGTACCGGAGGCTTTCTTTCTTTGAAGGGAAACGGACTGGTGGCGCGTATCGAGGACTGTCCGCTGGCCGCGGTTGTCGAGCACATCGGGGGGTGGTGGACACTGGAGTTGCTGCACGACGCGTTCGACGGGTGGGAACGGTTCGAGGATTTCCGGGAGAATCTGCGCCTGGATTCCGGGGTGCTGGCCGAACGGCTCGACGTGCTGGTGCGGAACGGAATCATGGAGCGGACCGGGGACGCGTACGCGCTCACCGCGCTGGGGCGTTCGCTGCGGCCACTGCTGCTCACCATGGCGGCCTGGAGCAATGAGCGGCTGGCGCCGGAGCGCCGGAGTCTGATCCTGGTGGACGCGCGGACCGGTGCGGAGGTGGAGCCGGTCCTGGTGGACCGGGCGACGGGGCGCCGGGTGGACACCTCCGACCATGTCTTCGTCCCGGGACCGGCGGCCGGGGAGGCCATGCGGGCGCGTTATGCCGCGCGTCCCGCGTTGTCCCGTCAACAGGACGGCCGGGACGGTCAGGGCAGCCGGGGCAGCCGGGACGGTCAGGGCGGCCGGTAGCGGCAATTCACCGTTGTTGTGAGGGGTTTGGGCGCTTGCTAGGGTGCCCGGTGCTTTGTCGGCAATGAAGCCCGGGAGCGCATGTGTACAGGAACTCCAATAGTGGTGTCCGGTTCGTGCGATGGCCCGCTCAGGCCAATGTGCGTGAGTATTGCAGGCGAGAGGGAATTCCCTGCCTGCTCGTGGTGGAGGGCGGCGCGGAGCCCCCGTTGTGCAGTGATCCCCGGGAGGACTGGGTGCGTGCCCCCATGTCCCGGGTGGATCTGGAAGCCCGGGTGGCCGCGCTGCGGCACCGGGCGGACAGCCGGAAGACACCGGTGCTGGACGTGTCGGGGATGCTGCACTACGACGGCCGGTCCGTGAGCATCTCCACCACCCAGACCGAGCTGATGGAACTCTTCGTCGAGCGCTTCGAGGGAGTCGTCCACCGCCATGAACTGCGGCAGCGGCTGACCAGGTCGGCGGTGCCCAACCCGTCCAGGAACGCGCTCGACCTGCACATCATGCGGCTGCGCCGCCGGCTCTCCCCGGCCGGTCTGGCCATCCGTACGGCCTGGGGCCGGGGTTATGTGCTGGAGCCGCTGGAGCCGGCGCCGCAGCCGGAGCGGTTCCCGGCGGAGGGCGAGGCGTGCCCGCCGCGCCCGCCGGTGCCGGCCCGGTCCCCGGCGCGGACTCCGGGGCCGGCGACCTCGCTGGGCTGAGCGCCGGCGGCGGACCGAGCGGCGGATCGAGGAGCCGTACCGGGTGGGCGGGGGCCGCGCCCGGGGTTCTCCAGCAGCCAGTGCGCAGCGATCATCTCGGTGCCACGGAGGCGCGCAGCGCGCCCTTGTCGACCTTGCCCACCGCCGTCTGCGGCAGGGCGTCCACGAGCACGATCCGGTCCGGGATCTTGTAGGTGGCCAGCCCGCCTGCGCGCAGGAACGCCTTGAGCGCGGGCGCCTGGGGGCCGTTCTCGCGGACCACGACGAACGCGTGGCAGCGCTCGCCGAGTACGGGATCGGCCACCCCGACCACGGCCGCGTCCCGCACCTCCGGGTGGGCCAGCAGAGCCCGCTCGACCTCCTCGGCCGGCACCTTGTCACCGACCCGGTTGATGACGTCCTTGAGCCTGCCGGTGATCACCAGGTTGCCGTCAGGGCGCCGTACGGCCAGATCGCCCGTGCGGAAGAAACCGTTCCCGGTGAAGGAACCGGCGTTCTGCCCGGGCGCCCGGTAGTAGCCGCGGATCGTGTACGGGCCCCGCACCAGCAGTTCGCCCTCCCGGCCGTCCGGCAGGGCCGCCCCCGACTCGTCCGCGATCCGGATCTCGTCCTCGTCGGCCAGCGGGCGCCCCTCGGTGTTCAGTACCACCTCGTCGGGGTCGGTGAGCCGGGTGTACGTCAGCAGTCCCTCGCCCACCCCGAACCACTGGCTGAGCCGGCAGCCCAGGGCCTTGCGGGCCCGCTCGGCCTCCGAGGGGTTGAACTTGGAACTGCCGACCTGGAGGAGGAGGCCGGGAAGTTCCGTGCCCGCCCTGAGCGCCGCCTCCACCCACATCCGGACCAGTGGTGGGACCAGTGTGGTGAGAGTGACCCCCTCCCGCCGGATCAGCTCGAACGCCTCGTCGGGCCGGACCCCGCCGGCCAGTACGGCCCTGCCGCCGACGAGCAGGGTGCCGAGCACACCGGGGCAGCCGAGCGCCGCGTTGTGCGCCACCGGGTTGACGGCCAGATACACTCCGGTCCCGTCGACACCGAGGGCCTCGGCGCAGGCGCGCATGTTGTAGGCGTAGTCGTCGTGCGTCCTCGGTATGAGCTTGGGCAGCCCGGTGGTGCCGCCGGACAGCAGGAACAGGGCCGGCTCGGCGGGGTCCACCCGGGGCAGGCCCGTGTGCTCGGTGCCCCCGGCCCGTACCGCGTCCAGGGACGTGAACTCGGCCGCGTCCCCGGCGACCAGCACCTGCCGCACACCGGGCACCTCGGCGGTGACCTCGCGGGCCAATTCGCGGTAGTCGTAACCCCGGTGCTCGTCCCGCACCACATAGGCGACCGCTCCGGAGTGGGCGCAGAGATGGACGATCTCGTGCTTGCGGTGCCCCGGCAGCGCCAGGACGGGGACGGCCCCGACGAGGAACAGCGCGAACACCATGACGACGAACTCCGGTGTGTTGGGCAGCTGCACCACCACCCGGTCGAGCGGGCGCACACCGAGCCCGAGCAGCCCGCCGGCCAGCCGCCGGGCCTCCTGCTCGACCTGCCGGTAGGTCAGCCGGGTGCTGCCGTGGACGAGGGCCACCCGGTCGGCGTGGGCGGCGCAGGACTCCGCGAGCAGCTCACCGAGCGGCCGCCCGAGCCAGTAGCCGGCGCGCCGGTACCGCTCCGCCAGGTCGTCGGGCCAGGGGACACAGCCTTCGAGCATGACTCACTCCCGTTCAGGTCGGTTGAGGGGCGATCGGGGCGCGAGGCAGGGGGTGGATGGGCGCCGGGCCGGGAGGCAGGAGGTGGGCGGGTGCCGGGCCGGGAGGGCCGCCACGGTGATTGTCGGTGGGGGAAGGGAGTTGTCCGGCCGTCCTTTCGCTCCTCTTTCGCCGGTGGGTGGCCGTCGGTGGACGGGGGTGGGTGGCCGTCGGAGAAGCGTGGTGCCGGGCCTGCTGTCGGCTGCTGCTTTCGGCGGTCTTTCAGGGGGCCGCCGGGGGGACATCGGCGGTCCTACGGTGGGGCCGGCGCACCCTCCGGAGCCGCCTGAACCGGTCCCGACCGACCGACCAACCGGCCTGCCCGGTCCCGGCACCGGTCCCGGCCGACCGGTCTGCCCGCGCTCGGTCCCGACCGTGACTTCGACCCGCGCTTCGATCGCTCCGCGCCGGACGGGACCGGTGCGCGCGGAGCAGAAGGGACGTGAAGAGCGTTGTCCACGGTTCCCCGGCTTTTCGAGTCCGTCGTCGCACGATCGGGCGATGCCCCGGCCGTCGTCTTCGAGCACACCACCGTCGGTTACGCGGAGTTGAACGCGCGCGCCAACAGGCTGGCGCGCCGGCTGATCGCCCGGGGCGTGGGCCCCGATGTGCTGGTGGCCGTCGCCGTGCCGAGGTCGGTGGAGCTGGTCACCGCCGTACTCGCCGTACTGAAGGCCGGGGGCGCCTATCTGCCGTTGGATCCCGCCTATCCGGAGGAGCGGCTCGGCCATATGGTGCGGGACGCCCGGCCGTTGCTGGTGCTGCGCACCGGGGACGTACGGCTGCCGCCCCATGAGGTGGCCGAACTCGTGCTGGGGGAGGCGGACTCCGCCGGTCCCGGGCCGGGGGCGGACGATGTCGGTGATGCCGAGCGGCTCGCCCCGCTGCGGCCGGAGCATCTGATGTACGTGATCTACACCTCCGGCTCGTCCGGTACGCCGAAGGGCGTCGCCGTGCCGCACGCCGGAGTGGCCGACATGGTGGCCACCCAGGCCGCGACGGTCGGCGCCGGTCCCGGTGACCGGGTGCTCCAGTGGGCGTCGATCAGCTTTGACGCGGCCTTCTGGGACCTGACCCTGGGGCTGCTCTCGGGTGCCACCCTGGTGCTGGCCCGGGCGGAGGACCTGCTGCCCGGCGACCCGCTGAAGGCCACCCTGCTGAGGCACGCCGTCACCCACGCGGTGCTGCCACCGGTGGCGCTGAGTGTGACGGACAGCGACGAGGTACTGGTGGGCGGCACGGTGATGTCCACCGGTGACGCGTGCACCGAGGCCCTGGTACGCCAGTGGTCCCGGGGCCGGCGGATGTTCAACGGCTACGGCCCCACCGAGGTGACCGTCGGCGCGACCGTCGCCGGCCCGGTCACCGGGGACGGCGAGGTCGGCATCGGCACCCCCTGGATCGGCAACCGGGTCCATGTGCTGGACGAGCGGCTGCGCCGGGTACCGGACGGCGAGGAGGGCGAGTTGTACCTGGCCGGCAGCGGACTGGCGCGCGGCTACCTCGGCCGTCCCGGTGCCACCGCCGGCAGGTTCGTACCGGATCCGTACGGGCCGCCCGGGAGCCTGATGTACCGCTCCGGTGACCGGGGGCTGCGCCGGGCGGACGGCGAGCTGTTCTTCCGGGGGCGCGCCGACGGGCAGGTGAAGGTGCGCGGCTTCCGGATCGAACTGGGCGAGATCGAGGCGTGCTTGACCACCCACCCGGCCGTGGACCTGGCGGCGGTGGTGGTGGCGGGCGGCCTCGGCGACGCCCGGATCGTGGCGTATGTCTCGCTCACCGGAGGCGACGACGGGGCCACGGTGGATCCCGGCGAACTGCGCCGGTACGTCGCCGGCACCCTGCCGGAGCACATGGTCCCGTCCTCGGTGGTGCCGCTCGACCGGCTGCCCACGAACGTCAACGGCAAGATCGACCGGGCCGCGCTGGCCGGGGCGCGGCCGGTGTCCCCGCCCGTATCACCCGCACCGGAGGCACCGCCCGCCGCGAACGGGGTGGAGGGCACCCTGTGCGCGCTGGTGGCCGAGATCCTGGACGTGCCGGCGGCCCGGCCGAGCGACAACTTCTTCGACCTGGGCGGCCATTCGGTGCTGGCGGCCCACCTGGCGCGGCGCATCCGCAAGGAGTTCGACATCACGGTGCCGATGCGGACGATCCTGGAGGCGGAGACCCTGGGCGAGCTGGCGGACCGGGTGGGAGCGAGCGCCGGCACCGGTGCGGATGGCGAGCGGGCCGGGTCGGCGGGGGCGCCCGTACCGTAGCGGGTCGTTGGGCGGGAGGGCCGTACCGTAGCGGGTCGTTGGGCGGGAGGGCCGTACCGCAGCAGGTCGTTCGGCGGGGGCGCCCGTACCGTTGCGGGGCCGTTGAGCGGGACGCCCGTACCGCAGCGGGTCGTTCAGCGGGGCCGGAAGCCCACGCGGAGGCTGCGGTAGCCGAAGAGGAAGGTGGAGTGGACGCGTTCGGGCTCACCGTGGGGTTCGATCCGCCCGACCGTCGCCACGAGCGCCGAGAGCAGCGAGCGCAACCCCGCCCGGCCGAGGTGGGCGCCGACGCAGAAGTGCGGGCCGTGGCCGAAGCTGAGGTGCTTGTTCGGCGTCCGGGCCAGGTCGAAGGCGCGCGGTGAGGCGAAGACCGTCTCGTCGTCGTTGGCGGACGTGTTCCACAGGGTGACGATGTCCCCGGCGCGGATCCGCCGGCCGGCGATCTCCAGCTCCTGGGTGGCGGTACGGGCGAAGTGCATCGCCGGGGTGGCCCAGCGCAGCACCTCCTCCACGGCGGTGTCGAGCGCCACCTCGCCGGCCCGCAGGGCGTCCCACTGCTCCGGGTGGCGGGCCAGCTCGTACACCGCGACCAGGGCGGACATCCGGGAGGACTCGTCGCCGCCGAGGATCAGGCTGTAGCAGTTGAGCGCGACCTCCTCGGGGGTGAGCCGGGCCCCGCCCACCTCGGCGGTCGCGATCATGCTGATCACATCGTCGCCGGGGGAGGCCCGGCGCTCCAGGGCGAGGTCCATGAAGTAGAGCACGATCTCGTTGCGGGCGCCCAGCGCGTCGAGTTCGCCGCTGTCGGGGTCCTCGGAGGAGAGCGCCATCTTGTTCCAGCGGAGCAGTTCCTTGCGGTCCCCGTCCGGGACGGACAGCAGGTCGCAGATGGTGTTCATGGGGAGCTCGTCCGCGACCTCGGTGGCGAAGTCGAAGGAGCCCCGCCCGGTCACGGAGCGCACCAGATCGAGGGTGCGCGCGGCGATCCGCTCGGTCACCGGCCCGAGCACCCGGGGCGAGAAGGCGCGCAGCAGCAGTTGCCGCAGCTGCCGGTGGCGGGGCCGGTCGGTGACGGCCAGCATCTTGCCGCCGGCCGGGTCGTCGCCGCGCAGCAGCACGTCCAGTACGGTGCCGCGCGCGGACCCGAGCCGGTCGGCGTCCTGGTAGGCGGCCAGCACATCGGCGTGGCGGGTGACCACCCAGAAGCCCGGTTTGCCGTCCCTGGCCTCGTGCCAGAAGACGGGCTCGTGCCGGCGCGCCTCCGGCCAGATGTCGCGCGGGTCGTGGGCGGCGAAGGTGGCCGGGTCGGTGAGGTCGAGCGAGCGGACGAGCGACAGTGGCAGGCCCATGTGCGCGTCTCCTGACCGTCCTTGGCGCCGGTGGCCCTCGCGGGCCTTTCCTCCGGATGGTCACAGCCGGACCCGGTCCGGACGCCGATCCTTGCCAGGGTCTTTCACGGGTGAACCGGGGGCTTTTCACGGGTGGCCGGGGACTCTCATGGGTGGCCGGGGACTTGCGCGGGTGGCCGAGGTCTTTCGTGGACGGCCGGGCGCGGGCGCGGGGACGGGGACGCGCTCCGGCGCGGCGGGGGCGCTGACTGACACCCGAAAGATTGGCCGCGCCGTCCGGACGGGCCGTGCCAGGCTCGGACCGGCCCACCGCGTCGGCCGCGCCGGCCGAGGGCCGAGGGCCGAAGAGACGGCTGAGACGGTGGAGACGGTGGAGATGGGGGACTGCGACCATGCCTCGGAGCACGTGGCTCAGGGCGCTGACCGGGACCGCCGGTGAGCCGGCCGGCCGGCTGGTCTGCTTCCCGCACTCCGGGGGATCGGCGTCCGGATTCCGGCCATGGGTGGCCCATCTGCCTGACGGAGTACGGCTGCTGGCCGTGCAGTATCCCGGCCGCGCCGACCGCGTCGCGGAGGAGCCGGTCACGGATGTGGCCGCCATCGGGGCCGCAGTGGCGGCGGAGTTGCTCGCCGTCGCACCCGAACCGGAGCTGCCGTACACGCTGTTCGGCCACAGCCTGGGGGCACTGGCGGCGTACGAGACGGCGCTGGCCCTGCGGGACGCCGGCCGGCCCGTGCGCCGCCTCGATGTGTCCGGGTGCGCCGCGCCCGGGCAGGTGGCCGGCGGTCTGACCCACCGCGCCCCGGACGACGCGCTCTGGTCGGCGGTGGCCGGGCTCGGCGGACTGGATCGTGAGGTGATCGAGGACGCCGAGTTGCGGGAGCTGCTGCTGCCCGCCCTGCGGGCCGACATCACCGCCCATGAGACCTACCGCCCCCGGCCGGGGACGGCTCCGCTGGACTGCCCGGTCCGCTGCTTCCACGGCGCCGACGACCCCCTGGTCGACGGGGCGGCGATGGCCGGCTGGGCGGCGGTCACCACCGGCGGCTGCGCGGTGACCGCCCGGCCCGGCGGCCACTTCTACCGGGACGGCACCGCGGACCTCACGGGGTGGGTGGCGGACGGACCGGCGGGCGTGCTGCCGGAGACGGCCGGCCGGGTACGGGCGCGCTGAGCGGAAGTGACGGGCGTGGGGGCGGGCGCGGTGAACGGGCCGGTCCGACAGCTTCGGGAGGAGCCGCGGTGAGTCTGGTCGGCAGGTCGGTGACAGTGACGGGTGCCGGGTCGGGCATCGGGCGGGGCATCGCCGAGCGGCTCTCCCGGGAGGGCGCCCTGCTCACGGTGGCCGGGCGCCGGGAAGCCCCGCTCAAGGAGCTGGCGGACCGGCTGGAAGGGCCGGTGCGGGTGGTCGCCGTGGACGTCACGGCACCGGGGGCCGCACGGCGGATCGTCGACGCGGCCGTGGAGCGGTACGGACGGCTGGACGCCCTGGTGAACAACGCGGGGCTCGCCCGCTTCGCGCCCCTGGAGGACGCCGAGCCCGCCGACCTGGACGCCATGGTCGCGGTCCATGTCCGGGCCCCGGCCGAGCTGGTGCGCCGCGCGCTGCCGCACCTGCGCGAGCGGCGGGGCTCGGTGGTGAACGTCTCCTCGGTGGGCGGGACGCTGGCCATGCCGGGACGGGCGTACTACGGAGCGAGCAAGGCGGCGCTGAACAGCCTCACCCGGTCGCTCGCCCGTGAACTGGCCCCGGAGGTACGGGTGAACGCCGTACTGCCCGGCCCGGTGGACACCCCGATGTGGCAGGACGCCGGCCTCACCGGGGACCAGATCGAGAACCTGCGTACGACTCTGCTGGCCGCGACCCCGATGGGCCGGTTCGGCACCGGCGACGAGGTGGCGCGGTCGGTGTGTTTCCTGCTGGATCCGGAGCGGTCGGGCTGGATCACCGGCGCGCTGCTGCCGGTCGACGGCGGCCGGACCGCATGACCGGCCCGCGGTCCGTGTCGATCCCGCGGTCCGTGATCCGGGTGGACTCCTGCGGCCCGTGCCGGGCCCGTGACCTGTGTCGACCCCGAGGTCCGTGATCCATGTCGACCCCGCAGCCCGTGACCTGTGTCGATCCCACAGGCCGGACCGGCCCCGTGACCCGCGCTGATCCGGCGACCCGTGCCGACCCCGTGACCCGTGTCGGCCCCACGGTCCGTGCCGACCCCGTGACCCGTGCTGACCCCGCAGCCCGTGCTGACCCCGTGACCCGTGTTGAACCCCGTGACTGGAGGTGGCATGACCACGCACATCCGAGGTACCGGCGAGCCGGGCCTCATGTCCGTCGCCGCGACGATCCCCTCGTCGTGCCTGCACGACATCTTCCGCGCGGCGGACCGCAAGGAGCGGCTCGGCGGCGAGGTGGTCAAACTCCACGTCGGTGAGCCCTACTTCGGGCCACCCGAGGAGGTCGCGGAGGCGCTGGCGGCGGCCGTGCGGCAGGGTCGTACCGCCTACTCCGAGGTGGAGGGGCTGCTGGAACTGCGTGAGGCGGTGGTGGAGAAGCTCGCCACGGCCAACGGTGTGGACAGCGACCCGTCCCGGGTGGTCATCACTCCCGGCTCCTGCCAGGGATTGTCCGCGCTGTTGCACACCCTGGCGGAGCCGGGCGCCGAGATCCTGCTGCCCGAGCTGCACTGGCCGGTCCATCTCCAGCAGGCCCTGCTGGCCGGGTTCCGGCCGGTGTTCTACCCGCTGGACGCGGGCTTCCGCCCCGACCCCGAGGGAATCCGGGCGAAGGCGGGGCCGCGTACCCGGGTGCTGCTGGTCAACTCCCCGGCCAATCCGACCGGGGCGGTGCTGGACGCCGGGCAGCTCACCGAACTGCTGGAGCTGGCCAGGGAACACGGCTGGGGGATCATCAGCGACGAGGCGTACGAGCACTACGTGTACGACGGCGGTCACGTCTCCTTCGCCTCGCTGGAGCGGGACGTGCCGGTCGCCGAGCGGATCGTGCACAGCACCTTCAGCTTCTCCAAGAGCCTGGCCATGACCGGCTACCGGCTGGGGTACGTGGCCGCCGCCGACGACCGCACCGCGCACGCGCTGCGGGTCGTGCAGGAGGCGAGCATCATCGGCCCGTCCACCCCGGTGCAGTACGCCGGGATCGCCGCGTTGCGGCTGGCCGGCGCCACGGACGCGCACCGCGAGCTGGTCCGGCGGAACCGGGACACCGCGCTGGCGCCGCTGGTGGCGGCGGGGCTGCTGAGCGAGCTGCCGGCCGGCGGCTGGTACGCCATGGCGGACATCTCCAGGACCGGTCTCGACGCGGAGGAGTTCACCGCCCGGCTGTTGGCGAGCCGTTCGGTCGCGGTGGTGGCCGGTACCGGATTCGCGACCCAGCCCCGGCTGGACGAGGCCGGCCGGATCCGCTCCACCGCGTTCGCGCCCTGGTCGCGCCACCTGGTGCGGATCGCGTTCTGCGTCGCCCCGGAGGCGCTGCGGACCGGGGTGCGGCGGCTGGTCGAGTTCGTGGAGTCGGGGGAGTACGGGAAGCCGGAGGAGTACGGGGAGGCCGCCGGGGACGGGGGATTCTCGGGTGCCGGTGCCGGGGCGCCCTCGGGGGCCGAGCGGTCCGCCGGGGCCCGGGCCGGCGGCGGGCGGGCGGTGGGGTGAGGTCATGGGCGGTCCGACGTACACCGACTATCTGGAGCTGAACACCCTGCTGTCGCTCCAGACGCCGCGCAGCCCCGACTCGGCGGAGCGCGCGGTACTGCTGTCGGAGCAGTTCTTCATCGTCGCCCACCAGTCCTGCGAACTGTGGCTGAAGCAGATCATCAGCGACCTGGAGGCCGCCGCCGACACCCTGGGCACCCGGGCCGGGCCGGAGGCGGTGGAGCTCGGTGCCGAGTATCTGGCGCGGGCGGCCGAGCTGCTGGTGGTGCTCTACCACCAGCTGACCGCCCTGGAGAAGCTGCCGCTGCGGCACTTCGCGGCGTTCCGCCCGTACCTGGGCAGTGCCAGTGGCGCCGATTCGGCCCAGTTCCGGCAGCTGGACAAGCTGCTGGGCGACGAGCGGCGGGCCGGCCGGCTCTACGAGGCGTTCACCACGGCGCTGGACCGGGCGGAGCTGCCGGCGGCCGAACTGTGCCGGCGCGGCCCGGGAGCGGGGGCGTACCACCGGGTCGCGGAGGCGCTGCTGGACGTGGCGAACGCCTACTGGCGCTGGAAGGTGGGCCATCTGGCGCTGATGACCCGGGTCCTGGGCAGCCGGCCCGGCACGGGTGGCACCAGCGGAGCGCCGTACCTCGCCTCCCGAATCACCCTGCCGTTCCCGGAGCTGCGCGAGGCGCGCGGACGGCTGCACCTGGAGACCGGGGAGCCCGCACACGGGGAGACCGCGCAGGCCGCGCGGCCCCCGCGGCCCGGGGAGCCCGGGGTACCGGGGGAGGCCGAGGGGCCGGGGGAGACCGAGGTCCCGGGGGACCCGGCCTGAGCGGTCGGTCCCGGCGCCGTACGGCGGTGAGCGGTACGGCACCGGGCCCGCTGCCCCGGACCTCGGCGCCCTAGCCCCGGGGGGTGCCGTTCTCGCCCTTCCCGGGCTTCTCGGTTTTCTCGGGCTTCTCGGGGAACGCCACCGTCCGCAGGTGCTCCGGCAGGTGCTCGCGCTGCCAGGCGCGCTCGGCGGCCCCGGCGTCGGTGTGCTCGACGGCGTACACGGCGGCCTTCCCGGCGGGCGCGGACGCGATGGAACCGGCGTGGGTCGCGGCGGTCACCGCGTACCCGGCCGCGTGCTGGGCGTGGCTGGGCACATGGGCGGTGGCGGCCGCGTGTCCGGCGGCGCGGGCGGCGGCCCGGGCGGCCGCCTGGCCGGCCTCGCGGGCGGCGGCGTGCGAGGCGAAGGCGGCGGTACGCGCCTCGCTCATGGTGATCTCGCCGCGCGCCCACGCCCGCCCCGCGGCCAGCGCCTTGCGCGGCCGGTCGTCGTCGGGGCGGGCGGCCTCGAAGTGCGCCAGTACGTGCTCGGCGCAGTCGACGGCCCACAGGGTGAGCCTGGTGTGATCCTGCTTGTCCAGCGACATTCCGGTTCGTTCCCCAGGGGTCGGTAGGAGGTCGGTACGAGGTCGGTGCGAGGTCGGTGCGCGCCCGGTACGAGGGCGGTGCCGGGCCGCCGGGAGGCCGGGGCGCGGCCGGCACGAGCCCGGTGCGGAGCCGGAGCCGGTACGAGGCCGGTGCGGGCCGGGTTCGGCCGGACCCGGCCGGGCGGGTCACACCGCGCGGCTGCCCAGCCGGGGAAACGGTGTGATGGAGAAGACGGCCTCGACGGGTACCTCGAAGTATTCGGCGATGCGCAGCGCGAGGTGCAGGCTCGGGCTGTACTCGCCCCGTTCGAGGTAGCCGATCGTCTGGTAGTGGACTCCGAGAGCGTCCGCGAGTTCGCGGCGGGAGATGCGCCGCTCGCTCCGCAGCATGGCGATCCGGTTGTGGATCGTCTCGCTCATTTTCACCATCGCTTCACATCGGTCGCTGGAGCGCCTTCTCCCGCCGGGCCGCCACACTGGAGCCGGACTCGCGCCGGGCCATCCGGCGCAGCACGACCGGTGCCACCAGGAAGCCGGCGACCGCCCAGACGCCCAGGACGAGCACCGTTTCCAGGTGCCGCCAGGACTCGGTCAGCTCCGCCGCCGCCAGCTGGTCCGGCAGCAGCGCCGAACGCAGCCCCAGGGCGAGCCAGTAGACGGGGAAGACTTGTGCGATCCACTGTAGCCACTCGGGATAACCGTTGATCGGATAGAAGATCCCGGAGACCGCCACCAGCCCCATCAGCGGCAGGGTGGTGAAGCTCATGCTCTGCGCGCTGCTGAAGAGCGAGCCGAGGACCGCCCCGATCGGCAGGGTGGCGAACAGTCCGAGCACCAGCACCCAGACCAGGGTGGCCCAGGTCGTGACCCGGCCCAGCTCCATGCCGCCGAACAGGAACGCGGCCGGGACCAGCACGATGAGCAGGCTCGCCACGGTGACCGCGGCCCGGCTGATCACCTTGCCGGTGAGATAGCCCAGCATGCCGTTGGGGGTGGCCTTGGCCCGCAGCAGGGTGCCGTCCTCCCGGTCCATGGTGAGGGTCACGGCCAGCCCCATCAGCCCGGTGAGCACGGCGTTCATGGCGAGGATGCCGGGGACCGCCTGGGAGCCGAGGGAGGCGTCGGTGCCGGGCACGGTGTTGTCCCTGAGCAGGTACATCACGACCAGCGAGACGGCCGGCGGGAAGATCGCGCCCCAGACGTCCTGGGCGTTGGCGACGCTCTGCCGGAACTCGATCCAGCCGCGGTGCACCCCGGCACCGAGGGCGACCGTCTGGGCGCTCATGAGGCCACCTCCGTCAGCGTGGTCCGCAGCCCCGTGCGCTGTCCGGACTCGTACTCCAGCACCAGCGCCATGTAGACGTCCTCCAGACTGGCCCGGCGCACCTCCAGATCGCCCACGGCGTCGCCGTACTGCTCGAAGAGCCGGCGCACATAGGCGGTGGCGTCCTCGGTGGCGTGGACGAACGACTCGCCGTCCCGGCTGTAGCGCACCTCGGCCTTGCCGGCGACCTCGCGGGCGAGCTCGGCGGCGCTGCCGTCGGCCACGATCCGGCCGCCGGCCAGCATCACGATGCGGTCCGCGAGCTTCTCGGCCTCGTCCAGATCGTGGGTGGTGAGCAGGATGGTGGTCTCCTCCAGATCGGAGAGCCGGTGCACCAGGTCGTGGAACTCCTGCCGGGCCTGCGGGTCGAAACCGGCGGTCGGCTCGTCCAGGAAGAGCAGATCGGGACGGCCGACGATGCCGACGGCCACGTCCAGCCGGCGCCGCTGGCCGCCGGAGAGGGTGCCCACCCGGAGGTTGGCCTGCTCGGTGAGACCCACCAGCGAGACCACCTCGTCGGCGTCGTAGGGGCGCGGGCGGTCGGCGGTGGCGTAGGGGGCGTAGTAGCGGCCCAGGTGGTCCAGGAGCTCCCGGACCCGCCACTTGCCGTGGTCGCGCCAGGACTGCAGCACGATGCCCAGCCGGGCCCGCCACGCCTCGTCGCCGTGGTCCGGGTCGGTGCCCAGGACCCGCACCTCACCGGCGGAGCGCCGGCGGAACCCTTCGAGGATCTCGATGGTGGTGGTCTTCCCGGCCCCATTGGGGCCCAGCAGAGCCAGCACCTCGCCCCGTCGCACGGTCAGGTTCACGCCCTTGAGCACGTCCCTGGAGCCGTAGCGCATCCTCAAGTCGCTGATGGAGATGGCGGCTTCAGGACCCGGCGGCTCGATGGCGCCACGGGAGACGGTGTGCGGCACGGCGCTGCCCGACGGGGCGTCGCCCGATGCTGCGTTCAGGACCATCCTTCCCCTTTCACAGGGTCCACAAGTCTTGGTGACGGCCCGTCATCGCGGACACCACGGGCGACGGACGCGGCTGGGATGTAGTACCGATGCTACAGATGGTCCTAGGTGCACTACAAGGTGCGGAATCGGGCGTGGACCGGCGTGTTCCGGGGCGCACGGCGGACGGCGGGGGCGCGCGCCGTCCGCGTGCCCCCGCCGCCCGGTCCTCTCCGTGTCGCTGTCCGTACGGTTGGCCGGTGACCGCCCGGTGTTCGCCCGGACGGGTCGTCAGGGCTGGTCGGCGGCCATCGCCTCGCGGAGGCTGCGCGGCCGCATGTCGGTCCAGTTCTCCTCGATATGGCGCAGACAGGCGGCGCGGCTGTCCTCGCCGAACACCACCCGCCAGCCGGCCGGTACGTCCGCGAAGGCCGGCCACAGCGCGTACTGTTCCTCGTCGTTGACGACCACCCGGAAGCTGCCGTCCTCGTCGTCGAAGGGGTTGGTGCTCATGCGTTCCTCCCGTTGTGTCCGCGCGTGCTCGCGGGCTTGTTCTCGGGCGTGTTCTCGGGTTCGTGGGCGTATGCGGATGCGAGACCGGATCCGGGACCGGGATGGGGCCCCGGTCCGAGTCCGGGTCCGGGTCCGGCCAGCCGGTTGATGATCGCGCCGATCTCGGCGGCGTTCTCGGGCCAGTACATCTCCTGGTGGGTGCAGGCGATGTCGTACGTCCGGACGGCACCCGCCACATGGGGCCGCCACAACGCGTGGAACGGCGTCTCCAGCCGCCGCTCGCCCCGGCCGTCCGGATCCAGCAGGGCGTTGAAGAAGTGCGCGTCGCCGCGGAAGACGGGCTGGCCGAACTTCTGCATCAGCACCGTGTGTTCGACCAGGATCGAGGCCGCGGTCTCCACCAGGAACGGATACTCCTCCATGCCGTCCAGATGGCCCATGTAGTGGCCGAGGAACTCCCGGACCTGGGCCTCGTCCGGGGCGTCGAAGCGGGTGAAGTGGCTCGCGGGCACGCAGTCGAGGAGGGCCAGCAGCGCCACTTCCTCACCCCGGGACTGGAGTTCGGCCGCCATGGCGTGTGCCACGGTGCCGCCGAAGGACCAGCCCAGCAGGTGGTACGGCCCCTCGGGCTGGACCGCCCGTACCTGAGCGAGGTAGTCGTCCACCATCTCCTCGATCGACTCGGGGCGGGCCGAGCCCCGGTGGAAGCCGCGCGCCTGCACTCCGTACACCGGCCGGCCGGGCGCCAGATGGGGCGCGAAGCCCAGATAGGGCCAGCAGAGCCCGCCGCCGGGATGGACCCACCACAGCGGGAGCCGCTCGCCCTCGGTGCGGATCGGGAGCAGCACGGCGTACGGATCGGAGGGCATCACCTCCCGGCCCTCGTCCGGGGTGAGGTGCGGGACGAGCCCGGCGACCGTGGGCGACTGGAAGACCACCCGGATCGGGATCTCGGCGCCGAGCCGCTCCCGGATGCGCCAGATCAGCCGGATGACGCGCAGCGAGTGGCCGCCGAGGTCGAAGAAGTCGTCGTCCAGACCGACCCGGTCGACGCCCAGCACCTCCGCGAAGAGCGCCGCGAGCACCCGCTCGGGTTCGGTGCGCGGGGGCCGGTGGGCGGCGGTGCCGGCGCGGCCGGGTTCCGGCAGGGCGGCCCGGTCCAGCTTGCCGTTGACGGTCAGCGGCAGCCGGTCCAGCACCACGACGGCGGCCGGCACCATGAATTCCGGCAGCCGCTCGGCGAGCCGCTCCCGGAGCAACGACGGCAGCCGGGCGACGCTGCGGGAGACGGCCGGCGCGTTGGACAGCCGGGTCCGCGCCGGGTCCGCGCGGTACACCCCGTCCCAGCACACCCCGCCCGCGCCCTCCGGTCCGGCGGCGGGCCCCGCTGTCGGTACGCCCTCCGGTCCGGTGGCGGGCCGCGTGGTCGGTACGGCCCCGGGTATGCCCTCCGGTCCGGTGGCGGGCCCCACTGCCGGTACGCCCTCCGGTCCGGTGGCGGGCCGCGTGGTCGGTACGGCCGCCCGGCCGGTCGCCGTCACCACCGCCTCGAACCGGTCCGGCGCCTCCGGCGACCAGGTGCACAGCGCCGTCAGGCCCCGCTCGGCGCACCGGGCCCGCAGTTCCTCGGGGTCCACCGCGTCCGGGCGGGCCTCCGCCGCCTCGCCGGTCAGCCGGGCGTTGGGGATGCCGGTGACCCGGAGCGGGCCACCGGCGGCGGCCACCGCACCGGACAGGGCGTCGAGCAACGCGCCGGACCGGCCGCCGGTTCCGCCGAACTCCCGGTCCCAGGCCAGCTCCGGCGCCCGGCCGAGCGGGACGGGCTCCACGGGGTGCTTGCGCAGCACGACTTCATAGCGGTGCCGGGTCAGTTCATTGTGCGGGGCGCCACACTTGAGCCGGATGTCCACCGCACCCGCCTCGGGGCGTTCGGCCGCCCAGGCGGTGAAGAAGCCCGAATCCAGGACGAGTTCCTTCTCGCCCAGCACCGCGCGCTCCACGGCGGCGTGCACGGCGGCGGCCGGATCACCCGGCCGCTGGGCGCGGTGGACGGCGGTGTGGAAGGCCCGCAGGGTGCCGAGATTGCGTACGTCTCCGACGACGATCCGCCCGCCCGGCACCAGCAGCTCCATGGCCCGGTCGAGCACCCGGCGCAGATAGTCCGCGTCCGGGAAGTACTGCACGACCGAGTTGAGGACCACGGTGTCGAAGAAGGCGCGCGGCAGACCCTCGGTGTCCTCGGCGGCCTGGCAGCGCAGGGTCACCCGGTCGCGCAGCTCCGGGTCGGCGGCGACCTGACGGCGGAGCCGGTCGATCACCGGGGCCGAGAAGTCGGTGCCCCAGTACGCCTCGGTGGCGGGCGCCAGCGGGCCCAGCAGCAGACCGGAGCCGACGCCGAGCTCCAGCACCCGGCGCGGCCGCCCCTCGGAGACCCGGGCCACCGCCGCGTCCCGCCAGGCGCGCATCTCCGCCACCGGGATCGGCCGCCCGGTGTACGAGCTGTTCCAGCCGGTGAAGTCCTCGCCCAGGCGCCCGGCGCCGCCCGTACCGCTGCCCCGGCCGGCACCCGTACCGCTTGCCGGTTCGCCGCCCGGGCCGCCCGCCGCTCCGGCGCCCGGACCACTTTCCGCGCCACTGCCCGTGCGGGCACCCGGATCACCACCCGGGCCGCCACTCGCGCCGTCGCCCGTACCGGCACTCGGTCCGGCCTGATCGGCGCCCGTACCGCCGTCGCCGCCCGGCCCGGTGCCGTACATCTCGTCGTAGATCTCCCGCCACTCCCCGACCTGTTCGGCGGCCTCGGCGGCGGATGCGGCGCGCCCGTCGGGCACCACATAGGCGATCAGGCTCCGGTCGCGCAGCCGGTCCTCGCGGGCCACCACCACCGCCCGGGCGACCCCGGGCTGCTCGCGCAGGACGGCCTCGATCTCGCCCGGCTCGACCCGGAAGCCGCGCAGCTTCAGCTGCTCGTCGGCCCGCCCCAGGAAGACCAGCCGTCCCTCGGTGTCCCAGCGCACCAGGTCCCCGGTGCGGTACATCCGGGTCCCGGGCGGCCCGTACGGGCAGGGCACGAACCGCTCGGCGGTGAGCGCGGGCCGTCCCGCGTAGCCGCGCGCCAGACCCTCGCCCGCCACGTACAGCTCACCCGCCACCCCCGGCGGCACCGGGGCGAGCCACCGGTCGAGGACGAAGGCGCGACCACCGTGCAGCGGGGTGCCGATCGGCACCGACTCCGGGCCCAGGTCGCCCGGCGTCCGGACGGCGTGGCAGGTGGCGAAGGTGGTGGTCTCGGTCGGGCCGTAGCCGTTGACGACGGTCAGCCCGGGGTTGGCGCGCAGCACCCGGCGCACGGCGTCCGGCGGCAGTACGTCCCCGCCCGCCCACACCTCGCGCGCCCCGGCCAGGCACTCCGGGTGCTCGTCCGCGATCACCGCGAACAGGCCCGCCGTCAGCCACAGCGCGGTCACCCCGTCCTCGGTGACGGCCCGGGCGAGGGAGGCCGGGGTGAGCCGCCCCGGCGGCGCCACCACCACCGTGCCGCCGGCGAGGAGCGGCACCCACAGCTCGTAGGTGGACGCGTCGAAGGTGTGCGGCGAGTGCAGCAGCGTGCCGCGGTGGGCGTCGCCGCCGAAGCAGGGATCGGTCGCCAGGTCGGTCACATTGCGGTGGGTGGTGATCACACCCTTGGGGCGGCCGGTGGAACCGGAGGTGTAGAGGAGGTACGCGGCGTGGTCGCCGGTCACCCGCACCCCGGGGTCGGTCGACGGCACACCGCGCAGCTCCGCCGCGTCCTCCTCGGCCCAGGTGTCGTCGACGACGGCGACCGGCGCGCTGTCCTCCAGCAGCCAGGCGACACGCTCCGCCGGGTGGTCCGGGTCCACCGGGACATAGGCGGCGCCCGCCTTGAGCACCCCGAGGACCGCCGCGACCAGGGCCGGGGAGCGCCGCATCCGCAGGGCGACCCGGCGCTCCGGGCCGGCGCCGAGCGCGATGAGCCGGTGGGCGAACCGGTTGGCCCAGGCGTCGAGTCCGGCGTACGACCAGTGCCGCCCGCCCTGGACGAGCGCGGGCGCGCCGGGGGTCTCCGCGACCCGCCGGGCGAACAGCTCGGGCACCCCGGCTCGTACCGGCTCCCGCCCGGCCCCGGCCCAGCGCAGCAGCCGGTCCCGCTCCTCGGCGGTGAGCAGATCCGCCCGGCCGACGGGCGCCCCGGGATCGGCGGCGACCTGTTCGAGCAGCCGCCGCCAGCGGTCGAGCAGCGCCTCGACACCGGCCCGGTCGAACAGGTCGGTGGCGTACTCGGCCACCCCCTCGATCCCGGCCGGGCGCCCCTCGGCGTCGTACCGCTCGGTCAGGCTGAGGAACAGGTCGAAGCGTGCCGTACCGGTCGGCGCGGACTCGGGCCGCACCCGCAGGCCCGGCAACCCGAAGTCCGGCCGGGCGTTGTTCTGGAGCGCCAACGCCACCTGGAACAACGAGTGGTGGGCGGTCGAGCGCGCCGGGTTAAGCGCCTCCACCAGCAGGTCGAAGGGGAGATCCTGGTGCTCGTAGGCGGCCAGGCTGGTCTCCCGGACCCGCCGCAGCAGCTCGGTGAAGGACGGATCGCCGGAGGTGTCGGCGCGCAGCACCCAGGTGTTGACGAAGAAGCCGACCAGCTCGTGCAGTGCCTCGTCGGTGCGCCCGGCGATCGGTGAACCGACGGGGATGTCCTCGCCCGCGCCCAGCCGGGTCAGCAGCGCGGCCAGACCGGCTTGCAGCACCATCGCCATGGTCGCCCCGGCCGCGCTCGCCAACCGAGCGAGTCTGCCCACCAGTCCGGCGGCCAAGTGGAAGCCCGCCAGGTCGCCGGCGTGGCTGGTGACCGGCGGCCGGGGCCGGGCGGCGGGCAGCCGCAGCACCTCCGGGGCGCCGGCCAGCTGCTCGCGCCAGTAGGCGAGTTGGCGGCTGTACGCGCTCCCGGGGTCGTCCCGGTCGCCGAGCAACCGCCGCTGCCACAGGGTGTAGTCCACGTACTGCACCGGCAGCGGCGGCCAGTCGGGCGCCCCGCCCGCGCACCGGGCCGCGTAGGCGGTGACCAGATCGCGGGCGAACGGCTCCAGCGACCAGCCGTCACCGGCGATGTGGTGCAGCAGCACCAGCAGGACGTGTTCTTCCGGTCCGGTGACGAACAGCCAGACCCGCAGGGGAGGTTCGGCCGACAGATCGAAGGTGTGCCGGGCGGCCCGGCGCATCGCCTCCGGCAGCTCCGCCTCGCTCAGCCGCCGGTCCTCCCACGGTACCGGGGCCGCCCCGGGCGGCAGCACCCGCTGGCACGGCTGCCCGTCCCGCTCCTCGAAGACGGTGCGCAGCGACTCGTGCCGGGCGACCACGTCCGCCAGCGCCCGGCGCAGCGCCGGGGCGTCGAGCCGCCCGGAAAGCCGCAGCGCCAGCGGCCAGTTGTAGGTGGCCGACGGGCCCTCCAGCTGGTACGAGAACCACATCCGGCGCTGGGCGAAGGAGAGCGGCACCGTCTCCGGCCGCTCGGCGGGCTCCAGCGCGGGACGCCCGTCGGCGGCGGCCGTCAGCCGGGCGGCGAGCGCGGCGGGGGTGGGCGCCTGGAAGACGAGCCGCAGCGGCAGCTCCGCGCCGAGCACGGTCCTGATCCGGCTCACCAGCCGGGTGGCCAGCAGCGAGTGCCCGCCGAGCGCGAAGAAGCCGTCGTCGGCACCGACCCGGTCCACGCCCAGTACCTCGGCGAACAGCTCGCAGAGCGCCTTTTCGCGCGGTGTCGCCGGGGCGCGCCCGGTACCACTGGTGGCGGCGGTGTCCGGGGCGGGCAGCGCCCGGCGGTCCAGCTTGCCGTTCGGGGTCAGCGGCACCTCCCCGAGGGGCACCACGGCGGACGGCAGCATGTACTCGGGCAGCCGCTCGCGCAGATGCTCCCGCAGCGCGGCGGGCAGGGCGGCCACCCGGCGGGCGGCGGCCGGGTCGTTCACCAGCGGCGAGAGCCCGTCCGGTGTGCCGGTACGTGTTCCGGTACGGGCGGGGGCCGAGCCTCCGGCGCGCTCCGGGACATGGCCTCCGGTACGGACCGAGGCGGGTGACCAGGGGACGAACCGGCCCGGTTCGGAGCCGGCCGGGAGGAGCAGCGCGTCGAACCGGTCGACCCCGTACGACGACCAGCTCAGCACCGCCGTCCTGCCCTGCCCGGCGGCCCACTCCCGCAGCTCCTCCGGGTCCACCGCCGCGGCCGGGTCACCGGCCAGAAAGCCCAACTCCACCGCGAGGGCGGTCTCACCGGCCAGCCGCGCGTTGGGGATGCCGGAGAGCCGCAGCGGACCGTCGCCATGGGCGCGCAGCGGACCGGCCAGCCTGGCCGGGACGGTCGTTCCGGCGGCGGTGTCCCCGGCCGGGGCGAAGTCCCGCCCCCAGACGAGCTCCACCGGAGCTTCCCACGTGGTTGCGGGGGGCGCCTTGCGGAGGACCACCTCGTAGCGATGCCGGGTGAGTTCATTGTGGGCGCGGCCGGACTTCAGCCGTACGTCCACCTCACCCACACCCCGCTCGGCGGCCCAGCGGGCGAACCACTCCGGCTCGACCACCAGTTCCTTCTCCAGCAGGACCGCCTGCTCCACCGCCGCCCGCAGTACGGAGGGCGGCGCCTGGGGCTGCCGGGCCCGCTGCACGGCACCCTGGAGCAGCCGCAGCGTACCGGCCCGCCGTACGTCACCGACCACGATCGCCCCGCCCGGCGCCAGCGCCTCCCAGGCCGCGTCGAGCACCTGCGCCAGATAGCGGGCGTGCGGGAAGTACTGCACCACCGAGTTCAGCACCACGGCGTCGAAGTGGCCGCGCGGCAGCCCGTCGGTGACGTCGGCGGCCTGGCAGCGGAGCCGTACCCGGTCGGCCAGACCCGCGTCCGCGACCTGGCGGCGCAGCCGGTCGATCACCGAGGGGGAGAAGTCCGTCCCCCAGTACTCCTCCGCCTCACCGGCGAGGTGGGCCAGCAACAGCCCGGTACCGACGCCCAGTTCCAGCACCCGGCGAGGCGCGAGGCCGCGCACCCGGTCCACCGCCGCGTCCCGCCAGGCGCGCATCTCCGCCAACGGGATCGGCTCGCCCGTGTACGTGGACTTCCAGATCCCGAAGTCCTCGCCCCACTCCACCTCCGCGGACGCGGCATACGCCTGGTCGTAGACCTGCCGCCACTCCGCCACCTGCTCGTCCGTCGCCGTCTCCTCCGGCCCGGCCTCCCGCCCCTCGGGCACGACATAGGCGACGAGCCGCTGGTCGTCGGCCTGTCCGGGGTGGCCGGCCCGTTCGGGACCGCCGGTCGGGCGGTGCCGGGCGAGGACGACGGCCTGGCGGACCTGCGGGTGTTCGGCGAGAGCGCGCTCGATCTCCGCCGGCTCGATGCGGTGGCCCCGGATCTTGACCTGGTGGTCGGTGCGGCCGAGGTAGATCAGGTCGCCGTCGGTGTCCATGCGGGCGAGGTCGCCGGTGCGGTACATGCGTGAGCCGGGTGGGCCATAGGGGTCGGGGGTGAAGCGCTGTGCGGTGAGCGCGGGTT
>NZ_JANUGQ010000003.1 GCF_024756275.1 Streptomyces pyxinae | reverse complement strand
GCCACCTGGGGGTTCTCGGATTACCGGGCAGTACGACGAGTATGGCGGAATCACCCCCACCCAGGGCGCCGTTCTGCGACCATCATCGCCAACGAAATCCAGCCGTCCCGGACTTCCGTGGGGGGAGTGGGCATGGGGCTGCTCGAAACCGAGTCGGCGTTCGCACAGGCGCTCTCGGCCCAGGAGCACGAGAGCGTCATGGCCCTCGGCAGCCGGCGGAGCTATGCCGCCGACACCCATCTACTCACGGAAGGCGACCGGTCCAGTCATGTCTTGATCATTGTTCGGGGGTGGGTGACCGTTTCTGTGGCGATGGACCGGGGGGCCAATGGCCTCATCCTGGGCCTGCGCGGCCCCGGGGAGCTGCTCGGGGAGATGGCCGCGCTGGACAGCGCGCCGCGCAGCGCGACCGTACGGGCGCTGGGGCCGACCGAGGCGCAGGTGATCCCCGGCGATGCCTTCCGGCGCTTCCTCGCCCTGCACCCGCGGGTCAGCGGGCTGGTGATCCGCCAGCTCACCGCCCGGCTGCGCAGCGCCGACCAGGAGCGCTCCGCGCTCGCCTCGCTCACCGTGCTCCAGCGCCTCGCCAGCAGGCTGATCGAACTGTCCCAGGTCCGCCCCACCGGGCCTTACACCGCGCGGGAGCAAAGGAGTTCAGGGCCGGGTGTGATCGTGCACCTGGCCCAGGACGAGCTGGCCGCCACGGTCGGCGCCGGCCGGGAGGCGGTCGCCAAGGCCCTGCGGCTGCTGCGCACCCAGCACGTCGTCCGCACCGGCAACCGCACGGTGGAGATCCTCGATCCCGGTCTGCTCGCCCTCCTCGCCGAGGGGCACCGCGAGTAGCGGCCCGGCAGACCTCGCCGTCAGCCCGTCCGACCGGCCCCCCACACGGTCCGACGGCATGTGTAAACGGCTACAGACGGCCCGCGTCCCCGGCCGGAAGCTGTTGGACAAGGGGGACGGCGCGAACAGAACGAGCAAGGGGGCACGGGTGGAACACGATGCGCTGGACGGCGCCGAGGCACGCTACGAGTTGGTGATCTACGTCGACGCACGCGGTTCCAGCGGCTACGACGACGTGGCCAAGCCGGAGATGCGGCAGCGCATCTACCGGGTGCTGAACGGGGCGTTCCGGGACGCCCGGGTGGCCTCGGACTCCCTCCACATGGAGGACCGCGGCGACGGGGTGCTGGTGTCGGTGGCCGGCCGGGTCGCGGTGACCCGGCTGCTCGGCCTCTGGATGGTCGAGGTCCACGAGCGGCTGCGCGCCGAGAACCGGGCGCTGCGGGTGCCGTTGGGGCTGCGGGTCGGCATGCACGTGGGCCCGGTCCGGCACGACTCCTGGGGCATCAGCGGCCAGGCGGTGGATCTCGCCTGCGGGCTGGCGAACTCCGCCGTGGCCCGCCGGCTGCTCGACGCGGAGGCCGCCGATCTGGTGCTGGGCGTCTCCCGGTCCCTCTACGACGACGTGGTGAGCCACGGCGGCAAGTTCATCGAGCCGACCGGCTATGCCCGTGCCCGGCTGGAGTTGAAGGGAAGTGAGGTCACCGCCTGGTTCCACCTCCCCGGCCGGCCCGCCCCCCGCATCCCGGGGGCGGGGGACGGGCCGGCGGGCGCGAGTGGCCCCGAGGGGGAGGGTGGAGCCCCGGGAACGGGTCGGCCCGAGGGAGTGAGTGGAGCCGAGGGAGAGGCCCGTCCCAAGGGGGTGGGTGGCCCCCGGACGGCGGGCGGAGCCGAGGGGTCGGGGGGACACGGGCGGGGCGGCGCCCCCGCGGCCGGTGAGGCCGGGACCCGGGGGCCCGGGGCCCGGCGCTCCGGGGCCGGGGAGACCGGGGACGAGGGCCTCGACGACAAGGGCTTCGACGACGACTTCGACGACGACTTCGGGGACGAGGACTTCGGGGACGACGGTCCCGGGGACCGGGGCGAGGGCGCGGCGCCCGGGGTGTATCAGGCGGGGCGCGATCAGTACAACATCACCAACGGCGATGTGGCCCAGGTGCACAACAGCCGCGTCGGCCGGCTGCGCATCGGGCGCGACACCGGTGCCCGCCGGCCGGGGAGGGACTGATCGCCATGGCCGAGGAGGAGCGGTACGCGGACGCCGGGCCGGCGGCGGACGGCGGGGAGCGGGCCCGGCGCGACGGCGAGCGGGGAAACCGGGACGCGGCGGGACCGGGCGACGGGGCGGCGGGCGCCGGGGGGCCGGGGGCGGCCGGACAGTCCGGGCCGGAGGACCGGGAGAAGCAGGAGGACCGGGAGAAGCAGGACGAGCTGGAGGCGGAACGGGAGCGCGCCGCCGGGCGGTTCCGGGAGTACACCCGGGACCCGCTCGCCGGCGAACAGGGGGAGGACGCGCCCACCGACCTGGCCGCCGCCTCCCGGGCCCGGCGCGCCACCCGGCGGCTGTTCAACACCGGCCGGGACCTGAACACTTTCGACCGCTCGTACATCGGCAGCGCCCACATCGGGGACATCCACCTCCGGATGGACGCCCGCCGGGCGGGGGCCGGGCTGCGCAGTGGCGCGGTGCCGGTGGAGGAGCTGCGGCGGCTCCGGCGGGTGCATGTGCCGCCCGAGGGATACGTACGGCTCCGCGACGCGCTCTCCACCCGCCGGCTGCTGGTGCTGGGCGCCGCCCCCGGCACCGGTCGCACCAGCACCGCGCTCTCGGTGCTGGACGAGGTGACCCGGCGGGGGGCCGGGCGGGGCGTGGCCGACGGGCGGCTGCTGCGGGTCGATCCGGACGGCGGCGTACGGAAGTTGGTCGCTGAGCTGGGCGAGGAGGGGGCGCGGCAGGGCAGCGGCTATCTGCTGGAGCTCTCGCTCACCGGGCCGGGAGTGCCGCCGGACGCGATGGACCTGGACGGTCTCGCGGCGGCCCTGGACGGCTGCCAGGGGTACGCGGTGATCGTCGTCGGCCTGGGCTCAGCGACCCAGCCGCTACTGACCGGGCGGTACGGGATGGCCTGCCCGCCCGCGCCCACCCGGGAGTTGCGCACCGCCCGGCTCCGGGAGCTGCTGGAGGACCGGGTGGCGGCGGCCGTGACCCGGGACGACCCGGGGCACTCCGGGGGCACCCGTACGGACAACACCCGGCCGGACGACACCCGCTCGGACGACACCCGTACGGAGGGCACCGGCGCGGTGCCCGCCGACCGGGCCGTCGTCCACGCGAACGAGTCGGGGGTGGCCGGCCCGGGAGTGGACGAGTTGCTGGCCCGGGCGGAGGAACTGGCGGAGAGCGCGGAGGTCACGGAGGCGGTCGGGCTGGACGATCTGCGCCCGGTTGAGGCGGAGTTGCTCGCCTCGCTGCTGGCCGGACATCTGCTGGGCGAGGTCACCCGACCGCAGCTGCTGGCCGGCTGCCGGAGCCTGGCCGCCGCCCAGGCCCAGGAGTGGTTCGCGGGTGTCGACCGGGCGCTGGTCCCGTTCCCCGCCGGTACGGAGGGCGGCGGGGGACGGGACGGCGCGGGCGGTGGGCGCTCCGGCACGGCGGCGCTCTTCCACCCGGTGGCGTTCCGGATCGCGCTCGCCGTGCTGGGCGGTGCCTCGCACAGCGCGGTCGCCTCCGCCGCCCATCTGCTCACCTGGGAGCTGTCGGTCCAGAGCGACCCGGACCACACGCCCGCCCGGCCGCTGTTCTGTGACGACCCGGAGGCCGATCTGGCCCTCTCCCGCGCCGAGTTGACCGACGGCCGGGCGGAGGTGGCCGGGGTGGAGGTGCCGGCCCGGCAGATCTGGTACCGGGGCTCGGCGCTGCCCGCCGCGGTGCTCGCGGAGCTCTGGGACCGGCACTTCCCGGTACGGGCCCCGATGGTGCGCTGGCTGCGACTGCTCGCGGACGATCCGCGCCCCCAGGTGTGGATGCGGGCCGCGGTGGCCGCCGGGGAGCTGTGCGTACGCGACTTCGACCACGGCTACGCGGAGTTGATCCGGCCGCTCGCGGAGGCGGGTGCCCCGCGCCGCCGGGTCTTCGCCGCCACCGCGCTGGACCAGGCGGCGAGCCACGCCTCACACCGGAAGGCCGTACGGGGGCTGGTCGGCGAGTGGAGCAGGACCGGCTCCAAGGCGCTGCGCTGGACCGCCGCGATGGCGCTCGGCTACGGGAGTTGCGCGGCGACGACGGACGACGCCCTGGACGCGCTGGCCCGGATCGGGGTGCGGGACTCGGGTGACCAGCTGGCGGTCGCCTCCTTCAATGTCGTACGGCTGCTGGCCCGGCCGGACGGGCTCCGGGTACTGCGCCGGGTGGACCGCTGGACCCGCGACCGGCGGGAGGCGTACCAGGACCTGGGCCTGGTCACCACCGCCCGGCTCGCGGTGACCTCGGTGGACGAGGTGCTGGACGACGAGACGGCGGCGGGAACGCCGGTGGGCACGGGGGCGGGGACGGGACCGGCTGCGGGGACGGGGGCCGCAGCGACGGCTCGGACCGGCGGCCCCGGTCACACCGGCCCCACCGGCCGGACCGGTGACGCCGATGACACCGGTCACACCGGCCACACCGGTGACAGCACCGACGCGGCCGGCGGGAGCGGGGACGCGCGGGGCACCGACGCGGGCGGCGGGAGCGTGGACACGTACACCGGCGCGGTGCCGGCGGGATGGGGGGACTGGCCGCTGCCGCTGGCGCTCGCCGCCACCAGGCCGGGTCTGGTACGGCCGCTCGCGGACCTGATGTGGACCGCGCTGAACACCCCGCGGTCCCAGGAAGTGGCTGTCGACGCACTGGAGTCGTGGCTGCGCTCGGCCGTGCGCACCGACGGCACCGAACGGACCCGGCGGGGGCTGGCGGCGCTGTTGCCGGCGCTGATCACCGAGGAGCACGACCGGCGCCGCCTCGACTGGCTGCTGCGCCGAATGATGAAGGACCCGGACGATCCGCTCCCCGAGGCGGGGGCGCGCTCCCTGTGGTGGCTCGCGGTCCCGCCGGACCGGACGGAGAGGAACGAGAGGCGGAGAAATGGCTGAGGGGCAGTACGGGGGCGGAGCGGGGCACGGGGCGAACTCCGGACGCGGGCACGGGGCGGGACCCGGAGCCGGGCAGGGGTACGGAAACGGACCTGGGTACGGGTACGGAAACGGAAACGGCCAGGGAGGAGGGAACGGGACGGGGGACGGGACGGGGGACGGGGCCCCCGCCGGACCGTTCCTCGGTGAGTACGCCCCGACCGGTCCGTTCCGGGGGGCCCGGGCCCGGGTGGCCTCGGTGATGTTCTACCGGAGCGGCGGCTACAGCGTGGCCACGGTCTCCGGGGTCGAGCACTTCGGCCGGCGGGCGCTGGCCCGGCCGCACACCGTCTGCGAGATCGCGCTCGGCACCTTCGTCCGGACCCTCCGGATGGAGCTGCCGGCGGCGGGCGGCACCACCTTCTTCGACGCCGAGGTGGACCTCCAGTGGTCGGTGGTCGATCCGCATCTGGCCGCCGTCGAGGTGGTGACCGATGTCGCCCAGCGGCTGACCGCCCCGGTCCTGGAACGGCTGCGCGAGGTGACGGCCGACTTCCCGGTGGACAGCGCCGACCGGGCCAACCGGGCCGTCACCCAGCGCTGCGCCGACGGCCGCTGGGACGACCTGGGCTCCGAACTGGGCCTGCGCGTGCGGCTGTACGTACGGCTGCGGGTGGACGACCGGACCATCACGCACGTCAACGAGATCCGGGACGCGCACGCCTCGGCCAATGTCACCCGGGTCCACCAGAACACCTTCCGGGCCATGCTCCAGGGCGGCGAGCTGGAGCAGTTGAGCTACATGCTGGCGGCCCAGCCCGAGGCGGCCAAGGAGTTCCTGGAGAAGATCCGCCAGGAGGGGCGGCAGGACGAGAAGGAGCGCGTCGAGCGGGTCTTCGGGCTGATGGCCGGCGGTCAGATCCACTCCCACCAGGTGGAGGACCAGGTGCTCGGACTGCTCAACGGCGGTCACCAGAGGGTCCAGGGGCCGATCGGTTCGCTCCCCGCCCACCGGGACCGGCCGCAGCTGGAGTCCGGCCGGCGGCCGCGCCGCGACGACGAGTCCGGCCGTGGCGCGTACGCCGGATACGCCGAGCGCACCGACCGCACCGAGCATCCCGGGTACGCCGACCGCACCGACCACACCGAGCATCCCGGCTACGCCGATCGCTCCAGCCGTGACGGGCGCTCCGGCCGTGGTGAGCACACCGATGACACCGGCGGCGCCGGCCCCTACACGGACTACGCGGACTACACGGACCACCCGAACGGCTCGGAGTACGCGGAATACGCGGAGTTCGTGGATGACGGAGACGGCCGGACCGGCGGGAGGGGAAGCGGCCGGCACCGCCGGGGCGGGGACGCTTTCACCCCCGACTGGGTGGTGGAGGACCGGGCCGGGGACCCGGACGCCGGGCCTGGCGGCCGCGGCCGCCGGGACAAGCCGGCGGACGACGGACCGCCGGCGGCCCGGCCGGCGGACGACGAGCCGCCGCGCCGCCGGAACCGCGGCCGGAACGACGGCTGGTCCTGGGCGGAGGAGGACTGATGACGACTGCCGGCGACGGCACCGGAACCTCCCCCGACCCGGTCGTGGCAGCGGCGGACGGGGGTCGGCACAGCCACGGCCGGTCGGGGGAGCACCACATCACCGAAGGCACGGGGGGACGGATGGAGGCGCCCGGGGAGCGCATAGCCGAGCGGCTGCTGAGCACGATCCGGGAGGACCTGGGCCGGGCGGACTCCAAGGCGGCGGTGCTCCTCTCCGGTGCGCTGGCGCTGCCCGCCTTCCTGATCGGCTGGCACGGGGCGCCCGGCTGGCAGCGGCCGGCCGACGTGGTGCTGGCGGTGGCCGGGGTGTTCTGGGTGACGGCGGTGATCGCTCTGGTACGGGCGCTGCTGCCGCGCACCGGGACGGTCCGGGAGGGGGGCGGGGTGACGTTCTTCCGGGACCTGCTGCCCCCGCTCGACTTCGGCCGGCTCTCCGCCGAGGTGGCCGAGGCGGGGCGCGACCCGGCCGGCTGGTTGCTCACCCAGGCCGTGGACGTCAGCTCGATCCTGTCCGCCAAGTACCAGGCCATCCGCTGGGCGGTGGCCACCCTGGCACCCGCCGCGGTGCTGGCCCTGACCTGGAGCTTCACCGTCCGCTGACCCGACCGCCCGGTGCCGGGGCGCCCCCGGTGCCAAAAACGGCCCCGGGCCCACCCCGTACCGCCTCCCTCCCACCTCGTACGCCTCCTTCCACCCCGCACCGACTCGTACCGCCTCCGGCACGAGCCCGCACGGCCGCGCACACCGCACACCACACACCGCACACAACCCGGACGGGTCGCCCGCCGAACGGCACCACGCCCCACGAGCGACAGCACGCCACACGGCAACACACCGCACCACTCCGCACCGCACCGCACCGAGCGGCGCCACAGCCGCACTGAGCGAGACCGAGCGACACCGAGCGACACCGAACAAGACCGGGCGACACCGCGCACACCGCGCGACACCGCACGGGTCCGGACAACCCGCGCACCGCTCGCGGCGCGCACCACGCACAGACGGCACACAAAGGGGACGGCCGTGGGAACACTCTGGCAACAACGGCGGACGAGAAGAGGCAGGGCGTATCGCGGCACGCTCGCCGCGCTGGGCTGTGCCGCGCTGCTCGGCTCGGCGGCGGCGCCGGCGGCGAGCGCCCGGGTCCCGGGCCGGGCGGCGGCCGAACCGGCCTTCCCGGCGGTCAACTACGCGGTCGCCGTGGACGAGTCGGAGAGCCTGGCGCCCGAGGACATGAAGGCGGAGAAGGCCGCCGCCGCCCGGATCGCGCTGGGTGATGTCTCCGCCTCCTCCACGGTCTCGGTCTTCGGCTTCGCGGCGGCCGAGCGGGCCGGCCAGCGGGCCGTGGACCCGGTCTGCCCGCGCACCACCCTGGACGCGGCCGGCCGGGAGGCGGTCGGCGGCTGCGTCGAGAAGCTGCGGAGCCGGAAGAAGGACGAGGGCACCGGGACCGACTTCCCGACGGCGATCCGGCAGGGCGTCCACGACCTGACCGCCGGCACCGACGCCACCGCTCCCCGGGTCCTCTTCCTGCTCACCGACGGCAAGATGGACGTGAGCGGCAGCGACAAGTACGGCGACCCCGCCCACCGCGCCGCCGAGGGCGAGCGACAGCTGACGCTCGCCCTCCGGGAGGCCGCCGCCGCCCGGGTGCAGATCTGGCCGCTGGGCTTCGGGGACGCGCCGGACAAGAAGCAGCTCGACCGGATGGCGGCCGGCGGCTACCAGCGGGGCTGTGTGGCCCTGCCCTCCGCCAGGCCCCGGGCCGAGAAGGTGTCCGGAGCCGGTGACGTGGGCCCGACCCTGGAGCGGGTCTTCGCCGCCGCGCACTGCCTGCGCTACCAGTCCGGACCCACCGCCCAACGGCCGCCCGCCACCCTGGAGGTGGAGATCTCCCCGCTCGCCACGGTGGGGAGCATCGTGGTGGACAAGGGCGATCCGGCGGTACGGATCAGCTATCTCGACCCGAGCGGTCACCAGGTGCCGACCTCCGGCGCGTACCAGAAGTCGACGTTCGAACTGGCCGGGGCCGGGGGTGTGGTCGAGGCGCTGAAGATCGTGGACCCGGTGCCGGGACGCTGGAAGATCAGGGCGGAGGCCGACGAGGACCATCGCGCACTGCCGGTCGGGGTGAGTGTGCTGTGGCAGGGCGAGCTGCGCGGAGCGATCACCATGAACCCGCCGTCGCCCCGGCCGGGCGAGAAGACCACGGTCACCATGCGGCTCCAGACCCGGGAGGGCTATGAGATCCGCGACCCGGCGGACTACGCCGGGCTGGCGGTGGCCGGCCGGCTGTCCGGTGCCGGGTTCGCGCCGCTGGCCGTGGGCCTGTCCGACAGCGGCACCGGAGCCGACGCGGCCGAGGGCGACGGTTCCTTCACCGGTACGGTCCGGATCCCCTCGTCCGCGACCGGCGCCCTGACCGCGAGCGCCACCCTGACGGCGGCCGGGCTGCGCGCGGACACCCGGAGCGAGACCGGGACGGTCGCCACCGCGGCCGCGGACGTGGTCGCCGGGCTCACCCTGCGGGACGCGGAGGCGCACCCCGGGGCCGGGATCACCGGCACCCTGGCGCTGCACAACACCGACGACGCCCCGCACACCCTGCGGCTCTCCGCCGACGACGTCCAGGCCGGGCTGCTCACGGTCTCCCCCGGCGAGGTGAAGCTCAAGCCGGGCGAGTCGGTGAGCGTCGGAGTCACCGTCCGGGTGGCCGAGAAGGCACTCTTCGGGGACCGGCTGACCGATGAAGGACTGCGGCTGGGCTCCACCGTGACCGTCACCGACACCACCGACGGGAACCGGGCGCTGGTGCGCTCCCCGCTCTCGGTGCGGGTCACACCCGAGCCGACGTTCCTGGAGCGGAACTGGTGGGCGCTGGCCGGCGGCGCGCTGCTGCTGGTGGCGCTGGCGGTGACGGTGGTCCTGGTGATCCGTCAGCGCCGGGTCCGGGTCCGGCCGTCCGGCCTGGTGCTGCGGCTGGTCTCCGGGGACGGCGAGCAGCTGGCCGAGCACCGGGTCGGCCTGGTGCGCACCCCGTGGTACGGCTTCGGCCTCACCGAGACCCACCGCAGCCCGCGCATCGAGAAGCGCGCCAACGGCCCGTACGCCGTCCAGCGCAGCCCGGAGGGCGGCGCGGTGCTGCGCACCCGGGGCGGCGGCCGGACCAAGGTGCCCGCGCAGGGCCGTGCCGTGCTCACCGACGAGCTGTATCTCGCGCTGGGCGACGAGCCGCGCCGCCCGGGGCGCCGGAGCGCCGGCTGGTGGCCGTGGTCCCGGCCGGCCCCGAACCGCCGGCCGGCCCCGGCGCCGGCCGACGCGGCCCCGCGCAAGGAGTACGAGGTCTGGGAATGAGCCGCCCGGCGGAAGCGGAGACGTACGCCGACACCCCCGCGGACCCGGGGGTGTCCCCCGGCACGGGCACGGCGAAGCCCTACGGGGCGGGGGCGGGCCCGGAGACGTACACCGGGACGGCCGCAGCCAGGGCCACCGCCGCCGGGGAGGCCACGAACACGGACACGAACGCGAACACGGCCGCGGACACGGGGGCGGACGCCTTCACGGGGGCGGCCCCGGGCACCGCCCCGGCTCCGGCTCGTCCTCCGGCTCCGGCCCCGGCCACAGAGGTGGTCCCTGACACGGGGTCGGGGACGGGCGCGGGGGTGGCCACGGCGTCGCGCGCGGCGGGAAGGACGGGCGGGCCGGACACCGCGGTCGCGTCCGGGACGACGGACGGCCGCCGGAACGGCCACAACGGGAGGCAATCATGAAGATCTTCCAGCCGATGCTCTTCGTCGGCCTGGGCGGCACCGGCGGTCTGGTCGGCGCCGAACTCGAACGCAAGCTCCGCGCCGAGCTGTTGGGGCCGGACGGCGCCGCCCTCACCCATCTGGCCGGCCACGCGCCCCACCAGCTGCCGGACTGCCTGCAGTTCGTGTACGCGGACTACAGCGAGACCGACCTCCAGCGGCTGCCGCAGTTCAATGTGGACCCGTCGGTGCGGCCCGCGTACGCCCGGACCTCCCGCGCCACCCACAACCTGCTGCCGAACTTCGACAGTTCGCCCGAGGTCACCAAGATGCTCCGGGCGAGCCTGCGCGGCGAGGTGGCGAGCTGGCTGCCGCCGCATCTGGACGAGCCCAAGGTCACCCCGCTCCACAACGGGGCCGGCCAACTCCCCACGGTCGGGCGGGCCGCGCTCTTCGCCACCCTCCGGCACAGCCTGGCACCGGTCCTGGAACCGCTGCTCCAGGCCATCGACGCCATCGCCAGGTCGGCCGGCGAGCTGAGCGAGCTGGGCGGCGGCCGGGTCACCGGCTGCGACGTGTTCGTGGCCTTCTCGGTGGCGGGCGGCACCGGGGCGGGCATCTTCCTGGACTACCTCCACCTCATCAACTACGCCTTTCAGCTGCGGCAGTTCGACGGAGTGAAGATCTACCCGCTGGTCGTCATGCCGTCCTCGTTCGCCCCGGCGGGCGGCGGCGGCCGGGAGGCCGACCTCAACGCGGCCCGGGCGCTGGTGGACCTCTTCCGGATGGTGGACGGGCAGAACGCGCCCGCCGAGGGAGCGGAGATCGGGGACCTGGACCACGGGCCCGGCTCCGGCGTCCGCTACCCCAACACCCCGCCGATCCGGCTGCGCACCGGCATCCTGCCGACCGCCTTCCTGTTCAGCCCCACGGCCGGCATCCGCCCGGACGACCTGCGCCGGTCCGTCGTCTCGCTGGTGATGTCGCTGATCGGCACCGAACTGGGCGACGGCCGCTCCCAGGGCCGTACCACCGCCGCCGACGACGACTACCAGACCTTCGCCGCCAGCTTCATCAACCGGGGCGTGCACCGCAGCGCCGTCTCCCCCACCGGCATCGGCCGCCAGGGCGTCTCCACCAGCCTGGTGGCCTCCATGACCGCCCCCATCGAGCAGCTGGCCGACCTGGTGGCCGGCCGGCTGCTCCGGGAGGCGATCACCGACCTGGTGGAACGGCCGCGCAGCGCGCACCGGGCCACGGCCGTGGTCCCGCTGGTCCGGCAGCTCTTCGCGGACGCCAACCTGGAGGAGCTCTGGGAGCGGAAGACGCTGGACGTGCCCGACCCCGAGCCGCTGCCGCGCGGCTCCAAGGCGATCGAACGCGCGCTGGGCGAGCGGGTCCAGGACATGCAGCGGCTCCTCTCCGACCTGCGGAACGTGGTGGAGCGCCAGACCTCCACCATGGCCGACCGGTTCGCCCCGCGCCCCGCCATCGACAAGCTGCTCGGCTCCGTCGATCCGTTCCTGGCCGAGCGGATCGTCCGGGGCGCCCCGGGCAGTGCCGAGACCATCCTCCGGCTGGGCTTCCTCGGCATGCTCGACAGCCGGGCCCGCGCCCCGCAGCGCCCGCCCGGGGTGACCGACCAGCCGCCCAAGGTGCCCCGGATCAAGAGCCGGCTGGCCGGGATGTCCCCCGCCCGGTGGGGCGACGAGGACGTGCAGGCCGCCCTCCAGGAACAGGACGCCTGGTACCAGTGGCGCAGCAGGGTGCTCTGGCACGAGGCGTGGCGGGAGCAGCAGCAGCGGTGGCAGCCGCAGGCCGACGCGGCCGGCACCGATCTGGGCCGGCTGGTGGGCGCCTTCCGCAAGCAGGCCGACCAGGAGCGCAAGCTCTCCCAGCAGAAGGGCCTCGAACTCTACGAGGACCGCACCGGGATCTCGTATCTGCTGCCGCCGCAGCGCAGCCTCAACCACTTCTACGAGGACCTGGTCGCCCGGCTGATCCGCCGGGAGGGGCTGCGGGAGACCGACGACGAGGCGGCGCTGGTGCTCAAGCTGGTCGGCGGCGACACCTGGCGGGAGGTGCACGGCCGCAGCCGGCGCGACCCGGACGGGGCCGTGGGGACCGTCAAGGCGCTGCTGGAGTCCCGGATCACCCTGCTCTTCGCGGAGAGCGGCGCCCGGCTGGAGGAGCGCCCGCTGCTGCCGTCGATGAGCACCCTGCTCGCCGCGGCGGCCGGTGACGAGGAGGCCACCGAGCAGGTCAGCAAGGACGCGCTCAACCTCTTCACCCTGAAGCTGGCAGGTCTACTGCCGGTGGGGTTCACCCCCGAGGGCACCGGACCGCTCCGCATCCTGGTCACCCACCCCCGGGTGCAGGCGACCGAGGAGGTGCAGGAGTACCTGGCCAAGTCGCTCCGGCTGCCGGCCGACGCCAAGCACTCGGTGGAGTACCGGGGGGTGGACAGCGACACCATCACGGTGGTCCTCTTCCGCAGCGAGATGAGCCTGACCCAGGTGCCCGAGGCCCGGAAGGTGCTGCGCCAGTGGGCCCGGGCCAAGGAGTCGGAACAGTCCCAGGACGTGCTGCGCTGGCGGCAGCGGCTCGGCTACCGGGACACCTGGCTGGTCAGCGGCGAGGACGACCGCCGCACCATCCTGCACCGGCTGCTCTGCTGCCTGTGGAACGGCCAGGTGGAGGTGGTGGAGGGCGACACCACCTCCCCGGACCGGGTGCGGCTGCGGCTGTTCCCGGGGGCCGGCGGGGACGCGCCGGGCGTCCGGCTGCGGCTCGGCGGCTACCCGGGCGGCGTGTCCAGCTGGGCCGAGCTGCTGCGCTCGTACGAACGCTGGACGGTGCTGGACGACGAACGGACGGTGGAGGACTACTGCCGGGAGCTGATGAGCACCCAGCCGCTGGACCTCGGCCGGTCCGGCAGCCGGCCGCACCCGCTCTTCGTGGAGCTGGTGGAGCGGATCGCCCCGCACCAGCTCCGGCTGCTGGCCGACCGCCGGGAGCGGGACGGCGACCGGATCGAGGGCTGGCTGCGTCCGCTCTGGGAGTTCTGGGCGGAGACCCTGCCGGCCGCGCTGGACATGCCGTTCGCGGACCAGCGGGCCATCCAGCCGACCCTGCGCACGCTGCTGGAGTACACCCGGGACGGGGTGCCGGAGGCGCGCCCCCGCCCCGAGCCGCCGGCCCCCCGCGCCCCGGCCGCCGACGACGACTGGGGCACCGCCCCGCTCGCCGGGGCGGGGGATTCCTCCGGGGCCGGGGGTGCCCCCGGGCGGGGAGATGTCTACGGGCGGGGGGATGTCTACGTGAACGTGTACGACCGGGGGTTTCCCCCTGCCGGGTACGGCAGGGGGCAGGGAGACTCTCCCGGGCGCGGCGAGGACGAGCCGTACGGCACCGCCCGGCGGCCGTACGACGAGGACCGCCCGGCGTACGGCGAGGGGACCCGGGCGTACAACGGCCGTCCGGTCTACGGCGAGGAGGACCGGGCGTACGACGGGGGCCGGGCCTTCGACGACGGCCGGGAGCCGGCCGCCGGCCCCCGGGACCGGAACGGATACCGGCACCTCGATCCGGACGGTTTCCGGGACCGGGAGCGCGACCGGGAGCACCCGGGCACGGGATCCGGGGCCCGGGACCGGCAGTGGGACCGGGAAGGCCGGTACGCGGACCCGCAGGCGGAGCCGTCGGCCGGAGCGCCGGACCGGGCCGGCGAGCGGACCGGCGAATGGGCCGCCGACCGGGCGCGCGAGCGTGGCGGCCGGGAGAGCGGCCGGGAGAGCGACTTCGCTCCGCGCCGCGAAGAGGGTCCCGGGAGCGACTTCGCCTCGCGTCATGAGACCGACTACGCGTCCCGCCGCGAGGGCGATCGCGCGTACGGCCTCGCGAGCGGCGACCGGGGAGACGGCCGCACGTACGGCCTCGACGGCGGCGACCGGGGAGACGGCCGCGCGTACGGCCTCGGCAAGGGTGACCGCGACGGCGGCTGGGAAGACGGCGGGGACGGTGGCCGGGACAACGGCTTCGCGAGCGGCGGCCGGGACGGTGGCCGGGAGAGAGAACGCGAAGGCGGCGGCCGGGAAAGGGAACGCGAGGCCGGCGGCCGGGAGAGCGGTGGTCGCGCGAGCGGGCGCGACGGCGGCCACGGGGACGACTTCTGGGGCGGTGACGCGGAATGAGCCTCGACGAGGACACCCGTATGGTCGTCCACCTCGACCTGCGCACCGGGGCGGCCGGACTGGCCACCGCCCCGGCGCTGCGGGCCCGGGTGGCCGAGGCGCTGGGGCGGGCGGACCTGCCGGAGCCGGAGGAACCGCTGTTCCTGGTGGTCGACACCCCGGCCGGGCTCACCGACCACCAGCGCCAGTACGAGCTGCTCACCGGCTACCGGGCGACGGAGCGGGTCCGGCTGCTGGTGCTGCTGGTGGGCAGCGCCCCGGGCGCGTTCGCCGGTCCGAGCGAGAACTACCAGCCGGACCGGCGGCTGTTGCGGCCCGCCACGCTCCGGGGCGACGGCATCGCGCTGCTCTGGGCGGGCGAACTGCGGGCCGCCCGTACGGCGCTGGAGCGGACCGCGCCGGACGACCCGGAGGCGCTGGCGGCGCTGGTGGACGCGCTGTCGGTGCCGGATGTGTTCCTGGAGGTGCTGGAGCGGTTCCAGGCGCTGCCCGAGGGCGTGGCCGCGCCCGGGGTGCGGCTGCTCGCCCAGGACCTGCCGCCGGAGGTGCGGGACCGGGCCTGGCGGGACGCGCTCGCCCGGTTCGCGGGCCGGGACAGCGACCTGACGGCCGAGCTGCCGGCCACCGCCTGGTCCGCCGCCGACCTGCCCGAGCCGCTGCGGGCGCTGGTGGCGGGGCGCGGCGGGCGCGACCGGGACCACCGGCAGCCGGGCGGGGTCGCGGACGCCGCCCACGGGGAGTGCGCCGAGGCCGTCGAGGACATGGCCGACGCCCTGGCCGCGCTGCGCACCCTGCCGGGGCTGCTCGGCCCGGTCCGGCGGGAGGTGCTGGAGGAGCGGACGGAGCGGGCCCGCCAGGCGCTGGAGGAGTACCGGGACCTGGTGCGGACGGCGCTGCGCGGAAGCGGCGGGGACCAGCCGGCCGGTGCCGAGTCGGCCGCCCGGCTGACTGCCCTGGGGCTGCGGGTGCCGTCGGCCGAGGGGGTCGGGGAGCGGATCGGCGAGGGCCTGCGGGACTTCGCGGATCTGCTGCTGCGGCAGGGCATGTCGCTGCGCGCGATGGCCGCCCGCTTCACCGGACTGGCCGGGCGGGTGGAGCCGGTGCCGGGCTCGGCGCTGCTGCCGAGGCTCGCCCGGCTGCGGGTGCCCGGCGCGCCCGCCGGGAACGGACCGGCGGCCCGGGTCCCGGGGGCGGCCGCCGCGCTGCCGGCGGCGGCCGGGGCGGGGCTGCTCGGCGGGGTGTGGCAGGGGCCGCTCGCGCTGTGCGCCCTCGTCGTACCGCTGCTCCTCCTCGGGGCCACCCTGCTCGGCGGGGCGCGGCTGCGGGGCGCCGGGCATCCGGTGTCGATGCCGCTCGGCCCGGTGCCGGCGGCGGTCTGCGGCGCGGCGGCCGGGGTGGCGCTGGCGTACGCGGCCGGGCCACCGGTCTGGGCGGGCTGCGCCGGGCTGCTGCTCGGCCTGGTCGTGGCGGTCGAGACGGAGCGCCGGCTCTGGCGGTCGGCGGCGGACTCCTGGGCGGCCGGCCACGACCCGGCACCGCTGCGGGCCGCGCTGAGGGAACTGGACGCCCTGCTGGCCGAGGCGGTCCGGGAGCACTGGGCCGCCGAGGAGCGGCTGTACTGCGCCGACGCGGCCCGCTCGGTGGCCGGCATGCTGCGGGCCACCGCCTCGGCGGCCGATGCCGGTGCGGTGCCCGAGCCGGAGCGGCCGGCCGTCCCGGACGGGCTGTACGGTGCCGGGCCGACCGCCGGGGACGACTGGCTGACCGGCGCCTCCGCCCTGGAGACGGGCGAGTTCCTCTTCGCCGGCGGTACCGGGGACGGCGGCGGTGGCGGCGCCCGCCGGGACGGGGACGACGCCTGGGCCCGGGACTACTCCTGGGACGACCCGCGTCCCGGCTCCACCGACGACGGCCCCCGCCATGGACCGGGCCCGGGGTACGGCACGGAACCCGGATACGGCGCGGGGCGCCCGTACGGCACCGGCGCCGGTACCGGCTACGGCACGGCGCCCGGGTACGGCACCGGGGGCGGCCAGGACCCGGTCTCCGGGCCCGGGACCGGGAGCGGGGCCGCGACCGGACCCGGCTCCGGGTACGGCGGCCGGCCGGAGTCCGGCACCGGACCGCGCTGGCTGGTCCGGGAGCCCGGCGAGGGCGGCCCGGAACTGGTCGCCACCCTCGTCGGCGACCTGGCCGACGCCGCCCTGCGCGCCATGCGGGACTACTGGGGCTCGGTGGAACGCGGCCAGGCCGGCACCCTCGCCGTGCAGCGCACCGAGGCCCGGGTCCGCGAACTGCTGGCCACCGCCCGGGGTCATCTGCGGGCCCATGGCGTGCTGGTGCCGCCGCCGTTCGCCGCGCCCCGCCGGGTCCGGCCGGGCGCGGCGGCGCTGCTCGGCACCGACCAGAACCGGGTCGCCCGGCTGATCTCGGCCGAGGCCGGGCCGCGCGCGGTGGTCCAGCTGTCGTCGCCCGACCAGACCACCCTGCTCAACCGCGACCGGGACGCGGCGGTCTGGGTCAGGTTCGCCCCGGAGGCGGTACAGGAGGAGGTGGAGAAGGTCTGGAAGGCGGAGGGCACGGTGCCGCCGCCCGAGGTCCGCTGGACCTCCTCCGGCCGGTACGCCGGGCTGATCCGGCTCGCCCCGCTCCGGATGGGCGTGGTGCACACCGTACGGCCCCGCCAGGAGCCGGACCGCGACCCCACCGACCACCGCGACGACACCGGGGAGCCCGGACAGCCGGCCTTCCCGTACGAGGGCCGGTCCAATCCGTACGAGGGCCGCGCCAATCCGTACGACGGCCCGGCCGGTCCGTACGACGGTTCCCCCTCGTACGGCGACCGCCCGTACGACAGGGACGCGTACGAAGGCGGTGCGTACGAGGGCGGCCCGTACGGCGACCGCCCGTACAACAGTGCCGCGTACGACGGCAGTTCGTACAGCGGTGACCGTCCCGACGCCGGTTCGCTCAACGACGTCTCGTACGACGGCGGTTCGCGCAACAGCGTTCCACGGGACGGTGGTTCGCACAGCGACGGTCGGTACGGCGACGGCCCACCCGACAGCGGTCGGTACGACGATGGCTCGTCCAACAGCTTCGAGTACGGCGGTGGTTCACGCGGTGGCGGTACGCATGACGGCGGTTCGCACGGCGGCGACGCGTACGGGCGTGGGCCGTACGACAACCGGCCTTACGACGACGGCCCGTACGACAACCGGCCTTACGACAACGGCCCGTACGACAGCGAAACCCACAACGACCGTCCGTACGAGGGCGGTTCACGGGCCGGCCGCCGCAGGCACAATGACCGGCGGCCCGACGGCGGCGACGACGGTGACGGCGACGGCCCGGACAGCGGGCCGTACGACACCGGCGGGCGGCGTGACACCGGTCCGCGGGGTACCGGCCGGCCCGGCACCCATGCGCCCGGCACCGACCCGTACGACGGCGGTGACCCGTACGGCCGCTCCGGCCGGACGGACGGCGACCCGTGGTGACCGGCCCGCCGCTCCCCGAGCCGGGGCACAACCACGTACGCACGGAAGGACGGCGACCGCCGGTGCCCAGCACGCCCCACCCCCAGCACCCCGCCGAGGATCTCGGCCGCCAGGCCCGGGTGGCCGGGGCGGGCGGCCCGCCGCGTGCCGCCACCCTCGCCTTCACCCTGCCGTCCGGACACCGGCGCGCCGCCCCGGTGCGGTTCGGCCCGGACTCCCGGCGCGACCCGGGCCTGCCCCAGCTGGTGCGCAACGGAATGCTCGACGACGAGGGCCGGCCCTGTGTCCAGGTGCGGCTGGCCGGCGCCGAGGCCGCCCACCCGCGGGCCCGGGCGCTGCTGGACACCGAGGCGGGCGCGGTGCTGCGGATGCACCGGACGCTGGCCGGCGGCGAGTACGCACGGCTCTTCCCCGAGCTGATCGGCCATGACCTGGACGCCGACGAGCCATTCCTGCTGTACGCCCCGCCCCGGGGCGTCGCCGTCGCCCGCACCCATGTGATGTCCGCGACCGACCAGCGGACCTTCGCCCGGGATCTGCTGCTGGCCCTCTCGTTCCTGGCCGGCCAGGGGCTGGTGGCGCGCGGGGTCTCCCCCGCCACGGTGTTCTGGGACGGCACCTCGGCCCAGCTGTGGGGGCTGGAGGCGGTGGAGCGCGCAGGCCGGGCCCGCACCCGGTGGGGCCGGCCGCCCTACGCCGCGCCCGAACAGCGCCGGGCGGAGGGCCGGGTGGACGCGCGGGACGCGGTGTGGAGCGCGGCCCAGGTGCTGTACCAGCTGGCGACGGGGCGGCCGGGGCCCGCCGACGGGGTACCGGCCGACCTGGCCGGCCACCGGGCGCTGGCCGAGCGGCTCGGGGACGCCTTCGCCCCGCGGGCGGCCGACCGCCCGGGCCCGGCCGCCCTGCTGGAACGGCTCGCCCCGGAGGCGGCCCGGCGGCTCGCGGTCACCGGACCGGCCGGTCCGCCGGACGAGACCGCGCACCACCGGGCGGCCTTCGAACAGGCGCTGCGGCTCAAGCGGGAGACGCCCCGGCCGCCGTCCGGGCCGGAACCCGGGGCGGAGCCCGGTCCGGGGCCAGCGGCCGGGGACCAGGCGTCGCGCGCCGGGGGCGACGGCCCGGTCCTCTGCCCGTACTGCCTGGAGCCCATCCAGCTGGACCTGGACGCGCTCTACGTCACCAACAGCCTGATGCAGTACGAGCAGTTGGACCTGGCCCGGCACACCAATCCGCTGCGCCGCCCGGACGTGATGCGCCGCGCCGTGCAGCGGTGCGCGGCGGACCCGGACTTCCCCGAGCACCACATCCCGGTGCCCTATCTCAGTTACGGCCGTCCGCTGACGGTGGCCATGGTCGGCGAGTCCACGTCCGGCAAGAGCCATCTGCTGACCCAGATGATCGCGGGGATCATCGAGGGCGGGCTGAAGCCGTTCGGTCTGGACTCCCGGCCCGTCAACCCGGAGCAGCACAACCGGTTCATCCGGGACCGGGTGCAGCCGCTGCGGGGCGGCGCGGTGCTCGGCCACACCGCCGCCGTCGGCAACTCCTTCGCGCGGTTCGTGTCGTCGCTGCTGCTCACCGACGCCCGTGGCCGGACCCGCCCGGTCGCCTTCTTCGACCTCGCCGGTGAGGACCTGGTCCGCACCGACGAGGTCCTCCGGTTCCTGCTGGGCATCGACGCCCTGCTCTTCGTGGTCGACCCGGTGACGGCGCTGCCGCTGCCGGAGCTGGACCACACCCGCCGGCGACAGCGGGTGGAGGCGCACCGGGGCGGCGACCTGGCCTTCGGGACGGTGCTGGACCGGCTGCCCAGGAACGGCCCCTATCTGGAGGTGGCGTCGGCGATGGTGCTGGCCAAGTCCGATCTGCTGCGGTTCCGGCCCCCGGTGGACCGGTGGCTGGCCGAGCCCCCCGCCACCTCGCTGGACCCCGCACGGGTCCGGGCCGAGAGCGGGGACGTCTACGGGCTGCTGCGGCAGTACGCGGGGCCCGCCTGGCTGCGGCCGTTCGACTCGATCCGCCGGTGCACCCTGCACATCGCCTCGGCCACCGGCAGCCAGGAGAACCGTGGCCGCTACCCGGCGGGCACCGGGCCCCGGCGGGTGCTGGAGCCGCTCGTCTCGCTGCTGGCCATGCACGGCCTGATCGAGGTGCCGGGCGGCGGGGGCGCGGACGGCTCCGGGCCGCCCGGGGATCGCGGTGCGTCCGGCCATCCGGGTGATCCCGGGGCCACCAGGGAGTTCGAGGAAGGGGAAGCCCGGTGAGCGAGTTCCAGCACCGGCCCGGCGACCGGCACGAGGAGCGGCCCGGCAGCCAGTACGGCAGTCAGCCCGGTAGTCAGTACGGCAGTCAGCCCGGTAGTCGGTACGGCCATCAGCACGGCGACCGGCGCGACAGTCACACCGGCGACCGGCACGGCAACGGGTACGACGGCCGGACCGGCGACCGGCACGGCAACGGGTACGACGACCGGGCCGGCGACCGGCAGGGGAGCTCGTACGACAACCCGTACGGCGACCCGTATGACGACCCGTACGGCGCCGGGTACGACGACCGCTCGGGCGCGGGCGGCAACGGCTACGAGAACCCGCCGGACCGGGGGGGCTCCCCCGGGGGCGGGGTGCATCAGGTCTTCTTCCGCTGGGACGCCAGCCGGGGGCCGCAGGGCAGCGGCATGGCGGCCGTGGCACACTCCTGCGGCCCGGAGCGCGCCACCGAACTGGCCGGGGAGCTCGGCCCGTTGCTGTGGGTGCCGGGCGTCCGGCGCGCCAGCGTCGTACGCGTCCCCTCCCACCGGGGGGACATCCTGCTGGTCCAGCGCCGGCCCTTCACCGACCGGACCGGCCGGCCCAGCACCCTGAGCCACGCGTTCGTCGGTGACCGGCACAGCCTGCCGCCCGAACTCTGTCTCGCCCTGGCGTACCAGGGCTGGGGCTCTCCCCAGGGGGCCGAGGAGGCGGCCGGGGAGCTGCGGGTCGTCGAGCGGGAGCGGCTGCGAAGGCTGGCCGAGGGGCGGCTGCCCGAGATGGTTCGGCGGCTCCCCGAGGTCGCCCGGCCCCTGACGCTGATCGCGGCGGAGTGGCTGCGCGACCCCCGGCGGCGGGTGTCGCTGCTCGCCCAGGGCCCGCCCGACGACCGGGGCGACACCGCCGCCCTGGTGGGCTTCGGGCTCTTCCGGCTCTTCGCCGACTGGCTGAACCAGGAGTGGTCCTTCGCGACGTACGACGCGGTCGACACCCACCCGGTCCGGCTCGTCTCCGTACCGCGCTGGGAACCCGACGCGGGCGGCGCCGGGCAGCTCGCCCGGGTGGAGGACCAGCCGCTGACCAAGGCGGGGCTGGAACACCATGTGGCGGACCTGCTGGTACGGCAGCTGCTGGCCAACCCGGCGGCCGGCCCCGGCGTTCCCCAGCTGACCGGCCGGCTCCGGGGCGGTGCCGCGCTGGACTGGCCGGACCGCCGGGAGCTGCTGCGCGGCCTGCTGGAGGCCGAGCGGCACGCGGTGGCCCGCCGGCCCGCGTCCGCCCGCCGGCCGGATCCGGTCTCCGCACCCCCCACCCACGGGGCCCCGAGCCGTGCCTCCGGACCGGACCGTGCCCCTGGACCCGACCGCGCCTCCGGACCGGCGCGCGAGCCGGGCCCGGAGCCGGCCGCCTCCGCTCCGGCTCCCCCGGCGTGGTCCCGGGAGAGCTCCGCCCCGGCCCGGCCGGTGCCCGAGTGGCCGACCGGCCGTTCCGACGAGGAGCTGGTGGCCGAGCTGGGGGCCGGGCAGCTGTCGCCCAACGCCGTCCAGCGGGCGCTGGCGGAGCTCCGGAAACCCGACCGGCGCGAGACCCGGACGCCGGAACTCCGGCACCGGCTGTGCCGGGAGGTCGTCCAGCGCGAGCTGTGCCTCCCCCCACCGGGTGAGCCGGGCGAGTCCGCCACCGGCCGGGCCCGCCGGGCGGCCGACCTCTTCGCCTGGGCGGTCGTCCCGCTGGCCCGCGACGAGACCCACCTGGAGGATCTGCACAAGCTGCTGCACCGGATTCTCCGGAAATACCGGAGCGGCGATCCGGCCGCCGCCGCATGGCTTCAGGAGGCCCTGCTCCGCTCGCCGGACGGGAACGCCCCGCAGCTGCACCCCGCGCTCTGGCAGCAGCTCGTCCGGGAGCTGCTGGACCGGACGGACGAGTCCCCGCGCACCCCTCCCAGGGCCGCCCCCGCGGACCGCCGTCCGGCCCCGGCCCCGACCCAGGACGCGTACGCGTACCCGGATCCGGAGCCGTACCCGGCACACGATCCGTACCCGGGCCACGACCGCGACCCCTCGGCGCCCCGGGGACCCGCCCGTGAGCAGGGCCGGGAGCCGTACCGGTCCGGTGAGCGGCCACCGGAGCGGAAGTGGCTCCGGGCGGTGGAGGGCCGATGGCGTGGGGACCCGTCCCGCCCGCCGGACCAGCGTCCGAGGCCGGGAGACCGTCTGGGGTACGCGGTGGTGGGCGTCACCGTGGGGCTGATCGTGGCGCTGCTGATCACCATCATCGTGCTGGTCATGTAGCTCCCGGGCCTGCGGTCACCCCGTCGGCCCGTCACCGACCGTTGCGCGGCTGGACAGTGACCGCCCGTCCGCCCAGGCTGGTCGCGCTCGGTCCTGCTCTTCCCTGCCCTTCCCCCCTTCCCTGCTCTTCTCTTCCGGAGGCGGTGCCGTATGCCAGAGATCGACCTGAGTGCAGGAACCATCGAATACACCGACACCCACGACGGCACCGGTTCCGGCATCGGCACCGGTTCCGGCATCGGCACCGGTTCGGGCGCCGGCACCGGTCCCGTCACCGGCACGGCGGCCGGAGCGGAGACCGTGGTGCTCGTCCACGGCCTCGGGTTCGACGGGTCCGTCTGGGACCGGCTGGTGGCCGAGCTGAGCGGGGAGTACCGGATCGTGGTGCCGGTGCTGCCGCTCGGCAGCCACCGCAGGCCCATGCGTCCCGGCGCCGATCTCTCCGCCCAGGGAGTGGCGAACCTGCTCGCGGAGTTCCTGGAGCGGCTGGACCTGCGGGACGTCACCCTGGTCCAGAACGACGCGGGCACCGCCCAGCTCCTGGTGGGCGTCCGGGACGAGCGGGTGGGCCGGCTGGTGCTCACCTCCTGCGAGGCGCTGGACAACTACCCGCCGGGCGTCCAGGGCCGTACCCTGCTCGCCGCTTCGCGGATCCCGGGCGGGCTCCTTCTGCTGCTCCAGAGCTTCCGGGTGCCCTTCCTCGTCCGGCGGTCCTTCTCCCTGGGCGGGATGGCCACGCGCCCGATCCCGTTCGCGCTGGTACGCCGCTGGTACCGGCCGGTGCTGTCCAGCCGGGCGATCCGCCGGGACTTCACCGCCTTCTGCCGCGGCACCGACCGGGGGACGTACCTCCGGGCGGCGGAGCGGCTGCGCGGCTTCGACCGGCCCGCGCTGGTGGCCTGGGGCGCCGAGGACCGGATGATGCCGCACGCCACGGGGCGCCGTCTCGCGGAACTGCTGCCGGACGCCCGGTACGTGGAGATCCCGGACGCCGGCACTCTGGTCCAGCTCGACAACCCGAAGGCGCTGGCGGCGGAGCTGCGCCGGTTCATCGCCGCCACCCGCTGACCGGCGCCGCGTCCGCCGGGGCCCGGCACCGGGCCGGGCCCGGTGCCGTCGGCGTCCCCGTCAGACCCCGGCGTTCCCGCCGCCCGCGCCGTCCCCGGCGGATGCGGCGGACCCGGCGGGGGCGGCCGTCCGGCGGCGGCGGGCCAGCACCATGGCGCCCGCGCCCGCCAGCACGGCCGCACCGGCCGCGAGGGCGAGCCGGGTGGTGGCGGAGGAGGAACCGGTCTCGGCGAGGGCCCCGGAGGCGCCGTTCACCGGGGTGTCCGAGGTGCCGCCCTGGGCGCTCGGCCCGGCGGAGGGCGTCGCGGAGGCGGAGGCCGACACCGACGGCGACGGAGAGGGGGACGCGGTCCCGGCGCCGCCGCCGTCCTTGGCGAGGATCCGGAACGGTGCCAGGTTGGCGGTCACCCCGCAGGCGCCCTTCGCCTTGTGGTACTCGGCGCCGTAGAAGAGGGAGGCCTCGCCGGCCGGGGTGGCGGCGTCCGGTGTGAGGCGCAGCTTGAAATCGGCGTGCCCGCCGGACTTGAGCTCCGGGATGCCGCCCACCCGGCTCTCCTCGGTGAGGGCGGCCCAGCCGGGCTGGGCGTCCGAGGACCACTCCAGCTTCAGGAACCGGTTGAACCCGGACGTCTCGTTGGAGTCCTCCGGTTCACCCGGGGCCTCCGCCGTGCCGTCGTGGTAGACGTCACCGAACAGCCCCACCCGCTCCAGGGTCTCCGGGGAGCCATTGGTGATCCGCAGCCCGAACTCGGCCTGCTTGCCCGCGACCACCTCGGCGGGCGGCGTGGTGAGGGTGACGGCGATCCGCGCGTCGGTCTCGCCCCCGGGCCGCTCACGAGCCTCCGTGAGGGCCCGCTCGGCGTTCTCCTTGCGGGTGAGCGCGGTCTCGGCCGCCCGGAGAGCGTCCACATACTTCCGGTCGAGCGCCGACTCGGCCTCGTCGGCCGCCGTCTGCGCCCGGTCGGCCTCGGTGCCGGCGGTGCGCTTCGCCTCGGCGGCCGCCGTGGCGGCGGCCCTGGCCTCCGTGACCTTCGTCCCGGCCGCGGCCCGCTCCTGGTCCGTGGCGGTGCCGGGGAGGTCCTTCAGCGCGGCCTCGGCATCGGTCACCGCCTTGTCGGCGGCCTCCTTGACGGTCGCCGCCGCGGCCGCGCGCTCCTTCGCCTGCCCGGCCGCGACATGGTGCGGCGCGGTGGACAGTTTGCCGTCGTCCCGGGCCCGGCGGGCGGTGTCCCGGGCGGCGACGGCGTCCTGCCACGCCTTGGTGGCCTCCGCGACGGCCTTCTCCAGCTCCTTGAGCCCCGGCGTGCCGGGCTGCTCGCACAGCAGCGGGACACCGCCGGACCCCTCCGGTAGACCCGCGCCCGCCGTGACACCCGTACCGGCGGTGCCTCCCTTACCGCTCGTGGCTCCGGTACCGGCGGCCGGCGGCGCGGGGGCTGCGAAGGCCGGAGTGGCCGACGCGGCGGAGAGCAGCACGACGGGCGCGGTCACGGCTGCCGCGACGGCGGTCGCGAGGGTACGGCGGATCTGCACGGGGACCCTTCCTGGGCGGTGAGAACGGCACGAACGGGCGATGATCGTATGACCGGCGTCATGGATCAGAAAGGGCGATTCCCGCCGGGCCCGCCCCGGTGGCCGGCCATCCACCGAACAAACCAGCACAACCGGGGCAGTTGCCCACCCCCGGCGACTTTCTCTGTGAACGTTGTCATCCCGCCCGCGCCCCCGCCCCGCCGAACCCTTCCCACCGGAGCCTCAGCCTCCGCCGGTGATGGCCCGCAGCGCCGCGAGATGCCGGGCATACGCCTCCCGCCCCTCCCCGGTCAGCGAGACCCACGTACGAACCCGCCGCCCGGCCCGGACCTTCCGCACCTCCAGCCAGCCGGCCTCCTCCAGCGCGGCCAGCTGCTTGGAGAGGACCGAGTCGGAAATTTCCACCAAGTCCCGCACGAAGGCGAATTCGGCCTTCTCCGCCGCCACCAGGGCCGCCATCACCGACAGCCGGACCGGCGCGGTCAGCAACGGCGCCAGCGCGTGCCGGGGATGCCCGCCCGCCTCCTTCTCCGCGACCCGCCGCTCCGTCGCCCACCCGCCCACCGGCTCCCGGCCCGGCGCCTGCCGTTCCGTCATCTGCTCTTCTGATACGCGCCGTTCCGTCATCCGGCTCGCCGTCCCTCGCACCAGGCACCCACGGTCGGCGGCAGGGCGCAGCACACCGCGGCGACGGCCGCGAAGACCGGGCTCTCCCGCCAGACCGTCAGCCCCAGGACGACGGAGGCCCCGAAGAGGACGCCCCAGACACCGATCACCGCCCCCACGGTACGGCCGAGTCCCCGGCGCACCACCGGCTGCCGGAGGGCGTAGAGGCTGAGGCCGGTCACCAGCGCCAGTTGGGACAGCCCGTACACCCCACTGGGCACGGGCCCGTGCCAGAGCAGGGCCATCGGCACCAGCAGCAGCTGACCCGCCGCGTACACCCAGAGATAGCGTCCGTACCAGCCTCCGCGCCACCGGGCGACCGCCTCGACCCCGGACACCCGCCCCAGTGCCCGCCGCGCCGCCTCGGCACCGATACCCGTTTCCCCCACGGCCGTTCCCCGCTTTCCCATGTTCTGTTCCCCTGCCCTTCAGCGCGCCCGCTCCCCGGAGGAGCGCCCGACAGATCATCACTTGCCATTATGGCCATCACTTTCCAGAGTGGAAAGTGATGGTCCGCCGGCCGGTCAGGGCCCGGGTCAGGGGCGGTCGTCGAGGCCGGGGACGCCGAGGGCGGAGAGGCCGTCGAGGAACAGGTCGACGCCGACGGCCGCCAGCAGCAACCCCAGGAGCCGGCCCAGGAGTTCGATGGTGGCGTGGTGGGTGCGGCGCAGCACCCGGGCGAGCAGCAGCACGCAGGCCAGGTCCAGGGCGATGACCGTGACATAGGCGGCCACCACGGTGGAACGCCAGGTCCAGCTGTCCCGGGCGGACGCCTCGATCAGCACCCCCGTCATGGCCAGCGGGCTCACCACGTACGGCATCAGCAGCTCGCGCACCCCGCTGATCAGATCGGGGGCGGTGCCGTGCGGGCCGTCCGTGCCGAGGTGGATGCCGAGCACCAGGCCGACGGCGTAGAGGAAGAAGATGACGCCGCCCGCGAGTTGCAGCGCCGAGGTGCTGATGTGGAACAGGTCGAGCAGCCAGGGCGCGCCGATGCCGACGACCACGGCGACCAGGACGGCGGCCCCGGAGGAGATCAGCGCGATCCGGCGGAGCCGGTCCATCGGATGGGCCTGCGCCAGACCGGCGAAGGAGAGCAGCACCTTGGGCGGGCCGATGACGGAGAAGAAGGTGATGAAGGCGGCGGAGTAGCTGAAGGTTTCCACGCCCGGCATCATGGCCCGCCGCCCTGCCCGTCCCGGGCCACCGGCCGGGACCCGGTCGGGGCCCCGGCGGGCTCAGCAGGTGTGCCGGTCGCGCTCCGGCGAGTAGAGATGGCTGTCCCGGAACTGGGTGGCGCCCAGGGTGCGGCCCACCAGAATCACCGCCGTACGAGTGATCCCGGCGGCCTTCGTCGCGTCCGCGATCTCCGCCAGGGTGCCGCGCAGCACGATCTGGTCCGGCCGGCTGGCCATCGCCACCACGGCGGCGGGGCAGTCGGCGCCGTAGTGCGGGAGCAGCTCCGCGACCACCCGGTCGGCGTAGCGGGCGGCCAGATGCAGCACCAGCAGGGCACCGCTGCGGCCCAGGGTCGCCAGGTCCTCGCCGGGCGGCATGGGCGTGGCCTGCTGGGCGAGCCGGGTCAGCACCACGGTCTGACCCACGGTCGGCACGGTCAGCTCCCGGTTGAGCGCCGCCGCGGCCGCCGCGAAGGCCGGAACGCCGGGCACCATCTCGTACGGCACCCCGGCCGCGTCGAGACGGCGCATCTGCTCGGCCACCGCGCTGAAGACGGACGGGTCGCCCGAGTGCAGCCGCGCCACGTCCTCACCCGCCTCATGGGCGCGGACCAGCTCCCCGGTAATGGCGTCCAGGTCGAGCCGGGCGGTGTCCACCAGCCGGGCCTCCGGGGGGCACTCGGCCAGCAGCTCGCGCGGGACCAGCGACCCAGCGTACAGGCACACCCGGCAGGAGGCGAGGAGCCGGGCGCCGCGCAGGGTGATCAGGTCGGCGGCACCGGGGCCGGCCCCGATGAAGTAGACGGTCATCGTTGTCTCTCACTCACTCGCTCTCGTACGCGCCGGCCCGGCCGGGGCCCGCGTGCGGGGATTCGGCCGGCCCGGCGCCGGCGCCCATGTCCGGCCCGGCGCCAGGACCGGCGCCGGGGTCGCTGTCCGGTCGGGCCGTCGGTTTGGTCACGGTCCACTGGGTGACCGGCATGGCCTGGCGCCAGCCGGTGAAGCCGCCCACCGGGACGGCGTGCGCCACCGCGAGCCGGACCAGCTCGCCGCCGTACCGCCGGTACCGGTCGGCCAGCAGCGCCTCGGACTCCAGCGTCACGGTGTTGGCGACCAGCCGGCCGCCCGGGCCCAGCACCTCCCAGCAGGCGTCGAGCAGCCCGGGCGCGGTGAGGCCGCCGCCCACGAAGACGGCGTCCGGCCGTTCCAGACCGGCCAGCCCGCCGGGCGCGGCGGCGGTGACCACCCGCAGCCCGGGCACCCCCAGGGTCTCGGCGTTCCGGACGATCCGGGCGGCCCGCTCCGGGTCCCGCTCCACGGCGACGGCCCGGCAGGAGGGGTGCACCCGCATCCACTCGATGCCGATCGAGCCCGAGCCTCCGCCCACGTCCCAGAGCAGTTCCCCGGGCGCGGGCGCCAGGGCGGCGAGGGTGGCGGCCCGGACATGGCGCTTGGTGAGCTGCCCGTCGTGCTCGTACGCCGTGTCCGGCAGCCCCGGTACGGCGCCGAGGCGCGGCGCTCCCGGCTCCCGGAGGCACTCGACGGCCAGCACGTTCAGCGGGTCGCCGGGCGGCCGGTCCCAGTCCCGGGCGGTGGACACGGCGTGCCGCTCCCGGTCCGAGCCCAGCTGTTCCAGCAGGTGCAGCCGGCTGGGCCCGTAGCCGCGCCCGGTCAGCAGGGCGGCCACCTCGCCGGGGGTCGCCGCGCCCGCGCTGAGCACCAGCAGCCGGCGCCGGTGGTGCAGCGCGGCGGCCAGGGCGGCGAGCGGGCGGCCGACCAGCGAGACCGTCACGGTCTCCTCCAGCGGCCAGCCGAGCCGGGCGCAGGCGTACGAGACGGAGGACGGGTGCGGCAGGACGCGCAGCCGCCCGGGCCCCGCGGTCTCGGCGAGCGCCCGGCCGATGCCGAAGAACATGGGGTCACCGCTGGCCAGCACGGCGAGACCGCGCCCGGCGTGCGCGGCCAGCAGCCCCGGCACGGCGGGCCGCAGCGGTGAGGGCCAGGCGACGCGCTCGCCCGGACAGTCGGCGGGCAGCAGGGCGAGCTGCCGGGGCCCGCCCAGGATCGCCCCGGCCCCGCGCAGGGCGGCCCGCGCGGCGTCGGTCAGCCCCGCCCAGCCGTCCGCGCCGATGCCCACCACGGTGACGGGCGGTCCGGCCGGGAGGGAGGCCGGCGCACCCGGTCCGGACCCGATGGCGGCCGGCGCACCCGGCTCGGACCCGGGGGCGGGCCGGTCGCCCGGTCGGCCACCGGCGGAGGTGCCGGCGCCGCCGCCGGCCGGACCGGGGCCCGGGACGGAGTCCGGGACGGGTTCCGGGGCTGGGCCCGGGACGGGTTCCGGGGCTGGGCCCGGGCCGGGTTCCGGCGGCCGGGAGTCGCTGCTGCTCACGGCCCCGAACCCTACCGGCGGCGACCCGGCGGGTGCCCGGCGGGCGGGGCACCAGGGGCGCGAACCCCGGGACGCGCGGGTCACTCGGTCCAGCCCGGCCCGGCCGCCCGCCTGCCGGTGGCCGGGAGGATCATCCGCCCGCCTGAACCGCCGCGCCAGGGGTAATCGAAGGGTGACCGATGCCCTGTACAACCAGGCTGGAGGCGAAGATGGCGACAGGCAGGATCGTCGTGGGCGTGGACGGCTCCGAACCGTCTCTGGCGGCACTGAGGTGGGCCGCCGGGCAGTCCGCGCTGACCGGTGAGCCCCTGCAGGCGGTGATCGCCTGGGAGTACCCGGCCACCTCCTGGGCGGGGATGGCCCCGGGCGGCCCGGTCCCGATGCCGCCGCCGGACTTCGACCCCGAGGATCTGGCCCGCCGCACCCTGGACGAGGCCCTGAAGACCACCCTCGACCCGGCCGTCGCCGCCGCGGTGGAGCGCCGGGCCGTCAACGGCCACGCGGCCCAGGCCCTGCTGGAGTCCGCCGAGGGCGCCTCCCTGCTGGTCGTCGGAGACCGGGGCCACAGCGGTTTCCGCGCCGCCCTGCTCGGCTCCGTGAGCCTCCATGTCACCCAGCACGCCCCCTGCCCGGTGGTCGTGGTGCGGGGCGCCGGGCGGAGTTAGGCCGCCGACACGGAAGACGCAGAAACCGGGTGGTGACGGGAGAGTCTCTCCCGTCACCACCCGGTTCCGGTCTCGCGGGAGCCCGGCCCGGAGGGACCCGGCCCAGCCCGGACCGGGAATGATCCGGTCCCGGCCCGGTGCGCGTGCGCGTCAGTCGCGCTGGGCGCCCTTGGGCAGCGGGGCGAGCTTCATGGACGTGGCGCTCTTGGTGCCGAAGCCGTAGTCGAGCAGCTTGGCCGCGTCCTTGTAGCGGTCCTTGCCGTTGAGGACGACGCCGATGAGCGTCTTGTTGCCCCGGGTGGCGGCGAAGACCAGGCAGGGGCCGGCGGCGGTGCCGGTGCCGGTCTTCACGCCGATGGCGCCCTTGTAGGACTTGAGCAGCTGGTTGGTGTTGTACCAGGTGTACGTACGGGTCTTGCCGGTGCTCGCGACCGCGTTGCCCCTGTACGACGGGGACTTCACGACGTTGCGGAAGGCCGGCTTGCTCATCGCGTACCGGGCGATCTGCGCCAGGTCGGCCGGGGTGGTGTAGTTCTTGCCACCGCCGGAGATGCCGTCGAACGAGTCGAAGCCGCTGTTCTTCAGGTTGAGCGACTTCGCCTGCTGGTTCATCTTGGCGATGAACGACTTGGTGCGGGCGGCCGGCGTGGAGCCGGTGCCATAGGTGTCGGCGAGCGCGTAGGCGGCGTCGCAACCGGACGGCAGCAGCAGCCCGTAGAGCAGCTGACCGACCGTCACCTTGTCACCGATCTGGAGGTCGGCCGTGCTGGCGCCCTCCTTCTTGACGTAGTCGCGGTACTCCTTCTTGATGGTCACCTTGCGGTTGAGGTCGACCTTCGGCTGGGAGAGCACCACGGCGGCGGTCATGATCTTCGTCGTACTGGCCATCTGCCGACGCGTGTTGTCGGCCTTGCCGTACAGCTTGGTGCCCTTGGCGTTGTCGAGCAGGTACGCACCCGCGCCGCTGACCGCCGGGGCCGCGGCGGCGTGCGCGGTGGTGGCGGCCAGCGGCGATGCCAGCGCTATCAGGCCGCTCGCCAGCACGGTCGTCGTGGTCCTGCGCAGGGTCGCTGTGCTGATCTTCAAGGAGAACACTCCGGTGAGGCGAATGTTGTGGGGAGAGCCCAGGAAAAACAGGCCCGTTCAGTAGACAGTTGAACAGCCCGGATGGATGCGCCCGAGAACCGGGGAATCTCGAAAGAGTGAATTCGATCGGCCCAGTACGGGTGGTTTGGCAGCTTTTGTGCGGGTCAGGATCCCTGTCTCGCCCGTTCACGGCGCCGCCACCACCCAGCCTCCGATGGGAATATCACCCCCCGCGCCACCCCCACACCCCCAACGCCTCCGATCACCCCCGGCGACCCGCGTCCGCACCCCCCCCCACACGCCTCCCTCTCCACCCCCTCTCCGCCCTCCCCGCCCCCCTCGATCTCCCACCCTCCCCGGCTCTCCCCGTGCTCGCTCCCTCCCGCCGTTCCCGCCGAGACACCGTCATCACCCGCCGCACATGCGGACTTTCACCACCACCCCACCGCCCGCGCACCCGCCCCCGTGCCCCGTCCCCCGTGGAGTTCTCCGGTGCTTCCCCCTCCGCGCGCAGTCACGTGCACCTTCCACCACAGCCGCGAACTCGACTTCGACCCGCAACTCGCCCGCCTCATGCGGCTGGGGCCCATCTCCCGGGTACGGCTGCCGCACGGCGCGGGTGAGGCGTGGCTCGTCACCAGCTTCGAGGGCGTACGGAAGGTCACCACCGACCCGCGCTTCAGCCGGGCCGCCGTCGCCGGCCGCGACTACCCCCGGCTGACTCCCGAGCCGATCGTCTCGCCCGAGTCGATCAATGTGATGGACCCGCCCCGGAGCACCCGGCTGCGCGCCCTGGTGGCCCAGGCGTTCACCCCGCAGGCGGTGCAGACCGTCCGGCCGGCCGTCCAGCGGATCACGGACGGACTGCTGGACCGGATGGCCGACCACGGCCCCCCCGCCGATCTGGTGCGGCACCTCTCCGACCCGCTGCCGCACCAGCTGATCTGCGAGCTGCTGGGCGTCCCCCCGGCCGACCGGGAGCGGCTGCGGCGGGAGGCCCACCGGCTGCTGGCCACCGGCGCCGGGGCCGGACGGGCGGCGGCGGAGGCCAAGGCGGCCCTGCACGCCTACTTCGCCGGTCTGGTGACCGAGCGGCACCGGACGCCCGGCGAGGACCTGATCAGCGCGCTCGCCCGGGCCCGGCAGGACGCGGACGGCGCCGACCGGCTGACCGACCGGGAGCTGGCGGTCATGGCGGCCACCCTGCTGCTCAGCGGACTGGACACCTCCACCTGCCAGATCAGCGACATCGGCTATCTCTTCCTCAGCCGCCCCCACCTCTCCGCGCTGCTCCGCGCCCATCCGGAGATGCTGCCGGCGATGGTGGCCGAGGCGCTGCGCTACATCCCGTTCCGCAAGGGCGTGGGCATCCCCCGGGTGGCCACCGAGGACGTCGAGCTGTGCGGGGTGGTCATCCGGGCGGGCGAGTACGTGCACGTCTCCTATCTGGCCGCCAACCGCGACCCGGGCCGGTACGTCCGCCCCGATGTGCTCGACCCCTACCGTCCGGCACGGGCGCACATGACCTTCGGCTGGGGCGGTCACCACTGCCCGGCCGCCTCGCTGGCCACCACCGAGCTGGAGATCGCGGTCGGCAGTCTCTTCGCCCGCTTCCCGGAGCTCCGGCTCGCCGCCCCGCCGGACGAGGTGGAGTGGGACGAGCACACCATCCGGCGCTTCCCGCTGCGGCTGCCCGTCCGCTGGTGACCGGCCGAGCGGCAGCGGCCGGCGCCGACCGGTGACCGGCCGACCGGCGCCGCCGCCGGCACCGGAACCCGGCCGGAGGCCCCGTACCGCACGCGACGCCGAAGGCCCGTACCGCACCGCCGGAGAGAGGCCGGGAGGCCCGGGGGCCCGTACCGCACGGCGGCCAGGGGCGATCGGACAGCCGCACGGACGGCCCGTGCCGTCGGACAGCCGGACCGACGGCGTGGGCCGTCGGACAGCCGCACGGACGGCACGGGACGGACGGCGCGGGCCGTACCGCGCAAGGGCCACCGGTCCCGAAGGGCCCCGGAGAGTGTCCGCATCCCGGACGCCCCTCTTGGATGGCCGCTACTTGTATCTATCCTGTACGCATGTCCACGCTCGCCACCTCCCCCACCGCTGCCACGGCCGCCACGCCCGACGCCCCGGCCGGCCCGCCCGCCGGCACCCGCGCCGCCGGCAAGCGGCCGCCCGCCGCCGACCGCGTCTACAGCCACATCAAGCAGGCCGTGCTCGACCGCCGCTACGAGGGCGGGACCCTGCTCACCGAGGGCGAGCTGGCGGAGGCGGTGGGCGTCTCCCGGACCCCGGTGCGGGAGGCGCTGCTCAAGCTGGAGATGGAGGGTCTGCTCAAGCTGTACCCGAAGAAGGGCGCCCTGGTCCTCGCCGTCTCCGCCCAGGAGATCGCGGACGTGGTGGAGACCCGGCTGCTGGTCGAGCGGTTCGCCGTCCACAAGGCCGTCCAGGACTCCGCCCCCGCCCCCGAGCGGCTGCTGTCCCGGCTGGCGGAGCTGCTGGACGAGCAGCGGCGGCACGCCGAGGCGGGCGACCTGGCGGCCGTCTCGCTCGCCGACCGCAGCTTCCACGCCGAGATCGTGGCGCACGCCGGCAACCAGATCCTCGCCCGCCTCTACGACCAGCTCCGCGACCGCCAGCTCCGGATGGGCGTCGCGGTGATGGAGGCGCACCCCGACCGGATCGCCAAGAACATCACGGAGCACGCCGAGATCCTCGCCGCGCTGCGCGCCGGGGACGCCGACGCCGCCGCCGACTGCGTCCACCGGCACGTCAGCCGGGTCCGGGACCTGGTGCGAGGGGAGGAGCGGTGAGCAGCTCCGCCGTCCGGCTGCCCGGTGACCCGCCCGGCGGGCGCCGCGCCGTCGCCGTCTGGTCCGTGGGCGTCGCCGTCTACTTCGTCGCCGTCATCTTCCGTACGTCCCTGGGGGTGGCGGGTCTCGACGCCGCCGACCGCTTCGGGGTGAACGCCTCCGCGCTCTCCACCTTCTCCATACTCCAGCTGCTGGTCTACGCGGGCATGCAGATACCCGTCGGCCTGATGGTGGACCGGCTGGGCACCAAGAAGGTGCTGCTGCTGGGCGCGGCCCTCTTCACCCTCGGCCAGCTGGGCTTCGCGCTCTCCCCCTCGTACGCCACCGCGCTCGCCTCCCGCGCCCTGCTGGGCTGCGGCGACGCGCTGACGTTCATCTCGGTGCTGCGGCTCGGCAGCCGCTGGTTCCCGGCCCGGCGCGGGCCGATGATCGCCCAGGTCGCCGCGCTCATCGGAATGGCGGGCAATCTGATCTCCACCCTGGTCATCGCCCGCGCCCTGCACGGCATCGGCTGGACGGTCACCTTCGCGGGCAGCTCGGCCGCCGGGCTGGTGGTGCTGCTGCTGACCCTGCTCTTCCTCCGTGACCACCCCGAGGGGTACGAGCCGCCCCCGCCCGCCCAGACCGGCCCCGGGTTCGTCCGGCGGCAGATCGCCCAGTCGTGGCGGGAGCCCGGCACCCGGCTCGGGATGTGGGTGCACTTCACCACCCAGTTCCCGGCCATGGTCTTCCTGCTGCTCTGGGGGCTGCCGTACCTGGTCGAGGCGCAGGGGCTGAGCCGGGAGACGGCCGGCGGGCTGCTGACCCTGGTGGTGCTCTCCAACATGGCCGTCGGTCTCGCGTACGGCCAGATCATCGCCCGGCACCACGCCGCCCGCGCCCCGCTGGCGGTGGGCACCGTCCTCGCCACGGCGACCCTCTGGGCGGTGACCCTCTACTGGCCGGGCGACCACGCCCCGGCGGCGCTGCTGGTCGTGCTCTGTCTGGTGCTCGGCGCCTGCGGCCCGGCGTCCATGATCGGCTTCGACTTCGCCCGGCCGGCCAACCCGGCGGAGCGTCAAGGCACCGCGTCCGGCATCGTCAATATGGGCGGTTTCATCGCCTCCATGACGACCCTGCTGGCGATCGGGGTGCTGCTGGACGCCACCGGCGACGACTACCGGGTCGCGCTCTCGTCCGTCTTCGTCCTCCAGGCGCTCGGCCTCACCCAGATCCTGCGGCTGCGGGCCCGTACCGCCCGGCGCGAGCGGGAGCGGCTGGTCGCCAGCCGGGTGGAGGCGGTCCACGTACCCGCCTGAGCGGCACGTACGGCTCCCCCGGAGGCCCGGGTACGGCTCTCCGGGAGTCAGGCAACCGGTGCCGGGGCGGCAGGCGGGGCGGCAGGGGCCCGGACCGGCAGGGGCCCGGACCGGCAGGGGGGCAGGGCGGGCAGGGGGCCGAACCGGCAAGGGGCCGGAGCGGCGGGGAGTCAGGCAACCGGTGTCAGTACGGCGGGGGGGCAGGGCGTCAGGGCGTCACCGCGAGCGAGGCGAGGATCGCCGCCGCCAGCTCCTCGTCGCCGTCGGTCTTGACCCGGTCCGCCACCGCGGCGGGCCGGACCCGGCCGCAGGACAGCCGCACGAAGGTCTCCCAGTCCATGGCGAGCGTCGCCGCCGGGCCCAGCGAGGGGGTGCCGTCGACGGTGCCGCGCCCGTCGGCGTCCACCCGGACCGTCCGCAGGAACTCCACCGGGCCGTGCACGTCGAGCACCACCGCCGAGCCGGGCGGCGCGCCCGCGTCCCGGGCGACCACCTTCGGCAGGGTCAGCAGCAGGGTGTCCCGGACGACATGGGCGCCCGGCGAGTCCAGGTTGCCCGGGACGCCCAGCGCGGTCCGCAGGTCCTGCTCGTGCACCCAGACGTCGAACGCCCGCATCCGGTACGCCAGTTCCAGCGACTGCTCGGCGCCCAGCGGGGCGCGTACCAGGGTGTCGGGGGCACGGTTCTCGGTGCGCAGCTTCCGGGCCCGGCGGATGAGCACATACTCCAGCTCGGCCGTCATCTCGGGCCCGGTGTGGTGCCGCCGCACATCCACCGGCACCTCCATGTAGCGGGCGAAGTCCCCGCGTACGTGGTAGAGATCGCGCGGCAGCGAGTGGATCGGGCGCGGGTCCCCCAGCATCTCGCACTCCATGCCGATCACATGGGAGACGATGTCCCGGACCGACCAGCCCGGGCAGGGGGTGGCGCGGTTCCACTCCCCCTCCACAAGTGGCTGGACCAGCTCGGCTATCGCCTCGATCGAGTGGGTCCAGGCGTCGGCGTAGGTCTGGAGACTGGGGTGGACGGTCACGGGTCCCCTCGGCGGACTGTCGGAGGCAGCGGGCGTGGTCATGGCCGTGGCGCGGCCGCACAGCTAAATTACGCTGCCCTTGAGCACCCCGGCAGTGCTTTCGTGTGACGATCGTAGGCCCGTATCGACGGCATCCGTGCCAGGACGGTGGTAGTGTGCGCGTCTCTCTGCTCCAGATCGCTGTAGACCAGGATGAACCGGTCGCCGCCCGGCGGGCCCGGGTGGCCACGCTGGTACGCGCCCGGCGCGGGGTGGCGGACCTGGTGGTTCTCCCCGAGCTCTGGCCCGTCGGAGCCTTCGCCTACGACCTGTTCGAGCCGGAGGCGGAACCGGCCGAGGGGCCGACGTACCGGGCGATGAGCGAGGCGGCGGCGGACGCGGGCGTCTGGCTGCACGCGGGCTCGGTGGTGGAGCGCGCCCCGGACGGCCGGCTCTACAACACGGCCCTGGTCTTCGGGCCGTCGGGCGAACCGGTCGCCCGCTACCGCAAGATCCACCGCTTCGGCTTCGACAAGGGCGAGGCGGTCATGATGGCCCCGGGCGACGAGCTGGTCACCGCCCCGGTGCCGGACCTCCCGCTGGGCCTGGCCACCTGCTACGACCTCCGCTTCCCGGAGCTGTTCCGGGGGCTGGTGGACGCCGGGGCGCTGGGCTTCGTGGTCTCGGCCGGCTGGCCCGCCCGCCGCCGCGAGCACTGGACGCTGCTCAGCCGGGCGCGGGCGGTGGAGAACCAGGCGTACGTTCTGGCCTGCGGCACCGCTGGCGGCCACGCCGGTGTGGAGCAGGCCGGGCACAGCCTGGTGGTGGACCCCTGGGGCGAGGTGCTGGCCGAGGCGGGGACGGGCGAGGAGATCCTGACCGTCACCCTGGACCCGGCCCGGGTGGCCGAGACCCGCGAGCAGTTCCCGGCCCTCAAGGACCGCCTCCTCGGCACTCCCCCGCCGCCGGGACGGTGAACCTCCGAGCCGGGCCCGGGGGTCGTCCCCCCGGCGGCCGGCCGTCGTTCACCGCTCACCGGGACGGCTGACGGTCACCGGGGCCCCCGGCGGCCGGCCGTCGTTCACCGCTCACCGGGACGGCTGCCGGCCCGCGCTCAGGCAGCGGGCCCGGAAGGCGTCCTCGGCCAGCCGGGTCAGCAGCGGCCGGGCGGGCGCCAGTGGGGAGTCCCGGTGGACCACCAGCACATGGCGGGCGCGCATCGGGTCGCCGGTCAGCCGCCGCAGCGCCACGCCCTCGCGGGGCCGGGCCGAGCCCTGGGCGACGGTGATCCCCATACCCTGGGCGATCAGATCGCAGAGCAGGCCGACGTCCTGGAGCCGGTGCGGTGAGACGCGCGGGACGAAACCGGCCGCCGCGCACGCGTCCACCAGCGCCCCGTAGTCGTCGCACCCGGGGTCGTCGGGCGGCAACAGCCAGGTCTCCCCGGCGAGTTCCGCGAGCTCGACACATCCGGTGCGGTCGGCACGTTCCCCGCCTTCAGTACGGTCGATACGGTCGGCGCCGTCGATGCCGTCAGCGCCGTCGATACGGTCGGCGCCACCGGTACGGTCGGCGCTCTCCGGGCCGGCCAGCCGGTGTCCGGCGGGCAGCATCACGGCCACCGGCTCCACCCCGATGACATCGAGGTACACCCCGTCCGGCGGTACCGCGCCGAAGCCGTCCATGTCGACCAGACAGACCGCGTCCACCGAGCGGTCGGCCGCCGCCGCCAGCGCCTCACCGGTGGAGGAGAACTGGGTGAAGTGCACGGGATTGCTCAGCGCCCCGGGCAGATGCAGCGTGAGCTGGCCGAGCAGCGGCCCCGGGGTGCCGCCGAAGGTGACCGGCTCATGGCCGGTGCCGGGGCTGGAACGGCAGTTGCGGATCCGTTCGGCGCTGGCCACCGCGTCCCGCGCGTGGGCGAGCACCAGCTCGCCGGTGCGGGTGGGCACCACTCCGCGCGCGGTGCGTTCGAAGAGGGGCCGGCCGAAGGACGCCTCGATGCGCCGGAGCTGGGTGGACATCGCGGGCTGGGACAGCATCAGGGCGGCGGCGGCCCGGCTCAGGCTGCCTGCTTCGGCGATCGCCAGCAGAATGCGGAGGTGCCGCAGTTCCAGCTCCATGACTGGCCGAGAGTAGCCCTCCCGCGCCTGGCATGTCCATGGATTGCAGGGTCTGCATGGTTCACATGGTCCGCACGCCAGTGCGCGGGAGGGCCGGTCACGGAGGGGCCGAGGCGTCGCGGCTCATCGGCCCGCCCGGAGTCCGTGTTCCCGGTCCGCCCGGGGCCGGATTCCCGGTCCGCCCGGGGCTGTGTTCCCGGTCCGCCCGGAGTCGGGGCCCCGGCCCGCCCTGGTCCGGGACGGGCCGGGGCCGGCGCCACAGGGCCTACAGCGCCCCGGTGTACTGCTGGATCCAGGAACGCCAGGCCGCCACATCGGTGTAGATCGCGTTTCCGGTCCCGCAGGTGGAGTTGCCGTCGCCGGAGCGGCTGGTGGCCCCGGCCAGTTCGAGCCGGCCGTTCCGGTTGACCAGGGCCGGGCCGCCGGAGTCGCCGTAGCAGGCGGTGTTGGAAGTGGTGCCGGAGACGCACAGCTCCCGGCTGTTGACCATGCCGGAGCAGGAGGAGTCCCGCAGGATCTTGGTGTCGAGCTGCTTGAGGTAGCGGGGGGCGCCGGTGGAGCAGCCGGCCTGCGGGCAGGTCTGTCCCCAGCCGAGCAGCCGGGTGGCCGAGTTGTCCGCCGGGGTGGCCGAGGTGACCGGCACCGGGGTGTTGGAGACCTGGCCGCTCAGCCGGAGCAGGGCGATGTCCTGGCCGGTGGTGCTGGAACTGCTGGAGGGCCGGACGATCTGGCTCACTCCGGCCAGGGTGCCGCCGCTGAGGTGGTCGTTGGAGCCGATCCGTACCCGCATCGCCGAGGCCGGCAGGGCGCCGCCCTGGCCGTACGTACAGTGCAGCGCGGTCACCATCCACTGCGGGCTGACCAGCGAAGCCCCGCAGTAGTGACCGCCGTTGACCTGGATCGAGCCCATGAAGGAGTACGTGGAGGTGGCCTGGCCGCCACCGACGATGGGGGCCGGCGCGGCGGTGGCGGTGGAGCCGAAGGCGGGCGCGGCGATCGCCAGGCCGAGGGCGAGCCCGGAGGCGAGCAGCGGTCTGGTCAGACGCATGGGGGATTCCCTTCAGTGGTGCCGCGCGCCCGGCAGACGTCGGGGAGGCCGGGCGCGGTGGGGGGTGAGGGGGCAGGCGCGCGAGAGCCCGGGCAGCCGTGCACGGCCGCGGACAGCCAGGGACACCTCTTGAGCGGCGGCGCGAAACAGGGGCGCCGTGGAGGAACACGGGGTGTGCGGGTGTGGGGGATCGGAGGGGTGGGGGGAATCGGGGGGGGTGAGGGTGGGGGGGACGGCAGGGTGGGGGGTGGGGCCGCCGGCCGGCACGGCCCCCCGACGGCCGGATCCCCTGCGTCCGCTGCCGGGGCGGCCGTGCGACGGCGGCCGGGACGAGTCACACCCGCGGCCACTTGCTGTTCGTGACCCGTCAACCTGCCGTCGACAGGAGTATGGGACGGTTCCCCGCCCGCCCACCAATGTCAGCCACCCATAACACCGGCCTTAGCCCCGGGCGACTCAGGTCCGGACCAATCGTCCCCGGTCGGGGCCAGGCACTTGCTCGGGGCCGCCTCTCGGCTTGCCTGACGCATCACTCCGGCGGCTGGCTGTACCTCTCCAGCGTCGCCTTGCTCGTGGACCGGTCCACCAGCCGCAGTTCCCAGGGGCCGGTATTCACGTCGAAGTCCTTGCCGAAGCCGACCCACTTTCCGGCCATGCGCCGTCCGGTCGGCTCGACCAGGAGTTGGATGGCCCCGTGGTAGCGGGCCCCGTTGTAGTAGCCGTCTGCGGCAGTCTGCTCGACCCACGTACCCGTGACCACGTTGCGATCGACAGTGAGATCCAGCGTGAGCGGGCTGTCCGGGTTGCTGCTCGCCCCGGGCAGACTCTGAACGGTCAGCCGGTTCCCGTGCTGGACGATCACTACGTAGTGCTTGCCCTCGTACGAGTCGCCCCGGCTCGAAGAGAAGAACTCGTAGCGGCTGAGCCACACCCCCGAAAACGTCTCCTCACTCCCCTGTGCGGCGGGCTGCGCGCCTACAGCGGCAGATGCGAAACCGGTTGTAGCGGTTTCCATGTCATGTCCTCCCTTCCCGTCTGCGTGGACTCGTGCCGTCGGCACCGGCAGGGCGAACCCCAGTGCCTCGACCGGACGGCCGGTGACTCGTTCTAAGGCCCTGGCGTACACGCCCCGAGGCGTCTTGCTCGTGCCGGACTCCCAGCGCTGCACCAGCCGCTTGGAAGCCTCGTTCGGCTCCCCCAGTTCCACACCTGCCCGGCGGAGCGCCCTGGCGAAGTCGTCTTGGCTCAAGCGCAGGCCGATACGCACGGCCCGCAGCACATCGTTCGGCACCACGGCGGTCGTCGTCATGACGTCAAAGCTAGACCGAACAGCCATGCAATGACACCGGTTTGACGCCCTGGAGGGCGTCATTGACACCCCACTGAGTGACGCCCAGGCGACGCCCGAAGTGTCGTCGTTCGGACCGACCGGCGGCGGGAACATCGCTTCACCAACCGGACCGGGTAAGCGGAAGGCCAACGATGACCATGACCGTGCGGGTGTCTCGCTACTCCGGCCAGACGTTCGGCTCTGAGGTGATCTACCCCAGCAGCAGCGCTGAGAAGCCGTTGACCCCCATGGCCTCCGCCGCCTGGCCCCCCTGCAAGTGCCCCCGATGTTCCTCACAGACCAGGAAGGCACAGACGTGACGATCACCGACCCGACGAAGACCGTGTACGACCTCATCACTCCGGGACTGAGGGCCGACCTCATCACCATGGTCCGCGAGGACTCCTGGCCGGAGATGACCGACAACCAGGGCGAGCGCGGTGTCAACCAGGTGGCGGCCTTCCTCGCCGTCGCCGCGAACACCACGGAGAGGGCCACGCCCAGCCTTCGCGTGGACCTCTTCTGGCACGCGCTCCTGCTCCACACCAAGCACTACGCCGAGTTCTGCGACGCGCTCGGCGGCGGGTTCATCCACCACGTCCCCGACCGCGACAGCGGCCACAACCCGGCCGAGGGCCGGGCCGCGATGCGTCGGACGGCCGAGATGATCCGATCGGCCGGCTTCGACGTGGACCCGGAGTTCTGGCCGATCGACGGCGTGGCCGACTGCACCCAGAGCTACGCGGGCTGCTCCGACAGCCCCGTCGCCAAGTAGCTCCGACTCAAGCGGAGCGACTGACCCACGGGAGCTTCAGCCGCCCGGTATCGTGCCGGGCGGCTGTCGCCGTGAACGAGAACGGACAGGTAGTGACTGACGCTCGCAGCACCGCATGGGACACCTACTCGCAGAGCAAGCCCCAGCGGCGGAAGGCCAACGCCAAGGGCGAGACCACATGGTTCAACTGGACCCAGTACCCGGACCACGGCCCCAGGGCCGACGTGCTCAACCTCAACCCGGAAGACCGCGTGCTCGATCTCGGGTGCGGGTCTGGAGGGAACGCCGCTCACCTCGCAACGCTCGGCATGAAGTCCGTCGGGATCGACCTCTCCGCCAAGCAGCTCGACAAGGCACGCGAGCGGTGGCCGGGCGTGGACGGGATGGAACTCCACCAGGCCGACGCCCTCACCTACCTCGGAGACACGTTCACGATCTTCGATGCGGTCTACAGCGTGTTCGGCGCTACCTGGTTCACCGATCCCGGTCTGCTGCTGCCGATGGTTCACGCGAGCCTCAAGCCGGGTGGCGTGTTCGCCTTCTCCCAGCGGCCCCCGGTGGAAGGGTGCTACGGCTGCCAAGCGTCGTACATCCCGCGCGGGCCCGAAGAAGACCCCGCTGTCGTCAAGCGGTGGGACTACGAACCCGATGTGTGGGCGCTGATCCTCCAGGAACACGGCTTCGTGGACGTATCAGCGTCCGTGCTTGCCCCACCCCCCGGTAGTCGGCGCACCGGAACCCTGTTCGTCCGGGGCCTCCAAGGAGGCTAGTCCGTGGTGGAGCGGATCCCGTAGCTGCGCAGGACAACGGCGTCGTACGGCCGTGATCCGGTGTTCATGGGCCAATGGCAAGCTTGAAGCATGAACGAGGCCGCGCGGGACCTCTCCGCCGAACCGGAACCACTCCCTCCGGCCCCGGATCATGGCGGGAATGCGCACCTGCCCCCATGAGGTTGGATGGAGGCATGGCTACACGTGCGCGCGTCCGGGCCCCCGAACTGATCGGCAAGGGCGGCTGGCTCAATACCGGCGGTAAGCAGTACACCCTCGCCGACCTGCGGGGACGTATCGTCATCCTCGACTTCTGGACCTTCTGCTGCATCAACTGTCTGCATGTCCTGGACGAGCTGCGGGAGCTGGAGGAGAAGCACCGGGACACCGTGGTGATCATCGGCGTCCACTCGCCGAAGTTCGTGCACGAGGCCGAGCACCAGGCCGTGGTGGACGCCGTCGAGCGGTACGGGGTGCACCACCCGGTGCTGGACGACCCCGAGCTGGCCACCTGGAAGCAGTACGCCGTCCGCGCCTGGCCGACGCTGGTCGTGATCGACCCCGAGGGGTATGTGGTCGCCCAGCACGCGGGCGAGGGCCATGCCACCGCCATCGAGCGGCTGGTCGAGGAGCTGGAGACCGAGCACGCCGCCAAGGGCACCCTGCGGCGCGGCGACGGGCCGTACGTCCCGCCCGAGCCGGTCGCCACCCACCTCCGCTTCCCCGGCAAGGCGCTGCTGCTGGCCGACGGCCGGTTCCTGGTCTCCGACACCACCCGCCACCAGCTGGTCGAGCTGGAACCGGACGGCGAGACCGTGGTCCGCCGGTACGGCTCCGGGGAGCGCGGCCTCACCGACGGCGGGCCCGGCGAGGCGTCCTTCAACGAGCCGCAGGGCCTCACCGCGCTGCCGGACGGCCGGGTCGTGGTGGCGGACACCGTCAACCACGCCCTGCGGGTGCTGGACCCCGGCACCGGGGTGACCAGCACGGTCGCCGGGACCGGCGCCCAGTGGTGGCAGGGTTCACCGACCTCGGGCCCGGCCCGCGAGGTGGCGCTCTCCTCGCCGTGGGACGTGGCCTGGTGGCGGGGCGAGGTCTGGATCGCCATGGCCGGTGTCCACCAGCTCTGGGCGTACGACCCCGAGTCCGGCACCGTCCGGGTGGCGGCGGGCACCACCAACGAGGGCCTGGTCGACGGGCCCGGCGAGGAGGCGTGGTTCGCCCAGCCCTCCGGGCTCGCCACGGCCGGCGAGGACCGGCTCTGGGTGGCCGACTCCGAGAACAGCGCGCTGCGGTACGTGGACGGTGAGGGTGCCGTGCACACCGCCGTCGGCAGCGGTCTCTTCGACTTCGGCCACCGGGACGGCGCGGCCGGGCAGGCCCTCCTCCAGCACCCGCTGGGCGTGACGGCCCTCCCGGACGGCTCGGTGGCGGTCGCGGACACCTACAACCATGCCCTGCGCCGCTACGACCCGGCGAGCGACGAGGTCACCACCCTCGCCACCGACCTCCGGGAGCCCAGTGACGCCGTGCTGCTGGGCGAGGACATCGTGGTCGTGGAGTCCGCCCGGCACCGGCTGACCCGGCTCCGGCTGCCCGAGGAGGCGGTCCGGGTGGAGGCGGTCGCCCACCGCACCCGGCGCCAGGCCACCGAGGTCGCCCCGGGCGCCCTCCGGCTGGAGGTGATCTTCCGCGCCCCGGCCGGCCAGAAGCTGGACGAGCGGTACGGCCCCTCCACTCGGCTGCTGGTCTCGGCCACCCCGCCGGAGCTGCTCGCCGCCGGCGAGGGCACCGAGACGGACCTCTCCCGCGAGCTGACGCTGAACCCGGCGGTTCCCGAGGGCGTGCTGCACGTCTCGGCGATGGCCGCCTCCTGCGACGACGACCCGGCCAACGAGTACCCCGCCTGCCATGTGCACCAGCAGGACTGGGGCGTCCCGGTGAAGCTCACCGAGGGCGCCACCGCCCGTCTCCCGCTGATCCTCGCGGGCCTGGACACGGACACCGAAGGGTAGCCCCGCGCCCCGGGCATGGTCCCGGGGCGCGGAGGCACGGCCGCCCCGGACCCGGGGCACACATCGGGACCCGGGAGGTCGGTCCCGGGCGGCCCGGACCCGTACCGCGCGGCCGTTCGACTCAGTAGCGGCGGTCGGCGGTCGGGTCGGTGTCGACCACGGTCGGCGCCACCGGCGGGACGACCGCGCGCCGCCGCCGGGCGATGCTGGTGAACACGGTGACGCCGATGATGCCGACGGCCATCAGGATCACCCCGACCACCGTGAGGTTGACCCCCTCGGCGTGCCAGTCGGTCGCGAAGGTGAGGATCGCTCCGACCGCGATGAGGATGATGCAGCCACCCAGGCCCATGATTCCCGCCTCCTCGTAAGCTGAGGGGGATCGGGTACCCCGTACCGCGCGCCCTATGAGCCGTCAACCGACACTGTTCGTACGGCCGTTCGCGAAACCGTCGGCAGACCTGCCCCCGGCTCACCACTCGCGTGCGGCGACCAGCTCCTCCACGTCCGCGTCCGCGAACCCGTACGCCGAGGCCACGAACGCGAACTCCTCGGCTATCTCCTCGCGGGCGACCGTATCGATCATGCCGCCGGCCGCCTCGAACTCGGTTTCCAGCGCGTTGAATTCCTCGGTCGCCGTCCGCGTCAGCGCGTACAGCCCGGCCAGGTCGTCGGGCGGCTCCGCCTCGATCCACGCGCAGAGCCGCAGCAGGATCACCCGCGCCCGGTCGAGCACCTGGTCCGGGAAGTACGCGTCCGCGTACAGCCGGCGCAGAAAGGTGTGGCCCACCACCCGCTGGTTGGCGATCACCACGGCAAGTCCCCCGTTCTCCCGCTCCGTGCCGCCTCCCCACCCTTCGCAAGGCCCCCTGAGAACGCCTCAGGACTCCTTCGGAAAGCGACGGGACCGATACTGCACCACCCCACTGACAACGGCCCCGACCTGCGGAAACACCGCCGCCCGCCACCGGTGTGCGGCGGCGGGCGGAGACGGCCGGAGAGGTCCGGGCGGCCGGCGGGCTACCGCAGGAACGCCACCAGGGCGTTGGCCAGGTGGTGCGGGTCGTCCACGCCGCACAGCTCACGGGCGCTGTGCATGGACAGGATGGCCACCCCGATGTCCACGGTCCGGATGCCGTGCCGGGCGGCGGTGATGGGACCGATGGTCGTGCCGCACGGCATGTCGTTGTGGGAGACGAAGTTCTGCCAGGGCACGTCCGCCGTCTCGCAGGCCGCCGCGAACACGGCCCGGCCGCCGCCGTCGGTGGCGTACCGCTGATTGACGTTGACCTTCAGGATCGGGCCGCCGTTGACGCGCGGGTGGTGCGTCGGGTCGTGCCGCTCCGCGTAGTTGGGGTGCACGGCGTGACCGGTGTCGGAGGAGAGGCAGATCGTCCCGGCGAAGGCCCGGGCCCGGTCCTCGTAGCCGCCTCCGCGCGCGAAGACGGATCGTTCCAGCACCGTGCCGAGCAGCGGGCCCTGGGCGCCGGTGTCGGACTCGGAGCCGTTCTCCTCGTGGTCGAAGGCGGCCAGCACCGGGACGCACTCCAGGCCGTCGGCGGCCGAGACGGCGGCCAGCGCCGCGACACCCGCGTGCACCGACAGCAGGTTGTCCATGCGCGGACCGGCCAGCAGCTCGCGGTCCCGGCCCAGATACGCGGGCGCCTCCACGGAGTGGACCATCAGGTCCCAGCCGGCCACGTCCTCGGCGTCGAGCCCCGCCTCGTCGGCGACGAACCGGACCAGGTCGCCGTCGCGCACGTCCTCGCCCAGCCCCCAGATCGGCTGCATGTGCCGCTGGCGGTCCAGCTTCAGGCCCTCGTTGACCTGCCGGTCCAGGTGAATGGCGAGCTGTGGCACCCGCAGCAGCGGCCGGTCCACGTTCACCAGCCGGTGCGAGCCGTCCCGCAGCGTCAGCCGGCCGGCGAGCCCGAGGTCGCGGTCGAGCCAGGTGTTGAGCAGGGTGCCGCCGTACGTCTCCACGGCGACCTGCCGCCAGCCGTGCGCGCCGCTGTCGGGGCGGGGCTTGACCCGGAGGTTGGGCGAGTCGGTGTGGGCGCCGACGATCCGGAATGGGGTGTGCGCGGCGGCGCCCTCGGGGACGTACCAGGCGATCAGGGCGCCGCCCCGGATCACGAACTTGCCGCCGCTGGTGCCGTCCCAGGCGTCGGTTTCGGAGAGCTGCCGGAAACCGGCCTTCTCCAGCCGCTCCGCCGCGTTCGCCACGGCGTGGTACGGCGACGGGGAGGCCGCCAGGAAGGTCATCAGGTCGTCGGTGTGGCCGCGGTCGAAGCGGGCGATCGAGCTGGTCATGCGGCCCACTGTACGGGCGGGGCCGCCCGGCTCCGGAGGGCGTTGTCAGTGGTGGCTGCGACGATGCGGAAGCAGTGGTGGTGCCCTGTCGCCACGGCCGCCGAGGGACCGGAAGACCCGCGGTACCGGAAGACCTGGGGGACGGAAAGAGACGCCTTACGCGGACGACCGGTGATCACCGGCGATCACTGGGACCACCAGAACCACGGAGATCACGGAGATCACGGGCATCCGCTCACGACTCCACAGCTCCATGGCTCCACAACTCCATGGGCTCACGACTCGGCGAGCTCATGAGCCCACAAGTCCACGAGTCCACGAGTCCACGACCGGAGGTGCCCTGATGACCACGACGGCGACCGCGGTGGTGCCCGCCGCCCCCGCGACCCTGTCCGCCCCCGCGCCCGGCCGTGTCCCCTGCGCGGCCTGCGCGGCGCCGGACGCCCGGTGGAGCGCCGCGCTGGGCCTGCCGCTCTGCGCGGGCTGCGCCCGGGCGGCGACCGACACGACGGATCGCGAGCCGGTGCTGCTGGGCGATCTGCTGCCGGTGACGGCCGCGTGCCTGCGGATACCGCCACCACGACGGACGGCCCGCCCCCGCGCGCTCGGTGAGCGGCGGGAGCGGGCCGTGGGCCGCCCGGTGTGACCGGGCCGGCTCCGGGAGCCGGGCGGCGGTCAGGCGGCCCGAGCGGCACCGAGGGTCAGAACGACGCCTCGTCCAGCTCCATCAGCGAGCCGTCGACCGACTCGGCGAGGGCGCGCTCGGTCGAGACGGCCGGCAGCATGTTGGCGGCGAAGAACTTCGCGGCCGCGATCTTGCCCTGGTAGAAGGCGCGGTCCTTGCCGGCGGCCGTCTCCAGCTTCTCGGCGGCCACGGCGGCGCCGCGCAGCAGCAGGTAGCCGACGACCACGTCACCGGAGGCCAGCAGGAGGCGGGTGGTGTTGAGGCCGACCTTGTAGATGTTCTTGACGTCCTCGCCGGTGGCCGTCAGGTCCGTCAGCATGGCGCCGACGATGCCCTCCAGGTCCACGGCCGCCTTGGCCAGCGCCTCGCGGGCGGGGGCCAGCTCCTCGCCGCCGGTGGCGAGCGCGAGGAACTTCTTGATCTCCTCGGCCAGCGCGTTGAGCGAGGCGCCCTGGTCGCGGACGATCTTCCGGAAGAAGAAGTCCTGGCCCTGGATGGCGGTGGTGCCCTCGTAGAGGGTGTCGATCTTGGCGTCCCGGATGTACTGCTCGATCGGGTACTCCTGGAGGTACCCGGAGCCGCCGAACGTCTGGAGCGACTGCGCCAGCTGCTCGTACGACTTCTCGGAGCCGTAGCCCTTCACGATCGGGAGCAGCAGGTCGTTGAGGCCGTGCAGCGCCTTGGCGTCCTCGCCCCCGGCCTCCTTGACGGCGATCTCGTCCTGGACGGCGGCGGTGTAGAGGACGAGGGCGCGCATGCCCTCGGCGTACGCCTTCTGCGTCATCAGCGAGCGGCGCACGTCCGGGTGGTGCGTGATGGTGACCTTGGGCGCGGTCTTGTCCATGAAGTTGGCCAGGTCGGCGCCCTGGACGCGCTCCTTGGCGTACTCCAGCGCGTTGAGGTAGCCGGTGGAGAGGGTGGCGATCGCCTTCGTGCCGACCATCATGCGGGCGAACTCGATGATCATGAACATCTGGCGGATGCCGTCGTGCTTGTCACCGATGAGCCAGCCCTTGGCGGGGTGCTGGTCGCCGAAGGTCATCTCGCAGGTGTTGGACGCCTTGAGGCCCATCTTGTGCTCGACGTTGGTGGCGTAGACGCCGTTGCGCTCGCCCAGCTCGCCGGTCTCCCAGTCGAAGTGGTACTTCGGGACCAGGAAGAGCGAGAGCCCCTTGGTGCCCGGACCGGCACCCTCGGGACGGGCCAGCACGTAGTGGAGGATGTTCTCCGACATGTCGTGCTCACCGGACGTGATGAACCGCTTCACGCCCTCGATGTGCCAGGAGCCGTCCTCCTGCTGGACCGCCTTGGTCCGGCCGGCGCCCACGTCCGAGCCCGCGTCCGGCTCGGTGAGCACCATGGTGGAGCCCCACTGCTTCTCGACCGCGATCTCCGCGATCTTCTTCTGGGTGTCGTTGCCCTCCTCGAAGAGGATGCCCGCGAAGGCGGGGCCCGAGGAGTACATCCAGAGCGCCGGGTTCGAGCCGAGGATCAGCTCCGCGTACGCCCAGATCAGCGAGCGCGGCGAGGTGGTGCCGCCGATCTCCTCCGGCAGCCCCAGCCGCCAGTACTCGGAGTCCATGTACGCCTGGTAGGAGCGCTTGAACGTCTCCGGGACCGGCGCGGTGTTGGTCTCCGGGTCGAAGACCGGCGGGTTGCGGTCGGCGTCCGCGAACGACTCGGCGAACTCGTTCTCCGCGAGGCGGCGCAGCTCGTCCAGGACGCTCTTGGCGGTCTCGACGTCCATCTCCTCGAACGGACCGGTGCCGTACACCTTGTCGCGCCCGAGCACCTCGAAGAGGTTGAACTCGATGTCGCGGAGATTCGACTTGTAGTGCCCCATGGCGAAAGGCTCCGTATGGGTCGGGGAGGCGGAATCCTCGTACACGTACCAGCTAGTAGCTCCGATGATGCTACCCACCGGTAATAAGAGCAACCCCTATGAGCCGATCTGTGACGCGGGCCGCGCGGCGGTCTTGCGGCCGGGCCGGTTTCCTGCCGTGTCCGACACCGAGCGGGCCGGCCGACCCCGCCGGCGCCGCCGGGCTGGCGGCCTGCCCGGAAATCGGGTCTTCCGCCGTCCCGGCCGCGTTCCTCCGGCCGGCGTTCTCCCGCCCGGCCGGGGACACGCCCGGACGCCAACATCCCGTCGGGCAGGCGCCGGTGACGCGGTGGCGGACCGCGGCGGACCGGCGGCCGGAAGGGCGGGCCGGGGGCGGGGGCCGGGGCGCGGGCTCGGTACGCTAGGGACATGTACGGCTACGACCAGAACGCGGGCGCCCAGCAGCAGTACGGGCAGCCCCAGCAGGGGTACGGGCAGCAGCAGCCGCTGTACCCGGAGCCGTCGCCGCCCTCGCTCGCGGACGCGGTGCGCGCCTTCACCACGGGCGCGCTGGCCGCCGAGGACTTCCAGCAGATCTTCGCGACCTCCAAGGTGTACTGCCCGCGCGGCGACACCCCGGGGTTCCTGGCGCTGCACAACACCCAGCAGCCGGTGATCCCGATGTTCACCTCGCTGAAGGAGCTGCGCCGGTACGCGGGCAAGGAGTCCAAGTACTTCGTGATCACCGGCGCCGAGGTGATCGATCTGCTGCCCACCGGGTACGGCTTCGTCCTGGACATGGAGGGCGAGCACCGGATGGTCTTCGACGCCAAGGCGGTCGAGCAGATGGTCGACTTCGCGATGCGGCGCATGTACGGCTGACGCCACGCCGCGCGTACGGCCGGCGCCGCGTGCGTACGGCCGGCGCGGGCGCATGTACGGCCGGGGAAGCGGTACTCAGAGGCAGGGACGAGCGGGCGGGGCCCGGGGGAATACCTCCGGGCCCTTCTCGTGTTCCGGTGGCAAGAAGTTCAGAATTCAACTACTCTGCTGGTACGCCGCACCCGAGGAGGACGCGTCATGCCCGCCGTAACCGTCGAGAATCCGCTCACCCTGCCCCGTGTCACCGCCTCCGCCGACGCGGTGCCCCGCCCCGTGCTCGCCGTCACCACGGCGCCGAGCGGATTCGAGGGGGAGGGCTTCCCGGTGCGCCGCGCGTTCGCGGGGATCGACTACCGGTACCTGGACCCGTTCATCATGATGGACCAGATGGGCGAGGTGGAGTACGCGCCCGGTGAGCCCAAGGGCACGCCCTGGCACCCGCACCGGGGCTTCGAGACCGTGACGTACCTGCTGGACGGCACCTTCGTCCACCAGGACTCGCACGGGGGCGGCGGCACCATCACCAACGGCGACACCCAGTGGATGACCGCGGGGTCGGGGCTGCTGCACATCGAGGCGCCGCCGGAGTCGCTGGTCATGTCCGGCGGGCTGTTCCACGGCCTCCAGCTCTGGGTGAACCTGCCCGCCGCCGACAAGATGAAGGCGCCCCGGTACCAGGACATCCGGGGCGGCCAGGTGCAGCTGCTCGCCTCCCCGGACGGCGGCGCGCTGCTCCGGGTCATCGCCGGGGAGCTGGACGGGCACCAGGGGCCGGGGGCCACCCACACCCCGATCACCATGGTCCACGCGACCCTGCGCCCCGGCGCCGAGATCACCCTGCCGTGGCGGGCGGACTTCAACGGCCTGGCGTACGTCCTGGCCGGGCGCGGCACGGTCGGCGCCGAGCGGCGGCCGGTCCACCTGGGCCAGACGGCGGTCTTCGGCGAGGGCGGCGCCCTGACCGTGCGGGCCGACGAGAAGCAGGACGGCAACACCCCGGACCTGGAGGTCGTCCTCCTCGGCGGCCGGCCGATCCGGGAGCCGATGGCGCACTACGGGCCGTTCGTCATGAACACCCGGGACGAGCTGAAGCAGGCCTTCGAGGACTTCCAGGCCGGCCGCCTCGGCCGGATCCCGGCCGTCCACGGCATGGACGGCAGCCTGTAGGCCCGGCACCGCCCGCACAGCCCCGGCACCGCCCGCACGGGAGCGCCCCGCTCGCGCGAGCACCCCGCCCGGGGGAACGGAGCACCCGTTCCCCCGGGCGGGTCCGTTCGGGGGGCGGGGGCACCGGGAGCATGGTGGCGTGGGGGGATGCAGAGCCTTCCGGTGCCCGTCCGTCGTCTCGCCGCCTGGTGCGTGGTGGTGCTGCTGGTGACGGCCGTCGCGTATGTCGGGGTACGGCTGTGCGTCATCCTGCGGACGGCCGTCATCCCGGTACTGCTCGCCCTGCTCGGCGCGGCGCTGCTCGGGCCGCTCCACCGGCGGCTGGTGGCGATGCGGGTGAACAGTTCGCTGGCCGCGGGTCTCACCTGCGCGGCCGTGCTGGTCGTGGTGGGCGGTGCCGGGTACATCGTGGTGCACGCGCTGATCCAGTCCGGGGACCAGATCGTGGCCTCGGTGCGGCGGGCGGCACGGGACCTCTCCGAGCGGTTCGGGGCGCTGGGGACGTCCGTGGACGATCTGGCGGGAAACGCCCGTGAGCTGCTGGGCAAGTTCGGCGGGACGGCGGCCTCCGGAGTGATCAGCGGGATCAGTGTGGTGGCCGAGATGGTCGCCATGGCGGTCCTGGCGTTGCTGCTGGTCTTCTTCTTCCTGCGGGACTCCGGCCGGGCGCTGGGCGCGCTGCGCGGGATGGTGCCGCACGGCACGGGCGACACCGTGGAGGCGATGGCCCGGCGCGCGTTCGGCGCGGTGGAGGGGTTCATGCGCGGAACCACCTTCATCGCCCTGATCGACGCCGTGTGCATCACGGTCGGACTGCTGATCCTGCGGGTGCCGGGGGCGCTGGGTCTGGGCGCCCTGGTCTTCGTCGGCGCCTACATCCCCTACCTGGGCGCCTTCATCTCCGGGGCGGTCTCCATCCTGGTGGCCCTGGCCGACCGGGGGTTCGTGATCGCGCTCTGGGCCCTGGGGGTGGTGCTGGCCGTCCAGGTACTGGAGGGCCATGTGCTCCAGCCGGTGGTGCAGAGCCGTACCGTCCAGATGCACCCGGCCGTCGTGCTGCTGGCCATCACCGCCGGCGCCTCCGTCGCGGGCATCCTCGGCATGCTGCTCGCCGTCCCGGTCACCGCCGCCGCCTTCGGCGTCCTGGGCGAGGCCCGGGAACGGTACGGCGGCGGGGCGGGCGGGGGGTGAGACGCGCGGGGGCGGGTGTTTCACGTGAAACAGGCGGAGCGGTGGAACTGGAGCGGGGCCCGGGGTCGGCTCAGAGGGCCGGGAAGGCGTCCAGGTCGATCTCCCCGGCCGGTTCGGCGCCCTGGTTCTCGTACAGCTCGAACCAGATCGACTTGCCCTCGCCGCGCGGGTCGACGCCCCAGGAGTGGGCGAGCAGCTCCATCAGGATCAGGCCCCGGCCGGAGGAGGCCATCTCGCCGGGGCGGCGCTTGTGGGGCAGCTCGTCGCTGCCGTCGGCGACCTCCACCCGCAGCCGGCGCTTGCCGTGGTCGCCGCTCGCCTCGGCCACCAGCAGGGCGTCCCCGTCGGTGTGGACCAGCACATTGGTGACCATCTCGGAGACCATCAGCACGGCCGAGTCGACCTGCTCCGGGTCGGCCCAGTCGTGCAGCAGGTCCCGCAGATGGCCCCGGGCGGCGGCGATCCGCTCGGGCTCGGCCTGGGCGACGGTCATCACGGTCCGGCGCGGGGCGGCGGTACGGAGCGGGGTACCGGTCCGGGAGAGCAGCAGCACCGCGATGTCGTCCTCGCGGCGGTCCACCAGCGGGCCCGTGGTGTGGTGCGAGCCGGGTCCGTGCACCGCCTGCACCAGCCGGTCGGCCAGCACCTCCAGGGTGTCGGCCACGTCGTCGTGCTGTTCGAGCAGCGCCCGGATGCGCAGCCAGCCGGAGTCGAGGTCGTGGCCGCCGGTCTCCAGCAGGCCGTCGGTACAGATCATCAGCGTCTCGCCGGGCTCCAGGGTGAGCCGGGTCGTCGGGTAGTCGGTGTCCGGGACGATGCCCAGCGGCAGCCCGCCCGAGGTGGGCCGCAGCAGCACCGTGCCGTCGGCCATCCGCACCGCCGGCTCCGGATGGCCCGCCCGGGCGATGTCCAGCGTCCCGGTGGCCGGGTCCACCTCCAGATAGAGGCAGGTCGCGAAGCGCGCCGCCCCGTGGTCGCCCTCGGCCCCGTCGGTGATGCCGTAGAGGAACCGGGAGGCCCGGGAGAGCACCGCGTCCGGCCGGTGGCCCTCGGAGGCGTACGCGCGCAGGGCGATGCGCAGCTGGCCCATCAGCCCGGCGGCCCGGACGTCATGGCCCTGGACGTCCCCGATGACCAGGGCGATCCGGCCGCCCGGGAGCTGGATCATGTCGTACCAGTCACCGCCCACCTGGAGCCCGCCGCCGGTCGGCACATACCGAGCGGCCACCTCCATGCCGGGGATGGCGGGGCCGAGCACCGGCATCATTGTCCGCTGGAGACCCAGCGAGAGTTCCCGCTCGGACTCGGCCACCCCGGCCCGGGCGAGCGCCTGGGCCAGCATCCGGGCCACCGTGGTGAGCACCGAGCGCTCGTCCGGGGTGAAACCCACCGGGTAGCTGAACGCCGCCATCCAGGCGCCCATGGTGCGACCCGCCACGATCAGCGGCAGAAAGGCCCAGGAGTGCCGTTCGAACCGGCGCACCAGCGGCCAGGTCGCCGGATAGCGGGTCCGGTACTCGTCCGGGGTCGGCAGATAGATCGCCCGGCCGGTCCGCACCACCTCGGCCGCCGGGTAGTCGGTGTCCAGCTGTATCTCGGTGAACGGATCGGCGTCGGCCGCCTCCTGCCCGTGGTGGCCGATGATCCGCAGCCGGTCACCCGAGACACCGAAGACGGCGAGGCCGTCCGGCGAGAAACCGGGCATCGACAGCGAGGCGGCCACCCGCAGCACCTCGGCCGTGGACCGCGCCTCGGCCAGCGCCCGTCCCGCGTCCAGCAGGAACGCCTCGCGGGAGCGGCGCCAGTCGCCGGTGACCGGGGTCCGGGCCGCCGTGCCGGGCTGCGGCTCGGCCACCTCCTGGAGGGTGCCGACCAGCTCGAAGGCGCCCTCCTTGGAGCCGTCCTTGCCGCCCGCCTTCAGCAGCGGCCTGGACCGACTGCGGACGGTACGGAGCACCCGGCCGCTCACATCCATGATCCGCAGCCGGGCCTCGGCGAGGGTGCCTTCCGCGATGGCGAGATTGACGGTGCCGTCCAGCTCGTTCCAGTCGACCGGGTGGAAGCGGGAGCGCACGGCCGCCTCGGAGAGCCTGGCGGGTTCCGCGGGCAGGCCCAGCAGCCGGGCCGCCTCCGCGTCCAGCGTGACGACTCCGGCGGCGTTGTCCCAGCGCCACAGGCCGGTCGCGATCGCGGCCAGGACGTCCTCGGTGCGCATTGCCCCACTTTAGGAAGATGAGCGGATCGGGCGCCACCGAGCGTATCGGACGCCGGGCGAGGGCGCGGCGGGGCTCCGGAGCCGTATGGAGACCGTGCGGAAGCCGGGCGGACACCGTACGGAAACCGTCCGGTAGCGGGGTGCCGGACGGCTCCCGCGCTCCTGCCGATCCGATCCCTCCCCGGACTCCGCCCCGGGCCGCTGCCGACCCGCTCCCCCGGACCCCCCGGCCATCTGCGGACCCGGTCCCCCGGACACCCCGGCGCATCTGCCAACCCGATCCCCGGAAGCCCGCCGAGCGCCCGCGGATCCGCCTCCCGGATGCCTGCCGAGCGCTTCCCGGGTGCCCCCGGTGGGTTTCCCGTACCGCCGGGGGATCTTGGCGTGGACGGTAACCTTGACGGGTCGAGCCATACCCCCTACCCCGAAGAGTGGATGAACGACGATGCATCGGTACAGGTCCCACACCTGCGGCGAGCTCCGCGCCTCTGACGTCGGCACCGACGTCCGGCTGAGCGGCTGGCTGCACAATCGGCGCGACCTGGGCGGCATCCTCTTCATCGATCTGCGCGACCACTACGGCATCACGCAGCTCGTCGCCCGGCCCGGCACGGCCGCCTTCGAGGCGCTGGACAAGCTGACCAAGGAGACCGTCGTCCGGGTCGACGGCAAGGTCGTCTCGCGCGGCGCCGAGAACGTCAACGCGGAGCTGGCCACCGGCGAGATCGAGATCGAGGCCGGCGAGGTCGAGGTCCTGGGCGCGGCCCAGCAGATCCCCTTCACCATCAACGCGGACGACGGCGTCAACGAGGAGCGGCGCCTGGAGTACCGCTTCCTCGACCTGCGCCGCGAGCGCATGCACCGCAACATCATGCTGCGCACGGCGGTCATCGCCGCCATCCGGCAGAAGATGACCGCGCTCGGCTTCAACGAGATGGCCACCCCGATCCTCACCGCCACCTCCCCCGAGGGCGCGCGCGACTTCGTGGTGCCGTCCCGGCTGAACCCCGGCAAGTTCTACGCGCTGCCGCAGGCGCCGCAGCAGTTCAAGCAGCTGCTGATGATCTCCGGCTTCGACCGCTACTTCCAGATCGCGCCCTGCTTCCGCGACGAGGACGCCCGCGCCGACCGCTCGCCGGGCGAGTTCTACCAGCTCGACGTCGAGATGAGCTTCGTGGAGCAGGAGGACGTCTTCCGCCCCATCGAGAAGCTGATGACCGAGCTGTTCGAGGAGTTCGGCGGCGGCCGTCATGTCACCTCGCCGTTCCCGCGCATCCCGTTCCGCGAGTCGATGCTGAAGTACGGCAACGACAAGCCGGACCTGCGGGCCAAGCTGGAGCTGGTGGACATCACCGACGTCTTCGCGGGCTCGGAGTTCAAGGCGTTCGCCGGCAAGCACGTCCGCGCCCTGCCAGTGCCGGACACCGCCGCCCAGCCGCGCAAGTTCTTCGACGGGCTCGGTGAGTTCGCCGTGGAGCAGGGCGCCAAGGGCCTGGCCTGGGTGCGGGTCGGCGAGGACGGGACGCTCAGCGGCCCGATCGCCAAGTTCCTCACCGAGGACAACGTCAAGGTCCTGACCGAGCGCCTCGGGCTGGCCGCCGGGCACGCCGTCTTCTTCGGCGCCGGCGAGTTCGGCGAGGTCTCGAAGATCATGGGCGCGGTCCGCGTGGAGGCCGCCAAGCGCGCTGGCCACTTCGAGGAGGGCGTCTTCCGGTTCGCCTGGATCGTGGACTTCCCGATGTACGAGAAGGACGAGGAGACCGGGAAGATCGACTTCTCGCACAACCCGTTCTCGATGCCGCAGGGCGGTCTGGAGGCCCTGGAGAACCAGGACCCGCTGGACGTGCTGGGCTGGCAGTACGACATCGTCTGCAACGGCGTCGAGCTGTCCTCGGGCGCGATCCGGAACCACGAGCCGGAGATCATGTTCAAGGCGTTCGAGATCGCGGGCTACTCGCGGGAGACCGTCGAGCGCGAGTTCGCCGGCATGCTCCGCGCCTTCCAGTTCGGCGCCCCGCCGCACGGCGGCATCGCCCCGGGCGTGGACCGCATCGTGATGCTGCTGGCCGACGAGCCGAACATCCGCGAGACCATCGCCTTCCCGCTCAACGGCAATGCCCAGGACCTGATGATGGGCGCCCCGACCGAGCTGGAAGAGGCGCGGCTGCGAGAGCTGAACATCCAGCTCCGCAAGCCCGTCGAGAAGTAGCCGCCGGAGCCACCGAACCACCGGAGGCCCCGGACCGTACCGCCGTCGAGCGGTGGGGTCCGGGGCCTTCGTGTCGCCGGGGAGCCGGCCCGGAGCGGGCGGTACGGCGAGGGCGCCCGCCCCCGGGTGGGGAACGGGCGCCCTGTCGTGGCCGTCGGGGCGGGCCGGCCGGGACGCTACTCGGCGGCGCCGAAGCGGGCCCGGTAGGTGTCCAGGTCCTCTTCCGCGATCTTGGCGAAGAGCACGGGCGGGACGGTGAACGGCGTACCGGCCGGGACGGTGGCCAGCGAGCGGGCCTCCTCGGCCGTGACCCAGGTCGCGGTGTCGCCCGCGGCCAGGGTGAACGCCGAGCGCATCGAGCGGGCCGAGGCCGGGATGAAGGGCTCGGAGACCACCGCGTACAGGTGGATGAGGTTCATCGCGGTGCGCAGGGTGAGCGCGGCGGCCTCGGGATCGGTCTTGATCTCCAGCCAGGGGGCCTTCTCCTCCAGGTAGGAGTTGCCCGCCGACCAGAGCGCCCGCAGCGCCGACGCGGCCTTGCGGAACTGGAGGGCCTCCATCTGGGACTCGTACTCACCCAGCAGCCGGGCGATCTCCTCGCCCAGCCTCGCCTCGGCGTCGCCCGCCTCCTTGCCCGCCGGCACCTCGTCGCCGAAGCGCTTGCGGGAGAAGGAGAGCACCCGGTTGACGAAGTTGCCCAGGGTGTCCGCCAGGTCCTTGTTCACCGTGGCGGCGAAGTGCTCCCAGGTGAAGGAGGTGTCGTCGGACTCGGGGGCGTTGGCGATCAGGAAGTAGCGCCAGTAGTCGGCCGGGAGGATCTCCAGCGCCTGGTCGGTGAAGATGCCGCGCTTCTGCGAGGTGGAGAACTTGCCGCCGTAATACGTCAGCCAGTTGAACGCCTTGACGTAGTCGACCATCTTCCACGGCTCGCGCACGCCCAGCTCGGTGGCCGGGAACATCACGGTGTGGAACGGGACGTTGTCCTTGGCCATGAACTGGGTGTAGCGGACGTCCGCCGCCTCGAACCACCAGGACTTCCAGTCGCGGTTCGCCGGGTCCTGGTCCGCCCACTCCTTGGTGGCGCCGATGTACTCGACCGGGGCGTCGAACCAGACGTAGAAGACCTTGCCCTCGGCCGCCAGCTCCGGCCAGGTGTCGGCCGGCACCGGGACGCCCCAGTCCAGGTCACGGGTGATCGCCCGGTCGTGCAGGCCCTCGGTCAGCCACTTGCGGGCGATCGAGGAGGCGAGCTGCGGCCACTCGTCCTCATGGCGGGCCACCCACTCCTCCACCTCGCCCTGCAGGGCCGACTGGAGCAGGAACAGGTGCGTGGTCTCGCGCACTTCGAGGTCGGTGGAGCCGCTGATCGCCGAGCGGGGCCCGATCAGATCCGTGGGGTCCAGGACCCGGGTGCAGTTCTCGCACTGGTCGCCGCGCGCCTTGTCGTACCCGCAGTGCGGGCAGGTGCCCTCGACATAGCGGTCGGGCAGGAAACGGCCGTCGGCGGGCGAGTAGACCTGGCGGATCGCCCGCTCCTCGATGAAGCCGTTCTCCTGGAGGCGGCGGGCGAAGTGCTGGGTGATCTCGACGTTCTGCGGGCTGGAGCTGCGGCCGAAGTAGTCGAAGGCCAGCTGGAAGCCGTCGTACACCGCCTTCTGCGCGTCGTGCGCCTCCGCGCAGAACTCGGCCACCGGGATGCCGCGCTCCTTGGCGGCCAGCTCGGCCGGGGTGCCGTGCTCGTCGGTGGCGCAGATGTAGAGCACGTCATGGCCACGCTGGCGCAGGTACCGGGAGTAGACGTCGGCCGGGAGCATGGACCCCACCATGTTGCCCAGGTGCTTGATCCCGTTGATGTACGGAAGGGCGCTGGTGATGAGGTGTTGAGCCATCGCGGGCTGCTCCCAGGTCGATACGAGGGGGGACGGAACTCGTCTGTGGTGTCCGTCCCGATCCTCCCTATCGTATCCGGCCCTTTCCGGGCGCCCGCCTGTGGTTTTCGGGCGCCCGGGGCGGGGTGGCCGGGTGTGGTGACCGGGGTGTGGCGGCCGGGGGCGACGCGGTGTCGTGCCGTACGGTGCCGGGCGTTCCCGCCCCGCCGGGTTCGGGTCCGGCCGGTTCGGGTCCGGCCGGTTCGGGTCCGGCCGGTTCGGGTCCGGGCCGTTCCCGCCCCGCCCGTTCATCCGGACCAGGTGGACAGGATCTCCCGGTAGAACGCCGGCTGCGGGACCTCGCGCGGTTCGGGGCCCGCGTGGAAGAAGCCGGTCCGCTCCAGGTCCAGCTTGCGGAGGTAGTCGAACGCCTTGGCGTCCTCGGCGCCGAACGCCACGAACTGCCAGTGCAGGTTCCGGCCGGACGCCGCCGCCCGCTCCAGGGCCTCGGTCGCCGCCGTGCGCGACTCGGGCGCCCCGTCGGTCTGGAACAGCACGAAGGCCGGGCGCTCCGGGTCGGCCGACTCCTCATGGAGCCTGAGCACCTCCAGGACGGCCCGGTCGTAGTGGGTACGGCCCATGTGGCCGAGGCCGTCGTGGAGCACCTCGATCCGGTCCTCGGGATCGGTGAGGGTCAGCTCGGCGGTGCCGTCGAGCTCGGTGGAGAAGAAGACCACGGGCACGGTGGCGCTCTCGTCGAGATGGGCGGCGAGCGCGAGGGCCCGGTCGGCCAGGTGCTGGGCGCTGCCGTCCTTGTAGAACGGCCGCATCGAGCCCGAGCGGTCCAGGACCAGATAGACGGTGGCACGGGTGCCGGTCAGGCCGTACTTCCGCAGGGCCGCGCCGGCCGCCTTGTACGGCTCCGCCAGGCGGGGCGCCCGCGACTTGACGCGCGCGGCGGAGAGGGCGGGCCTGGCCGGCGCCTCCGTCTCCGGCGCCTCGGGGGCCTCCGCCCCGGCCGGCCGCTCGGCGGTGGGGGCCTCCGCCTCGGGGGCCTCTCCCTCGGGGGCGTCCTCCTCGCGGTCCTCGGGCTCGTCGGCCTCGGGGGCCTCCGCCTCGGGGGCCTGCGCCTTCGGGGCCTCCGCCTCGGGCTCCTCCACCTCGGCGGGCTCCGTCTCCGGCGCGGCCTCGGACCGCGGCTCGGGGGACGGCTGTCCGGCCACCACCTCGGAGGCGGGGGCCTCCGGCTCGTCGGCCTCGTCGGCCTCGGAGGCGCCCTTCGCCTGGGCCCCGGGCTCGCGGGCCTCGGGCTCCTCGGCGGCGGGCTCCTGAGTCGCGGGCTCCTCGGCGGCGGCCTCCTCGGCGGCGGCCTCCTCGGCAGCGGGCTTCTCCGCGGTGGGCTCCTCGGAAGCGGGTGCCTCCGGGGTCTCGGCCGGCTTCGCCTCCGGGGCCTCGTCCCGCGCGGCCGCCGCCTCCCGGGGCGCGGACTCGGCCTCGTCGCCCGGAGCCGCCGGGGCCTCGGGCTCCGGCGCCGGGTCGGGGGCGGCGTCGGCGGCCTCGCGGGCGGCCGGGACGGTGGGGCGGGCGGCGGGCTGCGGGTTGTCGAAGGAGGCGGCCACCAGCTCCGCCGCCGACGGGCCCTCGTCGGCGTGCTCGGCCGGGGCGGGCCGCGCCGGGGCCGGTACGGAGGCGGCGGGCTTCCCGGCCGGCGCGGAGGCGGGCTCCCCGGACCCGGCCGGCGCGGACGTGGCGGGCTCCTCGGGGTCGGCCGAAGCAGACGTGGCGGAGTCCTCGGACCCGGCCGGCGCGGAGGCGGCGGGCTCCTCGGGTTCGGCCGGCATGGTGCGTTCCGTCTGGGGCGGCACGGTGGCGGCGTTCGCCGTCTCCTCGTGCTCCGCACGCTCGCGTCCGAACACCTTGCGCATCAAGCTCCGAATGCCCATGGGCGAGACCTTTCGCATGTGGGGTGCAAGTGGGGTGCAGCTGGGTTGCGTATGGGGTGCAGCCGGGTGCACGGGGTGGGGGTGGGGCCTCCGTGTCCGTACCGCCGGGAATCATCCCTGGCCATGACGGTCACGTAAGGTTAGCCGCCCCGTGCGGCCCCGGAACGGCAAGGTGCGTTCGCGCCAACCCCGTCCCGTACGGATCTCCTTCACCCGTCGTTCATGCCGTCGCCGCCGCCGTACTCCCGGACCGTCCTAGCGTCGCCGCCGGACGAGATTCCCGACACGGTGTCGGCGCGGAGTGCGCCGGAGGAGGACGACGTGCCCGAGCTGCTCCCGCTGCTGACCGCCCACCCGGGCGGCCGGTCCGCCCTGACCTGCCGTTACCGCTGCGGTGACGCCTGCTTCGCCGAGGTGCCCAACACCAGCGGCAACGAGTACGCCGGGGATGTGATCGCCGACGCCCTGTCGCGCCGCTCCCTGGTGCGCGGCGCCGCCGTGGTCACCGTCGCGGCGGCCACCGGAAGCGCCCTGGCCGTCCACGGCGCCCCGCCCGCCCGGGCCGCCACGCCCGCCGCCGCCACCGGTGCCGGGCGCCCGGGGGTGTCCGGCCGGGACGGCGCCCGGGGGCTGCGGTTCACGCCGGTGGCACCCAACCGGGACGACCGGGTCACCGTCCCGGACGGCTACACCCAACAGGTGGTCATCGGCTGGGGCGACCCGATCCTGCGCGGGACGCCCGACTTCGACCCCGAGCGGCAGACGGCGAAGGCCCAGTCCGGACAGTTCGGGTACAACAACGACTTCCTCTCGCTGCTGCCGCTCCCGGGCGAGCCCGGCCGCCAGGTGCTCGTCGCCAACCACGAGTACACCGACGAGGTGCTGATGTTCCGGGGCTACGACCCCGAACACCCCACCCGGGAACAGGTGGAGGTCGCCTGGGCGGCGCACGGCCTGTCGGTGGTCGTCGTGCAGGGCGAGCACCGGACCGGGCGGCTCACCCCGGTCCGCCGCCATCCGCTCAACCGACGGCTCACCGCCACCAGCGAGTTCCGGCTGACCGGTCCGGCGGCGGGCTCACCGCTGCTCCGCACCTCCGCCGACCCCACCGGGCGGAAGGTGTACGGCACCCTCAACAACTGCGCGGGCGGCACCACCCCCTGGGGCACCACGCTGCACGGCGAGGAGAACATCAACCAGTACTTCGCGCACGGCTCCGGTACCACCGACAAGCGGTACGGGATCGGCGCCGGCGCCACCGAGCGCAAGTGGGAGCGGTTCGACAAGCGCTTCGACGCCGCCCAGGAGCCGCACGAGCCGCACCGGTTCGGCTGGGTGGTCGAACTCGACCCGTACGACCCCGACTCCACGCCCCGCAAGCGGACCGCGCTCGGCCGGTTCAAGCACGAGGCGGCGCAGCCCCGGCTGACCGACGACGGGCGCCCGGTGGTCTACATGGGCGACGACGAACGCTTCGAGTACCTCTACAAGTTCGTCTCCGCCAGGCGGATGATGCGGGGCACCTCGCGCCGCGCCCGCGAGCACAACCTCACGCTGCTCGACGAGGGCACGCTCTATGTCGCCCGGCTCACCGGCGACTCCCCGGGGGAGATCGACGGCACCGGGAAGCTGCCCGCCGACGGGGAGTTCGACGGCTCCGGCCACTGGATCCCGCTGGCGACCGGGGACGTCTCGCACGTGCCGGGGATGACCGCCGACGAGGTGTACGTCTTCACCCGGCTCGCCGGGGACAGGGTGGGCGCCACCACGATGGACCGCCCGGAGGACGTGGAACCCTCGCCGCGCACCGGACGGGTCTATGTCGCCCTCACCAACAACACCGACCGGGGCAAGCCGGGCAAGGCGCCCGCCGACGAGGCCAATCCGCGTGCCCTCAACAAGCACGGCCAGATCCTGGAGCTGGCCGAGCGCCGGAACGACCCGGCCTCGGACCGCTTCGCCTGGCGGCTGTTCCTGGTGGCGGGCGACCCGGAGGACCCGGCCACCTACTTCGCCGGGTACCCCAAGGAGCGGGTGAGCCCCATCTCCTGCCCCGACAATGTGGCCTTCGACCCGCACGGCAACCTCTGGATCTCCACCGACGGCAACCAGCTCGGTTCGCACGACGGGCTGTTCGGGGTCGCGACCCGGGGCGACCGGCGCGGTGAGCTGAAGCAGTTCCTGACCGTGCCGACCGGCGCCGAGACCTGCGGGCCGCTGGTGCAGGACCGCCGGGTGCTCGTCTCCGTACAGCACCCGGGCGAGGTGGACGGGGCGTCGGTGGAGAAGCCCGCCTCGGCCTGGCCGGACGGGCCGGGGCGGATCGTCCGGCCGTCCGTGGTGGTGGTCTACCGGAAGGACGGCCGGGACATCGGGGTGTGAGCTCCCCGGGGCCCGGGCCCCCGGGAGGCCGGACCTTCCGGGGGCCGGGGCCCGGGCTTCGAGGGGCCGGGGCCTCGGGGCCGGGGCCGCCCGGCCGCCCGGGCGCCCGGGTTCCGGAGCCTCGGCCCCCAGCCGCCGGGGCTTCCCGGAGCCTCAGCCCTCGAAGCCGCCGGGACCGCCGGGTCCCGCGAAGCCGCCGGGGGCGCCGGAGCCGTCGCGCGACCCGGCGGGGCACTGGGCGCGCCAGCGGGTGAACTGGTCGGCCGGGTCTCCGGTGAAGATCCACGGGACCCGTGCCGCCCGGGTGCGCAGCAGCCCGAACAGCTCGCCGGCCACCTCGGCCAGCTGGGCGTGACAGGCGGCGTGGAGCAGGTAGTTGAGCGGCTCGACCTCCTCCGGCCGGACCGGGGCGGGGGCCCGGCCGCCGAGCCATCGCTCCCGGCTCCGGCACACCTCGGTCGCGGCCAGCTCGTGCTTCCAGTGCTGGTCGAAGCCGCGCACCGGGGCCCGGCCCCGGGTGGCGTCGGCGACGTACCGGTACTCCTCCACCCGGGCGATCTGCACCAGCACCGCCAGCGGCGACCCGGGCGGCGCCGCGCCCGCCGCGTCCCGGGCGAAGTCGTACATGGAGCCATGGGTGCCGTGCCACCGCGCCGACCAGTACCGCAGCACCTGGACATGGCCCTCCAGATTGTGCGGGTCGCGCCGGCGCAGCTCGTCCCACCAGCTCCGCAACTCCAGCCGGCCGACCCCGCCCTCGTAGAGCCGGGCCACCGTCAGCAGGGAGACCCAGGGCATCGGATCGGCCGGCCGGGCGTCCGCCGCCTCCAGACAGCCGAGCACCGCCGCGTCGAGCAGCTGCCGGTCCACCGGGGCGCCCCGGCCGGCCGCGATGGCCCGGTCGAAGACCCGTACCACCTCGGTGGCGGCCCGCAGCACCCGCGCGTCCGGGTCCTCCGGCTCGGCCGCCCGCCAGGACTCGGCCGCCGAACTCCCGGCCGCCGCGTGGGAGAGCAGCCGGATCCGGTGGGTGCGGCGGCCCCAGTGGTCCCCGGTGTCGCGGAGCAGATCCCGTACGCCCTGCCAGCGGCCGATGACGATGTCGTGCCGGGCCTCGGTGAGCGCCCGGTCGCCGAAGTCGGGATCGAACTCCGGCGCGAAGCGCGACGGGCGACGCCGTGCTGCCATCGAACTGCCTCCGTTCCGGATGCGTGCTGAACCGGTGAGCCGTCGCACCGGGGCCGTCCCGGAGTCCGGGCGTCCCGAGGCCGCCGACCGGGCCGTTCCGGCCCCGGCCGGGCCGTTCCGGGGTCCGTTCCCGCGCGGGACGAGGAGCGGCCCTCGATTCCGCAAGGTTGTTGTGAAAATACGCTGCACCGTTCCGGCACCGTGCCGCGCGGTCCCGTACCGGTACGCGCGCCGCCCGGTCAGAAGTCCGTCGCCAGCGTCTCCCCGTCGTCCCGCCGGGCGCCCGGGACGGCGGAGCCGTACGGCGCGGAGGCGTACGGCCCCGCCGTCGCCAGCGTCCGGGCCGCGTCCAGCCGGGCCGGGCGGTAGTAGGCGCTGCCCCGGCGCCAGTACCAGAGCAGCGGGACGAGGCCGAGCGCCAGCCCGCCGAGGCCGATCGCCACCGAGACCCCGTCCAGTGACCCCAGCGCCTCGGCGAACGCCCAGAACAGGAACGCCGAGCCCAGCAGCGGCCACACCCCGCCGAGCAGGAACTCCCGTACCGAGGTGAGCAGCAGCCGCCGGTAGGCCACCACGGCGGCGAGCCCGGCCAGGCCGTAGTAGAACGCGACCTGGAGTCCCATCGCGCGCACCGCCTCGGCCAGGATGTCCCCGACCGAGCCGAGAGCGGTCGCCGCCGCGAAGAGCGCCAGCGCCGCCGCGCCGACCGCGGCGATCGCCACCCAGGGGGTGTTCCAGCGGCGGTGTACGGTGCCGAGCGCGGCCGGCATCGTCCGGTCCCGGCCCATTGCGAAGAGCGAGCGGGTGACCTGGATGAGGGTCGTCTCCAGGGTGGCGACGGTGGACAGCAGCACCGCCAGCACCAGCAGCCGGCCGCCCACACCGGGCCAGATCTCCTCACCGAGCAGGGTCAGCGCGTGCGCCCCGCCGGACCTGACCTCACCGGCGGGTACGACGACATTGACGGCGATCGTGTACGCCTCGAAGATCAGGAAGACCACCGCCACCCCGACCAGCGCGGCCAGTCCGGCGGTGCGGCGGCTGTTCCGGGTCTCCTCGCTGAGGTTGCTGGTGACGTCCCAGCCCCAGAAGTAGAAGGCGGCGATCAGCGCGCCGGACGCGAAGCCGGAGGCCCCGCCGAAGTGCCAGGGGCTCAGCCAGGACCAGTCGAAGGCGGCGGCCGTCCCGTGGTGCGCCAGCGCGCCCAGCACGAAGACCAGCAGGATCAGCAGCTCCACGCCCGACATGATGATCTGCGCCCGTACGGTGAGCCGGGCGCCGCCCAGCACCACCAGCAGCATCACCAGGAACCAGCCGGCGCCGACCGCGCTGGCCAGCGCGGTGTTCCCGGCCAGCGCCGGATCGGTCAGCCAGAGGGTGAGCTGCCCGGCCGGCAGCGAACCGGCGACCATGAAGATCGTGGCCGAGACCACCAGGGCCCAGCCTGCGAGAAAGCCGAGGAAGGGGTGGAGGGTGCGGCCCACCCAGGAGTAGCCGGCGCCCGCGCTGACGTCGATCCGCCCGAGCCGGCCGTAGGCCAGGACGATGCCGAGCATGGGTATCGCGCAGGAGAGCAGGGCGGCGGGCGCGGCGAATCCGACGGCTCCGACGAGTACGGCGGTGGTGGCGGCCAGCGTGTAGGCGGGGGCGCTGCCCGCGACTGCCATCACGATCGTGTCGAAGGTGCCGAGGACATTGGGCCTGAGCCCTCTGCCGGAGGAAGTGCGCATGGCGAATGTCCTTGCGTGGCAGGGCACATGGGGGGTGGGGCCAGGGCTTCGGAACGGTGATCGGTGTGCCGGATCGTGCATCGTAGTCGGGTACGGACCCTGCGTCGCCGCCGCCCGCCAGGTTGGCCGGGGGCCGACCGGCGTTCCCCGGCCGTTCACCGCCGCGGGGCGGTGTCCGCCGGATCGTCCGCCTCCGGCCGGGCGGCGCTCCCGGGGCGTTCGTCCGGACCGGACAGCCGCCCGTCAGGGCCGTGAGTCCGCGTCGGACGGTCCTGCCGGGGCGTTCGTCCGGGGCCTTCGTCTGTCCCGGGCGACCGCGCCGGGCGGTCCTGCCGAGGGGGCTCGCGCCTGGCGGCCGGGCCCGGCTCGACCCGGATGCGCCGACGGTTCAGATGCGCGGCCCGGCGATGGCGCGGGCGGCCGCCACCTCCTGCCGCAGCGGCTCCAGCACCTCCCGCTCGCCGTCACCGGTTGCCGGGGCGGGGGAGCCGCCGGCGGCCGGGCCCGGGGCGCCGGTGGCCGGGTCCCGGGGCACGCCCCCGCTGCCGGGGCCCGCCCCCGGAGCCGTACCGCCGTCGTACGGGACCGCGCCGGGCCCCGGGGCCGTACCGCCGTCGTACGGGAAGGCCCCGGCGCCCGGGGCGGCGCCGGCGCGGACCGGCGGCCGTCCGGTGCGCAGCCCCGCCGCCAGTTCGCGCAGCTCCCGTTCCACCTCGGCGACCTCGGCGGCCGGGGGCGGGACGGCTCCGTGGGCGACGCGTACCCGGGCCGCCGTCGTGGCGTCGACGATCCGTTCCACGGCGACGCACAGCGGCCACCAGGCGGCGGCCCGGCGGCCCACCGGCGGAGGCTCGGTCAGGGCGCGCTGGAACTCGGTGCGCACCGCCGACAGGTCCCGGTAGAGCCGCCGCCGTGCCCGGGCCCGGCCGGCCGGGTCCCGCCCGGCGTCCGGTCCGAAGGCGGCGGCCGTGTAGCGGGCGGCGTCCGCGACGGCGTCGGCCAGCCGGTCCCCGATCCGGGCGTGCCAGCTCTCCGGCCAGAGCAGATACCCGGCGACCAGCACGATCGCGCACCCGAGCAGCGAGTCGTAGAGACGCGGCAGCACCAGGTCGAAGCCCTGTCGGCTGAGCAGATCGGAGAGCAGCAGGATCACCGGGGTGATGGCGGCCGTCTGGAAGGCGTACCCCTTCACCGTCAGCGCCGGGATCAGCGCCGCCAGCACCAGCATCACCGGCACGTCCCACCAGCCGCGCGGGACCTCGGCCAGCACGGCGGCGGCGATCAGCAGCCCGGCGGCGGTACCGGCCGCCCGGAGCACCGCCCGGGAGAAGACCGAGCCGAAGTCGGGCTTGAGGACGAAGGTGACGGTGAGCGCCACCCAGTAGGAGCGCGGCACCGCGACCACCGACACCAGGGACTGGGCCAGGCCTACGCAGAGCGCCAGGCGCAGCCCGTACCGCCAGGAGGCGGCGGAGAGCAGAGCGTTCCGGGCGGCGCGGCGGGCCCGGACCCGCAGGGCGGCGGGTCGGCCGAGCCGGTCGTCCACATTGCCGGGGTCGGGCTCGGCGCTGTGGACGACCGTGGCGGCATGGCGCAGGGCGTGGTCCACGGCCCGTTCGGCGGGGGTGTCCGGCGCCGGGAGGTCCAGGGCGGGGTCGCCGGTGCGGCTCTCCGCGACGGCGGCCGCCAGGGCGGAGGCGGCGGCGGGGACGGCCGGGGGGAGCGGCCGGCCGCGCTGATGGGCGGCCGGTGCCGCCTCCACGACCGGGATCACGGCATTGAGCTGGGCGAGCTGCCGGACCAGGCTGGGCGACCGGCCCCGGTCCCGGGCCCGGCGGGCGAGCACCAGGTCGTACGCGGTATCCAGGGCTGCGGTCACCGCCTGCCGCTCGCGCTCGTACGCGGGGGTGCCGGCCGCCGCGAGCAGTCCGGCGACGGCCCGGTAGGTGGCGGCGACCGCCGAGCGCTCGGGCACCCCGCCCCGCAGCGGCCAGCCCAGCAGGGTCAGCAGCAGCACCACCGCGCCCCCGGCGGTGAGCAGCAGCGGCGCGGTCCACCAGGGCTCCGGCATCGGCAGCCCGGCGCCGACCACGGAGTTGAGCAGCAGGAGCAGCCCGGCGGCGGAGGCGACGGCACCGATGGACGAGATCATTCCGGAGATCAGCGCGACCAGGGTGAGAGTGGCGACGGCGGCCCAGCCCTCGCCGTGCACCAGGGTGCCCAGGGTGACGCCGAGGGCGCCGAAGAGCTGCGGGACGGCGATGTTGAGCACCCGCATCCGGTAGGCGTCGGCGGTGTCCCCGATGACGCCGGAGAGGGCGCCCATGGAGACCAGCGCCCCATAGGCGGTCCGGTCGGCGGCGAGACCCACGGCGAGCGGCGCGGCCAGCGCGATCCCGGCCCGGAGGGCGGCCGCCCAGGGCACGGGCGCGGGCCCCGGCCGGAGCCCGTGGGTCAGCCACTCGGGCGGGGCGAGCCGGGCGGCGGCCCGGGTGGAACCGCCCGGGCGGTTGGAGCGGGGCGACATGTTCAGTTCGGGCACCCCTCCGGGGCTCCGGCGGTGCGGGGCACGGCACTGGTCTCCATGGAGTCCACCTTCCCGGACGGCGGCCCGGCCCGCAGGTCGGCCGGGAGGCGTCCGTCACACCGCGGATCACGCACCACGGGCACCGACCACGATCAGGCATCGCGGATCACGCACCACGGGCACCCACCACGAATCAGGCATCGCGGACCAAGCCCCGCGGACCCCGCACCCCGCAGACCCCGCACCGCGGACCCCGCGCCCCGCAGACCCCGCACCGCGGATCACGGATCACGGACCGCCGCTCCTGCGCTGATCCACTTGCCGGGGTGCGGGGCCGGGTGTGCCCTGGGAGGAAGCGGGGGGCGACGGGATGAGCGAAGGAGTTCCGCCATGGCCACACACGCACCGTCGGCCGGCCGGCACCGCCGCGCCCTCCGGCCCGCTCCCCGGACCCGGCCCGGTGGCCGGAACGCCGTGGTCCTGTCCCTCGCCCTCGCGGTCTTCTACGGCTTCTACGCCCAGTTCATCGACCGCTCCGGCGACGGCCCGGTGACCGGTGGGCAGGTCGTGCTCGGCGTGGCGAGCGCCGTGGTCTTCGGCGCCCTCGCCCTCACGCTGGTCGGTGTCCGGCACCGGCTGCCGCGCGAGTTGCGGGCGGCGGCGTACGGGGCGCTCACCGGGGTCGCGCTCGGTTGGCTCTACAGCCTGACCAGGGCCAGTGTGCTGTCGGCGGTGGTGCTGTCGGTGATCGTGACGCTGGCGACCACGGTGGCGGTGTTCTATGTGATCTACACCCACGAGGCCTGAGCCGTCGCCGCCGGGGCCCGGGTCCTGGGCCGAGCCGCCGTCGCCCCTGGGCCCCGGCCGGCCGGGCCGAGCCCCGAACCGGACCACGGCCCTCCGTCCGGGAACGACAGCCCGGAGAGCACGGAGAGCGCCGACAGCGCCGAACAGCACGGCGCCCCGCCACTCCTCCGAGTGGCGGGGCGCCGGTGACGCGGCCCGGTACCGGGGCCGCCGGGCGGATCAGCCCCAGGTGATCAGGCGCTTGGGCCGCTCCAGGACGGCGGCGACGTCGGCCAGCACCCTGGAGCCCAGCTCGCCGTCGACCAGCCGGTGGTCGAAGGAGAGCGCCAGGGTGGTGACCTGGCGGGGCTTCACCTTGCCCTTGTGCACCCAGGGCTGGAGCTTGATGGCGCCGACCGCCAGGATCGCGGACTCGCCCGGGTTGAGGATCGGCGTACCGGTGTCCACACCGAAGACCCCGACATTGGTGATGGTCACCGTGCCGCCCTGCATGGCCGCCGGGGTGGTCCGGCCCTCGCGGGCGGTGGAGACCAGCTCGGAGAGCGCGGCCGACAGCTCGGGGAGCGTCTTGGCGTGGGCGTCCTTGATGTGGGGGACGATCAGCCCGCGCGGGGTGGCCGCCGCGATGCCCAGGTTCACATAGTGCTTCTGGACGATTTCCTGGTTGGCCTCGTCCCAGCTCGCGTTGACCCCGGGGTTCCGCTTGATCGCGACCAGCAGCGCCCGGGCGATCAGCAGCAGCGGATTGACCCGCAGCCCGGCCATGTCCCGGTCGGCCTTCAGCTCCTCGACCAGCTTCATGGTGCGGGTGACGTCCACCGTGACGAACTCGGTGACATGCGGCGCGGTGAAGGCCGAGCCGACCATCGCCTGGGCGGTGGCCTTGCGGACGCCCTTGACCGGGATCCGGGTCTCCCGGCCGGAGTCGTACGCGCCCGGGGCCGTCCCGGCGGTCACGGCGGGCGCGGGGGCCTCCGGGACGGCGGCCGAGGCGGCCGGAACCGCCTGCGGCGGGACCTGCGCCGGGGCGGCGGCCGCGTGGACGTCCTCGCGGGTGATGATCCCGTCCGGCCCGGTCGGGGTGACCGCCGCCAGGTCCACACCGAGGTCCTTGGCGAGCTTGCGCACCGGCGGCTTGGCCAGCGGCCGGGAGCCGGGCGCGCCCGCCCCCCGTGAAGCCGGGGCGGTCGGAGCGGCCGGGGCGGCGGCCCCGTGGCCGTTCAGCTCGGCGGCGACGGCGGCCCGGGCCGGGTGCGCGGGAGCGGGAGCCGGGGTCGCGGAGGCGGCGAGCCCGGCGGGCGCCGTGGACCCGGGCGCGGCGGGCCCGGAGGGGGCCGTGGCCGTGGCCTTCCGGGGCCGGCGCTTGGTGGAGGACTGGGCGACGCCGTAGCCGACCAGGACCGGCTGCCGGCCCTGCGGCTCGGCCTCCGGGACCGGTCCGGTCTCGGTGGCGGTGGGCTCCTCGGCGGCGGGCTGCGCGGTCTGGGGCTGCTCGGCCTCGGTGCCGGGCGCCACGTCGACGGCGATGATGACCTCGCCCACGTCGACCGTGGTGCCCTCGGGGAAGCGCAGCTCGTGCACCACCCCGTCGTACGGGATCGGCAGCTCGACCGCCGCCTTGGCGGTCTCCACCTCGCAGACGACCTGGCCATCGGTGACGGTGTCACCGGGCTGGACGTACCACTTGAGGATCTCCGCCTCGGTGAGCCCCTCGCCCACGTCGGGCATCTTGAACTCGCGGTAGCGGGTGGCGGTGTCAGTCATGGTCACGGCACTCCCCTGTTCAGTACGCGAGCGAGCGGTCGACGGCGTCGAGCACCCGGTCGAGTCCCGGCAGGTACTCCTCCTCAAGCCGCGCGGGCGGATAGGGGGCGTGATAGCCGCCGACCCGCAGCACCGGGGCCTCCAGGTGATAGAAGCACCGCTCGGTGATCCGGGCGGCGATCTCCGCGCCGGAGCCGAAGAACACCGGCGCCTCGTGGACCACGACCAGCCGGCCGGTCCGCTCCACCGACGCCTGGATCGCGTCGAAGTCCAGCGGGGAGACCGTGCGCAGGTCCAGCACCTCCACCGACCGGCCCTCCTCGGCGGCGACCGCCGCGGCCTCCAGACAGACCTTGACCATCGGGCCGTAGGCGGCCAGCGTCAGATCGGTGCCCGCCCGGACCGTACGGGCCCGGTGCAGATGGTCCGGGATGGCCTCGGTGTCCACCTCGCTCTTGTCCCAGTAGCGGCGCTTGGGCTCGAAGAAGATCACCGGATCATCGCTCTGGATCGCCTGCTGGAGCATCCAGTAGGCGTCCGAGGCGTTGGACGGGGAGACCACCTTCAGCCCCGCCACATGCGCGAAGAGCGCCTCGGGGGACTCGCTGTGGTGCTCGACGGCGCCGATGCCGCCGCCGTACGGAATGCGCACCACGACCGGCATCTTGACCTTGCCCAGCGCGCGGGCGTGCATCTTGGCGAGCTGGGTGACGATCTGGTCGTACGCCGGGAAGACGAACCCGTCGAACTGGATCTCCACCACCGGGCGGTAGCCGCGCAGGGCGAGACCGATGGCGGTGCCGACGATGCCGGACTCCGCGAGCGGGGTGTCGATGACCCGGTCCTCGCCGAAGTCCTTCTGGAGACCGTCGGTGACCCGGAAGACGCCGCCGAGCTTTCCGACGTCCTCGCCCATGATCAGGACCTTGGGGTCGGTCTCCAGCGCCTTGCGGAGGGACTCGTTGAGCGCCTTGGCGATCGGGAGTTTCTGTGCGGCCATGGTCAGTTGCCCTCCCCGTTCGCGGAGCCGTTCGCCGTGCCACTCGCCGGGCCGGTCGCAGTGCCGGTCGCGGCGCCGCCGGTCGCGCCGGCCGTCTCGGCCGCGTCGGCGAAGGACGCCTGGTAGGCGGCGAACTGGGCCCGCTCCTCGTCGACGAGCGCGTGCCCGTCCGCGTACACGTTCTCGAAGATCGCCAGGTGGTCGGGGTCGGGCATGGCCCGGACCGCCTCCCGGACGCGCTTGCCGAGCGCCTCGCTCTCGACCTCCAGCTCCGCGAACCAGTCGGCGTCCGCGAAGCCCTGGCGCTCCAGGTACGCGCGCAGCCGCAGGATCGGGTCCTTGTCCTCCCAGGCGGCCCGCTCCTCGTCGGCCCGGTACTTGGTCGGGTCGTCGGAGGTGGTGTGGGCGCCCATCCGGTAGGTGAACGCCTCGATCAGCGTCGGGCCCTCGCCCCGGCGGGCCCGCTCCAGCGCCCAGCGGGTCACGGCCAGACAGGCCAGCACGTCGTTGCCGTCCACCCGGACGCCCGGGAAGCCGTAGCCCTGGGCGCGCTGGTAGAGCGGCACCCGGGTCTGGCGCTCGGTGGGCTCGGAGATGGCCCACTGGTTGTTCTGGCAGAAGAACACCACGGGCGCGTTGTACACCGCCGAGAAGGTGAACGACTCCGCCACATCGCCCTGGCTGGAGGCGCCGTCGCCGAAGTACGCGATGACCGCGCTGTCGGCCCCGTCCTTGGCCACGCCCATCGCGTATCCGGTGGCGTGCAGGGTCTGGGAGCCGATGACGATCGTGTACAGGTGGAAGTTGTTGCCGTTCGGGTCCCAGCCGCCGTTGTTCACGCCGCGGAACATGCCGAGCAGATTGGTCGGGTCGACGCCCCGGCACCAGGCCACACCGTGCTCACGGTAGGTCGGGAAGACGTAGTCGTCGTCACGGAGCGCACGGCCCGAACCGATCTGGGCGGCCTCCTGGCCGAGCAGCGAGGCCCAGAGCCCCAGCTCGCCCTGACGCTGGAGGGACGTGGCCTCCGCGTCGAACCGGCGGGTCAGCAGCATGTCCCGGTAGAGCCCGCGCAGTTCGTCCCGGCCGATGTCGGCCACCAGCTCGTCGTACCGCGCGTTCTCGGCGCTCTCGACCCGCTCGCCCTCGGGGGTGAGCAGCTGCACGAGCTGCGGCTCCGCCGTCCCGGCCGGCGTCTCCGCCGTCGTCGCCGAGGTCGTCGGGTCGGCCGCCGCCGTCTTCTTGGCGCCGGTCCCGGCGCTCGCTCCGGCACTGCGCTTGGTGCCGCTGCTGCGTCGCGGTTTGCGCGCGGCAGTGCTTTCCACGGTCACGTGCGTGCTCCTCCGTCTGTCCGGCCCCCGGGGTCCGCCGGGCGGCCAGTGCGGCTCGCCTGTCCGGGCGTGGGCACGGGGTGGGTGCCCATGCGGTCGGGAACAGGCGTGACAGGTGCTCCGGCGAGGCCCTGTCCAAAAGCACGTTACCCAGTGCGCCGCATTCCTGCGAAACCCCCTTTGACCTGCGATTTTGCTTGGATTTCCAAGTAAATCCAGAAAAGCGGGAACACCTGCTGGTCACAGCGCCGGGCACGCTCACGGCGGGCCGCCGGAACAGGGGGCACGTTATCCCGCTCACCCCGGGCACGGGAAGAGTCAGTATGTGAAACTGATTCCGTGCGCGAGGATGGAAAAATCACCGTATTTCTGCTGGATGATCATGAGATCGTGCGGCGAGGCGTGCACGAGCTGCTCTCCGGCGAGCGGGACCTGGAGGTCGTCGGTGAGGCGGGGACGGCGGCGGACGCGCTGGTCAGGATTCCGGCCACCCGGCCGGACGTGGCCGTGCTCGACGTCCGGCTGCCGGACGGCAGCGGGGTGGAGGTCTGCCGGGAGATCCGCTCGCGGGACGAGGGCATCGCCTGCCTGATGCTCACCTCCTTCGCGGACGACGAGGCGCTCTTCGACGCGATCATGGCCGGGGCCTCGGGGTACGTCCTGAAGGCCATCCGGGGCGAGGAACTGCTGACCGCGGTACGGGACGTGGCGGCCGGCAAGTCCCTGCTGGACCCGGTCGCCACCGCCCGGGTGCTGGAGCGCCTCCGGGGCGGACGCGGGGCCGGCGGCGGCGGGGACGACCGGCTGGCCGGGCTGACCGAGCAGGAGCGCAAGATCCTGGACCTGATCGGTGAGGGGCTGACCAACCGGGCCATCGGGGAGCGGCTGCACCTGGCCGAGAAGACCATCAAGAACTACGTCTCCAGCCTGCTGTCCAAGCTGGGCATGGAGCGCCGCTCCCAGGCGGCGGCCTATGTCGCCCGCCTCCAGGCCGAACGGCGCTGAGACCGAACGGTGCCGAAACCGAACGGGCCCGGCTCCCGGCGGCCGGGGCCGTCCGGCGCCGGGCCCGGACGACACTCGCCCGGCGCCGAGGCCGGCCGACGCTGAGCCCGGACGGCATCCGCCTGGCGCTGCGGCCGCCCTCGGGGCATGGCTCTCGAAGGCCGTCCGGCGCCGAGCCCGCCCGGCGTGGCCCCCGAAGGCCGGAGCCGGGGCCGGGCCCGGAACAGGCCGCTCCCGGGGCGGGCCGGCGGCCGCCGTGGCAAGCCGCAGGGCCGCAGGGCCGCAAACTCATTACACCAATCACATAGCGATGCGCAACCGACACTCTCCGTGATCTAGCATGTGGGGAGTGCCGCGCTCATCTGCAACTTTCCCCGCTGCTTTGCCCGCCCCCTTCCCCGTTTCCTTCCCCACCCCCTCGCCCGCTCCCGTACGCGCGGCGTCCGCTCTCCCCACCCGTACGGAACGCCTCCTCCCCGCCCATCCGAGCTTCCCCGCTCCGGCCGCCGCCCCCGGTTCCGGCCGCACCGGCTTCGCGGCTCCGGCCGTTCCTCCCCCTCCCGCCCACGGGCCCCCCGTCCGCGCGCTGCTGCGCCGTTACGCCGACGCGGGCGAGCCGCTCTCCTGCGTCCCGGTCGCCCAGGGCCTGCTCAACCGGGGCTACCGCCTCGCCACCACGCGCGGCGCGTACTTCCTGAAGCAGCACCTGGACGCCCCCACCGCCGACCGGGAGACCATCGTCCGCCAGCACCGTGCCACCCAGCGGCTGCACGGGCTCGGCGTCCCGGTCGCCCCGCCGCTGCCGGACGCCGAGGGCCGGACGGTCGCGGTCATCGGCGGGCACTGCTACGCCCTGCACCCCTGGGTGGAGGGCCGCCACCGGGGCGGGGCCCAGCTGACCCCGGCCGGCTCCCGGCGGCTCGGCGCACTGCTCGGCCTGGTCCACACCTGTCTGGAGCGGGTCATGGAGCCCGAGGCGGGACCGGCACTCCCGGCCGGCGCCGGGCCGGGCTCCGGACCGGACGCGGGACCGGGGACGGCCCCGGGGGGCGCGCACCGGAGCGCCGATCCGGAGGAGACCCTCCGGTTGATCGGCAGGTTACTGACGATGGTGCGGGACCGGAGGCCGCGCGGCTGCTTCGACGAGCTGGCCGAGCACCGGCTGCTGGAGCGCCGGCGGCTGCTGGCCGAGCAGGCGCACCGGCGCCCGCCGCCGGCCGCGACGGGCGGCTGGGTGCACGGGGACTTCCACCCCCTGAACCTGCTCTACCGGGGCGCGGAACCCGCCGCGATCGTCGACTGGGACCGGCTCGGCGTCCAGCCCCGGGCGGAGGAGGCGGTCCGGGCGGCGGTGATCTTCTTCGTACAGCCGGACGGGCGCCTGGACCTGACGAAGGTACGGGCCTACGCCCGGGCCTACCGGCGGGCCGCCGGCGCCGCACCGGGCGAGCTGGCCGCGGCGGCGCACCGGGTCTGGTGGGAGCGGCTCAACGACTTCTGGATACTGCGCTGGCGCTACGAGCTGGGCGACAGCCGTCCGGACGCGCAGTTCCCGGCTGCCTCGGCCCTGGTGGTCTGGTGGACCCGGGAGTACGAGGCCGTCCGGGCCGCCTTCGCGGGGTGACCCCGGGAAAGCCAGGGGCCGGAAGCCCGGAGGAGCCGACACCCTGGACGGCCGGGGGCCCGGCAGCCCGGAGCCCGGCAGCCCGGAGCCCGGAAGCCCAGGGCCCGGACGGCCGCCGCCCGGACGGTCGCGGGGCCGGGGGCTCGGGGCCCGGACGGCCGTGGGGCCGGGGGCCCGGGACCGGAGGGCCGTGGGGCCCGGGGGCCCGGAAGCTCGGGACCCGGACGGCCGTGGGGCCGGTACGGACCTCTCCGTACCGACCCCACGGGACTGCCGAACGAGCCGGGCTCAGGTGCCGGTTCCGGTGCCCTCGGTCTCCGCGCCCTGGCTGGTGTTGCCCTGATTGCCGGTGCCCTGGCTGGTCCCGGTGCTGGCCTGACCGCCGTCCCCGGTGCCCTGGCTGGTGCCGGTGCTGGTCTGACCGCCGTCCCCGGTGCCGTCCGTGGTGTTCCCCTCGGTCGTCCCCTGGCTGGTCCCGGTGCTGGTGTTGCCGCCGTCCCCGGTGTTCCCGTCGGTGGTGTTCCCGCCGTCCCCGGTGCCGTCCGTGGTGTTGCCGTCCGTGGTGTTGCCGGAGGACGAGGAGGAGCCCTCGGACGCGGACGGGGAGGGGGACCAGGACCGCGAGGGCCAGTCGTGGGAGGGCTTGGGGTCCCAGCCGCCGTTGCCGCCGCCGTCCGAGCCGTCCCCCTCGTCGCCGGTCCCCTCGGACTTCGACTCCGACGGCGAGGGCGACGGGGAGGAGCTGCCCGACGAGGAGGGCGAGGGCGAGACGGAGGTCTTGTTCTTGTCCGGCGTCTTGGCGGTGTCGCCCACATTGCCGAAGGCGTACATCGTGCCGCCCAGGATGGCGACCAGGGCCAGCGCGACGAAGAGCCAGAGCTTCCGGCCGCCGCCGGACGCGCCGCGCCCGCCGTCGTAGGTGTACGCGCCGTCGTCCGGGTTGAGCGGGGGCAGTATCGGGCCCTGCGAGGTGTCGCCGTGCATCGGGTGACCCATGGCCGTGGTGGCCGCGACGCCGCCGACCGGGGTGTGCGCGCCCTCGTGCACCGCCACCGGGCCGGTGTTCCAGATGCCCGTGTGGCCGCCCTGCTGCTGGAGCATCTGGAGGCCGTACTGGACCAGCCCGCGCATCTCCTCGGCGCTCTGGAACCGGTCGTCCGGGTCCTTGGCGAGGGCGCGCATGGCCAGCCCGTCCAGCTCCGGCGGGGCCACGTCGGCCACCTGGGACGGCGGCACCGGGATGTCCTGGACATGCTGGTAGACCACGGAGAGCGGGGTCTCACCGGTGAACGGGGGCCGCAGCGCCAGCAGCTCGTAGAGCAGGCAGCCGGTGGCGTACAGGTCGGAGCGGTGGTCGACGGCCTTGCCGAGCGCCTGTTCCGGGGAGAGGTACTGCGGGGTGCCCATCACCATGCCGGTCTGGGTCATGGTGGACTGCGCCCCGTGCAGGGCCCGGGCGATGCCGAAGTCCATCACCTTGACGGCACCGCTGTTGGTGATGATCACATTGGCCGGTTTGATGTCCCGGTGCACGATGCCGTGCTGATGGGAGTAGGCCAGCGCCTCCAGCACACCCGAGACGATGATCAGCGCCTGCTCGGGCGGCGGCGCCTCGGCGTTGATCAGCAGGTCGCGGATGGTGCGGCCCTCGACCAGCTCCATGACGATGTACGGGACGGACCGGCCGCCCACGAGGTCCTCGCCGGAGTCGTACACCGCCACGATCGCGTGGTGGTTGAGCCCGGCCACCGACTGTGCCTCGCGGGTGAAGCGGGCCTTGGAGACCGGGTCCTCGGCGAGGTCGGGACGGAGCAGCTTCACGGCCACGGTGCGGCCGAGCCGTACGTCCTCGGCCGCGAACACCTCGGCCATGCCGCCACGGCCGAGACGGTGGGTCAGCCGGTAGCGGCCGTCACCGACCAGTCCGCCGGCGCCCCACTCCGCGGCATCCGACATCCCGCCGCCGCCTGCCTCGGATTCGGATGCCATCAGTCCTCGCCGTCGTTTCTGTGCCGCGTGCTGTGCGACGCGGGCGGTGGGCCGCCGTGTCTCGCTCCCCGGGTGCCGGTGCCTCCCGGGGGTCCTGCCGGTACTGCTCGTACTGCTTGCACTGCTCGTACTACGTGTACTGCTGCCTGCTTGTACTGCTGTGGATCCTGCTGTACTGCTGTGGATCCTGCTTCTCGGTCCTGCTGGGTACTGCCGGTGCCGCTCGGGTGCTTTCCGGGCCGGGCCCGGGGTAGCGGGGTACTACGGTGGCAGGGCCCGGAGACTCCGCCCGGTGGCCGCCCCGGAAGAGGGGCGCCGCGGGTGCGGGACCGCGCGGGACCGAGGGCCCTACGCCACGTCACGCTACAGCCTCCACGAGGCGCGCCGGTCCGAGATGGACCGGCCATCAAACCCGTCCCGCGTACACCTGTGCAAATTCCATGCGGGTCCGGTAACGCTTGCGAGACGCTTCTGGCGCGTACGGTCACGGAACGGGCGCCCGGCTTGACGTGTCCGGGCCCTCGGGCAGACTTGGCCGGGTCACGACGGAACACGCGGCCACCACGCGCGCACGGGGGAGCACGACATGAGCCAGGACGGCGCACGGGGCCGTTATGCCGGCGGTTCGGTGGCGGGCGGCCGGTATCAGTTGCGCGACCTGCTGGGCGAGGGCGGCATGGCCTCGGTCTACCTGGCGTACGACAGCGCGCTCGACCGCCAGGTGGCGATCAAGACCCTCCACACCGAGCTGGGCCGCGAGCAGTCCTTCCGGGAGCGGTTCCGCCGGGAGGCGCAGGCGGTCGCCAAGCTCCAGCACACCAATATCGTCTCGGTCTTCGACACCGGCGAGGACGACCTCGGCGGGACGCTGATGCCGTACATCGTCATGGAGTACGTGGAGGGCCGTCCGCTCGGCTCGGTGCTCCAGGAGGACATCCGGCGGTACGGGGCGATGCCCGCCGACAAGGCGCTGAGGATCACCGCCGATGTGCTGGCCGCGCTGGAGACCAGCCACGAGATGGGCCTGGTGCACCGGGACATCAAGCCGGGCAATGTGATGACCACCAAGCGCGATGTGGTCAAGGTCATGGACTTCGGCATCGCCCGCGCCATGCAGTCCGGCGTCACCTCCATGACCCAGACCGGCATGGTCGTCGGCACCCCACAGTACCTCTCGCCGGAGCAGGCGCTCGGGCGCGGGGTCGACGCCCGCTCCGACCTCTACTCGGTCGGCATCATGCTCTTCCAGCTGCTCACCGGGCGGCTGCCGTTCGACGCGGACTCGCCGCTGGCCATCGCGTACGCCCATGTGCAGGAGGCACCGGTCGCCCCGTCCTCCATCAACCGGTCGGTGACGCCCGCGATGGACGCGCTGGTGGCCCGGGCACTGAAGAAGAACCCGAACGAGCGCTTCCCGTCCGCCGCCGTCATGCGGGACGAGTGCCTGCGGCTGCTGGCCGCCGGACAGGCCGGGACGCCCGCCATCGTGCCGGGGGCCCCGGCCACCAACAGCGGTGCGGGAGTGGGCTCGGCCGTCTTCCCGCCGCTGGACGCAGCCGCCCCGGCCCCCGCACCGGGCGCGGTCCGGACCCCGTACCAGCCGGGACCGCCGCCGGCGCACGGTTCCGGGGGACATGCCGGGGGACATGGTGCCGTGGCTCCGGCCGCCGGCCCGTACGGCCCGCCGACCCCGGCTCCCACCCCGGGCTACGGCTATCCGCAGCCGGGTTACCCGCCGCCGGGGCCCGCCCCGTACCAGACCGCTCCGCAGCCGGTGCCCGCCGCCGGGCCGGGGACCACGAACCGGCGCAACACCCCGCTCCTGGTCGGCGCCCTGGTGGTGGCGCTGCTGGTGGTCGGGGGCGTGGTGACGGCGGTGGCCATGAACCGCGACGACGACACGACCGCCACCCGCGCGGGCGGTGGGGCGAGCGGTTCGGCGGCGCCGGCGCCGGCGACGGGCGAGCACAAGCCGCCGGAGCGGAACCGCACGATCGACCCCGAGAAGTGCAGCGACGCGAGCGAGGACACCAACGACCCCGCGAAGGTACGGGCGCCGAGCTTCATCTACAAGGACGTCCTCTCGGTGAAGAGCTGCATCCAGGCGGCGGGCTGGCAGTTCAAGATCAAGGAAGTCGACGACCCGCTGTACGCCGAGGACCAGGTGATCGCCCAGTTCCCGACGGAGAGCACCGCCGTGGTCCCGGGCAACCAGACCTTCGAGCTGACCGTGGCCACGGGCGACCCGGGACAGTAGCCGGAACGGCCGCTCCCGGTGCCCGCACCGGGACATTCCGCGCCCGCCGGTGGCCGCCGCCGGCCGGGGCGCCCGGTGAGCAGTGCTGCCGCTGGCGGCCGGGGCGCCCGGTGCCGCGCCGGGGCAGCCGTACCCGCCGGTGGTCGCCGCCGGCCGGGAGCCGGCCGGTGGCCCCGCCGTCGGCCGGGAGCCGGCCGGTGCCAGCGCCTGGATGGCCGGACCCGCCGGTGGTCTCCGTCGCCGGAGCCGACCGGTGGACGGGCCGGTCCTCGTCGCCGGAGCCGGTGCCCGAGCCGTCGACGGACGGGCCGGGCCTCGTCGTCGCCGGAGCCGGCCGGTGGACGGACCGGTCCTCGTCGCCGGAACGGCCCGCCCTCGTCGCCGGAGCGGTCCTCGTCGCCGGAGCGGTCGGCGGGTAACCCCTGCGGGTGGCCCTGGGGGCGTCCGGGATGCCGGAGGGGTCCGGCCGTGTGACGCTGAGTCCGTCGTCGCGGCCGGCAGCCGCCATGACGACTGCTCACCCCAGCGGCTCGGCACGGGAGGGGGTCACCCGGTGACTCCAGGACTCGGCTCACGGTGCGCGGTGGTGTGCGCCTCCCTCCTGTTCGCCGTGGCGGCCGCCCCGCCCCCCGGGTACGCCGACGGGGAGGGGGGCGCCACCGAACCGGCCGTCAGTCCCAGCGGGCCCGCGCCCGCGACCCCCGCACCCGACGAGGGCGGGGCCGCCGCTCCGGAGGCCGGCCAGGGGCTCGGTGCGCCCGGTCCCGCCGAGGAGGCGGACCCCGACGCGGGACTGCGGCCGGCCGTGCCCGCGCCGGAGCCGTCGCCGACCGGTTCGCCCTCCGCCCACGGACCCGCGCGCCCGGTGCCCTCGCCCTCGCTGGCCGGGCGCCCCGCCGGGGAAGGGCGGGAGCGGCCGGGACGGTCTCCCGAGCCCTCGCTGAGCGCCTCGGCGGAGGACGTGGAGCAGGACGCCGCCGACCCGGTACGTACCAGAACGGCGACAGAGCACCAACGCCGCCGCCACGGTCACGACTGGGAGCGGGCCGCCCCCCGGCAGGAGGCTCGGACGGCCGCCGACCCGCAGGGCACCCCGCCGGAGGGGGCGTACGAACCGGCGGCCGCCCGGGCCGCCGAGAGCGCCGTGGAGCGTCAGATTCCGGTGCTCACGCTGGGAGTCGGCTTCTCGATGATGGGCCTCGGGCTCGGCTTCCTGGGCCTGCGGATGCGCCGCCGCTGACGCCGCCCGCTCGTCGTCCCGCTGCCCCCGCCCTCCGCCTTCGCCTCGTTCTCGCCCCCGTTTCCGTCCCGCTCTCCCCCGTTCTTGCCTGCTCTCTCCCTGGTCCTCCTCCTTGAGACGGACCCCCGGGGTCCCTCCGGAGTGGGTTGTGGCGACGGACATACTCGGTATACATACTGAGTATGTCGATCCGTCACGGGCTGCTCGCCCTTCTTGAACCGGGCCCGCGTTACGGTTCTCAGCTCCGCTCGGAGTTCGAGTCGCGTACCGGTTCCACCTGGCCGCTCAATGTGGGGCAGGTGTACACCACCCTCAGCCGGCTGGAACGCGACGGGCTGGTCGCGCAGAGCGGCGAGGACGGAGCCGGACACGTCCTCTACACGATCACCGAGGCCGGCCGTGCCGAGCTGCGGACCTGGTTCGGGCGGCCGGTGGACCGCACCAGCCCGGCCCGCGACGAGCTGGCCATCAAACTGGCGATGGCGGTCGGGACCCCGGGCGTCGACATCCGCGAGGTCATCCAGTCCCAGCGGCGCCACACCGTCCGGGCGATGCAGGACTACACCCGGCTCAAGGCCCGGGCCCTCACCGCCCTGGAGACCGGCGCCGCGCACGAGCGCGACGACGTGGCCTGGCTGCTGGTGCTGGAGCAGCTGATCTTCCAGACCGAGGCCGAGGCCCGCTGGCTCGACCACTGCGAGGCCCGGCTGATCAGGCTCGCCACCACGGCCGCCGCCCGGCCCGCCGCGGTGACCCCGCCGACCCCGCCGCCCGCCGACCCCACGGCCGCCGCGTCCGACCCTCCGGCGGCCGGCGCCGGCGTCCCGGGGCCGCATCCCTCGGGCCGCCCCGTCGGGTAGGCCACCGGCCCGCTCGCGCCGCCGAGCCGGGCGCCGCCGACCCCGGGGGCCCTGCCGAACCGGGCGCCGCACCTCCCGGCCACCGCGCCCGGCTGCCGCGCCCTGCGGGCTCCGTACCTCCGCGCTCCACACCCCACACATGACGGCCGCGCGATCCCCGCTCGCGCGTTCGCTTCCGTACATCCGCTCATCGCCCCGCCGGCCGTGCCCGAGCACCGTGCCGGTGGTGCGTCCCACATGTGTCCCAGAGGGGGGCCGACTCCCATGTCATCGTTCGCTTCGTCGTCACCGCAATCACCGCAGTCACCGCAGTCGTCACCGTCATCCCACTCATCGCTGTCTCCGGCGTCATCGCCGTCCGCGGCCTCGTCGCCGTCGTCCCGGGAGCCCGTGCTCAGGCTCCAGCAGCTGACCCGGGTGCACGGCACCGGCGCCACCGAGGTGCACGCCCTGCGCGGGATCGACCTCGACGTGTTCCCGGGCGAGCTGGTCGCCGTGATGGGCCCGTCCGGCTCCGGCAAGTCCACGCTGCTCACCATCGCCGGCGGTCTGGACTCCCCCACCTCCGGCCGGGTGATCGTCGAGAACACCGACATCACCACCGCCGACCGCAAGACCCTGGCCGCGTTGCGCCGCCGCAGCATCGGCTATGTCTTCCAGGACTACAACCTGGTCCCGGCGCTCACCGCCGCCGAGAACGTGGCCCTCCCCCGGGAACTGGACGGCGTCTCCGCCCGCAAGGCGCGCGGTGAGGCCGTCGCCGCGCTGGAGGAGATGAACCTCGGTCACCTGGCCGACCGGTTCCCGGACGAGATGTCCGGCGGCCAGCAGCAGCGGGTGGCCATCGCCCGGGCGCTGGTCGGCGACCGGCGGCTGGTGCTGGCCGACGAGCCGACCGGCGCCCTGGACTCCGAGACCGGCGAGTCGGTGCTCTCGCTGCTGCGCGCCCGGTGCGACGCGGGTGCCGCCGGAGTGCTGGTGACCCATGAGCCCCGGTTCGCCGCCTGGGCCGACCGGGTCGTCTTCCTGCGGGACGGCGCCGTGGTCGACCAGACCGTACGGAGCCACGCCGACTCCCTTCTCTCCGGGCAGGCGGCAGAGCGGTGACGAACTGGTTCCACTCCTGGCGCGCGGCGGTGCGCATAGCCCGCCGGGACGCCTGGCGCTTCAAGGGGCGCAGCTTCCTGGTCCTGGCGATGATCGCCCTGCCGATCCTGGGAGTCAGTGCCCTCGATGTGACCCTGCGCAGCGCCGAGCTGTCCACCACGGAGAAGCTCAGCCGCTCGCTGGGCGCCGCCGACGCCCGGCTCTCCGACCCGGAGTACGGCGGTGTCGCGATCGAGCAGAAGCCGGACGGGGAGGACTACCGGCCGGTCGGGGACTATGACAACAAGCCGTACCCGGACGGCCCCGGCGATGTGTCCAAGGGCTTCCCGGCAGGTGCCACCGTACTGACGGACTCCCTCGGTACCGCCAAGCTCCGCACCACCCATGGGCTGCTCCAGGGCGAGATCCGTGAGCTGAAGGCGACCGATCCGCTCGCCGCAGGCCTGCTCACCCCGGTCGAGGGCCGTCTCCCCCAGAAGGCCGACGAGGTCGCCGCGACCACGCACTTCCTGGAGGCCAGCGGGCTGGAGGTCGGCTCCGCCCTGGCGGCCCGGGGGCTCGACCGCGAGTACCGGATCGTCGGCTCCTACGAACTGCCCGGCGACCTGAAGGCCAATCAGGTCAACGCTCTGCCCGGGGCATTGCTCAAGCCGCTCGGGGAGGCGCTCGACAAGGCCGGGATGACCGGCGTCGACACGGACACCACTTATCTCGTGGGACTGAAGGACGGCGGCGCGGCCGGTTTCACGTGGAACATGGTGAAGGAGACCAACGCCAAGGGAGTGCGGGTCGAGTCGCGCGCGGTCATCCTGGACCCGCCCGCCGACGCCGATGTCCCGCTCTACCAGCGCCCCGACTACCAGCGCTGGGAATCGGACGGCCCCCTCGGCAAGGAAATGCTCGCGATCCTGGCCACCATCGTCGGCCTGGCGATGCTGGAGATCTGTCTGCTGGCCGGCCCCGCCTTCGCCGTGGGCGCCCGTCGCTCCCGCCGGCAGCTGGGGCTGGTCGGCGCCAACGGCGGTGACCGGCGGCACATCCGGGCCATCGTGCTGGCCGGTGGCCTGGTCATCGGTACCGCCGCGGCGGTGACCGGCACGGTGCTGGGCATCGGCCTCACCCGCGCCCTTCAGCCGGTGCTGGAGGAGACGATGGGCAAGCGGTTCGGCGCCTTCGAGATCCGGCCGCTGGAACTGCTCGGCATCGCCCTGCTGGCCGTGGTCACCGGGCTGCTCGCCGCCATCGTGCCCGCCGTCACCGCCTCCCGGCAGACCGTGCTCGCGTCGCTCACCGGCCGCCGGGGGGTGCGCGCCGCCAGCCGGGTGCTGCCGGCGATCGGTCTGGTCGTCGTCGCGGCCGGCGCCGCCATCGCCCTGGCCGGCTCCCTCTACACGACCCAGCCGACGATCGTCGCGGCCGGCAGCGCCCTCGCCGAGCTGGGCGTGGTCGCGCTGACTCCGGCACTCGTGGGCCTCTTCGGCCGGACCGGCCGCTGGCTGCCGCTCTCACCCCGCCTGGCGCTGCGGGACTCGGTGCGCAACCGGGGACGTACGGCTCCGGCCGTGGCCGCCGTGCTCGCCGCCGTCGCCGGTTCGGTCGCCGTCGCCACCTACGCGGCGAGCGACGAGGCCGGTCAGCGGGCGGGCTACGAGGCGAAGCTGCCCTACGGGGTCGGCTCGGTGATGGTCCGCGAGGGCGGCGGGCGGGATGTCTCCGCGGTGCGCGACGCGGTGCAGCGGGATCTCTCGGTCGCCGTGCGCGCCGATGTGGACCGGATCCTGGTGGGCAGGGAGAGCTGCGCCCTGTGGGACAGCAAGGAGGGTTGCGGACGGCACGAGATCGTCATCCCGAAGGCCAATGAGTGTCCGCTCTACGTGGACACCCCCGACGGCTCCGACCCGGCCGAGAAGTTCACGGTGGCGGAACGCCGCAAGCTGGGCCAGGACTGGCGGTGCAAGACCAACGACACCGAGCGCGTGTTCACCAGTGAGAGCGGTCTGGTGATCGGTGACGCCAAGCTGCTGACGGTGCTCGGCATCAAGGACCCCGGGGCCGCCCGGGCGCTGGCCGACGGCAAGGTGGTGTCCTTCGAGAAGCCCCAGCGGGACAAGGACGGCACCATCGCCATCCGGCTGATCACCGACCAGGAAGCGGCCGACAACGCGCAGGCGGCAGGCAAGGAGGTCCCGGGCGAGATCAAGAAGCTCGCTGCCTACCAGGTGCCCGACGGGGTCCAGGGCTGGGGCCTGGCCGGCATCATCTCCCCGGCGACGGCCAGGACGGCCGGGCTGGCCACGGCTCCGCTCGGCTCCTTCTTCACCACCGACAAGCCGGTGGACAGCGAGCAGCGCCAGCGTCTGGACGGCGACCTCGACCGCACCGCCGCCGGAGCGGACCTGCACATCGAGGAGGGCTTCGTCGGGGAGAGCAATATCGTGCTCCTCTCGCTGACGATCTTCGCCGGTCTGATCACCATCGGCGCGGCGGGAATCGCCACCGGGCTCGCCCAGGCCGACGCGGAGGCCGATCTCAAGACGCTGGCCGCCGTCGGTGCCCCGCCCCGGGTGCGCCGGACGCTGAGCGGGTTCCAGTGCGGGGTGGTCGCCGCGATGGGCGTGGTGCTCGGCTCGGCGGCGGGGGTACTGCCCGCGATCGGGCTGCGGCTCAGCGAGGCCCGCCAGGCGACCGCCGACTACGAGAAGTCGCTCGACCAGGGCTTCGTACCCGATGTCCCGCACATCCCGATCACGGTCCCCTGGGAGACCCTGGGCACCCTGCTGATCCTGGTGCCGCTGGGCGCCGCGCTCCTCGCCGCCCTGGTCACCCGCTCGCGCGGGGCACTGGCCCGCCGCGAGGCGGCCTGACGGACGAGTGGGCCCCCCGCCCGGCGGCTCCGGCGAATCCGCCGGGGCCGTACCGGGGTGGCCGCTGGTGCCCCCGGAGCCGGTGGCCGGCCGGCTCCGGGGGCACGCCCCTGGGTGGCGAACCGGTGCGAGAGAATGGCGGCATGGAGATGCCGAGGAATGAACGGTCGCAGGAGAGCCCCCAGGTCCTCGTGGTGGGACAGGACGGCATGGCGCTCGGTGGCGGCGGTGCGGGGGACGGCGATGCCGAGGCGCGCGAGATCCCGGTGACCGAGATGGTCGAGCAGCCCGCCAAGGTCATGCGGATCGGCAGCATGATCAAGCAGCTGCTGGAGGAAGTGCGGGCGGCTCCGCTGGACGAGGCCAGCCGGGTGCGGCTCAAGGAGATCCACGCCGGCTCGGTGAAGGAGCTGGAGGACGGTCTCGCTCCCGAACTGGTCGAGGAGCTGGAGCGGCTCTCCCTCCCCTTCACCGACGAGGCCATCCCCTCCGAGGCTGAACTGAGGATCGCGCAGGCGCAGTTGGTCGGCTGGCTGGAGGGCCTGTTCCACGGCATCCAGACGGCCCTGTTCGCCCAGCAGATGGCCGCCCGAGCCCAGCTGGAGCAGATGCGCCGGGCCCTGCCGCCCGGCCTTCCGCACGAGGACGACCACGGGCACGGCCAGGGCCCCGTCCGCTCGGGTCCGTACCTGTAGCGGGGCTCGTCCGTACCGGGGCCGGCATCCGTACGGCCGGGGCGCGTGTTGGGATCGCGTCCGACTGCCTCGGTCCGCTGCCGTCATCCGTACGGGCGGGCAGCGGGCCCGGTCCGTCCCGAGCCGTGTCCGTCGCGGCGCGCGGCGGACACGGCGACACACACGGTGCGGGCGAGTGTCCTCCGGGGCACCCGCCCGCACCGTTCGCCGTTCCGCGGCCGGGGTCGCCCCCGGCACCCAGAGCCGGCCGGATCAGCCGGTGGTGAGCAGGATCTTGCCGATGTGGCCGCTCGCCTCCATCGTCCGGTGCGCCTCGGGCGCCTCGGCCATCGGGAAGGTCCGGTCCACCACCGGCCGCACGGTGCCCGCGGCGATCAGCGGCCAGACGTGCTCGCGCACCGCCGCGACGATGGTCGCCTTCTCGGCCGGGGGCCGGGCCCGGAGCGAGGTGGCCGTGATCGCGGCCCGCTTGGCGAGCAGGGCGCCGAGGTTCAGTTCGCCCTTGTTGCCGCCCTGGAGCCCGATGATCGCGAGCCGGCCGTTGGCCGCGAGCGCCCGTACGTTCCGGTCCAGGTACTTGGCGCCGATGATGTCGAGGATGACGTCCGCGCCCGCCCCGTCGGTCGCCTCCCGCAGCTCCGCCACGAAGTCCTGCTCGCGGTAGTCGATCAGGATGTCCGCGCCCAGCTCGGCACAGCGGGCCAGCTTCTCGGGTCCGCCGGCCGTCACCGCCACCCGGGCGCCGACCGCCTTGCCCAGCTGGACGGCCATGGTGCCGATACCGCTGGAACCGCCGTGCACCAGCAGCGTCTCACCGGGACGGAGTCCGGCGGTCAGGAAGACGTTGGACCACACCGTGGCGGTGACCTCGGGGAGCGTGGCCGCCGTCACCAGGTCCAGGCCCTCCGGCACCGGCAGCAGCTGCCCGGTCGGCACCGCGACCTTCTCCGCGTAACCGCCGCCCGCCAACAGGGCGCACACCTCGTCGCCGACGGCCCAGCCGGAGACCCCGGCGCCCAGCGCCGTGATCCGGCCGGAGCACTCCAGGCCGGGATAGGGGGAGGCGCCGGGCGGTGGGTCGTAGAACCCCTGCCGCTGGAGTACATCGGCACGGTTGACGGCGCCCGCCGCCACCTCCACGAGCACTTCGCCCTCGCCGGGCACGGGGTCGGGTACCTCGGCCCATACGAGCGCCTCGGGACCGCCGGGTTCCGGAATCGTGATCGCATGCATGCCCGCGAGGCTACTCCCGCCCCGCCGGGCACCCGGGGCACCGGGCCGCCCGAACGCCGGACGCGCCCAAGTGCCCGGGCCTGCCGGCCGCCGGGCCCGGACCGGGTACTGACCGCCGGGCCCCTCGGACGGGCCGGGTATCGGTTGCCGGGTTGCCGGAGGACCGGGCACCCGGTCCATGGCTCGTTCCGCCGGCCCCCTCCGGCCCCTTCCGGTGGGCCCGGCCCTACTCCCCGGACAGCCCCGGCCCGGCCACCGGGCGGGCCCGGACGATGGTGATCACCCGGTCGGTCAGCTGGAGCGGACTGGCCGCGGGGTCGTCGTAACCGAGCAGCCGGTGGCCGCGCACCACGCTGACCACCAGATCGTCGGTCTCCCGCACGTTCTTGCCGACCTCGGCCTTTATCACCGGCCGTTCGATCAGATCGAGGCCGCTGCCCTGCTGGATCAGGTCCTCCATGACCGTGCCCGCGCTGGGGCTGAGCACCGAGAGACCGAGCAGCCGCCCGGCGGCGCTGGCGCTGGTGATCACGGCATCGGCGCCGGACTGCCGCAGCAGCGGGGCGTTCTCCTCCTCGCGGACCGCCGCCACGATCTTGGCGCTCCGGTTGAGCTGCCGGGCGGTCAGGGTGACCAGTACGGCGGTGTCGTCCCGCTGGGTGGCGATGACGATCTGCCGGGCCTTCTGGAGCTCGGCCCGGAGCAGCACATCGCTTCGGGTGGCGTCGCCCAGCACCCCGGTGAAGCCGTCCGCGTTGGCCGCGTCGATGGCCTTGCTGCTCGGATCGACGATGACGATCCGCTCCTTGGTCAACCCGGTGGCGCAGAGCGTCTGGATCGCGGAACGGCCCTTCGTACCGAAGCCGATGACGACGGTGTGGTCACGCAAGGTGGACCTCCAGCGGTTCAGCCGCCACTCCTCCCGGGTCCGCTCGGTGAGAACCTCAAGAGTGGTGCCGACCAGAATGATCAGGAAAAGCACCCGCAACGGCGTGATCAGCAGGATGTTCATCAACCGGGCCGAGTCACTGTACGGGACGATGTCGCCGTAACCCGTGGTGGAGAGGGTCACGGTGGCGTAGTAGAAGGCGTCGAGGACATCCACCCGGTCGTCCGCGTTGTCGTGGTAGCCCTCCCGGTCCAGCGCCACGATCATCGCCGTGAGCACCAGCACGAACAGCGCCATCAGCAGCCGCTTGGCCACCTGCCGGAGCGGGCGCTCGACGATCCGGCGCGGCAGCTTGATGCGGCTGGCGACCAGATGTTCGTCGGCGTTGCGGGCCATCGCGTCATGGCCGGGAAGTTTCACGTGAAACACCCTTCGGTGGGGCCCGACCAGGGCAGGGCGAGAATCTCCAGTGGCTCGCCCGCGCGGGCGCCATCGATCGGGACGACGGCGAGCCCGTCGGCGGCGGCGACCCCGCGCAGCATCGCGGGCCCCCGGAACCGCAGCGGCTCGGCCCATCCGGAGCGCCGGACGACCGGCACCAGCCGGACGTCGTACGGATGCCCCGGCAGTTCCTCCCGGACCGGCAGCCAGTACGGCTCCGGGGCCGGCCGGCCGGTGAGGGCCCGCAGCAGCGGGGCGGCGAGGGTGAGCAGCCCGGAGACGGCCGCCAGCGGGTTGCCCGGCAGCCCCACCAGGTGACGGTCCGGCGCGAGCCGGGCGAGCAGCATGGGGTGGCCGGGGCGCGCCTTCACCCCGTCCACCAACGGTTCGGCCCCGGCCCGGTCCAGCACCGAGTGGAGGTGGTCGACCGGCCCCGCTGCGGTGCCCCCGGTGGTGAGGACCAGTTCGGCCTCGGCGCCCGTGATCGCCGCCCGGAGGGCGTCCGCGTCGTCCGTCACCCGGCGCACGGCGGTGACCTCCGCCCCCAGCGCGCGCAGCCAGGGGGCGAGCATGGGGCCGAGCGCGTCCCGGACCAGTCCGTCGTGCGGAAGCCCCTCGGTGAGCAGCTCGTCGCCCAGCACCAGCACCGCCACCCGGGGGCGCGCGGCCACGGTCAGCTCGTCGTACCCGGCCGCCGCCGCGAGCCCCAGCACGGCGGGCGTCACCTCGGCCGTGGCGGGCAGCAGCCGGTCGCCGGTACGGCACTCCTGGCCGCGCGGCCGGATGTCCTGGCCGTGCACCACCGGCCGCCGGGCGTACAGCCGGCCGGCCGCGTCGGCGCGGGCGTGCTCACCGCGGATCACGGCGGTGGCGTCCGGCGGTACCCGGGCGCCGGTGGCGATGCGCACCGCCTCGCCGTCCGGCAGGGCCTCCCGGGCGGCGTGCCCGGCGAGCACGGCGGTGTCCTCGTGGATCGTCCAGGGCCCGGGTCCGGCGACCGCCCAGCCGTCCATGGCGGAGGTGTCGAACGGGGGCAGATCGGTGAGCGCGGTCAGCGGCTCCGCCAGGGTGTGCCCCAGCGCCTCGGTGAGCGGAAGGCGCAGGGTGCGCGGGGGCCGTGCCGCCCGGGCCCGGTGCCCGGCCCGCTCGGCGGTGGCCCGGGCGGCCTCCCAGGCGGTGGCCCGGTGCTCCCCTGACCGGCCGGCGGGCGTGGCCGGGGGCGCCGGGTGGTCGCCGGCGGCCGCCCCGGCCCGGGTCGGGGTGTACCGGGCCCGGTCGTCCTCGTCCCCGGGGGCGGCGCCGACCGGATCTTCGGAGCGGTGCGCCTGGTGGCCGGCCGGGCCGGAGTGCCCGCCGGTCCCGGCCCGGGCGCCGCCGGACCGGGCGTGGGGCGGCGGCCCGAGCAGGGCGAGCGCCTCGTCGAAGCCGTCGGTGCTGTCGGGGCCGTAGGGGCCGGGAGCGGGATCCTGGCCGGTCATGCCGGACCGCCACCCGGGCGGCCCGGACCGTCGCCGGGGCCACCGGGCCGGCCGTCACCGGTACCGTCGGGGCGGCCGCCGTCCGCCGTCCCGCCGCCGTCCGCCGTCTCATCGGCCCAGCGCCGAGCCAGGGCGACGGCCTTCCGGGTGGCTTCCGCGACCGCCTCGGGCCCGTCGCCGCTCGCCCGCCCCGCCGCGTACCCGACCAGGAAGGTGGTCAGCGGCGCGGCCGGCCGGGCCACCCCGTGGGCGGCGTCCCGGGCCAGGTCGAGCAGTCCGGTGGTGTCGACGTCCAGCTCGATGCCGAGCTCGTCCTTGACCGCGGTGATCCATTCATCCAGCACATGCCCATGCTCCCTGATGCGCGCACGGGCGTTCGCCAGGTCCTCCCAGGTGTCGCAGTCGAAGGTGGCCGCCGGATCCAGCCCCGTCCGCGCCACCGCCAGCTCCGCCACCAGCAGCCGCAGCGGCAGCCCGGCGAGCGCCCCGTACTCGGTGGCCAGCAGGGCGAGTTCACGCCGGAGCGGCTCGGTGCGGTACACCGCCACCAGGGGCTGGTCCCGGCCCCCGGGGTCGACCGAGAGCACCGCCTCGGCGTCCCCCGCCGCGGCCAGTGCCTCCGTCAGCCGCCGTACCGAGGAGGCCGTGAGGAACGGCAGATCACCGCCGAGCACCACGACCGCGTCCGCCTCGACCTGCCGTACCCCGGCGGCCAGCGCGGGGAGCGGCCCGCCGCCGGGCGGCTCCTCACGGGCCCAGCGCACCGGGTGGGCCGTGGGCCGCCGGGCGCCCACCACCACGGTGCGGCCGGCGGCACGGCACGCCCCCAGCACGCGGTCGAGGAGGACGCGCCCGCCCACGCTCAGCCCTGGCTTGTCCGCTCCGCCCAGCCGCTTGGCGGCACCCCCGGCGAGCACGACGACGTCGAAACGGGTCACCCCACCAGTATGGTGCGCCGCCCACCCCACCCCCCGGGCACCCCCGCACCGCCCGGGCACTCCGCCGAGCCGCCCCCGCGAGCCCCGCCCGGCCCCCCGGCCGGCGGAACTCCCGCCCCGCGAGAGGCAGGCGGCCCGGCAGCCACCCGGGCCGGGCCGGCAGCCACCCGGCCCGAAGCGCATCGTCCGGCGGGCAGCCCCAGGCCGTCCCCGCCGCTCGCCGGTAACGAGTCGCCGGCCGCCGATGGCGCGCTGCCGACGGCACGGCACGGACATCCGCCGCCGCACGCCAACCGGCCCCGGCGGCGGGCCCGTCGACCCGTCCCGGTCCCCGGAGCCGCCGTCCGGCGAAGGGCCGGCGGGCCACCGGGCCCGTGGGCCCCGTAACGAAAGAGCCCGGCCAGTGGCCCGGCGGGCCCGAGCGGCCGCCGGCCGACCAGTCGGCGGACCGGCGGGCCCCCACCGCGAAGCCGTTCACCGGCGCCGAGCGGACCGGCGGGCGCCCGGCGCCGGCCGGTCGCGGCCCGCGCCGCCCGGGCGGCGGACGCTCCGCCGGCCGGACGCCCGGCTACAGGGTCCGCAGCAGTACCGCGGGTTGCTCCACACAGTCCGCCACATACCGCAGGAAGCCGCCCGCCGTGCCGCCGTCGCAGACCCGGTGGTCGAAGGTCAGTGACAGCTGGACGACCTGACGTACCGCCAGTTCGCCCCGGTGCACCCACGGCTTGGGGACGATCCGCCCCACCCCGAGCATCGCCGCCTCCGGGTGGTTGATGATCGGCGTGGAGCCGTCCACCCCGAACACCCCGTAGTTGTTGAGCGTGAACGTCCCGCCGGTGAGGTCCGCCGGGGTGAGGGCCCCGGTGCGCGCCGCCTCGGTCAGCCGGGCGAACTCGGCCGTCAGCGACTCGGCCGAGCGCCCGTGCGCGTCCTTCACCACCGGTACCACCAGGCCCCGGTCGGTCTGGGCGGCGAACCCGAGATGCACCCCGGGCAGCCGCACGATCTCCCGCGCCTCGGTGTCCACCGTGGCGTTGAGCTCGGGGAAGCGGGCCAGACCCGCCGTGCAGACCCGGGCCAGCAGCGCCAGCACCGAGATCTTCGGGCCGCCGGCCGCGTTCATGGCGGCACGGGCGGCCATCAGCTCGGTGGCGTCGGCGTCGACCCAGCAGGTGGCGTCGGGGATCTCGCGCCGGCTGCGGGAGAGCTTGTCCGCCACCGCACCCCGTACGCCCCGCAGCGGCACCCGCTCTCCGGCGGCGGTGGCCGCCACGGCGGGCCGGGCGCCGGTCTCCGGGGCCGGCCGGGCGCGGGGAGCCGCCCGGGTCTCCGGCGCGGCGACCGCCCCGGCGGCGACGGCCCCGACGGCAACCGCCCGCTCCACGTCCGCGCGCAGGATCAGGCCGTCCCGCCCCGAGCCGCGCAGCCGGCGCAGATCGATCCCGCCCTCCCGGGCCAGCTTCCGCACCAGCGGCGAGATCACCGGAACCGGTCCGTCCGGCAGGGCCGTACCGCCCCCGGTCGTCCCCGGCCCGGCGCCGGTCCCGGCCGTGGCGTCCGCCTCCGGCAGCGCACCCGGCCCCGCGTCGGAGTACGGCCCCGCCACGGCGTCCGGCCCGGTCACCGCGGGCGGCCGGTCCGCCGGTATCCGGGCGTTCGGCCCGGAAGCGTCCCCGCCACCGGTGCCCGGGGCGCCGGTCGCGGGCGCTCCGTCCAGCGGAGCCGTGTCCGGCGCGGCGGTGCCCAGCAGGCCCGTACCGCCGCCGGAGCGGATCCGGCGCCTGCGGGCGGCGGGCGCGGCGGTGCCGTACCCGACGAGCACATTCCCCGAGCCCTCGTGCGCCGCCCCGGTGGCCGGCTCCGGGGCGGGGGCTCCGGCGGCGCCGGCCGCGTCCGCTCCCGGGGCGTCGCCCGGGGCCGCCGCCGCGCCGACCGCGACCGTCAGCAGCGGGGCACCGACCGGGAGTTCGCTGCCCTCCTCACCGAACCGGGCGGTGACCACACCGCCGTACGGGCAGGGCACCTCCACCATGGCCTTGGCCGTCTCGACCTCCACCACCGGCTGGTCCACGGCCACCACGTCGCCGACGGCCACCAGCCACCGCACGATCTCCGCCTCGGTCAGGCCCTCACCGAGGTCCGGCAGCTTGAACTCCAGCACCTGGGGCATCAGTTCTCCGCCTCCCACTGGAGCCGGGCGACCGCGTCCAGCACCCGGTCGACACCGGGCAGATGGTGCCGCTCCAGCATCGGCGGCGGGTAGGGGATGTCGAAGCCGGCGACCCGCAGCACCGGTGCCTCCAGGTGATGGAAGCACTGCTCGGTGATCCGGGCGGCGATCTCCCCGCCCGGGCCGCCGAAGCCGGTGGACTCATGGACGACCACCGCGCGCCCGGTGCGCCGTACCGACGCGCAGACCGTCTCGTCGTCGAAGGGCACCAGCGACCGCAGATCCACGACCTCCAGCTCCCAGCCCTCGGCCCGGGCGGCCTCGGCGGCCTCCAGACAGACCGGGACCGACGGACCGTAGGTGATCAGGGTGGCGCTGCGGCCGGTCCGGCGGACCACCGCGCGCCCTATCGGCTCGACCGCCGCCGGGGCCTCGGGCGACCAGTCGGACTTCGACCAGTACAGCCGCTTGGGCTCCAGGAAGACCACCGGGTCGTCGGAGGCGATGGCGGCGCGCAGCAGCCCGTAGGCGTCCTCGACGGTGGCGGGCGTGACGACATGGAGCCCCGGAGTCGCCATGTAGTACGCCTCGGACGAGTCGCTGTGGTGCTCGACCCCGCCGATGCCGCCGCCGTACGGCACCCGGACGACCAGCGGCAGCGGCATGGCGCCCCGGGTGCGGTTGCGCATCCGGGAGACATGGCTGATGAGCTGTTCGAACGCCGGATAGGCGAAGGCGTCGAACTGCATCTCCACCACCGGTCGCAGCCCGTACATCGCCATGCCGACGGCGGTGCCCAGGATGCCCGCCTCGGCGAGCGGGGTGTCCGTGCAGCGGTCCTCGCCGAACTCCTTGGCGAGGCCGTCGGTGACCCGGAAGACACCGCCGAGCGTGCCGACGTCCTCCCCGAGGACATGGACCGCCGGGTCCTCGGCCATGGCGTCCCGCATGGCGCGCTGGAGCGCCTGGGCCATGGTCGCCGGTCTGGCGGCGCGGTCCGGCTTCACCGCCGTGGCGGTCGTCCCGCCCGTCGCCCGGCTCGTCGCCCCGCTCATCGGGTGTCCCCTTCCACTTCCGCCGCCAGTTCGGCGCGCAGCTGCTCCGCCTGCGCCCGCAGCTGCGGGGTCGGCTCCGCGTACACCTGGGTGAAGAGGTCGTCGGGGACGAGGACGGCGTCGGCGTTCATCCGCTCGCGCAGCCGCGCGGCCATCGCCTCGGCCTCCTCGGCGGCCGCTCGTATCCCGGCCTCGTCGAGCAGGCCGCGCCCGGTCAGCTCGCGCTCCAGGATCCGGACCGGGTCGTGGTCGCGCCAGGCCGCCACCTCGGTGTCGCCCCGGTACCGGGTGGCGTCGTCGGCGTTGGTGTGGGCGTCGATCCGGTAGGTGACGGCCTCCACCAGCGTCGGGCCGCCGCCGCGCCGGGCCCGGGCCATCGCCTCGCCGAGCACCTGGTGCACGGCCGGGGCGTCGTTGCCGTCGACCAGCCGGCCCGGCATGCCGTACCCGACGGCCTTGTGCGCCAGGGACGGGGCGGCCGTCTGCTTGGCGAGCGGCACGGAGATGGCGAAGCCGTTGTTCTGCACCAGGAAGACCACCGGCGCCTGCCAGACGGCCGCGAAGTTCAGCGCCTCGTGGAAGTCGCCCTCGCTGGTGCCGCCGTCCCCCACCAGGGCGAGCGCCACCACGTCGTCGCCCTTGAGCCGGGCGGCGTGCGCCAGGCCCACCGCGTGCGGCAGCTGGGTGGCGAGGGGCGTGCAGAGGGGGGCGATCCGGTGCTCGCGCGGGTCGTAGCCGGTGTGCCAGTCGCCGCGCAGCAGGGTGAGCGCCGCCGCCGGATCGAGCCCGCGCACCACGGCCGCGAGGGTGTCCCGGTACGACGGGAAGAGCCAGTCCCGCTCCTCCAGCACCAGCGCGGCGGCCACCTGGCACGCCTCCTGGCCGGTGCTGGACGGGTACACCGCCAGCCGGCCCTGCTTGGTGAGGGCGGTGGCCTGCGCGTTGTACCGCCGGCCGCGCACCAGCTCGGCGTGGAGCCGGCGGAGCAGCTCCGGCGCGAACCCGTCCACCGCGCCGGTGCCGAGCACCCGGTACGGCTCGGGGTCGGGGAGCAGCGGGGCGGGGTCGGTGCGCGGCTTCCACGCCGGGGGCGGGGTGGGCCGGTACGAGGCCGCACCGGGCAGCTCTTGGACCGTCATGGGAGCACCTCCTCGTGCGAGACGGGCACGGGGCCCGGGAACGACGCGGGCACGGAGCCCGGGGGACGCGGGCACGCGACCCGGAGACGGCGCGAGTGTGGCGCGTCTCACCTACCGATTGTTCGGTCAGGGAGGCAATTTGGCTACAGGCACCTCCAGCCTGTGGACAAACGGTTCTCCACAGCATGGGATGAGAACAGGTCGTCCATGGCGGAAAGGCGGGGGCACATGGCAGCTGAACAAATGGCCGCGAGCCGCGAGCCGGAGCCCGAGGGGAGCGGCCGGGAACCGGAGCTCCGCCCCCTGGACGCGGACGCCCGGGACCCGGAGCTCCGCCCGCCGGACGCGGACACCCCGGAGCCGGCGCCCCGCCCGCTGGACGCGGTCGACCGGGACATCCTCCGTATTCTCCGGACCGACGGGCGGGCCTCGATCCGCTCGGTGGCGGACCGGGTGCACGTCTCCCGGGCCAACGCCTACGCCCGGATAAACCGGCTGGTGGAGGACGGGGTGATCCGGGGCTTCGGGGCGCGGATCAACCATGAGCGGGCGGGGCAGGGCGCCTCCGCGTACATCACGCTCAAGATCGTGCAGAACTCCTGGCGGAGCGTGCGGGAGCAGCTCCAGGCGCTGCCGGGCGCGGCGCACATCGCGCTGGTCAGCGGCGATTTCGACGTACTGCTGCTGGTGCACACGCCGGACAACCGGACGTTGCGCGAGCTGGTGCTGACCAGGATCCAGGCCATTCCGGAGGTGCTGTCCACCCGCACTCTGCTGGTCTTCGAGGAGACAGACATCGACCGGCGCTCGCCGGCCCCGGCCGCCTCGCCGCCCGCCGAGGAGCCCGCGTCCGGCGCGTCGTGAGCGCGGACCGCGTACGTACGCCGGGCACGAAAGCGCCCGGCCCCGCCCCGGCCCGGCGGCCCCTCAGTGCCCCGTGCGCAGCCCGTCGAAGGCGAGCCGGACCACGGTGTCCACCACCTGCTCGCGGTCGCCCGCGCCGCCCGGCAGCGGGCGGTACCACTCGACCAGCGAGTTGACCATCCCGAAGAGCAGCCGGGTGGCCAGCCGTATGTCCACGTCCGTACGGAGGTCGCCGTCGGCCGCCGCCGCCTTCAGCAGGTCCGCGACCCGGTGGTCGAACTCGCGGCGGCGCTCCAGGGCCCACCGCTCGGTCCGGGTGTTGCCCCGGACCCGCAGCAGCAGCGTCACATAGGGGAGCTCGTCCATCAGGACGGCGACGGTGCGGCGGGTGACGTGCTCGACCCGCTCGATGGCCCGGCCGCGGTTCGCCCCGGGCTCGTCCAGGATGCCGAAGAGGCCGTCGAGCGCCCGGCTCACCGCCCGCCGCAGCAGCTCCTCCTTGCCGGTCACATGGTGGTAGATCGAGGACTTGGAGATCCCCGCCGCCTTGGAGAGATGCTCCATGGAGGTGCCGTCGTAACCGCGTTCGTTGAAGACCTGCACGGCGACCGAGAGCAGCGTCTCGGGGGTGTAGGTGTCGCGCCTGGCGGTGGTCATGAGCCGGCCCCTTCCCGGTCGTTCCGCTCCCCGTCCCGGTCCCCGGCCCCGGCGGCCCCTGCGGGCTCCACGCGCCCGGCCTCCTCGGCCGCGGCCCGGCGGCGGAGCGCCTGGGAGGGGGCGTACCGCCCGGTGGGGTACTCCTCGTGCAGCGCCGACAGGGCGTTCAGCACCCACTCGGCGCCCAGTTCCCCGCCCCAGGCGAGCGGCCCGCGCGGGTAGTTGACGCCGAGCCGCATCGCGGTGTCGACGTCCGCCGGGTCCGCCACGCCCCGCGCCACGGCGTCGAGCGCGAAGTCCACCAGCATCGCCACCGTCCGGCAGACGATCATGCCGGGCACGTCCGCGATGACGCTGACCCGCTTGCCGAGGGCCTGGAAGAGCCCGACGGCGGCGGTCAGGGCCTCCGCCGGGACGCTCGCGGCCGGGGCGAGGGCGATCCGGCCGGCCGCCCGGTAGTCCAGGGCCAGATCGAAGTGGACGACCGGCATCTCGGCGTCGTCCGCCGCCGTGCCGTCGGCGGCGAAGAGCCGGACGCCGCCGGGCAGCTCGATCCAGCCCGGATGGCCGGCCACCGCCGCGTCGCCGCGCTCGACCGGAATGCCCGCCTCCGCGATCAGGTCGGCCAGCACGGCGGCGTGGTACAGCTCGCCGTGGACGGTGACCGACGCGGGCGGCGCGGCGGGCGCCTCGGTGCGCGGCCCGGCGCCCGTACCGGCCGTGCCGCCGGTGCCCCCGGCGTCACCGGTGCCGTCGGTGGCGTACGCGAACCAGCCCCGGCCCGACTTGCGGCCCAGCCGGCCGGACTCGACCAGCCGCCGCTGGGCGAGCGAGGGGGTGAAGCGGGGGTCCTGGTGGAACGCCTCCCACACCGACCGGGTGACGGCCTCGTTGACGTCCTGGCCGATCAGGTCGGTCAGCTCGAACGGGCCCATCCGGAAGCCGCCGCTCTCCCGCAGGACGGCGTCGATGGTGGCCGGGTCGGCCGCGCGCTCCTCGTACAGCCGGAGCGCCTCGGCGTAGAACGGCCGGGCGAGGCGGTTGACGAGGAAGCCGGGGGTGTCGGCGCAGCGCACCGGTGTCTTCCCCCAGGTCAGGACGGTGGCGTACGCGAGGTCGGCGGCGGCCTCGTCGGTGGCGAAGCCGCTGACCACCTCGACCAGCGGCAGCAGCGGCGCCGGGTTGAAGAAGTGCAGCCCGGCGAACCGGCCGGGGAGCCGCAGCGCGCCGGCGATCGCGGTGACGGAGAGGGAGGAGGTGTTGGTGGCGAGCAGACAATCGTCCTGAACGATCGTCTCCAGCTCCGCGAAGAGCCGCTGCTTCACCGCCAGGTCCTCCACGACCGCCTCGATCACCAGGGCCGCGTCCGCCAGCTCGGTGAGCGCCCCGGCCGCGTGCAGCCGGGCGGCGGCCGCGTCCCGCTCCGCCGGGGTCAGCCGGCCCTTGGCGGCCAGCCGGTCCAGCCGCGCCAGCACGTCCGCCGCCGCCTGTTCGGCGCGGCCGGGGGCGGTGTCGTGGAGGCGGACGGGGTGGCCCGCGAGCAGCGCGACCTGGGCGATGCCCCGGCCCATGGTGCCGGTGCCCACCACGGCGACGGTCCGGTGACGCCCGACGGCTCCGGCCCGTCCGCCCGCCCCGCCCAGGTCCTCGGGCCGGCTGGGCTCGGTGGTCTCGGTCTCGGTCATGGCAGTGATCCTCCCCGATGAGTTTTCCACAGGCCCGGGAGACCCCCTTGTCCCGACCGACCGTTCGGTTACTCTATCCCTGTCCGCACGTCCCTGCCCAGCTCGCCGAGGAGTTGGTCCGTCATGGCCGCCGCGCAGCTCACCACCGACCACCTGACCGAGAGGCACCGCGCCACGCTGGATCAGGCACTCGAAGCGATCCGTACGCGGGCCTACTGGTCCCCGCACCCGGAGCACCCCAAGGCGTACGGCGAGGACGGCTCGCTGAGCGCCGCCGACGGCCTCGCCGCGCACCGGGCGGTGCTCGGCGGCCGCTTCGAGCTGGAGCAGCCGGGCACCGACGGCTGGGTGGGCGGCGAGGTCTCGCCATACGGCCCCGAGCTGGGCGTGGAGTATCCGCACGCCGACCCGGACGTGCTGCTCCCCGCCATGCGCGCCGGGCTCGGCGCCTGGCGGGACGCGGGCCCGGAGACCAGGGCACTGGTCTGTCTGGAGATCCTGGCCCGGATCAGCGGCCGGACCCATGAGTTCGCGCACGCCGTCATGCACACCAGCGGACAGGCGTTCATGATGGCGTTCCAGGCGGGCGGCCCGCACGCCCAGGACCGGGGCCTGGAGGCCGTGGCGTACGCGTACGCCGAGCAGGTCCGGGTGCCGGGCTCGGCCGACTGGTCCAAGCCGCAGGGCAAGCGGGACCCGCTGGCACTGCGGAAGACGTTCACCCCGGTCGGCCGGGGCGTCGCCCTGCTGATCGGCTGCAACACCTTCCCCACCTGGAACGGCTACCCGGGCCTCTTCGCCTCCCTCGCCACGGGAAACGCGGTGCTGGTCAAACCGCATCCGCGCGCCGTGCTCCCGCTGGCGCTCACCGTCCGGGCCGCCCGCGAGGTGCTCACCGAGGCCGGCTTCGACCCGAACCTGGTCGCGCTGGCCGCCGAGCGGCCGGGCGAGGGCATCGCCAAGACGCTGGCCGTCCGGCCCGAGATCCGCATCATCGACTACACCGGCTCCACCGCCTTCGGTGACTGGCTGGAGGCCAACGCCCGCCAGGCGCAGGTCTACACCGAGAAGGCCGGCGTCAACACCGTGGTGATCGACTCCACCGACGACTACCGGGGCATGCTGGGCAACCTCGCCTTCTCGCTCTCCCTCTACAGCGGCCAGATGTGCACCACCCCGCAGAATCTGCTGATCCCGCGCGACGGCGTCGACACGGACGCGGGCCCCCGGTCGTACGACGAGGTGGTAGCCGATCTCGCCACCGCTGTCGGAAAGCTGCTGGGCGACGACGACCGGGCGAACGCCCTGCTCGGCGCCCTGGTCAACCCGGACGTCCGGGGCCGTCTCGAAGCGGCCGGCGGCCTGGGCGAAGTGGCCCTGGCCTCGCGCGAGGTGGCCCACCCCGACTTCCCGGACGCCGCGGTGCGGACGCCGGTGATCGTCAAGCTGGACGGCGCGCGGAAGGTCTGGGAGAGCGGCGAGGACGAGGTGCCCTTCCTCTCCGAGTGCTTCGGCCCGGTCTCCTTCGCGGTGGCGGTGGACTCGACCGCCGACGCGCTGGACCTGCTGCGCCGCACGGTCCGGGAGAAGGGCGCCATGACGGTCGGCGCCTACACCACGTCGGCGGAGACCGAGCGGGCGGTGGAGGAGGTCTGTCTGGAGGAGTCCGCCCAGCTGTCGCTGAACCTCACCGGCGGCGTCTATGTGAACCAGACGGCGGCGTTCTCCGACTTCCACGGCTCCGGCGGCAACCCGGCGGCCAACGCCGCCCTGTGCGACGGAGCCTTCGTGGCCAACCGCTTCCGGATGGTCGAGGTCCGCCGCCAGGCGTGAGCAGCTGACACCAGGGCCCCGGACCGCACAAGCCCCCGGGCGCACGAGCGGCGGCGCGGGGCCGGTACGCCTCCAGACCGGGGCCGGTACGCCTCCGGGGCCGGCTCCCGGTGCCCGGCGGCTGCCCGGTGCCCCGGCGGCTCGCCGGTCAGGCCCCCGGGGACGGGGCGTCGATCTCCGCGTACCGCTGGATCCAGGCGTGCATGGCGATCGCCGCCGCGGCCCCGGCGTTGATCGAGCGGGTGGAGCCGAACTGCGCGATGGAGCAGACCATGGCGGCGTGCTTCCGCGCCTCCTCGGTCAGCCCGGGTCCCTCCTGGCCGAAGAGCAGCACACACCGCCGGGGCAGCTCGGTGCGCTCCAGGGGTACGGCACCGGGGAGGTTGTCGATGCCCACGACCGGCAGCCCCTCGGCGGCGGCCCAGGCGGTGAGCGACGCGGTGTCCGGGTGGTGGCGGACGTGCTGGTACCGGTCGGTGACCATGGCGCCCCGCCGGTTCCAGCGACGCCGGCCGACGATGTGCACCTCCTTGGCCAGGAAGGCATTGGCGGTGCGCACCACGGAGCCGATGTTGAAGTCGTGGCCCCAGTTCTCCACGGCCACGTGGAAGTCATGGCGCCGCGTGTCCAGGTCGGCGACGATCGCCTCCCGGGTCCAGTAGCGGTAGCCGTCGACCACATTGCGCCGGTCACCGGCCGCCAGCAGCTCCGGGTCGTACCGCTCGCCCTCCGGCCAGGGGCCCGGGTGCGGCCCGACGCCGATGCCGTCCCCGTAGCCGTCGTCGTACTGAAGGGGCTGGGCCGGCCGAAGGGCCCGGCCCTGGCTCGGCTCGGCGGACTCCGGCCCGGCGGGGCGCTCCGGGGCGGACGGTACGGGGGTCTCGCTGCTCACCCGACGAGGGTACGGGGCGCGGCCGGCTCCCCGTCGGCCTCCCGGGGGCCCGGCACCTTCCCCCGCCGTGCCGGGCGCAGCCGGTCCCGGGCGCGGACCAGCCGGTGGCCGGCCCACACCAGGAAGACCGTCGGCAGGAAGACCGCGTCGGCGGCGATCATCGCCAGGGAGAAGAACGGCAGTCCCAGCAGGACCGCGATGGTCGCGTGCTCCAGCATCATGACCGCGAGCAGCACGTTCTTGACCCTGCGGTTGAAGAGCGTGAAGGGGAAGGCGACCTGCACCACGACCGTGCCATAGGTGGCGAGCATGATCAGCAGTCCGCTGCCGGCCAGCAGACCGGAGAGGGCGGGCCAGGGCGTGAAGTAGTCCAGCCGGAACGGGTAGTAGGACGCCGTCCCGTCCTGCCAGCGGTCGCCCTGCACCTTGTACCAGCCGGCCGTGGCGTAGATCAGGCAGACCTCCGCCATGATCACCCCGAGGGCCGCGTTGTGGGCGAGGTTGGCCAGCACGTCGAGCAGTACCCGCGGCTGCCCGGGGGCGTACCGGCAGACCACCCACCAGAGCCCCTGCGCCAGCCAGAGCAGCCAGAACAGCGCCAGCAGCCAGGACTCACCGGTGCGGCCGGCGAAGGAGGTGGCCACCGGCAGACCGCAGCCGAGCACCACCCACAGCGCCGGGCCCACCCGATCGGCGGCGGCTCGCCCCGCCACCGGCCGGTGCGCCCCGCCCGCTCCCGTCTCCGCCGCTCCCGTCTCCGCCGCGCCCGGACCGGCTTCCGTCCCGCCCGGACCGGCTTCCGCCTCGTCCGGACCGCTGTCCGTCGTGTCCGGTGCCGGTGCCGCCCCGTCCGGCGTCGGTCCCGGGCCGCCCGGCCCGGTCCCGGTGGCGCGGCGCCGGGCGCGGCGGGCGTCCAGCGACCAGACCTGTCCGCAGCGGGTGAGGACCAGATAGAACGCCATCAGATGAACGACATTGTCACCGCCGTCCCCCATGAAGACCGAGCGGTTCTGGAGCGAGAGCACACCCACCAGGAACAGCACCGAGGTGGCCCGGACCCGCCAGCCCACCAGCAGCAGCAGGCTCGCCAGCGCGGCCAGCGCGTACACGCACTCGAACCAGACCGCCGAGTCCGACCACAGCAGTGCCGAGAAGGCGTGGTTGTTCGCGATCAGCTCCCGGGCCATCCCCCAGGACCAGGGGCCGTCCGGTCCGTACAGCTCGCGCCGGTGCGGGAACTCCCGCAACAGGAAGAGCAGCCAGGCGCCGGAGAAGCCGATCCGGACCACGGCGCTCTGATACGGCCCGAGGGCGCCCGCGGTGACCCGCTGGATGGCACCCGCCAGCCCCCGCCCGGCCCGCTCCGCCCAGTCGGCCCGGTGCGAGCCGCCGGGCAGATCCGCCCGGGGATTCACGGTCACGACCCCGTGGTCCACGCGCTTCATCGGCCCTCCTCCGGGTGCTCGCCGGCCGCCCGCGCCGCGCCCCGGCCCGCGTCCGCCCCGCCGGGCAGGTCCGCCACCGTCACCGGCCACCAGGGCAGCACCCGGTAGTAGGTCCGGGTGTCCGTCTTGCCGGCGTCGCTCCACACCGGCGCCACGACGGCCCGGGTGGCGGAGCGCAGCTGGATCCGCTCGATCCGGCCGCCCTCCCGGTGGGCGTCGAGCCGGAGCGCCGCGATACGCCGCAGATAGCGCTCGGAGAGCTCGCCGCGCACCCCATTGGGCCGGTTGTCGTCGGTGTGCCAGTTGGCGAAGAAGTCCCAGGCGCGGCGCAGCTCGTTCTGGGTCACATGGCTGGGGAAGGGGTTGCCCCGGATCACCGCGGCGTCCTCTGCGGAGAGATCGATCCATCCGGTGGTCCGGCGTCCGCCGGCGACGGTGAGCTCGGCGCGCGCCTGGACGGCGATGTTCTGCTGGAGGGGGTTGGGGGCGAACAGCTTCCAGTTCTGCTCGAACTCCGGCAGCACCCAGTCGTCCACCGCCTCGCCGTGCTGTTTGCTCAGCGTGTTGGCCGGGGCGACATGGAGGAACACCATGCCCAGATGGACGGCGGCCAGCACCCCGACGACGGCGAGCGAGACGGCGGCGACCACCTGGTACGGCAGCGAGAGCGCCTGGATTCCGGCGCCGCCGGACCGCCCGGGCCCACCGGTCGCCCGGAGATCCCCGGACTGCGCGGACGGCCGGGGTCCCCCGGGCTCCACGTGCTCCGCGTCCACCGGGGCACCGGCGTGCCGGCCCTCCCCACCGTACGAGTCCATCGCACCGTTCCCTCATCGCTCGGCCACCCGGCATCACCCGCCCGGCGCTACCCGGCACCGTCCGGGGTCCCTGGCCGTCCGGGTTCTCCTGCCGACGTCCGGGATCTCCCGGCCCGGCCCCTTGCCCCGGCCCGGCCGCCGCCCGGCCCGGTTATCCACAGGGTTGACACCATACGGGCCGCCGACCCACCATTGAAGACATTCAACCGAACGATCGGTCGGTAGGAGAGTCCCGATGACAGTACCGACGGCACCGACAGCACCGACAGCACCGACGGCACCGACGGCGTCCCCGGCAGCGACGGCAGGACCGGCGGGCGCACGGGAGACGCCCGAGGCGGTGTTCGACGCCGCCGTCGCCGCCGACGAGCGCATCGAGCCGCGCGACTGGATGCCGGAGGCGTACCGCGCCTCACTCGTCCGGCAGATCGCCCAGCACGCGCACTCCGAGATCATCGGCATGCAGCCGGAGGCGAACTGGATCACCCGCGCCCCCTCGCTGCGCCGCAAGGCGATCCTGATGGCCAAGGTGCAGGACGAGGCGGGACACGGCCTGTATCTCTACAGCGCGGCCGAGACCCTCGGCGTCAGCCGCGACGAGCTGCTGGACAAGCTCCACACCGGCCGCCAGAAGTACTCGTCGATCTTCAACTACCCGACCCTCACCTGGGCCGACGTCGGCGCCATCGGCTGGCTGGTGGACGGTGCCGCGATCACCAACCAGGTGCCGCTCTGCCGCTGCTCCTACGGCCCCTACGCCCGCGCGATGGTCCGGATCTGCAAGGAGGAGTCCTTCCACCAGCGCCAGGGGTACGAGGCGCTGCTCGCCCTCTCGCGCGGGACGCCGGAACAGCACGCCATGGCGCAGGACGCGGTGGACCGCTGGTGGTGGCCGTCCCTGATGATGTTCGGCCCGCCGGACGACGAGTCGTCCCACTCGGCGCAGTCCATGGCCTGGAAGATCAAGCGCCACTCCAACGACGAGCTGCGCCGGCGGTTCGTGGACATCTGCGTGCCGCAGGCGGAGGCGCTCGGGCTCACCCTGCCCGACCCCGAGCTGCGGTGGAACGAGGAGCGCGGCCACTACGACTTCGGTGCCATCGACTGGGCCGAGTTCCGCGAGGTCCTCAAGGGCGACGGCCCCTGCAACGAACAGCGGATCACCCAGCGCCGCCGGGCCCACGAGGACGGCGCCTGGGTCCGGGAGGCGGCCGCGGCCCACGCCGCCAAGCACGGAGAGGCGACCCGATGACCACCAGCGACTGGCCCCTGTGGGAGGTGTTCGTGCGCTCCCGCCGCGGGCTCTCCCACACCCACGCGGGCAGCCTGCACGCCCCGGACGCCGAGATGGCCCTGAGGAACGCCCGGGACCTCTACACCCGCCGCTCCGAGGGCGTCTCGCTCTGGGTGGTGCCGTCGGCCGCGATCACCGCCTCCTCGCCGGACGAGAAGGACCCCTTCTTCGAACCCGCCGGGGACAAGCCCTACCGCCACCCCACCTTCTACGAGATCCCGGAGGGGGTGCGGCACCTGTGACCGCCACGACACCCGCGCTCACCGGTGCCGCCCTCGCCCTGGGGGACGACGCGCTGGTGCTCTCGCACCGGCTGGGGGAGTGGGCGGGGCACGCCCCGGTCCTGGAGGAGGAGGTGGCGCTCGCCAATATCGCGCTGGACCTGCTCGGCCAGGCCCGGGTGCTGCTCTCGCTCGCCGGGGACGAGGACGAGCTGGCCTTCCTCCGCGAGGAGCGCGCCTTCCGCAACGTCCAGCTGGTGGAGCAGCCCAACGGCGACTTCGCCCGGACCATCGCCCGTCAGCTCTACTTCTCCACCTACCAGCGGCTGCTGTACGGGCGGCTGGCCGCCGCCGGGGAGAGCCCGCTGTCCGGGCTCGCCGCCAAGGCGGTCAAGGAGGTCGCCTACCACCAGGACCACGCCGAGCAGTGGACCCTGCGCCTCGGCGACGGCACCGCCGAGAGCCATGACCGGATGCGGGCGGGATGCGAGGCGCTCTGGCGGTTCACCGGCGAGCTGTTCCGGCCGGTCGAGGGGGTGGACGTCGACTGGGCGGAGCTGGAGGCCGACTGGCTGGCCTCGGTGACCGGCGTGCTGGAGCGGGCGACGCTCACCCTCCCGGAGGGCCCGCGCACCGGGGCGTGGCGGGCGGGCGCCGGGCGCCAGGGCCTGCACACCGAGCCGTTCGGACGGATGCTCGCCGAGATGCAGCACCTTCACCGGAGCCACCCGGGGGCGACATGGTGACCACGACGCCGGTGGAGGAGGAGCTGCTCCGGCTGGCCGGTTCGGTGCCCGACCCCGAGCTGCCGGTGCTGACGCTGGAGGAGCTGGGCGTGGTGCGGGGGGTGCGGGTGCTCGAACCGGGCCGGGTCGTGGTCGAGCTGACCCCGACCTACACCGGCTGCCCGGCGATCGAGACCATGTCGGCCGACATCGAGCGGGTTCTCCGCGGCAGCGGGGTGCCCGAGGTCCGGGTGGTCACCGTTCTCTCCCCCGCCTGGTCGACCGACGACATCAGCGCGGAGGGACGGCGGAAGCTGGCCGAGTTCGGCATAGCCCCGCCCCGCCCCCAGGGGCCCGGCGGCGGGCCGGTGTCCGTCTCGCTGGCGATCCGCTGCCCGCACTGCGGCTCCACGGAGACGGAGCTGCTGAGCCGCTTCTCCTCCACCGCGTGCAAGGCGCTGCGGCGCTGCACCGCCTGCCGTGAACCATTCGACCACTTCAAGGAGTTGTAGATGTTCCATCCGCTCCGGGTGAGCGAGGTCGAGCGGCTCACGGACGACTCCGTGGCCGTCACCTTCGCCGTGCCGCCCGAGCTGCGCGACGCCTTCCGCCATGTCCCGGGCCAGCACCTCACGCTGCGCCGGAGCGCGCCGGCCACCGGCGGCGGCGAGGGGACGGCCACCGACCCGGACGGCCCGGACGGGCCGTCCGGGGAGGAGATCCGGCGCACCTACTCGATCTGCTCCCCGGCCGCCGGCCCGGGGGAGGATCCGGTGCTGCGGGTGGGCATCCGGCTGGTGGAGGGCGGCGTCTTCTCCACCTACGCGCTCAAGGAGCTGCTGGCCGGGGACACGGTGGACGTCATGGAACCCATGGGCCGGTTCCTGCTGGCGCCGCGCCCGGGGCGGTTCGCGGCGGTGGTAGGCGGCAGCGGGATCACACCGGTGCTGTCGATGGCGACGACCCTGCTGGAGCGCGAGCCGGGGGCGCGGTTCTGTCTGATCCGCAGCGACCGCTCGGCGGCCTCCACGATGTTCCTGGAGGAGGTGGCGGACCTCAAGGACCGGTACCCGGACCGCTTCCAGCTGGTCACCGTGCTCTCCCGGGAGGAACAGCAGGCCGGGCTGCCGTCCGGCCGGCTGGACCGCCCGCGCCTCACGGAACTGCTGCCCGCGCTGCTGCCGGTGGGCGAGGTGGACGGCTGGTTCCTGTGCGGTCCGCTCGGGCTGGTCCTCGGCGCCGACCGGGCCCTGCGCGACCTGGGAGTGGACCGCGGCCGTATCCACCAGGAGATCTTCCATGTGGACGACGGCCGGACCACCGGAGGGGATGACCGCCCGGCGGCCGCCCCGGTGGCGGCGCGGGCCCGGCTGACGGCGACGCTGGACGGCCGCTCGGGCAACTGGCCGGTGCAGCCGGGGGAGTCCCTGCTCGACACCGTGCTGCGGGCCCGCTCCGACGCTCCGTACGCCTGCAAGGGCGGGGTCTGCGGCACCTGCCGGGCGTTCCTGGCCGGCGGCGAGGTGCGGATGGACCGGAACTACGCGCTGGAGCCGGAGGAGACCGACGCCGGTTATGTGCTGGCCTGCCAGTCGCACCCGGTGAGCCCGGAGGTGGAGCTGGACTTCGACCGCTGACCGCCCGGCGCCGCCACCCGCCGGTCCCGGCCCCCGGAACGCCTAGAGAACGGCGGCGGGACCGCCGTGGTCGGTGACCATGGGGCGTCCCGCGCCCTCCCAGGCGAGCATGCCGCCGTCGACGTTCACCGCGTCGATGCCCTGCCCCACCAGGTACTGGGTGACCTGGGCCGACCGGCCGCCGACCCGGCACATCACATAGGCGCGCCGACCGTCCGCCACGGCCTCGGTCACTTCACCGAAGCGGGCCACGAAGTCGCTCATCGGCACATGCAGCGCGCCCTCGACATGCCCGGCCGCCCACTCGTCGTCCTCCCGGACGTCCAGCACCAGGCCGTCGGCCGGCACCGAGGCGGCATCCGTCGTGGGCAGGGCTGCGAAGTTCATGGGTCGTCACGCCTTCTCTCGTCGGTTCTTTCGGTGAAGCAGGACTTCATCGGGGCGGGGAACACCCCGGCCCGTCGGCTCGCCCGGACACGGCCCGGGCCGCCGCCCGCGGCGCCGTCCCGCCGGAGCGGTCCCGGACGCCCCGCGGCACCCGCGGCGGCCCGCCGGCAGCCGCTACGCGATCAGCGCGGCGAGCTGGGCCTCGCGCTCGGCGACCTGCGCCAGCAGTTGTTCCGCGATCTCGTCCAACAGCCGGTCGGGGTCGTCCGGCGCCATCCGCAGCATCGCACCGATCGCGCTGCCCTCCAGGTCCTGGGCGACCACGGTCAGCAGTTCCTTGCGGCGGGCCAGCCAGTCCAGCCGGGCATAGAGCTCCTCGCTCTCGCTCAGCGCGGCACCGGCCGGGGCGGGCCCCGCCTCCCACTCCTCCAGCAGCTCCCGCAGCAGGGCCTCGTCGCCGCGCGCGTAGGCGGCGTTGACCCGGGTGATGAACTCCTCGCGCCGCCGCAGTTCCTCGTCGTCCCGCGCGAGGTCCGGGTGGGCCTTACGGGCCAGCTCGCGGTAGAGCTTGCGCACCTCGTCGCTGGGCCGGACCCGCTTGGGCGGCCGCACCGACCGGTCGCTCAGCATCGCCTCAGCCTCGGGGGAGAGGCCGTCGGCGTCCATCCAGTCGTGGAAGAGCTCCTCCACACCCGGCATCGGCAGCACCATCGCCCGGGCCTCCCGGGCCCGGGCGGCATCCTCCGGGTCACCGGTCCGGGCCGCGTGGGCCTCCGCGATCAGCGCGTCCAGCTCGTCCAGCCGCGTGTACATCGGGCCCAGCTTCTGGTGGTGCAGCCGGGAGAAGTTGTCCACCTCGACCCGGAAGGTCTCCACCGCGATCTCGAACTCGATGAGCGCCTGCTCCGCCGCCCGCACCGCCCGCTCCAGCCGGGCCTCCGGCCGCTCCGCCTCCGGCCCGCCGGCGCCCGGTCCACCGGACACCGGCCCGGCGGCGGAATGCGCGCCGCCGACGGGTCCGGCGGGGCCTGTCTCGGGTGCCGGGGCGCCGGTCACGTCGTCGCTCGGAGTCGTCACCCGACCAGCCTACGGGCGAACGGCCCCCGGTTGTCACCCTCCCCGATCACACCCCCGGCTCGGAGGGAAGCCGCCCGCTCCGCACCGCCGCCAGCAGATCGGCGTGGTCCGCCTCCGTACGGTCCGCGTAGGCCATCGCGAAGCCGGCCACCGCCGTGTCCAGCTCGTCGTTCTTCCCGCAGTACCCGGCCATCAGCCGGGGGTCGGCGCTGTGCGCGTGCGCCCGGGCCAGCAGCGCCCCGGTCATCCGCCCGTAGTCGTCCACCTGGTCGGCCGGGAGCGCCGCCGCGTCCACGCTGCCCTTGCGGTTGCGGAACTGCCGCACCTGGTACGGCCTTCCCTCGACCGTGGTCCAGCCCAGCAGGTTGTCGCTCACCACCTGCATCCGCTTCTGGCCCAGCACCACCCGCCGGCCCTCGTGGTCCGCCTCCTCCGCCGTGAACCCCGCCGTCCGCAGATGGGGCAGCAGCACGGACGGCCGGGCCTCCTTCACCTGGAGCACCAGCGCCTCGCCCCGGTGGTCGACCAGCAGCACCACATACGACCGGGTGCCCACGCTGCCGGTGCCGACCACCCGGAACGCCACATCGTGGATCGCGTACCGGGCGAGCAGCGGCAGCCGGTCCTCCTGGAGCGTCCGCAGATAGCCACCGAGCGAGGCGGCCACGGCGCCGGCCTCCTCGTCCTCCACCCGGCGCAGCACCGGGGCCGCGTCCACGAACCGGCGGCCGGCGCCCTCCGCCGAGGTCTCGGTGGAACGGGCGGCGAACCGGGCGCTCGTGTTGCTGCGCGCCTTCTCCGACACCCGCTCCAGGGTGCCGAGCAGATCCTTGGCGTCGGCGTGCGAGACCAGTTCCTCGTCCGTGATCGCGTTCCAGGCGTCGAGCACCGGCATCCGGGCCAGCAGCCGCATGGTGCGCCGGTACGCGCCCACGGCGTCGTACGCGGCCTCCCGGCACATGTCCTCGTCCGCGCCCGCCTCCCGGCCGGCCAGCACCAGAGAGGTCGCGAGCCGCTTGAGATCCCACTCCCAGGGGCCGACGACGGTCTCGTCGAAGTCGTTGAGGTCGATGACGAGCCGGCCACGGGCGTCCCCGTAGAGCCCGAAGTTGGCCGCGTGCGCGTCCCCGCATATCTGCGCCGTCACCCCGGTGACCGGGGTACCGGCCAGGTCGTGCGCCATCAGTCCGGCGGACCCGCGCAGGAACGCGAACGGGGTGGCCGCCATCCGGCCCACCCGTATCGGCGTCAGCGCCTCCACCCGGCCGAGGTTGGACTCCTCGACCGCCCGTACCGCGTCCGGCCGGCCGGGACCGATGTCCAGCGCCGCGTGCGCGGACCGGGCCACCCGCTCCCGCAGCGCCTTGCCCCGCTTCTTCGGCGAATCCGCCGGGCCGCCCGACCACCACGCGAATCCGGCCACCACCGGAATGCGGCCGTCCGCCGCGCCCGCACCCGAATCCGTCGTCCCGCCCGGCTGCTCGTCCACGAGCCCCCCTTGTCTCCCACCTGCGTGTGCGCAGAACGTACCGCCGCCCCGGCGCTTCCGTCTTCCCCTGTGGACAACCATGACCCAGCCTTGGCTCCCGCCGTGGAAACCCGTGCCATCGCGGTAAAGCACCAGATCACCCCCGGATCACTCATCCATCGGCCCGCGACCGGAGCCATCCACTTCCCGCCCCCTCTCCCCCGGTGGCCGGTGGCCCGGCGTCCTGCCCGCGCCGCCCGCGGGTCCGCCCGCCCGGTGGCGAGGACGCGGCCGCCCGGTCGCGGCTCCGCACCGGCCGCGAAGCCCGGGGCGGACCGGCCGGCGCCGCCCCGCCGGATTTCAGCCAGGGACACCTCCGCCGCCGGCACGGTCCGGCCCCGCGTCGCCCCGGCAGGCCGGGGCCCCGCACATGGCACGGCGCTCGCGCGGTACCCGGGTCCATGGCCGGCACGGACGACCGGACGAACACCGGGAAGCCGCCGACGGTCGCTCCGCACCCCATATAGCGTGTATGGCGCAATCAACCTGCTCGATATCGGTGAAGGCGGATGTCCCCGGACCCACGAGGACACCACGCCACGGGACACAAGGGAGAACCGCATCATGCCCGCCGCGCGCGACGAGTCCGTGGACACCATCCAGCGCGAGCTGACCGCGTTCGCCCGACGTGCCCGCGCCGCGGCCGCCCGGCTCCACCCGGAGCTGCCTCTTGTCTCGTACACCCTCCTGGCCCACATCGAGGACCGGCAGGGCTGCCGGGCCACCGACCTCGCCGCCCACTATCTGCTCGACAAGTCGACGGTCAGCCGCCAGATCACCGCCCTGGAGAAGCTGGGCCTGGTCGAGCGCCGCTCGGACCCCGCCGACCACCGGGTACAGGTACTGCACCCCACCGAGAAGGGCTCCGCGCTGCTCTCCTCCACTCAGGCCAGTCGCCGCGCCGCCTACCAGGAGCGCCTGGCCGACTGGTCCACCGAGGACCTGGGCCGCTTCGCCGCCTACCTTCTCCGTTACAACGCCCCGGGCACCCACGGCTGATACCGACTGACACCGCCCGGCACCGACGCCATCGGCCGGTCCCCTTCCCGCACCGGCCCCCACCTCTGCACCAACCCTCTGCCTGGACCGGCCCCACCTGCCCCAGCCCCCTTCCTTCACGGCCCCGGCTGCGCACCACCCCCGCATCCCGCCGAGGCTCCGCCCCGCACTCCGGCCTGCTGTCACTCCTTCCCCACCTCCCCGTCAGAGCCCCGCGTCCCGCGCCAGCAGGGCGGCCTGCACCCGGTTCTCGCAGGAGAGCTTCGCCAGAATGCGGCTCACATAGGTCTTCACCGTCGCCTCGCTCATATGCAGTCGCTTCCCGGCATCGGCGTTGGACAGCCCCTCGCCCAGCAGCCCCAGCACCTCCCGCTCCCGCTCGCTGAGCACCGCCACCCGCGCCCGGGCCTGCTCCGCACGGGCCCCCACCCGGCCTCCCGCCAGCTCCTCCACCACATGTCTGGTGGCGCCCGGTGACAGATAGGCGTCTCCCGCGGCGGCCGCCCGTACCGCCTGGATCAGCTCCGCCGGGGCCGTGTCCTTGAGCAGGAACCCCGCGCCCCCGCTCTCCAGCGCCCGCAGCACGTTCTCCCGCTCACCGAAGGTCGTCAGCACCAGTACCCGCGCCCCGGGCACCACGCGGCGCAGCTCCGGCAGGGCCGCCAGCCCGTCCAGGACCGGCATCTGAAGATCGAGCAGCACCACGTCGGCGGCGTGCGCCCGCGCGGCCTCGATCGCCTCCCGTCCGTTCGCCGCCTCCGCGACCACCTCCAGTCCCGGATCGGAGGTGAGAATCAGGCGGATACCGGCCCGGATGAGCGCCTCGTCGTCCGCGACGACCACCCGGATGCGTGCTTCCACACGGACCTCCCCCGGTTCCCGTGACACCCGGGCCCATCGCCCTACCGCGCCACGTCGTACGACTTCTTCTCGATCAGCTTGCCGTCCCTGAAGCAGAAGCGGAAAACCGGCTCGGTGTCCCGGTCGCCCCCGGTCTCGGACGACATCAGCACCAGGCACTCCGCGCCCGCGGGCTCCGCGGGCCCCTTGCCGCTCAGCCCCAGAGTCGCCACCGAATCACCGCTCGGCAGCCGGTCCCGGGCCTCCTCCTCGGCGATGCCGACCCGGAGGGCCTCGTACCGCGAGGGTTCGATCATGCCCCGGTCCAGCACTCCCAGCAGGTAGACGAGGCCGACGCCCGCCGCGACCAGCAACACCACCAGAGCCGCCACGGCCATACCGCAGCCGAGAGCGAACCTGCCGGACCTGTGCGCCTCCTCTCCACCGTCCGGCCACTCCCTCTCCGGAGCGGACCAGACCTGCCGGACCGCGACCGGATCACCCTCCCCCGGCACGAGCTCCGGTGTCTTCACCCGGAAGTCGTTCCCCTCAGCGACGAAAGGCGCGAGTTGCCCCGGTTCTCCGCCGGCCGTGCCTCCGAAGCCGTAGGGGAGCATCGCCGCCACCCGGAAGCCGCCACCCGTCACCGGACCGGCGTGCACCAGGCCACCGACCAGCCGGGCCCGCTCGTGCAGTCCGGTCAGCCCCTGGCCACCGCTCACCACCTCCCCGCCGACGGGCCCACCGGCGCCGTTGACGACCTCCACCACCAGGGAGTCCGGCTCGTACCGCAACGAGACGGTGATCCGCGCCCCCGGGGCGTGCTTGTACGCGTTGGTCAGCGCCTCCTGCACGATCCGGTAGGCGGCGTGATCGGCGGCCGGCGCCAGCACCCGGGCCTCCCCGCTGGAGCACAGCTCGATCTCATTCCCCGCCGGAGCCGACGCCACCAGCTCCGGTATGCCCGCCGTCCCCCGGGCCGCCCGCCCTGCCTTCCCGGCGACCGGCGCCTCCACACCGTCCCGCAGAATGCCCACCACCTCGCGCAGCTCCCGCATCGCGGTCACCGAGGCGTCCCTGAGCACTCCGACCACCGCCCGCTGCCGGGTGGTGAGTTCCTGGTCGACCTCCAGCGCCCCGGTGTGCACCGAGATCAGCGCCAGCCGGTGCCCCAGGCTGTCGTGCATGTCCTGCGCGATCCGCTGGCGCTCCCGCAGCCGTGCCTGCCCGGCCACCATCGCGTGCTCCCGCACCAGTTGGGCGTTGCGCTCCCGCAGGGCGTCCAGCAGGGTGCGCCGCTGGGTCCAGTACCGGCTGGCCAGCCCCGGCACGACCGTCGTGGTGAAGTAGTACAACGTCGTGAACAGGACCAGCACCAGCGGTGCGCGCCACGCCCCCGCGTCCAGCACCGAGCCGCCGACGAACACCGCGTACGAGAGGGTGAACACCCCCAACGCCCGCCCCACGCCCGCGATCCGGCGCCCCGCCGACCACCCCGCCAGCCACAGCACCACCCCGAACCCGCCGAGCACCGGCGCCAGTCCGCCGGCGAGCACCAGCACCCCGGCGGGCAGCCGCCGCCGCAGCAGGGCGAGCAGCGCCGCTCCCGCGCCCACGAGCACCGTCCGCGCACCGGCGGCCGCCAGCAGCTGCTCCGTACCGGCGGCGAGCAGTCCGACGACCAGCGCCAGCACCGCCTCCCCGGCGACACCGCGGCGGGACCGGGGCCCGGGCGCGACCAGCCACCGCCGGCCCGCCCTGATCCTCGAAGAAACATCCACGCCCGCACCCTAGGGACCGCACACCGGCCCTCGCGGCTCTCTTTCGTCGCGCGTCCCACCGACGAAGGTCGCTCCCGGCCCCGACTCCCCACCGGCGCGCGAGAGGCGTGGTCCGACCGCTGCGGGCAGGAAGCCGGCCCCGGTCCCGGGCCACCCCTCGGAGGCCCATGAGAGGCTCATCACATTTCGGGCCGGGTCATTTTTCTGAGGCAGCCGACCAGCGAGTCCGCCACGGGCAACGAGCCCCGGGCGACGAGCCACCGGCGGTCTCCCGCGCTGCCGCCTCGGCCCGCCTCATGTCCGAGGCCGGGACCCGGCCCACGTCCGAGGCCGGGAGCCGACCGACCCGGACATGACGAAACGGGCGGATCGTCTTGACGATCCGCCCGTTTCTTCCGTGCGTTGGAACACCTGAGGTGATCCTGGTGCGCGAGGGGGGAGTTGAACCCCCACGCCCTTTCGGGCACTGGAACCTGAATCCAGCGCGTCTGCCTATTCCGCCACCCGCGCATTGGGTGTTGCCGCTGTCTCCCGCACTTTTTCGGTGCGTTCGCTTGGCGACATCAGAAGATTAGCACGTCGCCGGGGGTGGCTTCACATCCCTTCGTCCCGCCCCCCGGGGACGGAGCGCGAGGACGGACGGGGGAGACGGCGCGCCCGTCCGGGGGCCCGGGACGGACCACGGCCCCGCCCGGACCCGGTCCGCCCGGAACACGGTCCCCGCTCCGTCGCACCCCACCGCGTCCCCGGTCCCGTCGACCCGCCGCCCGCACGGGGGCCCGCGCGGACCACCGCCCGCGCCGGCCGCCGCCCGGGCTTCCCGCCACGCGCACCGCCCCGCCTTCGCCACCGCGCGCCGCCCCGCACGGCGGCATCGCCCACGCCCGCCCCGGGCCCGAACCCGTCCCGGCCGTGGCCGGCGGGCGCGGGTCCCGCGCCCGACCCGGACCCCGTGCCCCCGGCCCGTACGGCCCCCGCGGTCCCTGCCCCGGCCGCCCCGGGAACCCGGAGCCGCCGCCCGGCCCTCGCGGGCCCCGTATCCACGGGAAACCGGCGGGTGACCGACAGAACCGGGACCGGGCGAGGCCCCGACAGAACCGGAAGCGGACCGGAACCCGGACCGGGACCGGACCAGAACCGGGCCGGCACCGCGTCACGGCCGGAACCGAACGGGAACGGAACGCCTTCGCACCCACTCCTCCGGGGTGTCCGCCGGGTGCGGGACACTAAGAGAAGGCCACCTCTACGATCCTTGTGAGAGGTGACACTCGTCCACAGGGCAGAGAAGGGGAACCAGCCGATTTCCCGACGCGTGGATACGATCAGTAAGCAGTACCAGGACGGCAGCGACGGAGGAGGTGCCCCATGGGAGTCCTGAAGCGTTTCGAGCAGCGTCTCGAAGGTCTGGTCAACGGCACCTTCGCCAAGGTCTTCAAGTCCGAGGTCCAGCCGGTCGAGATCGCGGGCGCCCTCCAGCGGGAGTGCGACAACAACGCGACGATCTGGAACCGGGACCGGACGGTCGTCCCCAATGACTTCATCGTCGAGCTGAGCACCGGCGACTTCGAGCGGCTCAGCCCGTACTCCGGCCAGCTCGGCGACGAGCTCTCCGGGCTGGTCCGCGACTACGCGAAGCAGCAGCGGTACACCTTCATGGGACCGATCAAGGTCCATCTGGAGAAGGCCGACGACCTCGACACCGGGCTGTACCGGGTGCGCAGCCGCACGCTGGCGTCGAGTTCGTCACAGTCGGCCGAGTCGGCGCCCGACCCGGGACAGGCCTCCGGCCGCCCCGGCGGGCACGGGTACGCCCCGGCCGGCGCGCCTCCGATGCCGGCGGCCCCGCCGCCCGGCATGAACCGTCCGCCCGCCGCCGGGCGCCCGCCGGGCGCCCCCGGACCCGGGCCAGGCGCCCAGACGCGCCGCTGGATCGAGATCAACGGCACCCGCCACCAGATCTCCCGCCCGACGCTGGTGCTGGGCCGCAGCACCGACGCCGATGTGCGGATCGACGACCCCGGCGTATCACGCCGCCACTGCGAGATCCGGACCGGAACGCCCCCGACGATCCAGGATCTCGGGTCCACCAACGGCATCGTGGTGGACGGGCAGCACACCACCCGCGCTACGCTCCGCGACGGCTCGCGGATCGTCGTGGGCAGTACCACCATCGTTTACCGGCAAGCCGAAGGGTGAAGCGGGGGCAATGTCAGAGCTGACCCTCACGGTCATGCGGTTGGGTTTCCTCGCCGTACTGTGGCTGTTCGTCATCGTGGCCGTCCAGGTCATCCGGAGCGACCTGTTCGGGACGCGGGTCACGCAGCGCGGTTCGCGCCGCGAGGCGCCGCGTGCCCAGCAGCCCGCCCGGGGGGCCTCGGCGCCACCGCAGCAGCGCCAGCAGTCCGGCCGTCAGCGCCGGGGGGCACCGACCAAGCTGGTCGTCTCCGAGGGCTCCCTGACCGGCACCACGGTCGCCCTCCAGGGCCAGACCATCACGCTGGGCCGGGCGCACGACTCCACGATCGTGCTGGACGACGACTACGCGTCCAGCAGGCATGCCAGGATCTACCCGGACCGTGACGGCCAGTGGATCGTCGAGGATCTCGGGTCCACCAACGGCACCTATCTCGACCGGACCCGGCTCACCACCCCGACACCGATTCCGCTGGGCGCGCCGATCCGCATCGGCAAGACCGTCATCGAGCTGCGGAAGTAGTACGACAATGAGCGAGCGGAGCGAGCGAGCCGCGGCGGGCCAGCAAGGGGATCCGCGCCGGCTCCCGACCGGAGGGTGGGCAGGGTGGCTCAGGAGCGGCTGTACCCCGAGCCGACGGGCGAGGTGCGCATGAGTCTGTCACTGCGCTTCGCCGCCGGGTCGCACAAGGGAATGATCCGCGAGGGCAACGAGGACTCCGGGTACGCCGGTCCGCGCCTGCTCGCCATCGCCGACGGCATGGGCGGCCAGGCCGCCGGCGAGGTGGCCTCGTCCGAGGTGATCTCCACCCTGGTCACGCTCGACGACGACGTTCCCGGCTCGGACCTCCTCACCTCCCTCGGCACCGCGGTGCAGCGCGCCAACGAGCAACTCCGGGTCATGGTCGAGGAGGACCCGCAGCTGGAGGGCATGGGCACCACGCTGACCGCCCTGCTCTGGACCGGCCAGCGTCTCGGCCTGGTGCACGTCGGCGACTCCCGCGCCTATCTGCTCCGTGACGGCGCGCTCACCCAGATCACCCAGGACCACACCTGGGTGCAGCGGCTGGTGGACGAGGGCCGGATCACCGAGGAGGAGGCCACCACCCACCCGCAGCGCTCGCTGCTGATGCGCGCCCTGGGCAGCGGCGACCATGTCGAGCCCGACCTGTCGATCCGCGAGGTCCGGCCGGGCGACCGGTATCTGATCTGCTCCGACGGTCTCTCCGGGGTGGTCTCCCACCAGACGATGGAGGAGACCCTCGCGGGCTACCAGCGCCCGCAGGAGACCGTGCAGGACCTCATCCAGCTCGCCTTGCGCGGCGGCGGCCCGGACAACATCACCGTGATCATCGCGGATGTGCTCGACGTCGACGGCGGCGACACCATGGCGGGGCAGCTCAGTGACACCCCGGTCGTCGTCGGCGCCGTCGCCGAGAACCAGAACCAGGCGCTCACCGGCGGTGCCATGGAGACCCCCGCGGGCCGTGCCTCCGGCCTCGGCCGGCATGCCGCGCCCCCGGCCGGCGGGTTCGGTCCGCCCGGCAGCGGCGAGCCGCTGGAGTACGACGGGATGCCGTCCGACGACGGCTACGGGACGTACGCCGACGGCGACTTCACCAAGCCCCGCGCCGGCCGCAGGTGGCTGAAGAGATCGCTGTACACGCTCCTGGTGCTGGCCGTGGCCGGCGGCGGGCTGTACGCCGGCTACCGCTGGACGCAGACGCAGTACTACGTCGGCGCCAACGACGAGCACGTGGCGCTCTACCGGGGTATCAGCCAGGACCTGGCGTGGGTGTCGCTCTCGAAGGTCGAGAAGGACCACCCCGAGATCGAACTCAAGTACCTCCCGGACTACCAGCGCAAGCAGGTCGAGGAGACCATCGCGGGCGGCAGTCTCGGCAAGGCGGAGACCAAGGTCCGCGAGCTGGCCACCCAGGCGTCCGCCTGCAAGAAGCAGGCGGACGCGTTCGCGGCCACCGGACAGGCGAGCCCGCCCGCCGGCTCCACCAGCAAGAAGCCCACACCTTCCCCCGGCCCCAGCCTCTCGGACGAGGAGCAGAAGGTGGCCTCGAACTGCGGTAAGCAGTAAGGACCCGTAGGGGGGCCTTTCACCACCATGAGCGTTGTCACCAACACGACCACCATCGGCGCGATCGACGCACCGAGCCGCCGCAACACCGAGCTGGCGCTGCTCGCCTTCGCCGTCGCGATCCCGGTGTTCGCGTACCTCAATGTCGGCCTCGCCCTGGACGGCAAGGTCCCGTCCGGCATGCTCGGATACGGGCTCGGCCTCGGCCTGATGGCCGGCGTGGCCCACCTCGTGGTGCGCAAGTTCGCCAAGTACGCGGACCCCCTGCTGCTGCCCCTGGCCACCCTGCTCAACGGCCTCGGCCTGGTGCTGATCTGGCGCCTCGACCAGTCGCCGCGGCTGATCCAGCGAGCCGAGCGGCTCTTCCACTCACACAGTGCGGACGCCCCCAAGCAGCTCATGTTCTCCGCGATCGGCATCGCGCTCTTCGTAGCCGTGCTGATCGTGCTCAAGGACCACCGTGTCCTTCAGCGTTACACGTACATCTCCATGGTTCTGGCGCTGATCCTGCTGATCTTGCCGATGTTCTTTCCAGCGGTGAACGGCGCCAAGATCTGGATCAAGCTCGGCCCTTTCACCGTGCAGCCGGGCGAGTTCGCAAAAATCATCATCGCGGTCTTCTTCTCCGGCTATCTGATGGTGAAGCGGGACGCCCTGGCGCTCGCCAGCCGTCGTTTCATGGGCCTGTACTTGCCACGAGGCCGTGACCTCGGCCCGATCCTGGCCGTTTGGGTCATGTCGATCCTGGTGCTCGTCTTCGAGACCGACCTCGGTACCTCGCTGCTGTTCTTCGGCCTCTTCGTGGTCATGCTCTACGTCGCCACCGAGCGGACCAGCTGGATCGTGTTCGGCCTGCTGATGTCGGCGGCGGGCGCGGTGGGTGTGGCCTCCTTCGAGCCACACGTCCAGCAGCGCGTCGAATTCTGGCTCGACCCTTTCGCGGAGGCGACCCTCCAGCAGAGCGATCAGGCCGCCCAGGCGCTGATGTCCTTCGGCTCCGGCGGCGTTCTCGGCACCGGACTCGGTCAGGGCAATTCGGACCTGATCGGCTTCGCGGCCAACTCCGACTTCATCCTGTCCACGGTCGGTGAGGAGTTCGGCCTGGCCGGAATGATGGCCTTCCTGATCGTCTACGGGCTGATCGTGGAGCGCGGCGTACGCACCGCCCTGGCCGCCCGGGACCCCTTCGGCAAGCTGCTGGCCATCGGTCTCTCCGGCGCCTTCGCGATTCAGGTCTTCGTCGTGGCAGGCGGTGTCATGGGCCTCATCCCGCTGACCGGTATGACGATGCCGTTCGTCGCCTACGGTGGCTCCTCCGTGCTTGCCAACTGGGCCCTGATCGGCATTCTGATCCGCATCAGTGACACCGCCCGGCGTCCCGCCCCCGCCCCCGCCCCGTCCCCCGACGCTGAGTTGACCCAGGTGGTCCGACCATGAACAAGCCGCTGCGCCGGATCGCTGTCTTCTGCGGCCTCCTCGTTCTCGCGCTGCTGCTGCGCAGTAACTGGCTCCAGTACGTCCAGGCGGAGGAACTCAGCACTCACGCGAAAAACCAGCGTGTGACGATCGCCCGGTACGCGGCACCGCGCGGCAACATCATCGTGGACGGCAAGCCGATCACTGGTTCCGTCGACTCCAAGGACCCGCTCTACCGCTACAAGCGCACCTATGTCGACGGCCGCATGTGGGCACCGGTGACCGGGTACGCCTCGCAGGCGTTCGACGCCAACCAGATCGAGAAGCTTCAGGACGGCATTCTCACCGGCAACAGCGACCAGCTCTTCTTCGACCGCACCCTGGCGATGTTCACCGGGGAGAAGCGGAAGGGCGGCGACGTCGTCACCACCCTCAACAGTGCCGCCCAGCGGGCCGCCTTCGAGGGGCTCGGCAAGAAGAAGGGGGCCGTCGCGGCGATCGACCCCCAGACGGGCAAGATCCTCGCGCTCGCCTCGACTCCTTCGTACGACCCTTCCGCCTTCGCCGGCTACAGCGACAAGGACGCCAAGGCTTGGCAGTCGCTGGACAAGGACAAGGACAAGCCGATGCTCAACCGGGCGCTGCGCGAGACGTACCCGCCCGGCTCGACCTTCAAGGTCGTCACCGCCGCGGCCGCCCTGGAGCACGGCAAGATCCAGGACATCAAGGCGCCGACGGACACCCCGGAGCCGTACATCCTCCCGCTCTCCACCCAGCCGATGGTCAACCACGCGTCCGGCTGTGAGCACGCCAGTCTCATCAAGGCGCTGGAGGTCTCCTGCAACTCGGTCTTCGCCAAGCTCGGCGACGACGTCACCCGCGACAAGATGCTGGAGACGGCGGAGAAGTTCGGCTTCAACAAGGAGCAGTTCGTCCCGGTCCGCGCCAACGCCTCGGTGTACGACAAGAACATGGACCGGGGCGGCAACGCGCTCTCGTCCATCGGCCAGTTCAACACCGCCGCCACCCCGCTCCAGATGGCCATGGTCACGGCGGCGATCGCCAACGACGGCAAGCTGATGCAGCCGTACATGATCGACCAGCTGCGCGCACCCAACCTGGACGTCATCGAGAAGACCGAGCCGCGGGAGCTCAGCCGCCCGGTCTCCCAGGAGAACGCGCAGCTCATCCAGCAGATGATGGAGAGCGTCGTCGAGCGGGGCACCGGCGGCAGCGCCAAGCTGGACATGGACGGGGTGAAGGTCGGCGGCAAGACCGGTACCGCCCAGCACGGCGAGAACAACGCCAAGCGCCCCTACGCCTGGTTCATCTCGTACGCGAAGACCGACGCCGGCTCCCCGGTCGCCGTGGCCGTCGTGGTCGAGGACAGCGACGCCAGCCGCGACGACATCACCGGTGGCGGCCTGGCGGCACCGATCGCCAAGGCGGTGATGAAGGCCGTCCTGGAGAAGAAGTAGTGGCTCCGGACACCTTCGGACGCCTCCGGACGGGTTCCCGGCGCCCGCGGGCGGGTTCCGGCGCCTCCGGACGGCGGCGGCGCCCGGGAAACCGGTCCCGGGCCCGCCGTATACCGGTCGGGTATCGGCTCGGGGGCGACCGGCGGTCGCGGTCCGCACGGCTTGTCGCGGCCGGTAGCGTATGCGCGAACAGCACACCGGCGGACCACACACAGAGGTGCGGTCGGGACTGACGGAGAGGGCTGGAACAGTTATGGAAGAGCCGCGTCGCCTCGGCGGCCGGTACGAGCTGGGCTCGGTGCTCGGCCGCGGTGGCATGGCGGAGGTCTATCTCGCCCACGACACCCGGCTCGGCCGCACCGTCGCCGTGAAGACGCTGCGGGCCGACCTCGCCCGTGACCCGTCCTTCCAGGCCCGGTTCCGCCGTGAGGCCCAGTCGGCCGCCTCGCTCAACCACCCGGCGATCGTCGCCGTGTACGACACGGGCGAGGACTACGTCGACAACATCTCCATCCCGTACATCGTGATGGAGTACGTCGACGGGTCCACCCTCCGTGAGCTGCTGCACTCGGGCCGCAAGCTGCTTCCCGAGCGCACGCTGGAGATGACGGTCGGCATCCTCCAGGCCCTGGAGTACTCGCACCGGGCCGGCATCGTCCACCGGGACATCAAGCCCGCCAACGTCATGCTGACCCGCACCGGCCAGGTCAAGGTCATGGACTTCGGCATCGCCCGGGCCATGGGCGACGCGGGCATGACCATGACCCAGACGGCCGCCGTCATCGGCACCGCCCAGTACCTCTCGCCCGAGCAGGCCAAGGGCGAGCAGGTCGACGCCCGCTCGGACCTCTACTCCACCGGCTGCCTGCTGTACGAGCTGCTGACCGTCCGGCCGCCGTTCGTCGGCGACTCGCCCGTGGCCGTGGCGTACCAGCACGTACGCGAGGAACCGCAGCCGCCCAGCACCTTCGACCCCGAGATCACGCCCGAGATGGACGCCATCGTCCTCAAGGCGCTGGTCAAGGACCCGGACTACCGCTATCAGTCGGCCGACGAGATGCGTGCCGACATCGAGGCGTGCCTGGAGGGCCAGCCGGTGGCCGCCACCGCGGCGCTCTCCGGCGCCGGCTACGGCTACCCCCACGACGAGCAGGCGACCACCGCGTTCCGGCAGACCGGACCGGCCGACCAGACGTCGATGCTGCCGCCGATGAACCCGGACGACGGGGGCTACGGCTACGACGACCGGTCGCCCCACCGGCGCCAGAAGAACCAGCGGAAGTCCAGCCTCTCCACCGTGCTGCTGGTGCTCGCGGGCGTCCTGGTGCTGGTCGGCGCGGTGCTCATCGGCTGGACGCTCGTCAAGGGCAACGACGGCGCCGCGGACACGGTGACGGTGCCGCAGCTGGTCGGCAAGCCGCTGGCGGAGGCGCAGCAGTCGGCCGAGAACGCCGAGGTGAAGCTCCAGCAGAGCGGCACCGACCGCTGCGACCAGCCGAAGGGCTCGATCTGCACGCAGTCGCCGACCGCCGACGCCACCATGGGCAAGGGCGAGACCATCCAGGTGGTCGTGTCGGAGGGCGCGCCCAAGGTCGAGGTCCCGGACGTCACGGAGAAGTCCGCGGAGAACGCCGAGAAGCTGCTTCGCGAGAAGGGCTTCGACGTCAAGATCAAGAAGGTGGAGTCCGACAAGACCCCGGGCACCGTCGTCGAGCAGGACCCGAGCGGCAACTCGCAGGCCGAGAAGGGCACCGAGGTGACCATCACGGTCGCCCGGAAGAGCCAGCAGACCGTGCCGGCCGTGGTCGGAACGCAGTACGACGCGGCCAAGGCGCAGCTGGAGACGCTCGGCTTCACGGTCGCCCGCGCCGACGTCGACTCCGACAAGCCCGCGGGCGAGGTCGTCGGCCAGGACCCGGCCGCCAACTCCCGTACGGACAAGAACGCCACGGTGACGCTCCAGGTCTCCAAGGGCCCGCAGCAGCCGGAGCAGGTCCAGGTGCCCGGCGATATCGTGGGGAAGAGCTACGGGGAGGTGAAGGGCCAGCTGGAGGGGCTCGGCCTCACCGTCGCCCTGTCCCCGGGATCGCCCGACAAGGACGACGCCAAGGTGCTCGGCAGCAATCCGGCGCCCGGCTCCAACGTCAAGAAGGGCGACACCGTCACCCTGCTCACGGTGGGCGGTGGCGACGGCAACGACCAGGGCGGCAACGACCAGCAGGGCAGTACGATCCTCGGCAACTTCGGCAACTTCGGCGGCTGAGCCACCTCCGGGGGGCCCGCGGTGAATCCGCCGGTTCCTGAGGGATCCCGGCGGACCCCGGCGGATCCTGAGAGGTCCTGACGGGACGCCCGCTACGGCCGAGGGCCGGCTCCCACCCGGGGGCCGGCCCTCGGCCGTTCGCGTGCCGTCTCCCGCCTCGTACCGTTTCCCGCCTCGTACCGTCTGCCGCCGCCGCATCACACGGCCTGCCCCGTCTCCGGGCGCGGGCCCGGTGACCGGTCAGCGCAGCTCGGCCGGCGGGGTACGGGCGGCGTCCACCTTCTCGGTGCGCTCCAGCTCGCCCCAGACGATGTACCGGTAGTCCGAGGTGTAGACCGGCGTACAGGTGGTCAGCGTGATGTAGCGGCCCGGCTTGGCCTTCCCCGACTCCCTGGGCACCGGGTCCAGCACGTCCACATTGAACTTCGACGTCTCCGGGAGCGTCCTGTAGACCTTGTAGACGTACCAGAGGTCCCGGGTCTCGAAGACGATCGAGTCACCGTTCTTCAGCTTGTGGATGTTGTGGAACTTGGCGCCGTGCCCGTCCCGGTGGGCGGCGAGCGCGAAATTGCCGCGTGCGGCGGCCGGGAGGGCCGCCGCGACCGGATCGGTGTAGTAACCGGCCACACCGTCGTTGAGCACCTTCGGCCCGGTGCCCCGCTTGACCAGCACCTCGCCGTTCTTCATCGCGGGTACGTGCAGAAAGCCGATGCCGTCCCGGGTGTCCAGCGCGCCGGGCCCGGTGGCCGCCCAGCGGTCGCGCACGGAGTGGCTCTGCTTGTCGGCCTCCCGGTCGGCCAGGACATTGGTCCACCAGAGCGAGTAGACGACGAACAGACCCATCAGCACCCCGCCGGTGATCAGGAGTTCGCCGAAGACGCTGATCGCGCCTGCGATCCGGCTGCGCGCACGTACCACTAGATCTGTCCCGTCTCGAAGTCTCAGCCGACGAGCGCGTCCGGTTTGCCCTTGCTGCGCGGCCGTTCCTCGACCATCTTGCCCCACACGATCATGCGGTAGGTACTGGTGAACTCGGGGGTGCACGTGGTGAGCGTGATGTACCGGCCCGGGCCGTCGAACCCCGATCCCGGCGGGACCGGCTGGATCACCGAGACGTTCGACGGCGGGGTCTGAGGGAGCGTCCGGGTCATCTCATAGGTGTAGTAGGCGTCCTGGGTCTCCACCACGATCGGGTCACCCGGGACGAGCCGGTTGATGTAGCGGAACGGCTCGCCATGGGTGTTGCGGTGGCCGGCGACCGCGAAGTTGCCCTGCTTCGCCGAGGGGAGCGCGGTCCTCAGCCCGCCGGAGCCGTAGTGCCCCACCATCCCCCGGTCCAGCACCTGTTCCTTGTCGGTGCCCTCCGCGACCGGGACGACGACATCCAGCTTGGGGATGTACATGATGGCGAAGCCCTGGCCGGGCTCGAAGGCGTCCGGCCGCCGGCCCGCCGCCCAGGAGTCCTCGATCCGGCTCCTGGCCCGGTCGGCCTGCTGCCCGGCGCGCACATTGGTCCACCAGAGCTGATAGGTGACGAAGAGCAGCATCACCAGCCCGAGGGTGATGAACAGCTCGCCGGCGACCCGGCTGGCGATCACCCCGGCGCTGTCCTTGCGCGCCCGGGCCGCCCGCCGGGCCTCGACCCGGGTGAGCGGCCGCCCGCTCTCCACCGGGGCCGGAGCGGCCGGCGCGGCACCGTGCCGCCGGCCGCGGGCCCGGGCGGCCCGCCGGCGCTCGGCCCGGCCCCCGGCGGGCGGCACGGCCGGGCCTCCGGCGGCCGCGGTGCGCCCGGGAGCCGGCGGCACGCCCGCGTCGGCGCCCGAGTGGCCGGGCCTGGCCGCCCGGAGCGCCATCGTCTCGTCCTGCCGGACCGGCCCCGGGTACGGCGCCTCCGCACCGGAACCACCCGAGCCGCCGGGGCCACCGCGATCCCGGTACGGCTCCGGGCCGGGTGGGCGGCCGTGCCTCGGCCCCCGGGGCACCGGCACCTGATCCCGGGGCAGCGGGCGCACGGCGTGCGGGACCTGCTCCGGAGGCAGCGGCTGCGCGGCACCCGGGCCGGGCCCCCCGGGAGCGCTCCCGGGCGGCGCGTACCAGCCGGCCGCTCCGGGGTCCTCGTACCCTCCGCCGGCCCCGGTGGGCCAGGCTCCGGCCGGGCCGCCGGGGGCCCCGGGGCTCCCGCCGTACGGGCCCGGGGCCGGGCCGCGCCCGTACGCGCCCGGGGGCGGGGCCCCGTGGCGGCCCCGGGAGCCGCCGGGTGCCTCACCGCCGCCCACCGTACGGCCGTACGGCCCTGCCCCCGGCGAGCCGGAACCGCCGTACGGCCCCGGATCCGCCCCGCCGTACCCGTCCGGGCCGACTGCGTATCCGTCCGGGTCGGCCCCGTATCCGTCCGCTCCTGCCCCCGCGGCCGAGGGTCCGGTGCCGGGCCCGCCGGTCGCGCCGGACCGGTCCGGCGCCCGGAACCAGGGTGAGCCGTGCTGCCCGGCCGGCCCCTCCGCGTCGTACGCGCCGGGCCCGGGCGGGCGCCCGGAGGTCACGCGACGGCCTTGCCCACCACCGGCGCGAGCCCTGCCGACCGGGCGACCGCTCCGGTGTCACCGCACCGCTCCAGCCAGTTGGCGAGCATCAGGTGGCCGTGCTCGGTCAGCACCGACTCGGGGTGGAACTGCACGCCTTCCACGTCCAGTTCGCGATGGCGCAACCCCATGATGATGCCGTCCTCGGTACGAGCGGTGACCTCCAGCGCCTCCGGCAGCCGATCGGGCTCGGCGGCCAGCGAGTGGTACCGAGTGGCGGTGAACGGCGACGGCAGCCCGGCGAAGACCCCCCGGCCCTCGTGGACCACCGGCGAGGTCTTGCCGTGCAGCAGCTGGGGCGCGCGGTCGACCACCCCGCCGTACGCCACCGCCATCGACTGCATGCCGAGACAGACGCCGAAGACCGGCACCCCGGTGGCGGCACAGTGCCGCACCATGTCCACGCAGACGCCCGCCTGCTCAGGGGTGCCGGGACCGGGCGAGAGCAGAACGCCGTCGAAGCCGTCCCGCGCGTGGGCCGGCTCCACCTCGTCGTTCCGCCGGACCTCGCACTCGGCGCCGAGCTGGTACAGATACTGGACGAGGTTGAAGACGAAGCTGTCGTAGTTGTCCACGACGAGGATGCGTGCGCTCACTGGCCGTCCACCGTCACATCGTTGAACGGAAGCAGCGGCTCCGCCCAGGGGAACACATACTGGAAGAGCACATAGACGACCGCGAGGATCAGCACGAGCGAAATACCCGCCCGCGCCCACGCGTTGCCCGGCAGATGCCGCCAGATCCAGCCGTACATGACGACGCCGGTCCTTCCCGTCCGATGTGTCCATCCGTCTCTACGGCACCAGAGTACGGGGAGACTCAACCGGGGCGGGGCGCCTGTGGAAAACCCCTCACCCCGGCCCCGGCACGCGTTCGAGCCCCTGGTCGCGCTCGTGCCCCGGCCCGGGCCGGGGGCCGGTGGACCCCCGGCCCGGGCCCCGCGGAGCCACCGGCCGGGGGCCGGGGAGCGACCGGGCGCCGGGGAACGACCGGTACCGGGCCGGGGAGCGACCGGGAGCTGCCGACCAGGGGCCGGCCACCGGCCGGGGCCGGGGAGCGACCGGGGCCGGGGAGCGACCGGGGCTAGGGGGCGACCGGGCGGGCCTGGTGGAGGTCGATCGTGCCCGAGTACGCGGGCAGCGTCGTCGCGCCGTGCTCGTCGACCTTCCAGCCGAGGCCGTACGCCTTCACATAGAGCAGGTAGTTCTGGACCGCCACCGAGCCGTCGAGGGCCCGGCGCAGTCGCCCGGCGTCCCCCACCGCCGTGATCTTGTAGGGCGGTGAGTAGACCCGCCCCTGGAGGATGAGCGTGTTGCCGACGCAGCGCACCGCGCTGGTGGAGATCAGCCGCTGGTCCATGACTCGGATGCCCTTGGCGCCGCCCTTCCACAGGGCGTTGACCACGGCCTGGAGATCCTGCTGGTGGATGACCAGGTCATTGGCCTGGGGCTCCGGGTAGCCGGGTGCGGCGGTGGCCCCGGGAGGGGCGTCGTTGAGCGTCACGGTGACGCCCTCGCCCGACACCTTTGTCGTGCCCGCGGCCTTCTCCAGGGCGCCGAGCCGGGCGTCCTCCGCCTCCGTGGAGCCGTTGTCCCGCCGGGCCAGGGCGTCCACCTGCTCACGCATGGCGGCGGTCGCCTCGTCGAGTCCCGCGTTCTTGTCGCTGCGCGTCTCGATGAGGTCGGAGAGCTTCAACAGGGAGTCGTCCGTACGGAGGTTGGTGCCCTTGGCGGTGTTGAAACTGGTGACGAAGATGAGCCCGGCGAGCGCGAACACGGCACCGGTCAGCAGCCGGACCGGCCTCAGGCGTCCGCGCCGGACCGGCTCTCGGGGAGAGTCGGCGGAATTGCTCAACGTACCCTTATCTCCTTCACTGCCACGGAAGCACTACGCTAACGGACGCCCGGGCGAGGCAGTGGTCCATCGCCCTTCCGCCCCGGACCAGCCACAGTTACCTGCGCGGTCACGCAGCGCATCGACAGGAGAGTCCCTCGTGCCGAAGTCACGTATCCGCAAGAAGGCCGACTTCACCCCGCCGCCGGTGTCGAAGCAGGCGACCAGCATCAAGCTCTCCAGCCGCAGCTGGGTCGCCCCGGTGATGCTGGCGCTGTTCGCCATCGGGCTGGCCTGGATCGTGGTCTTCTACGTCACCGACGGCTCGCTGCCGCTGGAGTCGCTGCGCAACTGGAACATCGTGGTCGGCTTCGGCTTCATCGCCGCCGGATTCGGCGTCTCCACCCAGTGGAAGTGAGCTCCTCGCGCTCCCCGGGGAAGTGATCTCCCCCGGGCGGGCCGGCGCCGGGGGGCCGGGGCCCCGGGCCTCGCCGTGGGGAGAGCCATCAGGCGTCCCCGGGCCGCCCCGACGTCCAGGCGCGCCCCCGGCCATCCCGGCGTCCCGTGCCATCCAGGGTGTCCGGGCGTCCCGGGCAGCCCGGGATGATCCGCTCGCGCGTGCCGTGGGGAAAAGTGACCGCCGGATGACGGACGAACGCCCTCCAGGCCGTGTCCCCCGGTTATCCACAGCGTTGTACACAGAGGTGGAAAAGGTCAGACGATCTGTGGATAACCTGCGTCGGATTGGCGCCCATCTGACAGTCTCCGGCCTCTCAGAAGATACGATCCGCCCCTCGTCCGATCGGGTAAAGAACCAGGTCAGAGGCGAGGGGCGGTAACTTTCCGCACCCTGGGCACAGGTTCCGCCACGTACTGTGGACAACCATGGGGAAAGCTTCCGCTCAGCTGAGCGCGAATGTCCTCAGCAGCACCGTCACCAGAACGGCGGCGGCCACCAGCCCACAGGCTCCCCACTGGAAGGCGCCACGCAGCCGACGCGGCCCGTTCACCATCCCGTACCCGATGAGCGCGCCGGCCACCAGACCGCCCACATGGGCCTGCCAGGCGATGCCTTCCCAGAAGAAGGTGAGCACCAGGTTGAGCACCAGCAGGGTGAGGACCGGCCGCATGTCCTGGGCGAGCCGGCGCAGCAGCACCACCGTGGCACCGAGCAGCCCGAAAATCGCGCCCGATGCCCCCAGCGAGGGCTCGTTGGGCGCCGCCTCCAGGAAGAAGAACGCACTGCCCGCGAGGCCGGAGAGCAGATAGAGGGCCAGGTACCGCACCCTGCCGAGCGCCGCCTCCAGCGGACCGCCGAGCCACCAGAGCCCCAGCATGTTGAGGGCGAAGTGCCAGATCTCCTGGTGCAGGAAGACCGCGGTCACCAGCCGGTACCACTCGCCGTCCGCGACACCGACGGCCTCGCCCAGTGACGGGCTCCAGGCGAGCCCGATCAGATCGAGACGGTCGAGGAGGCCGGGCACGATCAACCCGGCCAGGAAGACCAGCGCGTTGATCCCGATGAGGATCTTGGTGACCAGCTGTGGATCGCCCGCCGCGACCCGGCCGCCCGCCAGGGTGCGCGGGTCGGCCGACCCGGCTCGCCCGGTGCCGGAACCACCCCGGACGCACTCCGGGCACTGGAACCCGACGGACGCCCCGATCATGCACTCCGGGCAGATCGGCCGCTCGCAGCGGGCGCAGCGGATTCCGGTGGGCGTCCCCGGATGGCGATAGCAGCTCGGCGGCTGCTCCTCCTGCCCCATGTGCTTCCCCTCGTCGACCCCGGTGGCGGCGTCGCGCACCTACCGCGCGAGGCCCCGACCATCCTTACGGACGGACGGGCCGCAAAGGTTCCCCGGGCACCACCCTCTTGGCGGTTGCGGCGCCGAGCGCGGCAGGGCCGGAGCCGAGCGCCCTCGCACTCGGCCCCGGTGGGGTCTTCCGGGGTCACTCCTTCCGGAGCCGGCCCCTCCCGTGTCCAGCCCTTCCGCCCGTCAGCCCTTCCGCCTGTCAGCTGTTCGGCTCTTCAGCCCTTCAGCTCCTCAGCCCTTCAGCTCCTCAGCTCTTCCGCGACTCGATCTCGACCGACTCGATCACCACGTCCTCGACCGGACGGTCGGTGCGCGGGTTGACCGGAGTGGCGGCGATGGCGTCCACGACCTCCTGGCCGGCCTCGGTGACCTCGCCGAAGATGGTGTGCTTCCGGGTCAGCCAGGTGGTCGGGGCGACCGTGATGAAGAACTGGGAGCCGTTGGTGCTGGGGCCGGCATTGGCCATGGCCAGCAGATAGGGGCGGTTGAACGACAGCTCGGGGTGGAACTCGTCGGCGAACTCGTAACCGGGGCCGCCGGTGCCGTTGCCCAGCGGATCGCCGCCCTGGATCATGAACCCGTCGATCACCCGGTGGAAAACCGTGCCGTCGTACAGCCGGTCGGTGGTCTTGGCCCCGGTCGCCGGGTGCGTCCACTCCCGCTCGCCGTTCGCGAGCTCGACGAAGTTGCGGACCGTCTTCGGGGCGTGGTTCGGCAGCAGCCGAATCTCGATGTCGCCCCGGTTGGTCCTCAGGGTGGCGTATAGCTGCTCGGCCACGACGTGCCTTCCTTGCCTCTGCTCCGGCGTTCGAGGAGGTCGGGCCCCGGACGCCGAGTCCTCTGTGCCTCTTCCGATCCTCGCACGGAAGCGCCCCGGCGCGCGGCAGCGCGAAGGCGGCACGCACAGGGCACGCGCACGGCGCACGGCGGTGGATTCGCCGGCCCGGTGGATTCACCCCGCCCGGCGGATGGAGGCACGCCGGACGGCACACACGGCAGTGCCCCGGGGCCAATGCCGAACGGCGTGACCTGCCCGGGGTCGGGACCACGAAGTCCACCCAATGTCACTCAAAAGCAAAAACAAGCAAGAAAATGAGCAAAGGAACGTACAAAAGAACGAGCAAGAGCGGAAAACAACCGGACCGTCCGTCGGACAGGGCCGATCGTGCCCCTGCGTCGGCGCACCGCGATGCCTCGCGGTCCAGGGGGCCGAACGGGCTCATCCCGCCCCGCCACGCTGCCCCGGATGCCCGGTACCGCATGCCGACGGCGCAACCCGCAGGCATGATTTTGAAAAGGGCGGAAAGCCGAATTAGCGACCCCGCCACCGAGGAGGAGGATCCCCGTGACCCGCATGGACAGCGTGCGCGCCGCGACCGGCTCGGCGAAGGACAGCGTGCTGCACGCCGCGGAAGTGGTGGCGCCTTACGCCGGCACAGCCAAGGAGCAGGCCGCCCACTATACGAACGAGGCCCGTGTGAAGCTCGCGCCCAAGGTCTCGGCGGCCGCGCACCAGGCGCGCGCCCAGGCCCGTCTCCAGTACGCCACGCGTGTCGCCCCGCATGTTCCGCCGAACATCGACAAGGCCGCTCAGCGTGCCGTGGACCAGACCCGTAAGGCCGCGCGTCAGGCCGCCGACTACACGGTTCCACGGGTGGAGCAGGCGGTCGCCGCCGCGCAGCCCGTGGGAGCCGAGGCCGCGGCCAGGTCCGCCGCCGCGCTGGCCGCGCTGCGTGGGCAGGTGACGGCGAAGGAGGTCCGGAAGCTTGTCAGGAAGCACGAGCGCCGGGCCCGGACGGGGCGGTTCGTCAAGGGCCTCGCGATCGCGGGCGTCGTGGCGGGCGGGGTCTTCGCGGCCTGGAAGTGGTGGGACAAGCAGGCCAACCCCGACTGGCTGGTCGAGCCGCCGGCGGCCACGGAGGTCTCCGAGCGGACGCCGCTGACCTCGGTCGACGGCAGCGGTGCGGTGCTCGACCCGGAGGTGGAGGCGAAGCAGGCGGACGCGGAGACCGACGGCGACGACCGTCGCTGAGCGGAGCCGTACCGGTGGGGCGCCGGGAGTCCAGCGTTTCGGCGCGTACGGGCCCCCGGCGTTCTACGCATCGGCGAGAGCCAGGTCGGCGCCGAGCGGCGTGGTGGCGGCGGGCACCCGGCGCACCGAGGGCGAGGAGCCGTGCGCCTCGGCCCGGATGCGCTGCTTGATGGTGGGCGGCAGCGAGCGGTCCAGCGGACCCGTTCCGTACGGCGTGTACGTCCCGTACGACGAATCCACCGGGTCCGTGTGCGTGGTCCCGGCGCCGGACCACGGTGCCGACCTGTGCGCCGGCGTGTGTGCCGACCGCTTCCCGTGCCCCTGCTGGGCCGGTACGCGGACGGGCAGCGGCTCCTGAGCGGACGCCGGCCCGGAGCCCCGTCCCGGCGGATCGATCACCCCCGCCGCGGTGCGCTCGGCCGCCGGTGCGGAGGCAGGGGTGGGGGCGGCCGGCGCGGCGGCCGGAGTGGTGGAGGCTGCGGAAGCGGTCCGGGTGAGACCGGCGACGGAGAGCAGGGCGTAGAGAGCGGTGATGAAGGCGGTCCAGAACTGCTTCACCTTGACGGCAGCGGCCATGACCCCTCACTTTCGGGTTGGGCGATCTACATACCTTTCTCATGATGTGTACGCATCTCGGGATTGCTCGGACCGACGCCGTTCTCGCGCCGATCTTCAGATGAACACCACCCGTACGGCCGTATCAGAGTGGACAACGCCCCGCTGAGGCCCTTCCCCGCCGCTCCCAGCCCCGTGCGCCCCGACGCCCGGACCCTTGAAACACCCGGCCGGGCCGGTCCTGAGGATCGCGGCAGGGCGGCGCCGGGGCCATGGCGGGGCGGCGCCCTGGCGGGGGTGGCGCCTCTTCCGCCACCGGACGTGGCGAAGGACCCGACGCCCCGGAACGGCGCGCATCCGGTCCGGGCCTGTCCGGTCCCGGATGCCGACGCCGGCGACCGTGTCGGCTCGGTGCCGACGTGAGATGTGCGAAGAGCCCTCCTGATCAGCGTTTCCACAGATCAGGAGGGCTCTCGTGAGGTGGAGCCTAGGGGAGTCGAACCCCTGACATCTGCCATGCAAAGACAGCGCTCTACCAACTGAGCTAAGGCCCCTGGACGGGTGGTGGTCACCGGACACGTCCTCGCGTCGCGGCGGCCGCCGGAGACCAGAGTACCGGGTGGACGGGGGTGCCCGGCAAAGGGATTGGGACTCCCGGTCGTACACCGCTCTCCGTAGGATGCTGGGCAGGTTCGCAGCAGCGAACCGAGGCGATGGGGAGGCGCGATGGAAGCCACGCAGCAGGACACCACGGCGAGGGCCAGAGAGCTGCAGCGCAGCTGGTATGGAGAGCCGCTGGGGGCGCTCTTCCGCCGGCTCATCGACGACCTGGGGCTCAACCAGGCCCGGCTCGCCGCGGTACTGGGGCTCTCGGCGCCGATGCTGTCCCAGCTGATGAGCGGCCAACGCGCGAAGATCGGCAACCCCGCCGTGGTCCAGCGGGTCCAGGCCCTCCAGGAGCTGGCCGGCCAGGTCGCCGACGGCAGTGTCAGCGCGGCCGAGGCCACCGACCGGATGGACGAGATCAAGAAGTCCCAGGGCGGTTCGGTGCTCACCGCGACCAGCCAGACCACCACCAGCTCGGGCGCGCCGACGGTCCGCCGGGTGGTCCGCGAGATCCAGTCACTGCTGCGCTCGGTCTCCGCCGCCGGGGACATCATCGACGCCGCCGACTCCCTCGCCGCCACCCACCCCGAACTCGCCGAGTTCCTGCGGGTGTACGGCGCCGGACGCACCGCCGACGCGGTCGCCCACTACGAGGCGCATCAGAACTGAGAGAAAGTCCGGACAGGCGGGGGTGGGGGAGCGGACGCGGCGCATGGGTGAGGTCTTCGCTGCTCGGTACGAGCTGATCGACCCGATCGGCCGGGGCGGGGTGGGCGCCGTCTGGCGCGCCTGGGACCATCGCCGCCGCCGCTATGTGGCCGCCAAGGTCCTTCAGCAGAGCGATGCCCACGCCCTGCTGCGCTTCGTGCGCGAGCAGGCCCTGCGGATCGACCACCCGCACGTCCTCGCCCCCGCCAGCTGGGCGGCCGACGACGACAAGGTGCTGTTCACCATGGACCTGGTGGGCGGCGGCTCGCTGGCCCATGTCATCGGGGACTACGGACCGCTGCCGGCCCGGTTCGTCTGCGTCCTGCTCGACCAGTTGCTCGCCGGTCTGGCGGCGGTGCACGCCGAGGGGGTCGTGCACCGGGACATCAAGCCGGCCAACATCCTGCTGGAGGCGACCGGCGCCGGGCGGCCGCACCTCCGCCTCTCCGACTTCGGCATCGCCATGCGCAAGGGCGAGCCCCGGCTCACCGAGACCGACTATGTGGTGGGCACCCCGGGCTACTTCGCGCCCGAACAATTGCTGGGCGCCGAACCGGACTTCGCCGCCGATCTGTTCGCGGTGGGCCTGGTCGCCCTCCATCTGCTGGAGGGCCGCAAGCCGGACACCAGGGCCCTGGTCGACCACTTCACGGCGTACGGCACCCCGGGTGCCCCGCAGGGCGTGCCCGAGCCGCTGTGGCAGGTCGTCGCCGGTCTGCTCCAGCCGGACCCGGCGGCCCGGTTCCGTACCGCCACCGGCGCCCGGAAGGCTCTGGCGGCCGCCGTCGAGCTGCTCCCGGAGCCGGGGCGGGATGAGGAGCCGGTCGAGGTCTTCGACCAGCTCGGCCCGCTGCCCGCCGGGTACGGCCCTGAGGGCCCGGACAGCCCCGCGCCCCGCGCTCCCGTCGAGGGCACCAGGAAGGTCACCGGGTACGGCACCGGGTACGGCGGTGGAGCTGGCAACGGAGCGGCCGTCCCGCCGGAGGGCCCGGCCACGGGCGCACCGGCCGACCCGGTTGCTGCGGCCGCCCCGGCCGCCGGCACCGGCGGCGCGGCGGGTGGCCCGGCGCCCGGCGGGCCCGGGCCCGTCGGTTGCCCGACCGGCGGGCCCGTCACCGGTCCGGGAGCCGGTGCCGCTCCCGCGTCCGGCCGGCCGTGGTCGGTTTCGTCCGGCACCGGCACCTCCCGGCTCGCCCCGCCACCCGAGCGCCCGCAGGGCCCACCGCCCGGACCCGTGCCGGGGGCCTGGCTACGGCCCGGGCCCGCGGCGCCCGCCGCCCCGGGAGCCACTACCGCCCCGGAGGCCGCCGCCCCGGGGGCCCCTGTCCCGGCGCCCGCCGCCCCGGGCGCCGCCGTCACGGGAGACGCCGTTCCAGGGATCGCCGTCCAGGGCGTCGCCGCCCCGGACCTGCTGAGCGCCCGGCCGGAACCGGCGCCCACTCGCCCGTACACCGCGCCGGCGCACCTGGGCCGGCCGGCCACCGGACCCGGCCTGTCCGGCGTACCTGACCCATCCGGCCCGTCCGGGGCGCCCGGCCCGTCCGGGGCGCCGGCCCGCACGGCCGCCGCGCGCCGGCGCCCCGGACCGCCGCCGAAGGTGGCCGTACCGGTGCTGCTGCTGGCCCTGATCTGTTACGCCGTCGGTTTCTGGGCGCTCGCCAGGGGTTGACCCTCCGGCGGCCCGGTCGCGGCCACCCCACGGCTGCCCCGGGGAGTACGGACCTCAGCGGGCCGCGGTCCTGCGGGCTGACAGGGCCCAGGCACCGAGCCCGAGCACCAGGGCCGTCCCGGTGCCGATCCCCGCCACCGCGACGGTCCGCAGGGTGGCGCTCCTGGCCGCCGCCCCCGGCACGCTCCGCCCAGCGGCAGCGTCCTCCCGGTCGCCGGCCGTCACCGCGAAAATCCCGGGGAACCCGTCGTAGGCGAAGGGCTTCGGGGTGCCCCGCACGGTGACCCGCAGGGACAGCCCGTACGGCTTCCGGCCGAAGCTCCCGCCGACCTCGGGGCTGAGCGTGACCCGCAGGTAGTACCAGCCGGCGAACCGCACGGCCCGCACGGTGGAGTCGGAGGAGAAACGGTTCTCGTAGGCGACCGGCGGCAGCGCGTCGAGCGCCACCGACTTCTGTCTGCCGTCGTAGGAGACACCGTTCCCGCTCGTCACCAGGCCGAGCGCCGGGTTGTAGAGGTCGACGGCCAGCGCGCTGCCCACCGAACCGCCGCCGGTCCCGGCGGAACTGCCCAGTTCGGCGTCGGCGAAGAGCTGCTGACCCCAGTCGACCGGCACCCGGTAGAACCGGCTCCGGCCCGGCTCGATCCGGTCCTTCCACTCCCCCTGGGTCAGCCCGGGAGCGTCGGCGAACCCGCCACCTCCGGTCCGGTCCCGGAGACCGCCCGGGGGCGGCGGGGAGGCGCTCGGCCATACGGAGGGCGCGGCGGTGGGGCCGGCGTCCCGGGGACCGGGTTCCAGCACGGGGCGGAGCTCCAGCTGCCAGGGCTCGCGCGAGGAGCCCTTGCCGGTGGCCCGCTCGACGACGAGGTAGTACGGGCCGGCCTCCTGGCAGGTGGAACCGCCGGCCTCGACGGTGCGGCCGGCAGAGGTGGCCAGCGGCCGGGGGTAGGCGGCCGAGCCGATCGGGGCGTCGTCATGGCCGCAGTCGCGGCCGTCCCGGTCCTGGAGCGTCACCTTGAGCCTGTCCTCATAGGTGACCCGGCCGTCCGCCGGGGGGACGGCGACGGCGGAGACATAGGCGTTGCTCCGGGCGTCCAGCTCGACCCGGTAGAACAGCTTCCCGTCCGCCTCGACCGCGTCCCGGTACACGGCGCCCGCCTCGATCACCGGGGCGTCGCTGCTGCCCGCCGCGCCGCGCACCGTCCGGGCGCCGTCGGCGAAGGCGTACGAGCCGGGCGCCTCCGCCGCCGAGGCCGGCCGGGCCACCGCCGTCCCCAGCAGCGCGGCGCCGGCCGCCGCGGCGCACCGCAGCGCGATCCCGGCCGGCCGCCCGGCCCCGGCGCACCGTCTCTTCGCTCGCCGTTTCGTCCCCCACCGCCTCATCACCGGCTGCTCCCCCCAGGGCCTGTGGTCCGCACCCCGCCGGGCTCCGGGCCCGTGGTGCCGGACCATCCTGCCCCGGCCGCGGCGCCGCTGTCTGCGCCCGGCCGGAAGACCGGCGGCATCCGGGCGCATTCGCTGCCGCGAAGGAAATCGTTGCGGTGGCGAATCCCGGCGGGGCCGTCCCGCAACCGGGCCCCGGCGTCCGGAACGCCTGGCGAGGCCCGGACAGCACAAGGCCCCGGTCGCTGACTCAGCGACCGGGGCCCGTACGCAGTTCGTCTGTCGACTGCCTCGGCTCACACACCGGAACCAGCGGGCACGGAGTCGGTCGCCTCCGTCCACAGGTCCTGCTCGGCGCGGTCCGCCTGGATCTGGCGGTACACGAGGAGTCCGCCGATGGCGGCCAGGGCGACCAGGAGAAGCTTCTTCACCGCGCGACCTCGTCTTTCTTGACGTAGGAGACCTTCTGGCGCCCGACTATACACACCGGCCGATACCAATCGGTGACCTGCCTCCGGCCCCCCGCACCGGCCCGGGGACGGCGGGGAAGAACGGCGGCTCCACGGCGGAACAGGGTGCTTCACGACAGAACAGGGCGGGTGCACACGAAGAAGCCCGGCCGGTCAATGATGACCTGCCGGGCTTCTTCGACTGTGGGGCTAACAGGATTTGAACCTGTGGCCTCATCCTTATCAGGGATGCGCTCTAACCAACTGAGCTATAGCCCCGCCGCGCTGCGCGCTGACCTCTGAAGATTAGCGCACAGAGCCGGAACTCCCCAAATCCGCTGCCCGGGGCTACTCGTCCTCGGCGAGCGTGAGCTCGACCCCGCCGACGAAGCCCGCCGACAGGTTGTAGACGAAGGCACCGAGGGTGGCCAGCGCCGTCGCGAGGACGACGTCGATCACCGCGATCACCGAGGTGAAGAGCAGCACCCGCGGCAGCGACAGGAAGGACTGGAGGTCGAAGCCGTTGCTCTCATTGGAGCCGGTGGCCTCGCTGATCGTGCCGCCGACCGTGGTGAAGACGCCCATCGCGTCCATGACCATCCAGAGCACCGCGGCGGCGACCACCGTGCAGATGCCGAGCGCGATGGAGAGCAGGAAGCTCACCTTCATCACCGACCAGGGATCGGCCTTGGCCACCCGCAGCCGGGCCTTGCGGGTGCGCGGGGTGGTCTTGGCGCCGGTACGCGCCAGCCGGGCGGCCGCGCCGCCCTGGCCGCCGTCCCCGGCGCCGTACGCCTGCGGCGGGTGGTACGGACCGGAGGACTTCTTGGCGGCGGGGCGATCGCCGGGCAGCGGCCCCTCGTCGTACGTGGTCACCGACACCCCCTGGGAGTCCGCGGCGGAGCCACGGGCACCTTTCGTTTTGGAAGCAGCCGATCCGGCGCCCGTGGCTCCACTCACGCTCTTACTCCTCGTGCTCCCCGGCCGAAGACTCCGTGTCCCCGGCGGACCCGGCCGCCTCGGCGGCCCCAGTCACCGCGACACCCTCGGTGCCGCCCGTACCTTCTGTGCCCTCTGTACCGTCGGCGCCTTCGACCTCTTCGGCCTCGGCACCCGCCTCGGCGTTGCGCGCGATGCCGACCACCGCGTCGCGCTTGCCCAGGTTGATCAGTTGGACGCCCATGGTGTCACGGCCCGTCTCCCTGACTTCGTTGACTCGCGTACGAATCACACCACCGGACAGCGTGATGGCGAGGATCTCGTCGGTCTCCTCGACCACCAGCGCGCCGACGAGCGAGCCGCGGTCCTCAACGATCTTGGCGGCCTTGATACCGAGGCCACCACGTCCCTGGACGCGATATTCGTCCACGGCGGTTCGCTTGGCGTAGCCGCCGTCCGTCGCGGTGAAGACGAACGTACCGGGCCGCACCACATTCATCGACAGCAGTTCGTCGCCCTCGCGGAAACTCATTCCCTTGACACCCGAGGTGGCGCGTCCCATCGGGCGAAGCGCCTCGTCCGTCGCGGTGAACCTGATCGACTGGGCCTTCTTGCTGATGAGCAGCAGATCGTCCTCCGCCGACACCAGCTCCGCGCCGATCAGCTCGTCGTCCCGGCCGTCCTCGGTCTCCCGGAGGTTGATGGCGATGACACCGCCGGAGCGCGAGGAGTCGTAGTCCTTGAGCGAGGTCTTCTTCACCAGACCCGCCTTGGTGGCGAGCACCAGGTAGGGCACCGCCTCGTAGTCGCGGATGGCGAGGATCTCCGCGATCTTCTCGTCCGGCTGGAAGGCGAGCAGATTGGCGACGTGCTGACCGCGGGCCTCCCGGCTGGCGTCCGGCAGCTCGTACGCCTTGGCCCGGTAGACCCGGCCCTTGTTGGTGAAGAACAGCAGCCAGTGGTGGGTGGTGGAGACGAAGAAGTGGTCGACGATGTCGTCCTCGCGAAGCTTGGTGCCCCGCACGCCCTTGCCGCCGCGCTTCTGCGAGCGGTAGTCGACGGTCTTCGTCCGCTTCACATAGCCGCCGCGGGTGATGGTGACGACGATGTCTTCCTCGGCGATCAGGTCCTCGATGGACATGTCGCCGTCGAACGGGACCAGCTTGGAGCGCCGGTCGTCGCCGAACTTCTCCACCAGCGCCGCCAGCTCCTCGCTGACGATCTGGCGCTGCCGGGACTCGGAGGCCAGGATCGCGTTGTACTCATTGATCTTCGCCTGGAGCTCGTCGTGCTCGGCGACGATCTTCTGCCGCTCCAGGGCGGCCAGCCGGCGGAGCTGCATCTCCAGGATGGCGTTGGCCTGGATCTCGTCGATCTCCAGCAGACCCATCAGGCCCTCGCGCGCCACCTCGACCGTGTCGCTGCGCCGGATGAGCGCGATGACCTCGTCGATGGCGTCCAGCGCCTTGAGCAGACCGCGCAGGATGTGCGCCCGCTCCTCCGCCTTGCGCAGCCGGTACCGGGTACGCCGGACGATGACCTCGATCTGGTGCGTCACCCAGTGCCGGATGAACGCGTCCAGTGAGAGGGTGCGCGGCACACCGTCGACCAGCGCCAGCATGTTGGCGCCGAAGTTGGTCTGGAGGTCGGTGTGCTTGTAGAGGTTGTTGAGGACGACCTTGGCGACCGCGTCCCGCTTGAGCACGATGACCAGACGCTGGCCGGTGCGCGAGGAGGTCTCGTCGCGTACGTCCGCGATGCCGCCGACCTTGCCGTCCTTCACCAGGTCGGCGATCTTCTGCGCGAGGTTGTCCGGGTTGACCTGGTAGGGCAGCTCGGTGACGACCAGGCACTGGCGGTTCTGGATCTCCTCGACCTCGACCACCGCGCGCATGGTGATGGAGCCGCGCCCGGTGCGGTACGCCTCCTCGATGCCCTTGCGGCCGACCACCAGGGCGCCGGTCGGGAAGTCCGGGCCCTTGATCCGCTCGATCAGGGCGTCGAGCAGCTCCTCATGGCCGGCGTCCGGGTGCTGGAGAGCCCACTGGGCGCCCTCCGCGACCTCGCGCAGATTGTGCGGGGGGATGTTGGTCGCCATGCCGACCGCGATGCCGGCGGAGCCGTTGACCAGCAGGTTCGGGAACCGGGACGGCAGAACCGTCGGCTCCTGGTTGCGGCCGTCGTAGTTGTCCTGGAAGTCGACGGTCTCCTCGTCGATGTCCCGGAGCATCTCCATCGACAGCGGCGCCATCTTGCACTCGGTGTAGCGCATGGCCGCCGCCGGGTCGTTGCCCGGGGAGCCGAAGTTGCCGTTGGAGTCGACCAGCGGCATCCGCATCGACCACGGCTGGGCCAGCCGGACCAGGGCGTCGTAGATCGAGGTGTCGCCGTGCGGGTGGTACGTACCCATGACGTCACCGACGACGCGGGCGCACTTGTAGAAGCCCTTCTCGGGCCGGTATCCGCCGTCGTACATCGCGTACAGCACCCGGCGGTGGACCGGCTTGAGGCCGTCCCGGACGTCCGGCAGCGCGCGCGAGACGATGACGGACATCGCGTAGTCGAGGTACGAGCGCTGCATCTCGGTCTCGAGCCCCACGGGCTCGATCCGCATCGCGGACGCCTCGTCATCCGCGGTGATCACCGGGGCGGGGGCGCCCGCCGGGGCCTCCGGGCCACCGGCGCCGCCGGCCGCGACCGTGCCGTCCTCACCGCCGCCGGCGGCCTCGCCGGCGTTCCGCGCATCCCCGGAGGCCGCAGGGGTCGCCGGGTTCTCGGGGGACTCAGGGGTTCCGGGGTTCTCAGGAGTGTTCTCGTCGGCCATTGCTGGTCTTCAGTTCCTTTCGTGCGGTCAGCTGAGACCGACTCAGATGTCGAGGAAGCGGACGTCCTTGGCATTGCGCTGGATGAACGAGCGCCGCGCCTCCACGTCCTCGCCCATCAGCACCGAGAACAGGTCGTCGGCCTGCGCGGCGTCGTCCAGGGTGACCTTGCCGAGCACCCGGTGGTCGATGTCCATGGTGGTGACGCGCAGTTCCTCGGCGTTCATCTCACCGAGACCCTTGAACCGCTGGATCGAGTCCTCCCGGATCCGCTTGCCGTTCTGCTTGCCCAGCTCCACCAGAGCGTCGCGCTCCCGGTCCGAGTAGGCGTACTCGAAGTCGTCCCGGCCCCACTTGATCTTGTAGAGCGGCGGACGGGAGAGATAGACGTGGCCCGCCTCGACCAGCGGGCGCATGAAGCGGAAGAGGAAGGTCAGCAGCAGGGTGTTGATGTGCTGGCCGTCGACGTCGGCGTCCGCCATGAGAATGATCTTGTGGTAGCGGAGCTTCTCGATGTCGAAGTCCTCGTGGACCCCGGTACCGAAGGCCGAGATCAGCGCCTGGACCTCGGTGTTCTGGAGGATCTTGTCGACCCGGGCCTTCTCGACGTTCAGGATCTTGCCGCGGATCGGCAGGATCGCCTGGTACATCGGGTTCCGGCCGGACTTGGCCGAGCCGCCGGCGGAGTCACCCTCGACGATGAAGATCTCGCACTTGATGGGGTCGTTCGACTGGCAGTCGGAGAGCTTGCCGGGCAGCGAGGCCGACTCCAGCAGACCCTTGCGCCGGGTCAGATCGCGGGCCTTGCGGGCCGCCACCCGGGCGGTGGCCGCCGCGATGCCCTTGCGGATGATGTCCGCGGCCTCGTTGGGATTGCGGTCGAACCAGTCGGTGAGGTGCTCGTGCACCACCTTCTGGACGAAGGTCTTCGCCTCGGTGTTGCCCAGCTTGGTCTTGGTCTGGCCCTCGAACTGCGGCTCGCCCAGCTTGACCGAGATGATCGCGGTGAGGCCCTCGCGGATGTCCTCGCCGGTGAGGTTGTCGTCCTTCTCACGGAGCAGCTTGCGGTCGCGGGCGTACCGGTTGACCAGGCCGGTCAGCGCGGCTCGGAAGCCCTCCTCGTGCGTACCGCCCTCATGGGTGTGGATCGTGTTCGCGAAGGAGTACACGCCCTCGGTGTACTGCGAGTTCCACTGCATCGCGATCTCGACCGAGAGCAGCCGGTCCCGGTCCTCGGCCTCGACGTCGATGACCGTGGGGTGGATCAGCTCGCCCTTGCGGCTGTTGAGGTACTTCACGAAGTCGACGATGCCGCCCTCGTAGAAGTAGGTCACCGTACGGGCCGGCGGCTCCTCGGCCGTCTCGGCCGAGGCGTCCGGGTCGTCGGCGTTCATCGTCGCCTTGGCCGACTCGCGCTCGTCGGTGAGCGTGATGGTCAGGCCCTTGTTGAGGAACGCCATCTCCTGGAAGCGCCGGGAGAGGGTCTCGAAGCTGTACTCGGTGGTCTCGAAGACGTCCGGGTCGGCCCAGAAGGTCACCGTGGTGCCGGAGTCCTCGACCGCCTCGTGCTTGGCGAGCGGCGCGGTGGGGACGCCGAGCTTGTACTCCTGCGTCCAGCGGTGGCCGTCGCGCTTGATGTCGACCGACACCTTGGTGGAGAGCGCGTTGACCACGGAGACACCGACGCCGTGCAGACCGCCGGAGACGGCGTACCCGCCGCCGCCGAACTTGCCGCCCGCGTGCAGCACGGTGAGCACGACCTCGACGGCGGGCTTCTTCTCGACGGGGTGGATGTCGACGGGGATGCCTCGCCCGTTGTCGATCACCCGGACTCCGCCGTCGGCGAGGATCGTGACGTCGATGGTGTCCGCGTGACCGGCCAGCGCCTCGTCGACGGAGTTGTCCACGACCTCCTGGACCATGTGGTGCAAGCCGCGCTCACCGGTCGAGCCGATGTACATGCCCGGCCGCTTCCGGACCGCGTCCAGCCCTTCGAGGACGGTGATCGCGCTGGCGTCGTACGAGGCGGTGACCTCGCCGTTGGCGGGAGCCTGCGGGCCGTCGGTGGGGGCGGCTGCCCCGGCGGCTTCGCCGGCGGCGGTGGACGGAGTGTTCTCGTTGGGGTTGCCGGAATCGGCCACGAAGCGCCCTTTCTGGCACAGCACAGGCCGTCTCTCCGGGCGTGCGGGAGCGGCTGCGTCGATCGACATGTTCCGCAGTGGGCGGGATTACCTACCAGTCTACCGGTAGCGCTGACACTCATGGGGGTTTGGCGGTGCCTGAGTCCGCATGTGCCGCCCTGAACCGGCGGGAACCGACTCCCCATATGCGGGGTGGGGGCCCGAGAGGCTCACGCGGGCACTCAGCGCTTCGGGATGTCAACCTGCCGCTACGGTGACGGCCGCCTCACCGACCGGCCGGTCCGCGCGCCCCCGGGCCCCGCCACCTGCCCGCACCGGCGCCGCCGGGGCACAGCACCGGGGAGACGGCGACAGAGCCACCCGCCCGCGACTCCCACCGGGCAGACGGCACGCGGCGGCCGGCCGTTCACGCAGCGGGACGGACCTCCGAAGCCGTAGGCCCCGCCCTGTTTCACGTGAAACCCCCGTTTCACGTGAAACAGCCCCGTTGACGCCACTCTGTTTCACGTGAAACAGAGCGCCTGAACACCGCCCGGTGGGCAGAGTGGAGGATCCGACAGCGGTACGACTCCGCCGATCGGCCGCCCGCCCCGGCCCGGGCCCGCCCGGTGGACCACCCGTCGCCGCGCCTCCCGGTCCCCGCCCCGCAACCGGCCCAAGCCCTCGCGGCGCGGGCGGCCCGGGCCCTTACCCCCGAAGAGTTCGCACCCGGCACCCCGCCCGGCGCGGAGAGGCGCGGCGCGCGCGGGGCGCCGGTGCGGAGGTCCCGCCCCGGTGCCCGCCCGCCTCACCCGTAGGTGTCGCCCGGCCCCGTACTGCCCGGGGCCCGCAGCGGGCCGTAGCCGCGCCGGGGACCGCCCGGCCCCAGCACCTTGATCATCTGTACCGTGCCATGGCCCAGGTCCTCGTTGAGCCGGGCCACCAGCCGGGGGGCGAGCAGCCGCAGTTGGGTGGCCCAGACGGTGGAGTCGCACTGCACGGTGAGCACCCGCTCCTCGGGATCCTCGTCGTACCGGAGCGGGACGCAGTGCTTCGCCAGGTCCTCGCCCACGATCTGCGGCCAGCGCCCCATGACCCCGCCGACCGCCGCCGGGGCCTCCCAGCCACGTTCGGTGATCAGCCGGTTGATGGCGGCTCCCAGCGGCAGCGGGTCCCGGCCGTCGGCCCGGGCACCCGAGCGCAGCCCGCCGCCCCGCCGGGCCTGCTTCTTCTGCTGGGCGGCAGCGCCCCGGGCCTTCGCCTGCTCCTTGGCGGCCCGCAGCGCCACCCGCGCCAGGTCCACACCCGACGGAGCGGGCACCGGAGCCGCGTCGGGGCCCTGGGGCGCGGCGGGGAGCGGGGCCGCACCGGCTTCCGGCCGGCCGCCCACGGGGTCCGTACCGCCCGGGCCCGTACCGCCCGGGGAGATGCCGAAGGTCACCGCCGCTCCACCGTCCCTTCCGCCACCAGGTACCGCACGCCCGCCAGCGCGTCCGGCACGTCCTCGTCCACCGCGGCCGTGACCAGCACCTGCTCGGCCGGGGCCACCAGTTCGGCCAGCCGCTCCCGGCGGCGGGCGTCCAGCTCCGCGAAGACGTCGTCCAGCACCAGTACGGGCTCGTTGCCCTCGCCGCGCAGCAGGTCGTACGAGGCGAGGCGCAGTGCCAACGCGTACGACCAGGACTCGCCATGGCTGGCGTACCCCTTGGCGGGCAGCTCGCCCAGCCCGAGCACCAGGTCGTCGCGGTGCGGGCCCACCAGGGTGACGCCCCGCTCCAGCTCCTGCTTGCGCACCTCGGCCAGCGCGCCGAGCAGTCCCTCGTACAGCTCCTCGCGCGTCCGGGCGCCCTCCACCGCGCCCTTGTAGGTGAGGGCGACCGGGCCGCCACTCGGGGCGAGCTGCTCGTACGCCTTGTCGGCCAGCGGCTGGAGGGTGGTGACCAGGTCCAGCCGGTGGGCGAGCAGCTCGGCGCCGGCCCGGGCCAGATGCTGGTCCCAGACGTCCAGGGTGGACATGTCCATGGAGCGCCCGCCGTGGCGACGGGCCAGGGCGGCGGACTTCAGCAGGGTGTTCCGCTGTCTGAGCACCCGCTCGTAGTCGGAGCGGACGCCCGCCATGCGCGGAGAACGGGCGGTGACCAGCTCGTCCAGGAACCGGCGCCGCTCGCCGGGGTCGCCCTTGACCAGCGCCAGATCCTCCGGCGCGAACAGCACGGTGCGCACGATGCCCAGCACATCACGCGGCCTGACCTGCGATGACCGGTTGATCCTGGCCCGGTTGGCGCGGCCCGGGTTGAGCTCCAGCTCGACCAGTTGGGAGCGCTCGCCCTGGGTGACGGCGGCGCGGACGATCGCCCGCTCGGCGCCCATCCGGACGAGCGGCGCGTCCGAGGAGACCCGGTGGCTGCCGAGGGTGGCGAGATAGCCGATCGCCTCGACCAGATTGGTCTTGCCCTGCCCGTTGGCGCCCACGAACGCGGTGACGCCCGGATCGAGGGGTACCTCGACCCGGGCGTACGACCGGAAGTCGGCCAGCGACAAATGCGTGACATGCATGGCTGCGCGGGGGACCTTCCGGCACGAACGGCGGCCGCGCGCACCGGCGCGCGGCCCCCTGGACCTACTTCTTGCTGGCCTCGACCGCGTGGCCGCCGAACTGGTTGCGGAGCGCGGCGATCATCTTCATCTGCGGGGAGTCGTCCTGGCGGGACGCGAACCGGGCGAAGAGCGAGGCGGTGATGGCGGGCAGCGGCACCGCGTGGTCGATGGCCGCCTCGACCGTCCACCGGCCCTCGCCGGAGTCCTGCGCGAAGCCGCGCAGTTTCTCCAGGTGCTCGTCCTCGTCCAGCGCGTCGACCGCGAGGTCGAGCAGCCAGGAGCGGATGACCGTGCCCTCCTGCCAGGAGCGGAAGACCTCACGGACGTCGGTGACCGAGTCGACCTTCTCCAGCAGTTCCCAGCCCTCGGCGTACGCCTGCATCATGGCGTACTCGATGCCGTTGTGGACCATCTTGGCGAAGTGGCCGGCGCCGACCTTGCCCGCGTGGACCGAGCCGAACTCACCCTCGGGCTTGAGCGCGTCGAAGACCGGCTGGACCTTCGCCACGTTCTCCTCGGTACCGCCGTACATCAGGGCGTAGCCGTTCTCCAGGCCCCAGACACCGCCGGAGACCCCGCAGTCGACGAAGCCGATCTCCTTGAGGCCCAGCTCGACGGCGTGCTTCTCGTCGTCGGTCCAGCGGGAGTTGCCGCCGTCCACGACCACGTCGCCGGGCGACAGCAGGCCGGCGAGTTCGTCGATGGTCGCCTGGGTGGCCGCGCCGGCCGGGACCATGACCCAGACCACCCGGGGTCCCTTGAGCTTGGACACCAGCTCTTCGAGGCTGTCGACGTCCGAGACGTCCGGGTTGCGGTCGTAGCCGATGACGGTGTGCCCCGCGCGGCGAATGCGCTCGCGCATGTTGCCGCCCATCTTGCCGAGGCCGACGAGACCGAGCTCCATCAGTGCATCCTCAAATCGTTGTGTGCCGTGTTCTGCCCGCGTCCGAGCCTACGCCCGGACGCGGTCGCACACCTGTGGGGTCAGCCGCTCAAAGGCGCTGATCAGCCGCTCAGCCGCACCGGCATGATCAGGTACTTGTAGGCCTCGTCCGCCTCGGCGTCGAGGGCCGGCCGGCCGCTCAGCAGCGCGGGCTTGGTGGACGTGGTGAAGGAGAGCTGGGCGACCGGGGAGTCGATCGCGCTGAGTCCGTCCAGCAGGAAGGTCGGGTTGAAGGCGATCGAGATGTCGTCGCCCTCCAGCTGCGCGTCCACCCTTTCCACAGCCTGTGCGTCGTCGCTGGAGCCCGCCTCCAGGATCAGCACGCCCTGCTCGAAGGTGAGCCGGACCGGGGTGTTCCGCTCGGCCACCAGGGCCACGCGCTTGACGGCCTCGACGAACGGGGCGGTCTCAATCACCGCGACGGAGTTGAACTCGGTCGGGAAGAGCGTGCGGTACTTCGGCAGGTCGCCCTCGAGCAGCCGGGTGGTGGTGCGGCGGCCGGCGCCCTCGAAACCGATCAGCCCCTCGCCGGCGCCCGAGCCGGAGAGCGCCAGGGTGACGGTGTCACCGCTGGTCAGAGACTTGGCGGTGTCCAGCAGCGTCTTGGCGGGCACCAGGGCGACGGCCGAGGCGTCCGGGGACTCCGGCTTCCACAGGAACTCGCGGACGGCGAAGCGGTAGCGGTCGGTGGAGGCCAGGGTGACGGTGTCGCCCTCGATCTCGATCCGGACACCGGTGAGGACGGGCAGCGTGTCGTCCCGGCCCGCGGCGATGGCGACCTGGGCGGCGGCGGAGGCGAAGACCTCGCCGGGCACGGTGCCGGTGGCGGTGGGCATCTGGGGCAGCGACGGGTACTCCTCCACCGGGAGGGTGTGGAGGGTGAAGCGGGAGGAGCCGCAGACCACGGTCGCCCGTACACCGTCTGTGGAGATCTCCACCGGGCGGTTGGGGAGGGCGCGGCAGATGTCGGCGAGCAGCCGGCCGGAGACGAGAACGGTGCCCTCCTCCTCCACCTCGGCCTCCACCGAGACGCGCGCGGACACCTCGTAGTCGAAGCTGGAGAAACTGAGCTGTCCGCTCTCGGCCCTCAGCAGCAGGCCAGCGAGTACGGGAGCGGGCGGCCGTGCCGGGAGGCTGCGGGCCACCCACGCCACCGCCTCCGCGAGTACATCGCGCTCCACCCGGATCTTCACCGGAACCGCCTCCTGCTGTTGCTGGCTCGCCCTGCTGGCCTTCCTCGTCCGGCATCAGGTCCCCGCCGGGGGGAGCGGATGCCGGGAACCAGTCTGACGCACACCGTCGGCACTCGGTGCGGCTCGGGGTCAAGTCATGACGAGGGGCGGACGGAGCTCCCGGCTCGAGTTGTGCACAGGCCCCGCTTCCCAACGAATTCAGCGCTAACTCTGTGTGGGAGTAGTAGTAGGGCTTGTGGAAACCGTGGATAACGTCGTCCACGCAGGTCAGAGCCCGTTTTTTGTCCACCGCACCTGTGGGCGGCGGCCGTGGACAAGTGCCTGCCGCTGTGGACACGGGAAAGTTCTGCACACTCGATGCACAGGTGGACGCCACTTCTCCCCAGTGCTGTCCCCAGCTTTACCCCGGTTCCCCACAGCCCAACCGACCACGTTGGTGTGACGGCTTTCACTCCCGCCAGTGAGACGCGGTGTCGCCTTGCCGAACAGTGGACAGCGGTGTGGAGAAGCTGTGGACCGGAGGCCGGGGCCTGTGGGCGGACAGTGGACAACTCCGAGCACGGCCTGTGGATGAATTCGTTGTCCACAGTCTGTGGAAGCCCGTCGTCCACGAATCCCCAACCAGCTGACCTGCGATGATCATCCGTGCCCCGGTCGGCTTGTGGACGGCGTCTGGACAACTCGACGGTCCCCAGCCTGTGGATGATCGTTCTGCTGCCGAACTGTGGAGAACCGCAGTCGGCGGTAGTCAGCGGTCCCTCATTCGAACAGCGGCGACCGTGCACAGGGCTGTGCACGGCTCCGGAGCCCGCCGGAAAGCCCCGTGGCGGGACCGTTCAGGGCTGCTCGGAGCCGCCGGAGCGGCCGGTCCGGGTCCGCGCCAGAGGCCCTACGGGACCGCCGGAGCCGCGCGAGGCCCCGCGGCCGTACGAAGGAAGCCGCCAGGACGCCGCAGGACCCCGGCGGTACGGCGAAGGGCGCCCCCGGAGCCGTACTCCGGAAACGCCCTTCGGTGCCGGACGGCCCGCCCGGGGCCGCTCAGCCGTTCTTGATGCGGTTGGTCAGCTCGGTGACCTGGTTGTAGATGGAGCGCCGTTCCGCCATGAGCGCCCGGATCTTGCGGTCGGCGTGCATCACCGTCGTATGGTCCCGGCCGCCGAACTGGGCGCCGATCTTCGGCAGCGAGAGGTCGGTCAGCTCCCGGCAGAGGTACATCGCGATCTGCCGGGCCGTCACCAGCACCCGGCTGCGCGACGATCCGCACAGGTCCTCGACGGTCAGCCCGAAGTAGTCCGCGGTCGCCGCCATGATGGCGCCGGCCGTGATCTCCGGGGCCGCGTCCTCGCCGCCCGGGATCAGGTCCTTCAGCACGATCTCGGTCAGTCCCAGGTCCACCGGCTGCCGGTTGAGCGAGGCGAAGGCCGTCACCCGGATCAGCGCGCCCTCCAGTTCCCGGATGTTCCGCGAGATCCGCGAGGCGATGAACTCCAGCACCTCCGGCGGGGCGTTGAGCTGCTCCTGCACCGCCTTCTTCCGCAGGATCGCGATACGCGTCTCCAGCTCCGGCGGCTGCACATCGGTGGTGAGCCCCCACTCGAACCGGTTGCGCAGCCGGTCCTCCAGGGTCATCAGCTGCTTGGGCGGCCGGTCGGAGGAGAGGACGATCTGCTTGTTGGCGTTGTGCAGGGTGTTGAAGGTGTGGAAGAACTCCTCCTGCGTCGACTCCTTGCTCGCCAGGAACTGGATGTCGTCGACGAGCAGGATGTCCACGTCCCGGTAGCGCTTGCGGAAGGTGTCGCCCTTGCCGTCGCGGATCGAGTTGATGAACTCGTTGGTGAACTCCTCGGAGCTCACGTACCGCACCCGGGTGCCCGGATAGAGGCTGCGCGCGTAATGACCGATCGCGTGCAGCAGATGGGTCTTGCCGAGCCCGGACTCCCCATAGATGAAGAGCGGGTTGTACGCCTTGGCCGGTGCCTCGGCGACGGCGACGGCGGCCGCGTGGGCGAACCGGTTCGACGAGCCGATGACGAAGGTGTCGAAGAGGTACTTCGGGTTGAGCCGGGCGTGCTGTTCGCCCGGTGCGCCCGGCGTCCCCGGCGCGCCTCCGCCGGAGCCCGGCCCGGTGCCGTGCCCCGGGCCGCCCGGCCGGTGCGCGCCGGGTTCGGGCAGCTCGCGGCGCTCGGCGCGGCCGCGGTCGTGCGGGTCGTGCTGCTCGCGCGGCGCGTGCGGTTCGTAGGAGGGCAGGTGCTCCCCTGAGCCGGAGCCCGGACCGCGGTAGTCGCGGTGCGGCTGCTCCTGGCGGGAGGAGCCGTAGGGCTCGCGCTCCTGGAACCCGCCGAGCCGTGGCTGCTGCCAGGAGAGGTCCTCCTGCACGCGCGGCCAGACGCCGGGATCGGGACGCTGCTGCTGGTAGTCGGGGTAGGCGGGGCGGGCCACCGGCAGGCCGTCGTCCGGCAGGGAGCGGTGCCCGTAGGAGTCGTACGAGCCGTAGCCGTCCCCGTCGGAGGGGCGTGGCGGGTCGTCGTAGCGCGGCTGCTGCGGACGGGACGGCGGGGCGGGCGGGGCCGGCGGCTCACCCGCCGAGTCGTCCACGGTGATCGCGATCCGGATGGGCCGGCCGCACTCGCGGCTGAGAGTCTCGCTGATCAGCGGAGCGAGCCGGCCCTCCAGCACGCGCTTGCCCCATTCGTTGGGGACGGCGAGCAGCGCGGTGTCGGCGACCAGGGCGAGCGGCTGGCAGCGCTCGATCCACTGCTTGTCCTTCGGCTCGATGCCCTGCTGGCCCTCCCCGAGGAGCTGGTCCAGGACTCGTGGCCACACTGCGGCAAGATCGGCAGGTACGTCAGCCACGCGGCACGCTCTCTCACAGGTCCCACGAATGTGTGCTTCTTGGGACGGTACGGGTTGGATCCGGCAGGCGGGAAGGAAAGGAATCCGAGTTCAGCCACGGTAGTCGGGCCGCCGCGCACGGTTCAAGTTGTTGTCCACAGGCTGTGCATAGTGGGCCCCGGCGGGGAGCGGGTTTGACCGGATGGCGTAGCCGCGCGTACCGTAACCAGGTCGAGTTGTCGATGGCTGCTGCCGCCTGCCTCCGATGGGCAAAGGTCACGACCAGCGGTTTTCCGTGTCGTGAGTAGAAGCGGTGCACTCGGGCGTATTGCGAGCTACTCGTGGGCGCACGGTGACAGCCAGGCGATGTCCCGCCACCACTGAAATCATTTCTGGAGCCCCCGAGTGAGCAAGCGCACCTTCCAGCCGAACAACCGTCGTCGCGCGAAGACCCACGGTTTCCGCCTGCGCATGCGTACCCGTGCCGGCCGCGCGATTCTCGCGTCCCGCCGTGGCAAGGGTCGCGCACGCCTGTCCGCCTGATCGCGAACAGGTCGTGACGTGCTGCCTTCCGAGAATCGGCTGAGGCGGCGCGAGGACTTCGCGACCGCGGTACGCCGAGGACGCCGGGCCGGGCGCCCGCGCCTCGTCGTCCACCTACGAAGCGGTGCAACGGACCCGCACGCGCCTGGGGAGAGCGCTTCCCCGACGCGTGCGGGTTTCGTTGTCAGCAAGGCCGTCGGTGGTGCCGTCGTCCGCAACCAGGTGAAGCGCAGACTGCGCCATCTGATGCGGGACCGGCTCTCCGAGCTGCCCCCCGGTAGCCTGGTGGTAGTGCGGGCGCTGCCCGGAGCGGGTGACGCCGAAACCGCACAGCTGGCCCGAGACCTGGACGCCGCCCTGCAGCGGTTGCTGGGAGGGGGCGCGCGATGAAGTACCCGCTGCTGGCTCTCATCAAGCTGTACCAGTGGACGATCAGCCCGCTGCTCGGGCCCGTCTGCCGGTACTACCCGTCGTGTTCCCACTACGGATTTACGGCCATCGACCGGCACGGCGCCGTGAAGGGCAGCGCTCTCACCGCCTGGCGCATCCTGCGGTGCAACCCGTGGTCGCCCGGCGGTGTGGACCACGTCCCGCCCCGCAGGCGTCCGCGCTGGCACGAACTGCTGCGCGCCAAGCTGCGCGGCGGCAAGGGCGGGCACTCCGCCGAGACGAGCCCGGCCGCAGAGACCTCGCCCAATGCTCAAGGAGCCTGATTAGTGGACACGATTGCCAGTCTGTTCAGCTTCATCACCACACCCGTCTCGTGGGTCATCGTCCAGTTCCACAAGCTGTACGGAGCTCTCTTCGGACCCGACACGGGCTGGGCCTGGGGTCTGTCGATCGTGTCCCTGGTGGTGCTGATCCGGGTCTGTCTGATCCCGCTCTTCGTGAAGCAGATCAAGTCGACCCGGAACATGCAGGCGCTCCAGCCCAAGATGAAGGCGATCCAGGAGCGCTACAAGAACGACCGCCAGCGTCAGTCCGAAGAGATGATGAAGCTCTACAAGGAGACGGGCACCAACCCGCTCTCCTCGTGTCTTCCCATCCTGGCGCAGTCGCCGTTCTTCTTCGCCCTGTACCACGTGCTCTCCAGCATCGCTTCGGGCAAGACCATCGGCGTCATCAACCAGTCGCTGCTCGACAGCGCCCGGCAGGCGCACATCTTCGGGGCCCCGCTCGCCGCGAAGTTCATGGACAGCCCCGAGAAGGTCGCGGCGCTCGACGCCTCGCTGAACAGCGTGCGCATCGTCACGGCGGTCATGATCGTGATGATGTCGGCCTCGCAGTTCTACACGCAGCGCCAGCTGATGATGAAGAACGTCGACCTGACGGTGAAGACCCCGTACATGCAGCAGCAGAAGATGCTGATGTACATCTTCCCGCTGATCTTCGCTGTGATGGGCATCAACTTCCCGGTCGGTGTCCTCGTCTACTGGCTGACCACCAACGTCTGGACCATGGGCCAGCAGATGTTCGTGATCAACCAGAACCCGACGCCGGGCAGCAAGGCCCAGGACCACTACCTCCAGCGCCTGCTCAAGAGCGTCAGCACGCATGGGGAAGTACGCGGCCGGCGTCGGCGCAATGTCGTCCAGGCCGTCGTCGCCAAGGGGCCGGACCGCAACGAGAACGAGCGGCGCTTCATCACCGGGCTCGCCAAGGCGGGCTTCTCGGCCCAGGCGGACGGCAGCGTCGCCAAGGCCGACCCGGCCACCGCCGAGGCGGAGGACGCCGCAGCGGGCCGCCGTCAGCAGCCAAGGCGGCAGAGCAAGGCTCAGCGGCAGACCGGCGGCACCACGGCCGCCAGGACGTCGCTGGAGAAGAAGGACGGAGACGCCGGGGACACCGCCGCGGAGGAGCGCGCCGGGGCCGGTTCCGGCGGCGACTCCGCGCCCCGCTCCGCTCGCCAGGCCAAGTCCGGACAGCGCAAGGGCCCGCAGCGGCCCAAGCACCCGTCGTCCAAGAAGTAAGAAGGAGTCCATCCGTGACGGAAGGCACCACCTCTGCCGCCGAGGGTGTCGACACCCTGACCCGCCTGGAGCAGGAGGGTGAGATCGCGGCCGACTACCTTGAGGGCCTCCTCGACATCGCCGATCTCGACGGCGACATCGACATGGACGTCGAGGCCGATCGGGCTGCCGTCTCGATCGTCAGCGACGCGGCGGGCCGCGATCTTCAGAAGCTCGTCGGCCGGGACGGCGAGGTGCTGGAGGCGCTCCAGGAGCTGACCCGGCTGGCCGTGCACCGGGAGACCGGTGAGCGCAGCCGGCTGATGCTGGACATCGCCGGATTCCGGGCCAGGAAGCGCGCCGAGCTCGCCGAGCTGGGCGCCAAGGCGGTGGACGAGGTCAGGTCCTCGGGGGAGCCGGTGCGACTGAAGCCGATGACCCCGTTCGAGCGCAAGGTGGTGCACGACGCGGTCGCCGCCGCCGGCCTGCGCAGCGAGTCCGAGGGCGAGGAGCCGCAGCGCTTCGTCGTTGTGCTGCCTGCCTGATCGCGTTCCCCGCCCGGCCCCGTCTGTGCGCAGACGGGGCCGGCGTCTGTCGGTCCCCCGGTCCCCGGCGGTGCCGGCCGAACCCTTCCCGCGGCTCCACTGCGGAGTCGTCCGGTGCACCTGGGGAACCCGGGCCTCCCCGAACCCGTCGCGAGGCCGGCTCCAGGTCCGAGGCCGGGGGTCGGGTCCGCTCCCGGTCTCCAGGGGCGTGTCCGGTCCTCCGGGCGCCACCGGGGCCGGGCCGGCGGTCGTCCATGGCGACATCGGCGGGCGAGGGGTTTCATCGGATGCCTCCGTTCTTTCCGGTCGAACGGAGGCCGTGGTCCCGGCAGGATCGACCGGAGAAGGACCGGCCTCGACCGGTCGGCCACTCAGTCCCGCAAAGCGGTACGGAAGGACGTGTTCCCGTGACGGAGGCAGAAGAGCTTCCCCAGGCCCCCGAGGCAGCACGGACGGTATTCGGTGAGTTCTTCCCGGAGGCCGTCCGGTATGCCGAGCTTCTGGCGGACGCCGGGGTCAAGCGCGGTCTGATCGGACCGCGTGAAGTTCCCCGGCTCTGGGAGCGCCACTTGCTGAACTGCGCGGTGCTCTCGGAGGTCGTCCCGGAGGGCGTCACGGTCTGCGATGTCGGCTCCGGCGCGGGGCTGCCGGGCATCCCGCTGGCGCTGGTCCGCCCGGATCTTCGGATCACCCTGCTGGAACCGCTGCTGCGCCGCACCAACTTTCTCCAGGAGGTCGTCGAGCTGTTGGGCCTCGACCATGTGACCGTGGTGCGAGGCCGCGCCGAGGAGATGCTCGGCAAGGTGCCGCCGGTGCATGTGGTGACCGCGCGGGCCGTGGCGCCGCTGGACCGGCTGGCCGGCTGGGGTGTCCCTCTCCTCCGGCCGTACGGGGAAATGCTGGCGCTCAAGGGGGACACCGCCGAGGAGGAGCTGCGAGGCGCCCGGGCGGCGCTCGGCAGGCTGGGTGTGGTGAACACCTCCGTTCTCCAGGTCGGTGAGGGGCTGGTCGACCCGATGTCCACGGTGGTGCGGGCCGAGGTGGGCGAGAGCCCCGGCGGGGTGCGCTTCGCGGCCAAGCGGGCCAAGGCGGCACGGCCCTCGCGCCGCCACCGCTGACGGATGGCTGATCCCGTGGGGCCCGAGGGCTTCACGGGCCCTCCGGGGGATCTTCCGGGAGCTGAGCCCGCGCAGGGCTCGTCTCTGCCGCACCTCCATGAGGGGGCGCCTCGCGGAGTGTCGCCCCCTATGGGCCAGGGGCCGCAGGCATCGTGTTTCACGTGAAACATCGCTCACTGCTCCACGGAATCATCAGCCGGGGGCGTCCGGCCGGGTCATCGCGCGATCGTCGGGAACCCCCACGGGTCACCGGATTGTCCACAGAGGGGGATTCATCCACAGAAGCCCGGGCCTCGCTGGTTCGTGACCCCAAAAGCATGGCAGGCTCTGTCCATCGCGAGCCTGAAGCCGAGGAGAGTGAATCCTTGCGGTCCGACGCCAACATCGCGGGACCGATGACCGACCCGGTCCCCGGCCCCCGCACCGAATCACCCGGGGATGATGTTTCACGTGAAACACCGCCCTTGACCGACGGCGGCGCCGGCCCCGCGGGTGGTGCCGATCCCGTCGGCGCGCCCGTCGGCCGGGCCGCCCAGCTGGCCGTGGAGGCGCTGGGCCGGGCCGGCGCCGGTCTTCCTCGGCCGGAACAGACCCGGATCATGGTCGTCGCCAACCAGAAGGGCGGAGTCGGCAAGACGACCACCACGGTCAATCTCGCCGCCTCGCTGGCGCTGCACGGCGCCCGTGTCCTGGTCATCGACCTCGACCCGCAGGGCAACGCCTCCACCGCCCTCGGTATCGACCACCATGCCGAGGTCCCCTCGATCTATGACGTCCTGGTGGAGGGCAAACCGCTCTCCGACGTGGTTCAGCCCGTCCCGGACGTCGAGGGCCTCTTCTGCGCCCCGGCCACCATTGATCTCGCCGGTGCGGAGATCGAGCTGGTGTCGCTGGTGGCGCGGGAGAGTCGGCTCCAGCGTGCCATCCAGGCGTATGAGCAGCCGCTGGACTACATCCTCATCGACTGCCCGCCGTCGCTGGGGCTGCTGACCGTCAACGCTCTGGTGGCGGGCGCCGAGGTACTCATCCCGATCCAGTGCGAGTACTACGCGCTGGAGGGCCTCGGCCAGCTGCTGCGCAATGTGGAGCTGGTGCGGGGGCACCTCAACACCCATCTCCATGTCTCCACGATCCTGCTCACCATGTACGACGGCCGTACCCGGCTGGCCTCACAGGTGGCCGAGGAGGTGCGCAGTCACTTCGGTGGCGAGGTGCTGCGTACCAGCATCCCGCGCTCGGTCCGGATCTCCGAGGCGCCGAGCTATGGGCAGACGGTATTGACCTACGATCCGGGATCCAGTGGCGCCCTTTCCTATCTGGAGGCGGCGCGTGAGATCGCCCTGCGTGGCGCCGGTATCCACTACGACGTCCACCACGGTCACCAGGGCGGCCGCCCCGGTGACCCGAACAACCAGCACAGCATGTCGGAGGGGATTCAGTGAGCGAGCGACGTAGGGGACTGGGCCGCGGTTTGGGGGCGCTGATCCCCGACGCGCCCCAGGAGCGACCGGTCGCATCGGTGCCGAAGGGCGCCTCCCCCGGTCCGGCCGCTGCGCTGACGGGGCGTGGAGCTCCGGTCGCCACGGTGACGAATCCGCGGGGCACGAGAGCGAGCCTGCCCTCCCAGGAGCGGCAGGAGGAGCGGGAGCCGGTGGAGGCGGAGGCCGGGTCGCCGGCCGGGGCGTACTTCGCGGAGCTGCCGCTCGGCGCGATCACCCCCAACCCGCGCCAGCCGCGTGAGGTCTTCACCGAGGAGGCGCTGGCCGAGCTGGTCGTCTCCATTCAGGAGGTCGGCCTGCTCCAGCCGGTCGTCGTCCGGCAGGTCGCCCCCGAGCGGTATGAGCTGATCATGGGCGAGCGGCGGTGGCGGGCCTGCCGGGAGGCGGGACTCGAGCGGATCCCGGCCATCGTCCGGGCCACGGACGACGACCGGCTGCTCCTCGACGCCCTGCTGGAAAACCTGCACCGGGCCCAGCTGAATCCGCTGGAGGAGGCCGCCGCCTACCAGCAGCTCCTGGAGGAATTCCACTGCACCCATGACGAGCTGGCCGATCGGATCGGTCGCTCGCGTTCCCAGGTCTCCAACACCCTCCGGTTGCTGCGGCTTCCGCTGCCGGTCCGGCGCAGGGTCGCCGCCGGAGTCCTCTCCGCCGGCCACGCCCGGGCCCTGTTGCCAGTGGCGGACCCGGAGGCTCAGGAGCAGCTGGCACAGCGGATCGTTGCCGAGGGGCTGTCGGTCCGCTCGGTGGAGGAGCTTGTCACCCTGATGGGTTCGGAGCCGGAGGCCCCGGCCAAGTCCCGGGGGCCCCGGGCCGGTTCCCGGGTCTCCCCGGCCCTGACTGGTCTGGCTTCCCGGCTCTCCGACCGCTTCGAGACCCGGGTGAAGGTCGACCTGGGCCAGAAGAAGGGCAAGATCGTGGTCGAGTTCGCCTCCATGGAGGACCTGGAGCGGATTCTCACCACCCTGGCCCCCGGCGAGGGCCGGGTGCTGGAGCCGGACTCCGACCGGCAGGACGGCTCGTAGAACGGGCGACCTCCGGCTCGCGGAGCGGGTGACGCACGAGCGGACGAGGCGTACGGGGACGGGTGAGGCCGAGCGCCGTACCCCGGCGGCCGGGTTCCGGCACCACCCGTACCCACCGGTCGGTCCGCTCGCGCTTGCAGGCCCCGGCCCGGGGAAGTCTCAGGGCGGATCGCGTGTCCGGTGCACACCGGCGGTGGTCCGCCCTGTGGCGTCTTCCCGTATGCGTGTCATCGCCCGATCGCTACGATGCGTATCGGTATGCGCATCCGCCTGATCACCGCGGAGGGAGAGCCAGGCATGCGAGAGGTGAGCCGCAGCCAATGGGTCACGGCGGGCCTGGGGCTCGGAGCCCTGGGTGGCTTTGTCGGAAGCCTGCTGCGCGAGAGGAGCACACTGGCGGCCGCTCGCGAGGCAGCGGGCGAGGGAAGTGAGGAGCAGCCTTCATGGGGCGTCGGCTCGTACCGCTCACGCTGGACAACCTTCCGGACCTCCCCCAGCGGTGCCGCTCCTGTGTCTTCTGGGAGCTTGACCCGGTCAGCGGAGAAGCCGCGGTAAAGGCGGGCACACCCGGGCTGGAGAAGGAGGCGTGGATTTCGGCCGTTCTCCTGGACTGGGGCTCCTGTGGCCGGGTCGTCTATGTGGACGACACACCGGTGGGCTTCGTTCTCTACGCTCCACCCGCCTATGTGCCCCGCTCCACCGCCTTTCCGACCAGCCCGGTCTCCCCGGACGCCGTTCAGCTGATCACCGCCCTGATCATGCCCGGCTACCAGGGGCAGGGACTGGGGCGGGTGATGGTGCAGACGGTGGCGAAGGACCTGCTGCGCCGGGGCTTCAGAGCGGTGGAGGCGTTCGGGGACGCCCGCTGGAAGGAGCCCGCATGTCTGCTGCCCGCAGACCATCTGCTCTCGGTGGGGTTCAAGACGGTCCGCCCGCACCCCGTCTATCCACGGCTGCGGCTGGAGCTCCGCACCACCCTTTCCTGGAAGGAAGACGTCGAGCTGGCCCTGGACCGGTTGCTGGGCGCCGTTCAGAAGGAGCCCGCGCTCCGGCCGCTCTAGGAGGGAGGGGTCCCGCGTCGGCATGCGGAACGGCCCACCCCGAGCGGGATGGGCCGTTCCGAATTCCCGGCTTTTTGGTTTCACGGTTTCACGTGAAACATCTCCACCACTTCGCCGGGCAGTCGGCCCGGCGAAACGCCGTTGTCAGGCCTTGGCGGCCGGGTCCCCGAGGAAGGGCTCCAGGTCGCGGACAATGGCGGCCTTCGGCTTGGCACCGACGATGGTCTTGGCGACCTCGCCGCCCTGGTAGACGTTGAGCGTCGGGATGGACATGACGCCGTACTTGGCCGCCGTGGCGGGGTTCTCGTCGATGTTGAGCTTGACCACCTCGATCTGATCGCCATGCTCAGCGGCGATGGCCTCCAGCGACGGGGCGATCTGGCGGCAGGGACCGCACCAGGCAGCCCAGAAGTCCACCAGAACGGGCTTCTTGCTGTTGAGGACGACCTCCTCGAAGGAGTCGTCGGTCACGTTCTGCAGGGCGCCGGCCACGGCGGCCTCCTTATTTGCTCGGGGAGAGGGGTGGGGGTGGGGCGGGGGGTAATCAGACGGCAGGAGTCTTCTCCGGCTCCGCGGCCTTCTCGGTGTCACCGAGAGCCGCCAGGAAGCGCTCGGCGTCCAGCGCGGCGGAGCAACCGGTACCGGCCGCGGTGATGGCCTGGCGGTAGGTGTGGTCCACCACATCGCCGGCGCCGAAGACACCGGTGAGGTTGGTGTGGGTGGACGGGGCCTCGACCTTCAGATAGCCCTCGTCGTCCAGGTCCAGCTGGCCCTTGAACAGCTCGGTGCGGGGGTCATGGCCGACGGCGATGAAGAGACCGGTCACCGCGAGCGGGGTGGTCTCCCCCGACTTGGTGTTGCGGAGGGTGAGACCAGTGAGCTTCTGCTCGCCGTGAATCTCGGCGACCTCGCTGTCCCACGCGAAGGAGATCTTCGGGTCGGCGAAGGCACGCTCCTGCATGGCCTTGGAGGCACGGAGGGTGTCACGGCGGTGCACGATGGTGACCGACTTGGCGAACCGGGAGAGGAAAGTGGCCTCCTCCATCGCGGTGTCACCGCCGCCGACCACGGCGATGTCCTGGTCCTTGAAGAAGAAACCGTCACAGGTGGCGCACCAGGAGACGCCGCGTCCGGAGAGGGCGTCCTCGTTCGGGAGGCCGAGCTTGCGGTGCTGGGAGCCGGTCGTGACGATGACGGCCTTGGCACGGTGCACCGTACCGGCGGTGTCGGTCACGGTCTTGATGTCGCCGGTGAGGTCGACGGCGACCACGTCGTCCGGGAGGAGCTCGGCGCCGAACCGCTCAGCCTGGGCCCGCATGTTGTCCATCAGGTCGGGTCCCATGATGCCGTCGCGGAAACCGGGGAAGTTCTCCACGTCGGTCGTGTTCATCAGGGCGCCACCGGCGGTGACGGCGCCTTCGAAGACCAGCGGCTTCAGGGAGGCACGCGCGGTGTAGAGCGCAGCCGTATAGCCGGCGGGCCCGGAACCGATGATGATCACGTTACGGACGTCGCTCACGGGTTTTCCTCGTCTCTGCGGACTGCCTACTGTCCATGGGGCGGGGTCAGGGACTCTTACCCCACCCAACGGATCCTACGGGGTCGGCATTCCCGGCCCCCCGCTCCGGCCAAGGGGCGACCGCCGGAGGAGCGAGACCGGCGGCGGGCCGGATGCGCGGTCGTACGGTGGCCCGTGGCGCACGCACTCGTCCGACCTCGGCCGGACACGGTGGCCGCCGGCTCACGGAGCGCTCGTTCGGCCCTACGGGCGGGGATACGACTCGGTCCTCAGTACCCGGGCCGGGGCCCCGTCCGGGGAAGCGGTGCAGGAGGCGTCCAGCACCAGGGCATCGACCCGGGTGGTGTCCCCGGGGCGGGGAAGCAGTACCAGATAGGCCGCGTGTCCCTGGTAGGTGCCTGCCTCGGCGGCCAGCGGTGCGGTGTCGCGGTGTGTCCCCGCCCGGACACAGGACGGGAGCCCCGCCTCCTCGGTGCGCATGACATGGGGGCCGGTGTCATTGTGCTCCGACGGTGCTCGGTGCGGCGTCTTGAGCCCCCGGTTCTCGTGTGCCGGCGTCTCGGTGAGCAACTCCCGGACGCGACGGTCGAGGGGGGCGCCGGAGAAGGCGGCTGGAGCACCGGTGGAGGCTTCGCTCGGCCGGGCCGCGGTGGATTTCTCACCGGCGGGGTCGCTCGGCTGGAACAGCAGCACACCCACACCGGCGGCGGCCACACCGAGGACAGTTCCCAGGATCGCCGCCCGGCGCCGGCCCCGGGTGCGGCGGGTACGCCCCGGCCCGTTGGTGTCGGTGCGAGGCCGGCCGGCCGGACGGTCGGCGGACCGGGCGGCCGGGGACGGCTCGCCGGTGGGCCCGGTTGTTTCACGTGAAACATTGGCGCCAGGGCCCTCCGGCGGCGCGGTGGATTCGAGCAGTGCCTCGGCGGCCAGGGCGGCATCGATGCGGCCGGCGACATCGGCCGGCATCCGGCTCGGGCCGGGCAGGGTGCCCAGGAGTCCGCGGATTTCCTCCAGCGAGGTGCGGACATCGGCGCACAGCTCGCAGCCGCCGAGATGGCGGCGCACATCGGCGGTGCGGCCCGGTGGAAGGAGCCCTTCGGTGAGATCGGAGATCTCAGAGACGTCCGGGTGCTGTGCCGTGTCGGCCGTGGATGTCACGCGCGCCCACCTCCGCCCTTCGCAGCAGCAGGATCACTCGGCCCTGCCTCCTTCGGTCCCGACACCGGTGGGACGGTTGTCCCCGGCGTCCGGTTCCTTCCCCCGTCCTCACCGACGTTACCCATGGAGTCGCCGCGCAGATGAGTGAGCATGGGCAGCAGCCGGGCCCGGCCCCGGGCACAGCGGCTCTTGACCGTCCCCGGCGGCACATCGAGCATCCGGGCCGCCTCGGCCACCGGGTAGCCCTGCATGTCCACCAGGACCAGGGCGGCGCGCTGCTCCGCCGGGAGCCGGCCCAGGGCGGCGATCAGCTGTCGGTGCAGGTCCTGGCGCTCGGCCGGTGCCTCGGCCGACTCATGGGGCTCGAGCAACTGGTCCAGCCGCTCCGTGTCGTCGACCGGGGAGGTGCGGCGGACGACGGCCTTGCGCGCCCGGTCCAGACAGGCATTGACGGTGATCCGGTGCAACCAGGTGGTCACGGCCGACTGGCCGCGGAAGGTATGGGCCGCCCGGAACGCCGAGACCAGGGCGTCCTGGACCGCGTCGGCGGCCTCCTCACGGTCTCCGAGGGTGCGCAGCGCCACCGCCCAGAGACGGTCGCGGTGGCGTCGCACGAGCTCACCGAAGGCATCCGGGTCACCCGCGACATGGCGGGCCAGGAGCTCCTGGTCGCCACTGCCGGCGCGTGTGCCGTCGTCCATCGGTGAGCCCCCCTCCCGCGGCGATCCGGGTCAGCCGGTGAACCTGACGTCGGTGATGCCCTGCTTGTACCCCGCGCCGCTGTACCCGTCCTGGGCGGAGTACGGCAGGGCGGTCAGCCACAGCAGGACGTACCGGGTCTTGACCGGCTTCTTGGCGGTGAGCACCAGCGACGAGCTCCCGGTGCGTCCACCGGCGATCTTCTCCATGGAGCTCACCGGTCCCGAGGGGGAGAGCCCATCGGTGGCGTAGATCGCCGCCGTCGTGTGGGGCCCACCGTGCCGCAGCGCTATCGAGGCGGCAGCGACATCCTTCTCGGCGCCGAGGTCGTAGACGATGCCCACCCCCGACTTCACCGAGGGGGCGAACTCCGGACCGTCGTTGAAGCTGTTGGTGCGCCAGTAGGTGGAGGCGTCACCGTCGTGGGACTTGGACGCGTCCTCGGCGTCCTGTGGGGAGCCGTCCGGCGCGTACTCCCGGGCGTCCTGGACGGCCAGTGGAGCGAGCGGCGCGGGACTGTGCTTCTCACCGCCGCCCGCGACGATCGAGGGCGCGGTGTTCTTCGGCTCCTCGGCCGACTTCTCCTTGGAGAGCAGCTTGTCGGCCACCTGCCAGCTGCCCAGCCCCAGCGCCGCGATGAGGAGCGCCGAGACGGCCCATTTCAGGGCCCGCCCGGTACGGCTCTGCAACGGTGGCGGCGGGACCGGCACGGGCTGCGGGGCCGCCGGACCGGGACGGCCGGGCGGCCGGCCGTATCCGCCCTGCGGGAAGGTGGTGCGCGGGTACTCCGGCGGCGGCGGGAACTCGGGCTCCGGCGGACGGATGCGCGGCATCGCCGCCACGGCCTTGGAGAGCTCGTCAGGGGTGGCGCAGGGCGGTTCCTGGCGGGAGGCGGTCGCCCCGTCGTTGACCAGGGCGCGCATCGCCAGCTCCGAGAGACCCCGGTGCACTCCCGCGCGCACCTGGTCCGGCGGAATGAGCCCGACGCCCTTGGGCAGCCCGGAAAGGCCGTGCGCATGGGTCTCATAGGGCCAGCGCTGGGTGAGCGCGGCGTACAGCAGGGCGCCGATGGCCTCGGTGTCGGCCTGCTGCGGACGCTCGGCGGTGACCCCGCGCAGGGCGGCGTTCACGGCGAGGCCGCGGATCCGGTACTGGCCGGTGGAACTGCGCAGAACGGTCCCGGGGGTCAGACACAGGTGGGCCAGGCCCTCCCGGTGGGCGGCCGCCATCGCCTGGGAGACCTGGCTGACGAGTTGGTAGGCGTCGTGCGGTTCCAGCGGGCCGGCCGCGAGCAGGGCGGTGAGTTCGGTGGCGTCCGGTAGCCACTCGTGCACCACGTAGACGAGGTCGTTGTCCTCGACGGCGTCCAGCACCTGCACGAACCGGGGGTCGCCGAGGAGCGCCGAGGAGCGCGCCGCCGCGAGCACCGACCGGGCCCTCGGGTGGTCGGCGGGGAGGACGTGCACTCCGACCGCGCGGCGCAGCTTCTCGTCGACGGCGCGCCAGCTGCTGAAGCCGTCCAGACGGGTGAGGCACTCCTCCAGCCGGTATCGTCTGGCGAGCTTGTGGCCGCTGTGCAGCTCGGGCGACGCGGTCACGGCGGGTTCCCGCGAACCGGACGCATCGGCGTGGTCCCGGTCGGACCCACCGGCCCGCTCGGACCGTTCACCGGCTCCCTGTGTTTCCGCCACCCCGTCGTTCGCGGCCTGCTCCGCCTTGGCGGACAGCGGCTCGTCACCGCTGTTGTCGGCCACGTCGACGGCAGCCGTGCTACGTTCCGCCACCGTCGTTCCTGCCTCCCCATCCATTGCGCCGTGTTCCACAGCCACGCCAATTGTGCCCACAGTCCCGTGCTATGCACGACACACGACGACCGGCGATGGTTGTGCGATGGCTCGTCCGGTCAGCGGCCGAGCCGGCCGCGGACCATGCCGACCATCGCGTTGATCTCCTCGATCCGCATCTTCCGGGCCGCGCCGTAGAAGACACCCACGAGCACGATCCCTCCGGTGATCAGCGCGATCAGTGAACCAGCCGCGCCCTCGCCGAGCGCCGCCAGGACGGCGAACCCGGCGGTGCCGCCCAGCAGCGCGGCGGGCAGCGAGGCCATGCAGAGCCGGGCGTAGGTGCGTACGACGAGGGAGCCGTCCAGGTCGCCGCCGAGCCGGTTGCGCAGCCGGCGCCAGGCGATGCCCACCCCCACCGCGTAGGCCAGACCGTAGGAGGCGGCCATCCCGGTGACGGCCCACTGGGCCGGCAGCAGGACGTAGCAGAGGGCGGACGCCGCCGCGTTGACGGCCGCCACGATGACCGTGTTGTAGAAGGGCGTCCGGGTGTCCTCGTAGGCGTAGAAACCGCGCAGCACCACGTACTGCACCGAGTAGGGGATCAGACCCAGGCCGAAGGCCATCAGCATGTAGCCCATGCCCCGCGCGGCCTCCTGGCCGGCCGAGGCGTAGAGCAGGGTGCACATCGGCACACCGAGAGCCAGGAAGGCGAAGGAGACGGGGACGATGGCGACGGCCGAGTTCCGCAGGCCCTGCGAGATGTCGTCACGGACGGCACCCGGGTCGTTGTCGTGCGCGGCGCGGGAGATCCGGGGCAGCAGCGCGGCCATCACCGAGACGGTGATGATCGCCTGCGGCATGCCCCAGATGAGCTGGGCGTTGGAGTAGGCCAGGAAGCCCGCGCCGTCCTTGCCGGACGCCTTGCCCGCCGCCGTGGCCAGCTGGGTGACGACCACCACGCCCGCCTGGTTGGCGAGGACGAAGAGCACGGTCCACTTGGCCAGCTTGACCGTCTTGCCGAGTCCATGGCCCTTCCAGTCGAAGCGCGGACGGAACCGGAACCCCGCCTCACGGAGGTAGGGGATCATCGCCAGCGCCTGGACGACCAGGCCGAGCAGGGTGCCGGCGCCGAGCAGCCGCACACCCTCGTCGGGGATGGTCGTCACCTTCATGCCGGACTGGGCCGAGGAACCGTAGACCCAGATGAACAGGCCGAAGGTGACGATCACCACGATGTTGTTGAGGACCGGGGTCCACATCATCGCGCCGAACTTGCCGCGGGCATTGAGGATCTGCCCCATGACCACGTGCACGCCCATGAAGAAGATGGTCGGCAGGCAGTAGCGGGCGAAGGTGACGGCGACGCCGTTCGCCGCCGGGTCCCCGGCGATCGTCGGGGACAAGGCACTGATCAGCAGGGGTGCGGCGAAGACAGCGAGCAGCACGATGACACCCAGCGCCACCATGACGAGGGTGAGCAGCCGGTTGGCGTAGGCCTCGCCGCCGTCCGCGTCGCTCTTCATCGAGCGCACCAGCTGCGGCACGAAGACCGAGTTCAGTCCACCGCCCACGGTGAGGATGTAGATCATCGTGGGCAGGGTGTAGGCGACGGTGTAGGTGTCACCGAGCAAGGCGGCGCCTAGCGCGCCGGTGACGACCAGCGTGCGCAGGAAGCCGGTGAGCCGGGAGACCAGGGTGCCCGCAGCCATCACGGCGCTGGACTTCAGCAGCCCCGAGACCCGGCCGCCCGACTTCGGTGGCGTGGGCGCGGCGGCGGGTGCGGGCTCCGGCTCCGGGGAGGGCGCCGGGGCCGGCTGGTGGCCGCGCTGGTCCTGGTACAGATGAGCGAAGGCGTCCGGTTCCGGGCGCTGCTGGCTCGCCCGGGTGACCAGCTCGTCGACGCCCGTGAACTGCACGGTCCGGGCGTCGTCCCCGTACGGCAGACGGCGGGACGGGCCCTCGGGCTCGGGCGGCGGGGTCTGCGCCCAGACCCGGGGGTCCGGGGCGTACTGCGGGGCGGCCGGCTGCTGGTAGAGCGGCTGGGGCTCCGGCCAGGTGCCCGGCGGGGGCGGCGGGTGCGCGGCGCGGTCGTAGAGGGCCTCCCCCACCGGGTCCTGGGTGGAGAGGTCCTGCTGCCGGTAGGGATCCTGCTCATAGGCGTGCTGGACATAGGGGTCCGGAGCGGGCGGCTCCTGGGGCGAAGACTGCCCCGCGCCGGGGGGCGGCCCGCCATAAGGCGCGCTGCCGCCGCCCGCGTCCTGGCCGCGGTCACCGTCGTACGGCGCGTTCATTCCTGCCCCACCTCATCGTCCCCGGCCGACCGGCCACGACATCGCTCAACGGTCCACTTTCTCACCCGTGCCGGACGGGTCGGCGTTTTCCCGTCCGGTGTTTGCCGCCGGGTCACTCGGCTGCTCCGGGCCGTCGGACACCGGGGCGCCGGTGCTGTCCGGGCTTCCGTCGTCCGTGCGGCCCGAGGGGTCGGGCCGCACGGACGATCCGTCGCCGGCTCCCTCGGTCACCCCGGTCGCCTCCGTACCGCCGGCCCGCTCGTCCGCCGCCTCCGCACCGGCTTCCGGGGAGCCCGGCTCCGGTGCGTCTGCCTCCGCGGGCCGGCGGGCGGCCGCACGCTTGCGGTGGGTGTACATCCTGATGCCGGCGAGCACGAGCAGCAAGACACCGCCGGCGATCACCAGCATCACGGTCGGGGTGATCTCGGAGACCTTGACGGTGAACTCCATGGGCTTGCCGTACGGCCTGCCGTCCTGGGTGTACAGCTGCGCCTTCATCCGCACCGGCCCGTTGGCGTTGGCGGACGCGGTGAACTTCACCGACTGGCTGTGTCCGCCGTCGACCTGGATCTGCTGCTCGGCCATGGGCGCGCCGCCGTTGAGCCCGAGCCGGGTCGGCTTGCTGGACTCCAGCCTCAGCACCAGATGGTCGATGCCCTGGAGCAGCTTGTTCTGCACGGTCACCGGGATGGTGGCGCTGCGTCCGGAGAGCGTGAGGTCGGACTTCTCGATCAGCTGCACCTCGGTGGTGAGGCCCCGGAGGTGCCGCAGGACCTCCGCCCGGTAGGCGCGCGCGGGCTCCGGCCGGCCGCGCCAGGAGGCTGACATCTCCCGGTTGATCGCGTTGCCGAACGGGGTGGTCACCCGGTAGGCGAAGGTGAGGATGACCGTGAAGTTGTCCAGGTCGTCCTGGGTGGCGCGCATGTCCTGGAACGCCTGGACGGGCAGTTCCTGCCGGCGCAGCTCGCGCGGGTAGTCGGCCGGTCCCGGCACCTCGGTGGTGGCGCCGGGGTCGGGCTTGGCGAGGGCCGCCGTGCTCAGGTCGAGAGGCTGGGTCCAGCGCTGGGCCTCGAGGGTGCGCAGAGCGCTCGCCATCGCCTGGGCCTGGCTGGTGGTCGGGGTGCGCTGCGGGGCGACGACGATGTCGCGCTGCTTGCCCGGCTGCTGCTGGGTGATGGCCAGCGTCTGGGCGAGGAACCGCTGGACGGCCCGGGTGGCGTCGGAGGCCCGGGTCAGATCACCGGTGAAGGCGGTGGAGAGGGCCGCGTCCGCGACGACAGCGGTGGTGCCGCCCCCGATGGGCCGGGCGGCGTTGGGCGCGTACGGCAGATCGTCCCGGACGCTGTCGCTGCGGGCGATCACCTTGTCGGCGCCGGCCGAGGTGGCGACGTCCACGATCGACGGATCGATCGCCCCGTCCACCGGCCAGGCGAAGTCGGTGGACGGCTTGACGTGGAGGATCGTCTCGACGGTGGCTCCGGCCACCTCGGTCGCGGGCTGGAGATGGCTGAGCGAGCCGGACACGTCCCGGCCGCGGTGAGCGAGCGAGGCGAGGTCCGGGTCGCCGTACGGCAGAGCGACGATCTCCCGGTCCTTCACCGCCTTCTCCAGCTCGTTGAGCCACTGCTTGGCCACCGCCTGGTGGGTGCCCGGCACCCGGGTAGAGCCGTCCTTGATCTGGTAGTCGCGGGTCATCGCCTCGACGGTGGCGAGCAGGTCGGGGTCGACGACCCAGGTGACCGGCAGGCCGGCGCCGAGCGAGACCAGCTGCTGGAGCCGTCCGCCGGGGGCCAGCTCGGCGGCGAGGTCGTCGTTCTCGAAGACCGGGGTCTGCTGGTCGTCCGGGCCGGTCTCGGCGGAGAGATGGGTCGAGGAGATGAGCGGCCAGAGATAGGTGAGGCCGGTCTTCTTCTCGGTGGTTTCGGGCTGCCACGGCAGGAGGGTGCGCCCGATGCCCAGCACCTGGTCGTACGGTTCGCTCGGGGTGCGCCCGGAGAGCGAGACCGCGAGCTGCCGGACGCCGTCCCCGTCGAGCTCCAGCTTGTCGACCGGGACGGAGAGGCTGAAGTCCCGGGTGATCCCGGAGGGCAGCTGGGGGATCTTCAGCGTGTAGGGGCCGCCCAGCGGCTTGCCGTCCCCGCTCTCGGTGAAGCCACCGGTCCGTCCCGCGGCCCGGTCGATGGCGCCCCGGCCGGTGGGCCCGTCGCCGACCCGGACATCCATCTGCGCGTTGCTGACGGTCTCCTTGCCCTCGTTGGTCACGGTGCCGGAGAGGGTCAGGGTGTCGCCCTCGACGGGGGCGGCGGGGGTGACTGTGTCGAGCGACACATGGACGGTGGAGGCGCCCCGGGCCTTGCCGTCCTGGGGTTCCGCGAGCGCCGGCCCCTGGAGCAGTCCGGCCGGCAGCAGGACCCCCGCCAGCACGGCGGCCGTACGCCGCAGCCAGCGGCGGGCAGGGGAGGGGCGGATGCCCTGGAAGTCTGCCGCCTCGGCCACGCGCTCGCCCGTCCCTCGTCGTCTGTTGCCGTTGGTGGATGTCGGTTCCTGCGTCCACGCATGGTAACGATGGGCGCTGTGGCGAAGTGCCGGGGACCGCTTCGGGGGATCGGCGGGGCACGGGGGGAAACGGGGACGTCCGGCCGGGTGGCGGCACGTACCCTTTTCTGTTGTGCCGAACGCCAACGAAGAACACCCGATCGCTCTGAGCCGGGCGCAGCAGCGCGCCGTCAGTGAACTGCTGCGTGTCTCGCCCGTCGCGGACGAGCTCGCCCGCCGTTTCCAGGATGCCGGATTCCGGCTGGCGCTGGTCGGCGGCTCGGTACGGGACGCACTGCTCGGCAGACTCGGCAACGACCTCGACTTCACCACCGACGCCCGGCCCGAGGATGTACTGAAGATCGTCCGCCCCTGGGCGGACTCGGTCTGGGACGTGGGCATCGCCTTCGGCACGGTCGGATCGCAGAAGAGCGCCCGGGTCGGGGACGCCGTGCAGAACTTCCAGGTGGAGATCACCACCTACCGGTCGGAGGCGTACGACCGGACCTCGCGCAAGCCCGAGGTCAGCTACGGCGACTCCATCGAGCAGGATCTGGTGCGGCGCGACTTCACGGTCAACGCGATGGCCGTCGCCCTGCCCGAGAAGGAGTTCATCGATCCGTACGGCGGTCTGGACGATCTGGCCGCGCGGACCCTGCGCACCCCGGGCACGCCCGAGGAGTCCTTCTCCGACGATCCGCTACGCATGATGCGTGCCGCCCGGTTCGCCGCTCAGCTCGACTTCGAGGTGGCGCCCGAGGTCCTGGACGCGATGAAGGGGATGGCCGACCGGATCGAGATCGTCTCCGCCGAGCGGGTGCGGGACGAGCTCAACAAACTGCTGCTGTCCACACACCCCCGCAAGGGGCTCGGGCTGCTGGTCGGCACCGGTCTCGCCGAGCGGATGCTGCCGGAGCTGCCGGCCCTGAAGCTGGAGAGCGACGAGCACCACCGGCACAAGGACGTCTACGAGCACTCGCTGACCGTGCTGGACCAGGCCATCGACCTGGAGGAGGACGGTCCCGACCTCACGCTGCGGCTGGCCGCCCTGCTCCATGACATCGGCAAGCCGCGGACCCGCAGGTTCGAGCCGGACGGCCGGGTCTCCTTCCACCACCACGAGGTGGTGGGGGCGAAGATGACCAAGAAGCGGATGACCGCTCTCAAGTACTCCAATGAGCTGATCAAGGATGTCTCGCGCCTGGTGGAGCTGCATCTGCGCTTCCACGGCTACGGCGCCGGGGAGTGGACCGACTCGGCGGTCCGTCGCTATGTACGGGACGCCGGTCCCCTGCTCTCCCGGCTGCACAAGCTGACCCGCTCCGACTGCACCACCAGGAACAAGCGGAAGGCCGCCGCGCTGTCGCGGACCTATGACGGCCTGGAGGAGCGGATCGCCCAGCTCCAGCAGCAGGAGGAGCTGGACGCCATCCGGCCCGACCTCGACGGCAACCAGATCCAGGAGGCCCTGGGCATCCGCCCGGGCCCGGCCGTGGGGCGGGCGTACGCCTTCCTGCTCGACCTGCGGCTGGAGAACGGGCCGCTGGAGCACGGGGCGGCCGTCGCCGCGCTCAAGGAGTGGTGGGCCGGCCAGGAGTGAGCCGGGAGGGCTGGTGGTGTTTCACGTGAAACACCACCAGCGGCGGATCCCGGCGGCCGCCGACGCGGTCCGTGCGGGAGACCGCCCTGGGGCGCGCGGTGTTTCACGTGAAACACCGCCGCAGGGCCACGGCGACAGCCGCGTAGAGGACGGCCACCACGGCGACCAGGGACACCGACCGGCCGTCCGGTGGCAGCAGCAGAGCGGCCAGTCCGGCGGCGGCGACAAAGGCCGCGTTGAAGAGCACGTCATAGAGCGAGAACACCCGGCCCCGGTGCGCGTCCTCCACCGAGGTCTGCACCACCGTGTCGGTCGCGATCTTCATCGACTGGGTGACCAGCCCCAGCAGAAAGGCGGCGGCCAGCAGCGGTCCGGGCGCGAAGGTGAGCCCCAGCCCTGCCGCCAGCACCGCGGCCGCGGCGGCACAGACCGTCATCCAGCGGGCCGTCCCCAGCCGCCCGACCGCCCAGGGCGACAGCAGGGCGGCCGCGAAGTAGCCCGCCCCCGAGGCGGCCACCGCCAGCCCCAGCAGCGCCAGCCCCTCGGACTCGGTCGCCGACCAGGCGTACCGGCAGAGCATCAGTACCAGCACGGTGAGGGCGCCGTAGCAGAAGCGCGTCACCGTCATCGCGGCCAGTGCCCCGGCCGCCGCTCGCCGCTCGGCCAGGTGCCGTACCCCTTCCGCCAGGCCCCGGGCGGTCGTCCGCACCGCCGCCCACGGCCGGGACCGGATCAGTTCCGGCGGTGGCCCGAGCAGCGCGCGGCCCAGGCGCAGCGAGGCCAGTGCCGCGCCGAGGTAGAGGGCGGCACCCAGCAGCACGACGGCGGCATCGGAGCCGACCGAGGTCAGGCGGACCAGGAAGGCCAGTCCGCCGCCCGCGGCGGCGGCGAGCGTCCCGGCGGTGGGGGTGAGGGAATTGGCCACGACGAGCCGGTCCTCGTCCACCACCCGGGGCAGCGCCGCCGAAAGACCGGCCAGTACGAACCGGTTGACGGCCGTGACGCAGAGCGCGGAGACGTAGAAGAGCCACTCCGGCACCGTGGCGACGAGCAGTACAGCGGTGACACCGGCGAGCAGGGCGCGCAGCAGATTGCCGAGCAGGAGCACCTGGCGCCGGGGCCAGCGGTCCAGCAGCACCCCGGCGAACGGGCCGACGAGGGAGTACGGCAGCAGGAGCACCGCCATCGCGGAGGCGATCGCGCCCGGGGACGCCTGCCGCTCGGGCGAGAAGACCACATGCGCGGCCAGCGCCACCTGGTAGACGCCGTCCGCGCACTGGGAGAGCAGCCGGACGGCGAGCAGCCGGCGGAAGTCCCTCAGGCGCAGGAGTACGCGCGGATCACGTACGACGGGCATGGCAGCAAGGGTCACACACGCGATGAGTCCCCGCGGCGGGTGCCGCGGGGACTCATCGGGTCCGATCGGACCGGGGGGTGAGCGGTCAGCGCTCGACCTCGCCGTTGATGAACTTCTCGACGTTCTGGCGAGCCTCGTCGTCGAAGTACTGCACCGGCGGCGACTTCATGAAGTACGAGGAGGCGGAGAGGATCGGGCCGCCGATGCCCCGGTCCTTGGCGATCTTCGCGGCGCGCAGCGCGTCGATGATGACGCCCGCGGAGTTCGGGGAGTCCCAGACCTCGAGCTTGTACTCCAGGTTCAGCGGGACGTCGCCGAAGGCACGGCCCTCCAGGCGGACATAGGCCCACTTGCGGTCGTCCAGCCAGGCCACATAGTCGGACGGGCCGATGTGGACGTTGTTCTCACCCAGATCCCGGTCGGGGATCTGGGAGGTGACGGCCTGCGTCTTGGAGATCTTCTTGGACTCCAGCCGCTCCCGCTCCAGCATGTTCTTGAAGTCCATGTTGCCGCCGACGTTCAGCTGCATGGTGCGGTCCAGGATGACGCCCCGGTCCTCGAACAGCTTCGCCATGACGCGGTGGGTGATGGTGGCACCGACCTGGGACTTGATGTCGTCACCGACGATCGGGACACCGGCCTCGGTGAACTTGTCGGCCCACTCCTTGGTGCCGGCGATGAAGACCGGGAGGGCGTTGACGAAGCCGACCTTGGCGTCGATGGCGCACTGTGCGTAGTACTTGGCGGCGTCCTCGGAACCCACCGGCAGGTAGCAGACCAGCACGTCCACCTGCTTGTCCTTGAGGACATGGACGATGTCGACCGGGGCCTCGGCCGACTCCTCGATGGTCTGGCGGTAGTACTTGCCGAGACCGTCGAGGGTGTGACCGCGCTGAACGGTCACCCCGGTGTTCGGCACGTCGCAGATCTTGATGGTGTTGTTCTCGCTGGCGCCGATGGCGTCCGCGAGGTCCAGGCCCACCTTCTTCGCGTCCACGTCGAAGGCGGCCACGAACTCGACGTCCCGGACGTGGTAGTCGCCGAACTGGACATGCATCAGACCCGGCACCTTGCTCGCCGGGTCGGCGTCCTTGTAGTACTCGACGCCCTGCACGAGCGAGGCGGCGCAGTTGCCCACGCCGACGATGGCTACGCGAACCGAACCCATTCCGGTTGCTCCCTGTGTGTTCTCGACGAGGCCCCGCACGGGCGGGGCCTCACTTGGTGGTGTCGTCGGACGGATCCGGCCGGGTACTGCCCCCGTGCCGGGGCAGGCCGCCCGCTTCTCCCGTGGTGTGGTCCTGCTGAGCGGAACTCTCGGGGCCGGACCGCAGGCGGTCCCGTCCCGCGCGTTCGCTCTCGATGAGCTCGTTCAGCCAGCGCACCTCGCGCTCCACGGACTCCATGCCGTGCCGCTGCAGCTCAAGCGTGTAGTCGTCCAGACGCTCCCGGGTCCGTGCCAGGGAAGCGCGCATCTTCTCCAGACGCTCCTCCAGACGGCTCCGCCGGCCCTCCAGCACCCGCATCCGCACCTCGCGCTCCGTCTGTCCGAAGAAGGCGAAACGTGCCGCGAAGTGCTCGTCCTCCCAGGTGTCGGGGCCGGTGTGGGAGAGGAGTTCCTCGAAGTGCTCCTTCCCCGCCGGGGTCAGCCGGTAGACGATCTTGGCGCGTCGCCCGGAGAGGGAGGCGGCGAGGGCGTCTTCCGGGGCGCTGCCTGGTTCCTCGGCCAGCCAGCCGTTCGCGACCAGTGTCTTGAGGCAGGGGTAGAGGGTCCCGTAGCTGAAGGCCCGGAAGATTCCCAGCGAGGTGTTGAGCCGCTTGCGGAGCTCGTACCCGTGCATGGGGGCCTCACGGAGCAGACCGAGTACGGCGAATTCGAGGATGCCCGAGCGCCTGCTCATATGCCTCCGCCTTCGCCGCCACGACGTATGCCGTGCTGATGTATCGGTCCGATACATCAGCACGATAGGGCGGCACTCCGGTCGCGACAAGTGAGGCCGGGGTGAACGGGGTCACATCGGTAATTCGCCACACCGACTTGCCTGATTTGGGGTGAACTTGGGTGCGGAGCGGGTTTTGTGCGTGCGTAGTCTGTGCGGCATGTACACCAGTGGGAACCGCGCGGCGCCGGGGGGCGTCCTTGTTCTGGATGCCGTGTGTGCATGGCGGATGAGCTCTCCGGGGGGCGCGTCCGTACCGAAGTTCGGGGGACCGGAACCCAGCTGCCGCTTCCAGGCGTACTCGCCTGCCCGAGGAGTAGTCGTTCGATGAGCGAGCACCGTCGCAAACCGCCGCAGCCCCAGGGCGGCGGACGAGCCGCGGCCAGGCGCGCCGCCCAGCAGTCCCCGGGGCACCGGGCGGAGCAGGCGCGGGGAGTCAATTCGGGGTCCCCCGCAGGACCTTACGGCGAGGAGCGCCCCTACGGGGGCCGCGCCGAGGCCCGGCGCGCCGCCCAGCGGGGCGGTGGGCGGCGCGCCGGAGCGGCCGGTGGTGCGGGCGGGCACGGAGGCGGCCGGCGCGGTGGCGCGGGGCACGGCGGCGGGCCCGGTGACGGACCCGGCAAGAAGCGGATCATCGACTACCCGAGATCCGGGAAGCACGGCTGGCGCCGCTGGACGCCCTCCTGGAAGCTGGTGACCGGGGTCTTCCTCGGCTTCGCCGCGCTGCTCATGGGGGCGGCGACGGTGGCGTACGCCTGGGTGGAAATCCCCGATCCCGCGAAGATCGCCAAGGCGCAGAACAACGTCTACTACTGGGCCGACGGCTCCCAGATGGCCGCCACCGGCGGCGAGATCAACCGGCAGATCCTGGCCTATGACGCCATCCCGGCGGAGATGCGGTACGCCGTCATGTCCGCCGAGAACAAGTCGTTCGAGACGGACTGGGGCGTCGACCCGTCGGGCATCGGCCGGGCGGTGGTCAACATGGCCATGGGCGGCCAGACCCAGGGTGGTTCGACCATCACCCAGCAGTACGTGAAGAACGCGATGCTGGACGACCAGAGCCAGACGCTCAGCCGCAAGGCCAAGGAACTCTTCATCGCCCTGAAGGTGGGCACGAAGGGGTCCAAGGAAAAGACCATGGCGGGGTACCTCAACACCTCGTACTACGGCCGGGGCGCGTACGGGCTCCAGGCGGCGGCGCGCACGTACTTCAACAAGGACGCCAAGGACCTGAACGCCAGCGAGTGCGCCTTCCTCGCGTCGCTGCTGAAGGGCGCGACCTACTACGACCCGGCCGGCGCCACCGAGATCGACCCCACCGCGACCCCGCAGGCCAACGCGGACCGGGCCACCAAGCGGTGGAAGTGGATCCTCGACGAGATGGTCAAGGACGGCCACCTGGACGCGGCCAAGCGCGCCGGATTCACGGCCTTCCCGAAGGTGGTGCCGCCGAAGAAGGGCGCCCAGCTCAGCGGTCAGACCGGTTACCTGGTCGACCTGGCCAAGGCGTACTTCATCAACAACAACGAGCAGGGCATCACCGCCAAGCAGCTCGCCCAGGGCGGCTACGAGATCCACACGACGTTCGACAAGAAGAACGTCGAACAGCTGCAGGCGGCGGTCAAGAAGGTCTACGACGCCAACATCGATCCGCAGAAGCGTCCGAAGACCGACACCCACGTCCAGTTCGGCGGCGCCTCGGTCAACCCCGAGAACGGCGCCATCACCGCCATCTACGGCGGCGCGGACGCCACCAAGCACTTCACCAACAACGCGGACCAGACCGGTGCCCAGGTGGGCTCGACCTTCAAGCCCTTCGTGCTGGCCGCGGCGATGCGGGACGGAGTGCGCAACCCGGCCCTCGGCTCGGAGCAGGGGCCGTCGGAACGCCGTATCGTCGACCCGGACCGGGCCTTCTACAACGGCCAGAACAAGCTGAAGATCCGCCGGTACGACGGCAGTGTCTGGAAGGACGAGAACGGCAACGAGTGGCTCCAGACCAATGACGGCCAGGAGGACTACAAGAACATCAGCCTCCGCGAGGCGATGATCCACTCCGCCAACTCGCCCTTCGTGCAGCTCGGCATGGACATCGGCATCGACAAGGTCCGGCAGGCCGCGATCGACTCGGGGCTGCGCAAGGAGAGCCTGGTCGAGGCGGATGTGCCGTCCTTCTCGATCGGCATCTCCGACCCCAGCGCCATCCGGATGGCGGGTGCCTACGCCACTTTCGCCGCCAACGGCGAGCGGAACGAGCCCTACTCGGTAACCAAGGTGCTCAAGAGCGGCAAGGAGATCTACACCCACCAGGACAAGGGCGCCCGCGCCTTCGACACCGCCGTCGCCAGCAACGTCACCGATGTGCTGCGCAGCGTCGTGGAGGACCCGGAGGGCACCGGCCGGAAGGCGGCTCTCCCGGGGCGGCAGGTGGCCGGCAAGACCGGTACGACCGACGGCAACAAGTCGGCCTGGTTCGTGGGCTACACCCCGCAGCTCTCGACCGCCATCGACATGTACCGGATGGACGACGACGCAACGAACAAGAATCGTAAATTCGAGGAGATGTTCGGCACCGGCGGGCAGAAGAAGATCCACGGATCGTCGTTCCCGTCGGAGATCTGGCGCGAATACATGTCCACGGCGCTGGAGGGCAAGGAGAAGCTCCGCTTCCCGGAGCCCGAGCCGCTGGACGCGGGGGCGGTGTTCGGCGGAGGGGCCGAGAGTCCGAAGCCCAAGCCGTCGGCCAGCCCGTCGAAGTCGGCCTCCCCGTCGCCCTCGTCCCCCAGCCCGTCGAAGTCGCAGTCCTCGTCCCCGTCCCCGAGCACGTCCTCCAAGGCGTCGTGTCCGCCGTACGAGTGGGACTGCGACGAGGAGAACGGCGGCGGTGACAACTCCGGACAGGTGAACGGAGGCAACGGCAATCCCGCCGGTGGCGGCACCATTCAGGGCGGCGACACCCAGGGCACCGGCAACCCGACCGGCGGCGGAGCCGTGGAGGGCGGCGACAACAGCGGCAATGTGAACGGCGGCAACCCGGCCGGGGGCAGCGCCAACAGCGGTGCCGCCAACGGCGAGACCGACGGCGGCAGACCGGGCGGCGGCTGGATCTCCGGGATGGAGGGCTAGCCTCCCGGTCCCGGCTCCACCCGCGGCGATGGGCCGCCGCATCCCGTACGCGTCCGGTACGCGAGGGGGTGCGGCGGCCCCGCCGTTTCTCCGGGCGGTACGGGGCCCGGGGCGCCGCCGGAGCCGGAGCCAGGGCCAGGGCCGGGCCGGGACCCGGGCCGGGACCTCGCCGGTGTGACGGGTGCCGACCACGGGTGCGCCGGTCCCGGCGGACGGCCGGGACCGTCTGCGGGTGCCCGGGCCTCCGGGGCGGGTAAGCCGCCGGGACCGGGCTCGTCCCCGGTGGTCGTCGGCCGGCGGTCGACCGGCTTGTCGGCGTTGCCCGCGCTGACTGCGCTGTCCGCGCCGCCCCGTTGTCCACAGGCGAGCACGTCGGCGGGTGCGGGTACGGCAGGATGAGGGCCATGACCAGAGAGCGCGTCCGCGAGCCCGTCGTACGCCCGACCCGGCGGGACGAGGTCGCCGCCGCCGGGAGCGAGGTGCTCGGTGGTCCCGTCGGTCGCTGGGCCCGGCCCGGCGGCGGACCGCTCACCCCCGTCCGGGTGATCGCGCTGGTCGCCCTCGGCATGTTCCTGCTGGGCATGGTGCAGAAGATCCCGTGCTACGACTGGGCCTGGTTCCGCGGCGCGGGTTCGCAGTACGCCCACGCCTGCTACTCCGACATCCCGCACCTCTACGCCGGCCGGGGGTTCGCCGACGGGCTGATCCCGTACTTCGACCGGCTCACCGGTGACATGGAGTATCTGGAGTACCCGGTGCTCACCGGTCTCTTCATGCAGGTCGCCGCATGGCTGACGCTGCCGGCCGGCGGCGAGGTGATGCACCGCGAGCAGATCTACTGGCTGGTCAACGCGGGCATGCTGATGGCCTGCACGGCCGTGCTCGTGGTCTGCGTGGCCCGGACCCACCGCCGCCGGCCCTGGGACGCCCTGCTGGTGGCGCTGGCGCCCGCGTTGGCGCTCACCGCCACCATCAACTGGGACCTGCTCGCCGTCGCCCTGACCGGCGCCGCGACGCTGATGTGGTCCCGGGGCCGGGCGCTCGCCTTCGGGCTGCTGCTGGGCCTCGCCACGGCCGCCAAGCTCTACCCCGTCCTCCTGCTCGGCCCGCTGCTGCTGCTCTGCTGGCGGGCCGGGAAGTGGCGGGAGGCGGGTGCGGCGCTGCTCGGCGCGGTGGGTGCCTGGCTGGTGGTCAACGTGCCGGTGATGCTGCTCGCACCCGAGGGCTGGAAGAAGTTCTACACCTTCAGCCAGGAGCGCTCCGTCGACTTCGGCTCCCTCTGGCTCGTCATCTCCCAGCGCACCGGGGAGAACCTCGACGTGGAGTCCGTCAACCTCGCGGCGATCGTGCTGATGCTGCTGGCCTGCGCCGGCATCGCGGCCCTGGCCCTCGCCGCGCCCCGGCGGCCGCGATTCGCCCAGCTCGCCTTCCTGGTGGTCGCGGCCTTCGTCCTCACCAACAAGGTCTACTCGCCGCAGTACGTGCTGTGGCTCATCCCGCTCGCCGCCCTGGCCCGGCCCCGCTGGCGGGACTTCCTGATCTGGCAGGGCTGCGAGGTGATGTACTTCGCCGGCATCTGGCTGTACCTGCTCTACACGACGACCGACAGCAAGCAGGGCCTGCCCGCCGAGGGATACCAGCTGGCGGTCGCGCTGCATCTGCTGGGCACGGCGTACCTCTGCGCGGTGGTGGTGCGGGACGTGCTCCGGCCGGACCGGGACGAGGTCCGGCGGGACGGCTCCGACGACCCCTCGGGAGGTGTGCTGGACGGCGCCCCGGACGTCTTCGCCCGCGGCCGCTCGGTGGCGGGACCCGACGGGTACGCGGCCGGGCCGGACGAACGGCGCCCGGACCGGGGAGCCCCGGCGGGGTGAGCCCGCCGGGGGCGGCGGGGCGGTGGCGCCCCGGGCTCCCGGTGCCCGGGCACCCGGCGCCCCGGGCGGATGCCGCTGCGACCCGCCGGCGGCCCGGGGCCCCGGAGCCCCGGTGGCTCAGCGCTCGACGAGCCGGTCGAACTGGGTGGTGGTGTGCCGCAGATGAGCCACCAGCTCGTCCCCGACCCGCGGCTCCTGGGCATCCGCCGGAACGAAGAGGATCGACACCTGCATGTGCGGGGGCTCCGCGAACCACCGCTGCTTGCCGGCCCAGACGAACGGCGAGAGATTGCGGTTGACGGTCGCCAGACCGGCGCGGGCCACGCCCTTGGCGCGCGGCATCACACCGTGCATCGCCTTGGGCGCCTCCAGACCGACGCCGTGCGAGGTGCCGCCCGCGACGACCACCAGCCAGCCGTCGGAGGCGGCCTTCTGCTGGCGGTAGCCGAACCGGTCGCCCTTGGCGACCCGGGTGACGTCCAGAACCGCGCCCCGGTACTGCGTCGCCTCGTGGTCCCCGAGCCAGAGCCGGGTGCCGATCCGGGCCCGGAACCGGGTCTGCGGGAACTGCTGCTGGAGCCGGGCCTGCTCGTCCGCCCGCAGATGGCTGACGAACATGGTGTGCAGCGGCAGCCGGGCCTGGCGCAGCCGGTCCATCCAGGCGATGACCTCCTCGACCGCGTCCGTGCCGTCGGTGCGGTCCAGCGGGAGGTGGAGCGCGAAGCCCTCCAGGCGTACGTCCTCGATGGCGGCGTGCAGCTGGCCCAGCTCGTGCTCGTGGACGCCGTGCCGCTTCATGGAGCTCATGCACTCGATGACGACCCGGGCACCGACCAGGGCGTGCACCCCGTCCACCGAGGAGACCGACCGGACCACCCGGTCCGGCAGCGGAACCGGTTCCTCACCGCGCCGGAACGGGGTGAGGACGAGCAGATCGCCGCCGAACCAGTCCTTGATCCGGGCCGCCTCATAGGTGGTGCCGACGGCCAGCATGTCCGCCCCGAAGCGCGCCGCCTCCTCCGAGAGCCGCTCGTGTCCGAAGCCGTAGCCATTGCCCTTGCAGACCGGTACCAGGCCCGGGAACTGGTCGATGACGGACTTCTGGTGCGCCCGCCAGCGCGCGGTGTCGACATAGAGGGAGAGCGCCATGGCCGGCCCGGAACCTTTCTGGTGACCGCGGTGTTCCGCGTGTTCAGGAGGGGCTGTGTATTCAGCGTATTCAGCAGTGAGCCGAAGGGACTGAGGGGACTGGGAACTGAAGATGACTGACTGATGGGGACGGAGGGGAGCGACGGGAGGGACCGGAGCGGGCCCGGGAGAGCCGGAGCCCTGCGGCCGGCCCCGGGCCTCCGGGGCGGGTCCCCCGGAGGCGGAAGCGGTCTCAGCGACGCGACATATACATGTCCAGCGCCTTGTGGAGCAGCTTGTTCAGCGGGAAGTCCCACTCACCGATGTACTCGACCGCCTCGCCGCCGGTGCCGACCTTGAACTGGATCAGGCCGAAGAGGTGGTCGGTCTCGTCCAGCGAGTCGGAGATGCCGCGCAGGTCGTAGACGGTGGCGCCCATCGCGTAGGCGTCCCGGAGCATCCGCCACTGCATCGCGTTGGACGGCCGGTACTCACGGCCGATGTTGTCCGAGGCGCCGTACGAGTACCAGACGTGCCCGCCGACGACCAGCATCGTCGCAGCCGACAGGTTGACCCCGTTGTGCCGCGCGAAGTAGAGCCGCATCCGGTTGGGGTCCTCGTTGTTGAGCACCGTCCACATGCGCTCGAAGTACGAGAGCGGCCGCGGCCGGAACTTGTCGCGGACCGCGGTGATCTCGTACAGCCGCTGCCATTCGGGCAGGTCGTAGTAGCCGCCCTGGACCACCTCGACCCCGGCCTTCTCGGCCTTCTTGATGTTGCGCCGCCAGAGCTGGTTGAAGCCCTTGAGCACATCGTCGAGCGAACGGTTCGCCAGCGGGACCTGGAAGACGTAGCGCGGCTGTACGTCACCGAAGCCGGCGCCGCCGTCCTCGCTCTGCTGCCAGCCCATCTTACGGAGCCGCTCGGACACCTCGAAGGCGCGCGGCTCGATGTACGTCGCCTCCACGTCCCGCAGCCGCTTGACGTCCTGGTCCTGGATGCCGGACTTGATCGCGCCGGCGTCCCAGCGGCGGATGACCACCGGCGGGCCCATCTTCACGGAGAAGGCGCCCTGGTGCTTCAGGTGCGCCAGCATGGGCTGCAGCCAGTCGTCCAGATTGGGGGCGTACCAGTTGATGACCGGGCCCTCGGGCAGATAGGCCAGGTATCGCTTGATCTTGGGCAGCTGGCGGTACAGGACGAGACCGACGCCGACGAGCTGCCCGGCGTTGTCGAACCAGCCCAGGTTCTCCGAGCGCCACTCGTTCTTCACATCGGCCCATGCCGGAACCTGGCAGTGACTCGCCGACGGCAGGGTCTGGAGGAATGCCAGATGCTGCTCTCGGCTGATGGTCCTCAGGGTCAGGCTCATATGGGGCGCTCCTCGGCAGGTGTGTCCCCATGGTGTCAGGGGCTCCGGCTCTCGCGCCGAAGCCTATCTGGCACCCGGGAGCACCCCGTCTGGCCGCTAGTCGGCGGTGGTCCGGCGGGGCTCCCCGCCGGACCACCGCCGGGCCCCGGGCCGGGTGACCTGCCGGGCCTCCGGTCGGGGTCCCTGCGGGAATCCGGCCGGTCGCCGGCCGGGCCTCTCCGCCGGCTCAGCCGAGCAGCCCGCCGAAAAGGCCGCCGTGCGCCATACCGAGCCCGAAACCGACGGCGGAGGCGCCCAGGCCGATGATCAGCAGGGTGCGCTCGCGGGTGGTCTCGGAGATGAACTGGCCGTACGCCCCAGTGCAGATTCCCACCAGACCGGCCCAGGAGCTGATCAGGTGCAGATGGTGGAACTGGGCCGTCACGAAGGCGAGGACCCCCAGCACCACGGTCACCGCCATCAGGGTGTCCTGGACCGGGTGGGGCTTGCCGTCGGTGGCGAACAGGGACGAGGAGGGATGACGCTGGAATGCCTGGGCCATGTGGCACCTCCTGGCTGAACCGTAAGGCGGCGCCCGGCGGCGCCGCCCTACCCGATGCGTACAGATTGCGTGCCCTCCCGCCCCGATTTCAACCGGAAGGCGGTGTGCGGGTACGCTGTACGGTCTGCGCCGGTCTCTGCCCATGTCCCGATACGGGAGTCACGCAGGCCCTCGCTCGCCGGGGGTGTGTCAGTGGCGGCCGATACCGTCGTTCACGCATTACGACCCTCCTGCCACGGAACGACCGTGGCCGCTGAGTCCAAAGGAGGTGGGTTCCACATGCGTCACTACGAGGTGATGGTCATCCTCGACCCCGATCTCGAGGAGCGTGCTGTCTCCCCGCTGATCGAGAACTTCCTCTCCGTCGTCCGTGAGGGCAACGGAAAGGTGGAGAAGGTCGACACCTGGGGCCGTCGTCGTCTCGCCTACGAGATCAAGAAGAAGCCCGAGGGCATCTACTCGGTCATCGACCTGCAGGCCGAGCCCGCGGTCGTCAAGGAGCTCGACCGGCAGATGAACCTGAACGAGTCGGTCCTCCGGACCAAGGTCCTCCGTCCCGAGACCCACTGAGCATCCCGCTCAGCGGTTCCGGGTCCGAGTAGCAGCAAGCAGCCAGCAGCAATCCCGCCGAGAGGTTCCCCATGGCAGGCGAGACCGTCATCACGGTCGTCGGCAATCTTGTCGACGACCCCGAGCTGCGCTTCACCCCGTCCGGTGCGGCGGTCGCGAAGTTCCGTGTCGCGTCCACTCCCCGCACCTTCGACCGCCAGACCAATGAGTGGAAGGACGGCGAGAGCCTCTTCCTGACCTGCTCGGTCTGGCGCCAGGCGGCGGAGAACGTCGCGGAGTCGCTCCAGCGCGGCATGCGTGTCGTCGTGCAGGGCCGGCTCAAGCAGCGGTCCTACGAGGACCGCGAGGGCGTCAAGCGCACGGTCTTCGAGCTGGACGTCGAGGAAGTCGGCCCCAGCCTCAAGAACGCCACGGCCAAGGTCACCAAGACCACCGGTCGCGGCGGCCAGGGCGGCTACGGCGGTGGCCAGCAGCAGGGCGGCGGCAACTGGGGCGGCGGCTCCGGCGGTGGCCAGCAGGGTGGCGGCGGTCCCGCCGACGACCCGTGGGCGACCGGAGCGCCGGCCGGCGGTGGCCAGCAGCAGGGCGGCGGTGGCGGCTGGGGCGGTAGCTCCAGCGGCGGCGGCTACTCGGACGAGCCCCCCTTCTAGGAAGCCCGCTCAGGGCCTCCCGGAAGTCGGTTCGTACCCCACTTCTTGATCACACAGGAGAAACACACATGGCGAAGCCGCCTGTGCGCAAGCCGAAGAAGAAGGTCTGCGCATTCTGCAAGGACAAGACCGCTTACGTGGACTACAAGGACACGAACATGCTGCGGAAGTTCATTTCCGACCGCGGCAAGATCCGTGCCCGCCGCGTGACCGGCAACTGCACGCAGCACCAGCGTGACGTCGCCACGGCCGTCAAGAACAGCCGTGAGATGGCGCTGCTGCCCTACACGTCCACCGCGCGCTAAGGGAGGGTGACCGAATCATGAAGATCATCCTCACTCACGAGGTCTCCGGCCTCGGCGCCGCCGGCGACGTCGTCGACGTCAAGGACGGCTACGCTCGCAACTACCTGGTCCCGCGCGGTTTCGCGATCCGCTGGACCAAGGGCGGCGAGAAGGACGTGGCGCAGATCCGCCGCGCCCGCAAGATCCACGAGATCGCGACCATCGAGCAGGCCAATGAGGTCAAGGCTCAGCTCGAGGGCCTGAAGGTGCGTCTGGCCGTTCGCTCCGGCGACTCCGGCCGCCTCTTCGGCTCGGTCACCCCGGCGGACATCGCCTCGGCGATCAAGTCCTCGGGTGGCCCGGAGGTGGACAAGCGTCGCATCGAGCTCGGTTCGCCGATCAAGACCCTGGGCTCGCACCAGGTCTCCGTGCGCCTGCACGCCGAGGTCGCCGCCAAGGCCGACATCGAGATCGTCGCCGCCTGAGCAGCGTCCCGCCGCGCGGTACGCGTCGGTAGTACGGGAAGGGGCCGCACTCCTCGTGAGTGCGGCCCCTTCCGCTGTACAGACCGGTTCCCGGGGTCGGGTGTTTCACGTGAAACACCCGACCCCGGGAACCGGAGGCCGGAGCCCAGGCCGGAGCTCGTGGCCTCGGGGGCATGCGTGGGAGGGCCGGTCGTGCCCGGAGCGGTACGGCCCGGGGAGGCTCAGCGCGTGGCGCCCGTGACCAGCCAGCGCCCCGAGCGCATCCGGAGCCCGAGCGTCAGCAGTCGTACGGCCATCATCAGCGTCATCGCCCACCAGAGGGCGGTCAGCCCACCGCCGAGCACGGGAACGAGCAGTGCGGCCGGAGCGAAGACGGCCAGCGTGACCACCATGGCACCGGCCAGATACGGCCCGTCGCCGGCACCCATCAGCACCCCGTCGAGGACGAAGACCACTCCGGCCACCGGCTGGGAGAGCGCCACCACCAGCAGCGCCGGCAGCAGGGTGTCCTGGACGGTGTGGTCGCCGGTGAAGAGCGGCACGAAGAGGGGCCGGGCCAGTACGAGGAGCGCCCCGAGCACCAGTCCGGAGAGGGTGCCCCACCACACCATGCGGCGGCATACCTGGCGCGCGGTCCCGGAGTCCCCGGCGCCCAGGCAGCGCCCGATGATCGCCTGTCCCGCGATGGCGATGGCGTCCAGGGCGAAGGCCATCAGGCTCCACAACGAAAGGATCACCTGATGGGCCGCGACCTCGGCGTCACCGAGACGGGCGGCCACGGCAGTGGCGATCATCAGGACGGCACGCAGCGAGAGCGTACGGACGAGCAGGGGAGCACCCGCCCGGGCGCAGGCCCGGATGCCGGCGGCATCGGGCCGGAGCGTGGCGCCGTGACGGCGGGCGCCACGGACGACGACGGCGAGATAGGCGGCGGCCATGGCGCACTGGGCGATGACCGTGCCCCAGGCCGAGCCCGCGATGCCGAGCCCGGCGCCGTACACCAGGCCCGCGTTGAGCGCGGCGTTGGCCGCGAAGCCGCCGATCGCCACCCGGAGCGGGGTCCGGGTGTCCTGGAGCCCGCGGAGAACCCCGGTGGCCGCCAGCACGATCAGCATGGCCGGGATGCCCAGGGTGGAGATCCGGAGATAGGTGACCGCGTACGGAGCCGCGGTGTCGGAGGCGCCGAAGAGGCTGACCAACCAGGGCGCGGCCGGCAGGGTGAGAGCGGCGACGGCGGTGCCCAGGAGCAGGGCGAGCCAGATGCCGTCCATGCCCTGCCGGATCGCCGCGGGCAACTCGTCCGCGCCCACGCGGCGTGCGACGGCCGCCGTGGTGGCGTAGGCGAGGAAGACGAAGACGCTCACGGCGGTGGAGAGCAGGGCGGCGGCGACCGCCAGACCGGCGAGCTGGGCGGTGCCGAGATGGCCGATGATGGCACTGTCGACCATGAGGAAGAGCGGCTCGGCGACGAGTGCCCCGAAGGCCGGCAGGGCGAGGGAGAGGATCTCCCGGTCGTACCGCCGCCGGGTCGGACCGGGGGGTGCGGAGGCCTGGGACATGGGGGCAATCTAATCTTCCACAGGTAAGGGATGCAAAAGATGCACGGGCCTTACTTGTAGCTGTCCGGGCGGCCGCTCGGAGGTGCGCTGCCGCCGATCGTGACCCGGCCGGGAAAGTTTTTCTCTCCCACAGCCGGTGGATGGAAAAACAGCAGGTCAGCGCCGTCCCGAAGGTGCGGCTATGAGTTTGTCCACACGGCTGTCCCCCGGTCCGTGCACAGGTTCCCGCGGGTTCTCCACAGCATCGGCGCCTTCACCCACAGGCCCTGTGGATAACCAGATTGGCTGACGGTGCCCGCGGGCCTACCGTGGTCCGGCGCCCGACGTGCCGGAAGCGGAGTAGAGCCTCTTGTTTGTCAGAGCCGTGGCGTAAGAAAGAGTGGCACGGCGAGGTCCGCGAGGCGGACGGGAGGAGGCGGGCCGGTGAGTGTTTCCGAGCCCATGGACGACCCCTGGGCCGAGACCGGTCCCAGCGACCGCCTTCCCGCCTCCCGCCGGCGCGGGGAGGGCCGGGGCGGCGAAGGCCGGGGGCGTGGCCGTGGCCGCGACGATCAGCCCGACCGGGAGGACGGCGGCGGCCCCTGGGACAGCGGCGCGGGCGGCTTCGAGCGGGTGCCGCCGCAGGACCTGGACGCCGAGCAGTCGGTGCTGGGCGGCATGCTCCTCTCCAAGGACGCCATCGCGGACGTCGTGGAGATCATCAAGGGCCATGACTTCTACCGCCCTGCCCACGAGACGGTCTACCAGGCCATCCTCGATCTCTACGCCAAGGGCGAGCCCGCCGACCCCATCACGGTGGGCGCGGAACTCACCAAGCGCGGGGAGATCAACCGGGTCGGCGGTGCCTCGTATCTGCACACCCTGGTGCAGTCGGTGCCGACGGCGGCCAATGCCTCGTACTACGCGGAGATCGTCCATGAGCGCGCTGTACTGCGGCGGCTGGTGGAGGCGGGCACCAAGATCACCCAGATGGGATACGCCGCGGACGGCGACGTCGACGAGATCGTGAACTCCGCCCAAGCGGAGATCTACGCCGTCACCGAGCAGCGCACCAGCGAGGACTACCTGCCGCTCGGCGACATCATGGAAGGCGCGCTGGACGAGATCGAGGCGATCGGCTCGCGCAGCGGTGAGATGACCGGTGTGCCGACCGGCTTCACCGACTTCGACTCGCTGACCAACGGCCTCCATCCCGGTCAGATGATCGTGATCGCCGCACGTCCCGCGATGGGTAAGTCCACCCTGGCGCTGGACTTCGCCCGGGCCTGTTCGATCAAGAACAACCTGCCGAGCGTGATCTTCTCCCTGGAGATGGGCCGCAACGAGATCGCCATGCGCCTGCTCTCGGCGGAGGCCCGGGTGGCGCTGCACCACATGCGTTCCGGCACCATGACCGACGAAGACTGGACCCGGCTGGCGCGGCGGATGCCGGACGTCTCGCAGGCCCCGCTCTACATCGACGACTCCCCCAACCTGTCGATGATGGAGATCCGGGCCAAGTGCCGCCGCCTCAAGCAGCGCAACAACCTCAAGCTCGTGGTCATCGACTATCTCCAGCTGATGCAGTCCGGCGGCTCCAAGCGCGCCGAGAGCCGCCAGCAGGAGGTCTCCGACATGTCGCGAAACCTGAAGCTGCTGGCGAAGGAGCTGGAGCTCCCGGTCATCGCCCTGTCACAGCTGAACCGAGGCCCCGAACAGCGCACCGACAAGAAGCCGATGGTGTCCGACCTGCGTGAGTCCGGCTCCATCGAGCAGGACGCCGACATGGTCATCCTGCTGCACCGGGAGGACGCGTACGAGAAGGAGTCCCCCCGGGCCGGCGAGGCGGACCTGATCGTCGCCAAGCACCGTAACGGTCCCACGGCCACGATCACCGTCGCCTTCCAGGGCCACTACTCCCGCTTCGTGGACATGGCCCAGACCTGATCCACCGCCACCTTGCAGGCCGTCAGCTCTTGATCGGTACCACCGCCGGGTCGCGCGTCTCGGAATGGGAAGGCCACGACCCCGAAGACCTCACCTCCGAGGAGTTCGAGGAGGCCCGGGGGCTGCCCGGCGCCAGATCGCATCCCGGTCCGCCGACCTCTCGGCCCCGCGGGGGGGCTTGGCATCATCTCGGCATGACCTCGGCCCTTCCCCGCACTGTTCGAGCCGTCGACACCGCTCAGCTCCTGGACCTGGCCCAAGAGGCCGCCATGCACGGCTTCAGCCAGCGGCTCCCGGTCGGCTGGCTCCGCGAGCACCTCGCCGCGGAGGCGACGCACTATCTGTTCCCGACGCTCGTGCAGCGGCTCACGCACCGCCCCGAGATGCCAGTGCAGTGGAGGTGCCGGCAGCTGCTGACCGTCCACACCGGTGAACAGATCCTGGGTCTGCTCGACGTCCTTCCCGGCACCTTCGACAGGCTTCCGGAGACCTTGGACACGGCGTCCAAGAAGGACATCGTCAGCCGCATCGAGCGAGCAGTGTCCGTGCGCGAGTGGGTGGAACGGACGGCTGCCGGTACGGGTTCGTGACGTCCCCGGGCAGCGGTGCGGTCCGCTGGCGGGATCGGCCGGGTGGAGCGGGGGCGGGTGGTCAGCGGAACTGGTAGCGCCATCCGGCGTTGATGTACCCCTTGCTGTCCCGGTTCGGTCTGCGGGCCCGGGACACCGGGTTCCGCACGAACCGGATCAGGTCCCCATGCTGGCTCATGCTGTCGAAGTAGGGGCGGGCGAGCGTCCCGAGCAGTTTGTCCCGGGTCTCGAAGACTCCTCCAGCCGATACGGCCTCCAGGGCGACGGCCAGGATCAGCATGTCGTTGAGGGTGTTCCGGAAATCGCCCTTCGCGGCGAACCCGCTGTCCAGCAACTCCTTCACCAGAACATAGGCGACCTCGATGTGCGAGCTCATGAGGGGGAGGCAGCGGACCCGCATCGAGACGAGGAAGGAGAAGCGGTCGGTGAGTTTGCGCGCCTCGGCTGCCGGAAGATGCTGGACCGCGAGCCCGAACAGCTCGATGTCCCCGTCGGTGACGGCCCGCGCGATGCCTCGGTGGCTGTGCTCGACGATCGACGGATAGGTGTTGTCGAAGTCCAGATGGAGCCGGTCGGCACTGCCGCGGAACCTCGGGCCCCTGCCGTGGTGGCGAGGCAGGTGTCGCTGCGTCAATGACGCGCCGGTCGGCACGAAGTACCGGGGTTTCCCCGTGGTCAGGTCCCGTATGCCCAGGAACTCGTGAGCGACGGTCGAGCTGATCGTCGCATTGGCCACCGAGTGGTCCTCGACGCCCTTCATGGCGTAGGAGACCACCTGTGTGTCCGTCACTCTCGGCGGGGCACCGGGCTCCGGCTCCTCGGCCTCCACGATCACATACCGCACGATCACTCCCTCCCCCGGGCAGCATAGAAGCGGCCACCGGCCGGTCGGGGCTCTTCGGCCGGATCGGGGACGCCGGGCCCCGGTGGAGTGGGCGCCGGGCCGCTGCCGTGGCCTGTGGCGTAAACGGGTGGTTGGTGCCGTCGGTGATCGTTACTCTCGCTCCGGCGCGACGGTCGCCCGACCGGCCGGACGAGGACGGACGCGTACGGACCGCCGCAGGCCCTGCCCGTATGCCCCTTGTCCGGCTCGCGCGGAGAACTCCGCGCCCGGCTCGTTCCCCAGGCCAGGAGTGCCCGTGACTCTCTCCGCTTCCGACCATGCCCCACTGGTGACCGAGCGGCTCCTGCTGCGGTGCTGGACACCGGAGGAGGCGGACGCGGTGCTCACCGGAGCGCGGCCGGCCGGGTGGGCGGACGACTTCCCCGCCGAGGGGGACCAGGTGATCGCCGGCCTGCTCGGAGAGCATCCCGCCTGGCTCGGTGAGTACGGCCACCGGCTGATCACCGAGCGCGCCGGCGGTCTGGTGGTGGGCTCCATCGGGGTGTTCTGGCCGCCCGAGGAGGGGGCCGTCGAGCTCGGTTACGGGATCGTGGGCTCCCGCCGGGGCCGGGGGTACGCCTCGGAGGCCGCGCGGGCGCTGGCGGACTTCGCCCTCACGGCGCCGGGCGTCCGCACCGTGACGGCCGGCGCGGAACTGTCGAATCCCGCCTCCGTGCGCGTGCTGGAGAAGGCGGGCTTCCACCGCTGGGCCACCGAGGGAAACCTCGCTCGCTTTCGCCTGCCCCGCCCGGAGCACCGGGAGTGATGACCGCACCCGGCGATCCGGCGGGCGGACCGAGGCGGTGGGGACGACTCCGGCGCGGTCGACTGCCGGCGGCCCTGGACGGTAGTTGTGGGGCCATGAACGCATATGAGCGAGAACTGCTGTCCGGTACGCGCCGCGCCCTGCTGCACCGGGTGGCCGCCGGGCAGTCCGAGGGGCGGGCGCCGTCGCTGGTCGGGGCGGTGGCCAGGGGCGGTGAGCCAGTCTGGTCGGCCGGCCGGGGCGAAGTCGACGGTACGGTGCCAGACGCCGATACCCAGTACCGGATCGGGTCGATCACCAAGACCTTCACCGCCGTTCTGGTGCTGCGCCTGCGGGACGAGGGGCTGCTGGATCTCTCGGACCCGCTGGAGAGGCATCTGCCGGGGACGGGGGTCGGCACGGTGACCGTGGGCCAGCTCCTCGGCCACAGCGCGGGGCTGGCGGCCGAGGCCCCGGCGCCCTGGTGGGAGCGCACCCCGGGGGAACTGCGCCCCGGGCTTCCCGACGTACTGGGCGAGCAGCCACTGCTCCACCCGGTCGGCCGACGCCATCACTACTCGAACCCGGGCTACACCCTGCTCGGTTCGCTGGTGGCGGCGGTGCGCGGAGTCTCCTGGGAGGAGGCGCTGCGGTCGGAGATCCTGGAGCCGCTCGGGCTGGACCGGACGACCACCCGGGCGGTCGCTCCCCACGCCTCGGGCTGGGCGGTGCATCCCTGGGCAGACGCGGTGCTGCCGGAGCCGGCCGAAGATCTGGGGCTGATGGCCCCGGCCGGGCAGCTGTGGTCCACCGCCGGTGACCTCTGCCGGTTCGGCTCCTTCCTCGCCACCGGCGACTCCCGGGTGCTGAGCGGGGAGTCGGTGGCGGAGATGCGGGTGCCGGCCGTGCCCCCGGAGACCGGGGACACGGACTGCTACGGCCTGGGGCTCCAGCTGGTCCGGCGCGAGGGCCGTGAACTGATCGGCCACGGTGGTTCACTGCCCGGTTTTGTCGCCGGTCTCTGGGTGAGTGTGCGGGACGACGTGGTGGCCGTGGCGCTGGCCAATGCGACCTCCGGGCCGCAGCCCGGTGCCGTGGCGGCCGATCTGGTGCGGATCGTGGCGGAGGCCGAGCCGCGGATCCCGGAGCCCTGGCGCCCGGCGCGCTCGGTGGACCCGGCTCTGCTGGAGCTGACCGGCCCCTGGTACTGGGGCACTTATGCGTACGGGCTCCGCCTCGCCGCCGACGGCGGAGTCCAGCTGGGCCCGCTCCGGGGACCCGGCCGTGCCGCCCGGTTCCGTGCGGCGGGGGACGGCACCTGGACCGGTCTCGACGGCTACTACGCGGGGGAGACCCTGCGCGTGGTGCGGCACCCGGACGGTTCGGTGAGCCATCTCGACCTCGGATCCTTCGTCTTCACCCGGGAACCGTACGAGCGGGGAGACGCGGTGCCCGGAGGGGTCGACGAGAAGGGCTGGCGCGCGGGCTCGTGACGCGTTCCCCCGGGACACGGCCCCTGTTTCACGTGAAACAGGGGCAGATCTCACGGGAATCAGGGCCGGGGGACGGGCTTGATCAGAGGGTGAGCTTGAAACCCACATGGGAGGGCTCGAAGCCCAGACGGCGGTAGAAGCGGTGAGCGTCCTCGCGTGAGGCGTCGGACGTCAGCTGCACCAACTGGCAGCCCTGGCGGCGGGATTCGGTGATGGCCCACTCGATGAGATGGGTGCCGAGCCCGCCGCCGCGCTCGTCCGCGTGGATCCGTACGGCTTCGATGATCGACCGGACGGCGCCGCGCCGGGACAACCCCGGGACGATCGTCAGTTGAAGAGTGCCGATGACGCGGCCGTCTCGCTCGGCGACGACCTGGTGCTGGTGGGGATCGGCGCGCAGCCGTTCCAGCGCGGCGGCGTAGGGCGCCAGGTCGTCGGGGGTCTCGCGCCGCGCGCCGAGCGGGTCGTCCGCCAGCAGCGCCACGATCGCGGGCAGGTCGCCGGGGCCGGCCGGGCGTATCAGGAGATCACTCATGCCCGGAGGGTAACCGCCTGCTCCTCGCCGGCCGTCGGTCTTCCGGGCCGGGTCGTCAGGCGGGTACGCGGAGTTCCTCGACTGCCCGGACCAGTGGTGCCAGCTCGGGATGGGTCGCGGCCTCGTCCAGTGCCTCGCGCAGTGCGGCGTCATTGGTGGGCCGGGCCTCGGTGAGCAGGGTCAGGCCCGCCTCCGTGACATCGGTGTAGATGCCGCGCCGGTCGGTGTCGCAGAGATAGCGGGTGAGCAGCCCCCGGTCCTCCAGCCGGGCGACCAGCCGGGTGGTGGCGCTCTGACTCAGTACCACGGCATCCGCGACCTGCTTCATCTGGAGATGGCCACCTGGTCCGTCATGCTGCCGGCTGAGCACGTCCAGCAGGGAGAACTCGCGCAGGCTCAGGCTGTGGCCGCTCTCCAGGGCTCGCTCGACATGGGCCTCGATCTTCCCGTGCAGCAGCGAGAGCGCGCACCAGCCCTGGGAGAGGGCGGTGAGCGCCGGGTCGGTGGCGGTCATGAGTGATCTCCCCTCGGTCCCGGAGCGGTCGTCCCGGAGCGGCTCAGACCAGGGTAGGCGATGAGTGCAATAGTCCGCGTTGGCAGTTAGCAAGCGTCTGCAAGTATTGTGGTCGCTTGTAAGGCGCTCACGCATCTATTTCCGGAAGGTGTCACCCATGCCGCTCGCGCTGCTCGCCCTGGCCATCGGGGCCTTCGGGATCGGGACCACGGAATTCGTGGTCATGGGGTTGCTCCCCCAGGTCGCCGCCGACTACCAGGTCTCGATCCCCGCCGCCGGCCACCTGGTGACCGGCTATGCCCTCGGCGTCGTTCTGGGGGCCCCGCTGATGACCGTCCTGGGCACCAAGGTCCCCCGCAAGCGCATGCTGATGCTGCTCATGGGCCTCTTCGTCGCGGGCAACCTGCTCTCCGCTCTCGCGCCCGTCTTCGGGCTGATGCTCGCCGGCCGGGTGGTCGCCTCGCTCGCCCACGGCGCCTTCTTCGGCATCGGCTCCGTCGTCGCCGCCGATCTGGTGGCGCCCGAGAAGAAGGCCGGGGCCATCTCGATGATGTTCACCGGTCTGACCGTCGCCAATGTCGTGGGGGTGCCGGCCGGCACCTTCATCGGGCAGAGCGCGGGCTGGCGCACCACCTTCCTCGCCGTCGCCGGGCTCGGAGTCCTCGGCCTGCTGGGCGTCGCCCGGCTGGTGCCCGAACAGCCCCGGTCCGAGGGGGTCCGGCTCCGCCATGAACTCGCCGCCTTCCGCGATGTCCAGGTGCTGCTCGCCATGGCGATGACCGTGCTCGGCTTCGGCGGTGTCTTCGCCGCCATCACCTACATCACCCCGATGATGACCGAGGCGGCCGGCTTCGCCGAGTCCTCCGTGACCTGGCTGCTCGTCCTCTTCGGCCTCGGCATGGTCGGCGGCAATCTGCTCGGCGGGAAGCTGGCCGACCGGGCCCTGATGCCCCTGCTGTACGTGTCCCTGGGCACCCTGGCCCTGGTGCTCGCCCTCTTCACTCTCACCGCCCACGACAAGACGACCGCCGCCGTCACGGTCGTGCTGATCGGCGCACTGGGCTTCGCCACCGTCCCGCCGCTCCAGAAGCGGGTGCTGGACCAGGCGTCCGGGGCGCCCACGCTCGCCTCGGCCGTGAACATCGGCGCCTTCAACCTGGGCAACGCGCTCTCCGCCTGGCTCGGCGGCATCGTGATCTCGGCCGGGTTCGGCATCACCGCTCCCAACTGGGTGGGCGCCGTGCTCGCCGTTTCCGCCCTGGCGCTGGCCGTGCTCGCCGGTGGCCTGGACCGCAGGGAGGCCCGCGACGCGAGCCGCAGGTCCGCCGAGAGCGTCCCCGAGCCCAGCGCCGTTCCCGCTGGGCGCCACTGATCCGCCCTGCTCCCTGGCCGGCACGACTCGAGCCCGAGTGGGCCGGCCGGGGCCGCGTCGGCCGCGTCCTCCCTGCCCCCTGCCCCGGGTTGCCCCGGGGCAGGGGGTCTTCGGGTCCGGGGAGGCGTTCCGTCCGGTTTCACGTGAAACAGGACGGGTGGGGCCAGGTGGCGGGACCGTCGGCCGTGAAGATGCGGGACCGGCCTTGTGCGGAATCCGGGGCGATGCCCACGAACTCGCTGCCCCGGTGATTTCCTGTCCGGCGCGGAGAGCCGTCCGGCGCTGTGCGCACCCTTGCGGGCCCTGGTGAGCCGCCCGGAGGCGTATGCCGGCCCAGGCGCGGCACACGGGAGCAAGCAGCCTATCGGTCGGGCGGCCGGGATACCCCGGCCTTTCCACTCTCCGCCCGGGACGGGGGAGGCCCTGCCATGCTGCGACGACAGCGGTCACAGGCACTGTCATTCTCTGTCGCCCTTGCCCCGGTTGGGGACATGGCCGGGGACTACGGTGGGCAGGCAGCGATCACCAGGTAAGCGGGATCAGAGCGCCTCCGGGTGACCGGGGCGCCGGGACCGACCGATAGATGTTCGAGGCGAGGCACTGTATGGACGCTCCGACCACCATGTCGGCCGACGACGGTACTTCCGGTGGGGGCCCGGGCGGGGGAAATGGCTGGTTCACCGCCCGCGCCGGGCTCCCCGGTCCCCTCGCGGGTGAGGCTGCCCGCCCGCCGGGCCCCGACGTCCGCGAACCGGCGGCCGCCGGGGGCCGGGAGGGGGCAGCGTCGCCCGACGCGCGGCTGGTCCGCCGGACGCTGGACGAGATTGCCCCGGTCGCCGACAAGGTCACCTCGTACTTCTACGCCCTGCTGTTCACCCGCCACCCGGAGCTGCGATGCCTCTTTCCGGTCGCCATGGACACCCAGCGCGACCGGCTTCTCCGGGCGTTGCTCACCGCGGCCGAGCACCTGGACGAGCCGGAGGTGCTCACCGACTACCTCGGCCGGCTGGGGCGCGGCCACCGCAAGTACGGCACCCGGGCCGCCTACTACCCGGCGGTGGGCGAGGCGCTCATCGGCGCGCTGATCCGGTACGCGAGGCGCACCTGGGACGACGCCACCGAGGCCGCCTGGGTGCGGACGTACACCACCATCTCCCAGATCATGATCGACGCCGCCGCCGATGACGAGCGCCGCGCGCCGGCCTGGTGGCACGCCGAGGTGGTCGGCCATGAGCGGCGGACGCCCGACGTCGCGGTGGTCACCGTCCGGCCCGACCAGCCGTACCCCTTTCTCGCCGGGCAGTACACCACTCTGGAGACTCCGTGGTGGCCGCGGATCTGGCGGCACTATTCGTTCGCCTCCGCGCCCCGGCCCGACGGACTGCTCACCTTTCACGTCAAGGCGGTCCCGGCCGGCTGGGTCTCGAACGCCCTGGTGCACCGCGCCCGGCCCGGCGACACACTGCGGCTGGGGCCGCCGGCCGGCTCGATGACCGTGGACCACACCACCGACAGCGGTCTGCTCTGTCTGGGTGGCGGGACCGGCATAGCGCCGATCAAGGCGCTGGTCGAGGACGTGGCCGAGCACGGCGAGCGACGCCCGGTCGAGGTCTTCTACGGAGCGCGCACCGACCACGACCTGTACGACATCGACACCCTGCTCCGGCTCCGGCGTTCCCATCCGTGGCTGGAGGTGCGGGCCGTCGTGGACGGCCGGACGCAGCTGCCGGACGCGGTCCGCGAGTACGGCCCCTGGAACGAGTACGACGCCTATCTCTCCGGCCCGCTCGGCATGATCCGCAGCGGTGTCGACGCGCTGCGGGGCGTCGGAGTGCCGTCCGATCGCATCCGGCACGACTCGCTGGAGGAGCTGGTCGCCGCGGCGGGCTGATCCGGCCCGCCCCGGCTCCCCGGGGCGGGACGGCCCGGGCCGGTGCCGTACGGCCGGGGAGGCCCGTACCCGGTGGGAGCCGCCCCCGGGACTACCCGAGGTCGGTGGCGTGCAGGGCGCGGATGCCCTCGATGTTGCCGTCCAGGTAGTGGCGGAGCGACAGCGGCACCAGGTGCACGGCGGCGATCCCGACCCGGCTGAAGGGCACCCGGACGATCTCGTACTCCCCCTCCGGCTCGTCCACCTCGGGGCCGTGGCGCCGGGCCGGGTCCATCGACTCCAGCCGGCAGACGAAGAAGAACTGGATCTTGACGCCCGGGACGCCGTTCTCCGGGATGTGCTCCACGGTGTCCACGAAGCAGGGCACCACATCGGTGATCTTGGCGCCCAGCTCCTCGTCCACCTCCCGGTGGAGGGCGTCCACCACGCTTGTGTCGTCCGGTTCGACGCCGCCGCCGGGGGTCAGCCAGTACGGGTCGACACCGGGCTTGGTGCGCTTGATCAGAATGAGGTCGTCGCCGTCGAGCAGGACGGCGCGCGCGGTGCGCTTGACCACGGGACGTTCGGTCATGGCTTGAAAATGGCCCGCGCCGCCGGGTCCGAAACGCGCGGAACGGCCCTCACCAGCCGGCGGAGGCCCGCAGCAGTGTCTCGTGCGCCCGGGCGATGTGCGGCAGTGCCAGGGTGCCGGCCCGCACCACCAGGAAGTAGGTGCGCAGCGGCGGCACCGCGGGATCCAGCAGCGCCACCAGCCGGCCGCGCTCCAGGGCGTCATGGCAGAGGTAGCGGGGCAGCACGGCGAGCCCGGCGCCCGCGGCGGCCGATTCCAGCACGGCCCGCAGGTCGGGCACGATCACGGTGGCGGCGGCGGCCGGCCGGGACTCGAAGACGGTTGCCCAGTAGCGGGCGACGAACGGCAGCGACTCGTGCACCTCCACCACCGGGAGCTGCTCCAGCACCACGGCGCCCTCGCCGAGCAGCGTGCCCGGACCGAGCCGGGCCGCCCAGCGGGGTGCCGCGACCAGGACGTGTTCCTCGTCACAGAGGGGGGTGGCGGTGAGCAGTCCGCCGCGCGGCCGGGCGGTGGCGACGGCCAGGTCGTGGTGGCCGGCCGCCAGCCCGTCCAGCGCCTCTTCGGCGGTGCCGGGCAGGGTGATCCGTACCGCCAGGCCCTGGGAGACCAGACCGGTCAGCGCGGGCAGCGCACGCAGCGAGACGAACTCCGGCGGCCCGGCCAGATGCAGGGTCCGTATGCCGGTCTGCTCGTCGAGGCCGCTCTCGGTGATCTCGACCAGGGCGTCCAGATGGGGCGCGGCGCGGTGCGCCAGCTCGTCCCCGATGGTGGTGGGCGTGACGCCGCGCGCCTGGCGCAGGAAGAGCGGGCGGCCCAGCTGTCGCTCCAGGGTGCGGATCTGGCTGGTCACCGCGGGCTGGGAGAGGCCGAGCAGCGCGGCGGCCCGGGTGAAGGAACCGGCCCGGTGCACCGTGACGAACGTACGCAGCAAGGCGAGGTCCACGCCCACCACTCCTCCTTCGTGGCCGTCCGCGCGGCGACTCTGCGGCGACGTTCCGGTCCCTTCCTCTCCTGACAGAACATCAGGTCCAACCAACTATAAATATGTCGATAGGTTGCCGTCGTTCCTGTGATTGGACACTGACGCAGCGTCAACTAGCCTGGGGTTCCGCGGGTCAGCCCGCAAGCACGGGGGACGGTCCGAGCCACGAGGGGGGAGGCTCGGACCGTCCTTTCCGTGTGCGGACCCGCCCTTCCGCGTACGGGCCGTCTCGCCGTTCACGGGACCGGGTAGGCCGCCCCGGTGGACAGCCGGTCAGGCGATGGCGTCGAGGGCGCGCAGCACGTCGGCGATCAGGTCCTCCGGGTCCTCGGCGCCCACGGAGAAGCGGACGAAGCCCTCGGGCACCGCGTCCCCGCCCCACCGGCCCCGCCGCTCGGCGGTCGACCGCACCCCGCCGAAGCTGGTCGCGTCGTCCACCAGACGCAGCTCCCCGAGGAACCGTTCGGCCCGGCCCCGGTCCGGCAGGGTGAAGGAGACGACCGAACCGAACCGCCGCATCTGGGCCGCCGCCACCGGATGCGACGGGTCGCCGGGCAGCCCCGGGTACCGCAGCCCGGTCACCTCCGGCCGTCCGGCCAGAGCCTCCGCGAGCGCCAGCGCGTTGGCGCACTGCCGCTCCACCCGCAGATGCAGGGTGGCCAGCGAACGGTGGGCGAGCCATGCCTCCATCGGCCCGGGAATCGCCCCGGTGATCTTGCGCCACCGCCGGACGGCCGCGAGCCGCCCGCCGTCCCGGGCGGTCACATGGCCGAGCAGCACATCACCATGGCCGGTCAGGCCCTTGGTGTCGCTGGCCACCGAGAAGTCCGCGCCCAGCTCCAGCGGCCGCTGTCCGAGCGGGGTCGCCAGGGTGTTGTCCACCGCCACCAGAGCCCCGCGCGCGTGCGCCGCCGTCACCAGCCGCCGGACGTCGCAGACGTCGAGGCCCGGATTGGAGGGCGTCTCCAGCCAGAGCAGCCGTGCCCCGTCGAGCTCGGAGAGCTGGGCGTCACCGCCGGTCGGCGCGGTGCGCACCTCGATCCCGTACGCCGTCAGCTGCTCCCGGACCAGCGGCAGCGCCTGGTAGCCGTCGCTCGGCAGCACCACCGCGTCCCCGGCGGACAGCTGTGAGAACAGCACCGCCGAGATCGCGGCCATGCCGGAGGCGAAGACCACCGTCCCGGCGCCTTCCGGGTCGTCCGGGGCCTCCAGCTCACCGATGGCCCGCTCGAGCAGGGTCCAGGTCGGGTTCTCGTCCCGGCCGTAGGTGTACGGGCCGGACGGCTCGCCCGGCAGGTGGTAGTGGGCGGCGAACACCGGTCCGGGCAGCGTCGGTTCGTACTTCCGGGGCTCCGGCAGACCCGCGCGGACCGCCCTGGTGCCGTCGCCAGCGCCCGGCTCAGTCATCGTCGTCCGGCAGGACGACGTTCATCGCCCAGGACACCACCGAGATGATCAGACCGCCGAGCACGGCGGTCCAGAAGCCCTCCACATGGAAGCTCAGTGACAGCTTCCCGGCGAGCCAGGAGGTCAGCAGCAGCATCAGGGCGTTGACCACCAGCGTGAACAGGCCGAGGGTCAGGATGAACAGCGGCAGCGTCAGGAGCTTCACGACCGGCTTGACCAGGATGTTGACCACGCCGAAGACCAGTGCCACCAGCACCAGGGTCAGCGCCTTGCGGCCGGTGCTGTTCCCGGTGAGCGTGATGTCGTGGAGCAGCCAGATCGCCACGGCGAGCGCTGCCGCGTTCGCGATCGTCTTGACTACGAAATTCTTCATGTGTCTGATCGTGGCAGACAGCGACGGGGACCGATCGAGGACAGGGGCGGACGGGCGATGAAGGCATTCCGGCTGGACGAACTGGAGGCGGAACGGGTCGCGAACGACGGCGCGTACCTGCAGTTCCTGCGGGAGCGGACCATGTCGGCGGGCCTGTACGCGCTGGACGCCGGCGCGCTGGATCCGCAGAAGCCGCACGCCCAGGACGAGGTGTACTTCGTCGTCAGCGGCCGGGCGTCGATCACGGTGGGAGCGGAGACCAGCCGGGTGGGCCGGGGGAGCGTCGTCTTCGTCCCCGCCGGGGTCCCGCACCGCTTTCACCACATCACGGAGGATCTCCGGGTGCTGGTGGTGTTCTCCCCGCCGGAGGGCTGAGCGACGGCGGGCGGGGGCCCGCCACCGATCACGCGGTGACGGGCCCCCGCCCGTTCTCCGTTCTCTGTTCCTCCGCCGTTATCCGGCGTCCACCACCGTGCCGGTGGCGGCCGGACCGGTGTGCCGCTTGCCGGTGTTGTCGTAGATGGCCGGTTCGAGGCGCAGTGCCTCCTCCGGCTCCCTCACCTTGTCCTTGATGACGGGGATCTCCAGTGTGGCGGTCAGCGAGCCGGGGTTCACATCGACGTAGAAGGTCGGTTCGCTTCCCAGGCCGGAGAGCGGCCGGGCGGGGGCTGGCTTCTCGCCGAAGGTGTTCGCCAGCCAGGTCGGGTCCACGTCCAGCGTGGACAGCTCGGCGCCGCCCTTCACCGGCAGCAGCCTGAGTTCCGCGCCGATCGAGGTGTCGGCCGGAGCGGAGAGCGAGACCCGCCAGGTCATCGGCCGGCCCTCGGTCACCCGGGCCGGTACTGGTGCCACGCTCACCTTGGGCAGCGGGTCGTCGTTCCGGACGGTCACTCCGCCGCGGTAGGAGCCGATCACGGTGCCGCGTACCGCCTTGGCGAAGGCGGGGTGCGGAATGTCGTCGGAGTAGCGGGTGTTGCCGGTCACGGTGACCGGGATGTCCAGCGAGGTGTCACCGGGCCGGACCCGCACCGTCCTGGGCGTGACCTCGAACTGGCCGGGGCCGGGGCTGAACAGCCGGATCACCCCGGTGCCGTGGCCGGAGACCCGTACCGGGATGCGGTAGGTACGCTTCCCCGAGTCGCCCTCCTGCACCGACAGCTGCCCGAGGTCCACCCGGGCGAGCGAAGCCGGCCGCACGGCCGCGGTGCCGGGGTTCCAGCCCCAGCCGTCCATCAGCCAGGCCTGCCCGGCCCTGGTGCGCGGAGTCAGCTCCAGCGACGCGATCCGCTTCAGGTCCAGCTTGGCGCGGGTCGCGGCGGCCAGCGGGACGCGCAGCTCACGGCCCCAGTACGAGGCGGTCCGCTCGCTGCCCGGCAGCCCGTCGACCCGTACGTCTCCGAGCACCGCCCGGCGGCCCGAGGCATCGGTCAGGGCGACGTCCAGCCGGGTGCCGGTGGTGTTCGGCGGCACCATCAGACGCAGGGCCAGGGACTGGGCGCCGGCCAGCGAGACCGGGCGGGCGGGGCGCACCCGTACCGGTGCGCCCGCCTTCGACCAGTGGAGCTCGACCGCCGTGCGGCCCGGGTCCTGGGAGGTCTCCCAGGAGGCGAAGTGCGGCGAGCTCCCGGTGGTGCCCTCCGGCAGACAGGCGCGCTTGCGGTCCGGGGAGCCCTGGTCGCAGACCCGGCCGCCCGTGACGGTGGCGGCGTCCGGCAGGAAGGCGGGGGTGCGCCGGCCACCGGTGGCATGGGTCAGCACCCGCGCCGGACCGGCCGACGGAGCGCGCCGTCCGGTGCCGTCCAGCAGCGGGCGGACCTTGTCGTCACCGGCGACGAACAGCCGGGCGGCGGCCGCGATGTAGGTGTCGCCGGCCTTCCGCTGCTGTTCTGCGGACAGCCTGGTCCTGGTACCGGGCGAGCACACCGGGTCCGAGGTGTCACCGGACCAGAAGTCGTCCTCCGCCGGGGCCTTGGCCAGTCCGGGCGTCCACTCGGTGTTGAAGAAGTTGTGGTTGGCGCCGACCAGGTAGACCGAGCTGTGCAGGGCGGTGCCGTTGCTGACGCCCCGGGGGCCGTCGGTGAAGACCTGGCCCTGGAGGTCGGAGACGTCTCCGTCGCAGCCTGGCAGGAGGGTCACCGAGGGGACGTCCGGTTCCGGGTTCTGACCGAAGATCGTCGGGCCTATCAGGACGTTGCCGCGTATCTTCCAGCGCACCGGCCCCCGGTAGCCGTCCGCGGCGCCGGGCGGCGGGTTGAGGCTGTCGAGCGCGGCCCGGTTGACGCCCTCACCACCCCGGGAGTGGCCGATCAGCATGACCCGGGAGAGGTCCGCCGGGGCGATCGCGCGGACGGCCGCCGGGGCGGTGGAGCGGTGCGCGGACCAGTCGGCCCACCGGGCGAGATGGGTCCGGACGAGGGTGGACCGGGCCTGGGCGCCCCCGTCGTCCAGATCGCCGTCCTGCCCGTTGATGCCGTTGGCCGCGATGGAGACCGTCACATAGCCCTGGGAGGCCAGCAGCTTCTGGGCGTCGAGGTACCCCTTCTCGCTGGGGACGGGCTTGGTGCCGGCCGGGCAGGGCCAGGCTCCGGCGGCCCCGTCGTCACCGCCGTAGCAGGTGGTGTGCCGGCCGTGCAGGAAGAGCGCCAGCGGCCGGGTGCCGGGCGCGTTCGCGGGGCCGACCACCGTGGCCCGCATCTCCACCGGCGCGGCCAGGCCCGGCACCCGGATGGACTTCAGGTCGTACTCGCCCCGCACCGTGCGGTACCGGCCGGGTGTCCCGGGGTCGACCGGATTGGCCGGCAGCTCGGCCGCGGGCCGCGGGACGGGGGCGCGGTGCGGGGAACGGGCCCGGCCGCCGTCCTCCTCCGCGTCCAGCCGGCGGCCGCCCGCCAGCGCCCGGACATCGGTGTCCGGGCCGACTCTGGTGCCGTTGAGCGGCAGCCGGAAGGTCCGGCCGTCCTTCTCCGGCACCGGCCGGCCGAGGAGCTTCTCCCCGGCGCGGAACTCCACCCGGGCGTCGCCCATCGGCACGGGCTCGTCGGCGGTCCACACCAGCTGCTCGTCGTCGCCCCGGCCGGTGAGCCGCCAGCCGTCCGGGAGGCCGGGGCCGTCGTTCGCGCGCGGAGCCGGAGAGGCCGGACCGGCCGAGGGCAGTGCGGCGGCCGTGCCGGGTGCGAGCACCGGCAGTGCCAGCACCGCCGCTGCGGCGGTCGCCCCTGTCAGGAAGCGTCTCAACGTGCTGCTCCCCCTTCGTCGTTGTCGCCGTGGCGACCCGGTGGTCCTCCGGGGCGCCTGTCGTCCCGGAGGATGAGGAGGGAGAGCCCCGGGTTGCTCCGCGCGGCGGACCGGCGGACCGGACGTACGCCCGAGGGGCCGCCGGGCCGCCGGGGCCTACGCGGAAGGACACCCGGGGCACCCGGCTCGACGACCGCTCGAGCCCGGAGGCCGGGCCGCCCGGGCACGAGGCCCCTTCGGACACCCGGCCGGCCGTATGCCCCGGGGGCCGGAGCGCCCGGCTGCCCGTCCGAGGGGGCCGAACGGCCCGGGGCGTGGGCCCGGAAGGCACAGGACGCCGGCCGGCCGGTCCTCGGGAACGGTGCCGGGGCGGGCCGCGCTCCGGCCCGCGCTTGCGCCCACGCGCCGGCCGGCGGTCCCTAGGGGGCGGTTCAGGGACCTTCGAGGGTCGCGGGAGCCCCGCCGGACGGGCCGGCGGACCTAGCATCGGGGGTGTTCACACCGCACACCTGGCCCGGCGGTTCCACCGGTGCCACGGCACACCGAGAGATGAGGGAGCGGACCATGGCGGTACGGGAAGTGCTCGCGGGAATGCCCTGGTGGGTGAAGTGGATCGCGATTCCCGTGATCGCACTGGTCGTCTTCGGCGGTCTGATCGCGCACGCGCTGGCGGTCGTGATCGGTCTGCTCTTCAAGGTGCTGGTCTTCGTCGCGCTGGTCGGCGGGCTCGTCTATGTCGTCCGGAAGGTCAGGGGAGGCTCCTCCGCGCGTGAGCGCTGGTGACACGGCATCACCCGGGCCCGCCCGGGTGATGCCGTGTCACCAGCTCCGGCCGTGGAAGCCCCGGGCCGTCCCGGGGCTTCCACGGCCGGAGCTACACCTTCCGGCGGCGGCCCCGGCCCCGGCGTCCGGCGGCGGGCGGTCCACCCGGCTCCGGGCGGTCGGCCGAGACCACCAGCGCGGCCAGCGCCGTGGTCACCGGCACCGATGCGACCAGGCCGATCGAACCGATCAGCGTCCGGACGATCTCCTCGGCCACCAGCTCGCTGTTGGCCACCAGCCCCACACTGCTCTGCGCGATGGAGAAGAGCAGCAGCAGCGGCAGTGCCGCGCCCGCGTAGGCGAGCACCAGGGTGTTGACCACCGACGCGATGTGGTCCCGGCCGATCCGGATGCCCGCCCGGTAGAGCGCGCGCGGCCCCATGCCCGGGTCCGCCTGGTGCAGCTCCCAGACGGCCGAGGTCTGGGTCACCGTGACGTCGTCCAGGACGCCGAGCGACCCGATGATGACCCCGGCCAGCAGCAGACCCGACATGTCGATCTCCGGGTAGAGCCCGTGGATGAGTCCGGTGTTGTCGTCGGTGTTCCCGGTCAGTGACGCCCACCCGATGAAGAGCGAGCCCAGCACCCCGATCAGCAGCAGGGAGATCAGCGTGCCGAGGACGGCGACCGAGGTACGGGCCGTCAGCCCATGGCACATGTAGAGCGCGATCAGCATGATGGCGCTGGCCCCGACCACCGCCACCAGCAGCGGGTTCGAGCCCTGCAGGATCGCGGGCAGGATGAACAGGGTCAGCACCGCGAAGCTCACCGCCAGCGCGATCAACGCCATCACCCCGCGCATCCGGCCGACGACCACCACCGCCAGCGCGAAGATCCCGGCGAGCAGGGCCAGCGGAAGTTTGCGGTTCACATCGGTGACCGAGTACTGGAGGTCCTTCGGCGCGTCCGGGGCGTACGCCACCACCACCCCCTGACCCTGGGACAGTTGACGGGGAGCGTCCGGCTGGACGATCTCCACGAACCGGCGGCCCTTGTCCGGGCCGGTGGTGACCTCCACCGTCGCCTTGGCGCACGCACCCCGCTGGGCGTTGACCGCCTCCCGGCCCTCGGGCGTGCTGGTGTCCCCGGTCGGTGGTACCTGGGACGCGTTGACGTCCTTGCAGTCCACCCGGTCCACGCGCGCCACCGTGCCCTGCTCGGTCTGCCGGTCGAAGCCGACTCCGGTGCGCTCATGCGCGGGGGCGCCCCCGGGCCAGAGCACCGCGAGACCGACCAGCACGGCGGTGGCGAAGGGGATCAGCACGGCGGCGATGACCTTGCGCAGATGCCGGGAGACGGGCGCCGCCGGGCCGTGGGCGTGGCTGTGCGCGTGTCCATGGCCGGACCCGGCGCCGTGCGGCTGTCCGTGGCCGGACCCGCTCCCGTGGCCGTGCGCGTCATCGTGGCCGGACCCGTGCGCGTGCCCATGCGGCTGGTCGTCGGAGCCGGAGGAACGGTGCGAGGAAGTCACCGCCCGATCATCGCAAGAAGACCGGGAGAACGGGGCCCTCTGTTCAGCGCGCCAGCGAGGGCGCTAGCGTGGTGGCACTTTGCACACGCGGGAGCTCGGAGCACCGGGCTGAGAGGGCGCTGACCTTCGTACGGGACGTACGGAAACGGCTGCGTCGACCGCCGAACCTGTTACCGGGTAATGCCGGCGTAGGGAGTAGGTCATCATGACCGTTCAGGACGCACGCACGCCTGCCTCCGAGCAGAACGACGGAGCTGGGAAGTCCATCGGCTGGCACAAGGGGTATGTCGAGGGCTCCCGCCCCGACCTGCGGGTGCCGGTGCGCAAGGTGCACCTCACCAACGGCAAGGACGTGACGCTCTACGACACCTCGGGGCCGTACACCGATCCGGGCATCGAGACCGATGTCCGCCGGGGCCTGGCGCCGCTCCGGGAGAACTGGATCATCGCCCGGGGCGACACCGAGGAGTACGCGGGCCGTCCGGTCCGCCCGGAGGACGACGGCATCAAGCACACCTCGCCGCGTGGTGGGCTGCGCAATCTCGACGCGGTCTTCCCCGGCCGCCCCCGGCTGCCCCGCCGGGGGCGGGACGGCCAGGCGGTCACCCAGCTCGCGTACGCCCGCCGGGGCGAGATCACGCCCGAGATGGAGTACGTGGCGATCCGCGAGAACGTCACCCCGGAGGTGGTGCGCGAGGAGATCGCCGCCGGGCGCGCGGTGCTCCCCGCCAACGTCAACCACCCGGAGATCGAGCCGATGATCATCGGTAAGCGGTTCCTGGTGAAGGTCAACGCCAACATCGGCAACTCCGCGGTGACCTCGTCCATCGAGGAGGAGGTGGAGAAGATGACCTGGGCGACCCGGTGGGGCGCCGACACCGTCATGGACCTCTCCACCGGCCGTAACATCCACACCACCCGCGAGTGGGTGCTGCGCAACTCCCCCGTGCCGATCGGCACCGTGCCGCTCTACCAGGCGCTGGAGAAGGTGGACGGCAAGGCCGAGGAGCTCACCTGGGAGATCTACAAGGACACGGTCATCGAGCAGGCCGAACAGGGCGTGGACTACATGACCGTGCACGCCGGGGTGCTCCTCCGGTATGTACCGCTGACGGCACGCCGCAAGACCGGCATCGTCTCGCGTGGCGGCTCGATCATGGCCGCCTGGTGCCTGGCGCACCACAAGGAGTCGTTCCTCTACGAGAACTTCGAGGAGCTCTGCGAGATCCTCGCCGCCTACGACGTCACCTACTCCCTGGGCGACGGGCTCCGTCCCGGGTCGATCGCGGACGCCAACGACGCGGCCCAGTTCGCCGAGCTGCGCACCCTGGGCGAGCTGAACTCGATCGCCAAGCGGCACAACGTCCAGACGATGATCGAGGGCCCGGGCCATGTCCCGATGCACAAGATCAAGGAGAACATCGACCTCCAGCAGGAGATCTGCGAGGAGGCGCCGTTCTACACGCTCGGACCGCTGACCACCGATGTGGCCCCGGCGTACGACCACATCACCTCGGGCATCGGCGCGGCGATGATCGCCTGGTGGGGCACCGCGATGCTCTGCTACGTCACGCCCAAGGAGCACCTCGGCCTGCCCAACCGGGACGACGTGAAGACCGGCGTCATCACCTACAAGATCGCCGCGCACGCCGCCGACCTGGCCAAGGGCCACCCGGGCGCCCAGGAGTGGGACGACGCCCTGTCGGACGCCCGCTTCGAGTTCCGATGGGAGGACCAGTTCAATCTGGCTCTCGACCCGGACACCGCACGGGAGTTCCACGACGAGACACTGCCTGCCGAGCCGGCCAAGACCGCGCACTTCTGCTCCATGTGCGGCCCCAAGTTCTGCTCGATGAAGATCTCTCAGGACATCCGGCGGGAGCACGGTGGTGACCTCCAGGCCGACGAGGCCACGGAGGGGGAGATCACGGAGGGCATGGCGGCCAAGTCCAAGGAGTTCGCCGCCGCCGGCAACCGGGTCTATCTGCCGCTGGCGGAGTGAGCCGGGCGGTCCGAGTGTCGTGTTTCACGTGAAACGAGCGGTGTTTCACGTGAAACACGTCGTTGTCCTCGTCCGTACCGGCCCCGAACGTTCCGTGTCCCGGCGCCGGTTCACTCCGGCTGGTGGTCCGGGCCGCCGTGGGCCGGGCTGCTGAAGTCCGGACTGGTGAAGGCCGGGCGCGTACCGGAGCCGCCTTCGCGGGGGCTGGAGAACTCCGGCCCGCTGTAGCCGACCTTGGGTAAACGGCTGCCGGGACGCGGTGGGACCACGGTGGCGGGCCCTCCGGCCGGCCCGACGCCCTGGCTGGACGTGCCCTCGGCCAGGGCGTCGCGGAGGAACGGCAGGATCCCGCGCTCCAGCAGGGCCCGTCGCCAGGCGTCCCGGGCCTCGGAGACCGCGGTCGTCTCATCGGCGTGCCCGCCGGCCGGTACCTGGGTGGCGCGGTTGCGCAGCGCGGTGATCAGCAGACCGGCGCCCGCGACCAGGATGCCGAGGGCCGCGATCGCCGCGAAGAACCAGCCCGCCGTCAGCAGAGGGCCGGCGAACGACGGTGCCGGGTCGAGGAGGCGGAGTCCGTAGCCGACGAGCAGGAAGATGACCGCCGCCGTCCCGGCCAGGACCGGGGCCAGCACCGTCACCACGGCACCGAGGCCGGCGCCCGGGCCGCCGTCCGCCTCGGCGCCCACCGGGGCCACCGCACTCAGGGCCGGGGAGCGGGCGGCGTGGCGCAGCTGCTCGCGCACCCGGACGAAGTGTTCGTACTCGGCGGCCGCGGCCGCGGTGATGAGCGCCGTCGCGTTCAGCGCCATCGTGCGCAACTGCTCGGCGTTGAGGCGCTGCCCGAAGCCAGCGAGCTCTGGTTGGCCGGGCGCGTGGCGCAGTGCGTCGTCGAGGACGCGCTCGTACTCGGCGCGGTCCTCGGTCAGCAGGTGCGGAGCGCTGTTCATGGTGCATCCCCCGATACTCCGTAGGGCCGGGCCGCCGCAGGGCGCGGACGGCCGGACAGAAACGGAGGAGAGCCTGCTACGGAGAGGCCATGCTAGAGGGGGCACGGTGGCGGTGACAGAGGGTTCCCGGAATTCGCCGGTTCCGGCTCCGCTGAGTAACGACTCAGGAAGTCAGGGGGAGTTGGACGACCAGCAGCTTTCCGGCCATGGTCACTCCGCCGTCCATGGCGATCGCCAGACCGTCCGCGTACACATGGGGTCCCGCGACCGAGGGGCCCTCGTCCTCCTCGCCGTCCTCCGAGCCGACCTCGCCCAGCAGATACGGGATGGGGCTGTGGCCGTGCACCACCTGGTGGCCGCCGTAGGTCTCCAGCAGCTCCCGTGCGGCCGTCGGGCCCGCCTCGTCCCGGAAGGCGAAGCGCTTGGTGAGCTTGCGGAACAGATCCCAGCACTCGTCGGCGTCACTGCGGTTGAGGATCTCGTGGACGGTCTCGTTGACGTCCTCGATGGTGTCGCCGTACTCCAGGTAGGCGGTGGTGTCGGAGTGCAGCAGCAGATGGCCGTCCTGCTCCACCATCGCGTCGAGCCGGGACATCCACTGGACATGGACGTCTTCCAGCCGGTCCATGTCGCTCTTCTGGCCGCCGTTGAGCAGCCAGGCGGCCTGGAAGGTGGCCGTGCCCGCGCCGGAGTTGACCGGGGTGTCGAGGAACCGCTTGGCACCCAGCAGCAGCAGCTCGTGGTTGCCCATCAGCGCCTTGCAGTAGCCGCCGGCCGCCGCGGCTTCGGCGGAGAGCCGCATGACCAGGTCGATGACACCGATGCCGTCGGGGCCCCGGTCGGTGAAGTCACCCAGGAACCAGAGCCGGGCGTTGCCCGCGGCCCAGCCGCCGTCGGCGTCGATCAGCCCCTGCTCCTGGAGAGCCGCGAGCAGCTCGTCGAGATAACCGTGGACGTCGCCCACGACATAGAGCGGGCCGGGCCCGGCGGCGCTGTCCACCGGGGCGGCCGCGGGCGCTTCGTCCGGGGTACCGGGCAGCCGGTGGGTGTCCTCCCGGTTGATCACCGGCAGGTCCCGTTCGGTGGGGGTGTAACCCTCCGGCGGCTCGCCTTCCGGGTACGCGTTGCCGGGGTGCGCGGGCTGGTCCTCCACGGGGACCTGGGCGTACGGAGGTACGCGGAAGTCACGCAGTGTCGCCGTCCGCACCACGGGTCCCTGACCGGCCCCCTGAGTCATCGACCCCTCCACCACCGTCGCGACGCCCTACACCTGGCGGACGGGCCTGGTCGGGGTCGTCCGCGGTGTCGTCCGCCCATCATAGGAATGAGGTCCCGGCTCTGTGACGCACCAGGGGTGGTGAATCCGGGCACGTACCGGTTTCACCGGCTGTTTCGCCCTGATTGGGGGGATTGGGAAGGTCTGGGACGGGGGGCCGTCCCGGACCGCCCGTGACAAGCGGTGCGGTTCACCGCCCGGGTGGTGTCCGGTTCACCGCCCGGATGGCGACCGGGTCACTGCCCGGATGGTGACCGGGGCGGACTGATCGTCGTACGGGGGCTGCGCCGCTGGGAGGAGGCACGCACGATCAGCTCGGTCGGTATCACCTGCTCGACCGGTCGGTCGGAGGCGATGCCCTCGATGGCGTCGATGAGTAACTGGACCACCGCCGTACCGATGCGGCGCGGCTTGAGGGAGAGCGTGGTCACCGGCGGTTCGGTGGCCGCGTAGACCGTCGACTCGCTGCAGCAGACCAGCAGCAGGTCGTCGGGGACGCGCAGCCCATACCGGCGCGCCGCCGCCAGCAGATCGGTGCCATTGGGGTCGAAGAGCCCGTAGACGGCGTCCGGGCGGTCGGGGCGGGCGAGCAGCCGATCGGCGGCGACCGCCCCGGCACAGGGGTCGTGGGCGGGGTACGCCTCGTAGACCGGCTCCTGGCCGACGCGCTCGCACCAGTCGAGATAGGCGCTGGTGGAGAGCCGGGTGTAGGTATCCGTACTGGTGCCGGTGAGCAGCCCGATCCGCCGGGCTCCGGCGGCCGCGAGATGGTCGAGCAGATTGAGCACCGCCGCCTCGTGGTCGTTGTCGACCCAGGCGGTGACCGGTACGGCCCCGGTCGGGCGGCCGTCCGAGACGATGGGCAGCCCCTGGCGGGCCAGTTCGGTGACGACGGGGTCGTGGTCCGAGGGGTCGATCACGACGGTGCCGTCCAGGGCCACGTTCGACCAGACGTCATGTCGCGAGGTGGCCGGGAGGATGACCAGGGCGTAGCCGCGGGCGAGCGCGGCGGAGGTGGCCGCCCTGGCCATCTCGGCGAAGTAGGCGAACTCGGTGAAGGTGAAAGGTTCATCCCCGTAGGTCGTCACGGTCAGGCCGATCAGCCCCGACTTACCGGTACGGAGGGTGCGGGCCGCGGCGGACGGGCGGTAGCCCAGCCGGTCGGCGACCTCGCGGACGTGGCGGCGGGTGGCATCCGGGAGCCTGCCCTTGCCGTTGAGCGCGTCGGAGACAGTCGTGATGGAGACACCGGCCGCGGCGGCGACATCCCGGATGCCCGCTCGCCCCTGCCGGCTGCCCCGGGGCTGTGCCCGGCTCACCTGGTGCTTCCCTGCTGCTGTCATGGCGAGCCGATAGTAGGGCGAGCGCGGGTGGCGCGGTCGGACGCATATGCACGCGTTGACAGTTACGTTTCTGCAAGATCGAAAAGCCTTGCCGGCTCATTTTTCGCAGGTAATCGGCGGGCGGCACCTGGTGTCGGCGGCTGTCATTCCGTATGAACCTGCCGCATGGCCGATGTATCGATGCGGTCTCAACTCACCGTTACGGGGGACGCGCGCCACGGCGCGAGCCACCGGCGCACGCCAGGTCGCCGTGTGCTCCCCCCTTGCTCCGCCATGGGCGCAGGACCGCCCCGTATCACCGGAGTACGGCCACGGTCCCGAGGCCCGCGCCGCGCCGTGGGGCCGCCCCTGAGCCGCGTCCCCCCGGTCCGCGTACCCGGCCGGCGGCGCTACGGCCCGGCCCGGCGGCCCCGTGTCGCTCCCGGGGCGGGCCCCGCTGCCCGCACGGCGGCTTCAGCCCCCGTGCGACGGTCCCCGTCCCTGCCGCTCGACCGTTCTCACCCCTCGGACCAGCCGCTTTGCCTCCGGCCATTCGCAGGAGCGCGGAATCCTCATAAGGTGAGCAGTATTCGTCATTCAGTCAGCCATTCGTCGGATGTGACGATCGGGCGGTCGGACGGCCAAGGAGGCCACTGTGAGCGAGACGAACGGGACGGGCGGCACGGGCCCGAGGCTGCGCGCCGTACTGGACGGCATCCCCACCTACAAGCCGGGCAAGCCGGCCGCCGCCGACGGTCCGGTCGCGTACAAGCTGTCCTCCAATGAGAACCCCTACCCGCCGCTGCCGGGGGTCATGGAGCGCGCGGTCGCGGCGGCCGGGTCCTTCAACCGGTACCCGGACATGGCCTGTTCCGGCCTGATGAGCGAACTGGCCGAGCGGTTCGGGATCCCCATGACGCATCTCGCGACCGGTACCGGCTCGGTCGGGGTGGCGCAGTCGCTGCTCCAGATCACCTCGGGCCCGGGCGACGAGGTGATCTACGCCTGGCGATCCTTCGAGGCGTACCCGATCATCACCCGGATCAGCGGTGCCACCCCAGTGCAGGTGCCACTCACCGAGGGCGATGTGCACGACCTGGACGCCATGGCCGGCGCGATCACCGACCGGACCCGGCTGATCTTCGTCTGCAACCCCAACAACCCGACCGGCACCGTGGTCCGCCGCGCCGAGCTGGAGCGCTTCCTCGACCGGGTGCCGTCGGACGTCCTGGTGGTGCTGGACGAGGCGTACCGCGAGTTCATCCGCGATCCCGAGGTGCCGGACGGCCTGGAGATCTACCGCGACCGCCCGAACGTGGCCGTGCTGCGCACCTTCTCCAAGGCGTACGGCCTGGCGGGTCTGCGGGTCGGCTTCGCGGTCGGCCATGAACCGGTGGCGGCGGCCCTGCGCAAGACGGCCGTGCCCTTCGGTGTCAGCCAGCTCGCCCAGGAGGCGGCGGTCGCCTCGTTGCGCGCCGAGGACGAGCTGTGGGGCCGGGTGGGGACACTGGTCTGTGAGCGCACCCGGGTGCACGAGGGCCTGGTCGGACAGGGCTGGACGGTGCCCGACAGCCAGGCCAACTTCGTCTGGCTGCGGCTGGGGGAGCGCACCGTGGACTTCGCCGCCGCCTGTGAGCGGGCGGGAGTGGTGGTCCGGCCGTTCCCCGGGGAGGGCGTCCGGGTCACCATCGGGGAGACCGAGGCCAACGACCTCTTCCTGCGGGCCGCCGAGAACTTCCGCAAAGAGCACCTCTGAGCGAACGAGCGCCCGTGCCTCCGCCCGGGTGACAGGCCGGTCGGCGCCCCCGTGAGCAGCAGCTCACGGGGGCGCCGCTGTCGTGGGGGCCGCCCGGGCGGCGGCCCGGCCGGCCACCGGCGGCCGTCGTGGCGGAAGAGGGGCGGGGAGGCCGAGCGCCAGGGCCCAATGGGTCAACAAGTTGTTGATTTTCCGGACAGGGCACCCCCGGCTTCCGGTACGGAAATCAGGTGGTACATAATTGCTTGTGAATGTGAATGCTTTCACAAGCGCGCCTGGCTTGGCCCGTGATCATCCGGAATGGGTGGATCGGACCGGCCGCCCGGCACCGGGTGGACCGGACCGGGGCTGCTGGATCAAGCCACCGGGCGGTGGCCGGGCGAGCGGGGTGAGGGCGGATGAACGACGGCGGGCCCCGGCCCGTACGTGAGGCAAGGCCGTTAGGAGCAGATCGTGGACCTGGCTCTGGCGCCGGAGACGCTGGCGCGGTGGCAGTTCGGTATCACCACCGTCTACCACTTCCTCTTCGTTCCCCTGACCATCTCGCTTGCCGCCCTCACCGCCGGTCTCCAGACCGCCTGGGTGCGGACGGAGAAGGAGAAGTACCTCCGGGCGACCAAGTTCTGGGGAAAGCTCTTCCTCATCAACATCGCGATGGGCGTGGTCACGGGCATCGTGCAGGAGTTCCAGTTCGGTATGAACTGGTCCGACTACTCGCGGTTCGTCGGTGATGTCTTCGGGGCGCCGCTCGCCTTCGAGGCGCTGATCGCCTTCTTCTTCGAGTCGACCTTCATCGGTCTGTGGATCTTCGGCTGGGACAAGCTGCCGAAGAAGATCCACCTCGGCTGCATATGGATGGTGTCGATCGGCACCGTCCTCTCCGCCTACTTCATCCTGGCCGCCAACTCCTGGATGCAGCACCCGGTGGGCTACCGGATCAACGAGAAGAACGGGCGCGCCGAGCTCACCGACTTCCTCGCGGTGCTCACCCAGAACACCACCCTCACCCAGGCCTTCCACACCCTGTCCGCCGCCTTCCTGACCGGAGGCGCGTTCATGGTCGGGATCGCCGCCTTCCACCTGGCCCGCCGGAAGCACGTCCCGGTGATGCGGACCTCGCTGCGGCTGGGGCTGGTCACCGTGGTGATCGCCGGCATGCTCACCGCGATCAGCGGCGACTTCCTGGGCAAGGTCATGTTCAAGCAGCAGCCGATGAAGATGGCCGCGGCCGAGGCGCTCTGGGAGGGCGAGGCACCCGCGCCGTTCTCCGTCTTCGCCTACGGGGACGTCGACAAGGGCCACAACAAGGTCGCCATCGAGGTCCCGGGCGTGCTGTCCTTCCTCGCCAACGACGACTTCAGCTCGTACGTCCCCGGCATCAACGACACCAACAAGGCGCTCCAGGAGAAGTTCGGTCCGGGCGACTACCGGCCCAACATCCCCGTCGCCTACTGGGGCTTCCGGTGGATGATCGGCTTCGGCATGGCGTCCTTCTCGCTCGGCCTGCTCGGTCTCTGGCTCACCCGGAAGAAGTTCCTGCTGCCGCAGGCGCTGCGCACGGGTGAGGACGAGGTGCCGCACCTGGTGCTCTTCCGCTCGCCGCTGAGCCACACGTTCACCCGGCTCTACTGGCTGGCCGCGCTCTGGACCCTGGGCTTCCCGCTGCTGGCCAACTCCTGGGGCTGGATCTTCACCGAGATGGGCCGCCAGCCCTGGGCGGTCTACGGGGTGCTGCGCACCCGGGACGCGGTCTCTCCCGGTGTCTCACAGGCCGAGGTGCTCACCTCGATGATCGTCTTCACCCTGCTCTACGCGGTGCTCGCGGTGATCGAGGTGCGACTGCTGGTGAAGTACGTCAAGGCCGGGCCGCCCGAACTCACCGAGTCCGACCTCAACCCGCCGACCCGGATCGGCGGCCACGACAAGGACCCGGAACGGGGCGCCGACCGGCCGATGGCCTTCTCGTACTGATGGCACTGATGGCACTGATGACGCCAACGACGCCGATGGCGCCGGGAGCACTGAGAGTGCCGAGGGAACTTCGGGCAGCTGGGAGCTGAGGGCATGGAACTCCACAACATCTGGTTCGTACTCATCGCCGTCCTCTGGACCGGCTACTTCTTCCTGGAGGGCTTCGACTTCGGCGTCGGTGTGCTCACCAAGCTGCTGGCCAGGGACCGGGCCGAGAGGCGAGTGCTGATCAACACCATCGGCCCGGTCTGGGACGGCAACGAGGTCTGGCTGCTCAGCGCGGGCGGGGCGACCTTCGCCGCCTTCCCCGACTGGTACGCCACCCTCTTCTCCGGCTTCTATCTGCCGCTGCTGGTCATCCTGATCAGCCTGATCGTGCGCGGGGTCGCCTTCGAGTACCGGGCCAAGCGGCCGGAGGAGAACTGGCAGCGCAACTGGGAGCACGCCATCTTCTGGGCCTCCCTGGTCCCCGCCTTCCTCTGGGGCGTGGCCTTCGCCAACATCGTGCGCGGAGTGCGGATCGACGCCGACAAGGAGTACGTGGGTACCTTCCTGGAGCTGCTCAACCCGTATGCCCTGCTCGGCGGACTGGTCACGCTGACCCTGTTCACCTTCCACGGGACGGTGTTCACCGCGCTGAAGACGGTGGGGGAGATCCGGGTGCGGGCGCGCCGGCTGGCCCTGGTGCTCGGCGTGATCACCGCCGTGCTGGCCGTGGCCTTCCTCGGCTGGACCCAGCTCTCCCGGGGTGACGCCGGCAGCCTGGTCGCGCTGACGGTAGCGGTTCTGTCGCTGCTCGGCGCGCTGGTGATGATCCGGCTCGGGCGCGAGGGCTGGTCGTTCGCGCTCTCCGGGATCACGGTCGCGGCGGCGGTGACGATGCTCTTCCTGACGCTCTTCCCGAACGTCATGCCGTCCTCGCTCGATCCGGCGTGGAGCCTGACGGTCACCAACGCCTCGTCCAGCCCCTACACGCTCAAGATCATGACCTGGTGCGCCGGTATCGCCACCCCTCTGGTGCTGCTCTACCAGGGTTGGACCTACTGGGTCTTCCGCAAGCGGATCGGCACCCAGCACATCGCCGACGCCCACCACTAGTGGGGGATGTTTCACGTGAAACCGATCGACCCCCGGCTCCTCCGGTACGCCCGGGCCACCCGTCTCTTCCTCGCCGCGGTGGTACTGCTGGGCCTTACCGGGGCGGTGCTGGTCGTCGTCCAGGCGATGCTGATCGCGGAGGTGGTGACCGGTGCCTTCCAGCACGGGCCGGCCGCCGCCGAGCTGGGCCGGCCGCTCGCCCTGCTGGCCCTGGTGGCGGCGGGCCGGGGGCTGGTCTCCTGGCTCACCGAACTGGCCGCCCACCGGGCGAGCGCGGCGGTCAAGTCCGAGCTGCGGAGCCGGCTGCTCGCCCGGGCGGCGGCGCTCGGGCCCGGCTGGCTGAGCGGCCGGCGCACCGGGTCGCTGGTCGCCCTCGCCACCCGGGGCGTGGACGCGCTGGACGACTACTTCGCCCGCTATCTGCCGCAGCTCGGGCTCGCGGTGGTGGTCCCGGTGGCGGTGCTGGCCCGGATCGTGACCGAGGACTGGATCTCGGCGGCGATCATCGTGGGCACACTGCCGCTGATCCCCGTCTTCATGGTGCTGATCGGCTGGGCGACCCAGAGCCGGATGGACCGTCAGTGGCGGCTGCTCTCCCGGCTCTCCGGTCACTTCCTGGATGTGGTGGCGGGGCTGCCGACCCTCAAGGTCTTCGGTCGCGCCAAGGCGCAGGCCGCCTCGATCCGCACGATCACCTCGGAGTATCGCCGGGCCACCCTGCGGACGCTGCGGCTGGCCTTCCTCTCCTCCTTCGCGCTGGAACTGCTGGCCACCCTCTCGGTGGCGCTGGTGGCCGTCGGCGTCGGTATGCGGCTGGTCCACGGCGACCTCGACCTCGCCACCGGCCTGGTCATTCTGATCCTCGCCCCGGAGGCGTATCTGCCGCTGCGCCAGGTCGGCGCGCAGTACCACGCGGCGGCGGAGGGGCTCTCGGCCGCCGAGGAGATCTTCGCCGTGCTGGAGACCCCGGCCGGGGCGCCCTCCGGTACGAGGGTGCTGCCGGACGGGCCGGTGCGCATCGAGCTGGACCGGGTGACCGTACGCCATCCGGGACGGACCGAACCGGCCCTGGACGCGGCCTCCCTGGTGGTCGAGCCCGGGGAGACGGTCGCCCTGACCGGACCAAGCGGGGCCGGCAAATCGACGCTGCTCGATGTGGTGCTCGGCTTCACCGCTCCCGCGCCGGACGGCGGCCGGGTGCGGATCGGGGGCACCGACCTGGCGGAGCTGGACGTGGAGCGGTGGCGGGAGCACATCGCCTGGGTGCCGCAGCGGCCGTACCTCTTCGCCGGCACCATCGCGGAGAACGTCCGGCTCGCCCGGCCGGGCGCCGATGACAGCGCGGTGGTGGCCGCGCTCCGGGACGCGGGTGCCGACTTCGTGGCCGCGCTGCCCGACGGCACCGCGACGGTCCTGGGCGAGGACGGCACCGGGCTCTCGGCGGGGCAGCGGCAGCGTCTCGCGCTGGCCCGGGCGTTTCTCGCGGACCGGCCGGTGCTGCTGCTGGACGAGCCGACGGCGGCGCTGGACGGCGAGACCGAGGCGGCGGTGGTGACGGCGGTGCGCCGGCTGGCGGCCGGCCGGACCGTGCTGCTGGTCGTCCACCGCCCGGCCCTGCTCCCGCTCGCGGACCGGGTGGTCGAGCTCCGGTCGTCCGGCGCTGCGGAGTCGGAAGCGGCCGAGGGTACGGCGCTGACGGCGACGGCCGGGACAGGGGCGGGCGCCGAGGAGACACGTGCGGGCGCGGATGCCCGGATGCCGGGCGGCACGGCGGTGGATGCGGCGGCCGGAGAAGCGGACCTGGCAAAAGACCCTATGGGGGAAGCGGACCCGGCGGATGCGGGGTTCGTGGCTCCGAGCCCCGGGGCGGCCACGAGCGCCGGCCGGCCGGGCAGGGTGCTGGCCCGGGTCCGGGCCGGCGCCGGGGCGCTGCGCGGACGGCTGGCACTGGCCCTGCTGCTCGGGAGCCTGGCGCTCGGCTCGGCCGTGGGACTGATGGCGGTCTCCGGCTGGCTGATCTCCCGGGCCTCCCAACAGCCGCCCGTCCTCTATCTGATGGTCGCCGTGACCGCGACCCGCGCTTTCGGCATCGGCCGGGCCGTCTTCCGGTACGCCGAGCGGCTGGTCGCCCATGACGCCGTGCTGCGGCTCCTCGCGGACCTGCGGGTCTCCGTCTACCGGGGCCTGGAGCGGATCGCCCCGGCCGGGCTGCGCACCACCCGGCGCGGTGATCTGCTGGCCCGGCTGGTCTCGGACGTGGACGCCCTCCAGGACTACTGGCTCCGCTGGCTGCTGCCGGCCGGCACCGCCCTGGTGGTCGGCGCCGGCGCGGTCGGCTTCACCACCTGGCTGCTGCCCGGGGCGGGCGCGGTGCTGGCGGCCGGGCTGCTGGTCGCCGGGGTGGCCGTGCCGTGCGTCAGCGGGGCGGTGGCCCGCCGCGCCGAGCGCCGCCTCGCCCCCGCCCGGTCCCGGCTCGCCGTCCGCACCGCCGACCTGCTGCGCGGCTGCGCCGAACTCACCGTGGCCGGTGCTCTCGGCCGCCGTATCGACCGGACCCGGGCGGCCGACGCCGAACTGACCGGGATCGCCGCCCGGCAGTCGGCCGCCACCGCGCTGGGCGGCGGGCTCTCGGCACTGGCCGCCGGACTCACCGTCACCGCCGCCGCGCTGGTCGGCGCCCAGGCGGTGCACGACGGGAGGCTCGCCGGGGTGTCGCTCGCGGTGGTCGTGCTGACCCCGCTCGCCGCGTTCGAGGCGGTCGCCGGGCTGCCGCTCGCCGTCCAGTACCGGCAGCGGGTGCGGCACAGCGCCGAGCGGGTGTACGAGGTGCTGGACGCGCCCGTCCCGGTGCGCGAACCGGAGCGGCCGTCCCCGGCCCCGGCGAGCGCCTTCCCGCTGGAGCTGCACGGACTCACCGCCCGCTACCCGGGTCAGGACCGGGACGCCCTCGCCGGCTTCGGCCTGCGGCTCGAACCCGGCCGGCGGGTCGCCGTGGTCGGGCCCTCGGGATCCGGCAAGACCACCGTCGCCCAGGTGTTGCTGCGGTTCCTGGACCCGGCCTCGGGGACGTACCGGATCGGCGGGGCGGACGCGACCGCGCTCGACGGGGACGACGTCCGGCGGCTGGCCGGGCTCTGCGCCCAGGACGCCCACATCTTCGACAGCTCGATCCGGGAGAATCTGCGGCTCGCCCGGCCCGGTGCCTCCGACGGCGAGCTGCGCCGGGCGCTGGCCGGGGCCCGGCTGGCGGAGTGGGCCGAGGCGCTCCCGGACGGCCTGGACACCCTGGTCGGTGAGCACGGCGCCCGGCTCTCCGGCGGCCAGCGCCAGCGGCTGGCGCTGGCCCGCGCGCTGCTGGCCGACTTCCCTGTGCTGGTGCTGGACGAGCCGGCCGAACATCTGGACCTGGCCACCGCCGACGCGCTCACCGAGGACCTGCTGAGGGTCACCGAGGGCCGTACCACCGTTCTGATCACCCACCGGCTGCACGGCCTGGACGCGGTGGACGAGGTGATCGTCCTGGACGGCGGCCGGACGGTGCAGCGCGGTCCGTACGCCGAACTCGCCGCGACCGAGGGCCCGCTGCGCCGGATGCTGGCGCGTGAACGCGAGCAGGACCGGGTGCACGGACGGGACCGGGAGCCGGTGGCCGGCCGCGCGCCGGTGCCGGGCCGCGCGGAAGACGCCGGCTTTTCCTCGCAAAAGCCGCTTATTACGCTCAAGGCATGACCGCCCCCGACTCCGCTCCCGGCCCCGGAGACCAGCTCGACGCCGCGATGCGGGCCACCCGCTCGCTCCGGGGTCTCTCCCCCGAGCTGACCGCGCGGCTGCCACGGTTGCTGGAGGCGATGCGCTCCATCGGCACCGGTCTGGAGCTGTCCGCCACCCTGGACCGGATCTGTGAGACCGCCGCCGAGCTGGCCGGCGCCCGGTACGCGGCCATCGGGGTGGTGGACGAGTCCGGCGCGGGGCTGTCGGACTTCGTCACCCATGGGGTGCCCGACGAGGTGGTCCGGGCGATCGGCCGCCGCCCGGACGGGCAGGCGGGACTGCTGGGCGCCCTCATTCGGCACCCCGGGCCGATCCGGCTCGGGGACCTGTCCGCCGACCCGCGCGCCACCGGCCTGCCGCCCGGCCACCCCCCGATAAGGACCTTTCTCGGTGTTCCCATCCGCGTCCGGGACGAGATCTTCGGCAATCTCTACCTCGCGGAGAAGCGGGCCGCTGCCCCCGAAGGGTCCGTGAACTCCGGAAGCGCCGGGAACACCGGGACCACCGTAGACACCGGAGGCCCCGGGAACGTCGGCAGCGCCGGAGGTCCGGCCGGGGCCGCCGCCGGGTTCACCGAGCACGATCTGCAGCTGGTGCGGGTGCTGGCCACCGAGGCGGGCATCGCGATCGGCAACGCCCGGCTCCACGAGGCCGCCCGCCGGCGCGAGCGGTGGATCGACGGTTCGGCGGCGGTGACCACGGCGCTGCTCTCCGGCGGGGACGCCGACGAGGCGCTGACGGTCGTCGCGGAACAGGCCCGGGCGCTGGCCGACGCGGCGGCCGGGATCGTACTGCTGCCCGCCGACGGGGGCGGCCTCGAGATCGTCGCCGTCTCCGCCGACCGGCCGTCCTCCGTGCTGGGTACGGTCGCCCCGGCGGAGAGCGAGGTCGTGGCCCGGCTGCTGGCGGGGGAGACGGTCTTCATCGCGGACGCGGCCACCGACCCGCGCATGACCACCGGGCTGGCGCGGCGGTACGGGCCCTGTCTGCTGCTGCCGCTCCGGAGCGGGGGCCGGGTGCTCGGCGCGCTCGCCGTGCCCCGGGCGCCCGGCGCCCCGGCGTTCAGCGAGACCGAGCGCACCCTGGCCGGCCAGTTCGCCGCCCAGGCCGCGCTGGCGCTGATGATGGCGGAGGCCCAGCGGGACCGTGAGCGCCTCGCCGTCTACGAGGACCGCGACCGGATCGCCCGTGACCTGCACGATCTGGTGATCCAGCGGTTGTTCGCCACCGGCATGATGCTGGAGAGCGCCCAGCGCCGCTCGGTCGTGCCGGCCGTCCGGGCCGGGGTCGCCAAGGCCGTGGACGAACTGGACATCACCATCCAGGAGATCCGTACCGCGATCTACGCCCTCCAGCAGGACTCCACGGAGGAACCGTCCGGACTTCGCACCCGGGTGCTGCGGGAGGTCAACACGGCGGCGGTGCCGCTCGGCTTCACGCCCGCCCACCGCTTCCTGGGGCCGATCGACTCGACCGTGGGCGAACTCACCGGGAAGAACCTGGTCGCGGCGTTGCGGGAGGCGCTCTCCAACGCCTTCCGGCACGCACGGGCCCAGCGCATCGAGGTGGTGGTCGACGCGACGGTCCATCTTCCCGGCGGGGCGCGCGGGGTGCGGCTGACGGTCGCGGACGACGGCATCGGCCTGCCTCCGGGCGGGCGGCGCAGCGGATTGCGGAATCTGGCCCGGCGCGCCGAGTCACTGGGCGGGGCCAGCCGGTGCGGCCCGGGGCTCGGCCCGGACGGCGGCGGCACCTCGGTGATCTGGGAGGCCCCGCTGTAGCCGGAGGCGCCCGGGGCCAGACCGGGACCGGAACCGGTCCGAGCCGGGGATGCCCGGGACCAGAACCCGGGTCTGGTACCGGCCGGAGCCGGGGATGCCCGGGACCGGTTTCGGGCGGAGCCGGGGGTCTTCGGGACCGGCCCCCGGCCGGAACTGGGGCTGGGGGATGTCGGCCAGAGCCGGGGGCGCCCCGGGACCGGCCGGGGCCGGGAGCTGTTCGGGACCCGGGCCCGGCCGGAGCGGGAGGCGTACGGCTCCGCCGACTCGTCCGGCGCGGTCCCGCCCGGCCCGGTGGGGGCGCCCCCTACCGGCACCCGGCCGCTCCCGCCACCCGGGGTCACCCGGCCGGGCGCCGGTGCGTGGGCCGGTCGGCGGTACCGGGCCACCGGATGCCGGAAAGCTCCTGCTTTCGGCGCCAGTATCGCGGAATGGTTCCCTCCCGCGGCCGGCGCTCGCTGCTCGTGCTTCTGCTGTCCGTGCTGCTGCTCGGCCCCGCCCCGGGTTTCCGGCCGGCCGCCGTGGCCGCCGCTCCGGCCGCGCCCGTTCCGGCCGCGGTCGGCGGGCGAAGTCCGGGTCCCGGCGCGAGCGCCGAGGTGGAGCGCCTGTACGAGCAGGCGGCCCGGGCCACGGAGGCGTATGAACGCGGTCGGCGCGCGGCGGACACCCAGCGCGCTCTCGCCCGGCGCCTCCAGGGCGAACTGGCCCGGCAGCGGGCCGAGGTGGCCCGGCTGCGCGACCGGATCGGGGAGATCGCCCGGGCCCAGTACCGGGGCGGCGGCACCCTCGCCCTCACCGCCCGGCTGCTGCTCGCCGGCGACCCGGACGAGCTGATGCGGTCGCAGCGGATCACCCGGCAGGCGGGGCGGGTGGTGAACCGGCTCCTCGACAACGCCCGCCGGGCCGAGGGCCGGCTCGACCGCGCCGAGCGCCGGGCCCGGGCGGCGTGGCGGGATCTGGAGCGGCGCGGGGTCCGGCTGGCCGTGCTGCGGAAGGACATCGAGGCCCGGCTGCGGCGGGCGCAGGCGCGACTCCAGGCGGAGGCGTCCCGCAGCGCGGCGGCGGGACGGTGTCCGGGCTCGACGGGGGTGCGGCCGGCGCCGCCCGCCCGCGCGGCCGGACCCGCCTGGGTGGCGCCGGTGACCGGCTATGTCCTCTCCGCCGGGTTCGCCAGCGCGGGCGCGCACTGGGCACACCGGCACACCGGGCAGGACTTCGCGGTCGGCATCGGCACGCCGGTGCGATCGGTCGGGGCCGGGCGAGTGGAGTCGGTCTCCTGTGGCGGCGCCTTCGGCATCCAGGTGCTGGTGCGCCACGGCGGCGGCTGGTACTCCCAGTACGCGCACCTGGCCGCCGCCGGGGTGGTGCGGGGCCAGCGGGTGGCGGCCGGCCAGCGGATCGGGCAGTCCGGGAACACCGGCAACTCGACCGGTCCGCACCTGCATTTCGAGGTGCGCCTCACGCCCTATCTGGGCTCCGGCGTCGACCCGGCCCGCTGGCTCCGCGAGCACGGCGTCCCCCTGGGCTGACCGTCCGGACCCGCCCCGGCCGGAACGTGACCCGACCTGTCCGGGACAGCGGCCCGGGCCGGAGCCGTACGGCACGGCCCCCCGCCGGAGGCCGGTACGGCGGCGTCGTCCCCGGCCCGTCCCCGCCGGACCGTCAGGCCGGGCCGCCGGGCCGCCGGGCCGGGGACCCGGGCCCGGCCTGAGGGGAGGGGCGCAACTCCCGGCGGACGGGAGCGAGCCCGTGGCCGGAGGGCTCAGCCGCCCACGGCGGAGTCCGTGCCCGAGAGCTCAGCCCCGGAGCGGCGGGAGGCAGCTCCCCGGCGGGAGGGACGCAGTTCCCGGGGGCCGGCCTTCCCGGCGGGAGGGCAGGCCCCAGGCGGGCGGCCGGCCCTGGCAACGGGGGGCAGGCCCCGGGCGGGCGGCCCCGGTCCCGGCATCCGGGGGGCCAGGCTCCAGGCGGGGGCGGCCCAGCCCTCGGCAGGGGGGGGGGCAAGCCCCAGTCGGGCGTCCCCGGCCCCGGCAACCGGGGGCAGGTCCCAGTCGGGCGTCCCCCGCCCCGGCAACCGGGGGCAGGTCCCAGTCGGGCGTCCCCCGCCCCGGCAACCGGGGGGGCAAGCTCCAGTCGTGCGTCCCCGGCCCCGGCAACGAAGGGGGCAAGCCCCCGGGGAGGCCCCCCAAAGAGGGCAAGCTCCCCCGGGGGCTCGGCCCCCCCACAGGAGGGCAAGCCCCCAGGGGCTCGGCCTCCGGCAAGGGAAGGAGGGCACGTCCTCCCCGGCCTGGCTCGGCGGGAAGAGGCCGTCCGGGGCCCGGTTGAGGCTCAGTCCCCGGACGTCCCGGTCTCGCTCAGCAGCTCCTCGATCACCGCCGCCACGCCGTCCTCGTTGTTGCCGGGCGCCCGGCCCGAGGCGGCGGCGAGCACGTCCGGGTGGGCGTTGCCCATGGCGTACGAGCGTCCCGCCCAGCTGAGCATCTCGATGTCGTTCGGCATGTCCCCGAAGGCCACCACCTCATCGGCGGAGATGCCGCGCTCGGCGCAGCAGAGCGCCAGGGTGCTCGCCTTGGAGACGCCCAGGCCGCTCATCTCCAGCAGCGCGGTGGAACTGGACCGGGTGATGGTGGCGTGCTCCCCGGCCACCGCACGGGCCAGCGTCAGGAAGCCGTCGGGGCTCAGCTCGGGGTGGCGGGCGAGCATCTTCAGCACCGGGGCACCCGCGCCCGGCTCCGGCTCGCTCAGCAACTCCTCGGCGGGGGCGACGGAGGCGCCGGGCTCCAGATGGAAGGGCGGGTAGTCCGGCTCGTGGTGGAAGCCGGTGGTGAGCTCGACCCCGAAGGTGGTGCCGGGGGCCTCCCGGCGCAGGCTCTCCACGACCCGCAGCGCGGCAGGCCGCTCCAGCGGATGGACCTCCACCAGCCGGCCCCCCGCCCGCAGATCGACCACGGCCGCCCCGTTGGCACAGATGGCGAGCCCATGACCGTGGACATGGTCACTGACCACCCGCATCCAGCGGGCCTGCCGGCCGGTGACGAAGAAGACCGTGATCCCCGCCTCCTCGGCGGCGGCGAGCGCCGCGACGGTGCGCTCCGAGACCGAGTTGTCGTCCCGCAGAAGGGTGCCGTCGAGGTCGGTGGCGATCAGCCGGGGGCGTCCGAGCGCCGTCGGCCGCGGTCGGGAGGGAGTCACAGAGGTCACCGGCCCATTCTCCCGCACCAGGCCGCACGGACGTGCGCCTCCGCGCACAAGTGAGCCGTGGCCCGCGCACAAGTGAACCGGCGCCCCGGGCCCGCGCCCGGGAGGGCCCCGCCGCAGGGCGGGACGGGCGGGACGGACCGGGCGGGCCGACGGACCGGCAGGCGCCGGACGGACCGGCCGGGGAGCGGACGCCGGTGCGAGGAGCCGGCCGGAGGTCCGTACCCTCACCTGCATGAGCCTGCGTCTGAGCACCGTGATCCTGCCCGTCCACCGCTGGCACGAGGGCGGTGCGGAGCGCTGGCGGCGTGCCGAGGAACTCGGCTTCCACACCGCCTACACCTATGACCATCTGTCCTGGCGCACCTTCCGGGACGGCCCCTGGTTCGGTGCCCTGCCCACCCTCACCGCCGCCGCCACGGCCACCGAGCGCCTCCGCCTGGGCACCCTGGTCACCTCGCCGAACTTCCGCCACCCGGTGACGCTCGCCAAGGAACTGATCTCGCTGGACGACATCTCCGGCGGTCGGATCACCCTGGGTATTGGCGCCGGGGGCAACGGCTTCGACGCCACCGTGCTGGGCGGGACCGCCTGGACGCCACGGGAGCGGGCGGACCACTTCGCGGAGTTCGTACCGCTGCTCGACCGGCTGCTCACCGAGGACGCGGTCACCGAGCGGGGCGTCCACTACTCGGCCGTCGAGGCCCGCAATGTCCCCGGCTGCGTCCAGCGCCCCCGGCTGCCGTTCGCCGTCGCCGCGACCGGGCCGCGCGGGCTGCGGCTGGCCGCGCGGTACGGGCAGGGCTGGGTCACCACCGGCGACCCGAAGCTCCTGGAGGCGGGCACCCCGGAGCAGTCGCTGGTGGCGCTCCGGGACCAGGCCGAGCGGCTCCTCAAGGCGTGCGCGGACGCGGGCCGGGACCCGGCCGGGCTGGACCGGATCCTGCTCACCGGCTTCACCCCGGAGCGGGCCCGTCTCCTGGAATCGGTGGACGCCTTCGTGGACTTCGCCGGCCGGCACCGGGAGCTCGGCTTCACCGAACTGGTTCTGCACTGGCCGGTCCCGGACTCCGACTTCGCCGCCGACCAGCGGGTCTTCGAGCGCATCGCCACCGAGGCTCCGGCCCAGCTCGGCTGAGCGCCCGGTGACGGCCGGCGGCCGGGCGCCCCGGCGGGAAGGCCGGGGAGCCGGCGAGCCGGGGGTGCGGTGTCCGGCAAGGCGTTCCCAGGGCTCCGGGCGTCTGGAATCATCGGATCCTCGAAGGTGAGGGTGGAGGTGTCTCGGAGTGGGCGCGGACGCACGGCCGGGCGGCGGGGGGTCTCCTCCGCGCGACAGCCTGTCCGCGAGAGTGCCGAACTCCGTGAAGGTGCCGAACTCCGCGCGATCGCCGGACTGCCCGAGAGGGTCGCACTCCGCGAGAGCGCCGGGTTCCGTGGGGGCGTCGGACGACCGCCGCTGGCCCGACGGGTCCTATCTCTCCCTCGTTCCGGTGCCGGCGCGCCCCGCGCTGCTGGCGGCCGGCGCGGAACGCGTCTTCCCACCGGGATCGCCGCTCGTCGTACAGGGCGACACCAGCACTCATCTGCTGCTGATCCTGGACGGGCTCGCCAAGGTGACGGCGACGACGGAGGAAGGCCATGTCACTCTGCTCGCCTTCCGCACCAGGGGTGATGTGATCGGTGAGCAGGCGGCGGTCGACGGTTCCCCCAGGTCCGCCACCGTGACCGCCGTCACCGAGGTGCGGGCCCGGATCGTCACGCACGACGACTTCATCACCCTGCTCGGCGCGGACCCCCGGCTGGCGCTCGCGCTGGTGGCCGTCGTCAGCAGGAAGCTGAGGAACGCGACCGCCGCCCGGGTGGACACCGCCGGCCACAGCCTGGCCACCCGGCTGGCGCGAGCCCTGGTGGCGCTCGCGGACACCTATGGCAAGACCACCGACCACGGGGTCGAGATCAGCATTCCGCTGAGCCAGGACGACTTGAGCGCGATCGTCTCCGCGTCCAGGGCGGCGGTGACGAGGGCGCTGCGCATGCTTCGGGAGCACGGAGTCATCGACACCCGCTACCGCCATGTGACCATCATCGACCTGCCGGCCCTGTCCCTGCTGGCCGAGGGCTGACGCCACACTGCCGAAACAGGCGTACCGCGTCTACGCCGGATGAGACAGACGGATATGGACCAGGCGGGGAGGGGCAGCGGGCTACCACCTCCGCCGCTCCCTCCGCGCGCAAAGCCGTAGCGGGCTCGGCAAGAAGACCCGACTCCAGCCTGAGCAGGCTATTTGCTCTCGGCCGCCAAGTCTGCGTCAAACGAGGCAGTTTGAGGTGCCGTTGTTTTACGGCCGGGAGATTTCGATCGGTCCGGGCGGGCCATGGCTACTCGCCCCTCCGCGCCGTAGCGTGGATCTGGCCGGTCGACGCGACCGGTGCCGGTCGCCGGCCTGCACGAGCGCCCCCTACCAGGCGCTCTCGGCCGATCGGCGCAATGGGCTCGGCAGAAGCACTCACTCGGGAGACAGCGTGAGCAGTGATGTCTGGGATGTCTGGATCGTGGCTCTCGGCGCCCTCGTGGCGCTGGGGGCCTTGGCGCTCGCCGCCTTCGCGGTGGCCAGGATGAGCAGGACCGCTCCGGTCAAGGTGGCGGTGGTGATCGCCGCGCTGACCGGCTTCGTCGTGGCGATCCGGCCGATCATCGACGCGTTCGCCGCCTTCCGCGGCTAGGTACCCCGGAAGCATGGCGGGGCAGTGGCTCTCCGCGACCGGTGGCCTGCCCGAACCCGGGCGGGCCACCGGTCGTGTCCGGTCGTGGGACACCGGGGCCCCGGGGGGCGGCGGGGGCGCGCCGGCGGCTGAGTCGCTGCCCATGCGCCGGCTGCGTGGCGAACCGTTCCAGTTGCTGCGGCAGTTGTGTCTGCCTCGCGAGGACCTGGTGATCGCCGGGAGCGCGCCGCTGTATCTGCGCGGCCTGCGCGATCGGATCACCGACCTGGACGTGGTGGCGCGGGGCCGGGCCCTGGAGCGGGTCCGGCTGCACGGGGTCACCGAACCCGCTCCGTTCGAGGGCGTGACATCCGTGCGCCTGATGGGCGGACTGCTGGAGATCGTGGACGCGTGGTTTCCGAGTTCCTTCGGGAGTGTGGACGCGTTGTTCGAGCGGGCGGAGCGCATCGGTGACCTTCGGGTACTGAGCCTCGCGGACACCGAGGTGTGGAAGCGCCGGCTCGACCGGCCCAAGGACCGCGCCGACCTGGTGCGGCTGGCCGGCCTGAGCGATCCGGGCGAGACGGCGGAGTGGTCGCCCGGGTGACGGGCACGGACCCGGTGGAGCGGGGCGCGGCCGGCAGGTGAGAGGGAGACGGCCCGGGGCTTCCTGTTGGTGAGCCGACCGCGATGAGCCGGGGCGGGGGCCGGGGCGGGGGCCGGGGCGGGGCCGGACGCGGGACACCGACCGGAGAAGGCGCGGCGGTATCCGGACCCCTTCGGACATGGCAGGGATCACGTGAGTTCTGCCAGGAATTTACCCGTGGAAGGTTTGATCCACAGCAACCTGGCTTATCCACAGCTGTTTCCCCGGATTCTGTGGACAACTGCGGGAGTTATGCACGGCCTTGGGGATTGTCATGGGGAGGTGGTGGCTGCACCCCCCTGCGGTGATGGCCGGCCAGGGTGTCCAAGGTCCGGGCGTGCAGCTCGCGTTCGGTGGCCGAGGCGATGAACGCGGCCACCCGCTCCGGACCCACCAGGTCCCGTACGGTCCGGAGGGTGGTGGCGGGCAGCTCCACCCGGCACGGTGGCTCGGCGCCCGGCGCCGACCGCGGCGGCTCGGGGGCGGCCGGCGGTTCCGGGGCGGGTGGCGCGGACGGCAGGGGTACGGGGCGTTCGCCGGGCGTCAGCTGCTCCTGAAGGTGGCGGGGGGCGAAGGCGCCCAGGGCGCGGGCGAGTTCGGCCTCCACGGTGCTCCGGGCGAGCGGGCGCAGCCGGCGCACCAGCTCCGCCGCCTCGGCCGCGCCGGCGTCCGAGGGCGGGCGGTCCCGCAGATGGCGGGCGAAGACGTACTCGGTGGTGAACTCCAGGAAGCGGTGGGCGATGTGCTCGATCTGGGCCCGCAATTCGCGCAAGTGCCCGGAGATGGCGGTGAGCGGCACCCCCGCCGCGTGCAACTCGGCCGCCACCGCCAGCTCCTGGGGGCTGGGCACCCGGTACGCGTCGGGCTCTTCCGGGACGGTTTCCAGCACGCCCAGCTCGACCGCCTCCGCGATGGCCGCCACCACGCCGTCGCCCGGGTCGCCGGGGCCGGATCCGTCCGGTCCGGGCAGCCCGTCCCGCCGGGGCAGCCCGTCCGGTACGGGCTCCCGGTCGGGCCGGTCCGCGCCATGGTCGGCGGCCCGGTCCGTGCCGTAGGCGGCGTCCCGGTGCGCGCCGGACGCGGCGTCCCGGTCCGTGCCGAAGACGGCGGCCAGTTCGGCGCGGGTGATCCGGCCGGGCCGCTCGTCGGTCCAGGGGCCGTGCACCTCCGCCACCAGGCCGAGTATCCCGCCGAGCCCGCGCCCGGTGTCCCAGGCGTCCAGCAGCTCCTTGATGGAGGCCAGGGTGTAGCCCCGCTCCAGCAGGCCGGCGATCTGGCGCAGCCGGGCCAGATGGTCGTCGCCGTACACATTGGACCGGCCGCGCCGCTCCGGGCGGGGCAGCAGCCCTCGGTCCTGGTAGGCCCGGATGGTGCGGACGGTGGCGCCGGACCGGTGCGCCAGGTCCTCGATCCGGTACCCGGGCGCGACGGCCGGCCGGCTCACCGGGGCGGCTCCACCCGGGCCAGGGCCCGCAGCGCCCGGGGCGCGAGGCGGGCGAGCAGCCGGATGCCGTGAGCCTCCGGGGTCACCGGGAGCACCGCGTGGTTCCGGGCCACCGCCCGGACGATCGCGGCGGCCACTTTCTCCGGCGGATAGCCGCGCAGCTCGTACAGCCGGGTCGCCTGCTGCCGCAGCCTCCGCTCCTCCTCCTCGGAGACCCCGGTGAACCGGGCGGTGGCGGTGATCCCGGTGTGCACCACACCCGGGCAGACCGCCGTGACGCCGATGCCCCGCCCGGCCAGCTCGGCGCGCAGACACTCGCTGAGCATCAGCACCCCGGCCTTGGAGGTGGCGTACGCGCTGAGTCCCCAGGACGGCCCGAAGGCGGCGGCGGAGGCGAGATTGACGATGTGGCCGCCCTGGCCCCGCTCCGCCATCCGGGCGCCGAATATCCGGCAGCCGTGCACCACACCCAGCAGATTGACGTCGAGAACCTTGCGCCAGTCCTCGCCGCTGGTCGTCAGGAACGTCCCGGAGAGTCCGATGCCCGCGTTGTTCACCAGTACGTCCACCGGACCGTGGGCGGCCTCCACCCGCTCGGCCAGCTTCTCCATCGCCGGCTCGTCCGCCACGTCCACCACCTCCGCCCAGGCACCGGGCGCCCCGGCCTCCCGGGCCAGCTCGGCGGTCCGGGCCGCGCCCTCGGCGTCCCGGTCGACCGCCACCACCCGGGCGCCCGCCGCCGCGAAGGCACGGGCCGTGGCCCGGCCGATGCCGCCGGCCGCCCCGGTGACCAGCACCAGCTGCCCGCCGAACCGGTCGGCGTAGGGCCGCCCCTCGGCCACCGCCACCGGCAGTCCGCCGACCGGGCCGCCGGTACCGGGGCCACTCGCCTCCCGGTCGCTGCCCGCCTCCCGGTCGCTGCCCGCCTCCCGGTCGTCGCCCGTCTCCCGGCGGCCCGCTTCCGGGTCCGGGCCGTCCGCGCCGGCCCCCGGCTCGTACGCCGTCACGAACTCGGAGATCCAGCCCGCCAGCCGGTCCGGCCGGGTGCGGGGCACCCAGTGCTTGGCCGGCAGGGTACGGCGCACCAGTCCGGGCGCCCACTCCGCCAGGTCGTCGAAGAGCCGCTCGGAGAGAAAGGCGTCACCGGTCGGGACGATCAGCTGGACCGGGGCGTGCGCGTACGCGTCGGAGCGCGGGCGCCGCAGCCGGGGCCGGACGTTGTCCCGGTAGAGCCAGGCGCCGTGTGCCGCGTCCGAGGCGAGCGAGGCGGTCGGATAATCGCCGCCCGGCACCTTCTCCACCCGGCTCAGGATGCCCGGCCACCGCCTGCCGAGCGGCCCGCGCCAGGCCAGCTCGGGCAGCACCGGGGTGTGCAGCAGGTAGACGTACCAGGACTTGGCGCCCTGGCCCAGCACCTGCCCGATCCGGCGCGGGGTGGGCCGGGTGACCCGCCGCTTGATCCAGTGGCCGAAGTGGTCGAGCGAGGGACCCGACATCGAGGTGAAGGAGGCGATCCGGCCCCGGGTCCGGGCCACGGTGGCGAACTCCCAGCCCTGCACCGACCCCCAGTCGTGCCCCACCAGATGGACCGGGCGCTCCGGGCTGACCGCGTCCGCCACCGCCAGGAAGTCGTCCGTCAGCTTCTCCAGCGTGAACCCGCCGCGCAGCGGCAGCGGGGCGGTGGACCGGCCATGGCCGCGTACGTCGTACAGCACCACATGGAAGCGCTCGGCCAGCCTCGCGGCGACCTCCGTCCAGACCTCCTTGGAGTCCGGATAGCCGTGCACCAGCACCACCACCGGCCGCCCCGCCTCGCCCAGCTCGGCGACGCACAGCTCGATCCCGTCCGTCCGCACCAGGCGCTCCCGCGCACCCGACAGCCCCACGGCCCCTCCTCCGCTCGTCCCCGCCGTCCCTGTCGCTCTTCTCGCTCTATTGCTCTTGTCGCCCACGGTCTTTCTGCCATCGATGAATGTGACAATGCCCGGCGGCTCCGTCAAGGGTCGTGCGCGGCCTGTGGAAAACCCGGCCGGATCCGTCGCCCCCGGGGAGCCCGGGACGAGTGCCGGAGAAGCCACGGGAGAAATCCCCGGGGAATCCGTCGCCCGGGTGTCACCCCCCTACGGGCGTGTACGACTCCAGGCGGAGGCCGATCCAGCCGCCTGGTCTGACGACCGGTGTGTTCCGCGCCACTACCGTCGGAGCGTGACTGTGATCGTGACCGAAAGCCTCAGCAAGCGGTTCCCCAGGGTGACCGCGCTCGACCGGCTCTCCCTGGACATCGGGCCCGGTGTGACCGGACTGGTCGGTGCCAACGGGGCCGGCAAGTCCACCATGATCAAGATTCTGCTCGGTCTCTCCCCCGCCACCGAGGGCCGCGCCGAGGTGCTGGGCCTGGACGTCGCCACCAGCGGCGGCGCCATTCGCGAGCGGGTCGGCTACATGCCCGAGCACGACTGTCTGCCGCCCGACGTCTCGGCCACCGAGTTCGTCGTCCACATGGCGCGGATGTCCGGGCTGCCGCCCACCGCCGCGCGGGAGCGCACCGCCGACACCCTGCGCCACGTCGGTCTCTACGAGGAGCGGTACCGCCCCATGGGCGGCTACTCGACCGGTATGAAACAGCGGGTCAAGCTCGCCCAGGCGCTGGTCCACGATCCCAAGCTGGTCCTGCTCGACGAGCCCACCAACGGCCTCGACCCGGTCGGCCGGGACGAGATGCTGGGCCTGATCCGCCGCATCCACACCGACTTCGGGATCTCGGTCCTGGTCACCTCCCATCTGCTCGGCGAGCTGGAGCGCACCTGCGACCATGTCGTCGTCATCGACGGCGGTCGGCTGCTCCGCTCCAGCTCCACCAGCGACTTCACCCGGATCACCACCACCCTGGCGGTCGAGGTCACCGACTCCGACACCCACCCCGACGGGGCGGCGGCGCTCCGCGAGGCGCTGGTCGCGGCCGGGATCACCCTCCACCCGGGCACCGAGGAGGGCCTGCCCGGCGCCGGGCACGTACTGCTGCTGGAGGCCACCGGCGAGGAGACGTACGACACCGTCCGGGACGCCGTCGCCGGGCTCGGGCTCGGCCTCGTCCGGATGGAACAGCGCCGCCACCACATCGCGGAGGTCTTCCGCCCCGGCGCCGCGTCCGGCACCCATGAACCGACCCCGGCCCCCGGCGTCAACCCGACCCCGGCCCCCGGCGCCGCGTCCGCCACCCATGAACCGACCCTGGCCCCCGGCGCCGGCCCCGCCCCGGTCACCAGCCCGGCCCCCGGCGCGGCCCCGGCCCCCGGCGGGGTGGCCGCCCCCGGCGGGGCCGCCGTCCCGGCGCCGCCGACCGCCCCTGTGCCAGCGACGGACCCGACGGAGGCGCGGCCCCAGTGAGCACCCCAGTGAGCAACCACAGCACCAGCAGCCGCAACACCGGCAACAGCAGCAGCGGCAATCACACCAACCAGACCCGTATCCACAACATCGGCTACCGCGACTACGACGGACCGCGCCTCGGCCGCGCCTACGCCCGCCGGTCGCTCTTCGCGCAGTCCCTGCGCGGCGCCTACGGGCTCGGCCGCAGCGCCAAGTCCAAGGTCCTGCCGATGATCCTGTTCGCGGTCATGTGCGTGCCCGCGCTGATCGTAGTGGCGGTGGCCGTGGCCACCAAGGCGGCCAAGCTGCCGATGGAGTACACCCAGTACGCCATCTTCACCCAGGCGCTGATCGGCCTCTATCTCGCCGCCCAGGCCCCGCAGTCCGTCTCCCGCGACCTGCGCTTCCGGACCGTGCCGCTGTACTTCTCGCGCCCGATCGAGCGCGTCGACTACGTGCTCGCCAAATTCGCCGCGATGGCGGCCGCGCTTCTCATTCTGACCGCCTCGCCCCTGCTGATCCTCTACATCGGATCGCTGCTGGCCAAGATGGACTTCGCCCAGCAGACCGGGGACTTCGCCCAGGGACTGGTCTCCGTGGTCATTCTCTCCGTGCTCTTCGCCGGGATCGGCCTGGTCCTGGCGGCCCTCACCCCGCGCCGGGGGTTCGGTGTCGCCGCCGTGATCGCCGTCTTCACCCTCTCCTACGGCGCCGTCTCCACCGTCCAGGCGATCGCCTGGAGCGCCGGGGCGCTGGGCGCGGTCGAGTGGCTGGGGCTGTTCTCCCCGATCACCCTGGTCGACGGGGTGGGGTCCGCCTTCCTGGGCGCCACCTCGTCCTTCCCCGACCAGGCGGGGCCGGGCGCCGGGACCGGCGTCGTCTATCTGCTGGTCGTCCTCGCGCTCGTCGCCGGCTCGTACGGCATTCTGATGCGCCGCTACCGAAAGGTCGGGCTGTGACCACGATCGACATCGACCACGTCTCGCGGTGGTTCGGCAATGTCGTGGCCGTCAACGACGTGACCATGACCATCGGCCCCGGGGTGACCGGACTGCTCGGCCCCAATGGCGCCGGCAAGTCCACCCTCATCAATATGATGGGCGGCTTTCTCGCCCCCTCCACCGGCGAGGTCACGCTCGACGGCAAGCGGATCTGGCGCAATGAGTCGGTCTACCGCGAGATCGGTGTCGTCCCGGAGCGGGAGTCGATGTATGACTTTCTCACCGGCCGCGATTTCGTCGTCGCCAACGCGGAGCTGCACGGGCTCGGTGCCAAGGAGGCCCAGCGGGCGCTGGCCACCGTGGAGATGGAGTACGCCCAGGACCGCAAGATCGCGACGTACAGCAAGGGCATGCGGCAGCGGGTGAAAATGGCCTCGGCCCTCGTCCACGAGCCGTCGGTGCTGCTGCTCGACGAGCCGTTCAACGGCATGGACCCACGCCAGCGGATGCAGCTGATGGAGCTGCTGCGGCGGATGGGCGCGGAGGGCCGGACGGTGCTGTTCTCCTCGCACATCCTGGAGGAGGTCGAGCAGCTCGCCTCGCACATCGAGGTCGTCGTCGCCGGACGGCACGCGGCGAGCGGCGACTTCCGGCGGATCCGCCGGCTGATGACGGACCGGCCGCACCGCTATCTCGTCCGCTCCAGCGACGACCGGGCGCTGGCCGCCGCGCTGATCGCCGATCCGTCGACGGCGGGCATCGAGGTCGATCTGACCGAGGGCGCGCTGCGGGTCCAGGCGGTCGACTTCGGCCGGTTCACCGAACTGCTGCCCCGGGTCGCCCGGGCGGGCGGCATCCGGCTGCTGACGGTCTCGCCCTCGGACGAGTCGCTGGAGTCGGTCTTCTCGTACCTCGTCACGGCCTGAAGGGAGCCCACGACCTCATGTACAACCCCACCGTCGCCCGGCTCACCTACCGGAGCCTGCTCGGCCGCCGCCGGGCCGCGATCCTCTTCGTCCTGCCGGGACTGCTGCTGCTCATCTCGGCCGCCGTACGGCTCTTCAACGGCGCCGACGACCAGGTCGCCGCCGATGTCCTGGGCGGGTTCGCGCTCGCCACCATGGTCCCGCTGATCGGGGTCATCGCCGGTACCGGGGCCATCGGGCCGGAGATCGACGACGGCTCGATCATCTATCTGCTGTCCAAGCCGGTGAAGCGGCCCACCATCATCGTCACCAAGCTCTTCGTGGCCGTCGCCGTCACCATGGCCTTCTCGGCCGTCCCCACCCTCATCGCCGGAATGATCCTCAACGGCAACGGCCAGCAGGTGGCGGTCGCCTACACGGTCGCCGCGCTGATCGCCTCGATCGCCTACAGCGCGCTCTTCCTGCTGCTGGGCACGGTGAGCCGGCACGCGGTGGTGATCGGCCTGGTCTACGCCCTGGTCTGGGAGACGCTGTTCGGCAGCCTGATCGAGGGCGCCCGCACCCTGAGCGTCCAGCAGTGGGCGCTGGCCGTCGCCGAGAAGGTCAGCGGGGGCGGGCTGGTCGCCTCGGACGTCCGGCTGCCGGTCGCGGTGGTGCTGCTGGCGGTGGTGACCGTGGCGGCCACCTGGTTCGCGGGCCAGAAGCTGCGGGGACTGAAGCTGGCCGGCGAGGAGTGACCCCGGCGGACCGGGGCGCCCGCCCCGCGCCTGTCCGGGCGCGCGACGCGGCCTCCGCCGTTCGCTGAGCGGGTACGGGACCTCCCGCCGGGAGGCCCCGTACCGCTGTCGGTCCCGTTCCGCTGGCGGTCTTCACCGCCGCTGGTCCCGTTCCGCTGGCGCGGCGCCCGGCCGGTTTCGGCCCTGTCCGGACTTCACGCCGGTCTGACGGAGTGGTCGGCACACTTGCGGTACGTCCGCATACGTCGTACGGCATACGTCGTACGGCATACGTCATATGGCATAGGTCGTACCGTCGTACGTCTCCCGCACCCGCGACACGGAGAAACGGAGGAGGTGCGCCCGTGGACGGTGACACTCCCGCCGGCGCCGAGGATCCGAAGGCCCGGGACGGCTCGCCCGACTGGGACGAGGTCGAGTTCGACCAGGACTTCATCCGGGGCGCCGGGGCCACCGAGCCCTCGGCCCGGGCCCGGATGCTCGCCGCCCGCTGGCGGGACGGGGCGCCCGAGCCGCAGCCCTGGCGCTCCGACGAGCCACCGGCCGGCTGGTTCTGGAGCCGCGCCCGCCGCCGCAGGCGGCGCAAGGGCTGACCGCGACCGGGCGGGGCCGGGGCCGGAACCGCACCCCGCTACACCCGGCGGTCCCGTGCTGCCAGCAGGCCGATCACCAGCGCCGTCGCGCAGACCACCAGCACCAGGGCGAGCGGTACGGTCCAGTCCCCGGTCGCCTGGTGCACCGCGCCGGCCGCCAGGGGCCCGGCGGCCGCCAGCAGATAGCCGATCGTCTGGGCCATCCCGGAGAGCCGGGCGGCCGTCAGGGCGTCCCCGCTGCGCAGCACGATCAGTGTCAGGGCCAGACCGACCGCCCCGCCCTGGCCGATGCCCAGCACGCCCGCCCACAGCCAGGCACCCGACACGGGCGCCACCATCAGCCCCACGTATCCGCCGGCCACCAGGGCGGTGACCAGGGCGACCAGGGGCCGCTGACCGCGCATCCGGCCCGCCAGCAGCGGCACCAGGAAGGCCCCGGCGACCTGCACCAGGTTGTTGAAGGCGAAGATCACACCGGCCGTCGAACGGCTCATCCCATGGTCGGTGAAGATGGTCGGCATCCAGGCGATCAGTACGTACGACCACAGGGACTGCAGCCCCATGAAGAGGGTGACCTGCCAGGCCAGTGCCGAGCGCCAGACGCTCCGGGTGCCGGTCGCGGGGGCGACCCGTACCTCGTGTCCGGTACGGCCCCGGGCGATCAGCACCTGGGGCAGCCAGGCCACCGCCGCCACCGCCGCGAGCAGCGACCAGAAGGCCAGCGACGCCTGCCAGCTGCCGCCGAACGCCTGCTCCAGGGGGACCGAGGCGGCGGCCACCACGGTGGCGCCCGTGATCATGGAGCCGGTGTAGACGGAGGTCATGGACGCCGCCCGGTCCGGGAAGTCCCGCTTGATGAGCCCGGGCATCAGCACGTTCAGCAGGGCTATCGCGGTGCCGACCAGGACGCCGCCGCCGTAGAGCGCGTACACCGAGGGCAGCACCCGGACCAGGATGCCGGCGGCGAGCAGCGCCAGCGCGCCGAGGAGCACCGGCTCGCTGCCGAACCGCCGTGCCAGACCCGGCGCCACCAGTGAGCCGACACCCAGGAAGAGCACCGGCACGGAGGTGACCAGCGAGCCCGCGGTCGAGGACAGCCCGAAGGACGCGCTGATCTCACCGAGCAGCGGCGAGACGCTGGCCAGCGCCGCGCGCATGTTCAGCGAGGCGAGCACGATCCCGACGAGCAGCAGCGCCGGATGCGCCAGCAGGGCCCGCCGGGCGGCGGTACCCGGTGGCGAGGGCCGGACATCGGCCTCCGCGTCGAGCAACAACTGATCCGTATCCGGGCGTGACAAGTCCCAGCACCTTTCCCACACAAGCCCCCGACCACCGACAACAACACCCCCCGGACCCCGACCCCCGGACTCCCGGTCCCTTGGCGGGGCCTCCACCCCCGAGCCGGCCCCCACCGCCCCCGGCCCCCGGACCGAACCCCCCTACTGGCCCCGGGCCTCCGGGCCTCCGGACCGGCTCCCGGACCACCCCCGAAGGCAAGCCCTCCGCCTACCCCCCGCCGGTCAGCGCCCCGCCGCCGCCCGGACCGCGGCCAGCGGCGCCCGCAGCAGCTCCCGCGCCGCCGCCTCCGCTGCCTCCGGATCACCGGACTCGATCGCGGCCACCAGCGCCTCGTGGGCGTCCAGGTCGACCGGCGGCATGGAACGGTCGCCCAGCGCCTCGACCAGGTGCTCGTGGACCTGTGTCGAGAAGAACCGGTACACCTCCGTGAACGCGGCGTTGTGGGTGGCCTCGACCACCGCCCGGTGGAAGGCCAGGTCCGCGTCGGCGTTCCGGTCGCCCTCCTGGCGGAGCGTCACCAGGGCCGCCCGCAGCAGCGACAGGTCATGGGCGTCCCGGCGGGCGGCCGCCAGCCGGGCGGCCTCGGTCTCCAGCGCCACCCGCAGCTCCAGCACGTCCAGCGCGCCCGCCGCCCGCACCGAGCGGAGCACGGCGGCGGGGTCGGCGGTGGAGCGGACGAAGGTGCCATGGCCCTGGCGGGACTCCAGCAGCCCGGCGTGCACCAGCACCCGGACCGCCTCCCGGACCGTATTGCGCCCCACGCCGAGCTGTTCGGCCAGGTCGTGCTCGGTCGGGATGCGGTCGCCCACCGCCCATTCGCCCACGGCGAGCTGGCCGCGCAACTGCTCGACCACCCCGTCGACCAGCGAGATCCGCCCCGCTGCCCGCAACGCCGCCATCGCGCCCAGCCCCTTCCGTACCGTCCCGCGCCCAGCCCCCGGAATCACCCGGTTGCCCGGTCATCCTACAAATAGCGCCCGATCATTCTGCACCCCGCCCCCGCAGGCTTACTGTGGACCGGCGCCGGCCCCACCGCGAAGGGCAGGCTCCGCACGGCACACCCGGATCGCCCGGACTCTCGTATCTCTCGCAATCTCTCGCAATTTCGCAGGATCTCGCGCAATCTCTCGAATCTCGCGGATTTTCTCGGACCCAGGGGAGCAGCCATGTCAGACCGCTTCGACGTCGTCGTGCTCGGAGCAGGCCCCGGCGGCTATGTCGCCGCCATTCGCGCCGCCCAGCTGGGCAAGCGGGTCGCGGTGGTGGAGGAGAAGTACTGGGGCGGTGTCTGCCTCAACGTCGGCTGCATCCCCACCAAGGCGCTGCTGCGCAACGCCGAGCTGGCCCACCTCTTCACCCACGAGGCCAAGACCTACGGCATCCAGGTGGACGGCCAGGTCTCCTTCGACTACGGCGAGGCGTTCCGGCGCAGCCGCCGGGTCGCGGACGGCCGGGTCAAGGGCGTCCACTTCCTGATGAAGAAGAACGGCATCACCGAGTTCACCGGCCGGGGCACCTTCCTGGACGACCACACCCTCCGGGTGGACAAGGCCGACGGCTCGGAGAGCACCCTCACCTTCGACCACTGCGTCATCGCGACCGGTGCCACGCCCCGGCTGCTGCCCGGCACCCGGCGGAGCGAGCGGGTGGTGACGTACGAGGAGCAGATCCTCGCCGAGGACCTGCCGGAGTCGGTCGTGATCGCGGGCGCCGGGGCGATCGGCGTCGAGTTCGCCTATGTGCTGCACAACTATGGTGTGAAGGTCACCATTGTCGAGTTCCTGGACCGGATCGCCCCGCTGGAGGACGCGGACGTCTCGGCAGAGCTGGCGAAGCAGTACCGCAAGCTCGGTATCGACGTCCTCACCGCCACCAAGGTCGAGTCCATCGACGAGTCGGGCCCCCGGCTGCGGGTCACGGTCGCCGGCAAGGACGGGCAGCAGCGGGTGCTGGAGGCCGACAAGGTGCTCCAGGCGATCGGCTTCGCGCCGAATGTCACCGGGTACGGCCTGGAGGCCACCGGGGTCCGGCTCACCGAGCGCGGTGCCATCGAGGTGGACGGCCGGTGCCGTACGAGCGTCCCGCACATCTTCGCGATCGGCGATGTGACGGCCAGGCTGATGCTGGCCCACACCGCCGAGGCGATGGGCGTGGTCGCCGCCGAGACCCTCGCGGACGCCGAGACCATGGAGCTGGACTATCCGATGATCCCGCGCGCCACCTACTGCCAGCCGCAGATCGCCAGCTTCGGCTGGACCGAGGCGCAGGCGAAGGAGAAGGGCTTCGACGTCAAGGTCGCCAAGTTCCCGTTCATGGCGAACGGCAAGGCGCACGGGCTCGGTGACACCACCGGCTTTGTGAAGATCATCAGTGACGCGACCCACGGTGAGATCATCGGCGCGCATCTGATCGGCCCCGATGTCACCGAGCTGCTGCCCGAGCTGACCCTGGCCCAGCAGTGGGACCTGACGGTTCATGAGGTGGCCCGGAACATCCACGCCCATCCGACACTGGGCGAGGCGGTCAAGGAGGCCGTGCACGGACTGGCGGGACACATGATCAACTTCTGACGCCGGGGGCCCGGGCGCCCGAGCCCCCCGAAGAGCCGGCCGGCCGGCCGTCGTGACAGGACCGGCCGCCCGGTGCGCCGGGCCCGGGCGGTCCCGGCCGCCGTCGCGAAGGCTCCGGGCGAACCCGGAAAAACCGGTGGAGACCCGTCCCGTCAAGGGGCACAGTGAGTGCGGCACCGGCCGTGCGGTGCCGGAACAGGGCGGGGGTGACCGCTTCGAGCGCGCGACTTCGCGCGGGTCACCCCCGTTTCCGGCCGGCCACCGGCAGAAGCCGCGCAGGCCGCAGACAGGCGGCAGGCGGCAGGAGCTGGACCACCACCGGCAGACGGCAGAAGCAAGGCCGCCGGCCACTGGCAGACGGCAGGAGCCGGACCACTACCGGCCGCCGACAGGAGTCAAGCCACCGGCAGACGGCAGGTCTCCCGGGGACCGGCCGACTCCTCCCCGGCCGGCAGGTCTTCCGGAAGCCGGGCCGTTGACGGCCGGCAGGAGCTCCGGGGACCGGCCGCCGAGAGCCGGCAGGAGCCACGGACGGTCGGCCTCCGGGCCGGCCGCGGGCGGCTCAGCGCGCGCCCGGCCGCCCGGTCAGCAGTTCCTCCAGCGTCACCGCGATGCCGTCCGCGTCATTGGCGGCGGTGATCTCGTGCGCCACGGCCTTCAGCTCGTCATGGGCGTTGGCCATCGCCACCCCGTGCGCCGCCCAGCCGAACATCGGGATGTCGTTGGGCATGTCCCCGAAGGCGATGGTCTCCGCCGCCTTCACCCCCAGCCGCCGGGCGGCCAGGGAGAGCCCGGTCGCCTTGGTCAGCCCGAGCGGCAGCAGCTCCACGACACCCGCGCCGGCCATCACCACGTCCACCAGACCGCCGACGACCCCGCGCGCCAGCCGCGCCAGCTCGTCGTCGTCCAGCTCCGGATGCTGGATGTACACCTTGTTGAGCGGGGCCGCCCACAGCTCGGCTGGGTCCTCGAACGGCCGCACCGGCAGCGGGCCGTCGTGCAGCCGGTAGCCGGCGCTCACCAGCACCTCGCCGTCCAGCCCGTCCCGGCTGGCCGCCAGCGCCAGCGGGCCCGTCTCGGCCTCCAGTTTGGCGAGCGCCAGTCCGGCCAGCTGCCGGTCCAGGGTGACCGAGGTCAGCAGCCGGTGCTCGCCCGCGTGGTAGACCTGCGCGCCCTGGCCGCAGACGGCGAGACCGTCGTACCCGAGGTCGTCCAGGATGTGCCGGGTCCACGGCACCGAGCGCCCGGTGACGACGATGTGCGCCGCGCCCGCGGCCGTGGCGGCGGCGAGCGCGTCCCGGGTACGCGCGGAGACCGAGCTGTCGGAGCGCAGCAGCGTCCCGTCCAGATCGGTGGCGACCAGTTTGTACGGGAAGGTGCTCACTTGGCGAGGGGCTCCAGTACGTCACGGCCGCCGAGGTACGGGCGGAGCGCCTCCGGCACCCGGACCGAACCGTCCGCCAGCTGGTGGTTCTCCAGGATCGCCACGATGGTGCGCGGTACGGCGCAGAGCGTGCCGTTGAGCGTCGCCAGCGGCTGCACGCTCTTCTTGCCGTTCCGGTCGTCACGCATCCGGACGGAGAGCCGGCGCGCCTGGAAACCGTCGCAGTTGGAGGCGGAGGTCAGCTCGCGGTACTTGCCCTGGGTCGGGATCCACGCCTCGCAGTCGAACTTGCGGGAGGCGGAGGCGCCCAGGTCGCCGGTGGCCACGTCGATCACCTGGAACGGCAGCTCCAGCGAGGTCAGCCACTGCTTCTCCCACTCCAGCAGCCGCTTGTGCTCGGCCTCGGCGTCCTCCGGGGCGACGTACGAGAACATCTCGACCTTGTCGAACTGGTGCACCCGGAAGATGCCGCGGGTGTCCTTGCCGTAGGTGCCGGCCTCCCGGCGGAAGCAGGGCGAGAACCCGGCGTACCGCAGCGGCAGCCGGTCGGCGTCGATGATCTCGTCCATGTGGTACGCGGCGAGCGGCACCTCGGAGGTGCCGACCAGGTAGTAGTCGTCCTTCTCCAGGTGGTAGACGTTCTCGGCGGCCTGGCCCAGGAAGCCGGTGCCCTCCATGGCGCGCGGCCGGACCAGCGCGGGCGTCAGCATCGGGACGAACCCGGCGGCGGTCGCCTGCGCGATGGCGGCGTTGACGAGCGCGAGTTCCAGCAGCGCGCCGACCCCGGTCAGGTAGTAGAAGCGCGAGCCGGACACCTTGGCGCCCCGCTCCATGTCGATGGCGCCCAGCGCCTCGCCCAGCTCCAGGTGGTCCTTGGGCTCGAAGCCCTCGGCGCCGAAGTCCCGGACGGTGCCGTGCGTCTCCAGGACGACGAAGTCCTCCTCGCCGCCGACCGGTACGTCCGGGTGGACCAGGTTGCCGAGCCGGAGGAGCAGCCGCTTGGCCTCCTCGTCGGCCTCGTGCTGCGCGGCGTCGGCCGCCTTGACGTCCGCCTTCAGCTGCTCGGCCCGCTGGAGCAGCTCGCCGCGCTCCTCGGGGGACGCCTTGGGGATCAGCTTGCCGAGCGCCTTCTGCTCGGAGCGGAGTTCGTCGAAGCGGACGCCGGACGACCTGCGCCGCTCGTCGGCGGAGAGCAGGGCGTCGACCAGGTCGACGTCCTCTCCACGGGCGCGCTGGGAGGCGCGAACACGGTCGGGGTCCTCACGGAGCAGGCGAAGGTCAATCACCCCACCAGGCTACCGGGGCGGCAGGGGCGCCCCCACCCCATAACGGCGGCCGTGGAGACCTGGGTGCCGCGACGAGCGCTTCGATAGCCATCGAGCGCTTTCCGGGGAATGAGGGTAATCGCGAATTTGGAGACATTCGCCCTATTTGCCCTCCGGTCCCTTTTCCTTCTGTTCTCTCCCGGCACGCCCGGGGGGTGCGGCCGGCCGACGCGCCCGAGTGGTGCGGCCGGCGGTGCGGCCGGGGGGTGCGGCTGGACGCCCGGGCGGCCGGGCTGAGGGCGAGTGGGGATCACTCCGCCCGCCCCTCGGCCCGGAAATCCACAGGAGGGGGAGATTCCCGAAAGTTATCCACAGGCTGTGTGGAGACTCCCCCCGGGGCACTCGGGCGCCGGAATTGATCATTCCAAGAGTTGAAGCGCACCCTGAGAATCCTTGACCAAACCGCCCTCATCCGCTCATTCGGGTGGGAATTCTTCACCTGAAGGGGGTGATTGCCGGAATTGAGGTGACGTGATCTTGAAAGGTTCGGCAGAGGGCGTTTCTCCATCGCCCGCGATGGCGTGCCCCATAGAAGCTGATTTGTCGACCTTGCCACGAGCCGGGTTGTCGACTTGTCCCCAGGTGGAGAAGGCGCCCTGTGGATAACCCGTACGCCGCTTCGCCCGGCCCGGCGCGTCCGCCGGACGCGTCTGCCAGACGCTTCCGTCCGACTCGGACTCGGACTCAGACGCGTCCGTCCTGGCAGCGGGCCAGCCAGTCCGAGGCGGCCGTGAAATCGCCGTCCGAGGTGCCGGGGCGCGGAGCCGAGACCTCGCCCGGCGTCACACCCGCCCTCGGGTAGGAGCCGAGGAACCGCACCTCCGGGCAGATCCGCTTCAGGCCCGTCAGCGCCTCCCCGACCCGCCGGTCGGAAATGTGGCCCTCCGCGTCGATGGCGAAGCAGTAGTTACCGATTCCCGCACCGGTCGGCCGGGACTGGAGGAGCATGAGGTTCACCCCGCGCACGGCGAATTCCTGGAGCAGTTCCAGCAGGGCGCCCGGGTGGTCGTCGCGCTGCCAGATCACCACCGAGGTCTTGTCCGCGCCGGTCGGTGCCGCGGGCCGGGCCGGCCTGCCCACCAGCACGAACCGGGTCTCGGCGTTCTGGGCGTCGTGGATCTCGGTGACCAGCGGCTCCAGGCCGTACCGGGCCGCCGCGAACTCCCCGGCGAAGGCGGCGTCGTACCGCCCGTCCCGCACCAGCCGGGCCCCGTCCGCGTTGGAGGCGGCCGACTCCCAGACGGCGTCCGGCAGGTGGGCGCGCAGCCAGTTGCGCACCTGGGGCTGGGCCACCGGGTGGCCGGTCACGGTCTTGACGGCGGACAGCTCGGTGCCGGGCCGGACCAGGAGCGCGAAGGTGATCGGCAGCAGTACCTCGCGGTAGATCATCAGCGGCTCGCCCGACGCCAGTTCGTCGAGGGTCGCGGTCACCCCGCCCTCCACCGAGTTCTCGATCGGCACCAGGGCGGCGGCGGCCTCCCCGCTGCGTACCGCGTCGAGCGCGGCCGGCACCGAGACCATCGGCGCCAGCTCGCGTGTCGCGGCCTCCGGCAGCGTCCGCAGGGCGGCTTCGGTGAACGTGCCCTCGGGGCCGAGGTAGGTGTATCGCGTGGCCGACATACCGTCACCTTAATGGCCCCCGGAGCACCCGGCCCGGCCGTCACCCGGCCCCGCTCCCCCCTCACGCCACTCGCGCGTCCCCGCCCCTCACGCCGCTCGCGTCCCCGCCCTACGCCTCCAGCAGCCGCTGGCCCACGTACTCGCCGTCCCCCGGACCGCCGGGCACCGCGAACAGCCCGCTCGCCTCGTGCCGCAGGAACGGCGACAGCGCGTCCCCCCGGTCCAGCTTCCGCTGCACCGGCACGAAGCCCTTCAGCGGATCGGCCTGCCAGGCGATGAAGAGCAGCCCCGCGTCCGGCGTTCCGTCCGGGTCGATGCCGTCGTGGTACGAGAACGGGCGCCGCAGCATCGCCGCCCCGCCGTTCTGCTCGGGCGCGGTGATCCGGGCGTGGGCGTTGCCCGGGACGACGAGCCTGCCGTCCGGACCGGTCCGGTCCAGATCGAGCTCGGTCGTCTCGCCGCCCCCGGTCAGCGGGGCGCCGTCCGACTTCCGCCGGCCGATCACCTGCTCCTGCTTGGCGAGCGGCAGCTTCTCCCAGTCGTCCAGCAGCATTCTGATCCGGCGCACCACGGCGTACGAGCCACCGGTCATCCACGGCTGGGCGCCGCCCGGCGCGACGAAGATCCGCCGGTCGAAGTCGGGTTCGGCGGGCTTCGGATTGCCGGTGCCGTCGATCTGGCCCATCAGATTGCGGGCGGTCATCGGGTGCGCGGTGGCGCCCGGCGAGCGGTTGAAGCCGTTCATCTGCCAGCGCGGCCTCGCCCCGGCGCCCGCCTCCCGCTGGATCGCCCGCAGCGCGTGGAAGGCGACCAGCGCGTCGTCCGCGCCGATCTGCACCCAGAGGTCGCCGTGCGAGCGCCGGGGGTCCAGCCGGTCGGCGGAGAACGCAGGCAGCGGCTCCAGCTGCACCGGGCGCCGGTCCACCAGCCCCGTGCGGTCGAAGAAGGAGGCGCCGAAGCCGAAGGTCACGGTCAGCGCGCAGGGCCCGGCGTCCAGCGCCACCCCGGTGTCGCCGTCGCCGGCCGGCTTCCCCGCCATCAGCGCCTCGGCCACCGCCGACCAGCGGCGCAGCAGCGCGATCGCCTCCTTGCGCCCGGTGCCCGGCGTCAGGTCGAAAGCGATCAGATGGCCGCGCGCCTGGAGCGGCTGGACGATGCCGGCCTGGTGGGCGCCCCGGAACGGCGCCGAGGCCGAGCCGACCGCCGACAGCGCCGTGCCACCGGCCGGGCCGTCCCCGGCCGCCGCGTATCCGGCCGCCCCGCCGGCCGCGCCGAGCACCACCCCGGTGGCGCCGGCCGCGCCCACGGCACCCAGCAACCGCCGCCGGGACACCTCGACCGTCACCGGCCCCCGCCCGGCGGCCTCCGGCCCTTCCCGCTCGTTCTTCTTCTCGTCCGTGTGGTCCACGCCGGTCAACCGATCTTCACGTTTTTGTCGAGAGTGGTCTGGTCGATGTCGGAGGTCCGGACGGTCACCTGGAGCGTCCACTCGCCCGGCATCGGGATCTGGAGGTTCTCCGCGCTCCAGTGCCCGGCGGCGATCCGCTCCGGGGCGGCCGGCAGCGGCCCGATCTTCTGCTCCTTCAGCGTGAAGGAGACCTTCACCTCGGGGACGTCCAGCGGCTTGCCGTCCGCCCCGTCCACCAGCACATGCAGCACGTTGGCGCCCGAGCGGCCCGGGTCCAGGCTCAGCCGGACCGTGCCCTTGCCGTTCCGGCCGCCGGTGTCGAAGGGCAGGCTCAGATCGACCGGCCGGTCCGGCACGGTGGTGGCGGTCCCGGCCCGGTCCCGGTCCGCCTCCTCCTGCGTCCGGGCGGGCTCGGTCGAGGTCAGTACGGTGGTGACGGCGAGCAGTACCACCGCGACCCCCGCCTCCGCGAGCACCGAGCGGCGCAGCCCGGCCCGCCCGGAGTCGGCGTTCCTGGCCCGCTGCTTCCGGGCGGACGCCACGGCGGCCCGCTGCCGGGCCAGTTGCGCCGCCCGCTCCGGCGAGACCTCCGCCCCGGCCGACCGGCCCGTACCGGCGGCGCCACCGCGAGCAGCGACGCCCCTCGCCTCCCCGGCACCCTCGCCCGGTCCAATTCGTTCGGTACGGTCCGCGACCTCGGTGGCCTCCCTGGCTTCCGTGGCCTCGGTGGTCCCGGCGTCCCCCGGGCCTCCCGTACGGTCCATGGTCTCGCCGTCCGCGCCCTCGGTGAGCTGCCCGGTCCAGCGCCGGGAGAACCGGGCGAGGGCCACCAGGCCGACCACCAGCGCGATCTTGACCAGCAGCACCTGTCCGTACGACGTCCCGGTCAGCGCCGACCAGGTGCCGACCTGCCGCCAGGACTGGTAGATCCCGGTCGCCACCAGCACCGCCACGGACCCGAACGCCAGCCGGGAGAACCGCCGTACCGCCGCCGGCTCGATCGACGGCTCCCGGTGGAGCGTCACCAGCAGGGCCACCAGCCCGCCCAGCCAGCCGGCCATCGCCAGCAGATGCAGGATGTCCACCGGCATCGCGACGCCCGGCTGCAACCCGGTGGAGGCGTGCTCGGAGAGCGCCCAGGTCCCCGCGATGCCCGCGGCCACCACTCCGCCGCCGACCGCGAGCCCGAACGCCAGGTCCTTCCGTACCTCCTCGTCCCCGTCCCCGGCCCCGGCATCGGAACCGGCGCCGGAAACGTCCCCGGTGGCGGAACCGCCCTCGGCCCCGGGCTTGCCCCCGGCGCCCGCCCCCGCCACGGCCGCCACCGCCGCGTACCGGCGGGCGTACGCCCCGAAGAGCACCGCCACGAAGAGCGCCGCCGCGCCGAGCAGCAGCAGCCGGGAGATCAGCGCCGTACCGGTCTTCGTCTCCAGCACCGCCCCGAGCCCGGCCAGGTCGAACGCGTCCGTCAGCCGCCCCGAGCCGGTGTACGGCGACCGCAGCAGCAACAGCGCCAGCGTGGCGGCGGCCAGCGCCACCCAGCCGTACACCACCAGCCGCTGCACGGCCCGGACGGTCGCCCCGCGCGGCCAGCAGGCCAGCACGAACGCCGCACCGCCGACCAGCAGAATGAAACCGCCGTACGAGGCATAGCGGGCGATTCCATACAGTGCGCCCACCAGTCCGCCGCCCACCTCCTGGTCGGGCAGCGCCACCGAGGTCTCGGAGGGCGCTCCGATGGAGAAGGTGAAGGCCCCGGCCACCGGGTGGCTGTCGGCCGAGACCGCCTGCCAGGCGACGGTGTACGTACCGTCCGGCAGCCCGGAGTGCAGGGTGACGCCGTACTTGACCTGCGAACCGCTGCACAGGTCCTGCAACTCCCCGGTGTCCGCCCGCTTTCCGCTCGGCTCCAGCACCCGGATCGAGTCGTCGCCCAGGGCGACCTGCTCCGAGAAGCTGAGGGTGACGGTCGCGGGCGCGGTGGCGACCACCGCCCCGTCCTTCGGGTCGCTCCCGGTCAGCGCGGCGTGCGCGGCGGCCGGCGGCGCGGCGGCGAGCAGCAGCCCGAGGGCCGCCACGGCCGCCATGACCGCCGCGCACAGCGACCCGGGCAGCCGCGGGAGCCGCCCCGGGGCGCGGCGCGGCGGCCGGGGCGGGGTGGTTCCGAAGGGTGGGGCGATGGCCGTCATGGTGTCAGTCCCCCGGGGTCAGTGGTGCGCGGGATCGTGGTTCGGCGCCTCCACCGGGAGCTTCACCTCGATGGGCTCGGACTTGGCGAAGCGCAGCTTCACCGAGACCGTGTCCCCCTGCTTCAGCGTCCGCTTGAGGCCCATGAACATCAGGTGGTTGCCGCCCCGTTCGAGCTTCAGCTCGCCCTTGGCCGGGATGTCGAGGGACTTCACCGGCCGCATCTTCTGGTCGACCGTCTCGTGGATCGAGATGTCGCCGGAGATGTCGCCGGTGACGGAGACGAGCTCGTCGGCCGCCGCGCCGTCGTTCCTCAGGGTCAGGAAGCCGCCCGCCATCTCGTTGTTGACCGGCTGCGGCATGTACGCCCCGCTGACCTTCAGCGCGGGTTCGTCGGGCTTGTCGCCCGCGCAGCCGCCCAGGGCCAGGGTCCCGGCGAGGGCCAGGGCGGCGGAGAGCGCGGTGACGGTGGTGCGGCGGTTCACGGGTTCTCCCCCTTGATGAGCTTCGGCAGGTCCTTGGCGTACTGCTCGGCGCTGGTGCCCTCGCCGTAGAGGACATAGCCCCGGTCGGTCTTCGGCGAGAACGCCATGACCTGGGCGCCGTGCATCGAGGTGACCGTGCCGTCCTTCTCCTTCACCGACGGCGAGATGCCGATGCCGAGCTTCCGCGCCCCGGCCTGGATGGCGGGGAACGGGCCGGTGAGCCCGGTGAACGAGGGGTCGCCCGCGCCCGGCAGCCACGTGCCGAGCTCGGCGGGGGTGTCCCGCTCCGGGTCGGTGGTGACGAAGACGACCTGGAGCTTCTCCTGGTCCGCCTTGGGCAGCTGCCGCTTGGCCAGCGCGATGTTGCTCATGGTCAGCGGGCAGACGTCCGGGCAGTGGGTGTAGCCGAAGTAGATCAGGGTCGGCTTGCCCTTGGTACGCGCCCGGAGGTCGTACGGCTTGCCGGTGGTGTCGGTGAGCACGAGGGCCGGCTTCTCGAACGGCCGGTCCAGCACCCTGCCCTCGCCCTCGTTCAGCGACGAGCCGCCGGAGACGACGGCGGCGGGGCCGTCGTCGTCCCCGGAGCCGCCGCTCTGGCAGGCGGTGAGGGTGAGCACCGACGCGGCGGCGAGCGCCGCCGCGGTCAGCGTGGTGCGCCGGGCACGGCGGAGCCGCCCGGCGCTGGTGGGGATGCGCATGGAACTTCTCTCTCGGATATCCGGATGCCGGTCGTCAGGCGGACCGGCGGCGTCCGGCCAGCACGCCGAAGGCGACACCGGCGGCACCCACCAGGATGCCGACCACACCGAGCACCCGGGCGGTGGTGTCACTGGAGTCACCGTCCGCCCGCTCGGCGCCCCCGGCGTCCTTGTCGTCGTGATCGTCGCCCTTGGCGTGATCGTCGTTCTTGGCCGCCGCGCCCCCGTGGTGGTCCTCACCCGCCGCCGACAGCTTCAGCACCGGCGCCGGGGACTCCGGCTCGGCGGCGCCCTCCTTGGTCTCCTCGATCCAGCGCACGACCTCCTTGTTGTCGTACGTCTGGAGCGCCTTGAAGACGAGCTGGTCGGCGTCCTCGGGGAGCTGGCCGAGCGAGACCGGGAACTGCTGGAACTGACCGGGGGCGATCTTGGAGCCGCTCGCCGTCCAGGTGATCTTCGACGGAGCCTCGGTGATCTTCTTGCCGTGCATCTCCAGCGGCTTGGCGAGCTTGGTCTTCTCGACCGCCACGGTCCAGCCCGGTACCGGCTGCGGCATCACCGAGGCGATCGGGTGATCGGCGGGCAGGGTGACCTCCAGCTTGACGGTGGAGGCGTTGTCCCGCTCGTTGGGGACCTTGAAGTTGACGGTCGCGTAACCGCCCTTGGCTGCCTCGCCCTGCGGCTGCACGCTGACGTGCGCGAAGGCGGTGCCGGAGAGCAGGGCGACGGAGGAGACCGCGACCCCGCCGGCCAGGGCGGCGGCCCGGACCAGACCGGTGCGAGAGGTACGGGGGGCACGGGCGACGCGGGCGGTACGGGACGCGCGAATGGTGTTCATGACAAGCACACTCCACGGAGTGAGAAGGGTGGCGCGCACCACCGGCACGGGCCCGGAGCCGGGCGCGCGCGGGGGCGCCGCGGCACCACTCCCGTCGAGTGGGCCGCGTCAGGCTGCGAGGACCAGTACGGCCGGCGGGCCGCGCCTGATCACCGAGTGCGCGAGTGCCTCCACCGCGGGCGCCGGCGGACGGCCGTCGTCGGCCCGTCGCCCGCGCGGCCCGGGCACCGGCAGCAGCGCGGCACCGGTCAGCAGGGTCTGTACGAGCAGCAGCGCGGCCCGCAGCGAGCGCCCGCGCAGCGCCTCCTCGGCCACCTCGTCGGCGCCCCGCCGGGAGAGCCGGACCAGCTTCAGCAGCGCCAGGTCGCCCCGGCGCAGCAGCCAGCCGGTGGCCAGCGCGGCGAACAGATGGACCAGCACCATCGGCAGCCCGGGCAGCAGCCCGGCGGCGTCACCCGCGCCCAGGGAGTGCGCGGCGTCCAGCTGCCCCGAGTGGCTCAGGTGGCCCAGGTGGCCGGAGTGCGCGGCCGGGGCCGCGTCATGCGGGTCGAGCCCGGCGCGTACCACGATCCGCCGGGCGTCCGAGGCGTTCAGCGACGCGGCACCCGCACCACCGCAGACCAGCCGGGCGGCCATCCGGATCAGCGCGTCGTCCGCCCCGTCGCCCATCGCCAGCCGCTGCTGGCCCAGGCCGAAGAGGACGTGCAGGCCCAGCTGTCCGGCCGCCAGCGCCGAGACCACCGCCGCCAGCGAGCGCACCCGCCCGGCGAACGGCACCGCGAGCACCACAACGACCGCGAATCCGACGGCCACGGTCCACCACGGCACGGCGGCACAGGCGGCGAGAACATGCCCCAGCGCGGACAGCACGACACAGACCGCGGCGAACACCGCGGCCCTCAGCAGCCGTGGCGTGGCGGACGGGGCAGACATGGCCGGGCCATCATCGCACTGACGCCCGGCCCGGCATACGGCAGGCCCGGAACGCCGGCGCCCGGCGGATCCGGAGGACCGCATACGGCAGGTCCGGAAGACCCGCTACGGCGGGTACGGAAGCCGGCACACGGCGGATCCGGTACGCGACTACCCCGAAGGGCGGTACGCGACAGCCCCGAAAGGCGGTATACGGCAGGCACGGCAGGCGGTACACGACGGCCCGGAATGCGTACGCGCCAGATCCGGAGCGCCGGTACGCGACAGCTCCGGAACGCCGGCCGCACCACCGCCGTGGTCACCGCCGCATCCCCGGCGCATACACCGTCGTCCGGGGCACGCGCATCCGCCGAACAGGGAGCGCCCGTCCGGAGGGCGCTTACGAGCGGTGCCGGGAGGCAATACGTATCGGTATGTCGAGCCGCGGCCAGGAGGCTGGAGCATGAGCATCTGGTGGTCACTCCATTTGCGGCGCGAGGCCGCGAGCGTGCCGCTCGCCCGGCGCCTGCTTCTCGGCACCATGGAGACGGCGGGCGTCGACCCGGAGATCTCCTACGACCTCTCGCTGGCGCTGAGCGAGGCCTGCGCCAATGCCGTCGAGCACGGCGGCGCCGCAGGCGCCGGCCGGGTCACCGAGGAGTACCGGGTGACGGCCTATCTGGACGGCGAGAAGTGCCGGATCGAGGTCGCCGACTGCGGCCCCGGCTTCCCGGCCGCCCCGGTGCCCGTCGTCCGCCGGGCCGCCCCCGAGGCCGAGTCCGGGCGGGGGCTGCGGCTGATCGAGGAGCTCTCCGACCACGTCCACTTCGGCAACCGCTCGGGCCGGGGCGGGGCGGTGGTCAGCTTCGACAAGATCGTCAAATGGCGCACCGACGCGCCCCTCCTCACCACCTGAACCCCTCGGCCACCCGGATCACCGCACCGGCGCCGGTCCGTGACGGCGGGCCCAGGGACGGGCGCCGGCCGAGCACCGCACGAACGCCGACGGGTCCGTGGCGCACCCACGCCACGGACCCGTCCGTGTTCCAGGGGGCCCCGGGTAGCTTCCGGGAGTCCCGGGAAGCCCCCAGGAGCTCCTGTCAGGGCCACGTCCCGCCCGGGGCCCGGGCCCCGCGGTCAGCCCTTCAGCCGGGCCATCCACTCCTCGACCTCGTCGGAGCGCCGGGGCAGCCCCGCCGAGAGGTTCCGGTTGCCGTCCTCGGTCACCAGGATGTCGTCCTCGATCCGGACGCCGATGCCCCGGTACTCCTCCGGCACCGTGAGGTCGTCCGCCTGGAAGTACAGACCCGGCTCCACGGTCAGGCACATGCCCGGCTCCAGGGTGCCGTCGACGTACGTCTCGGTGCGCGCGACCGCGCAGTCGTGGACGTCCATGCCGAGCATGTGGCCGGTGCCGTGCAGCGTCCAGCGGCGCTGGAGCCCCAGTTCGAGCACGCGCTCCACCGGGCCCTCGACCAGGCCCCACTCGACCAGCCGCTCGGTCAGCACCCGCTGCGCCGCGTCGTGGAAGTCGCGGTACTTGGCGCCCGGCTTGACGGCCGCGATGCCCGCCTCCTGGGCGTCGTGCACGGCGTCGTAGATCTTCCGCTGGAGCTCGGTGAAGCGGCCGTTGATCGGCAGGGTGCGGGTGACGTCGGCCGTGTACAGGTGCGTCGTCTCGACACCGGCGTCGAGCAGCAGCAGCTCGCCGGAGCGGACCGCGCCGTCGTTGCGCACCCAGTGCAGGGTGGTGGCGTGCGGGCCGGCGGCGCAGATGGAGCCATAGCCGATGTCGTTGCCCTCGACCCGGGCGCGGAGGAAGAACGTTCCTTCGATATAGCGCTCGCTGGTCGCCTCCGCCTTGTCCAGGACCCGTACGACGTCCTCGAAGCCGCGCGCGGTGGAGTCGCAGGCGCGCTGGAGTTCCGCGATCTCGAACTCGTCCTTCACCAGGCGGGCCTCGGAGAGGTAGACCCGCAGCTCCTCGTCGCGCTCGGCGGTGACCTTGTCGGTCAGGGCCGCCTCGATCCCCGCGTCGTGGCCCCGGACGTTCCGCACCGGGCCGGTGGCCTCGGCGAGGTGCGCCGTCAGCTCGCGCACGTCCTTGGCCGGAATGCCGAGCAGCTGCTCGGCCTCGGTGAGCGAGTGCCGCCGGCCGACCCACAGCTCGCCCTGGCCGTCCAGCCAGAACTCGCCGTTCTCCCGGTCGGAGCGGGGGAGCAGATAGACCGTCGCGTCATGGCCGCCGCCGGCCGCCGGCTCCAGGACCAGGACGCCGTCATGGGTCTGGTCGCCGGTGAGGTACGCGTACTCGGTCGAGGCCCGGAAGGCGTACTCGGTGTCGTTGGAGCGGGTCTTCAGGTTGCCCGCCGGGATCACCAGCCGCTCGCCCGGGAAGCGCCGCGAGAGCGCCGCGCGGCGGGCGGCGGTGTGGGCGGCCTGCGGGATCGGCTCAAGACCGTGCAGCTCGGTGTCGGCCCAGCCCGTCCGCATGCTCTCCGCGAGCTCGTCGGACACGCCCGGGTACAGGCCGTTCTTGCGCTGCTTGATCGGCTCGTCTTCCGCTTCCGGGATCTCCGGGTTGGGCTCTTCCGCCACGGGGTCCGCCTCCTCTGGTACGACTCTGGACCATCTCCATCGTACGGTCGTACAAAGCAGGGTCCAGGGTCGGAAGCCCCGGAGCCGGACGATCACGCGAAACCGGCCGCTCGCCCTGGGCCGTCGCACCCGCCGAACCGGCCCCGACCTGCCCCCGGGCGCTCCCCGTATCCGCCGGGCCCGCCCCCCCCGGGATGCGCCCGTATCCGCCGGACCTGTTCGGGCGTACGCCCCGGGCCCCGGCGCACGCCCCGGCGCCCCATGCCCCTCAGGGCGCGGCCCGCTATGCCCCTCAGGGCGCTGCCCGCTACTCGAAGCGGGCCGCCAGCAGCACCACATCCTCGTCGTTCCCGTCGCCCCGCCCCGCCCCGGTGCGCGGGCCGCCGGCCGTCCCGGGGGAGTCCGGCGCCCCCGGCAGCAGGGCGCGCAGCACATGGTCGGCGACGGCGTCCGGGGTGTCCCGGTCGGCCCGGGGCACGGTCGCGGCCGCGGTGTGCAGCCGGGCGAAGGCACGGTCCATGGGCTCCCCGGTCCGCCGCAGCAGCCCGTCCGTGTAGAACAGCACCGTCTCGCCGGGCTCCGGGACCAGCTCCACGCTGGGCGCCTCCCAGCAGGCCAGCATCCCCAGCGGGGCCGACAGGGAGGTCTCCACGTACTCGGTACGGTGCTCCCCGACGATCAGCGGCGGGGTGTGCCCGGCCCCGGCCAGCACCAGCTTCCGGCGCCCCGCCCCGCAGGCCGGACCGGATCCGCCGGCCCCTCCGACGGGCTCCAGATAGGCGAAGAGCGCGGTGGCGGAGCGCGCCGGCTCGGTCAGCCGCAGCAGCAGTTCCAGGTCGGAGAGGACGGCCACCGGGTCCTCGCCCTCCATCACCGCGTACGCCCGCAGCGAGGCGCGCAGCCGGCCCATCGCCGCGAGCGCGCTCGGTCCCGACCCGGAGACCGAGCCGACCGCCAGGCCCAGCGCGCCCTCGGGCAGCGCCAGCGCGTCGTACCAGTCGCCGCCGCCCGCCGCCGAGGTGCGGTGCCGGGCGGCCAGCCGCACCCCCGGGACCCGGGGCAGCCGGCTGGGCAGCAGTTCCTCGGCGAGGGTCGCCATGGTGGCCCGGCCCCGGGCCAGTTCGAGCAGCCGGGCCAGGTGCTCGGCGGCGTACCGCCCGTAGAGGCCCATGAGATGGCGGCGCCGCTCGTCCGGCTCGGCGGGCTCGTCGTACAACCAGACGACCGCACCGAGCTTTCCGGCCGCCTCGGTGGCGAGCGGCACGGCATAGCTGGCCGCGTAGCCGAGCCGGGCGGCGACCTCCCGGTGGCGCGGGTCCAGCTCCTCGTCGCGGAAGAGATCGGGCACGGCGACCGGATCCGGGAGCCCCTCCAGGATCCGCCCGTACGAGGTGGCGGAGCGCGGCACGGTCTCGATGTGGCCCAGTTCGGAGTGGGCCAGCCCGAGGCCGACGGTGGTGACCGGGCCGTGGCCGTCGGCCGGCTCCAGCACCGCCATCCCGCGCCGGGCGCCGACCAGCGCGGCACCGGCCCGGAGCACCTCGCGCAGAGCGGCGTCCAGGGCGTCGGTGCGGGCGAGCCGCTCGGTGAGTTCGTGGAGCGTGGTGAGGTCGGAGACCCAGCCGGCCAGCCGGTCCTGGATCGGGGCACCGGGCCCGCCGGGCGGCGCGGGGATACCGGGCAGAGTCGGCACAGTGTGTGCGGAAACATCTTCGGCCGGATCGATTCCGGCCACTTTCGGCAGGTGAGGGGCGCTCATGACGGCCGGCTTTCCGACCGGCTGGTTCCGCTCAATAGCATCGCAAACCCCCATGTCGTTCTGCGCCGCTACCACTGCGTCCACAAGTACACGCAGAAGTAAGGCGATGTCCAGCATTGTCCCGACGGGGCGCGCGCTATTTACGAGCGGGCCAACTTGGCCAAAAATTACCCTCCATGACTTCCTTTTGCGATCGACTGAGCGCGTTCGAAGGCCCGTGTCCCACCGGTGCGGTGGCGCCAACCGCGATCGGCGTGATCGTCGGCATGATCGGCGGAGAGCGTCATCGTGAGCGTGCGGGGTACGGGAAAGATGTCCGCCACGGGGTGTCGGGGCGGTACGGAACCGGTGCGGAGGGCACGGCGTCCTCACCGCCGAAGGGTGCCATCCGGTGCCCCGGACCGCCCGTTCGGCGGTTCCGGCCGCCGGGCGAGACCCGACGCGATCCGTCGGGCGGAGTCCGGTGGAGACGGCGAGTTCCCTGCCCGCGCCACCCCTCGCCGTGCGTTTAATGGACCCGGACCGACCGGCCCGGCCCGGCTGCGGCCGGTGTCGCGGACGGGTGCCCGAGCCGACGCGGGCAGCGCGAAGACGCCGGCGGCGCGATGGCGGGGGTGTCCCGTTGAGAGCACCGACAGCACCGACGACATGGACAGCAGGACCAGCACGGCCGGCGCGGGCCGGAGGCGAAAACGCAGGCAACCCAGTCGGCGCAGTCGACGCAGGTACCGCGTACTACCCGGATAACGCAGACAACCCGGACAGTGCAGTCAACGCAGGCAGCAGTCACCGGCTTTCGGCGCGGCGCGGATGCGCGGACACGCAGGTGCGCGGGCGCACAGGCGCGTCAGTACGGCACAGGCGCGTGAGTACGACACCGGCACGTGGGCACGCAGGCACGTGAACGCACAGGGACAAGGCGACGCGACCGGCGCGGGCCCGCCTCCGGCACGGGCGAACCGGCCGGCCCGGGCGAACCGGTCGGCGGGTTCGGCACGGGCCGCCGGGCGCCGCCGCGACCGAACCGGCGCGGCCCGGACCACGGCAGGACACGGCACCACGGCACCACGGCACACCACGATGGGTCCGACGAGACGGGTGAACCCGGCAACGCGGGACACACCCGCGGCGGCGCGGAACAGGGCAACGCGACACAGCAGGGATCAACGTCCGCCGGACACGGCGGGCAGGACAGTACGACGGCACGGCGGCACGGCGGCACGGTCGCCCGGCGGCGGACGCGGACGACACCGAATCGATGGTGCGGACGGCGCGGACGGTGCGTACGGGGGGCATGGTGCGGTACCGCGAAACTGATGAGATGTGGACCTCGGCGTTCAACGGAAAGGAACGAGCGCTCATGCGCGAGATCCTCGGAAGGCGACGCAGGATCCGGTTCTGGCGCAGGGCCCGGCCCGCGCACCTCGGCGCGGCGCTCACCTGCGCCACCGAGTGGAACTGGCCCGTACTCCCCGGGGCGGGACTGAGGGCGGCCGGAGGCCGCGGCGACCGGGACCGGGGGTGCGTCTGCCCCGATCCCGACTGTGTCGTACCCGGCGCCCATCCCTTCGACCCCGGCCTGCTGGCGGCCACCACCGACGAGCGGATGATCCGCTGGTGGTGGACGAACCGCCCGGCCGCCCCGGTGGTGCTGGCGACCGGCGGGCGCGCGCCCTGCGCGGTGAGCCTGCCCGCCGTCGCGGGAGCCCGGGCACTCGCCGCACTGGACCGGACGGGCACCCGGCTCGGCCCGGTGGTGGCCACGCCGACCCGGTGGGCGCTGCTGGTGGCCCCGTACACCCTGGAGCAGTTGGGCGAACTGCTGTACGCCCAGGACCGGGTGCCCTGCTCGCTCCGGTTTCACGGCGAGGGCGGCTATCTGGTGCTGCCGCCCTCGGAGACCGGGCCCGGGCAGGTCCGCTGGGAGCGGGCCCCGCTGGCGGGCCCGGCCGCGCCCTGGCTGCCGGACGTCGAGACGGTGGTGGCCGCGCTGGTGGCGGCGAGCGTGGCCGCCCCGGACGGCGGCAGCCGCCTCCACTACTGACTCGCCGGGCTGTCAAGTCACTCGTACGAGGCGCGCGTCACTCGTACGAGGGGTGCGGTGGGCCGAGTCGGCGGGGCGGCGGGCGCGCGGACACCGGGGCGCCTGCCCACCGGGGCTAGGGTCGGCCCGGTGTGGACCACCAGACTCCGCCTGACCGCGCTCGGAGCCGCCCTGGCGGCCGCCGCCCTGTTCGCCCCGGCCGCCCCCGCGGGACCGGCCGGGGCCCCGCTCCGTACTCCGGCGGCGCTCCCGGCCGACTACCCGGCCGCCGTCGGCCCCGGCATCGCCGGCCTCACCGCCAACCTGCCCGGCCTGCCCGGCGGCGACGGGCGGGGCACGGGTGACGACGGCGTCGGCGGTGCGGGCGATATCAGCGGTATCGGCGGTATCGGCGGTTTCCGTGACGCGGGTGGTGGCGGTGGTGTCGGCGGGGGCGCCGCCCCGGCCACCGGGACCGCCGGACTTCTGGCCGGATCCGGTGGGTCGGCGGCCCTTCCGGGCGCCCCGCTGCCGACCGCGTACACCTTCGCGTCATCCTTCCGGCCGATCCCGGCCGGCCCTCCCGCCCCGCTTCCCGGCACCTCCGCCCCGCCCCCGGCCCCGCATGTCACCGCCTGCGGTCCCGAGCTGCTCTCCCCGGAGGGCATCGAGGCGCAGACCTGTGTGCTGGCCGAGGGCGGCGACCGCTGGGCGCGTACGTACTACCGCAATGCCACGGGCTCGGGGCTGCGGGCCGTACTGACTCTGATGGCCCCCGCAGGCCGGACGGTGGAGGCGCATTGCGCGGTCCCCGCCGACGATGAGCCGGGCAGTTGTGAAACGCCCAGAGAACCCCGGGGCGAACGGCCCGGAGCGGGGAGCGGGGATTACACGGCGGTGGCGGAGTTCGCGGCGGACGGCGATCCGGCCCGGAGCCCCCTGCTGCTCCGCTCGGGCAGCAACTCGCCCGGCGAACGCGCCGGTTGGGCCGGCGGAACAGGAGCCGCGGACGGCGGCCGGGAAGCCGGTCGGAGGGCGGGGACCGAGGCCGCCGGGCGAGCGAAAGCGGAATGAGTCATTCCGCGAAAAGTGAAGCGCCCGGTCGCTGGCGACGGGGGATGCACCAGCGACCGGGCTTCCTGAACCGTAACAAGAGATCGGCGGTTCGCAAATTCGATCTCTGGTATTCGGACAGCGATTTACCGGTCGGTACGCGCCATGTGGCGCAGGTCACGACCGACTGAACGGCCGGTCAGCTCAGGGTGACCTGCCGGTTGGTGAGCCCGCCGCGCGCCCGGCGCTCCTCGGCGGTGAGCGGCGCGTCGGAGTCGAGCGCCGCCGCGAGCCGCCCGGCGAGTTCGGTGGCCGGCTTCTCGCACTCCTCGGCGCCCATCTCGCGCGGCAGGTCCCAGACCGGCACCATCAGCCCGTGCGCCCGGAACGAACCGACCAGCCGGGTGCCCGCGCCGAGCGAGGACGTACCGGCCGCGTGCAGCCGGGCGAGCGCGTCCAGCAGCCGCTCCTCCGGGTGCGGCATGACCCAGCGCAGGTGGTTCTTCTCCGGGGTCTCGCACCAGTAGGCCGACTCCACCCCGGAGAGCCGCACCGTCGGGATCGCGGCCGCGTTGGCCCGCTCCAGCGAAGCCGCCACCTCGGGCGAGGAGTTGTCCGCCGAGTCCGGCAGCCAGAACTCGAAGCCCGTGTGCACGGTCGGCTCAAATCCGGCCTGCGGGTCCAGCAGGTCCTGGAGGCGCGGCCCGTCGGCCGGCACCCGCTGGCCGGCCACCGGCGAACCGGGCTCGGCGGTGAGCGCCCGCCGCAGGGTGTCCGCGAGGTCCCGGCTCAGATCACCCGACGAGGTGTCGTTCTGGAGGGCGAGCAGCACCGAGCCGTCGTCCCGCCGCAGCGCCGGCCAGGCCATCGGCAGCACGGTGGCCAGCGTCACCGACGGCACACCCTCCGGCAGCCCGTCCTTCAGCACCAGCGGCGCGGTCGCGGCCGGGACCAGCTCCCGCAGCGCGACCCAGTCGCACTCGCCCGGCAGCCCCTCGAACGGCCGCTGCACCAGCTCGGTCACCGCGTGCGCGGCCTCCCGCCCGTGGCAGGCCTTGTAGCGCCGGCCCGAGCCGCACGGGCAGGGCTCCCGGGCGCCGACCACGGGTACGGCCCCGTCGGCTCCGGTGGCGGCGGACGGCTTCCCGGCCCTGGTCTGGGGTCGCTTCTTGCCCATGGTCTGGCTTCTCCGTAACGGCGTGACGGCGTGGCGCCTCTGTGCTTGTCGGCGCTTGTCGGCCGCGAGCCTAGCCGTCCCCGCCCCGCCCGCCCCATGACCGCCCCGCGCCCGCCCGGGGCTCGCGCGGCGGCGGGGGCACCCGGCCGCCGTCCTACGCCGCCCCCGGAGCGGTGCGCCGGGGCGCCGGCACCCCCGGCGGACGTCCCGTACGCCCGGCCCGCCGGTCATGTCCGTGACCGCGCCCGTCCGGCGCCGGAACAGAACCGTCCACGGCACCCACGGCGTCCACGACAGCCCCGGTACGCCCGGGATCCCCGGCATCGACGCGCGTAGCGCCGTCCTCCGTCACCCCGCCCCCGGTGACGAGCACCCAGACCGTCACCTCACCGGAGGCGCCGTCCCGGACGCCCCACTCCTGGGCGAGGGCGCCGATGATGGTCAGTCCCCGGCCGCCCCGCGCCGTCACCGAGGGGGTGCCGGGTGCAGGGCGGGTGGGCCCGCCGCCGTCCGTCACCTCGACGGTGAGCGCGCCCAGCCGGTCGAGCCGCCATGCGGCCCGTACCTCGCCGTCCTCCCTCTCCGCCCGGCTCAGCGGTCTGCCGTGCCGGCAGGAATTGCTGAGCAGTTCGGAAAGGATCAGTACGGCGTCGTCGACGACCGATGCGGACACCCCGCTGCGGTTCAGCTGCTCCCGCATGCGCTGTCGCGCCTCACCCACGCCCATCGGGCCATGAGGTACGGCCATGCTCGACGACGTGGGCACTGCCTGTGCCACCACCAACGCCACCCCCGAGACCTCCTTCGCCCCACGCCACGGAGTCAATGCCCCATTGGCCTGGACCGGAAACCGCCCCTTCCGCCCCGTTCTCTCCCCGCCCCCGCCGGGCCCTGGCGACTTCCGGGTGTCCTTACCCCCACCGGGCCTGGCGTCCCCCGGGTGTCCCCGCCCCGCCCGTCCCAGGAGTCCTCTACGCGTCCCGGCCCGGCCCGGGAAGTCCCTTATACGTCTCCGCCCGGCCCGGGTACCGCCTCCCGGGCGACCCCGCCCGGCCCGCGCCCCAGCTGGGCCAGTACCTGCTTCGGCCGGTTGGTGATGATCGCCTCAGCGCCGAGCCGTACGCACAGCTCCACGTCCGCCGGGTCGTCCACCGTCCAGACATGGATCCGGTGGCCCGCCCGGTGCAGCCGCTCCACATAGCCGGGGTGGTTGCGCAGGATCCGGATGGAGAGCCCGGCCGTCCGGGCCCCGGCCGGCAGCCGCCCGTCCCGGTTGCGGGGCGAGACGAACTGCATCAGATAGACGACCGGGATGCCCGGCGCGGCGGCGGCGACCCGGTGCAGCGAACGGCCGGAGAAGCTCATGATCCGTACCGGCGAGGGCTCGCCGGGCGGCGGCGCGGCCAGCCCGAACCGGTCCAGCAGTTCGATCAGGCGCTGTTCGACCCGGCCCGCCCAGCGCGTCGGGTGCTTGGTCTCGATGGCCAGCTCCACCCGCCGCCCGGCGTCCGCCACCAGCTCCAGCAGCCGTTCCAGCGTCAGTACGGAGGTCAGCTGGGGGTCGCGCCAGTCCGGGCGCTCGTCCGATTCCTCCAGCCCCTTCCAGGCGCCGAAGTCCAGCTGGGCGAGGTCGGCGAGCTCCAGCGTCGAGACGGCGCCGCGGCCGTTGGAGGTCCGGTTGACCCGCCGGTCGTGCACGCAGACGAGATGGCCGTCGGCGGTGAGCCGGACATCACATTCGAGGGCGTCGGCGCCGTCCTCGATCGCCCGCGTGTACGCGGCCAGGGTGTGCTCGGGGGCGTCCTCGGAGGCGCCGCGGTGGGCGACGACCTGGATGGTGTGCTGGCGTGCGTGGGTCACCGCGTCATGGTGCCACCGCGCCCGGGCGGACGAGCGGTGCGGGCCACCGGAACCGCTCGCCCGGGCCTCCGCCCCCATCCGTTTCGTCCGGTAATAAGGGATGCTCGGAAGACGCACAGCTCCCGCTTACAGTGGCCTGACGGCTGGTGGGAAAAGCTGACCGACATGACGTGGAAGACCGAGGAGATAGAGCTGTGAGCACCGAGAACGAGGGCACCGCGGTTCCGTCCGCCCCAACGGCCCCGTCCGCGCCTCCCGCGCCGGTGGCCGCTCCCGAGGGCACGACCGCGTCGGCACCGGTGGCCGGGGCCCCGGCCGCGTCGTCCGCGACAGCTTCCGGCGACGGCACACCCCCGCCCCCGGCCACCCCTCCCACCCCCTCCGCCCCTTCCACCCCGCCGCCGCCCGCCGCCCCGCCGGCCCACGGCGGCTTCGGCCACGGAGCGGCCGGTCAGGGCGGCTGGGACACGGGCGCTCCCGGTTCCGGTGGCTACGGCTCCGGCGGCCACGGCCACGGTCCCGGACACGGCCAGGGCGGCTGGGGCTCCGGCGGGTACGGCTCCGGGGGCGGCGGCCCGGTCTGGGGCGCGCCCGGGGAGCCGGCCCCGCGCAAGCGGTCGGCCGGCGGGCTGGTCGCGGCCGTCCTGGTCGCCGCCCTGGTGGCGGGTGGCGTGGGCGGCGGCATCGGCTACTGGGCGGCCGAGCGCGGCGACAACTCGGCCAGCTCGACCACGGTCGCGGCGGGCGACGCCCCGGCCGGCTTCAAGCGCGACCCCGGCACGGTCGCGGCGGTGGCCAACAAGGCGCTGCCCAGCGTCGTGACGATCGAGGCCAAGTCGGGCGGCTCCGAGGGCGAGGGCGGTACCGGCACCGGCTTCGTCTACGACAAGGAGGGCCACATCCTCACCAACAACCATGTGGTCGCCTCCGCCGCCGACGGCGGCACCCTCTCCGCCACCTTCTCCAACGGCAAGAAGTACGACGCCGAGGTGGTCGGCCGGGCCCAGGGCTACGACGTGGCCGTGCTCAAGCTGCGCAACGCCCCCTCCGGCCTCACCCCGCTCCCGCTCGGCAACTCCGACCAGGTCGCGGTGGGCGACTCCACCATCGCCATCGGCGCCCCGTTCGGCCTCTCCAACACGGTGACCACCGGCATCATCAGCGCCAAGAACCGCCCGGTGGCCTCCGGCGACGGCTCCGGCGGCAAGAACTCGTACATGAGCGCCCTCCAGACCGACGCGTCCATCAACCCGGGCAACTCAGGCGGCCCTCTGATCGACTCGCGCGGCGCGGTGATCGGCATCAACTCCGCCATCCAGTCCGCCGGCAGCGGCGGCCTCGGCCAGGCCCAGGCGGGCTCCATCGGCCTGGGCTTCGCGATCCCGGTCAACCAGGCCAAGAGCGTGGCCGAGCAGCTGATCGCCACCGGCCAGCCGGTCTACTCGGTGATCGGCGCCACCGTGAACATGGTCGACGAGGGCCAGGGCGCCGCCATCGCGGACGAGGGCACCGGCGGCACCCCCGCCGTCACCCCCGGCGGCCCCGCCGCCAAGGCGGGCCTGCGGCCCGGCGACGTGATCACCAAGTTCGGTGACCGCACCATCGACAGCGGCCCCACCCTGATCAGTGAGATCTGGACCCACCGCCCCGGCGACAAGGTCTCCCTCACCTTCAAGCGCGCCGGCAAGGAGTCCACCGTCCAAGTCACCCTGGGCCAGCGCAAGGGCGACGGCTGACCGGCTAGGCTGTCCCCGCACCGCCCCACCGGGCGGCCAGCAGGGGTGGGTTGCCCGAGCGGCCTAAGGGAACGGTCTTGAAAACCGTCGAGGCGGCAACGTCTCCGTGGGTTCAAATCCCACACCCACCGCAGGGTCCGGCGAAGCCGCCGGTCGGAAGGGGCGCTCCCGTATCGGGGCGCCCCTTCGGCATGTGGTCCGTTCGCCCCCTGCCCCGCCCGTGTACCGGTGCGGATCATGATGCGTGGACCAGGCGCGGCTGCGGTCCGCAGGGCGACACATCCCGTGTGCTCGGTGCCGGCGTGGCTTCCGGGCGGCAGGGCAGCAGCCGGCGTATGTGCGTCCGGGTGCGGGCGGCGCAGGCCGGCATCAGTCCAGTGCTACCAGGGCGTCGCACAACACCCGGCCCTCGGGGGCCCTGCGGCGTATCAGCATCCCCGCCACTCTGTGCAGCTCCTCCCAGGCATGGGGACGGCCGATCTCGGAGGCGTCGGTGATCACGCTCAGGGAGGCATCCAGAGCGGCCTCCGCCTCCCCCGCGCCTGCGTAGGCGTGGGCCAGGCAGGACCCGTACCAGGCGCGGTCCCGTCGGAAGGACGGAGCGAAGCCGGCGAGCCCTGTCAGCAGGTTCTCGGTCGCGCTCGACCATTCCTTGAGGTGCAGGTCGGCCATACCGCGCTGGGCGGCGAACCACGACTCGCCGTAGAAGTACAGCCAGGGAGGGGTGTCCGAGGCGGCTGCGATGATCTGCTGTGCCTCGTCCAGCCTGCGGTACGCGTCAGCGCTATTGCCTTCGAGCGCGTGCCCGCGCCCGGCCATCTGGACTGCCATGGCTCTCGTCGCTTCGCTCGCTTCCGCCGTTGACGCCGCCGCTTCGCCCAGTCGGACACAGCGCCGGCCCTTGTCCTGGGACCACGCCAGGTGCGCCTTCATGCTCAGGGTGGTGGCGGCCATGTCGCCGTACCCGGACTCCAGCGCCCAGTCGTAGGACCGGTCGAACCACCCCAGCGCCACAGGGGCGTTGTCCTGGTCCTGCGCCATCCAGGCGAGAAACTGCGCGTACTCGGCCAGGAGCTTGACAACGCGGTCTGCCAGCGGCCCCCGGGCCCGGCCGTAGAGAGCGGCCACTTCCTCGAACTGAGCAGTCACGAGCGAGATGATCGTGCGTGAGCCCACAGTGTCCTCAGCGCGGCGATGCGCGGCCAGCAAGGCGTCCATCGCGTCCAGAGAGGCGGTGTCCAAACGCAGTCCGCCCTGCTTCACGGCGATCAGCCTCTCCGCGTCCGTCTCCGACACCACACCGGGCAACACGAGTGAAGGCAAAGGAAGTTCCTCGTACCGGGCGCCCACCAGTTCAAGAGGGACGCCAAGGCCGTGAATGATCCGCTGGCGCACTTCGACGGATGTCACCTCACGTCGTCGGTTCTCGATCGCGGAGATGTCCGGTTGCGCCAGACCCACCAGGGCGCCGAGCTTGCTTTGGCTGCTGCGCGTCAGTTTGCGCCACGTCTTCAGCAGTGCCGGCCAGTCCTCCGCCGCTACCGCGGTGCGCAGTTCAGGGTGTGCCCACACGTTCGGCTCCGGCTCCATCCCCGAAATATAGGGCGGCCCTATAGGACGCCGCAGTGGTCTCAGGGTTCCGAGGCCGCCAGGGTGGTCAACGCACCCCGGAGCAAAAACGGCTTCGGGCAGTGCCTCCCTTCGCAGCGGATCGCAGGTCTGGTTCCTGTCACACCTGCGGCCTGCTGCACCCTCGACAGGAGAGGAGCACGATGCGCACGCGGCTCGCCAGAGTTCCCGGCTCGGTGATCATGCAGCCGACCACGCAGTGCCTGCCCATGAACTGCACATACTGCTACCTGCCATTCCGCAACATGAAGCACCTCATGTCGGTGGAGGTGGCCAGGGCCGTTGCCGGCTCCGTCAACGAGTGGGCCGCGGCGAACCCGAGGTTCGAGGTCGTGTGGCACGGCGGGGAGCCGCTCGCAGCCGGCCGCGAGCACCTGGCCGCGCTCATGGCGCCGTTTCAGGATGTGAAGCACTCCGTGCAGACCAACGCGGCCCTGATCGATGGAGCGTGGTGCGAGTTCCTGCTGAAGCACCAGGTCCAGGTGGGCGTCAGCATTGACGGACCCGAGGACATGAACACCCAGCGCGTCACCCGAGCCGGTCGCCCGGGGTTCCGCCTCATCATGCGCGGCGTGGAGCACTTACACCGCCACGGGATACCGTTCTCCGCCATCGCGGTCGTCTCCACTCCCGACCCGGACAGGGCAAGCCGCTTCTACGATTTCTTCACCGACCTGGGCGTGACGACCCTCGGCGTCAACGTCGAGGAGGAGGAAGGCGTCAACCTGGGCGCCAAGGACGCCGACTCCGTGCGGGCAGCGGAATTCTGGACCGCCCTCGCGGATGCCTGGCGGGCGAACCCGGTCATCCGGCTGCGCGAGGTGGACCGCGTGCTCAACTTCGCCGGGGCTGTTCTGGGCAGCCAGGTCACGAACCCGACACCGGCCTCGGCCCTCTGGGACCCACTACCCACCGTCGCCCATGACGGCGGCGTGATCATGCTCTCTCCGGAGCTGGCCGGGTTCGACGACAGTCGCTTCGGCGACTTCACCACAGGCAACGTGCTCCGCACCGGTCTGGAGCCCCTCGTGGTGGAGGCCGAGGCCCGCACTCCCTGGATCACCGAGTTCTGGAATGGCGTGGACGCCTGCCGCGCCACCTGCCCCACCTTCGCGTTCTGTGGAGGCGCCCATGCGGCCAACCGCTACTTCGAGCACGACGGTCGATTCGACGGCACCAGGACCCGGTACTGCACAACCGCCAAGATCGCTCTACTCGAAGGAGTCGCGCGGCATGTCCGTGAACATCGCCCCTGATGCCACCGCTCTCGTGATGAACTCGGCCCCGGGATTCGTGTCCCTCCTGGAGGCCACGGGCCGTACGGTCCCCAGCCACCGGGTGAACGCCCGGACCGACGCCGGCCGGAGCAACGGCGCCGCTGCGGGACCCACCCGCCGCCGACCTCTCGCCGGCACGTTCGACAACCGGCCGACCTGGGACAATCCCACGCCCGCGTTCGACAACCGGCCGACCTGGGATAACTGGAAGAACAAGTGACCCGGAAAGGGACGGCCCCAGCGACAGCGGGCCGTCCCGGCACTACGTTGAAGGAGCACCATGGCCAGCCGCACCTTCGGCCACATCACCGTGACCACTCCCGATCTCGATGAGCCAGGCATCTATCTGTCCATGGTCGAGACGCTGGACAGTCCCCGCGGTGCCGTCCAGGAATTCGCGTACAGGGACGTGGAGCTGCGCTCGCTGGCCCTCGCCGGAGGCCGGCTCATCACGGGCAGGGTCAGCGGTGTCCGCGCGAAGCAGGTCGAGTTCGACGCGCTGAGCCTTCATGGCGTCGAGATCACCAGCAGTGATCTGGGCTCGGTCCGCTGGAGGGAGAGCAAGCTCACCCGGGTCCACTTCCGCGACTGCAGACTGATGGGCGCCGCACTGAACGGCGTGGCCCTGGACGACGCGCTGTTCGAGAAGTGCCGTTTCGACTACGCCACCTTCGAGAAGGTGCGTGCCACCGGCCCCGTCGCGTTCGTCGGTTGTACCTTCACCGAGGCCGCGTTCACCGACTGCGACCTGTCCGGCACCGTGTTCTCGGACAGCGGGCTCGAGCTGACCGAGTTCGGCGGCGGACGGTACCGGGGCACCGATCTTCGCGGCAACGACCTCTCACGGATCCGTGGCATCACCAACTTGGCCGAGGTCCGTATCGATCCCGGCCAGCAGACAGACCTCGCCCAGGCCCTCGTGGACGAACTCGGCATCACCGTCGGAGACGACTGACCAGCAGGACCCGGCATGCGGAGACCGGGCCGGTGGCCCCGCCGCCGGTCAGGCGCGCCGCGCCGGGGTCGTCAGGCGGGTGGCGGAGGCGATGGTGGCGCGGGCTTCGGGGGCGGGGAGGCCGGTGCGGACGGCGGCGTCGGCCAGGGCGTCCAGGAAGGCGGGGCCCAGGTCGTGTTCGCAGGCACGGCAGGCGGCCCAGAACAGGCGCGTGTTGCGCTGGCCCTCGCGGGCGGCGAGGACGAAGTGCAGCAGGCCCTGGCCGGACGCCGGGTGGCCGGTCGGGCGGGGCGCGGGTGCCGGGGCGGGCGCCGGGGCCAGCAGGCGCAGCAGGGCGTCCGGGCAGCGGGCCGGGGGGAGGCGGCCGGTGCCGGGGAGCAGCCGGTAGGCGCCGCGCGCGGTGACCGAGCCGGGGCCGACCAGGTAGCCGCCGGCGCCCCGCACGTCGACGCCGGGGGCGAGCCGCCCGGCCGAGTTCGGGACGGCGGTGGCGGGCGGGCCGGCCAGCCAGAGGTGCCGTCCACCGCTGGGCGTGAGCACGGTGACGGTGTCGGGCACGGCGAACAGCTGCTGGAGCGCCAGCTGGCGCAGCTCCACGGCGCTCGCGGGCTCCAGCGGCGAGGAGCGGTCCAGGTCGATGCCGATCAGGTGATACGGGTCCCGGCCGCAGGCGATGCCGTAACCGGTGGCCCGGGGCGCGGCGGCGAAGAGCGCCCGGACGGCGGCCGGGTCCGTGGTGGCGTCGTGCACCCCGTGGCCCGGGCGGCCGCACTCACCCCGGCAGGTGGCCCTCCCGGGGTCGTCGCGGTGGGGCGAGCGGACCGCCGGCTGCTTGCCCGGGGAGAGCGGGAAGACGGGCAGCCCGTGGGCGGCGGCGGACAGCGCATGGGTCAGGGCCGGGGTGGCCGGGGCCTGCCGGTGAGTGGTGGCCATGGGACCAGTCTCGTACTAACGTTCGAAAAAGGGAAGCGGGAGAGGGGCGGGCGAGGGAGGCCGGGGCGGTGCCCGGCCCCCGGTCTGCCGCCGTGCGAAGCGCGGGGCGTCCCTTACGGCGGGTCTCCGCCTTCAGGAGGTACACGGCCGGTGGCCCCTACAACCTGAGGCGGACCCGGGGTCGGGACCTGGGGCCGATCCGGGGCCCGGCGCCCGCTCATAGCGTGTTCCTATGACCGCGACCACTGGGCCGACGACCACCGGGCCTGTCTGCAGGGGCGCCTCCGCCGCCGCCGTCCCGGCCGCCGTGCCCGCCCGGGCTGCCGTCCGGCCGGCCGCGCCGGGGGACCCGTCGTCGCCGGTGTGCTCGGCGCGCCCGGGGCACCGGGGCCACCCGCCGCTCCCGGAGCAGGCGGCGTACCCGTCGTATCCGACGTACCCGTCGTTCACCTCGTACGTACGGGCCCGGGGGCCGATGCTGCTGCGCACCGCCCGTTCGCTCACCGCCAATCCGAGCGACGCCGAGGACCTGCTGCAGACCGCCCTCGCCAAGACGTACGTCGCCTGGGACCGGATCGAGGACCACCGGGCGCTCGACGGCTATGTCCGCCGGGCCCTGCTGAACACCCGTACCTCGCAGTGGCGCAAGCGGCGGATCGAGGAGTACATCTGCGACGAGCCGCCGGAGCCGGTCGGCCGGCCCGAGCCCGACCTGGCCGAGCGGCAGGTGCTGCGGGACGCCCTGTGGCGGGCGATCATGCGACTTCCCGACCGGCAGCGGGCCATGGTGGTCCTGCGGTACTACGAGGACCTCAGCGAGGTCCAGACGGCCGAGCTGCTCGGGGTGTCCGTCGGCACGGTCAAGAGCGCCGTCTCCCGTGCCCTGCGCAAGCTCCGTGACGACCCGGGGCTCACGCCGGTGCGGTGAGCGGATCCCCCGCGGCGGGGGCGGGACGCCGCCCTGGCTACTTCCGGGTAGTGACATACCGCGCGGTACGTGCGCAGAATCTGGGCATCCCTACCGCCGCGTAGCGCCCACCGGGAGGACGCCGTGCTGAGCTCCATGCAGGACGTACCGCTGACCGTCACCCGCCTCCTGCGCCACGGGACGACGATCCACGGCCGGTCCACGGTCACCACCTGGACCGGCGAGGCCGAGCCGCACCGCCGCACCTTCGCGGAGATCGGCGTCCGGGCGAACCGGCTGGCAGCGGCTTTGCGGGACGAGCTGGCGGTGGCCCCCGACGACCGGGTCGCCACCCTCATGTGGAACAACGCCGCGCACGTGGAGGCGTACTTCGCCGTCCCGGCCATGGGCGCCGTGCTGCACACCCTCAATCTGCGCCTCCCGCCCGAGCAGCTGGTCTGGATCGCCAACCACGCCGCCGACCGGGTGATCGTCGTCAACGGCTCCCTCCTCCCGCTGCTCGCCCCGCTGCTGCCCCGGCTGACCACCGTCGAGCACCTCGTGGTCGCCGGGCCCGGGGACCGCTCCCTCCTCGCCGGCGCCGCGCCGCGCGTCCATGAGTACGAGGAACTGCTCGCCGGCCGGTCCGACCGGTACGACTGGCCCGAGCTGGACGAGCGCCAGGCCGCCGTCATGTGCTACACCTCCGGCACCACCGGCGACCCCAAGGGCGTCCTGTACTCCCACCGTTCGATCTATCTGCACTCGATGCAGGTGAACATGACCGAGTCGATGGGGCTCACCGACCGGGACACCAGCCTGATGGTCGTACCTCAATTCCATGTGGCCGCGTGGGGCTTGCCGCACGCCACCTTCCTGTCCGGCGTCAACATGCTGATGCCGGACCGCTTCCTCCAGCCCGGCCCGCTCGCGGAGATGATCGAACGCGAGCGCCCCACCCATGCCGCCGCCGTCCCCACCATCTGGCAGGGGCTGCTGACCGAGGTCACCGCCCGCCCCCGCGATCTGTCCTCGCTGGCCCGGGTGACCATCGGCGGCTCCGCGTGTCCGCCGTCGCTGATGGAGGCGTACGACCGGCTCGGGGTCCGCCTCTGCCAGGCCTGGGGCATGACCGAGACCTCGCCGCTCGGCACCATGGCCAACCCGCCCGCCGGGCTGACCACCGAGGAGGAGCGGCCGTACCGGATCACCCAGGGCCGCTTCCCCGCCTCGGTGGAGGCGCGGCTCACCGGTCCCGACGGCACCACCCTGCCCTGGGACGGCGAGTCGGCCGGCGAGCTGGAGGTGCGCGGCCCGTGGATCGCCGGCTCCTACTACGGCGGGGCGGGCGCCGAACCGCTCCGGCCCGATGACAAGTTCTCCCCGGACGGCTGGCTGCGCACCGGGGACGTCGGCGTGATCTCGCCGGACGGCTATCTGACCCTCACCGACCGGGCCAAGGACGTCATCAAGTCGGGCGGCGAGTGGATCTCCAGCGTCGCCATCGAGAACGCGCTGATGGCCCATCCGGACGTGGCGGAGGCGGCGGTCGTCGCCGTGCCCGACGAGAAGTGGGGCGAACGCCCGCTGGCCACCGTCGTGCTGCGGGAGGGCGCCACCGCCGACTACGAGGCGCTCCGCGCCTTTCTGGCCGGGTCCATCGCCAGGTGGCAGCTGCCGGAGCGCTGGGCGATCGTCCCTGCCGTGCCGAAGACCAGCGTCGGAAAGTTCGACAAGAAGGTGATCCGCAAGCAGTACGCGGCGGGGGAGCTGGACGTCACCCGGATGTGAGCCGGGCCGGGCCGGGCCCGCTGGGCTTATCACTCGTACGGGCTACGCCGTCGTGGCCGGTGGCCGGTGGCCCCGGACCGTACGGGCTACGCCGAACGCGGCCGGCGGCCCCGGAGCCGCACGCGCACGCGGGCCGGGCTTCCCGGAGTCGTACGCGGCAGGCGCCCGGGGCCCGCAGCCGTCGCGGTACGGGGCCGGCCGGCGGCGCCGGAGCCGTACCCGCACGTGGGCCGGACTCTCCGGAGCCGTCCGCGGTACGTGGCTCGACGGCCCGTCGTCGTACGCCATACGCGCCCGGCGACCCGGGCCCCCGGGAGGGGCGGGCCGCCGGGTGGGTGGCGTCAGTTGGTGCCGATCTTGGCCAGCAGGTCCACGATCCGCGACTGCACCTCGGCGCTGGTCGACCGCTCGGCCAGGAAGAGCACCGTCTCGCCGGACGCCAGCCTCGGCAGCTCCGTCCGGTCCAGGCTGGCGGCCGTGTAGACCACCAGCGGCGTCCGGTTCAACTGCCCGTTGGCGCGCAGCCAGTCGATGATCCCGGCGCGCCGGCGGCGGATCTGCATCAGATCCATCACCACCAGGTTCGGCCGGATCTGGGCGGCCAGGGTGACCGCGTCGCCGTCGGTGGCCGCGTGGGCGACCCGCATCCCGCGCCGCTCCAGCGCCGCCGTCAGGGCGAGGGCGATCTCCTCCTGCTCCTCGATCAGCAGGACCCGGGAGGGGTGCTGTTCGCTGTCCCGGGGTGCCAGCGCCTTGAGGAGTACGGCCGGATCGGCGCCGTACGCGGCCTCCCGGGTGGCCTGCCCGAGCCCGGCCGCCAGCAGCACCGGGACCTCGGCCGCGACCGCCGCCTGACGGAGCGACTGCAGGGCCGTCCGGGTGATGGGACCGGTCAGCGGGTCCACGAAGAGCGCCGCCGGGAAGGCCGCGATCTGCGCGTCCACCTCCTCGCGGGAGTGCACGATGACCGGCCGGTAGCCCCGGTCGCTCAGCGCCTGCTGGGTCGAGACGTCGGGCGCCGGCCAGACCAGCAGCCGGCGCGGGTTGTCCAGCGGCTCCGGGGGCAGCTCGTCGTCGACCGGCTGCGGCACGGGCTCGTTGGCCACCTCGACCGCGCCGCCCGGGCCGTCCAGCGGCTCGGGACCCTCGTCGGCGTTCTCGTCGGGCGCGCCGATCTCGTACGCCCGGCCGCCCGGTCGCGGGGCCAGCCGGGGCCGTTCGGCTGCCGGGGGCTGAGCGCCCGCCCCCGGCTGGGGCCGGGCCGCACCCGGCCGGGCGGGCGCGGGGGCCGGCTGGGGCGCGGTCGCGGGCTCGTCCTCCGGGGGCGTGGCCAGCTTCCGGCGGCGGCCCGAGCCCTGCGGGGGCGTACCGGCGGCCGGAGGCGTACCGGTGGGCGGCGTCGCGGCCTGGGCCGGGGTGCCCTGCGCCGGAGTCCCGTGCGCCGGGGTGCCGTGCGGCGGAGTGCCCTGGCCGGGGTGCGGGGCGGCCGGCTGCGGTGTGGTCGGCTGCGGGGCCGGGGCGCCCGGTGCCGCGACCGGCCGGCCGGTGCCCGGGTGGACGAACGGCACGCCCTGACCCAGGGTGCGCACGCTGAACTCCCGCCCCTGGGTGGAGTCGGCCGGCGCCTCGACCGGGAGCGGCTGCGTGCCGGAGGCGGCGGGGCCGGCCGGCGGGGGCGCGGTGGGCGGCAGCGGTACGGAACCGGTGCCCGCGCTCGTCGGCGCGGCCTCCGGTCCGGTCGCGGGGGCGGTGTCCGGGGCCCCGGCGCCCGGCTGCCCGGGTACGGGCGCGGGCGCGCGGCGCCGGCCGGACGGGAGCGGGTGCGGCTGGGGCGGGGTGTGGTCGTCGTCCGGGGCGGTGCCGGCCGCGTCGTGGCGGGCCGCCTCGTCCGGACGGCGGTCGGCCGCGGCGGGCGGCAGGGCGAACGGCGAACGGGCGGCGCCCTCGGGAGCCACCGGCGCCTGGTCCCGCTCGTGCGCGGCGGCCAGCGCCCGGCGCGCCCGGCGACCGCCCGGCGCCTCGGCGGTCCCGGGGGCGGGCGTTTCGGCACCGCCCGGAGGCAGGGCGGGGCCGGCGGGCAGGGCCGGGAGCGGCTCGCCCTCGCGCCGGGCCCGGCGTCCGGCCGGCGGCACCGGTACCGGACCGGCGTCGGCGGGCATGCCCTGCGGGGGCACCGTCTCGCCGAGCGCGGCACGGCCCTGGGCGCTCTCGGCGGCCGTCAGCACCGCGCCCTCGGCGGCGACTTCGCCTCCTGCCCCGGGTGCGGCCCCGGAACCGGGGGCAGCCGTCTCGGCCGGGCTGGGGCGCCCGCGCCGGCGGCCGGTCGGCTCGGTGGCCGCGCCCTCCGTCCCGGCGGGCGCGCCGGCGGGCGCACCGGCCGGCTCGGGGCGCGCCCGGCGCCGGCCGGTCGGTTCGGCGGCCACCGGGTCCTCGGCGCGTACCGGGCTGTCCAGGAACGCGTCGGTCGAGGCCCGCCGGGCCCGCCGCCGACCGCCGCCCGCGGTACCGGACCCCGGCGATGCCTGCGCGGGCACCACCGGCGTCCCGGCCGGGCCGGCCGGGGTGACGACTGGACCGGCCGGCCCGGCCGGAGCGGTGACCGGGCCGCCCGGGACGCCGGCCGGGGTGGCGACGACCGGGCCGGCCGGGGTGGCGGCCGGAGCCGTGTCCGGGGCCCCGCCGGGCGAACCCGCCGCCTCCCGCGCCTCCGCCTTCACCGTGTGCGGCACACCGGTCGTGTCGCCGTCCGCCGGCGCCGCCCCGCTCGCGGGGACCGGCGCTCCCGGGGCCACCGCGCCGGAGCCGCCGCCGAGCGGTACCTCCAGGACATAGGCGCCCGCGCCCGCCCCCGGCACCTCGTGGGCCTGGACCACGCCGCCGTGCGCCGTCACGATCCCGCGCACCACCGGCTCGTGGACCGGGTCGCCGCCGGCGTACGGGCCGCGCACCTCGATCCGTACGACCTCGCCGCGCTGTGCCGCCGCGACCACCACCGTGGTGTCCGCGTAGCCGCCGCCCGGCACCGCCCGGGCCGTACCGGTGGAGTCGACCCCGGCCACGTCCGCGATCAGATGGGCGAGCGCGACCGACAGCCGGGCGCCGTCCACCTCGGCCTCGATCGGCGGGGCGTGCACCGCGAACTGCACCCGGCCTGGGCCGATCAGCTCCACCGCGCCCTCGACGCCGGCCGCCACCACCGCGTCCAGCAGCGCCTTGTCCTTGTGCAGCTCCTCGGCGCCCGCGTCCAGCCGCTGGTAGGCGAGCACATTGTCGACAAGCGTCGTCATCCGGGCGTACCCGGCGGACAGATGGTGCAGCACCTGGTTGGCCTCGGGCCAGAGCTGGCCGGCCGGGTCGGCGGCGAGGGTGCCCAACTGCGCCCGGAGCCGCTCCAGGGGGCCGCGCAGCGACCCGGCCAGTACGGCGGTGAGCTGGGCGTGCCGGGCGGTCAGCTCGGTCTGGTGCCGCTCGGCCTCGTCGTACCGCTCCTGGAGCCGCTCCAGCGTGACGGCGCTCCGCTCGCTGCGGTCGGCCAGCTCGGTGGCGTGCTTCTCGGTCAGCGCGGCGAGTTCCGCCTCGTGCTTCCCCGTGAGCTCCGCGAGCGCGGTCTCGTGCGCTTCGGTGAGCTCCGTGAGCTCCGCCTCGTGCCGGGCGGCCTGCTCCTCGTACGGCCGGCGGTCGGTGAAGGTCATCACCGCGCCGACCAGCTGGTCGCCGTCCCGGACCGGGGCGGTGGTCAGGTCCACCGGCACCGCCGAGCCGTCCTTGGCCCACACCACCTGGTTGCGCACCCGGTGCTTGCGGCCGGAGCGGAGGGTGTCGGCGAGCGGCGACTCGTCGTACGGGAAGGGCTCGCCGTCCGCCCGGGAGTGCAGCATCAGCGTGTGCAGCTCCTTGCCGCCCAGCTCGCCGGCGCGCCAGCCGAGGATCTGCGCGGCGGCCGGGTTGACCAGCACCACCCGGCCGTCGGTGTCCGTGCCCACGACCCCCTCGGCGGCGGCGCGCAGGATCATCTCGGTCTGCCGCTGCGAGCGGGCCAGCTCGGCCTCGGTGTCGAGGGTGCCGGAGAGGTCGCGTACGACCAGCATCAGCAGCTCGTCGCCGGTGAAGGTGGGGGCGGGCGCGCCCTGCGGGGCGTACGCCTCCCGGCCGTCCTCCAGGCTCGCGCTGGTGACCTCGACCGGGAACTCCCCGCCGTCGGTCCGCCGGGCGATCATGCGCGCGGGCTTGGTGCGGCCCCGCGCGTCCGCCGCCTCGGGGCGGCGCATGGAGCCGGGGATCAGCCGGGAGTCGAACGCGGGCAGCAGATCCAGCAGCCCGCGTCCGACGAGCGCCGTGCCCGGCGTCTCGAACATCTCCAGCGCGATGGTGTTGGCGTTGACGACCGTGCCATTGCAATTGACGAGCACCAGCCCGTCGGGCAGCGCGTCGAGTATCGCTGCGAGGCGAGCAGCGCCTCGGGATGGCCTGCTGCTCACGACGACGCTTCCTCCCACTGACGTACTGCGGCCTGACAGTGGCGCGGGTCCCGGGCGGCCGGGACCGCGTCACTGGAAGGGAGTCTAAGGGCAGCCGGTGAGGGCGTGGCGGCGGTTGTGTGCCGGTCCGGCTAGGACCGGGCCATCGGCAGCACCGGCTTCATGGCGTCCCACCTGGAGATCTCGCACCCATTGCTCCGGTCGAAGTGCGCGTCCACCGGCCGGCCCTGCCAGGTGCCGGTGACATGGGCGGTGGCCGGGCCGCCGTACTGCATGGTGCACATCCGGGTCTTCGGCACCGGCGTGAACGGGTCCTGGCCCTCGTCCGCCAGCTCCTCCAGCCGGTCGCAGGCGCCCTGGGCCTTCGGGTGGGTGCCCTCGGCGGTCCGGGCGCCGCAGGTCAGCTCGAAGGTGCCGTCGGCCATGGGGTTGCCGCTGTCCTTCACGGTCACGGTCAGTTTGTCCGGGCCCGAGAACAGCGGCAGCGGCAGCGGCCCGATCGCCCCGGCGGGCGCGGCGGAGGCGAGCGAGCCGGCCCCGAGGGCGGCGAGGGTGGCGGCGGTGGTCAGGACGAGTCGGCGCAGCATTCGAACTCCTGGGGTACGGATCCGTACGGGAGGCACCCGGCGCTCCCACCCGTCTAACGCCGCTCGGGCCGAGGCGTTGCGCAACCGCGGCGACCCGGCCGCCCCGGCCGGGACGGGCGCGCCCCGGCCGGGACGGACACCGCCGGCGGACGATCACCGGCGGACGCCGCCGAATGCTTTGCCCCGCACCCCGCCCGCCTAGTACCGTGTAGTGCGATTGGTGACACGCCCTGTGGCTGTGCCATCATCTGCATCGCACCATCCGCGCTCGCGCGGGTGGTCTGGAGGCGTCGCCTAGTCCGGTCTATGGCGCCGCACTGCTAATGCGGTTTGGGTTTTACCGCCCATCGAGGGTTCAAATCCCTCCGCCTCCGCAGCACGACCCGAAGCCCCGGCCCACTCGGCCGGGGCTTCGGCCATTCCGGGGATCTTCGGGTCGTTTTCGCAGGTCAGGCCGGGTGCGACCAACGGATTTCGCGCTACGGCCCAGGTCATGTAATGTTGTTCCCGCAACGCCGACCGGGCCGAAAAGCCCGGAAGGAAGAGCAAGTGAGTGGCTCAGGTCACACGCACTCGTAGCTTAACGGATAGAGCATCTGACTACGGATCAGAAGGTTGCAGGTTCGAATCCTGCCGAGTGCACAGCAGGCGAGAGGCCCCCGGGATCACCCCGGGGGCCTCTCGCGTGGGGCCACCTTCGGATGAACCGGGGGAGCGGCCCGCGGGACGTCCGTCCCGGGTGGCCCGAATCATTCGCCGGGCCGGGTGCGTCTGGTCGGGCTCGCTGGCCGGACGGGGGTCGCCGCGGACCAGGCGCGCCGGTCGCGGGCGGCTGTGTAGAGGGCTTCCACCTGTCCGGGGTGAAGCTTTCCGGTGACGCGCCCATAGGCCGTCAGGTCGCGCTCCCTGAGCGCTCGTACGTCGCGGAGCGTGGGGACGACGTCGAGGCGGGCGGGGCGGACGAAGACGAGCAACGGGGTCACGTCGACGGGGAAGCCGGTGGCGCGTTCGAGTGCGCGCTTGACGGTGGCGGCCTCCTGGCGGCTCTTGCGGAGGTAGGGGCGGGGTTCCCCGTGGTTGACGCGGACCGCGTGGTCACCGACCCAGACGGCTTTGGCGGGGTGGTGCTTGGTGTTGAGGGAGAAGACGCCGCCGGGGCCGATCAGGAGGTGGTCGATGTCCCAGGTGGGGGAGAGCGGTATCGAGTGCAGCGCGTGCCAGCCGTGCCGTTCGAGCCGTGCCAGCTCGCGGCCGACGAGCTTTTCGCCGCGCAGCCCGGTCGTCCAGGGGCCGGCGGGGACCGGGCGCCCCAGCAGCCACCTCAGGCAGCGCAGCAGGACGGCCGGGGACTCTTCCCTGGCCTTCGGCCGGAGAAGGTCGCCGGGGCGGTGGAGGGCCAGGTCGTGCTCGGGGTAAAGGGGCGGTGCGGGTGATGCGAGCGGCGCGGGTGGTGCGACCGCCGGCCGGGGACCGGAGGACGGTGGGCCGGGGCGGGTGGCGGGCAGTGGGCCTGGACCGGGGCCTGGGCCCGGGCGGGGGGTGGAGAGCGGTGGGCCGGGGCGGGTGAGGTGGGGGGCCAGGGCGTCCAGGATGGCCGACCGCAGGAGTTCGTCCTTGACCTCGACGCGCCCGGTCTTCCGGTCGAACCAGGCGACGGTCCGCCCGCCCGGGGCGTTCACGTACAGCCGATCGTGCCCGTGGCGCCGCCACTCCGACACCCGCAACTCGCCCATGCTCCGGCCCCCCAAGCCCCCGTACGTCCGGCGCCACCATCCGATCAGGACTGCCGCCGGCGCACAAGAGCGCCCGTGTGGATCCGGCCTTCCCGACGGCGGCGCCTCCGTGGCCGACGCCGGCCGTCGCCGCTCGGTGCGGGGGCCCGCCGGACTCCGGCGCGCTGTCCGGCTGTTCGGGGGCCGGTGCCTCCGTGATGCCGTCGTACGGTGCCCCGGCCGACGGGCCGTCCGCCGAAGCGGTTACGGCCTGTTCGGCGGGGACATCGCCGCTCCCCGGCCCGGCCCCGGTGGCCGGCAGCGGCTGTGGCGACGGCGGGTCCAGCAGGGGCGACAGGCGTGATAGAGGCAGTGGGGACCGCGGGGGCGACGGGTGCGGACCACGCCCTGCGGCTGCACGCCGATGGACTCGTTCCTCAAGGGCACCCTCGTCTCCGGCCTCATGTCCGGCCGCCCCTTCTCGGGCAAGGCGGTGCCGACCAAGGACGTGCGCCGGTGTTTCAGCAGCGGCGTCAGCTAGGTGACGGGACGCGGCGACCTCACCATCGGCTGACCCCGGACGGCCGGTGGCGGGCCCGCCGGAGGCCCGGACGGACGGGACGGGCGGGTCTTAAGGGCTTTCACAGGAAGGGGAAAGGGAGCTCTCAGGGTGCCCGGGGAGGCTGCCGGACATGACCGCTGTCGCCGAACCACCGCTCCGGGTGCTCGTCGTGGACGATGAACCGCCCGTCGCCGAGCTGCTGTCCATGGCCCTGCGCCACGAGGGCTGGGAGGTGCGCGGTGCCGCCGACGGGGCGGGCGCGGTGCGCGCGGCCCGGGAGTTCCGGCCCGACGCGGTGGTGCTGGACGCGGTGCTGCCCGACATGGACGGCCTGGCGGCGCTGGCCGGGCTGCGGCGCGAACTGCCGGGCATCCGGGCGGTTTTCCTGGCCGCCGCCGCTTCCGGGAGCGCCCGGGTCGCGGGGCTGACGGCAGGCGGGGACGACTGCGTGACCAAGCCGTTCCGGCTGGAGGACGTCGTGGCCCGGCTGCGCGGGGTGGTCCGGCGGTCCGGCGCCGGGCCGGCCGGGGCGGCGGCACTGGTGGTCGGGGATCTGGTGCTGGACGAGGACGGCCGGGAGGCGGTCCGGGGCGGCGTCCCCGTCCATCTGACGGCCACCGAGTTCGAGCTGCTGCGGTTTCTGATGAGGCATCCGGGCCGGGTGCTCAGCAAGGCGCAGATCCTGGACCGGGTGTGGTCGTACGACTTCGGCGGTCACGCCAACGTGGTCGAGCTCTACATCTCGTATCTGCGCCGCAAGATCGACGCGGGGCGGGAGCCGATGATCCACACCCGCCGGGGCGCGGGCTATCTGATCAAGCCGGCGGGGCAGGGGACCAGGACCGGAGCCGGGGCCGGTGCGGCGGCAGGGGCGGGTGTCTGAGCAGGGGTGAGACCCGGGACCCGGGGCGCGGGACCCGCGCCGGTCCCGGAGCCGTTAGGGCGGGGGCTCGGCCGGGGCGCGGAAATTGACTTGTACGGTGTACAGGGAGCGCTTGTACGGTGTATGACGCTCGTTGCCCGTACGCCGTACAAGGAGTTCCCGCGTGCCCCGAACGACGCCCGCCACCGGCCATCCGCAGCGCTGGCTGATCCTCGGGGTCATCTGCCTCGCCCAGCTCACCGTGCTGCTCGACAACACCGTCCTCAGCGTCGCCGTCCCCTCTCTCACCCGGGAGCTCCACGCCTCCACCGCCGATGTGCAGTGGATGATGAACGCCTACTCCCTGGTCCAGTCCGGGCTGCTGCTCACCGCGGGCAACGCCGCCGACCGCTACGGGCGGAAGCGGATGCTCCTCGCCGGTCTGGCCCTGTTCGGCGCCGGATCGCTGGTGGCCGGTCTCGCCCAGTCCTCCGCCCAGCTGATCGCCGCCCGCGCCGGGATGGGCGTGGGCGGGGCGCTGCTGATGACCACCACCCTCGCCGTGGTCGTCCAGATCTTCGACGACACCGAGCGCGTCCGGGCCATCGGCATCTGGTCCACCGTCAGTTCGCTGGGCTTCGCGGCCGGCCCGCTGCTCGGCGGGCTGGTGCTCGACCACTTCTGGTGGGGCGCGGTCTTCCTGATCAACCTGCCGGTCGCGGTCGTCGGTCTGGCCGCGGTCGCCGCGCTGGTCCCCGAGTCCCGTCATGCGCAGGGCGACCGGCCGGACCTGCTCGGCGCGCTGCTCTCCACGGTCGGCATGACGGCGGTGGTGTACGCGATCATCTCCGGCCCGGACCACGGCTGGACCTCGGCGCGGGTGCTGCTCTCCGCCGCCGGCGGGCTGCTGGTGCTCGGCCTGTTCGCCGGGTGGGAGCTGCGCATCCCGTACCCCATGCTGGACCTGCGCTTCTTCCGCGACCGGCGGTTCACCGGCGCCGTGGCCGGCACCATTCTGGTCGCCTTCGGCATGACCGGCTCGCTCTTCCTGCTCACCCAGCACCTCCAGTTCGTGCTCGGGTACGGTCCGCTGGACGCCGGGCTGCGTACGGCTCCGCTGGCGCTCACCGTGGTCGTGCTCAACCTCGGCGGCCTGGGCGCGAAGCTGGTGGGCCGGATGGGCACCCCGGGGGCGATCGGCACCGGAATGGGCCTGGTCGCGGCCGGGCTGGCGGCCATCGCGCTGCTGGGCGGCACCCATGGCTACCCCGGGATGCTGCTCGGGCTCGTGGTGATGGGCGCCGGGGTCGCGCTCTCCATGCCCGCGATGGCCAACGCGGTGATGAGCGCCATCCCGCCGGAGAAGGCCGGGGTCGGCGCGGGCATCAACGGCACCCTCGCGGAGTTCGGCAACGGGCTGGGCGTGGCCGTCCTCGGGGCCGTGCTCAACGCCCGGTTCGCGGCGCTGCTCGGGGTGTCGGCCGCCTCGCTGCCGGCGGCCCTCGCGGCGGCGGACGGGCCGGGCGAGCGGGCGGGCGTCGCGGACGCCTTCGCCTCCGGCCTGGAGACCAGCCAGCTGGCCGGCGCGGTCGCGGTGCTGGCGGGCGGACTGCTGGCGGCCCTGCTGCTCCGCCGCGCCGAGCGCCGGCCCGCCGGGGCCCGCCGGCAGACGAAGCAGGCGGAGAAGCAGGAGGAGCCGGAGGACCGGGAGGCCGCCCCGGCATAGCATCGGGAGGCCAGCGACGAGGAGGTAGAAGCTCATGGTGCCGCCCCCGGCCGACCGTACGAAACGCCCGCCGCGGACCAGTGTCTGGCTGGACGCCGACGGCGCCCGGGGCCGCCGGGCGGAGGGCGGCCGCCGGGCGGAGCCCGCCGAGCGGGAGCGCGGCGCGCTGGACCGCGACCGGATCACCGCCACCAGTGTGCGGCTGCTGGACGACGAGGGCCTGGCCAAGTTCTCGATGCGGCGGCTGGCGGCGGAGCTGGACGTCACCGCCATGTCGGTCTACTGGTACGTCGACACCAAGGACGACCTGCTGGAGCTGGCCATCGACGCGGTCTTCGGGGAACTGGAGCTGCCTGCTCCGGACGCGCCCGGCGGCGACTGGCGCGACGACCTGCGGGCGCTGGCCGTCGCCTACCGGTCGCTGCTGGTCCGCCACCCGTGGGTGTCCCCGCTGATGGGCGACTTCCTCAACATCGGCCCGCACGCGATGGCGTTCGCCCGGTGCGTCCACCGCATCGTCGCCCACACCGGGGTGCCGCCGCACGGGCAGACCGGGGCGATGTCGGCGGTCTTCCAGTTCGTGTACGGCTTCGGCACCATCGAGGGCCATTTCAAGCGGCGCTGCGAGAGCGCCGGGATGACCCAGGACGAGTACTACCAGCAGGCCATGGCGACCATCGGCGGCCGCCCCGAACTGGCGCGGACCTTCGCCGAGGCCACCGAGATGATGGTGGCCCGGGGCGGTGACACGGTGGAGGAGATGCGCGAGCGCGACTTCGACTTCGCGCTGCGGCTCCTCGTCGCGGGCATCGAGGCCATGCGGGACGACCCGGCGGGGCGGCGGCCGCGGAACTGAGCCCGACGGAGCCCGCCGGCCGCCCGGCCCCGGCCCAGCCCTGGCCACCTGCCCCAGCCCCGGCCACCGACCCCCGCCCCGGCCACCGACCCCCGCCCCGGCCACCGGCCCCCGCCCCGGCCACCGGCCCCCGCCCCGGGCAGGTCACGCCCGGCGGCCGGGGCGGTCACGCCTGGGGGCCGGACGCCCGGATCGCTTCACACCCGGGCCGTCCGGGGCCGGGATCGGCTCACGCCTGGGGGAGGTCCCCCTGGACCGCCTGGATGTCCAGCTCCACCCGCAGGGTGGTGCCGATCGCCGAGATGCCCGCCTGCACCACCTGGTTGTAGTTCATCGCGAAGTCCTCCCGCCGCAGCTCCGCCGTCGCGCGGAAGGCCGCCCGGACGCCGCCCCACGGGTCGGGGCCGGTGCCCAGGTAGGTGAGGTCCAGGTCCACCGGCCGCTCCACGCCGTGCAGGGCCAGCACGCCGTGAACCGTCCAGCGGTCCGGGCCGGCCGGCGACAGCCCGGAGCTCCGGTAGGTGATCTCCGGGTACGTCTCCACGTCCAGGAAGTCCGGCGAGCGGAGGTGCTTGTCGCGCAGGCCGTTGCCGGTGTCCACGGAGGCCGCCGCGATGACCGCCTCCACGCGGGACGCGGCCAGGTCCTGGCTGATCTCGATCCGGCCGCCGAAGTCGGTGAACCGGCCGTGCACGCTGGAGATCCCCAGGTGCTGGGCGACCGCGCCGACCGAGGAGTGCGCCGGGTCCAGCGACCAGGCCCCCGGCGGCGGCAGCTCGACGCCGCCCGCCCTGGCCAGCACCACCGTGCCCACCTCGGCCCGCCCGCTCGCCGTCACCAGCGCGGTGGCGGCGGCCGGGGCGTACCCGACGGCGGTGACGACCACGGTGTACGGGCCCGGGGCCAGCGCCTCGCCGGTCCGGACCGCGCCGTCCGCGTCCGCCGCCGCCCGCAGCACCTGGGCGCCGGTCATGTCGGTCACGGTCACCACGGCGTGCTGGACCGCCCAGCCGTCCCGCGTCCGTACCTGTGCGTGCAGTCCCATCCCGTTTTCTCTCCTCGGTACGTGTCGGTACGTGTCGCTGGGAAGTGTGAAAGTCCGGCGGCCGGAAGTCCGGCGTTCCGTCCCCCGGAGGCCCGGAGGCCGGAAACCCGCCGGTCCGGCGGTCCGGCGGGCACCGGAGTGTGAAAGCGCTGAAACGCGCCCGGGCCGCCGGCAAGCGGAACGGGGGCGGCAGGCCGTCCCCTGCCTGCCGCCCCCACCATCGGGCGCCTCCGCTAAGAGCGCCCGAGTCTGGGTCACTCCCCCGGGTGGGAGAGCTCGATGTCGTGGCCGTCCGCGCCGTGGCCGGAGATCGTGAGCGCCCCGGCCACCGGCGGGTAGCCGGTCGCGATGACCGTGTAGTCGCCCGCGCTCAGGTCGGCGAAGCCGTACGCCCCGTCCTCACCGGTCGTCGCGGTGGCGACCACATTGCCCGCCGCGTCCACCAGGGTCACCCGGGCGTCCGGCAGCGGACGGCGGCCGGCTCCGGCGCGTACCGTGCCCTGGAGCCGGGCACCGGCCTGGAGCAGCGCCTCGATCCGGGTGACGCCCTGGCCGCCGATCTCCACCGGCAGGGCCAGCGGCCGGAAGCCGTCGGCGTTGACCGCGATGGTCACCGGACCCGGCACCAGCTCCGCGAAGGTGAAGGCGCCGTCCGCCTCCGACCGCCCGGCGGCCAGGACGTCGCCGCGTACATCGGTGACGATCACCATGGCGTCCGGGAGCGGAGCCCCGCCCTCGGCCGCCCGGACCACTCCGGCGAGTCCGCTGGTGCCGGAGAGCAGCATGTCGTAGCCGAGCGGCTCGGCGCCGACGACCACCGTGGACGCCTGCGGCTGGAAGCCGTCGGCCGAGGCGATCAGGACGTACGAGCCGGCGCCCGGGGCGTCCAGCGCGTACCCGCCGTCGGCCTGGGTGACCGCGCGGCCCAGCTGGCGCCCGGCCAGCGAGATCAGGGTGACGGCGGCACCGGGCATGGCCGTGCCCTCGGCGGTGCGTACGGTGCCGCTCACCGGCACGCCGTACCCGCCGACCGGCTGCCCGGTCTGCCCGTCCTGCTCACCCCGGGCACCCTGGCCGTTCTGGACGGTGACTTCCGATCCGACGGCGGGCTGCTCCACGGTCGACTCCAGGGCGGACTCGGCCGGCCCCGCGAAGCCCGCGGACCCGGCGGTGGCGCCGGCGGCCGGGGCACCGGCGGGGACCGGCTCCGGGGCGGCGGCGTGGCCCATGGTGCTCTTCAGGGCGACCTCCTTGATGAACAGGGTGACCAGGAAGGCGATCAGCGCGAACGGCGCCGCGTAGAGGAAGACGTCGGCCACACCGTGCCCGTACGCGCTCTCGACCACCGTGCGGATCGGGGCCGGCAGCTTGTCCAGGTCGGGGATGCCCCCGCCGCCGGTACCGCCGTGGCCCATGGCCGCGCCCTGCGGGCCGAGCTCCGCGAGCCCGTCCTTGACGTAGTGGGTGACCCGGTTGGCCATGACCGCGCCCAGCGCCGAGACGCCGACGGCACCGCCGAGGGACCGGAAGAAGGTCACCACCGAGGAGGTCGCGCCGAGGTCGGCGGGAGCCACCTGGTTCTGGGTGCAGAGGACCAGGTTCTGCATCATCATGCCGAGACCGAGGCCCATGATCGCCATGTAGATCGCGATGTGCCAGTACGCGGTGTCGTACCGCATGGTGCCCAGCAGCCCGAGGCCCGCGGTGACCAACACGCCACCACTGACCAGCCATGCCTTCCAGCGGCCGGTCTTGGTGATGATCTGGCCGCTGACGGTGGAGGAGATGAACAGACCACCGATCATCGGGATGGTCATCACACCGGACATCGTCGGGGACTTGTCCCGGGCCAGCTGGAAGTACTGGCTGAAGAAGACCGTGCCGGCGAACATCGCCACACCGACGAAGAGCGAGGCGACCGACGCCAGGGTGATCGTGCGGTTGCGGAACAGCCGCAGCGGAATGATCGGCTCGTCGGCCTTGGACTCGACCAGCAGGAAGACCGCGCCGAGCAGCAGCGAGCCGGCGACCATGACGTACGTCTGCCAGGACAGCCAGTCGTACTTGTCACCCGCGAAGGTGACCCAGATCAGCAGCAGCGAGACCGCGGCGGTGATGAAGAAGGCGCCGCCCCAGTCGACCTTGACCTCCCGCTTGACCACGGGCAGCTTCAGGGTCTTCTGGAGGACGATCAGCGCGATGACCGCGAACGGCACACCGACGTAGAAGCACCAGCGCCAGCCGAGCCAGTCGGTGTCGGTGATCACGCCGCCGAGCAGCGGACCGCCGACGGTGGCCACGGCGAAGGTGGCGCCCAGGTAGCCGCTGTACCGGCCGCGCTCGCGCGGCGAGATCATCGCGGCCATCACGATCTGCGCCAGGGCGGAGAGCCCGCCGACGCCGATGCCCTGGAAGACCCGGCAGGCGATCAGCATGCCGGCGTTCTGCGAGAGCCCGGCGACCACCGAGCCGAGGACATAGATGACCAGGGCTATCTGGACCAGCAGCTTCTTGGAGAAGAGGTCCGAGAGCTTGCCCCAGAGCGGCGTGGTCGCCGTCATCGCCAGCAGCGAGGCGGTGACGACCCAGGTGTACGCGCTCTGCCCGCCGCCCAGGTCGCTGATGATCTGCGGCAGGGCGTTGGAGACGATCGTCGAGGACAGAATGGCGACGAACATTCCGAGCAGCAGCCCGGAGAGCGCCTCCATGATCTGCCGGTGCGTCATCGGCGCGCCGTCGGAGGAGGAGTGCCCCCCATGCTTGGCGTGGCCGCCCCGCACACCGGCTGGTGTGGTCGTAGCCATGAACTTCCTTTACGTGTGCGTGTGCCTGTCGTGTACGTCGTGACCGGTCGGTGCCGGCCGGCGCCGGATGCCGGCGTACGGAATCCGCGCCGGCCGGAGACCGTCAATAAGCGGTCGTACGGGTGGCGTGGCTCCGGCAGTCCCCGAACGAGTCCCGGAGCCGGGCCAGCATGGCGTTGAGCTGCCCGACCTCGTCGTCGGACCAGTCGCTCAGGTGGTGGGCGACCAGGTCCGCCGAGCGCCGGCCCAGCTCGTCCAGCAGCTTCTTGCCCGAGGCGGTGAGCCGCAGGATCCGGGACCGCTTGTCACCCGGGTCCGGCTCCCGCTCGATCCAGCCGCGCTCCGCGACATGGGCCACATGCCGGCTGGTCACCGACATGTCGACGGCGAGCAGCTCGGCGAGGCGGCTCATCCGCATCTCGCCGTACCGGTCGAGGAAGGCCAGGACGGCGGCGGATCCGGCGGGACACTCGGCGGGCAGCATCCGGGCGAGACCGCGCTTCACAGCACCGATCGCGCTCAGTTGCCGCGCCAGTTCCTCGTACTGACTCCGTTCCGCCATGGCACCCCCAGCTTCTTGTTGCTTAGGGCAACCATAGAAGAGGTTGGTTGCCACAGGCAAACGAAAATGGACCAAGACGTACCAAGTCACGGCAAAGAATCGGTCAATGATCCGCAGCGACCCCGGTAGGGGCGGCCGCGGGTTGGGCGGTCCGCCCGGTTTCGCTAGGGTCCTGGCCCATGGCACACAACCCCCATGCTCCCCAGGGCCCCGAGGGCCACCACGACCCCGCCGGCAGCACGCAGATGTTCCGCGCCTTCGTCGACGAGGGCGCGCCACAGAGCCGCCGGCACACCCCGCCCCCGGCGGCCTCGTCGGGCCCCCGGGTCGGCGTGATCGCCGGGATCGTGGCGGCCGTGGTGATCGTCGCCGCGGTGGTGTGGCTGGCCGTCGGCTGATCTCCTCGCGCGCCCGCCTCACCGGGGCCCGCGCACCTGCGCGTATATAGGCGTACAAGAAGGAGCGGACACGAAGAGCGGCGGCACCCCGGGCCCGGACCCGTGGCGCCGCCGCTCTTTCCGTCGCGCGCACCGTGCGAGACGTACGCGTGGCTCAGCCGGGGGCCGGCCGATCTTCGGCCGGCCAGCGACCAGTCAGGCGGAGATCGGCCGGCCGGAGACCGGTCAGGCGAAGATCGGCCGGGCGGAGATCGGTCGGCCAGCGACCAGTCAGGTGGAGATCAACTGGCCGGAGATCGGCCGGAGATCAGTCGGAGATCAGGCCCTCGCGGAGCTGGGCCAGGGTGCGGGTGAGTAGCCGGGAGACATGCATCTGGGAGATGCCGACCTCCTCGCCGATCTGCGACTGCGTCATATTGGCGAAGAATCGCAGCATGATGATCTGCCGCTCCCTCGGCGGCAGCTTGGCCAGCAGCGGCTTCAGCGACTCCCGGTACTCGACGCCCTCCAGCGCCGCGTCCTCGTAGCCCAGCCGGTCCGCCAGCGAGCCCTCGCCGCCGTCGTCCTCGGGCGAGGGCGAGTCGAGCGAGGAGGCGGTGTACGCGTTCCCCACCGCGAGGCCGTCGACGACGTCCTCCTCCGACACCCCCAGAACGGCCGCGAGTTCGGCCACCGTCGGCGAGCGGTCGAGCTTCTGGGCCAGTTCGTCCCCCGCCTTGGTCAGCGCCAGCCGCAGCTCCTGGAGGCGGCGCGGCACCCGTACCGACCAGGAGGTGTCACGGAAGAAGCGCTTGATCTCCCCGACCACGGTCGGCATCGCGAACGTCGGGAACTCCACGCCCCGTTCGCAGTCGAACCGGTCGATCGCCTTGATCAGCCCGATGGTGCCCACCTGGACGATGTCCTCCATCGGCTCGTTCCGGGACCGGAAGCGGGCCGCCGCGTACCGCACCAGCGGCAGGTTCAGCTCGATGAGGGTGTCGCGTACATACGTCCGCTCCGGGGCGTCCTGGCCTACGCCCTGCGTGTCGAGGGCACGCAGCCGGAGGAACAGGGAACGGGAGAGCGTACGGGTGTCGATGGCCTCCGAGGTGCCGAGGAGCGCGGCGGGGGCCCCGCCCGGCCCGGCCGGTTCCGCGACCGGCCCCATGACCGGCCCCGCCACCGTCTGCGCGGACGCTTCTTCGGGCGTGAGCGTGAGCACCTTCGAGCTGCCCTGTTCTGCGGACATGCCACCCCCTTGAGGTCGCGGAACGGTCGCGAGGCCGCGACCATCGAAGGAACGCAGCCTCCACCTGAATACCGGCGGCGGGACTGCGGCAAACGCGGTTCCAGCAGAATGTCACATGTCGGCAACACGCTGTAGTGACTTGTCGACATGTGAGAGGGGGATCCGCGCCGAGAGGTGGGGGTATGTGGCTTTTGGCCGCCCGACCGAGGCCGGGCTAATTTACCCAATCAGGTTAGGCGTCGATTCTGTTTGCGGACCTGAGACGGGCGAAACTGCGGGCCAGCAGCCGGGAGACATGCATCTGGGAGACGCCCAGTTCCTGACTGATCTGAGACTGAGTCAAATTGTTGTAATACCTGAGCATCAGGATCCGCTGCTCCCGCTCGGGGAGCTGGACGAGCAGATGCCGGACGAGGTCGCGGTGCTCCACCCCGGCCAGGGCGGGGTCCTCGTAGCCGAGCCGGTCGAGCAGTCCGGGCAGTCCGTCGCCCTCCTGGGCCGCCTCCAGGGAGGTGGCGTGGTAGGACCGTCCCGCCTCGATGCAGGAGAGCACCTCGTCCTCGGAGATCTTCAGCCGCTCCGCGATCTCGGCCGTGGTCGGTGACCGGCCGTGTGCCGTGGTCAGGTCCTCGGTGGCGCCGTTGACCTGCACCCAGAGTTCGTGCAGCCGGCGCGGTACATGGACAGTCCGGACGTTGTCCCGGAAGTACCGCTTGATCTCGCCGACCACGGTCGGCATGGCGAAGGTCGGGAACTGGACGCCCCGGTCCGGGTCGAACCGGTCGATGGCGTTGATGAGCCCGATGGTGCCGACCTGGACCACGTCCTCCATGGGCTCGTTCCGGGACCGGAAGCGGGCCGCCGCGTACCGCACCAGGGGCAGATTGGCCTCGATGAGCGCCCCGCGCACCCGGTCGTGCTCGGCGGTGCCCGGCTCCAGCTGCTTCAGCTGGGCGAAGAGCACCTGGGTGAGCGCCCGGGTGTCGGCGGCGCGTCCCTGGCGCTGCTGGGCGCGGGTCTCCGGCTCGTTCTGGGGCGGCACCTGGTGAGGCGTCGTACTGGCCGGCACGGTCGATGCCACCCCTCTCCAATTAGGACAATTAGGGCTAATTAACCCGGCAAAAGCGGTCATAGCATCACAAGACATGTCCAGCCTGTGCAAGCACCGGCCGCCACCGTGTTGGCGGTCGACGGCATGAAAAGGCCTCCGTGCCACGGGTGGTACGGAGGCCGGGGGCCGGAGGAAGGCCGGAGGGTGGGGCGGCGGACCGGCGCCGGGGGGCTCGGACGAGTCAGAACTCGTAGTCCGCGATCACCCAGGTGGCGAACTCCCGCCACTGCCCGGCGGCGGCCTGGTGGGCCGGGTGCTCGATGTAGCGGCGCAGGGCGTCCCGGTCCGCGACGGCCGAGTTGATGGCGAAGTCGTACGCGATGGGCCGGTCGGTGATGTTCCAGGCGCACTCCCAGAACGTCAGCTCCGGGACGAGGCCGCCGAGCTCCTCGAACGCCTTGGCGCCGGCGACGACCCGGGGCTCGTCGCGCGTCACGCCCTCGTTGAGCTTGAACAGGACCAGATGGCGGATCACTCGGACTCCCTGAGGGTGGCAAGCCGGCCCGGGCGCGGGCTAGTTGATGATCGCGGTCATGAAGTCGCCGACGCCCTGCGCGGCGCTGGAAATGCCCTCGAACCCTACCTGCACCAGATCGGCGGCCCGTTCGGGGGAGGTGATGATCGTGTACAGCACGAAGACGACAAGGACATAGAGCGAGATCTTCTTCGCCTGCACCATCTGCCCTGCTCCCCCTGTGATCCCCTGGGCGGTCGGGTGAGTCTAACCGAGCTTCCGAGGGCCGTCCCGGGTGCGAGACAAACGCTCGAAGGGGCGGCCCCGTACGGGACCGCCCCTTCGTGAAGAGCGGTAGCGGAGGGATTTGAACCCTCGGTGACTTGCGCCACACTCGCTTTCGAGGCGAGCTCCTTCGGCCGCTCGGACACGCTACCGAGAGAGAGCTTAGACCAAAGATGCCGCTTCGGAGAAATCCGCCGTGGAGCGCGGTGGCGTGGGGCGGGGCGGGTCAGAGGGAGCGGAAGAAGTCGGTCAGCAGCCCGGAGCAGGCGTCCGCCAGCACCCCGTGCACCACCTCGGGGCGGTGGTTCAGCCGCCGGTCCCTTACCAGGTCCCAGAGCGAACCCACCGCGCCCGCCTTCTCGTCCAGCGCCCCGAACACCAGCCGGCCCACCCGGGCCTGAACGAGCGCGCCCGCGCACATCACACAGGGTTCCAGGGTGACGACGAGGGTGCAGTCGGCCAGCCGCCACTCACCGAGCCGCCCGGCCGCCCGGCGCAGCGCCAGCACCTCGGCGTGCGCCGTCGGATCGCCGGTGGTCTCGCGCTCGTTGTGACCGGCGGCCAGCACCGGTGCCTCCGGCCCGCCGGGGGCGAGCACGACCGCGCCGACCGGCACCTCGCCGGCCCGCGCCGCCCGCGCCGCCTCCGCCAGGGCGAGACGCATGGGCGCCCGCCACGGGTCGCGTACGGGATCGGCGGGAGGGGACGCGGAGGGGCCCGGCACCGAGGAGGGCGACGGGGGCGAGGAGGATGACGAGGACGAGAAGGACGACGCGGACGACAAGGACGAGGAGGAGGACGGGGACGACGGGGACGGGGACCCGGACGGCGGAGGAGTCGCGGGGGACGGCGGGGCCGGCGAGGACAGGGGGTCGTGCACTAGCGGACGGTCTCCAGTACCTCCGCGGCGCCGAGCGCGTCCGCGATCTCCGCCAGCGCGTCCGGGCCGAGCGCCAGCAGTCCCTTCTCGGACAGGCCGAGGTCGGCCAGGAGCAGCCGGTCCCCGACCGGTGCGGCGGGTACGGCGTCGGCGGCCGGCGGGGGCGTCTCCTCCTCCTCCTCCTCGTCGTCCAGCGGCTCCCCGTCCTCGGTGCCGTCCAGGTCCAGCGCGTCCAGGTCGGTGCCGTCGTCGTCCCGGTCGTCGCCCAGCAGTTCCTTGGTGAGGATCTCCCCGTACGAGGAGCGCGCGGCGGCGGCCCCGTCCGACACATAGATGCGCGGGTCGTCCTCGCCCTCCACCCGGACGATGCCGAACCACGCGTCCTCCTGCTCGATGTAGACGACGACCGTGTCGTCGTCCACCGAGGCTTCCCGTGCCAGATCGGTCAGATCCGACAGGGTCTCCACATCGTCGAGCTCTGTGTCGCTCGCTTCCCACCCGTCTTCGGTGCGCGCGAGCAGTGCGGCGAAGTACACCTGACTCTCCCACTGATCAGAGGTGTGACGATCGGGCGGAACGCTCCTGCTGTGCCCCGCCCAACCGGAATCGTGGCAGATACGGACCCCTCAGGAGAGGCGTTCCGCTCTTGCGTCGTGCACCAGTCTGAGTCCCCGACCCCGTCGCTGTCACCGCCCGCCCCGCCTCGCGCGTCGCCGTGGAGCGGCCCGGCGACCGTGCGCCGGGGCGGGGCGGGACCCGGCGGTCGGCGTCCGGCGGCCCCGGGAGGCGGTCCGGCCGCGGGGCGTCGCCGGAAGTACGGGGGTGCCGGTACGACCGGAGTGACGACCGGAGTGACGACCGGCGTGACGACCGCTGTGTCCGGCGTGTCCGGCGTGTCCCTGGCCGGTGGCGCGCGCCGTGTGACTCAGGGTGACGATCATCACCAGCGGAAGGTACGCATCCGCATCTGCTGGCGCATTCTGACCGCCCGGGCGCGGCGCGGCTGCACCCGGTCGCGCAGGGCCTTCGCCTCGTTCAGCTCGCGAAGGAACTGGGCCCGGCGCCGCCTGCGCTCCGCGTCGCTCTCGGCCTCGCCCCCGTCGGCCGCCCCCCGGCCGGGGCGCGGGCTCGCCGGGTCCTCCGGGCTCTCCCGCACCGGCTTCGGCCGCTCCGGCTCCGGCATCGTGACATCACCCCCAGGCTGGGTCCGTCCTTCTCAGCTTCCCTCCCCGGCGTGGGTGCATGCCAGTGCGGGCTACTGTGGAGGGCATGCGGATCCACGTCGTCGACCACCCGCTGGTGGCGCACAAACTCACCACGCTGCGCGACAAGCGCACCGACTCCCCTACCTTCCGGCGGCTCGCCGACGAGCTGGTCACCCTGCTCGCCTATGAGGCGACCCGGGACGTGCGCACCGAGCAGGTCGACATCGAGACCCCGGTCACCGGGACCACCGGGGTGAAGCTGTCCTCCCCGAAGCCGCTGGTCGTGCCCATCCTCCGGGCCGGTCTCGGCATGCTCGACGGCATGGTGCGGCTGCTGCCGACCGCCGAGGTCGGCTTCCTCGGCATGATCCGCAACGAGGAGACCCTGGAGGCGTCCACCTACGCGACCCGGATGCCGGAGGACCTCTCCGGGCGTCAGGTGTATGTGCTGGACCCGATGCTGGCCACCGGTGGCACGCTGGTCGCGGCGATCCAGGAGCTGATCAAGCGGGGGGCGGACGACGTCACCGCCGTGGTGCTGCTGGCCGCGCCGGAGGGCGTCGCGGTGATGGAGCGTGAACTCGCCGGTACGCCGGTGACGGTGGTCACCGCCTCGGTGGACGAGCGGCTCAACGAGCACGGCTACATCGTGCCGGGGCTCGGCGACGCGGGCGACCGGATGTACGGCACGGCCGAGTAACCCGACACCGTCGATGAGGCCGGCACGTCGAGTGAGCCGGCATCGTCGAGTGAGCCGGTACGAGCGGCCGGCCGGTCGGCCGGCCGAAGCCGTCGGGCGACCCGGCGGCCGGGCCCGTCGTGTGTACGTACGGAAGAGGGTACGTACGGAAGAGGATACGTACGGAAGACCGGCCCGGTGGCCGTACGGGCGAGCGGCCGGACAGCCCGGTGGCGGTTCCGGCCGGAGCGGTGCGGGCCTCAGCAGCCGGACGGCTCGGGCAGGGGCTTCGGCCGGGTCAGGGCGGTGAGGGCGACGGTGGCGTCCTTCGGGGGCGTCAGCGCCTGGAACGCCGTACCGATGACCAGGTCCACATCGGCGGTCGGCCGGGTGTCCGTCCTGGTGAGGGCGCCCTTCAGCTGGGTGCCGAGCACCGGGAAGGCGCCCTGCACGGCCTCGGTGCCGCCGAGCAGCAGTCCGGTGCCGGGCACCTTCTTGTCGAGGGCGACGGGCGCGTTGCCGACCTTGCCGATGGCGAAGCCGCGCTTCTTCAGCTCGTCGGCGGTCGCCTTGGCGAGCCCGGCGCGCGGGGTGGCGTTGTAGACATTGACGGTGATCTGCCCCGGGGGCGGCAGCGCGACCGCCGGCCGCACGGGGGCTGCGGGCTTCTTCGGCTCGCAGGCGGCGGGCGCGGCGGCCCGGACGGTACGGGAGCCGTCCCCGGCGAAGAGATCGACGAGCTGCACGGTTCCCCAGCCGCCCAGGCCCAGGACGAGCACCGCGGCGAGGGCCGCGAGCAGCAGCCGGCGGCGGCGCGGCGGGCGGCGCATCCGGGGGTAGACCGTCCCCGTGACGCGGTACTTCCTGCCCATGCCGGGGGGAGTGAGCATGCTCATGAGCGCAGCGTAATGCGCCCCGCCGACCGTGCCTACTAAACGATCAATACGAGTGAGCCGGTCGGGTAGGCAAAGGACCCGTAAGGCTCAGCGACGGCCCTTTCGGGGTGCGGGGCACGCCGGGCCGTGCGGTGCGGCCGACCGGGGCGGCCGGTGCCCGGCGGCGGACCGGACGGCCGCGGGGCTGGGCCGGATCGGAGCCGGGGCGGCCAGGGGGCCCGGCGGCGGGCCGCCGGGTCAGTCGAGCTCCAGCACCCGGGCGTGGAGCACCTGGCGCTGCTGGAGGGCCGCGCGGACGGCGCGGTGCAGACCGTCCTCCAGATAGAGATCGCCCTGCCACTTCACGACGTGCGCGAAGAGGTCACCGTAGAAGGTGGAGTCCTCGGCCAGCAGCGTCTCCAGGTCCAGCTGGCCCTTGGTGGTCACGAGCTGATCGAGACGGACCGGGCGCGGCGCCACGTCCGCCCACTGGCGGGTGCTTTCCCGGCCGTGGTCGGGATACGGCCGTCCGTTACCGATGCGCTTGAAGATCACACGGAAAGCCTACCGGGCCCGTACCGCCCGGCGCAGCCACGCGGAGCCGGTGCGGTGTCGCCCCGCAGCGAACACCGGCACCGCAAAACGCGGAAACCCCGGCAAGCGGGGCGCGGCGGGGCGCCCGCGCGGACGGGTTTCCCCCGGGGTTCCGCGCGGGCCCCCCGCCGTTACCGCCACCGTCGCCCCGTCGCCACCCTCCTGTCGCCACCGCCCCGTCGTCACCGCCCCGTCGTCACCGTCCGGCCGCCGCCGTCACCGGGCGCCGGTCCGGGTGGCCCGGACCGGCCGGGCGGTCCGGGCGGGCTCAGTGGACCGGACGAGCCGGGCGGGCTCAGTGGGCCGGGCGGACCCGCCGGGTCACTCGGTCACCTCGTGGCCGTGGTCGTCGTGCAGCCCGCCGCCGCTGCCCGCGTCGCCCTCGGTCGGCACGGAGACCACCGGCTTGCGCAGCGAGCTCAGATCATGGGCGTAGGTGCCCACCGCGTTGGCGATGACGTCGATGTTGATGTCGAACGCCGTCATGTCGATGTTCTTCAGGTCGTCGCACTTGGCGTGGTAGCACGCGTCGTACGCCGCTCCCGCGGTGCCGCCGAACTTCTCCGCCTGGCGCGCCGTCTTGAGCCCCTCGGCGCCGGTGAAGGTGCCGCCCGAGGCGATGCCGACCTCGATGAACGGGCCGTAGTCCGAGCGTCCGGTGAAGTCGGTGCCCTCGTGCGGCCGGCCCTGCTTGTCGAGGAACTCGTTGATGTCCCGCTCCAGCTGGGCCGAGCCCGCCGGGCCGGGGCCCTCGCCGACGTTGTCCGAGTTGTCGCCGTCGTAGACGAACAGGCCGTAGTTGGGCGAGGCGATCATGTCGAAGTTCAGATAGAGCTTGACCTCCTTGCGGTCGAGGTCGCTCATCTTCGACACATAGTGCTCGGAACCGAGCAGGCCGTTCTCCTCGGCCGACCACCAGGCGAACCGCACCTTGTTGGCGGGCTGCTTCTCCCGCTTGGCCAGCTTGAGGGCGACGTCCAGCAGTCCGGCCGAGCCGGAGCCGTTGTCGTTGATGCCGGGACCGGCCGTCACCGAGTCCAGGTGGGCGCCGAGCATCACGGTGTTGGCGGCGTTGCCGCGCTTGGTCTCCGCGATGACGTTGTTGGTGGAGCGGGTCTGCTGGAGCTGGCGGATCTCGAACGAGACCTCCACCGGACCCTTGGCGGCGTCGGCGGCGAGCGCCTCGCCGTCGGCCTGCGAGACCCCGCCGACCGGGATCTTGCCGGCGGCCGCGTCCCCGAGGGTCCCGGAGAGGGCGCCGGTGGTGTTGTTGTAGATGATGGCGCCGATCGCGCCGGCGGCCGCCGCCTGGGCCTGCTTGTCCGCGAAGGTGCAGCCGCCGCGCTTGATGAGCGCGATCTTGCCGGTGAAGGTGCCGGTGGCGTAGTCGGTGGGCTCACAGCCCGGGGTGGTGTCCTCGGCCGGTGCCGGGACGGCGGCCAGCGCGGCCTTCACCCCGCCGACCGGGGTCGACCTGGTGTACGTCATCGCGGAGATGGTCACCTCGCGCGGCGCGGGCGAGAGCACCGAGAGCTTCTGGGCCTGGGTCTCGGTGTACTGGAAGTCGAACTTCTGGTACTCGACCTGGTAACCGGCCTTCTGGAGCTGCTGGTAGACATAGGCCGCCGAGGCGTCGTGGCCGAGGGTGCCGGCCGCGCGGTTGCCGCCGGCCGAGTCGGCTATCTGCTGGAACTTCTTCAGGTGCTGGTACGCGTCCTTGGCGGAGGCGTCCCTGACGAGTTCCCTGGAGAGCCTGGCGGCGTCCCGGGCGGCCGCGGAGCCCGGGGCGTTCCGGTCGGCCGAGGCGGGGGAGGCGGACGCCAGCAGGAGCGGGGTCGCGAGCGCGGCGGCGGCCAGGGCGGCCGCGGCTCTGCGAGAGGGTGCGTACACAGGGGTCCTTCCCGGAGCGAACGAGGTTGAGGGGAAGCTAGCGATCTCCCCGGAGTCTGGGAACAGATGTGTCCCAACTCAAGGGATTTCCCGTACGGATGGCCGGGAGCGGCCGGAACGGGGTCAGCCGGACGACGGAGTGTCCACGGAGCCGCCGCCCCCGGCCTCCTTCGCGGTCTCCGCCGCCGTCCTCGCCGTCGTCTTCGCGGTCGTTGCCGTCTTCGCCGTCCCGGCGGGTTTTGTGGTCTTCACCGGCTTCGCCGCCTTCGCCGCGCGCTTGGCCTCCTGCTTGTGCGCCCGGACCCGGGCGAGCGTCTCCGGCCCCGTGATGTCCGCCGCCGAGCGGTACGCGCCCTCCTCGCCGTACCCGCCCGCCGCCTCCCGCCAGCCGGGCGGCCGGACGCCGTACCGCTTGCCCAGCAGGGCGAGGAAGATCTGCGCCTTCTGTCTGCCGTACCCGGGCAGCGCGAGGAGCCGGCCGAGCAGCTCGGCGCCGGTGGCCGCGTCCGCCCAGACGGCGCTCGCGTCCCCGCCGTACTCGTCCACCAGGTACTGGCAGAGCTGCTGCACCCGCTTGGCCATGGAGCCGGGGTAGCGGTGCACGGCGGGCTTGGCCGACAGCAGGGCCGCGAACGCCTCGGGGTCGTACGCCGCGATGGCGTGCGCGTCCAGATCGTCGGCGTCCATCCGCCGGGCGATGGTGTACGGCCCCGAGAACGCCCACTCCATGGGCACCTGCTGGTCCAGCAGCATGCCGACGAGGGCGGCGAGCGGACTGCGGCCGAGCAGTTCGTCGGCCTCGGGCTGCTGGGCGATCCGGATCGTGGGGCTCATGGTTCCGATGGTGGCGCCCCGGCAGGACCGGCGCACGGCGGACGGACCCTCCCGGGCGGCGCCCGTACGGACCCGCCGGGCACCCGGCCGGCCCCGGCGGCTCAGGTCCCGGGGGCGCGGCGCCGGAGCGGGGGGCCGCCCGCCGGAGGTCCGCCCGCCGGGGTGCTGCGGCCGACCACCGCCCCGGCCCGGTCGACGCAGACCACGTCCACCGCCACCGGCGCCCCGCGCAGCACCTCCAGCGCCTGGTCCCGGGCGGCCACCGCCACCAGATCGCCGAGCGGCACGCCCGCCGCCGCGCAGAGCTGGAGCGCGGCCAGCCCGGTGTTGGCCTCCGCCACTTGGCCGGCCAGCTCCTCCCCGGCGCCGCCGGTACGGGCCAGCTCCGCCAGGAAGCCCTTGTCCACCTGGGAGCGCGCCGAGTGCAGGTCCAGATGGCCCGCCGCCAGCTTGGAGAGCTTGGCGAAGCCGCCGCAGACGGTGAGCCGCTCCACCGGGTGGCGCCGTACGTACTTGAGCACCGCACCGGCGAAGTCGCCCATGTCGAGCAGGGCGTCCTCGGGGAGCCCGTACAGCTCCGCCACGGTCCGCTCGGAGGTGGAGCCGGTGCAGCCGGCGACATGGGTGCGCCCGGCCGCCCGGGCCACGTCCACGCCCCGGCGGATGGAGTCGATCCAGGCGGAGCAGGAGTAGGGGACCACGATCCCGGTGGTGCCGAGGACCGAGAGCCCGCCCAGGATGCCGAGCCGGGGGTTCCACGTGGAACGGGCGATCTCCTCGCCGTGGTCGATGGAGACGGTGATCTCCACGTCGCCGCGCCCGCCGTGCCGGGCCGCCGCCTCCGCCACCTGGTCGGTCATCATCCGGCGCGGCACCGGGTTGATCGCGGGCTCGCCCACCTCCAGCGGCAGCCCCGGCCGGGTGACCGTGCCGACGCCGGGACCGGCCCGGAAGACCACGCCCGAGCCGGGCGGGAGGAGCCGTACCGTGGCCCGGACCAGCGCCCCGTGGGTGACATCCGGATCGTCCCCGGCGTCCTTCACCACCCCGGCCGTCGCCCGGCCCGCCGCCAGTTCCTCGACGGCCAGCGCGAAGGCCGGGGTCTGGCCCTTGGGCAGAGTGATGGTCACCGGGTCCGGGAAGTCGCCGGTGAGCAGCGCGGTGTACGCGGCGGTGGCCGCCGCCGTGGCGCAGGCACCGGTCGTCCAGCCGGGCCGGAGACCGGTGTGCTTGAGTTGGGCGCCGCGCCCGCCGGCCGGACCGGCCGCCCCCGTGGCGCCGCCCGGTGCGGTCGGTGCGGTCGGGGTGGCCGGGTTGCCCGGCGTACCGGACCCGGCCGGCGTGGCTGACTCACTGGACTTCATGGACGGCTTCCCATGCACGTACTCATCCTCGGGGGAACGACCGAGGCCCGCCGCCTCGCCGAGCTGCTGCACGCCCGGGGCTCGGACCGGGTGACCAGTTCGCTGGCCGGGCGGGTCGCCGCGCCCCGGCTGCCGCCCGGCGAGGTGCGGGTGGGCGGCTTCGGCGGGACCGAGGGCATGGCGGAGTGGCTGCGCGCGCACCGGGTGGACGCGGTCATCGACGCCACTCATCCCTTCGCCGGCACGATCAGTTTCCACGCGGCCCTCGCGACCGCCGCCGTCCATGTTCCCCTGCTGGCGCTGCGGCGCCCAGGCTGGGCCCCGGTGCCGGGCGACGACTGGCACGGAACGGACTCGCTGGCCGGGGCGGCGGAGCTGGTACGGGGCCTGGGCCGGCGGGTCTTCCTCACCACGGGCCGGATGGGACTCGCGGCCTTCGCGCACCTGGACGACCGCTGGTTCCTGGTCCGCTCGGTGGACCCGCCGGAGCCCCCGTACCCGGCCCGGCTGGAGACCCTGCTCGACCGGGGGCCGTTCACCCTGGACGGGGAGCGGGAGCTGCTCCGCCGGTACGCGATCGACGTCCTGGTCACCAAGGACAGCGGCGGAGCGGCCACCGCGCCCAAGCTGACCGCCGCCCGCGAGGCGGGGGTGCCGGTGGTGGTGGTCCGCAGGCCGCCGGTGCCCGAGGGGGTCCGGGAGACCCCGTCGCCGGAGGGGGCGGCGGCCTGGCTGGATACCCTGCGTCCGCATCCGTACGACCCGTACCGACGGGGGCCCGAGGACGAGCCGGCCTGACCGGCCGGCCCGCGGGCCCGGGGGGACCGGGGCCCGTGCCCGGGGGCGCGCGAAAAAGTTTCGGGGATCTCCGGAAGTTTTCGTTATCCCGGCCTCCCGGGCCGGTCTCCCAGGTGTCGGGCGGATGTGCGTGCGACGGTGCGACGGGTTCGCGGGACCCATGGGTTCGCGAGATCCATGGGGTCGCGGGAGTCCATGGGGTCACAGGAGAGAGGTCCGAGGCGTGAGCGACGAACGTGAGGTCCGCGAGGCCCATGAGGCCGGCGAATCGCTGGTCCGTGCGGCGCAGGGCGGCGACCAGCGGGCGCAGGACGCGCTGGTCGCGGCGTATCTGCCGCTCGTCTACAACATCGTCGGCCGCGCGCTGGGCGGGCACGCCGATGTGGACGACGTCGTCCAGGACACGATGATCCGGGCGCTCGGCGGCCTCGGCTCGCTGCGGGACCCGGCGCGCTTCCGCTCCTGGCTGGTGGCGATCACCATGAACCAGATACGTGACCACCGGTTCGCCCCGGCGGCGCTGGCCGCGCTGAGCGAGGGCCATGAGGTGGCGGACCCCGGGGCCGACTTCGTGGACCTCACCATCGTCCGGCTGGGTCTTTCCGGACAGCGCCGGGAGGTCGCGGAGGCCACCCGCTGGCTGGACGACACCGACCGGGCGCTGCTGTCGCTCTGGTGGCTGGAGGCGGCGGGCGAGCTGACCCGGACCGAGGTGGCCGCCGCCATGGAGCTGTCGCCGCAGCACACGGCGGTCCGGGTGCAGCGGATGAAGGCCCAGCTGGAGACGGCGCGGATCGTGGTGCGGGCGCTGACGGCGGTGCCCCGCTGTGTGCTGCTGGACGACGCGCTGGTCGGCTGGGACGGATTGCCGTCCGCGCTCTGGCGCAAGCGCATCGCCCGGCACGCCCGGGAGTGCACCGCCTGCTCCGGTCACGGCGCCGGTCTGGTGCCGGCCGAGGGGCTGCTGGTCGGCCTGGGCCTGGTGCCGGTGGGCGCCGCGCTCGCCGGAGCGGCCGGACTGGCGGGCGGCGCCGGCGACGCGCTGGGCCTCACGGGCGCCACGCAGCAGATCCCGGGCGCCGGGTACGCGGGCACGGTCCCGGGGGCCGGGCATCCCGGCCCGCTCCCGGGCGCCGGGCGTCAGGACCCGGGGGCCGGCACGTGGTCCGGCGGTGACGCCACCGCCCAGCTGCCGGCCGTGGGCAGCGGCGGTCATGGGCCGGGTGGCCTTCCCGGTGGCGGCCGCGGGTCCGGTGGCGGCCGGCGCGGAAACGTTTCGGACGGCTCCGGGGGGCGTACCGGCGGCCGGGGCCGGGCGCGGCAGGACCGCCGCCGGCACCAGCGCCGTACCGCGGTCGTGGCGGCGGCGGTGGCGCTGCTGGTCGTCGGGGGCGGGATCGCCGGGGTGAAGCTGCTGGGCCCGGACGGCGCCACCGAGGTGCGCACCGACACCGCGGCCGAACCGGCCCGCTCCCAGGTCCCCTGGGACGCGCCCGTCACACCGGCCGTCACGCCGTCGGCGTCCGCCTCGCCCTCGGCCTCGCCGTCGCCCTCCGCGTCGAAGAGCCCCTCCGCCTCGGCCACCCCCAGCGCCAAGCCGAAGCCGAAGCCCACGCCCGGCCGGACGAGGACCGAGCGCCCGGAGCCGTCCGAGCCGCGTCCCCGCCCCGAGCCGGAGCCCGAGAAGTCCGAGAAGCCGGACCCCGCCCCGGCCGGCGGCTCCTTCGGGCAGCGGGTGACCGCGCTGGTCAACTCCGAGCGCGCCAAGAACGGCTGTGGACCGGTCAGCCAGAACGGCCTGCTGGACACGGCGGCCCGGCGCCACTCCGACGACATGGCCGCGCGCGGCTACTTCGACCACACCAGCCCGGACGGCAAGGACCCGGGCGACCGGGTCACCGCCGCCGGGTACCAGTGGTCCACGTACGGCGAGAACATAGCCCGGGGGCAGCAGAGCCCCGAATCGGTGATGGACTCCTGGATGAACAGCTCCGGCCACCGCGCCAACATCCTGAACTGCTCCTTCAAGGAGATCGGCGTCGGCATACACGAGGGTTCCGGCGGCCCCTGGTGGACCCAGGTCTTCGGCGCCCGGAGCTGAGAAGCCGGGCGGGAGCGGGCCGGCGGAACCGGGACGGCGGAACGGGGGCTGGGCCGGGCGGCGGGAGCGGACCGCGCGCGTCGACATGTGCTGAATCGTTCCGGCGGACCGGTGGGACCGTCCGCCGGAACGATGGTGCCGCGAGGGTGTGACTGGTGATCAGGTGCGGTAGGCGTAGTACTTCGCGCTCGGGTAGGACGCGAGGATGCTCGCCAGCGACTTCCGGTAGGTGTTGTTGGAGTGGTACGTCAGATACGGCGTACCGAACCAGTCCTTGTAGGTGACCATCATGGTGTGGTCCTTCGAGCCGTCCCGGTCGAAGTCGACCTGGAGGACGTCACCGACGCCCATCTCCCAGACGTTCGAGAGGTTGGTCGTCCGCTTGCTGGAGAGGGCGAACCAGGACCACTCGTTGACGCCCACGAAGGTCTGCGTCTGGCCCAGGTTCGGGTCGCTCCACCACTTGCGGTAGTCGTCCCAGCTGCCGGGCGCGTGCTTCCAGCCGCCCGCCTTCAGCGCCTGGCTGACGAAGTTGGTGCAGTCGCCGCCCGCGCCCTGGTTGTCGTAGGACGGGTAGGCGGAGTTGTACCGGCTCCAGTACTTCTCCGCGTACGCGGCCATCGCCTTGTAGTCGTAACCACTGGAGCTGGTCGACGGCTTCTCGGCCGGGGTCCGCCACGGACGGCTGGTGGTGGCGGTCTTCGCCACCGGCAGGCCGTCGTCCCCGTCGGTCGTCTTGGTCATCGGCGTCTTGAGCGGCGCGTTGACCGCGGCCAGACCGGTGTCGGTGGAGCGTATGCCGGTCAGCTCCCACGTACCGCCCGCCGCCTGGGCGAAGGTCAGCTCGTGGTGGGCCTGGAAGCCGGTGGTGCCCGGCTCGTTGCCCCGGATCTTCCGGTAGCTGAGCGTGGTGGTCTCGGTGACCCGGACCGTGGCCTTGCCGTCGCGCACCTTGGTGCTGTCCACGGTGACCTTGGTGTCGCCCTTGCTGTACGCCTCGCCCAGGTCGCGGAGGCGCTTCTTGCGGTCGCGCAGCGAGGACCAGGAGGTCCCCTCGGCGCGGAACAGGCCGGAGGAGAGATGCACCTTGCGGTCGGCGGGCGGCGCCGACCGGGTGGTCTCCTTGCCGTCCACCAGGGCGGCGGTACGCTCCGCCAGCACCTGCTCGGCCACCTTGCCGAAGGACTCGGTGGTGGCGCGGTCGACCGTGGTGGCCGCCGGGGTGCTGGACGAGTACCACGAGGCGCCGGCGGTGGTGGGCAGCACGACGGCCGCGGCGGCGACCGCGAGGACGCCGCCGACCGTGGCCCTGAACGTCGATTTCTTCACGAAGAACTTCCCCTTGTCACCCGGTCGACGCACGGACCGGGGGACGGAATCTTCGCATGAAGTCCCGTCGTGTGAAGGGGCTGTGTGTGTACCAGATTCGCCACAACACCAACCGCTGCGGAACCGGCACTACTTGTGAGTATCTCCGGGCTCCGGCCGCCGGTGCGCCCGTTCCGGTTACGGTACGCCCCCGGTCCCGCCCGTCCGGCCGGCCCCGCAGAACGGGGCCCTGGGCGGATCGACGGCCGGAGGCCGGGTCGCGCATCCGGTTCCGGTTGGGTGCCGGTCTTCCCTCGGCCGGGCTCCCCCGGGCCGTGCGGCTCCCTGGCGGGGGGATGTGTTTCCGGCCAATTCGACACGGCGGACGGGGCCTTGGAATCGCCGCTTCCGGCGGTCGGTTTCCCGCCACCCCGGTACGCCCCGGTACGGGACCTCCGGCACCGGGCGAGGGCCGTACGCCCCTTCCGGCGGCCCCCTTCCGGCGGCCGCCGGAAGGGGGCCGCCGGAAGGGGGCCTGGGTGACGGAGCGACGGTCGTACGGCCCAGCCGGTGGTGAGGGCCGTCGCCGTACGGCCCCTCCCGGGGGAACGGGGCGACAGGCGTACGGCCCTCCCGCCGGGCGGGGCTACGGGTAGCGGCGCGGGGTCCAGGCGAGGCGGCGGCCGTCGGCCCGGTCGGTGACCCGGGTCTGCGAGGAGCCGATCAGCAGCAGGGTCCGCATGTCCACCTCGGCCGGGTCCAGTTCGGCCAGCGACAGCACCCGCACCGACTCGCCGGGCCCGCCCACGTCCCGGGCCACCACCACCGGGGTATCCGGCGCCCGCAGTTCGAGGAGCAGTTCCCGCGCCTTCGCCACCTGCCAGGTACGGCTGCGCGAGCCCGGGTTGTAGAGCGCGAGCACCAGATCGGCCGAGACGGCGGCGCGCAGCCGTTCCGCGATGACCTCCCAGGGCTTGAGCCGGTCCGAGAGCGAGATGGTGGCGTAGTCGTGGCCGAGCGGGGCGCCCGCCGCGGCGGCCGCCGCGTTCGCCGCCGTCACCCCGGGCAACACCCGTACCGGCACGTCCCGGTAGGGCTCCTCGGCGGCGACCTCCAGCACCGCCGTCGCCATGGCGAAGACCCCCGGGTCGCCGCCCGACACCACCGCGACCCGCCGCCCGCGCCGGGCCAGTTCGAGCGCGAACTCGGCCCGTTCCGACTCCACCTTGTTGTCCGAGCCGTGCCGGAGCTGGCCGGGGTGCTCGGGCACCCGGTCGAGATAGGTGGTGTAGCCGACCAGATCGGTGGCGGCGGCGAGCGCGCCCCGCGACTCGGGCGTCAGCCACCGAGGCCCGGCCGGCCCGGTCCCGACCACGACCACCTCACCGGGGACCGCGGTCGTCCCGGTGTCCGTGGCCGCTGCCGACTGCTCGGGGGCTTCGTCCGGGTTCCGGGCGCCGTCCGGCTGGCCGGGGACGTCGCCCGGTTCCACGGTGAGGACCGCGACCTTGGACGGCAGGACGGCCACCGAGAAATACGGCACCGACTCCGGGTCCACGTCCAGCAGTCGTCCGGTGCGCTCGCCTGGCATGGTGGCCCGCTCCACATAGCGGGCGTCCGCCAGCCGGCCCGCGCGCTCCAGCGCCCGCCGCACCGCCGGGAAGGTCCGGCCCAGCTTCATCACCACCGCGGAGTCGGCCGCCGCCAGCCGGGCGGTCAGCTCCTCCTCGGGAAGGGTGCCGGGGATGATCGTCAGGGTCTCCTCGGCCTCCACCAGCGGTTCGCCGAGCCGGGCGGCCGAGGCGCTGACGGAGGTGACACCCGGAATGACCTCGGTCGGGTAGCGGTGGGCCAGCCGCTTGTGCATGTGCTGGTAGGAGCCGTAGAAGAGCGGGTCGCCCTCGGCCAGCACGGCGACCGTGCGCCCGGCGTCCAGATGCGCGGCGAGCCGGGCGGCGGCCTCCTGGTAGAAGTCGTCGAGCGCGCCCCGGTAGCCGCCCGGGTGGTCGGTGGTCTCCACGGTGAGCGGGTACATCAGCCGCTCCTCGATGTGGTCCGCCCGGATGTGCTTCGCCGCGATGGAGCGGGCGATCGAGCGGCCGTGCCGGGCGCAGTGGTACGCCACCACGTCCGCCGCCGCGATGGCCTCCACGGCCCGGACGGTCATCAGCGAGGGGTCGCCGGGACCCAGCCCGACCCCGTACAGCCTGCCGGGGGCGCCGGACGTGCCGGTCCCGGTGTGCCCGGCGTTCTGGGTGTCCGCGGTGCTCGCTGCGTTCTCCGCGTTCGCGGTGCTCTCGGTGTCAGCGGTGCGCTTGGCGTCCATGGCGCTCACTCCGCCTCGCTCGCGATGGCGTTGAGGGCGGCGGCGGCCATCGCGCTGCCGCCGCGCCTGCCCCGGACCACCAGGTGCTCCACGCCCAGCTCCGGAGCGTGGGCGGCGAGCGCGTCCTTGGACTCGGCGGCGCCGATGAAGCCGACCGGAATGCCGAGCACGGCCGCCGGGCGGGGGGCGCCGGCCCGGATCATCTCCAGCAGGTGGAAGAGGGCGGTCGGGGCGTTGCCGATGGCCACCACCGAGCCCGCCAGCCGGTCCCGCCAGAGTTCCAGCGCGGCGGCGGACCGGGTGGTGCCCAGCTCGGCGGCGAGCTCCGGCACGGCCGGGTCGTTGAGGGTGCAGACCACCTCGTTGTCGGCCGGCAGCCGCTTGCGGGTGACCCCGCTGGCCACCATCCGGGCGTCGCAGAGGATCGGCGCCCCGGCCCGCAGCGCCTCCCGGGCACGGGCGACGACGCCGGGCGAGAAGGCGAGGTCCCGGACGAGGTCGGTCATCCCGCAGGCGTGGATCATCCGCACCGCGACCTGGCTGACGTCGGCGGGCAGCCCCGCGAGATCCGCCTCGGCGCGGATCGTGGCAAAGGACTGGCGGTAGATCTCCGCCCCGTCCTTCTCGTAGTCGAACACTTCGCTCTCGCTCATCTCGTGGTACGGGGGCTGGGGGCACGGCCCGGGAGTCCCCGGGTCCGGACACGCGGGCGGGCACCGGCCCGCCGGGCGGCGGCGACCACCCCGGGCAGCTCGGCGCGGCTGGTGGGGGCGCCGTCCACCTCATAGTGGCCGTCCGGGGTCGCCACCACGTCCACCCACGCCCCGTGCGGATGGCCGCAGCGCCGGTCGCAGCCGGAGAAGTGCACCGGCAGCAACCGGCTACCGGCGGCCGTGCCACCGGCCTCCGCCGGGTCGGCGCCGCCGGGGAGCGGACCGGGGCCCGTCGGGCCGGCGGCACCCGGGGTCGCGTCGGCCCGGACGTCGGCCAGCGCCTTGCCGCATCCCGGCCGGCCGGTGCAGGCGCCGACGCCGGCCCAGGGGGAGGCGGGCTCGGTGATCAGCCCGGCGCCGGCCAGGGCGCGCAGCCGGGCCAGGGCGGCGGACCGGCCGGGCAGCCCAGTCACCACCGCACCGCGCCAGGGGGTGAGCCGGACCTCGGCGGCGGGCAGCAGGGCCCGCAGCCGGTCGGCCGGGAGCCGTCCGAGCGGGGCCAGCGCGTAGAGGGCGGTGTCGCCCAGCAGCCCGGGCTCGGGCGGAGGGCCGGCCGGGAGTACGGCTCCCCCGGCGGGGGCCGCCGGGATGCCCGCGGCCGCCAGATGCCCGGCCAGGTCCGGCGCGTGGCCGGGCGGCAGCTCACCCACCCGCCAGGCGCCGGTGCCGGCGGCCCGGGCGGCGGCCAGGAACGCCCGGGCGGCGGCCAGCGCGGCCCGGGGCGCGTCGGCGGCGGTCACCCGCACCGCCCGGCCGGCCAGGTGCAGCAGCGCGTCACCCGCTCCCGGCCGCCCGGGCGCCCCGCTCTCCGGAGGTGCTGCGACCAAGGTCACATCGCCGCCGAGCCCGGCCACATCCCCGCGCCCGTCGTCCAGGACGAAGAGGAACCGGCCGGAGAGCCCGGCCGCCCAGTCGGCCGCGCAGAGCAGCGCGTCCAGCTCCCGGGCCCAGGAGCCCACGTCCCCGTGGCCGAGTCCGTCCAGTCCGGCGGCCGGGGAGGCCACGATGTTCCGCACCCGTTCATGGCTGGGGGAGGGCAGCAGCCCGGCGTCCGCGAGCCGGCCGGCCAGCTCGGTGCCGCAGCCGTCGCCCAGCCCGCGCAGCTCGGCGTTGCCCCGGGACGTTATCCCCAGGTGGCCGTCGCCCAGGGTCTCGGCGGCGTCCGCGAGTATGCCTATTTGCCGGGACGTCAGCCGCCCGGCCGGCAACCGCAGCCGGGCCAGCCGGCCGTCGTCCGCCGTATGCAGCCGGAGCGCGCCCGGGCAGGCGTCACCCCGGTCCCGTATGACGGGCTCGCCCGGCTTGGGCGTTCTGTGCGGTGCGGGGGGCATGGCGGCGAGCATACCGACGCGCCCCGGGCCGCCCTCGGGGCCGTACCCGGGGGCGGCCCGGGGCACGGGCCCCGGAAGATCCGTACGGCCCCGGGGTTGCGGGGACGGTGGGGGCGTTTCACGTGAAACATCACCCCGCGCCATCACCCCGCACCCCGGTCCGCCTGCCCGGCGGCGCGGTCGAGCCCGGCCGCCCGGCCCCTCGGATCCTCCGGGCGCATCCGCCGCCGTCCGCCGCCCCAGCGGCCCGGTCGTGCCCCCGGTGCCTCCGGCCGCCCCCTGACCAGCGGGCGGGCAGCCTCTACTATGCAGACGGCACAGGGTCCGGGACCCTGGGGAGGAAGCCGGTGCGAGTCCGGCGCGGTCCCGCCACTGTCAGCCGGCGTCCCGTCCGGTGAGCCAGGAACTCCCGCCGTCCACACGACCACCCGGGGCGCGGACACCCCGAGGAAGGCCTGCGCACACCATGCTGCACTCCGCCGGGGAGCCGGACCCGCGCCACCGCGACGGCGACACCACCGACACCGCCGGGGACGGCCCCGCCGTCCTGCTGCTGTCGCACTCCGACACCGATCTGCTGAGCGCCCGCGCCGCCGGGGGCCCGGTGGCGTACCGGTTCGCCAACCCGTCCCGTACCCCGGTCGAGGACCTGGACGGGCTGCTGGACGGGGCCGGGCTGGTGGTCGTACGCCTCCTCGGCGGCGTCCGGGCCTGGCAGGAGGGGCTGGACGTGGTGCTGGCGGCCGGGAAGCCGGTCGTGGTGCTCACCGGCGAGCAGGCGCCCGACGCCCAGCTGATGGAGAACTCCACGGTGCCGATCGGCATCGCGGCCGAGGCGCACGCCTACCTCGCGCACGGCGGTCCGGGGAACCTGGAGCAGCTCGCCCGGTTCCTCTCCGACACCGTGCTGCTCACCGGCCATGGCTTCGAGCCGCCGGCCGCCGCGCCCAGCTGGGGCCCGCTGGAGCGGACGGTCCGGGAGGACGTGGCCCCGGACACCCCGGCGATCGCGGTGCTCTACTATCGCGCCCACCACATGAGCGGCAACACCGCCTTCGTGGACGCCCTCTGCTCCGCCGTCGAGGACGCGGGCGGCCGTCCGCTGCCCCTCTACGTGGCTTCCCTGCGCGCTCCCGAGCCGGAGCTGGTGGAGCGGCTCCGCACCGTCGACGCCGTGGTCACCACCGTGCTCGCGGCGGGCGGCACCAAGCCGGCCGAGGCGCAGGCCGGTGGCGACGAGGACGCCTGGGACGCGGGTGCCCTGGCCCAGCTGGACGTCCCGGTCCTCCAGGCGCTCTGCCTCACCGGCTCCCGGGCCGCCTGGGACGAGAACGACGAGGGGCTCTCCCCGCTGGACGCGGCCACCCAGGTCGCCGTGCCGGAGTTCGACGGCCGGCTGATCACCGTCCCGTTCTCCTTCAAGGAGATCGACGCGGACGGACTGCCCGCCTATGTCCCCGACCCCGAGCGCGCCGCCCGGGTCGCCGGGATCGCCGTCCGGCACGCCCGGCTCCGCCACATACCCAACGCCGGGAAGCGCCTCGCCCTGGTGCTCTCCGCCTACCCGACCAAGCACTCCCGGATCGGCAACGCGGTCGGCCTGGACACCCCCGCCTCCGCCGTGGCCCTGCTGCGCCGGCTGCGCGCCGAGGGGTACGACTTCGGGCCCGAGGCGGAGATCCCCGGTCTGGTCTCCGGCGACGGTGACGAGCTGATCCGCGCGCTGATCGAGGCGGGCGGTCACGACCAGGAGTGGCTGACCGAGGAGCAGCTCGCCCGCAACCCGGTCCGCATCCCGGCCGCCGACTACCGGCGCTGGTACGCCACCCTCCCGGCCGAGCTGCGGGAGCGGGTGGAGGAGCACTGGGGCCCGGCGCCCGGTGAGATGTTCCTCGACCGGAGCCGTGCCGCCGAGGGTGGCGACCCGGACGGCGACATCGTGCTCGCGGCCCTCCGGCGCGGCAATCTGCTGATCCTCATCCAGCCGCCGCGCGGCTTCGGCGAGAACCCGATCGCGATCTACCACGACCCGGATCTGCCGCCCTCCCACCACTATCTGGCCGCCTACCGCTGGATCGCCGCCCGCGCGGAGGACGGTGGCTTCGGCGCGGACGCCATGGTGCACCTGGGCAAGCACGGCAACCTGGAGTGGCTGCCCGGCAAGAACGCCGGCCTCTCCGCCGCCTGCGGCCCGGACGCGGCCCTCGGGGACCTGCCGCTGGTCTATCCGTTCCTGGTCAACGACCCGGGCGAGGGCACCCAGGCCAAGCGCCGGGTGCACGCCACCCTGGTGGACCATCTGGTGCCGCCGATGGCCCGCGCCGACTCGTACGGCGACATCGCGCGGCTGGAGCAGCTGCTCGACGAGTACGCCCAGATCTCGTCCATGGACCCGGCGAAGCTGCCGGCCATCCGCGCCCAGATCTGGACCCTCATCCAGGCCGCCCGGCTCGACCACGACCTGGGCCTGGCGGACCGGCCGGACGACGACGGCTTCGACGACTTCCTGCTCCATGTGGACGGCTGGCTCTGCGAGGTGAAGGACGCCCAGATCCGGGACGGCCTCCATGTCCTGGGCGGGGCGCCGACCGGCCCGGAGCGGGTCAACCTGGTCCTCTCCATCCTCCGTGCCCGGCAGATCTGGGGCGGCACCCAGGCGCTGCCCGGCCTCCGGGAGGCGCTGGGCCTGGACGAGTCGGCCGCCACCCGCACCACCGCCGACGAGGCCGAGGCGAAGGCCCGGGAGCTGGTCGAGGCGATGGAGGCCGCCGCCTGGGACCCGGCCGCGGTGGAGTCGGTCGCGGACGGCCACGGCCCGGCCGTCGCGGACATCCTGGACTTCGCCGCCCGGCAGGTCGTTCCACGCCTCGCCGCCACCACCGACGAGCTGGACCACGCGGTGCACGCGCTGAACGGCGGCTTCGTGCCGGCCGGGCCGTCCGGTTCGCCGCTGCGCGGGCTGGTCAACGTCCTGCCGACCGGACGTAACTTCTACTCGGTCGACCCCAAGGCCGTCCCCTCCCGGCTCGCCTGGGAGACCGGCCAGGCGCTGGCCGACTCGCTCCTTGAGCGGTACCGGGCCGACCACGGCGACTGGCCGACCTCGGTGGGCCTCTCCCTCTGGGGCACCAGCGCCATGCGCACCGCCGGCGACGACGTGGCCGAGGCGCTCGCCCTGCTGGGTGTCCGGCCGGTCTGGGACGACGCCTCCCGCCGGGTGACCGGCCTGGAGGCCGTTCCGCTCGCGGAGCTGGGCCGCCCCCGGGTCGATGTGACGCTGCGCATCTCCGGCTTCTTCCGGGACGCCTTCCCGCACGTCATCGGCCTGCTGGACGACGCGGTACGGCTGGCCGCCGGGCTGGACGAGCCGGACGCCGAGAACTTCGTCCGCGCCCACACCCGCGCGGATCTCGCCGAGCACGGCGACGAGCGGCGCGCCACCACCCGGATCTTCGGCTCCCGCCCGGGGACCTACGGGGCCGGTCTGCTCCAGCTGATCGACTCCCGGGACTGGCGCACCGACGCCGATCTGGCCGAGGTGTACACGGTCTGGGGCGGCTACGCCTACGGCCGTGAGCTGGACGGCCGCCCGGCCCGCGCCGAGATGGAGACGGCGTACAAGCGGATCGCGGTCGCGGCGAAGAACACCGACACCCGTGAGCACGACATCGCGGACTCGGACGACTACTTCCAGTACCACGGCGGCATGGTGGCCACCGTCCGCGCGCTGCGGGGCACCGCCCCGGAGGCGTACATCGGTGACTCCACCCGTCCGGAGACGGTCCGCACCCGCACCCTGGTCGAGGAGACCTCCCGGGTCTTCCGCGCCCGGGTGGTCAACCCCAAGTGGATCGAGGCGATGCGCCGCCACGGCTACAAGGGCGCCTTCGAGCTGGCCGCGACCGTCGACTACCTCTTCGGGTACGACGCCACGACGGGGGTGGTGGCCGACTGGATGTACGACAAGCTCACCGAGACGTATGTCCTGGACCCGGAGAACCGCGCGTTCCTCCAGGAGGCCAACCCCTGGGCCCTGCACGGCATCGCGGAACGCCTGCTGGAGGCCGAGTCCCGGGGGCTGTGGGCCAAGCCGGACCCGAAGGTCCTGGACGCGCTGCGGCAGGTCTTCCTGGAGACGGAGGGTGAGCTGGAGGGCGAGGAGTAGTCCCGGCGGGGCCGTACCGGGCCAGGCGCCGCCTGCCCGGTACGGCTTCCGCCGGGTGCGGGTGCGGGTGTGTGGGCCCGGCCCGGGTGCGGGTCGGGTCCGGGGCGTGGCCGGGCGGGTAATTCGGGTGCCGGTCTTCCGGTCGGCCCGTACGGTCGCCACCGTGGAACCGCTCACCGAGAAACAGATACGCGCCTCGTTCGTCAACTGCTCCAAGGGCGAGGCGAGCCGGATGAAACTGCCCGCCGACTTCGGCCGGCTCCCCTGGGACGACCTGGACTTCCTCGGCTGGCGTGATCCGGGCGCCCCGCTCCGCGCCCATCTGGTCCTGCCGCCGGGCGCGGTCCCGGGTCCGGGCGGTGACGCGGGCCCGGTCGGGATCGCCCTCCGCGTCCCGGAGGCGAACCGGACCAGCGCGCTCAAGACCAGCCTCTGCCAGATCTGCCTGACCGGCCACGCCTCCTCAGGGGTGGCCCTGCTCGCCGCCCCGCGCGCCGGTGCGGCCGGCCGGGAGGGCAACACCGTCGGCATCTATGTCTGCGCCGATCTGGCCTGCCCGCTCTATCTGCGCGGCAAGCGGCAGCCGGCCGGGCAGCGACCCCGGTACGAGGAGTCGCTCACCCTGGCGGAGCGCGTCGCAAGGGCCGGCGCCAACCTGGCCGCCTTCGCCACGACGGTCCTCTCCTCCCGCTGACGCCGACCAGCGGTCTGTCTCCGTTTATGCATCCTTCGATGTATTCGGTGGAGCGGTGGTTCGGCTGCGGGCAGGACGCGGCGGGGGCGGGGCCGTCGGGACGATGGGCCCATGATCGAGACCTTGCGCACCCCGGGGCCGGCCGCCGCCCCGACCGCGTCCGGCGGCACCCGGCTGCCCCTGCTCGATGTGGCCCGGGGCGTGGCCGTCCTGGGCACGCTGATGACCAACGTCTGGATATTCACCGCCCCGGGGGCCGAGTGGGGCGCCCTCACCGGCGGCCCGCCCGGAGCGCCGTTGGGCACGGTGCCCGAGGCCGCCGAGACGGTGTTCCGGCTACTGGCGGACGGCAAGTTCCTGTCGATGCTGACCATCCTGTTCGGCGCGGGGCTGGCCATCCAGTACGACTCGGCCGCCCGCCACGGCCGCCCCTGGCCGGGGCGCTACCGGTGGCGGGCGCTCTTCCTGTTCGCCGAGGGCACGGTGCACTTCGTGCTGGTCTTCGCCTGGGACGTGCTCATGGGGTACGCCGTCATCGCGATACTGGTCGCCTGGCTGCTGACCCGGCGGGAGCGTGCCTGGAAGTGGTGCATGCGCTGGGCGGCGGGGCTGCACCTGGCGGTGCTCACGCTGCTCACCGCCGTGCTGGTGGCGGCGCCCGACGGCCCGCGCCGGGTCGTCCTGTCCGGAGTGGTGGACCTCTACGCTGTGGGGCGTTTACGTCCTCCAGAACGTGCTCTGCTCCCTGACCGCCTACGGCGTTGGGCTGGGCCTGGCCGCCCGCCTGGGTCCTGCGGGGCGCCCGTGGTGGGTCATGGTGTTCTGGGCGGCCGTCTCGTTGCTCCTGATGGCGGCGGCATCCCTGTGACTCCGCCGCTTCGACCACGCCCCCCTGAAGTCCCTCCAACGCCGCGCCCTGCACCGCTGAGGGTGGGCGTCGGGCTCGGCCCGGTGGGTGCCTATGCCCGGTGGGCGCGGTTGATGGGTTGCCGGGTGCGGCCCGGTGGTCGGCGGTTCTGCCCGGTGGGTGGGGGCGTGGCCCCTCCGGGCTCACCTCCTCGGAGCCGGCGGAACAACCGTTACGGGTGTGGTGGGCCGGCTATTACCGCCGTCTCCTGCGGGGGCGACCCTCACGGCCCCACCCGGCCCGTCTCCCGTCTGCGGACGCCCTCGGTACCCTGACCGGTGCCCGGCTATACGGTCCACTGACCGTCGCGTCCGTAATGTCGCAGTTCGCAGAAGTTGCTCAAACCCGACCCCAAGGCCGCCGAAACCCCAGGTCACCTACTCTGCTCCCCGCGCACGCGGGGATGGCCCCAGGAGCGTCCCGCACCGCTCCGCCGCATCCTTCTGCTCCCCGCGCACGCGGGGATGGCCCCTCCACCTGGGCGCACACCGCGTCCGCAAGTGCCTGCTCCCCGCGCACGCGGGGCTGCGGCTGGAAAACGGGGGGGCCGGGGGGCGGAGGTGGTTTTAGGGTGGGGGTGGCATCGCGTGGTGGTCACCGGTCGGGTGAGGCATGGAGGTGCCGGGAGTGGGCCGTAGGAGGCATCACACCGTGGCTGTTCAGTTGAATCACACCATCGTCCCGTCGAGGGACAAGCACGAGTCCGCGAAGTTTCTGGCGGATGTTCTGGGGCTCGAAGTGGGGCCGGCGGCCGGGCCGTTCGTGCCTGTGGAGACGGCGAACGGGGTCACCCTGGACTTCGCCAGTGTTCCGGAGGGCGACATCCGGACGCAGCACTACGCCTTCCTGGTGTCGGAGGAGGAGTTCGACGCCGGTTTCGGGCGGGTGCGGGAGGCCGGGTTGACGTACTGGGCCGATCCGCGCCGGCAGCGGGAGGGCGAGATCAACCACAACGACGGCGGGCGCGGGGTCTACTTCCTCGACCCGAGCGGTCATGCCATGGAGCTGCTGACCGTGCCGTACGGCGGGTGGCCGCAGGAGAAGTAGTCACCAGTCGAAGTCGGCGGCCGGTTTCGGGCGCCGGCGCCGGAGCCTTCGCCACAGGAACAGCGCGGCGAGGGCGGCGGAGGCCAGGAAGACGAGGGGCAGGGCGAGGCCCGGGCCCTTCTTCTCGGCGGCCTCCGCCACCGGGTGGCCCGGGGGCGCGGCGGCGGGGCCGGCGGCCACGGGGGTGGCGGCGGCCGGAAGCGTGGCGGGGGCGGTGGTCAGGGAGCCGACCGGCTGGGTGCGGCCGACCGCCGTGAAGCCCCAGTCCAGCAGGGCGCGGGCCTCCTCGTAGACGGTGTAGGCCCCGCCGTCCTGCGGGTTCATCACGGTGACGACCAGGGTGTGCGGCCCCTTCCGGGCGGCGGCGATCAGGGTGTGGCCCGCGCCGCTGGTGTAGCCGTTCTTGAGGCCGAGGATGCCCGGGTAGCGGGCCACCCCGTCGGCGCCGGTCACCAGGCGGTTGGTGTTCTTGATGCCGAAGGACCAGCCGTCGGCGGGGAACTGGGCGTCCGCCGTCCCCGCGTACCGGACGAAGTCGGGGTTCTTGAGCCCTTCGCGGCCGAAGACCGCCAAGTCGTACGCGGAGGAGACCTGCCCGGGGGCGTCGTAGCCGTCCGGGGAGACCACCCGGGTGTCCCGGGCGCCCAGTGACTCGGCGGTGCGCTGCATCTGGCGGGTGGTCTCCTCCCAGCCGCCGTTCATTCCGGCGAGCACATGGACGGCGTCGTTGCCGGAGCTGAGGAAGACGCCGTTCCAGAGGTCGGAGACCCGGTAGGTCAGGTTCTCCTTGACGCCCACCAGGCTGCTGCCGTCGCCGATCTCGGCCAGTTCCGTGTCGGCGACCGTGTGCCGGGCCCCGGAGTCCAGACGGGGCAGCACCGTCAGGGCGAAGAGGGCCTTCAGGGTGGAGGCGGGCGGCAGCCGTTCATGGGCGTCCCGGGCCGCCAGCACCGCGCCCGTTCGGGCGTCCGCGACCAGCCAGGAGCGGGCCGACAGCGGGGGCGGGGCCGCCACCCCGGTGGCGGGTCGCGTCTGGACACCCGGCCGGCGCAGCAGCGACGGGTCGGCGCTCGCGGTGGCGGGCGGCGGCACCGGTTCGCCGGCCCCGGGCGCCGGAGCACCCGTCCGGGGAGCGGCCGCGGCCACCCGGACGGCGGGGACAGGCGCGGTGGTGGCGGGGACGGCCACTGCGGGGGACAGCAGCAGCACGCAGGCGGCGGCGAGGGAAGTGACGCTCATTCAAGCACCGTAAAAACGGTACAAGCCGGGCGCAGGGTGGGTGAGCCGAGCGGAGTAGGCCGCTCTGCCGTCCGGCCGGCCCCCGCATGGCCCCGGATTGCCGGGGCACCGGGAAAGAGGCCCGTCCCACGATCTCCTGGAGGAACGACATGAAAGCGGTCCTGCGCGACAAGGTCTTCATGCGGCTTCTCGCGCAGAGCGGCCACGACCTGCCGGTGCTGGCGCAGCTGACCTACGAGGCCGACGATCCGTACGCGGTGCGCGTCGGCTTTCTCCACGACGGGCTGCTCGCCGCCGAGTGGCGGCTGAGCCGGGAGATGCTGGCCGAGGGCATGCGGGGCGAGGTGGGCATCGGGGACGTACGGATGTGGCCGCATCTGAACGGCTCCCGGGAGGAGCTGCGGATCGAGCTGCTGCGCAGCGCCGTCTTCACGGTGTGGGCGCCGTCGCTGCGGAAGTTCCTGGACCGGACGTACGAGGAGGTCCCGGCGGGCCAGGAGCGGCTGGAGCTCGACGCCTTTCTGGCGGAGGTGCTGGCGGCGGGGTGAGAGGCTTCTCCGCTGGTGGGGTGGCTGGGGTGGGGTGCTTCCCGGCCGGTGCCGGTGGGGCGGTGAAGGGGTGGGCCGAGGGGGCGGGTCAGAGGAAGAGGAAGGTCGTCGCGGTGGCGGCGCCCAGGGCGGAGCCGGCGATGGTCTGGGCGACGGTGTGGTAGCCCAGGGCCACCCGGGACCAGCAGACGGCGGCGGCGAGGGCGGAGCCCAGCAGCCACCAGGGTGAGTGCGCGGCGGAGAGCAGGGCCACGACGGCGGCGGCGACGGCCGCGTCCACCGAGATCTTCCAGACGGTGTTGACCGCCAGCAGCCCGATCGTCATCACCCAGAGCGCCAGCATCGCGGCGAGGATGCCCACCGGGGCGTGGCCGAGCACCATGACGAGGGAGCCGGTGCCGATGGAGCCGAGGATCACGAAGAAGATCGGCGCCCGCTTGGTCCGGTCGACCACGTGCCGGTCGCCCCACTTGCCCCGGCCGCGCTCCCACTCGATGTAGCCGGCCGGCACGATTCCCGCGCAGAGGGCGCCGAGCAGTCCCCAGGGCAGTCCGGTCCAGTCGCCGGCCGCCGCCCAGCCGATGGCGAGCATCCCGGCGAGCAGCAGATTGCGCGGCTGGAAGACGTCGGTGACGGTACGGGCGGTGCGCAGGACCCGCGAGGTGCCGGGGGCGGCCGGGTGCTCGGGGGTGAGGGCGGTGGTCACGCGGTGGTCTCCGTCATGGGGTCGGGGGTGCGGGCGGTCGCCAGGACGTGGCGGGCCCGGTCGTCGGTGACGGTGCGGTACGCGCCGGCCACCTGGACCAGCCAGGCGACCTCACCGTCCTGGTCGGTGGCGTGCCGGGGTTCGACGGCGGCGGCCTCCCCGGCGGGGGCACCCCCGGCCTTGGCGGCGAGTGCGGCCTTGATCCAGTACGCCTCGGTCAGGGGACCGGCCGGCTCCCCGGCGGTGTCCGGCCCGGCGGCCCGGCGGGCAGCCGGGAGCAGGGTGTCGGGGACGTAGTGCCGGAGCTTCTCCACCGCGTCCGCGATATCGGCGGCCCAGCGGTCGATCCGCAGGTCGGCCGGGGTGGAGAAGCGGGTCAGCTCGCGCATCAGCGGGGCTGGCGGCTCGAAGGGCTGGTCCGGGAAGCCGGCCATCAGCTCGTACCAGAGCGGGTGCAGCGCGGCCTGCGCCCGCCACAGCCGCACCCGGCGCCAGAGCTTGCTGAAGGCCGGGAGGGAGGCGCCGAGCGCGAAGAGGGCGAAGAGCAGGATCTGCGCGGCCTCGGTGACCTCGTCGAAGGCGAGCGCGAAGTCGTGGTCGGGCCGGTCGGCCACGCTGATCCAGAGGAACAGGGTGCGGCTCAGGGTGTAGCCGACGCCGATGAACATGGCGCAGGTCATCATGGCGAGCCCCACCCGCAGATGGCGCACGGCGGCCGCCCGGGTGGCCAGCGCCCACTGGTAGGCGCAGACCGCCGACGCGGCGCCCAGGTAGAGGTAGAACACGCTCATGTAGAGGGTGGCGCCCCACTCGCCGGCATGGTCGGAGACGAACCGGTCGGAGGGGACGGAGTGGTCCACCACCGTGAAGAAGAGCACCGTCAGCAGGATCAGCGTGGCGACCGACGCCTTCGTCGCCAGCCGCTGGACGACCCGGGCGAACCGCACATGCCGGGGGACGGCGCCGTCTTCGGCGTAGGAGCCGTAGATCGCCACGATGTAGCTGAGGATGGCCAGGATCGCGACGGTCGCGGTGTAGTGCTTGATCAGTACGGCGAGGTCGACGACCGGGCCGTTGTTGAGCCCGATGCGGACGACCTCGGTCTTGGTCCACAGGGCGAGCGCGAAGCCCGCGTAGCAGCCCCAGAGCGCCCGCCGCCTTTTGTCCTCGTCGGTGCCGCCCCGGAGGGCCGCCGGCATGCGCCAGAGGGCGACGGCGGTCATCAGGACGGCTATCAGATAGCCGGCGAGGTCGAGCGGGGTCATCGGTGGGCCTCCGGAAGCCTGAGTGGGCCGAGTGGGCCGAGTGGGCGGGGTGGGGAAGGTGAGGAAGGTGAGGAAGGTGGGGCCTGGGTGGGGGCGGTGCGGGCCGGGGGAGCGGGGCGGGTGACGGTCATGGGCGGCGGAAGGGGGAACGCCGCCGGGCCGTCGGCCGGGAGAAGGAGTTGGCCAGCCGGCCCACCATGTCGTCGCTGGTCACGTCCTGAGCCATCCGGGGGATCAGCGAGGCGCCGAACTCGGCCACCCGCTCGTCATGAGTGTCGTACTGGGCGCGGGCCTGCACGGTGGTGGGCCCGTCCGCCCGGAGCACCCGGGTGATCAGGGAGGTGTCGAAGACCGGCAGCAGTCTGCGCAGTTGCTCGGCGTCGAGCGAGGTGCCGTGGTCGAACCACTCGTGGCACAGCTCGTGCAGGATGACGTGCTGGGTCTGGTACGGGGTGGGGCGCCGCCGGTAGAGGACCAGGCTGGTGTCGCCGGAGGACAGCCGGAGCCCGCAGGCGGCGTTGACGCGCGCCAGCCGGTCGGGCAGCTCATGGAGGACGATGGTCCGCCCCCGGGCGGCTTCCATGTTCACGACCAGCGCCGGGATGCTGAAGGGAGAGGGGATCGGCAGATCCGCCAGACCGGCTTCGCACTCTTTCCGCAGCTGGCGCAGGGACATGGGGGCCTCTTGATCGTCGTCACGCGTGTGTGACATGCGCCCGGAGATTTTAGCCAACCGGCCCGGACACGCGTTCACGGTCCGGTGTCTGTACGGGGCGGTCCCCCGGCGGCCGGTGATTCTCCGGCGGCGGGGGCCGGCCCGGGGCGATCCGAGGGCGGGCGAGGGAGTGACCCGGGGAGGTGAATCGGGGGAGTGACCCCGGGGGGTGAGTGGGGTGGTGACCCCCGGAAGGACGAGGGGGGCGGTGACTCCGGGGGAGTGGGGCGGTGACCCCGGGGTGGGTGGGAGACGTGACCCGGGCGGTGAGTGAGGCGGTGACCCCGGGGGGGTGGGGGAAGTGATCCCGGGGGTGGGTGGGGGAGTGGTCCCGGGGGTGGGTGGGGGAGTGGTCCCGGTGGCCGGCCCGGGGGTGGCCGCCGGGGGGCGCCGTCGCGGGAGGGCGGGGCCCGGGGCTAGAAGACGTGCGGGCCGGGTGGACCGGAGGGGGGCGTCGGGCCGGGGTCCGGCCGGCCGTCGCCGTCCTGCGGTCTTCTGTCCTCCAGCAGGGAGAGGGCGAAGGCCAGCAACTCGGGCGGGAGGCCGCTGTCGCCGGCGCCCCGGGCGGCGACCCCGCTGATCTCGCCGGTCCGTCGCTTGGCCAGGAACTGGAGCCCGGCGACGACGTCGTCCACGACCTCGGACTCCGCCTTGAAGAACCGCCAGTCGACGCCGAAGCCGAGCCCGAGCGCCTTGAGGATCTCCTCCGAGGGATGGGTGACCTTGCCCGCCAGAATGTTGGAGAAGTAGCTGTGCGAGAGCGACCCGCCGCGCTCCCTGACCAGCTCGGCGAAGTACCGGCCCGAGATCCGCTGCCCGGGGAAGGTCTTCTCCACCATGTACGCGACCTTCTGCTGCAACGTTCTCAGCTCGGGCGCCGGCTCCCCGCCGCGCCCCGCGTCGTTGTCCATCCCGGTCCCCATGGTCACCTCCGCCGCTCGTTCGCGGCCGGATGAATTCGTACTCTACCGATCCCGCCGCTGAGCGGCCCGGAGCAGGCCCCCGACGGGACCCGGAGCAGGAGTGGGCTTGCGCAAACACTCTACGTCACTGTTAACTCGAAAAAACACGGCCAGGGGGCCACGAGGGGAGTCCCTTGACCGTGTGAGCCGCTGTGCCGCCGTGAGCCGTCGTGCCCTCGGAGTGCGCCGGGTGCCTGTCGCCCGCGCGGACCGGTGGGCCGGCGCCGGCGCGCAGCGGCGACCTGAGGATCGGGGTCCGGGATTTCCGGCCGGGTGCCGGGTGCCGGGTGCCGGGTGTCGCGTGGCGGTGCCGGATGCCGGGGCGGAGTCCGGGGCTGGGTCCATGGCCGGGGGCGGGCGCCGGGGTCATGGCCGTGACGGGGAGCGTGACCGGCCGCGGACATGAAAGCAGCCCTTCGCGACGGGGGATGCACGAAGGGCTGCCGACACCAGTATGACACCTCGTCAGCCGACTTGGGGGGTGGGACTCGCCATTGGCTCGGTATTCGCCACCCCTGCCCCGGTCGACGTGGTGGACATACCTGTCTAACGTGAAAAAACGGACAGGGAATCCTGGCAGGGAGACTCAGGGGGGCCGGGACGGAGAGGGCGGCGCCATGGCCGTACAGGAATCCACCCCCATCTGGGCGGACGCGATGTTCGCCGACCTGGAGGGCGCCAAGAGCTTCTACGGAGACGTGCTCGGCTGGACCTTCGGCGAGTCAGCGACCGAGTTCGGCAACTACACGGAGGCCCGCGCCGGCGGAAAGGCGGTCGCCGCCGTCGTGCCGCCGATGCCGGGCGCGGAGGACCAGTCGGCCTGGTGCCTCTATCTCGCCACCACGGACACGGCCGCCACCGTCGCCAGGGTCCGCGAGCACGGCGGCGAGGTTCTCATGGAGCCGATGCGGGTGAGCGACTTCGGCACGATGGCGCTCGTCCGGGACCCCAGTGGCGTCGCCTTCGGGCTCTGGGAGCCGGGCAGCCACCAGGGCTTCGAGGCGACCGGGGTGCCCGGCGCCTACTGCTGGGCCGAGATCTACACCCGCGAGCCGGCGAAGGCGGACGCCTTCTTCACCGGGGTCTTCGGCTACCGGCCCCGGCGGATGGAGTCCGGACCCTACGACTTCCTGCTGTTCGACGCCGGGGACACCACCGTGCTGGGCCGGATGGCGATGACGGACGACTTCCCGGCCGAGGTGCCGCCGCACATCAATGTGTACTTCACCGTCGAGGACTGCGACGCCGCCATCGACCGGGCGACCGCGCGCGGCGGGGTGGTCCGGTTCGGGCCGATGAGCAGTCCGTTCGGCCGGTTCGCCACCCTCTCCGATCCCCAGGGCGCGGTCTTCTCGGTGATCGATGTGACGACGACCGAGGGCGAGATGCCGGAGACGACCCCGGTGGAGTGAGGCGGGACCGGCCCGACCCCCGACTGGGGGGCGGGGCCGCGTGGCCGGTGGCCGGGCGGGCCGGGGTGTCCTGGCGGGCGCCGGGCATGCCGGTGTGCGCCGAGCGGCAACCACGGGCAGGGGCCGCCCGCTGACGGGTGGTCGGCGGAGGAGCGCCCGGCGGGCGGGCGGGCCGGGTCGCGTACGGTGCGAGGCGTACCCTGGCGGCCGCCGTACCGGCTGGACGCCGTGGACCACCGCGCGGGAGGCAGGGAGGCTTCGCATGGACGACACGCTCAAGACCGTGATCGGCGGGGAGTTGGTGGAACTGCCCGGCACCATCGCGGCCGTCCGGGCCGCCATGGACACCGACCGGGCCGCCGAGTTCGACCGGGCCATCGCCCATGTCCCCGCCCCCGAACTGCCGGTCGCCCTGGTGCGCTGGGCGCTGTCGGGGACCGGCGCCGACGAGGAGGACGAGGCGCTGTTCGAGCGGCTCGCCCGGGGCGAGGACATCGGCGCGGCAGACGCCCCGGCGGGCCCGGAGGCGCTGTGACCCACTGCCATGTCCAGCACGCCCCGCCCGCCGACCAGGCCCGGTTCGCCATGCCCCGCGCCTTACGGGACACCTTCGACGCCGGGCTGCGCCGGCTGGCCGCCGAACCGTACGGGCTGGGCTCCACCCCGGTGAAGGGCGACCCCGACCGGCGCGAGGCCACCGTGGGCGGGGTGGTCGTGCGGTACTACGTCAGCGCCTCGGTCCTCACCGTCACGGTGGTGCGCGCCGTCTACGTCTGAGGGACGCCCCCCGCGCCCGCGCGGGGGGCGCGGCAGATCCGTGTGCCCGCGGGAGGGGTGCGGCCGGACCCCTGTACCTGCGGGCGGGGCGTGGCCGGGCCCCTGTGCCCACGAGCGGGGCGCGGCCGGGGCCTTGTGCCCGCACGCGGGGTGTGGCCGGGCCCCCTGTCCTGACCCCTGTCCCGGGTGGCCCCGGGGGCGTACCGCCGTGTCCCGGGTGGCCGTACGCCCCTCCCGGGTGGCCGGCTCGCCCCGGCCGCCGACGGGCCGCGCCGGTGGCGGGCGGCCCGGCTGGTCCGATCAGGTCAATTCATTCCCCGGTCCTCGGGTGCTGCGGTGTGCCCCGGTGGCGTGGGCCCGTGGCGCTGAACCATGTGGAGCGGCCCGGCGCGGCGCCGGTTGGACGCGTACGGGCGGGTACGGACGGGGACTGGCACGGACGGGACGAGGAGGGCCGGAATGGGTGATCTGTACATCGACGGCGCCTGGGTGAGCGCGGTGGCCGGCGGGCGGCGGGAGGTGATCAACCCGTACGACGCCTCGGTGGTGACCACCGTGGACGAGGCCGACGCCGCCGATGTCGACCGGGCCGTCAGGGCGGCCGCGCGGGCCTTCCGCGAGGAGGAGTGGGCGCACGCGCCGACCCGGGTGCGCGCGGACGTGCTGCACCGGGTCAGCCAGTTCCTGCTGCGCGACCGGGAGGAGATCGCCCGTACCGAGACGGCCGACACCGGCAAGACGCTCACCGAGGCCCGGCTCGACGTGGAGGACGTGTCCAACGCCTTCCGCTACTTCGCGGAGATCGCCGACAAGGACGGCGGCCGGGTGGTGGACGTCGGCCCGGACGTGCTGAGCCGGGTGGTGTACGCGCCGATCGGGGTGTGCGCCCTGATCGCCCCCTGGAACTACCCGCTCCTCCAGGCGTCCTGGAAGGTCGCGCCCGCGCTGGCGGCGGGGAACACCTTCGTACTGAAGCCGAGCGAGACCACCCCGCTCACCACCATCCACATGATCCGCCTCATCGAGGAGGCGGGCGCCCCGCGCGGGGTGGCCAACCTGGTGCTCGGCTCCGGCGCCACCGTGGGCGCGGCGATGACCGCCCACCCGGACGTGGACCTGGTCTCCTTCACCGGCGGTCTGGCGACCGGGCGGCGGATCATGGAGGCCGCGGCGGAGGACGTGAAGAACATCGCCCTGGAGCTCGGCGGCAAGAATCCGAACGTCGTCTTCGAGGACTGCGACGTCGAGGCGGCCATCGACTACGCGCTGGACGCCGCCTTCCTGCACTCCGGGCAGGTCTGTTCGGCCGGCTCCCGGCTGCTCGTCCAGGACGGCCTGTACGACCGGTTCGTGGAGCGGCTGGCCGCGCGGGCCCGGGCGATCCGGCTGGGTGACGGCAGGGACGAGGCGACCGAGAGCGGGCCGCTCAGCTCGGCGGAGCACCGGGAGAAGGTCGAGAAGTACCTGGAGATCGGCCGCTCCGAGGGGGCCCGGGTGGTCACCGGCGGCAAGCGCCCGGACGACCCGGCGCTGGCGGACGGCTTCTTCCTGGAGCCGACGGTCTTCGCGGACTGCGACCGCTCCATGCGGATCGTCCAGGAGGAGGTCTTCGGCCCGGTGGTGACGGTCGAGCGGTTCCGGGACGAGGACGAGGCCGTGGAGCTGGCCAACGACACCCGCTACGGGCTGGCCGGAGCCGTATGGACCTCCGACGCGAGCCGGGCCCAGCGGGTGGCCGGCCGGCTGCGGCACGGCACCGTGTGGATCAACGACTTCCACCCGTACGTCCCCCAGGCCGAGTGGGGCGGCTTCGGGCGGTCCGGCGTCGGCCGGGAGCTCGGGCCCACCGGGCTGCGGGAGTACCAGGAGTCCAAGCACATCTACCAGAACCTGCGGCCCGCGCCGTCCGGCTGGTTCAAGGGCTGAACGCCGGGCGAAGGGGGGAGGGAGGGGGAGGGGGGAGGGAGGCAAGTGCGGGGGAGGGGAGTAAGGGGAGGGGGAGCGCGGGGGGACGGGGACGGCCGGCTGATGCGAGAGCGTGGACGGGTGAGGACGGGTGAGGACGGGTGAGGACGGTATGAGCGCGGAGAACGGTCGCGGGGACGAGACGGATGAGACGTACGACTATGTGATCGTGGGTGGCGGCACCGCCGGCTGCGTGCTGGCGGACCGGCTCACCGAGGACCCTTCGGTGCGGGTCTGTGTGGTGGAGGGCGGCCCCAGCGACGTCGGGGACGAGCGGATCCTGAAGCTGCGGAACTGGATCAACCTGCTGGACTCGGAGTTCGACTACGGGTACACCACCACCGAGCAGCCGCGCGGCAATTCGCACATCCTGCACTCCCGCGCCCGGGTGCTCGGCGGCTGCTCCTCGCACAACACCCTGATCAGCTTTCTGCCCCTGCCGGAAGACCTGGACGAGTGGGTGGAGCGGGGGTGCGCGGGCTGGGGCCCGGAGACGATCCTGCCGTACCGGAAGCGGCTGAAGAACCGGATCGTCCCGGTCGCCGAGCAGGACCGGAACCCGATCGCCCGGGACTTCGTCGCCGCCGCCCACCAGGCGCTGGGCGTGCCGGTGGTGGAGGACTTCAACGCCCAGCCCTTCCCGGAGGGCACCGGGTTCTTCTCACTCGCCTACGAGCCGGAAGAGAACAAGCGCTCCTCGGCCTCGGTGGCCTACCTCCACCCGGTGCTCGACCGGCCCAATCTGACGCTCCGGCTGGAGACCTGGGCGTATCGGCTGCTGGCCGACGCGGCCGGGGCGCTGACCCGGGTGCAGGTGCGGGAGAAGGACGGCGGGGAGCGCGTACTGCGGGCCGAGCGGGAGCTGTTGCTCTGCGCCGGGGCGATCGACACCCCCCGGCTGCTGCTGCTCTCCGGGATCGGGCCGGCCGACCAGCTGCGCGGTCTGGGCATCGAGCCGCTGGCGGACCTGCCGGGCGTGGGCGAGAACCTGCTCGACCATCCGGAGTCGGTGATCATCTGGGAGACCGAGGGCCCGCTGCCGCCCAACTCCGCCATGGACTCGGACGCCGGGCTCTTTCTGCGCCGGGAGGCCGGGGCGTCCCGGCCGGACCTGATGTTCCACTTCTACCAGGTGCCGTTCAGCGTCAACACCGAGCGCCTGGGCTACCCGGCCGTGGAGCACGGGGTGTGCATGACCCCCAACGTCCCCCGGGCCCGCTCGGTGGGCCGGATGTGGCTCACCAGCGCCGATCCGACTGTTCATCCGGCGCTGGACTTCCGCTACTTCACCGACCCGGAGGGCCATGACGAACAGACCCTGGTGGACGGGATGAGGGTCGCCCGGAAGGTGGCCGCCACCGAGCCGCTGCGGAGCTGGCTGCGCCGCGAGGTGGCGCCCGGGCCCTCGGTCACCACGGACGCCGAGCTCTCCGAGTACGCCCGCCGGGCGGCGCACACCGTCTACCACCCGGCCGGCACCTGCCGGATGGGCGCGCCGGACGACCCGCTGGCGGTGGTCGATCCCGAGCTGCGGCTCCGCGGCTTCGACGGGGTGCGGGTGGTGGACGCCTCGGTCTTCCCGACCATGCCGACCATCAACCCCATGGTGACGGTGCTGCTCGCCGCCGAGCGGGCCGCCGATCTGATCACCGGCCGGGAGTCCGTCGCCGCCGGGCGGGTGGAGCGGTGACGCCGGGCACGGGCGGCGAGCCGGCGCCCGCCTCGGCCGCGGGGGCCGGTGCCGGGTCGGGGGCGGGGGCCGGACAGGGGTCGGGAGCCGGACAGGGGGCCGCCGGGGCGGGCGCCGGGCAGGGCGGCGAGCCCGGTTCGGAGTTCCGCAAGGAGATGGGGCCCTGGGCCAACTTCGCGCTCGGCTTCACCTATCTGTCGCCGGTGGTCTCCACCTACACCCTCTTCGGTACGGCCCTGATGACCGGCGGCCCGCCGATGATCTGGGCCTTCCTGATGGCGGGGCTCGGGCAGTTCCTGGTGGCCCTGGTCTTCGGCGAGGTCGTCGCCCAGTACCCCATCGCGGGCGGCGTCTACCCGTGGGCCCGCCGGCTGTGGGGCAAGCGCTGGGCGTGGATGACCGGCTGGGTCTACATGTGGGCGCTGCTGGTGACCATCACCTCGGTCGCCTACGGGGCGGGGCCGTACATCGCGATCCTCTTCGGCTTCGACCCCAGCGTGCACACCACCGTCCTCTGCACGGTGGTGCTGATCATCGTCGCCGTGCTCATCAACTACTGCGGCACCAAGGCACTGTCCTGGGCGGCGGTCATCGGCTTCGGCGGCGAGCTGATCGGGGCGCTGGTGGTCGGCATCTATCTGCTGGTCACCCACCGCTTCCACGGGCTCGGGGTGATCTTCGACAGCTATGACACCCAGGGCGACGGCGGTTACGCCCCGGTCTTCCTGGCCGCCGCCATCATCGGCTTCTACCAGTACTACGGCTTCGAGGCGTGCGGGGACACCGCCGAGGAGGTCGCCCACCCGGGGAAGGTGATCCCCAAGGCGATGCGCCGCACCATCTACGTGGGCGGGGCCGCCGCCACCTTCACCTGTCTCTCGCTGCTGCTCTCGGTGGCCGACTACCGGGCGATCATCTCCGGCGAGGACGCCGACCCGGTGGTCCATCTGCTGTACGACGCCATGGGCGAGACCGGCGCCCGGCTGGTGATGGCGGTGGTGCTGATCTCGTTCCTGTCCTGCACCATCAGCCTCCAGGCGGCGGCCGGCCGGCTCATCTACTCGTACGCCAGGGACGAGATGATCGTGGGCCACCGGCTGCTCCGGCAGTTCTCGCACGCCCGGGCCGTACCCGGCTTCGCCCTGCTGGTGGCGGCGGTCGTGCCGGTCCTGATCGCCTTCGGCTCGCTGATCTCCGCGGACGCCCTCACCAAGATCGTGTCCTTCGCCATCCTGGGCATCTACGGCTCGTTCCAGATGGTGGTGCTGGCCGCGCTCCGGGCGCGGCTGAAGGGGTGGCGGCCCAGCGGGGAGTTCACCCTGGGCCGGTGGGGGCTGCTGGTCAACGCGGCGGCGCTGGCGTACGGGATCTTCGCCATCGTCAACATCTCCTGGGCCCGCACCCCGGACCGGCCCTGGTACGAGAACTGGATCGTGCTGCTCTGCGGCGCGGTGGTGGTGGGCACCGGGCTGATCTACATGGTCACCACCCATCACTACGGGCGCGGCGACGCCCCCGCCGGGGACGCGGTGGAGGAGAAGAAGGGATAGGGGAAGGGGCGGGGGCTCTGCCGACCCTGTCTGCTCCGCCGGTCCTGCCGGCCCTGCCGGTCCTGCCGGCCCTGTCGGTTCTGTCGGCCCTGTCGGTTCTGTCGGTTCTGCCGGTGGTCAGGGGGTGCCGTCGGCGGTGAGGCCGGCCGGGGACTCGACGGCGGGGGTGTCCCGGCCGGTGTCGTCGGAGCCGAACCAGGCCATGCCGAGCAGGGTGCACACCAGGAACGCCACCGAGCCGGCGATGGCGCTGGCCACCCGGGGCCGGCGCCGTACGAACTCCCGGGCCCCGCCGGGACGCCGGGCGGGGGCGGCGGCGCGGCGCCCGCGCCCCTGGGAGCGCCCGCCCGCCGGGGGCAGTGCGTAAGTGGTCGCCGAGGGCGCGGGCTCGGGCAGCGGCAGGGCACCGGGCGCCGGGGCGGCCGGCCCGGGGGCGGCCGACCGGTAAGACGGGCCGGCCGACCGGTGCGGAGCGGGAGCCGACCGGTGCGCGGGAGCCGCCGACCGGTGCGCGGCCGGGGCGGCACGGTGCGAGGGCACCGACCGGTGGCCGGGGCCGGAAGCGGGGGCCGGCGGCCGGGCGGGCTCCGGCAGGGGAGCGGACGCGGCCGCCGGGGTGGCGGGCACGGGGAGGGGAGCGGAACCGCGCCAGGCGCCGGAGTTGAACCAGTCGGCCACCTCCTGGGCGCCCGGCCGGTCCTCCGGCTGCTTGGCCAGCAGGCCGAGCAGATAGCTCTCGAAGGCGGCCGGCACCTGGACGCCGTGCCGGCCGGGCGGCACCGGTTCCGTGTCGATGTGCAGATAGAGCGTGCCGGTGGCGGTGTCGGCCTGGAACGGCGGCCGGCCGGTGAGCAACTGGTAGAGCACACAGCCGAGCGAGTACACGTCCGAGGCCGGTCCCGCCTGGCGGCCGAGGGCGCGTTCGGGCGCCAGGTAGAGGCTGGTGCCGACGATCTGGCCGGCGGTGGTGAGCGCGGCGCCGGGGTCGTCCAGGAAGCGGGCGATGCCGAAGTCACCGAGTTTGACCGAGCCCTGGGCGTCGGACATCAGATTGCCGGGCTTGATGTCCCGGTGCACGATGCCCTGCCGGTGGGCGGAGGCCAGACCGGCGGCCGTCTGGGCGGCGATGGTGGCCACCCGCTCGGGCGCCAGCCGGCCGGCGGCGGAGAGCTCCTGGGCCAGGCTGCGGCCCTCGACCAGCTCCATCACCAGGTAGAACCGGTTGTCCCAGGCGCCGAAGTCGAAGACCGCCACCACATGCGGGTGGCTGAGCCGGGCCGCCGTCCGGCCCTCCAGCCGGAACCGGGCCGCCGCCTCCGAGCGGGAGTCGTCCCCCAGCATCAGCTTGAGTGCGACCGGGCGCCCGAGCACCTCGTCCGTGGCCCGCCAGACCTCGCCCATGGCCCCCCGGCCGATGGGTGACTCCAGCCGGTACCGATCCGCCACCAGCACCTGCGCTACCTCGATCCCCATCGTCCCCCCGGGCCTCGCCGGTGGGACAGTCACACCGCGCGCGTGGGCTCAGGGTACCGATGGCGCGGCGGAGTTCGCGCCGCGCCATCGGTCAACGGTTCGTCACCATTCCGTCACTGAGCCCCCGATGGGACCGGTCCCGGTCCCCGGTGGGACCGGGACCGCCCTCGGTGGGACCTGCTCCGGGGCCCGGCGGGTCCGGCTCCGGCACCCGAGGGGCCCGGTTCCTGGTACCCGGCGGGTCCGGCTCCGGGGGTCAGTGGCCGGCGAGCAGGCGGTCCATCTGCTCGATCTCGGACCGCTGGGCCCTGATGATGTCGTCGGCCAGCTTCTTGGCGGGGCCGTACGCGCCCTTGGCCCGCTCGGTGCCGGCCATCTCCACGGCGCCCTTGTGGTGCTCGACCATGAGCTTCAGGAAGGCCGTGTCGAAGGCCGGGCCGGACGCCTTCCTCAGCGCGGCCATCTCGCCGTCGCCCATCATCCCGGGCATCGATGTCCTTCTGGGCATGGCGGACATGTCGTGTCCGGAGCCGTGGTCCATGCCGGGCATGTCCCCGTGGTCCCGGGCCTCGGGGACCTTCTCGTCCCAGGAGGTCAGCCAGCCGCTCATGGTCCGGATCTCCGGCTCCTGGGCGCCCTCGATCCGCCGGGCGAGCGCCGTCACCTCGGGCGAGCGGGCGCGGCCGTCGGCCAGGGCGGCCATCTCCAGGGCCTGGCGGTGGTGCGGGATCATCCCCTGCGCGAAGGCCACGTCCTGGGCGTTGTGGGCGCCCTTCGACGAGGCGGCGGAAGCGGAGGGGGAGGCGGGGGCGGAGGGCGAGCCGTCGCCGGCCGGCCGATCGGTGCCCCCGCAGGCGGCGAGGGTGACGGCGGCGGTGGCCGTGGCGACGGCGAGCGCGATCCGGCGCGCGTGCCTGCGGGCGGGGGTGGGGTTCATGGAACGCATGGGTGTGGTGCTCCTGCTGCGGAGAAGGGATGGACCGCCGTGCGCGTGGCGGCATGACGGGACGCCGTACGGCAGGCGGCGCGGGCCGCGCCAGGGCGGGCGGGCGCCGGGGCGTACGGGAGAGGTCCGGTCTAGATCCGCAGCAGTTGGAGTTCGGCGAGTGAGGGGGGCGCCCGCGCATCGGCCGGGCCGCTCGCCGGACGGCCGGGGGGCGGTTGCCCGGCGGCCACCGGGGCGCCGGGGCTCTCCAGCAGGGCGGGGAGCGGTACGCCCCAGGCCACCGCGCCCGAGGCGCAGGCCGTGTCGGCGTGCCCGGTGTGGCTGCCACCGCCGTGACCGCCCGCGCCGGTGCCCTGAGCCTGGCCGGCCCGGTGGCCCTGGCCCTGGCTGTGGTCCGGGCGCTGGCCCTGAGCGCGGTCCTGGCCGGGGCGGCCGTGGTGGGCGCCGGGAGCGGGCCCGGCGGGGGCGTCGGCCGTCCGTACGGCGCCGTGGGCGCGCCCGGCGGGCTCGGAGCCGTACGCCATCGGACCGGCGGAGCCGTGCCCCTGGGCGGACCCCGGGACCGGTACGCCGGCGGGGGCGGAGGCCGCCGGGGTCCCCGGGCCCGCTCCGGTGATCCGGAGGGAGCCGGGGGCCAGGGCGTGCATGCCGAGCAGGCCCGCCAGCACCGCGAGGACCAGCAGCGCACCGCGCGCCCCGAGGGGCGGCCGGGCGGTGCGCTGCCGGTGGGAGGTCATGCGTCCATCGTAGGGGAGGCGCATACCCCTACCCCCTAGGGGGTGCCAGGGCCTTGAGCGGCGGGTCCTGGCCGGGGGGCGGGGGCCGGGCGATACGCCGGCATGAACCGCCCGGCGACGGGTGGAAGTCCGTACGGCCACCGCCGCCCACGCCGTAGTGCTCCCGCACCGAAATGAAACGGGCTTACGGGCGGCTGGGAATGGAAGTGCCGCTGCGGTCGGCGTGGTCTCGATCTAGACATTCAGGGGCGTGTTCCGGCCCAGCGAACCATGGATGCTTGCCATGTGCAGTTTCCTTACAGGATCTTCGTAGGGCAACTCCGAGAGACGAGACAACGGAAGGGTCGCACGGAGAAGGCGGACACCCTTTTGGTGAGCCTTCATGTGTTCGACCGTGACGTGCCCTCCCTGTTCAAGCGATCAAGCGTTGAATGAAGGAGAAGTTGTGATCTCAAGGACGAAGAGGATCGCCCGCTCCATGGTCGTGGCGGCAGCGGCCACGGTCACCGTCACGATGGCCATGCCCGCGGGCAACGCCTTCGCCATCGACCACGTCGAGTGCCGTGGCGGGGAGAACTTCCTGAAGATCTGGTCGCACCTGGACGGGCGGAGCAGCGTGGACTGCTACGCCAACAAGGGCCGGATCGGCTTCGGCAGCTGGTGGGTCGACCGCATTTCGACGGGCAACAACGATCTCGTCTACTACGACGTGAACGGCGACTCGGTGCGCGTCAACCGGTGGACCGACATCACTTTCCCGAGCCGTCCTCCGAAGGTCAGGGACATCGAAATCCTCTAGTGGGCGGGCGGGCGGCGCCCGGGAATGCCGCGCCGGTGCGTGATTCTTCCCGGACTTTCCCTTCTTCCCGCGTGGAGCTGAATGTCATGCGGCGATGAAATGAATGCTGCCCGGTGTGCCGACGCAGGTCGCGCGATTTCCGCGCGGCCTGCGTCGGCCTGTTTCCGAGACATTCCGCCGGCCGTCACATTCCGAGGGCCGCCCGGACACGTGGTGCGGTGCGAACCGGTGCCGTGCCGCGGGGCGGCCCCGGAGGTTCACCGGGAACCGGCGGCCGCGTGCGGACGCTCCTCGCGCCGTCGCGGACCGGGGCGCGTGAAGCCGCCCCGGTCCTGCGGCCGTGGACCGGGACGAGGGCACCGTCCCCGCTCCGCCACCGGCCGACGGCGTCATCCGGTCATCCGGTCATCCGTCATCCGGCCGCGGGGCCGGCCCGATCACCAGTCGCCCGCCTCGCGGCCCTCCGCGGCACGCCTCAGGAGCGCCACCAGGGCTGGGAGGCGTCCCGCAGGGTGTTGGTGCCGCAGTGCACCTCGCCCATGCCCAGGTGGTAGGTCTCCCAGTCGTCGATGTACGAGACCTTCAGCCCGGCCCGGGTGTACGCGGCGGTCACGGCGTCGGTGAAGAGGTCCCGGCCGCCGACCACCGGGCCCCACTGCCGGGGCGCCAGATAGCGGTCCGGGGCGAGCAGCACCCCATTGACCGCGCCGGGGACATAGGCGCTGGTCATGACGGTCGCGGGCGCCTTCCCGGTCCCGCCGGCCCGGCCGGCGAGCGCCCGCTTCTGCTGGCCGTGCTCGCGGACCGCGTCCGGCAGTCCGGCGCCGAGCCGGGTGAGCCGGGGCGCCCGGTCGGCCCGGTCGCCGCCGGCCTCGGCCTCGGTACCCCGGGTGTAGAGCGCGGGCACCCGGACGATCTCCGCGTCGGTGACCCCGGTCTCCCGCTTGAGGATCTCCAGGTTGGCCGCGATCTTCTCGGCGGCCATGGTGTTGTCGCTCACCAGCCACGTGGAGGCGAGCGCCTGGGCGATGGTCTCCCTGGGCGCGGGCGCCTCCTTGCCGCCCGGCATCGAGAACATCCGGACCCCGCCGCTGCCCGCCGCCTTGGCGTCCCGCAGCAGCTTCAGCCCCGCCTCCGGGTCGGCCACGCCGATCCGCCAGCCGCGCGGGGTGTCGGCGGGCAGGAACTGCACGAACTCGTCCACATGGCCCACATGCAGCCAGGAGGTGTCGAGGAACAGCGGGTCCTGGGCGCCCTGGGACGCCAGCAGGGTCCGCATGGCCCGGGCCGGCTTGGAGCCGTTGTCCTTGCGCTCGCCCATGATGATCCGCCCGGCCGGGAAGTCGCGGCCGGCGTGCCGGTAGGGCGGGACGGTCTCCAGGTTGCCCATGGAGTTGAGCGTCCACTCCTCGGAGTCCTTGACCCCGGAGACCTGGACCACGCCGGTCCCCCGGCCCCGCAGCCTCTCGTACAGCTCCCGTCCGGCGTCCCGGCCCGGCTGGGCCGAGCGCAGCAGCACCCGGATGTGCTGACGGCCGCCGCCGGGCGCCGGCATGCTGACATAGCCGGGCTCCACGAAGTCCTGCGCCCAGATGTCCCCGTAGCCGTCGAGGACGGCGGGCGGGGCGGCGATGCCGGCCGCCTTGGAGGCGTCGCCCAGTTCCCTGACGAACTTCTGCTGGGTCTTCGCCCAGGAGTCGCCGCCCGGTATCCGGGTGACCAGCAACTGCTGGGCGCGCTGGAGGTGGTGGTGGGTGAGCAGCGGGGCGGCGCGCAGGGTGACGTCGTCCGAGGTGCTCTTCCCGCCGGCGGTGACGGTGAGCCGGAGCACCGCGGTCCCGCCCCAGCGGGAGCTGTCCCGGACGATGTCGGTGGCCTCGACGCCGAACTCCACCCCGGCGCGCAACTCGGCGGCGGAGAGCCGGGTCCCGGCGGTGACCAGGGCCCAGCCGGCCGGCCGCTTGACGAAGATCCGGGTGTTCTTGGCGCCGCCGCGGACCGTCAGGGTGCCGCTCGCGGAGGCGGACAGGTCCCGCATCGGCACGGACCTGACCCGGGCCAGGTCGGCGTCGTCCGCCGAGCCGTTGACCACGCCGTCGGTGGCGTCGTTGCACCCGGCCAGCCGGGCCTCGGAAAGCGGCTTGCCGCCGGGGCCCCTGGTGGCGCACCGCTTGCTGTCGTCATCGATGTTGGGGAGGAAGACGGCGCCGCGGGTGGCGGTCCAGCCGTCCTCGCCGGTGTTGTCGGAGGTGCCGGTGATGTCGACCCGGCCGTCCCGGTTCACGTCCGCGCGCAGATCGGCGTGCGGCTCGGTGCGCGGCGGGCCTGCGGCGAACGCCGGTGCGGCCGGGGCCAGTACGGCTCCGACGGCGGCCAGGGCCATGGTGACGCGGCGCGTATGGCTCGTACCCAAGGCGGGTCCCTTCGGTGTGTGAGGGGTGACGAGCCGGAAGAGCGGGTTCGGCGGCCGGGCGTTGCCTGACCGCCGGAAGACCGCCGAAAATGGCCGGTGATCAGCGGGCGGCGAACTGCGTGAGGATCGCCTGTACTTCGTAGATGTCCACGCCCTTGGTGAAGGTCTTCTGGATCGGTACGGAGTTCCCGGAGATCCAGATCTTCAGCTCGGCGTCGAGGTCGAAGGTGCCCGCCGTCTCCACCGCGAAGTGGGTGATGCTCCGGTACGGGACGGAGTGGTACTCCGTCTTCTTGCCGGTGATCCCCTGCTTGTCGACCAGCAGCAACCGCCGGTCGGTGAAGAGGATGGTGTCGCGGATCAGCTGATAGGCCGCGTACACCCGCTCGTCCTGGCCGAGCAGCCGCGCGTAGTCCTGCTGCGCCGAACCCGGGTCGATGGTGTGCGCGTTGCCGAAGAGTGCCATGTCGGAATGTCTCCTGAAGAGGTCGATGCCGTGGGTCGAGGAGCTGCCGTCGGTGCCGGTGCCGCCGTGGGGGTATACGTGCTGCCGTCGGCGCCGGTGCCGGTGCTGCCGTGGGACGTCTCCGATGCGTGCGGCGTCCGGTCGTTGACGTACCGCCGTGGTTGCCGGACCGTGGGCAGCGGCCCGGTGGGGGCCCACTGTGTCAGGACGCGGCACACCAGGGAGGAGTTCCCCGTGGACAGAGGAACGGTGCTGGTCGTGGCGGTCGCCGCCGCCGTGGTGGTGACCCTGGTGGTGGCCGTGGCGCTGCTGGTCAGACTGGTCCGGGCCCGCCGGGTGCTGCGGGACGCGGGGGTGGGCGGCGACCAGCGGGTGCTCTTCTGGGTGGCGCTGGTGTACGCGATCAGCCCGGTCGATCTGCTGCCCGACCCGATCCTGCTGGACGACATCGGGCTGCTGCTCTACGCGGTGCACTCGCTCTCGGCGGCGGCCCGGGAGCACACCGGGTCCCTCCGCCTCCGGGGGGTGGGGAAGCCGGGCAAGCCGGGGGAGGCCGGCCCGCGCCGGGCCCCGGTGAGCGAGTTCGAGCGGTACGAATAGCGCGTGGCGGTACGGCTGAGGGCCCGGCGGGCATGAGCCGGGGCCGGCGGGAGAAGGAGGTTCCAGGGGGCGGCCCGGGAGGGGCGGCCGGGCGGCGCGGAGAGGGTCCATGGGCACGGTGGTGCACGTCCCGCAGACACGGGACATGATCGGGGAGGAGCTCTCCGGCGACGAGGCGTTCACCGCGCTGCGGAGGTACGGCGGCCGCAAGCTGCTCGCCGACGCCTTCGCCCGCTTCCGGTACGCGGACGGCTTCAGCTCCGCCCGCTCGCTCGGGTACCAGGTGGTGCTGGGCGTCGTACCGTTCCTGATCGGGCTGGTGGGCGTGACCACCACCACCCATACCGAGAGCCTGGGCCGGGCCGTCGAGTCGGCGCTCGCCGGGATCGTGCCGGGCGCCAGCGCGGACCTGGTGCGCGAGGCCCTCGCGGACACCCGCCGCAGCGCGGGCGCGGATGTGGCGGGCGCCGTGGCCATGTGGCTGGGCCTGGGGTTCGCGGTGCTCAACCTGGCCTCCGCGATGGGCCAGATCGAGCGGGGCTGCAACCGGATCTACGGCATCGAGCGCGACCGGCCGTTCCCGGTGAAGTACGGGCGGGGCGTGCTGCTGGCGGTCGGCGCGGGGCTGCCGCTGGGCGGCGGCTTCCTGGCGGTCGTGGCGGGCCGGGAGATGGGCGCCGCCGTGGTGGAGGCGCTGCACTGGCCGCCGGCCCTGCTCACCTGGTGGGCGCCGCTGCACGTGCCGCTCGGGGTGGCGCTGGCCGGGCTGGCCTCGGCGGTGATCTTCCGCTGGGCGCCGCGCCGGGACCAGCCGGGGTACACCTGGCTGGCCTTCGGCTCGGGCGTCCATCTGCTGCTCTGGGTGGTGGCCACCTGGCTGCTGGCGCTGTACGTCGACCGGAGCGGCTCGTTCGGCGCGGTGTACGGGCCCCTCACGGCGTTCGTGGCGCTGCTGCTGTGGGCCAATGTGACGGGCGTGGCGCTCTTCCTGGGCATCGCCTTCGCCGCGCAACTGGAGGCCGCCCGCGCGGGCATCCGGGAGCCGGTCCGCCCGGACCCCGGCCCGGGGGACTGACGCCCCGGGACGTACGGGGCGGGAGGGACGCCCCCGGGACGTACGGCGCGGGCGGCGGATCGGCGCGGGGGACGGACTCGGGCCGGTGCCGGATCCTCGCGCGGCTGGTGTCGGGGGCCGGGGAAGGTGGGTAACGGATACGGCAGCGGGCGCCCGGTGCGCCGGTGCCTCCGGCGGTGTCGGGTGCGTCACCGGAGCCCGTCCGATTGTTTGCCGTTCCTTTACAGTGGGTGTAGAAGCGGCGCGGGAGCATGGATCCCCGGCCGTACCGGCGCACCGGAAGGGCGCCGGCTCACTTACCGACCACAGACAAGGAGTCACGGACCCGCGATGGGTGAGCCTCCCAGTACCAGCAGCCGTGCCACACCCCGGAGTACCGAGCAGCGGTGGACGGGGGTGACACGGTGACCGAAGTCCTGCTGCTGATTCTCGCCCTGGCCCTGACCCTGGCCTGCGCGGTGTTCGTCGCGGCCGAGTTCTCCCTGACGACCGTCGAGCGCGGCGAGCTGGAGCGCGCCGCCGACGCCGGGGAGCGGGGCGCCGACGGGGCCCTCAGGGCCGTACGGAAGCTGACCTTCCAGCTCTCCGGCGCCCAGTTGGGCATCACCGTGACCTCGCTGGTCATCGGCATGCTCGCGGAGCCGTCGATCGCCGTGCTGCTGCGCGGCCCGCTGACCGCCGCCGGTCTCGGCGGGGCCGCCCCCTCGGTGGCCACCGTCCTCGGGGTGGCGCTCTCCACCGTGCTGCTGATGGTCGTCGGCGAGCTGGTGCCGAAGAACTGGGCGATCTCCCGCCCGCTGGCCGTCGCCAAGGTGGTGGCGGGGCCGCAGCGCGGGTTCACGGCCGCGTTCGCGCCGTTCATCCGGCATCTGAACAGCACCGCCAACCGCTTCGTGCGCCGGGTGGGCCTGGAGCCGGCCGAGGAGCTGGCCTCCGCCCGTACCCCGGAGGAGCTGGTGGCGCTGGCCGAGCACTCGGCGCGGGAGGGCGCGCTGGAGGAGGACTCGGCCCGGCTCTTCGTCCGCACCCTGGGGCTGAGCGGGCTGACCGCCGAGAACGTGATGACCCCGCGGGTGGACGTGCTGGCCCTGGAGGCCGGCGCCACCGCCGCCGACGCGGCCAATCTGACCCTGGCCACCGGTCTCTCCCGCTTCCCGGTCTACCGGGGCTCGCTGGACGAGGTCGTCGGCACCGTGCACGTACGCGATGTGCTGGCGCTGCCGGAGGCGGAGCGGGCCACCACCCGGGTGACCGCGCTCGCCACCCCGCCGCTGCTGGTCCCCGACACCCTGCCCGCCGACCGGCTGCTTGAGCGGATGCGGGCGGCCCGGACGATGGCCGTGGTCATCGACGAGTACGGCGGCACGGCCGGTGTCGCGACGGTCGAGGACATCGTGGAGGAGGTCGTCGGCGAGGTGCGGGACGAGCACGACCCGCTGGAGGTCCCGGACCTGGTGGCCGCCCCGGCCGGTGCCGACGGGCGCCCGGCCTGGGAGGCGGACGGCGGGGTGCGGATCGATCAGCTCGCCGCGGTCGGCCTGACCGCCCCGGAGGGGCCGTACGAGACGGTCGCCGGCCTGATCGCCACCCGGCTGGCCCGGATCCCGGCCGTGGGCGACACGGTCGGGCTGGACGGCTGGCAGTTGCTGGTGCTGGCGGTCGACCACCACCGTGCCGACCGGGTACGGCTCACCGGACCGGCGCCCGCCGCCCCCGAGCCGCCGTCCGGCGACCGGGAGGACGGGCCCGGCGACCGGCAGGAGCGCGGCACCCGGGCGGACGGGCATGGCGCCCGGGACGACGGGCGTGGTGCCCGGGACGACGGGCGCAGCGCCCGCTCGGACGGGTACGGCACCCGGGACGACCGCGGGGCCCGGCCGGAGCTGGAGGCGGCCCGATGACCACCGTCCAGTTGCTGATCGGCGCCCTGACGCTGGTGACCAACGCCTTCTTCGTGGCCGCCGAGTTCGCCCTGATCTCGGTGCGCCGCAGCCAGGTCGAACCGGCCGCCCGGCGCGGCGAGACCCGGGCCCGGATCACTCTCTGGGGCCTGGAGCACATCTCCCAGCTGATGGCCACCGCCCAGCTCGGCATCACCGTCTCCTCGCTGGTGCTGGGCGCCGTCGCGGAGCCGGCCATCGCCCATCTGCTGGAGCCCGCCTTCGCGGCGGTCAGCGTGCCGGACGCGCTGGTGCACCCGATCGCCTTCGTGCTCGCGCTGACGGCGGCGACGTACGCGCACATGCTCTTCGGCGAGATGGTGCCGAAGAACATCGCGCTGGCCGCGCCGGTGCCCACCGCGCTGTTCCTCGGCCCGCCGCTGGTGGCGCTCACCCGGGCGCTGCGCCCGCTGGTGTTCGCCATCAACGCCTTCGCCAACACCCTGCTGCGGCTGCTGCGGGTGGAGCCGAAGGACGAGGTGGGCTCGGTCTTCACCGACGACGAGCTGGCCCGGCTGGTCGAGGACTCCAGCGAGGCGGGGCTGCTCACGCCCGCCGACGGCGAGCGGCTGCGGGACGCGCTGGAGCTGGGCACCCGGCCGGTCGGCGAGATCGCCCTGCCGGCCGCCCGGATGCGCACCGTGCCGGCCACCGTCACCCCGGCGGAGCTGGAGCGCGCGGCGGTCGCCGCCAAGTTCTCCCGCTTCCCGGTGACCGGGACGGGCGGGGCCGGCGACCAGGTGCTCGGCTACCTCCACATCAAGGACACCCTGGGCGTGGCCGAGCGGGACAAGCCGTTCCCGCGCTCGGCGCTGCACCCGGTGACCCGGGTCCGGCCGGACACCCCGCTGGACGACACCCTCACCGCCCTGCGCGCCGAGGGCAGCCACCTGGCGGCCGTCACCGGCGAGGGCGGCGCGGTGATCGGATACGTCACGATGGAGGACGTCCTGGAGGAACTGGTCGGCCCCGCCGCCCCGGCCGCCGGCACCACCACGGGCCCCGGCTCCGCCGCGGGCTCCCCCGGCCCCGTCGCCGCCCCCGGCCCCGCCCTCGTCACCGGAACGAGCCCGTCGGGCCGGTGACCCCGGTGGGCGGGTGACCCCGTCGGGCCGGTGACCCCGGCGGGCGGATGACCCCGGTGGGCGGATGACCCTGCCGGACGGTGCGGCCCGGCGATCCGGCGGTCCGGGGTGCCTCGTGAGTGGGTGCGGCCCGTCGGTCCGATGACCTCGGGCCGTACCGGAGGCCGGTGCGGCTCCGGCCTCCGGTACGGCCCCCGCCCGGCCTGCGTGACCGCGCCCCGGGGCCCGGCTCCGGGGGCCCGGGGGGCCCTGCCCGCCCCGGACATCCCCCGCCCACGGACCCCCCGCCCCGGCACGGATCGCGCCGGGGCGGGGTGGCCCGCACACTGGAACCAGTCCCGACGGCCGGCCCGCGAGGGGGTTCCCGTGCACGACGTGCCGCTGTGGCTCTGGCTGGTGTTCGGCGCCCTCGTCGTGGTCTCGCTCGCCGTCGACCTGCTCGCCCACCGCCGGGAGCATGTGATCGGCTTCCGCGAGGCCGCCGGATGGAGTGCCGTCTGGGTCGGGCTGGCGGTCGCCTTCGGGGCGGTCGTCTTCGTGGTGGTGGGCACGGACGCGGGCGTCGAGTACACCACCGCCTGGCTGCTGGAGAAGAGCCTGTCGGTCGACAACCTCTTCGTCTTCGCGCTGGTCTTCGGCTACTTCCGGGTGCCCCGCGCCTATCAGCACCGGGTGCTCTTCTTCGGCGTGCTGGGCGCGCTGGTCTTCCGGGGGCTGTTCCTGGCGGCTGGGGTGGCGGTGGTGAACCGGTTCACGGCGGTGCTCTTCGTCTTCGCCGCGATCCTCTTCTACAGCACCTACAAGCTGCTCAAGGGCGACGACGAGAGCTTCGACCCCGGCCGCAGCATCGCCGTACGGGCCCTGCGCAAGGTGGTGCCGGTGCGGGACGAGTACGCCGGGACGCACTTCTTCGTCCGGGAGGCGGGCCGCCGGGTGGCGACCCCGCTGCTGGCGGTGGTGGCCGCGATCGAGGCGGCGGACCTGGTCTTCGCGGTGGACAGCGTCCCGGCGGTGCTGGCGGTCAGCAGCGACGCCTTCATCGTCTACACCAGCAACGCCTTCGCCATCCTGGGCCTGCGGGCGCTGTACTTCCTGCTCGCCGGGCTGCTGGAGCGCTTCCACCACCTGAGCAAGGGCCTCGCGGTCATCCTGGGCTTCATCGGCGTCAAGCTCGTCCTCCAGGCCGCCCACAAGACGATCAGCACCGCCGTCCCGGAGATCCCCTCCCTGGTGAGCCTCGCCGTCATCGTGCTCGTCCTGGCCGCCTCGGTGACGCTCAGCGTCCTCCGCCCCCCGCCCCCGTCCGAGACCGGGGCCGGGCGGGCCCAGGGGGACGACGGCGACCGGGGCGGGGTCTGACAGCCGCCCCCACCCACTGCCGCTCAGCCGGCCTTCAGGCGTTCCAGGAACTCCGGGACCCCGTCGACCCGCCGGTGGGGCGAGAAGGCCGGCGCGAGCTCACGGACCAGTGCGACACACCGAGGGGCCCCGACGCGGATCGCCAGGTCGAGCGCTTCACCGGTCACCGCGAGGGCCTGTTCGACGTCCCCCGACCCGAGGTGGCCCCTGGCCTGGTAGGTCAGGAAGATCCCCCGGGTCTTGTCCCTGGCCCGGGGCAGCAGGGCCATGCCTTCGACGATCCGTGCGCGGGCCTCCGTGACACGGCCGAGTTCCAGCAGGCACTGGCCGGAGTCCACGGCCAGGTCGGCGGGGCTCATCCACGCGCACCAGCCGGGGGCGGGTTCCGCCGTCTCGACGGCGAGGGCGGATTCGGCCGCGGACAGGTCGCGGTGGCAGGCGGTGCGGTCGCCCAGGACGGCGTGCGCCCTGGCCCGCCGCAGGAACAGCAGGGACCGCGCGGTCGGATGCCCGATCCCTGACAACGCGTGCCCGAGCTGGTCCACCGCGACTCTCGGCTCGCCGAGCCAGGTGGCCTGGTAGGCGAAGTCCGACAGCACCCCGGCCCCGTGGCCGCGGTCACCGGCCGCGTGCGCGGACTGCAGCGCGGCCTCCCAGAGCTTGCCGGCCGCCCAGTGCCGGCCCTGGTCGAAGCGGTACCAGCCGCAGGTGGTGGCGAGCGAAGCCGCCAGCACATGGAGGCGGCGGCCGGTCTTCTCGCCGTAGTCGCCCTTTCTGATCAGGTCGGTGACGGTGGCCAGGTGGGCGTCCATCAGGCGGATGGCATGCTGGCGCCGTTCGGTGGGCAGGGCCGTCAGACCCTTGCTGGTGTCCTCCAGCCAGTCCACGAGCTCGCCGTCGACCCGTTTGCCGCCCAAGGGCAGAACGAGGCGTTCCGGCTCGATCGTGGCCCACTGGGCACCGAGATCGGCCAGCGAGACGGCGCTGAAGGTCATGAAGCTGCGGCGGTCCATGGTGGCTCTCTGTGCGTCGTGAAGTGCTTGAACGGTGTAAGCGGCTCGCAGCGGCAGTGGCTCGTCCTGTCCGGGAAGCCAGTAGGGCCAGCCGTACGCCTCCATGTCCGAGACGGGGACGTCGAAGGCCTGGGCGATCAGGAGCTGGGAGTCGGTGTTCGGCTTCTTGCGCCAGTGCTCCCAGCGGCTGACAGCCGCCTTGTCGGCACCGGACCGGAGCCCGTGACGGCGGGCGGCTTCGTCCAGCCGGGCGACCAAGTCGCCCTGCGACCAGCCGCGCAGTTCCCGGGCGTAGACGAGAGGGTGCCGGATCGGGTCGTCCATGGGGTCAATCCCATCATCGACAGTGACGACGAGCCTACTGCGAGCGAGTGCGGGACAACCCCGGGACTACGGAATTTGTCTGGTCGGTGCCCTTCGGCCGGGGGTGTACTCGGCGTGTTCCGACACGTTCCTTCGTCAAGCGGAAGGACTCTGCTCATGAGGCGACGCGCTGCGGTCATCGGCCTCGGTCACCAGGCACTCGAAGACCATCTGCCCGGCTTGCTCGGGTCCAACAGAGCCGAACTCGTCGCCGTCTGCGACAGCGACCCCGACATCCTCCGACGACGGCGGGAGTCGTTCCAGGTCGCCGCATTCGGCCAGGTGGCCGACTTGCTTGACGCCGCAGCCCCGGACTTCGTGATCGTCGCCGTCCCGCACCACGCGGGCCGAGCGGTGGTCGAGGAGTGCGCCGGCCGTGGCGTTCACGTTCTCAAGGAGAAGCCGTTCGCCACCTCACTGTCCGAGGCCCGTGAGTTGGCCGCGATCTGCAGAGCCGGGCAGATCGAGCTGATGGTCACCCTCCAGCGACGGTTCAACCCGATCTACACATCGGCGGAGCAGTTCCTCGACCAGATCGGCACCCCGTTTCTGATCGACGGCCGGTACACCTTCCACACCGACGACCCCGGGGGCGGGTGGAGGGGCAAGGTCCAGCAGGCCGGTGGCGGCTGCATCATCGACATGGGATACCACCTCATCGACCTGCTGCTGTGGTACTTCGGCCTGCCCAGCCGGGTCATGGCCGACTTCTCCGCCACCGCCGTGCCCGGAAGCGGCTATGACGCCGAGGACACGGCCGTCATCCAGCTCGGTTACGAATCCGACTTGTACGGCTCGGTGCTGCTGTCGCGGTGGGTGGCCCCCAAGACCGAGAAGCTGCACGTTGTCGGTACGCGCGGCTCGGTGCTGCTCACCAAGGGTCGGGTCCAGCGGCTTGACCTTCGCGGGGCGGTGGTGGAGGAGCTGTCCCGGCCTCATGCACCCGCGAACGCGGCGACTGCCCAGATCGACTACTTCTGCCGGGTGCTGGACGGAGAGCGTCTCAACACCTCCAGTCCCCGGCACCAGCTCGCCCACGCCGCCTTCATCGCCTCCTGCTACCAGTCCAAGGCCGCCGGGCACTACATCGACCCGAAGGAGATGCTGTGACGTCCCCCCTTGCCCTTCTCGGTGGTGAACCCGTCGTGACCGCTGCCGGCCCGCACTTCAGCTGGCCACCGATCGATGACGCCACCCGGGCCCGTGTCACCACGCAACTGGAGTCCGCCGTGTCGATCCCGAGCCGGTCCGGAATCGTGGCCGATCTGGAGGACGGCCTGCAGGAGTACTTCGGTGTCCGCCACGCGATCACCACTAGCTCGGGTACCGCCGCGCTGCACGCCATGTACGCTGCCGCCCGGGTCGATGCCGGAGACGAAGTGATCGTGCCCGCCTGGACGTTCCACGCCACTGCTTCCCCCCTGTTCCACCTCCGCGCGGTGCCCGTGTTGTGTGAGACCAGTCCGGACGGCAATATCGACCCGGCCTGTGCCGAGGAGCTGATCACCCCGCGTACACGTGCGCTGATGGCTACCCACCTATGGGGGCGCCCGGCTGATACTCACGCGCTTGCCGCCGTCGCCGGCGCCCACGGCGTGAGCCTGCTGGAGGATGGTTCGCATGCCCATGGCGCCAGTGTCCATGGCCGGAAGATCGGTACTTTCGGTCTGGCCTCTGCCTTCTCCCTCAACGGGCCCAAGCCGCTCTCCGGTGGTGAGGGTGGGTTCGTCCTGACAGACGACGACGACACGTACTACCGGGTGTTGACGTTCGCCCACTACAACAAGCGATGCAGGTCCGAGATCCCCAAGAGCCACCCTCTGGCCCGGTACGCGGTCACCGGCTCCGGTCTCAAACTGCGCATCCATCCCCTGGCTGCCGCACTTGCCTTCGACCAACTCCACCGCCTCGATGGTTACCTCGCAGGCCGGGCAGAGATCGCCCGATTTCTCGCCGACCATCTCGCCGGGGTACCCGGGCTGGAGGTCATGCCGGTACCCGAAGGAGTGATTGCGTCCTGGTACGGGCTGACGCTCACCTACCACCCCGAAAGGCTCGGTGGCCTTTCGATCGAGCGCTTCCATCAGGCACTCGCCGCCGAGGGAGCCGTCGAGTTCGACCGGCCCGGCTCCACCCGCCCCCTGCACGAGCTTCCGCTCTACCAGCACCCGGGTTCGCTGTTCCCGGGACACCCACGCCACCACCGTCAGTATCGGGCCGGGTCCTTCCCCGTGGCTGAACACGCCCACCGCCACACGATCAAGCTCCCGGTCTGGCATCGTGAGCAGGATCTCGCGCTGGCCGAGCAGTATGTGCGCGCGGCCGCCAAGGTGAGTGACCACCACCAGGAGTTGCTGTGACCGTTTCCTCCCCCTACTTCCTCGCCCGCCTGATCGATGAAGCCCGGGCCGACGGCATCACCGGCCTCGTGGCCGGTGCCGTCGTCACCGACGCCGACCGGGTGTTGCTTCTTCGGCGCAGGGCCGACGACTTCCTGGGCGGGATGTGGGAGGTCCCCTCCGGCAAGGTCGAGGCTGGGGAGACCCTGGTGGAGGCGCTCCACCGCGAGACCACCGAAGAGACCGGCCTGACCATCGGCGAAGTGCTCCGCTACGTAGGCCACTTCGACTACCCGGACAGCCGTGGCGGTATCACCCGGCAGTTCAACTTCGCCGTCACCGTGGAGAAGACCGAGCCGATCGTTCTCACCGAGCACGACACCCACCAGTGGGCGCTGCCCGGTGACCTGCCCGAGGTCAGCGAGGCGGTGCGGATGCTGATCGCTCCCTGATCGCGGGAGGGGTGCCGGGGGGCCAGGGTGGGCCCCGGGTGGCGCGTGTCCGCCGTGGGGGTGCCGGGGCCGGTGCGTGCCGGGCAGCCGGCCCGGGCCGGTGCGGTACGGGTCGCCGGGGCGGGGGCGGGCGTAGCATGGGGGGCTTTCGCGGGGCGGCAGGGGCGTCGTGGGGCGGGGTCGGAGGGAGGTCGCGTGACGGAGCGGGAGCGGGGCGGCGCGGGGCATCCCCGGCGGCGCGGGCAGGGGGAGTTGGAGGGGCAGGTGCTGGCGGTGCTGCGGCCGGCGCCCGGGCCGGTGAACGCCGGGTGGGTGCAGGAGCGGCTCGGCGGGGGACTCGCGTACACCACGGTGATCACGATCCTGACCCGGCTGCTCGCCAAGGGCGCGGTCAGCCGGGAGCGGGCGGGCCGGTCCTTCCTGTGGACGGCCACGGCCGACGAGGCGGGGCTCGCCGCGCTGCGGATGCGGCGGGTGCTGGACGGCGAGGCGGACCGGAAGGCGGTGCTGGCGAGCTTTGTCACCGCGCTGCCGCCGGGGGACGAACGGCTGCTCCGGGAGCTGCTGGCGCAGGCCGGGGACGAGGCGGAAGACTGACCGATGGGGCTCTTCGTCCTTCTGCCGCTGGTGCTGCCGCTGAGCGCGTGGCCGGTCGCGCGGCTGGCGGAGCAGCATCTGCACCCGCGTACCGCCACCCGGCTGCTGTCCGCCGTGGCGGGCGTACTGGCCGTGTGCAGCACCCTCTGCCTGGGGCTGCTGGTGGTGGTCGGCACCGCGCAACTGCCCGGCAACCCGCTGCCGGACGGCTGGTCGGATCCGGAGGTGCGGGCGGCGGTGCCGTACGACGAGGTGGCGGGGAAGCTCGCCATCCCGGCGCTGCTCGCGGTGCTGGCAGCCGGGGCCCGGACCGCCTGGCGCCACGCGGCCGTACGCCGCCGGGCCGGCCGCGCCCTGGCCTCGCTGCCCGACCGGCCGGTGGCGGTGCTGCCGGACCCGGAGCCGTACGCGTACGCACTGCCCGGCGGGCGGCGGGGCGGCGGCCGGGTGGTGGTCACCGCCGGGATGCTGGCCGGACTGGAACCGGCCGAGCGGCGCGCCCTGTTCGCCCATGAGCGGGCGCATCTGCGGGGCCGGCACCACCGCTACCTGCTGACGGTGAGCCTGGCGGCCGGGGCCAACCCGTTCCTGCGCCCGCTGCGCACCGCCGTGGCCTACACGGCCGAGCGGTGGGCCGACGAGGACGCCGCCGCGGCGGTCGGCAGCCGGCGCGTGGTGGCGCGGGCGATCGGCCGGGCCGCCCTGGTCACGCGCGGGGCGCCGCCGCCCGGACTGGCCGGGTTCGCGGCGGCCGGACCGGTGCCGCGCCGGGTGGCCGCGCTGCTGGCCCCGGCGCCCGCCGCGCGCAGCTGGCCGCCGCTCTCCACCACGGCCGGGCTGGCCGCCTGGGGCGCCGCCGCCGGGACGACGGCGTCGGCGCTCTCCTCGGCCAACTCCGCCGTCACGCTCTTCCAGATCCTGAGGGCGGCCACCCCGCTCTGAGCCGCCGGGGCCGTCGAAGGCCGCCGGGCCGCCGGGCCGCCGGGCCGCCGGGAGAGCCGGGACCACTGGGGCCGCCGGGGCGCCGGGGCTGTCGGGACAGCCGGGCCCGAAGCCCGGACCCACCACCCCGGGCCCCGGGGCGATCTCAGAGGTCGAACTCGTGGGGCGGGAGGCCGAGGGCGAAGCACGCCTCGCGCACGACGGCCTGCTCGGTCTTGTCGAAGTCGCCGTCCGCGCCGCCGATGACGATGCCGATCTGGACGACCGCCCGCGCCTCGGCCGGCTTCTTCTTCGCCTTCGCCACCTCCTGCAACACGCTCACCTTGCCGAAGTCGAAGTCGGCGGCCAGCTTGTCGAGGTTCTCCTCGAAGCGGCGGCGCAGGTCGTCGGCGGGGAAGTTCTGGAGCACCTCGTTGGAGGCGATCAGCTGGGCCACCCGGCTGCGCTCGGCCGGGTCGATGGTGCCGTCGGCGGCGGCGACCAGGGCGCACATCGCCATCGAGGCGTCCCGGAAGGCCCCGCTCTTGAGGTCGTTCTTCTTCGCCGTCAGCTGCGTCTGCATCGTCGTGGCGGATTCCTTGATGCGGTCCCACAGGGCCATGAACGGTACTCCAGATGCTCGGGGTCTTCGGGGTTTTCGGCGCCCCGCCTCTACATTCTTGTAGAAGTTATCAGGGCGCCCGTAAGACCCGGATCAGTCGTCGCCGTCCTCGTCGCCCCCTTCGTCGTCGCCCTCGAAGAAGTCGCCCACCTCGTCCACGACTTCGGCCGCCACCAGACCGCCGGCCACCCCGACCGCGAGCCCGGCGGCACCGGCGGCGACGGCCGTGCCCATGCCGGGGCCGGAGCGGTGGTGGCCGTGGCCGCGGTCCTCTCCGTGGGGGTGGCCGTGGCTGGTGTGGTGCGGCGCGTGATGCTCGTAGGAGGAGGCGTACGGGGACGGGGAGTACGGGGAGTGGGCGGCGGACTTGGCGTGATGGTCCACCAGTTGGGCGACCCAGCCGTCCACCAGGGCGTTCCAGTCGGTGGTGGCCGCCTGGTCATGGCTGACCGTGTACCGGTTGAGTACGTCTCCGCCGCCGCCGAACGGGCCGCCGCGCTTGTCCGCCTCCAGCACCACGTCCGTCCCGGCGGGCGTGGCCAGGAAGGTCACCTCGATCTCGCTCACCGCGTGCGCGTACCGGGGCGCCGGGCTCAGCTCGATCTCCTGGTAGAACGGCAGCAGTTGACCGGTACCACCGATGTGACCGTACTCCAGATCGGCGGCCCGGAAGCCGAAACCGAGCTGTCCGAACGCCTCGAGTACCGCCTCCTGCACCGGCAGCGGGCGGACCGCCAGCGGGTCCAGGTCGCCCTTGTCCCGGGCGCCGGCCACCCCCAGCTCGGTACGGACGCCGAGGACGATGCCGAGCGGCTGCCCGTACAGCTCGGTCACCGGCGTCTCCCACGGCAGGGTGACCGAGAACGGCAGCGAGCGCCGCTCCCCCTCGGCGAGCCGGAAGCCGCCGGCCACCGTGTACCGCTCGAACGTGACGGTGCCCTCCCGCTCGCCCTCGGAGGACTCCGCCTCCACCCGGGCGACGAGTTCCAGGGTGATGTGCTCGATGTCGAAGTCGGCCTGGCCGCCCCGGAGATGGATCTGACCGGTGAGGCCGGAGCCGGGCAGTGCCGCGCCCGGGTCGAGGACCGTGTCCACGGCGGGGCCGCCGACGCCGAGGGAGCCGAGCAGCTTCTTGAACACCATGGTGGCGTTCACTCCTTAGTGATGCCCTAGTGATGCCCTGGGGCGATGTCCGCGATGTCTGAGAGTGTTTCTACATGTGTGTAGAAACGTCAGAAGCATAGAAGCACACGGCGGAGAGGGCGTCACGGAAGCCTCGGCGGGTGGCCGGTAATGGCCGGGCCGACCGGTACCGAGCGGTCGGCCGGCTGGATCAGGACCGGCTGATCCACCAGGAACTGATGCGGTCGTTGGCGTTGTTGCCCACATACGGCTCGCTGAAGGTGCCGCCGGACCCGCACCTGCCGCAGTAGTAGACGTCGAGGCCGTAGTTGGCGTGGTCGTAGCCCGAGACGGTGTCGCAGGAGTTGAAGGTCTTGAAGGAGCTGATCCGGTCGTTCCAGGCGTCGCCCACATAGGCGAAGCCGTAACCCTCGGCGTTGCAGCCGCCGTAACTGCCGCGGATCTGGGTGCTGTCGCCGCCGTAGTCGATGTCCGCGTACCAGGTCATCAGCAGAGTGGCGGCGGCCGCCCGGCCGGTCGGTGCCGGTGCCTCGGTGCCGGTGGCGCAGTCGCGGGAGAGCACCCGCGAGGCGGACTCGCCCGGGCGCAGCTGGTCGAGGACGACCACACAGTGCCGGGCGGGCGCGGCGGGAGCTGACTGGGCGGCCTGGGCGGTGGCGGTGGGCAGCAGGAAGGCGGCGGAGGCCAGTACCGCGGTGAACCTGGAGCGGGCGGAGCGCGGAAGGCGGAGTGCGCGCATGGGTTCTCCTTCTGGACGAGCGAGGCGTGCTGGGGGGAGATGCCCGGTGGCGGGGCCGGGCAGTGCGGCCGGGACGGGCGCGCGGACGCACGGGGGCGCGGCCGGGGCGGGAAGTGGTGGGCCCGGCGACTCCGACGGCTCCGCGCGCCGGAAGACAGCCCCGCGCGCCGGAAGACGGCTCCGCGCGCTGGAACTGGTACGCGAACGCCGGCCCGGGATCCGGCCCCCTTCCGGTGCGCCGGATCCCACCCCCGGTGCGCCGGGGCGCCGGCTCCGGTGTGCCCGGGTCCTGGTCCGCAGGCCCCAGCCCCAGGCCCCAGCCCTCGGGCCTACCTTAGGCCGGACACCTTGAAGACGGCGCGCACCGCCTCCCCCTCGACCCGGTCCGCCAGCCGGCCCAGGGCCGTCGTGCCGCACCGCAGCGTGCCATGGCTCGCGCTGGCCCGGAGGCCCGCGTCCAGCAGCAGCCAGAGCGCCGGGTTGCCGGCCAGCACCCGGGGGTCCAGCTCGACCTCGCCGTCCTCCGCGTCCCGCAGGACCAGCCGCTGGGCCACCCCGTCGGTCCAGGCGACCGACACCAGCCGGTCGGTACGCACCCAGCGCTCGGCCAGCACCCCGCGCGAGACCAGCAGCCCGGGCCGCGCCGACACCCGGTCCGGGACCAGGACCAGGAGCAGCAGGGCGGCCAGCACGGTCCACAGCAGGGCGCGCGGCCCGGTGAGGGTACCGGCCGCCGCGTCGACCGTCAGCAGCAGCACCAGGAAGGTCCCGGCGCAGCCGCCGGCGAACCGGAGGCGCGAGCCCCATTCGCCGTCCTCGGCCATGGCCGCGCGGGACCCGGCGGGCCCGGCGGCGGTGCTGCCACCCATGGCCCGACGGTACGTCCCCGGACCCGCGATGGCGCCGCCGCTTTACGCCACACTGACGGAGCCCGAGCGGCGTCTTGACGCCGAGGGGGGGGCGCCGGTGCCGCCGCCTGCCGGGACCCCCGGGCCCCCGTCGGAACGCTCCCGGGACCCCCGGTCGCCCGGTCGGAGCACCCCCGGGACCCCCGGGCCCCCGCTCCGGCCCGCCGGGCGGGACCTTCCGCCCGGCGGGCCGGGCCGTACGCCCCTGCCGGCGGTCCGGTGGGCCGGGCAGGCTGGAGGGTGCGCCGAACGTTCCGTACGGGAGCCGTCGGACCCGCCCCGCACCGGGGCCGCGCCGGACGTCCCGTACGAGAGCGCAGGAACCGTACGAAGGGGAAGCGATGCCCTCCGTCCAGCCCGGCACGGCGACGGTCACCCGTCTGGTGGAGGACGCCTGCGCGGCGCCCTCCCTGCTCAACGCCCAGCCTTGGGCCTTCCGTTGGAACACCGCCACCGGCGAGCTGGCCCTGCGCGCCGATCCGGGGCGCCGGCTGTCCCGGACCGACCCGGACGACCGGGCGCTGCACCTCGGCTGCGGGGCGGCGCTCCTCAACCTGCGGGTCGCGGCGGCGCGCGCGGGGTGGCGGGCGGTCGTGCGGGAGCTGCCGGACCCGGCCGACCCGGAGCTGCTGGCCGCCGTCGCGTTCGACCGGGGCGAGGCTCCCGACCCCGGGCTCGCGGAGCTGTACCCGGCGATCGCCCGGCGGCGCAGCGTCCGGACACCCTTCACCGAGGAGCCGGTACCGGAAGAGTTGCTCGACGGACTGTGCGGCGCCGCCCTCGCCGAGGGGGCCCGGCTGTCGCTCCTGGGCGCCTGGCAGGTGGCCGACGCGCTGGCGCTGCTGGACGAGGCCGAGCGGGCCGAGGCGGCGGACCCGGCCGCGCGGGCGGAGGTCGCCCGGTGGACCGGGCCCGGGGCGGGGCCGGACGGCATCCCCGGGTACGCCTTCGGACCGCGCCCGGCCGCCGGGCCGGTACCCGTCAGGGCGTACGGGAAGGTCCACGAGGGCCCGGGCCCGGGCGGCGGGGACGAGCCCCCGGAGGCGGCGGAGTTCGAGCGGGCGCCCCGGCTCGCGGTGCTCTCCACCCGGTACGACCGCCCGGGGGACTGGCTGCGGGCCGGGCAGGCCCTGGAACGGGTGCTGTTGCGAGCGACCCGGGACGGACTGGCCACGTCCCTGAACTCGCAGTCCGTGGAGCGGCCCGAACTGCGCTGGGCCGTCCGCGATCCGCTCTCCGCCGCCGGTCACCCGCAGCTGATGCTGCGCTTCGGGTACGGCTCCGACGCCTCCGGCGCCCCGCCCCGGCGGCCGGTGACCGAGGTGCTGGAGGTCGTACCGGACGGCGGGGGAGAGCCGGACGGCCCGGCGGACAGGGGTGATCCGAGTGGCCCGGGTGAGTCGGGGAGCGGTCAGGCGGCGGCCATGGCCGAGGACGGGGCGCGGTCCACCACCAGATAGGCGTCACGGGTGATGTCCATGACCACCTCGGCCGGTACGCCCTCCTCGCGCCTGCGCGCCGCGTACTCCTCCGCGGGCCACGAGCCCCGGGGTGCGCCTGCCGGGAACGAAGCCAGGATCTTGCCGTCCACGCCTGCCTCCTCGTCGTACGACCCTTGTGCGAGTCCGGTGATTTCGCCACGGCCGCCACGGTTCCGGGCAGGTGAGCGGGGCGCTCAACTCCCGCTGGTTCCCGAGGAGATGCCGTGAGGTGCCGTTGGAGAGCGCTTGCCCCCGAGCAAGATCCCTAACAGCGCGTACGGAGACGAATTCGGCCGGTCCGTCGGTCGGGGGTCGTCGGTCCGAGGCCGTCGGCCGGGAGCCCGCCGGTCGGGATCCGCCGGGTCCGGCTACAGCCAGCCCTTCTCCCGGGCGATCCGGACGGCGTCGGCCCGGTTGCGGGCGGAGGTCTTCTGGATGGCGGTGGAGAGGTAGTTGCGTACCGTCCCGGGCGAGAGGTGCAACTGCGCGGCCAGGTCGGCGTTGGCGGCCCCGCCGGCCGCCGCGCGCAGCACCTCGCGCTCCCGGTCGGTGAGCGGGTTCGGTCCCTCCGCCAGGGCGGCGGCCGCCAGGGTCGGATCGATGACCCGCTCGCCGGCCATCACCTTCCGTACGGCATCGGCCAGTTGGGCGGCCGGGGCGTCCTTGACCAGAAAGGCCGAGGCGCCGGCCTCCATGGCGCCGCGCAGGTAGCCGGGGCGGCCGAACGTCGTCAGGACGACGATCCGCAGTCCGGGCACGGCGTCGCGCAGCTCGCGGGCGGCCTCGATGCCGGTCAGTCCGGGCATCTCGATGTCGAGCAGCGCGACATTCACATCGTGTGCCCGGGCCGCCGCCACCACCTCGTCCCCGCGCGCCACTTGGGCCACCACCGCGATGTCCGGCTCCAGCCCGAGCAGGGCGGCCAGGGCCTCCCGGACCATCGACTGGTCCTCGGCCAGCAGGACACGGATCGGGCGCTCGGTCGGGGCGGTCATGCCCCTGATCCTAGGCCCGCCGCCCGATCACGGAGGGGCCGGGCGGCGGCCGGTGCGCGGTGGACGGCCGGCGCCCGGTGGGCGGCCGGTGCGCGGTTGGTGCGCGGTGGGGCCACGCCTCGGACGGCGCGCCCCCGTCGTCGAGGCTGCCGGGTTGTCGAGCCGTTCCATGGGCTCGTTCACCCATGGTTGTCCCGTCATGTGCTGGTCCCCGGCCCGGGCGGGTGCGAGGATGGTGTCCCCTCCGGGCGGTGGTCCGTGGTCGCCGTCCGGAGCGGTGTCAATGGCCCCGCCACCAGCGGCCCCGGCCGGGCAGGTGCGGCGGGCGGGCGGCCAGGCCTCGGCGGCAGCCGCTGGCGGGGACGATCCTGGCCGGCGGGACGCCGGGGCGCGGCGCCCCTTTCCCCGCCCACTCACCCGGCCGGTCCGCGGTGGTGCCCACCGGCGGCGTCCACGAGGCGGCTCGGCTCGGTCTACCCGGCGAAGGACGGGACGGGGTGGTCGGGCTCGGCCAACCACGGCCGATGTGTCCCGTCCGGGAGGACGGTGAGCCCGAAGGAGCCCAACCCCGGCGATCCCCGCTCCCGCCACCATTCCAGCGCCCCGGACACCTCGTCCCAGAGCTTGCGCGGGCCGGACTGATGAACAGTGGCCGGGCGCGCCCCCGTGCGGAAGACGACCGAAGCCCACGAGCGTGACCCCTCGGTCATGTCGAAGAACCAGACCGTGGAGCTGTCCTCGCCGGAGTTGACCACATGCGCGCAGTCCGGGACGCACAGACCCAGCACGAACTTCGGCCCCAGGAAGCGCCGGTCCTCGCCCAGGTCCGACAGGCTGACGGATGTCTCCGTCTCGGCGGCGTCCCCGGGATACTCCCCCACGTGGTTGCCGAAGCGCCGCCAGTCCAGCCGCTGAGCGCGAAGCTTCATGAACTCCAGCGGGCGCAGGAAGGGCCCGCTCGCGCTGCCGTCGTCGGCCACGGTCAGCCGGACCAGAGCGTCCTCGTCCGAGTAGTGCGTTCCCCACGGGGCGACGATCAGGCCGCCGGGGCGGGTCTGCTCCAGCCAGGCGGCAGGCAGCTGCCGTACTCCCGCCGTGACGATCACGCGATCATAGGGAGCTTCGTCCGGGTGGCCCTCCCCGCCGTCACCGCACACCACCTTCGGACGCAGCCCGAGACGGGCGAGGGCGGCGCGCGCCGATACCGCCACCGTCTCGTCCACCTCGACCGTGACGACGCACCGGTCGCCCAGCCGGGCCGACAGCAGTCCGGCGTTCCACCCCGTGCCCGTACCGATCTCCAGCACGCGCGCGTCCGGGAAGACAGCGAGGTCGGCCAGCATGCGTGTGACGACGGACGGCATGCTCGCCGAACTTGTCGGCACCCGCCCCGGTTCGGAGCCGGAGTGCTTTCCGTCGTCCCACTGGGTCGTGATCGGGACGTTGGCGTACACCGCCCGCTCCCAGTCCTCCGGGTCCGTACGCCGGTCCACCGCCCGGTCGGTCCCGGTGTCCATGTCGTGGGGCCAGGCCAGGTCCGGCAGGAAGGCGGCGCGCGGGACCGCGTCGAAGGCCTCGGACCAATCGGTGGTCAGAGCACCGGAGTCGAGCAGTGACCGCGTCAACTCCCCATAGTGATCGACGCGGTCCGCCAGGTCGGGCTCCTGGCTCACTTGCGATGGTCCCCGTCTCCCTCGGGGGAACCGCCGTCCGGCGATGGCGGCTTGCCGGGGGGAGTCCACGGCTGCCCGGGGAGCAAGTCGCCGCCGTTGTCGTCACCGGGCTTGTCGTGCTGACCCATGAGGTGCCTCCTGTGGTGGCGGGCTCGAACCGATGTACGCCTCGACCGGCGCGCGCGGATATGGTCCTGCCGCTCGGGGCCGCTACCGCTGCGGCCGGGTGATCCTCCGCCGCCGGGACGACGCTAGGGCCGCTCTTGCCGGGCCGTCCATGCCACAACCTGCGCATATCCACCGCGAACTGATGTCCGGACCGTGGCCGGCGGCCGAGCGTCCCGTCGCTCAGGCTTCCGGCTGCAGGGGGACGCGGGCGGTGAGGGTGAAGCCCCGGCCGCCGGGAGCGGGGGCGGCGGTCAGGGTGCCGTTGACGGCTGCCAGGCGCTCGGTCAGGCCGGTCAGGCCGTTGCCGGGGAGCGGTGCGGTGCGGGACGCGGCCGGGTCGGCGGCTCGGCCGGCGCTCGCCGTACCGGCCGTCCCGTCGTCGGCCACCGACAGTTCCAGCTGCGGGCCGTCGAGCGTCTGCCGGGCCACGAGGCGCACCCGGCAGTGCCGGGCGCCGCTGTGCCGTACGACGTTGGTCACCGCCTCCCGCAGCGACCAGGCCAGCGCGGACTCGGCCTCCTCGGAGAGCCCGGCGGTGGCCGGGGCGTCCGGGTCCAGCGGCAGGTCCGCCACCACGCCGGCCGCCGCCAGAGCCGTACGGGCGCCGGCCAGCTCGCCCGGCAGGGTGGGCCGCCGGTAACCGGTGACCGCCTCCCGGACGTCGGTCAGCGCCTGCCGGCTGACCCTCTCGATGTCGGCCACCTGCTGGGCGGCCCGGTCCGGGTGGTCGGGCAGCATCCGGCCGGCCAGCTCGCTCTTGAGGGTGATCAGCGAGAGCGAGTGGCCCAGCAGGTCGTGCAGGTCGCGAGCGAGCCGGAGCCGCTCCTCGTTGGCGGCGAGCTGCGCCACGGTGGCTCGCGCCTGGCGCAGTTCGACGGTGGTCACGATCATCTGCCGGGTACCGACCATGGCGAAGCCACCGAGCAGCGCCGGTACGACCAGCCCGGCGAGGTAGTCGTCCCCGCCGGGCACCAGGGTCGCGGTGCCGGCCAGCAGCGCCGTGGTGGCGGGCACGGTCCAGCGGGCCAGTCGGCCGGGCAGCGCGGCACCGGAGGCGATGGAGCCGTACACGAAGAGGACCAGCCACTCCCGCCCCAGCGAGAGCGCGAGCAGCAGGGCGAGTCCGGTCATGACCGCCAGCGAGACCAGCACCCGGCGCTCCGGCAACCGCCGGACCATCCGGAAGACCAGCACCAGGTACCAGCCGACGAAGACCGCGAGCCCCAGCGCGCCGAGCACCCGGGCGACCGGGCCGTGGCCGCCGGAGACCAGGTCGACGACGGGAGCGCTCATGTAGAGCAGCCAGATCCCGACCCACAGCGATTTGACGGCGGCCTGGCGGCGGTTGAGCGGGGGGACGCCGATCCCGACCCGGTTCGCCCTCCCGGCGTCCTTCGAGCCCAGGAGCCCGTCGCGGGCGGCCCGGGAGGCGCCGGAACCACGGGAGTCGTAGTCGTCGGGGCCACCCAGGTCACCCGGCCGGCGGTGGTCGCCGGCATCGTGCGTCACGTTCACGCCTACAGTGTCCGTCCTCGCCCGTCCGGCGTCCGCCCTCGTCGGTCCTCCCGGGGCCCGAGGCCCGGGGGCTGGGCCCGGGGGCTGGGCCCGGGGGCCGGGCCATGGCTCACGCCTTCAGGGTGTCCTTGCGGTAGAGCCAGGCCGCGCCGCCCGCGAAGACCAGGAAGTAACCGGCGAGCAGCAGCACATCCTTGGCGTGCGGGCTGCCGCCCAGCTCGATGGCCTGGCCGAGACCGGCGTACGCGTGGGTGGGCAGCCACTCCGCGATCCGCTGGAGCCAGTCCGGGTAGACCGTGGTGGGCATCCACAGCCCGCCGAGGATGGAGAGGCCGAAGTAGACGATCATCACCACCGGGCGGGCGGTGTCCCCGCTGACCAGGTAGCCGAGGGCGACCCCGAGTGCCGCGAAGACCAGGCTGCCGGCCCAGATCGCGCCGGTCAGCGCCGCCCACTGCCAGGCTTCGAGGCGCACCCCCTTGACCCCGGCGGCCACCCCGAAGACCACCACGATCGACGGCAGGCTCAGCAGCGCGGCACTGGCGATCTTGCCGAGGACGTATCCGTGGCCGGGGAGCGCGGTCAGCCGCAGCTGCCGGACCCAGCCCTTCTCGCGCTCCTTGGCGATCTGCTCGCTCTGGCCAACGAGTACGGCGGTGAGCGCGCCGAACGAGGCCATGGCGACCATGTAGAAGGCGGGCAGGCCCAGTTGGGTGCCGTACACCTTCACATCGCCGTTCTGGGTGCCGCCGATCATCAGGAAGAGCGCGGCCGGGTAGATGACGGTGAAGAACAGATACTTCTTGTTCCGCAGCGCGCGGACGAGTTCCAGCTTGACCAGGGTGTTCACAGCGCGGCCTCCTCGGCCTCGGTACGGGCGGCCACGGCGTCGGTGCCGGCTCCATCGGTGCCGGTCCCTCCGGCTCCGGTCCCTTCGGTGCCGGTCCCGGTCCCGGCCCCGGGATCGGCTCCGGCCTCGGTGAGCGCGACGAACGCCTGCTCAAGCCCCAGCCCGGCGACCTCCAGATTGCGCGGGTAGAGCCCGAGGCCGTACAGGGCGTGCACGGTGGCGTCGGCGTCCCGCGACTGGAGCCGTACGGTGTTCCCGCGCACATCGAGCCTGGTCAGGTGCGGCAGCGCGCGCAGCCGCTCCTCGTCGTACGGCTCGGTGAGGTCGAAGGAGATCCGGCGGGCGCCGGCCCGGGCCTTGATCTCGGCGGCCGAACCGTCGGCGAGCAGCCGCCCCCGGTCGAGGACGAGCACCCGGTCCGCGATGGCGTCGGCCTCCTCCAGGTAGTGGGTGGCGAAGAGGACCGTACGGCCCTGGTCCGCCTGCTCGCGCATGGTGGCCCAGAACGCCTGGCGGGCCGTGACGTCCATGCCGGTGGTCGGCTCGTCCAGCACGATCAGGTCGTTGGACCCGGCGGTCGCGAGGGCGAAGCGCACCCGCTGCTCCTGGCCGCCGGAGAGCTTGCCGATCTTCCGGTCCGCGATCCCGCTGATCCCGGCCCGCGCCAGCACCTCGTCGACCGGGTGCGCCTTGGGGTGCAACGCGCAGCCGAGGGTGACCAGTTCGCGGACGGTGACGCCCTCCATGAGCCCGCCGCTCTGCAGCATGGCCCCGACCCGCCCGGCGGCGATGGCCTCCCGGGGCGTGGTGCCGAAGAGCCGCACACTGCCGGAGTCCGGCGGGCGCAGCCCCAGCAGCAGGTCGAGCGTCGAGGACTTGCCGGCGCCGTTGGGCCCGAGCAGCGCGACCGTCTCACCGGGCCGCAGGGTGAGCGTGAGCCCGTCGACGGCGCGCACCTGGCCGTAGTCCTTGGTCACGTTCTCGAAGCTCACCACGGCCGGGGCGGCGGTCTTCGCGGAGGTTGTCGTCATGCGAGAAGAATCGCGTTTCCGCAGGTGGTCCCGGCAGTGTCCGGAGTCGTGGGTCCGGTATGACAGATGTCATGGCCGGGATGTGACGCCCACGGCCGGGCGGGCGGCCGTCCCGGACGCGGGTGTGACACCCAAGGCCGGCCGCTGTGGCCGGAGGCGGCGGCCTCTCCGGCTTCGGCCCTGTCCGGTGCCCGGCGGACCGGTCGGGCCGGGCAACCGGCGCTGGGCGGTCGTCAGTCGGGGGCGGGTGGCGCTCGGTCGGGGGCGGACGGTGGTCAGCCGGGGCGGGCGGTGGTCAGTCGGGGGTGGCGACCCGGGGTGGCCAGACGCCGGCGGTGAGGAGGCCGGTGGTGTAGGCGCGGGCGACCAGGGCGGTGCGGCTGCGGGCGCGGAGCTTCTGGCGGAGGCGGCCGATGTGGTAGTCCAACCCCTGGCGGCTCAAATGGAGTTCGCGGCCCAGTTCGGCGTTGCTGAGGCCCAGTGCCAGGCCCTCCACCACCAGGATCTCCACCGCCGACAGCGCGGGGCGGGTGGCCGGCGGGCGGGCGGCCGCGCCCCGGGCCGCCGGTGGGAGGAGGCAGCAGACCGCCTGGCCGGCGGTGTGGCCGGGGGACACCAGCCAGGCGACCGCCCGGACGGCCGGGAGCCGGTGGTCCGGGAGGTCGAGCGGGACGGTGGTGTGGAAGTACCCGTACGGCCCCGAGAGCAGCCGCCGCCAGAGCGCGGTGTGCGTCTCCGTGCCGAGGTACGGGAGCAGGGAGGTGCCGGGGAGTGCGCCGGGCGGGCGGTGCAGCAGGCGATGGGCGGCCGGGTTGGCGTCCAGCGCCGTTCCGTTCCGGTCGAGCAGCAGGACGGCCATCCAGGCTCGGTCGAACAGGGCGCGGCGGAGCGGCAGTTCGGCACGGGGCGGGGGGATGGCGGCGGGGGCGGCCGCCGCCGGGTGACCGGGTTGCGGCGGGGTGCGGGTGGCGGTCATGGGGGTCACCGCCGGCGGGGCCCGGACGCGGTACGGGCCGGAGGCGAGGACCGGGGCCGAGAGGGGGCCGGGGACGGCGGCCGGGTCCGTGACGGGGGCGGTGACTGGGGCCGTTGCGGGGACGGCGCCGGGGGCGGTGACGGTGGCCGTGGCGGGGACGGCGGCTGGAGTGGTGACCGGGGCGAGGACAGACGCTGGAGTGGTGACTGGGGCGGATGGTGGTGCGGGGCCATGGAGTGCTGGTGCGTCCGGCCGGGGCGTTCCAATCCCGGGTGGCGGGCTTTGCACCCGAAAGAAGCGGCCTGGGGTGCCGGCCGGATCGCCTGACCGCTCCCGGCCCGGTGGACGGCCGTCACGGCTCGCCCCCGAGCCGGGCGCTGAGCGCCTCCGCGTACGGCCGTATCCGGCGCAGCAGGGTGCCGCTCAGCCGGTCGCCCTCGTCCCGGTCCAGCAGCGCGGCCACCTCGCGGCCCAGCCCGGGCGGCAGGTCCTGGGCGACCCAGGCCCGCACCGCCTGGCCCAGCCACCGGCGCTGGAGCAGCACGGCGGGGTCCTGGCCGGCCTCCCCGGGCGCCGTCCCGGCATCGGGCACCGCGCCGACGGCCAGCAGAACCCGGCCCAGCAGCACCGGTTCGACCCCGGAGGCGGCACCGTCCGGCCGGCAGCGGCGGGCGAGCGCGGTGCGTTCGGCGGGGGTCAGGGTGCGCCGCAGCCGGTGGGTCTCGGCCTCCGCGTACCGCAAGTAGGCGGTCCTGGAGCGGCGTTCGCCCCGTGACAGCGGATCCTCGGCCCGGGCGGCCCCGGTCCAGGCGTTGCGCAGCCGGGCCTTCAGCAGCGCCGGCCACACCTCGTACCGCTGCCAGTCGATCCGGCGTACCGCCTGGAACACCTCCCAGAGCACCTCGCCCTGGACCGCGTCCCGGTCGGCGCCGGCCGGGACCCGCGCCGCCTGGGCCCGGGCGGTGCGCAGCGCCCACGGCCAGAGCGCCTCCAGCAGCCGGTCGGTGCTCTCCCGCCGCGCCCCCGCGCCCCGGGCGCGCGCTTCCTCGGCCAGGGCCCGCAGCTCGGTGTCGACCCACGCCTTGCGGAACGGATCGGCGGGGGCGGCCGGGGCGGGGCCCGGGCGGTCCGGACGGGTCTGGGGCTGTCGTGGCTGCATGAGCCCGCTCCTTTCCACGGCCTGTGCGGGGCGGGGCGGCCGACCGGGGCCGGTCAGCCGGTCGGTTCGATCAGCGCGCCGGTCAGCGCGCCGAGCCCGAGGGCGGTCGTCCGGTTGTCGCGGGAGGACCAGCCACGATGGAGGTCGAAGCCGAGATGGGCCGGACCGGGCCGGGCCAGGTCGACCAGGACGGTGGGCCCCACGATGTCGCCGGCCGGGCTCCCGGGCCGCAGCGGCCGGGTGCCGAAGGCCAGCGTGATCCGGGGCAGCGGGGTCAGGAAGACCAGGTGGCCGCCATGCAGCGGGAAGGCGCAGTAGGGCGCCGGCAGCCCGTCGCCGCCGGCCGGCGGGGTCTGGGCGAGCCCGCAGGAGTACGGCGCCCGGGTGGAGTTGAGCACGGTGACCGCCGCCGGGTCGCCGGGGTGGGGGCAGGGGACGGGCACCGCGTCCGGGCCGGCCGCCACGATCTGCCCGGCCCGCACCGGGTGGAGCCGCGTCCTGCCCGGGCTTCCGGAGCCCCGCCGGTGAGCGGCGCCCGGGACGGAGGCGGCGGTGGTGCAGACGTATGTCTCCGCCGTCCACGCCAGGGTCGTGGTGGCGGCGAACTCCCGGATGGTGGCCCAGACCAGGGGAGCGCCGCCCCCCTGGTCGCAGCCGACCGCGTGGCAGAGGGAGAGCGTGTAGCCGCCCTCGTGGAGCGCCCGGACGGTGGGCTCCGGCATGGTCAGCACGATCAGCCGGCGGGTGCCGGCCGTCTCACCGGACGCCGCCGCCCCGCGGCCCGTACCGCCGTACGCGGCGCGGTGCGTACCGCCGGCGCCGTGTGCGGTGTGGTGCGGACCGCTGAGCGTGGGGTCCGTGGTGTCGGTGGCGTACGGAGTGCCAGTGGCGTACGTGGTGTTCATGGCGTACGTGGTGCTCGTGGTGTCCGTGCCGACCATGCCGGGTCTCCCTCACCACCGGTGCCGTCCCGGGCGACGGGCCCGAAGGCCCGTGCCGGGGTCAGGGGTTGGGGATCTCCCGCAGCTTCTTGAAGTCGTACGGGTTGCCCGGCGCGTCCGGCACATAGGTGCACTGCACCTGCCAGGTCTCCATCACGGTGGGCCGGACGAAGTACTCCGCGATGTAGACCTGGTCCTTGCGGATCACCGGGGCGCCGGCGAGCGGGGTCAGCACGGCGGCCAGCGAGTTCTGGTCGGTGGAGCCCGAGGAGGCCCGCGCGATGATGTTGTTGGGCTGGTACGGCTTGGTGCTCATCGGCGTCCAGATGGAGACCGAGGTGACGGCGTCCCCGAGCAGGCTCGGCACGCCGGGCGCCTGGCCGAGCCCCGTCGGCACGATGAGCGTCTGGACGAACTCGTCGGAGGGGATGTTCGACGCCTGGTTGCCCGTCCACGACCAGCCGTTGTTGATGTCGTAGCCGAGGGTGATGTTGTTGCTCAGGGTGAGGTCCGCGAGGACGGCGGGGCCGATCGAGCTCTCGATGACCATGCCCTCCAGGTACGGCGCCGCCGCGAAGACCAGGGCCACCTTCTCCAGCGGGACGATCAGGTCGAGGTTGAGCCCGTAGAGCGGGAAGGCGCAGATGGGCGTCGGCAGTCCGCTGCCGGTCGGGCTGGGCTGGGCCAGCCCGCAGGTGAACGGCGTGGTGACGGTGTTCTGCACGGTGACCGCGCCGGGGGTGCCGCCGTCCGTCACCGAGCCGACCGCCTGGGCGGCGACCTGGAGGGTCTGGCCGAGGTCGATCGCGTCGGTGTCGCTGCTGCTGAAGTCGACGCCGTCCTGGATCTCCTCCATGGAGGCGTAGGCGTAGTAGTCCTCGGTCCAGGACACCGACGTGGAGGTCGAGTACTGCGTGGTGGCGGCCCACACCGTCGGCGCCCCGCCGCCCACGGCGCTCTGCACCGCCTTGAACAGGAAGAGCTTGTAGTTGCCCTGGGCGAGCTGCTGCACCGTCTGCGGCGACATGGTCAGGTTGATCATGTACGGGGTGCCCTCGGCGTCCCGGTACCGTCCGGCCGGCGGGTTGACGGCGAGGTGGGGGTTGCGCATGGGGACCACTTCCCTTCGGTGGGCCCGGGCGACGGTCCGCCCGAGCGGCTTGCGCACCTTCCAGTAGGCAGTCCGTCCCCGGTCCGGCGCGGTCCGGACGCTCGCGCGGATCAAACCAGGCAAATGCCAGAGCCGAAGCGGAAGAAAAACGATCCTTCAGCGAGCAGTGGGCGTCAGAATCGGTCCCGGCCGGTCTCAGACGGTCCCGAGCAGCCCCGGTCGGTCCGAGCAGCCCCGGTCGGTCCGGTCGGTCTCGGTCGGTCCGGTCGGTCCGGGCGGTCCGGGCGGGCCTCCGTACCGGCGTCGTACCGGCGTCGTACGGATGTCAGTCGTACGGATGTCATATGGACGCCGCGCGGGCACCGCAGGGGCGCCGCAGGGGCGCCGCAGGGGCTGTGTCCGGACCGGCCGGCTCCTGGGAACCCCGGACGGGAACGGCCGGGCGGAGCACAATGCGTACGTATGGCCATCGACTACCGGAAGCACCGCGCTTCCCGCTCCGGACCCACCGCCCCTTCTCCTGCCCCCGGCGGCTCCCCCGCCGTCCCCGCCCCTGCCCCCGCCCCTGGGACCTCCGGTGGCTCCTCCGACGGTTCCGGGGCCGCCGGCCGGCCCCGGGTCGACTACCGGAAGCGCCCGGCGGCGACCGCCCCCGCCTCCGCCCCGGCGCCCGGTGCCGCCCCCGGCCCTGCCTCCGGCCCGGCTTCGGGCACCGTCCCCGTGCCCGGGGTCAGTCTGGAGAAGGTGGCCGTCCGGGCCCCCGGGCTCGTCAGCCTCTACAAGACCGCCGGCGTCTCGCTGGCCAAGCACCGGGTGGAGGGCCGGCGGGCGGCCGTCTATCTGGTGCTGGACCGCTCCGGCAGCATGCGGCCGTACTACCGGGACGGCTCGGTCCAGCACCTGGCCGAGCAGACGCTCGCCCTGGCGGCCCACCTGGACGACGACGGGGTGGTGCCGGTCGTCTTCTTCTCCACGGACATCGACGGAACGGCCGAGATCAGCCTCGACGCCTACCGGGACCGGATCAACCCGCTCCATGAGTCGATGGGGCACATGGGCCGCACCAACTACCACGTCGCCATGCAGGCGGTGCTCGACCACTACGAGGCCCATGGGGGCCCCGACCCGGCGTTCGTGGTCTTCCAGACCGACGGGTCGCCGAGCTCCCGGGCGGCCGCCGAGCATGTGCTCTGCACGGCGGCCCGGCTGCCGGTCTTCTGGCAGTTCGTGGGGTTCGGCCAGGACGAGTTCCGCTTTCTGCGACGGCTGGACGAACTGCCGGTGCCGGGGCGGCGGGTGGTGGACAACGCCGGGTTCTTCGCCGCCGGTCCGGCTCCGAAGTCCCTCTCGGACGCCGAGCTCTACGACCGGCTGCTCGGGGAGTTCCCCCAGTGGCTCACCGCCGCCCGGGCCGCCGGGATCCTCCGCGACTGAGGCCGGATCGGCGGCGGTGGCGGGGGCGTGAGGCCGGGGCCGGCGGTCGTGGGGTCGCGGGGTCGTGGGGGCGCGGGGGCGTGGGCCGTCAGCGGACCGCCGCCGGGACCGGCCGCTGGGCGGGGCCCGCGTAGGAGGCGAGCGGGCGGATCAGGGCGTTGTGCGCGAGTTGCTCGGTGATGTGGGCGGTCCAGCCGGTGATCCGGCTCATCACGAACAGGGGGGTGAAGGCCGGGGTGTCGAAGCCCATCAGGTGGTACGCCAGCCCCGCCGGGTAGTCGAGATTCGGGTGGATGCCCTTGCGGCTCAGCATGGCCTGGCGCAGGGCGGCGTGCAGGGTGGCCAGCCGGGTCGCCTCCGGGTCGGCCGCGCGGGCGACCAGCCGGTCGGTGGCCTCCTGCATGAGGGGCACCCGGGAGTCGCCGTGCTTGTACACCCGGTGGCCGAAGCCCATGATCTTCCGCTTGGCGGCCAGCGCCTCGTCCAGCCAGGTCTCGGCCCGCTCCGGGGAGCCGATCTCCTCCAGCATGTGCATCACCGCCTCGTTGGCGCCGCCGTGCAGCGGGCCCTTGAGGGCGCCGATGGCGGCGGTGACCGCGCTGTAGAGGTCGGAGAGGGTGGAGGTGACCACCCGGGCGGTGAACGTCGAGGCGTTGAAGCTGTGTTCGGCGTAGAGGATCAGCGACACCTCGAAGCAGCGGACCACCTCGGGCGCCGGCACCGTGCCGAAGCACATGTGGAAGAAGTTCTCCGCGTACCCCAGCTCCGGATCGGGCCGTACGGGGTCGAGCCCGCGCCGCCGGCGGTGGTCGGCGGCCACCACCACCGGCAGCCGCGCCAGCAGCGCCAGCGACTTGGCCCGGTTGGCGGCCGGCGAGCCGTCGTCCTCGGCCGGGTCCTCCGCCCCGAGGAGGCTGACGGCGGTGCGCAGCACGTCCATCGGATGGCAGGTGGCGGGGAGCCGGGCCAGCAGCTCGGAGAGCGACCGGTCCAGCGGGCGCAGCGCGCGCTCCCGCGCCCGGAACTCCCGCAGCCGGTCCGCGTCGGGGAGTTCGCCGTGCCAGAGCAGATACGCCACCTCCTCGAAGGAGCGGCGGGCGGCGAGATCCTGGACCGGATAGCCGCGGTAGGTGAGGGAGTTGGTCTCCTCGATGACGGTGGAGATCTCGGTGGTGTCGACGACGACACCGGCCAGTCCCCGGTGGATCGCTGAAGTGGTCACGGTACGGCTCCGAGTCGACTGCCGCACGCGGGGTGCGGGTTGGACGGGCGGGGGGACGGACGGGCAGCGGAGATACGGACGGGCGCGGCAGGCGCGGAGGGGCAGCGGAGATACGGGTGGGCGCAGCAGGCGCGGACCGGCAGCGGGGATACGGGTGGGCGTCGGAGGCACGGGCGGGTGTGGAAGATCCGGGCGGTCGGACGCGCGGACACCGGGGAGACGGCGGTCGGCACCGGGCGGGGGCGTCGCCGCGGCCGCCTCCCCGGAGGACCGGGTGGCCCCGCGGGCCGCCCCTGGGCCCCGGCGAGGCGGCCACCCGCGGCTGCCCGGGGACGTCCCGGTCGGGGGCGGGGGCGCACGGGGCGGGCGTACTCCCGGGCGCCCCGCCGCACCCTCTCGTACCCGGCCCGGTCAGGCGTCCGGGGGCAGGGTGAAGTCGTGGACGGCCGAGTCGAAGGCGGCGTAGTCGGCGTATCCCAGCGCCTCGTACAGCCGGGAACGGGTCTGCATCCCGGGCAGCAGCGACTCCTGTGTCCCCTCGGCCGCCAGCACCCGCAGCCCGTGCTCCACGGCGCCCATGGCCAGGCGGAAGAGGGTCACCGGGTAGAGCGCGATGTTGTAGCCCAGCTCCGTCAGGGTGCGGGCACTGAGCAGCGGGCTCTTGCCGAACTCGGTCATATTGGCGAGCAGCGGGACATCGACGGCCGCCCGGAAGGCCGCGTACTCGGCCTCGTCCGCGAGCGCCTCCGGGAAGATCGCGTCCGCCCCGGCGTCCACATACGCCTTCGCCCGGTCGATCGCGGCGGCCAGCCCCTCCACCCCCCGGGCGTCGGTACGGGCCATCAGCAGGAAGTCCGGGTCGCGCCGGGCGTCGGCGGCGGCCCGTATCCGGCGGACCATCTCCGCACGGTCCACGACGCTCTTGCCGTCCAGATGGCCGCACCGCTTCGGATTGACCTGGTCCTCCAGGTGCAGCCCGGCCAGCCCGGCGTCCTCCATCAGCTGCACCGTCCGGGCGGCGTTCATCGGCTCGCCGAAGCCGGTGTCCGCGTCCACCAGGGCGGGCAGATCGGTGACCCGGGCGATCTGCTGGGCACGCGCGGCCACCTCGGTGGCGGTGGTCAGCCCGATGTCCGGCAGCCCGAGGTCGGCGGAGAGCACCGCCCCGGAGAGGTACACCGCGTCGAAGCCGTGCTCCTGGATCAGCCGGGCCGAGTACGGGTTGACGGCCCCCGGCATCCGCAGCAGCTCGCCGCTCGCCAGCCGCGCCCGGAAGGCACGGCGCCGCTCGGCCGGGGTGGTACGGGTGTGCAGCATCAGAACGGCTCCTTCGGCGCGGTGCGGGCGGGTGGCATCAGAGCGGCCTCTTCGACGTGATGCGGGCGGGCGGCATCAGGAGGGCCCCTTCGGCGCGGTACGGACGGGCGGTGTCAGCAGAGCCGTCCCCGGCATGGCGCGGGCGTCCGGCATGAGCGCGGCCGGTCCGGTCGCCCCGCCGGGCGGCATCAGAACAGGCCCTTCGGGAGGGTGGTGTCGTACGCCGCCACGGCCTCCGTGTCCACCGCCGGGAAGAGCGCGCCGAGACCGGCCGCGTCCAGCTCGGCCAGGCGGTCGGCCGCGTCCAGGAAGGTCTCCTGGGCGGCCGGTTCGACGATCCCCTCGGCCAGGGTGCGGAACTTGCCGGTGTAGCCGGCCCGGTCGAAGGGCCGGGCGCCGGCCGGGTGGGCGTCCGCCACCGCGAGCTGGTCCTCGATCACCGAGCCGTCGGCCAGGGTGATCACCGCTCGCCCGCCGAACGCCCGGCGCAGCGGGTCGGGGTCGTGGTAGCGGCGGGTCCACTCCGGATCCTCCACCGTGGAGATCTTCCGCCAGAGCGCCACCGTCTCGGGCCGGCCGGCCCGCTCCGGGGCGTAGGAGCGCTCGTGGTGCCAGCCACCGTCCTCCAGGGCGACGGCGAAGATGTACGGCACCGAGTGGTCGAGCGTCTCCCGGCTGGCGGTCGGGTCGTACTTCTGCGGGTCGCCGGAGCCGGAGCCGATCACGTGGTGGGTGTGGTGGCTGGTGTGCAGCACGATCTCCCGCACCCGGTCCAGCGGCCCGGCCTTCTCGCGCAGCCGCCGCGCCAGGTCGATGACCGCTTGGGCCTGGTACTCGGCCGAGTGCTCCTTGGTGTACGTGTCCAGGATGGCCCGGCTCGGTTCGCCCGGCTCCGGGAGGGAGACCGTGTACGCGGCGTCCGGGCCGTCCAGCAGCCAGGCGAGGAAGCCGTCCTCGCCCTCGTAGACCGGGGAGGGGGAGCCCTCCCCGCGCATCGCCCGGTCGACCGCCTCGATCGCCGCCTTGCCGGCGAACGCGGGGGCGTACGCCTTCCAGCTGGAGATCTCGCCCTTGCGGGACTGCCGGGTGGCGGTGGTGGTGTGCACCGCCTGCTGGACGGCCTGGTACACCGTCTCGGTCGGCAGCCGCAGCAGCGCGCCGAGCCCGCAGGCGGTGGCCGCGCTCAGGTGCGCCACATGGTCGATGCGGTGCTTGTGCAGGCAGATGCCCTTCACCAGGGCGACATGGATCTCGTACGCGGCGACGATCCCGCGCAGCAGATCGGCGCCGGAGCGCCCGGTGTGCTGGGCGACGGCGAGCAGCGGCGGGATGTTGTCGCCGGGGTGGGAGTAGTCGGCGGCGAGAAAGGTGTCGTGGAAGTCCAGCTCCCGGACCGCCGTCCCATTGGCCCACGCCGCCCACTCGGGCGAGACCCGCACCCCCGGCTCCGCGCCGAAGACGGAGGCCCCGGGCACAGGGTTCTCGGTCCCCGAGCCCCCGGCCCCCGAGCCCCCGGCCACCGGGTTGCCCGCCCCCTGGACGCGGTGCGGCAGTGCCTGGGCGCGGGCCACGGCGACCGGGCGGCGGCGCAGCGAGGCCATGGCGACGGCGGCGTTGTCCACGACCCGGTTCACCGCCATGGCCGCTGCGTCGGGGTCGAGCCCGGTGGCCTCCTCCGTGCCGGTGGCGACGGCGGCCAGCTTCCAGGCGAGCTGCTCCGGGCGCGGCAGCCGGTCGGCGCTGGGGTGGACACGTACCTCGTGGTCGATCACGGGACTGACTCCTCCGGAGGGTGCTGCGGTGACGGCGCCGGCGCTGTGGCGACCACCCCGAGCCTTCCCTCTCCGGGGGCCCCGCGTCACGTGATCGGGCTGCGAAATCCCACCATGCGCCGCCCTCGAATCTGCGAATTCTGCGAAAGAGGCGGATGCTACCTTCGCAACACCGGCGGCGGCGCACAGTCGCAGTCACGGGCAGGCACCGGCAGACACAGGCAGACACGGGCAGGCACAGGCAGGTGGACGCCGGACACCGCCAGGCGCGCAGAGCGCGGAGACCAGGCACCGGCAGGCGCGTACGGCGCGGAGAGGCGGGCAGCGACATGGGACGTCCGGCGAGCCGGAAGATCTACGCCCACGCCAAGCTGCGCAAACTCCGCCGGGAGCGCGGGCTGAACCAGGTGCAGCTCGCCCGCGAACTCGCCATCTCCACCAGCTACCTCAACCAGATCGAGCACAACCAGCGCCCGCTCACCGGCTCCGTGCTGCTCCGCATCGCGGAAGTCCTCGGTGTCGACCCCGAGTTCTTCTCCGAGGCGACCGAGGAGCGGCTGGTCACCGATCTGCGGGCCGCGCTGGCCGACGAGGCGTGCGGGGTCTCCGTACCGGCCGAGGAGATCGCCGACGCGGCCCGCGACCACCCCGAGGTCGTCCGCGCGCTGGTGGCCCTGCACCACCGCTACCGGGACGCGGCCGAGCGGGTGGCCGCGCTGGCGCCCGCCGACGACACCGCCGTACTGCCGCCGGCCGAACCGCACGACGAGGTACGGGACTTCTTCTACGCCCACCACAACCACTTCGGCGCCCTGGACGACGCGGCCGAGCAGACCGCCGCCCTGCTCGGGCCGGGTCCGGCGGGACGGATCGCCGGCGCGCTCACCGCCCGGCTGGCCGGACGGCACGGGGTGCGGACGGTCGAGTCGGCGCCGGAGCGCTCGGCCGACGCCCGCCGCCACGACGCCGAACGCGGTCTGCTCTTCCTGTCGCCCTGGCTCAGCGACGGGCAGCGTGCCTTCCAGCTCGCCACCCAACTCGCCCTGCTGGAGCACGGATCGCTCCTCGACACCCTGGTGGCCACCCCCGACGCCTCCTTCGCCTCGCCGCAGTCGGCGGGGCTGGCCCGGATCGGGCTCGCCGACTACTTCGCGGGCGCGCTGCTCATGCCGTACACCGCCTTCCACACCGCCGCCGAGGAGCTGCGCTACGACATCGGGCTGCTCCAGAGCCGCTTCGGGGTCGGCTTCGAGACGGTCTGCCACCGGCTGAGCACGCTCCAGCGCCCGGGCCGGCGCGGGGTGCCGTTCTCGTTCCTGCGGGTGGACCGGGCGGGGAACATCTCCAAACGGCAGTCCGCGACCGATTTCCACTTCTCCCGGCTCGGCGGCACCTGCCCGCTCTGGACCGTGTACGAGGCGTTCTCGGCGCCCGGCCGGATACTCACCCAGGTCGCCGAAATGCCGGACGGCAAGCGGTACTTCTGGGTCGCCCGCACCGTCACCAAGGGCGGCAGGGGCCACCGGGCGCCGCACGCCGAGTTCGCCGTGGCGCTCGGCTGCGAGCTGCGCCACGCCCCGCGCCTGGTCTACGCCGAGGGGGTGGCCCTGGACGACCGCGGGGCGGCGACCCCGATCGGCCTCGGCTGCCGGATCTGCGAGCGCCGCGACTGCGCCCAGCGCGCCCGCCCGCCGGCCGGCGGCAGGCTCGCCGTCGACCCGGACCGGCGTACCCACGTCCCGTACCCGGTGACGCGCGACCACTGACCCACGACGGCGGCCCCCGACCCACCGGCACGGGCACGCGATCGCCGGGCTCCGACCCACTGACACGCCACCACGGACGCGCGACCGCCGGACTCCGACCGGCCGCGCGAAGCCGTCGCGCCCGCCTGGAAACGCCACGCCGGCATCTGCAACCAGTATCTCCAGGCGGTCCCGCCCACCGGATCGATCAGCTGCATCAACCGTGCGACGGTCTCCATCCACCCGGTCGCCGCGAAGGTGGAGATCCGCAAGGAGGACAAGCTCGGCCGGGTCTACTTCCCCGCGCCCCATCTCAGTGACGAGACCGCCGAGTTCTTCCAGGACGCGTACGAGATCGGCTACGAGAAGATCGTCGACACCTACGCGGCCGCCACCCGGCACGTGGACCAGGGCCTGAGCTGTACCTGGGTCCATCCCCGCGTCCTCGGGGAGCGAAGCCACCGGCCCGTCGGACGGGGCGTCGTCGGTCCACCAAAACCAAGTGCCCGGCGGCAGCCGGCCCTCACCGGCCCCGTCGCCCCAGCAGCCAGCCGAGGTACAGGCCTCCCACCCCGCCCGTGACCACGCCCACCGGGAGTGGGCCCGCCGTGGGGAGGTGGAGGGTCAGGAGGTCGGCGGCGGACAGGAGGAGGGCGCCCATGGCGGTGGCGGGCAGCAGGCCGGTGCCGGTGCCGCGGGTGAGGCGGCGGGCCAGTTGGGGTGCGGCCAGAGCCACGAAGACAATAGGACCGGCGGCCGAGACGGCGACGGCGCTGAGGCCCACCGCGACCAGCAGCACCAGGAGGCGGAGCCGGCCGACCGGGATGCCGAGCGCCCCGGCGGAGTCGTCGCCCATCTCCAGCAGGTCCAGCCGGCGGACGAGCGGGAGGGCGGCGGCGAGCAGGGCGGCGGTGGCGAGGGCCGCTGGCGGCAGCTGGGACCGGTCGGCGCCGCCGAGGCTGCCGATCAGCCAGAGCTGGGCGGACTGGGCCTCGGCCAGCTCCGCGCGGGTGAGCAGATAGGAGTTGACCGAGGTCAGCAGGGCGCCGACGCCGATGCCGACGAGGATCAGCCGGTTGCCGCGCACCCGGCCCCGGACGGCCAGTGACTGGACGACGGCCGCCGTCAGCAACCCGCCCCCGGCCGCCCCGAGCGGGACGAGGGACGGGTCCCCGTGCAGCAGGGTGAGCAACGCGCCGGTCGCCGCGCCGGAGTTGAAGCCCACGATGTCCGGGCTGCCCAGTGGGTTGCGGGAGAGCTGCTGGAACAGCGCCCCGGCCGCGCCCAGGGCCGCCCCCACCACCAGGCCGAGCGCCACCCGGGGCAGCCGCAGCTCCAGGACGACGAACCCGGCCTGGGCGGAGCCGCCCCCGGTCAGCACCTCCCGTACCTCGGTCGGTGTCACCACCCCGTCGCGGGTGAGCGCCACCAGGCCGGCCGCCGACGCCAGCGCGGTCAGCAGCAGAGCGACGGCGACCGACCGGGGGCGTACCCGCAGCGACAGCCGGCCACCGGCGAGCCGCAGGGCCGGGCGGCCCCGCCACCGGGCGCGTACGGCGCGGAGAGACCTCGGGAAGGGCGCCCGGAACTCCCGGGCCTCCGGAAGCTTTCGGGGCTTCTGGGACGTTCGGGGCTCCAAGGACTTCCGGACGGGCGTACCGCCGGTCATGCCCGCCTCCCGGTGCGCTCCCGGCAGATGAGCCAGACCAGTACGGGCGCGCCGATGAACGCGGTCACGATGCCCGCCTGGATCTCGGCCGGGCGCGCCACCACCCGGCCCGCGAGGTCGGAGACCAGCAGCAGCCCGGCCCCGGTCAGGGCCGCGTACGGCATCAGCCAGCGCTGGTCCGGGCCGACCAGCAGCCGGGCGCAGTGCGGGGCCACCAGGCCGACGAAGCCGACCGGTCCGATCGCGGCGGTGGCGGCACCGCAGAGCAGCACGGTGGCGAGGGTGCCGAGCAGCCGCACCCGACCCGGGGCGATGCCGAGCGCACGGCCCGACTCGTCGCCCAGCGCCAGGGCGTTGAGGGCGGGGGCGAGGGCGAACGCCAGCACCGCGCCCGCCGCGAGGAACGGCAACAAGTGCCAGAGGTGCGAGAGTTCGCGGCCGGCCAGGGTGCCGACGGACCAGATCCGCAGCGCCCCGTAGGCGTCGGCGTCCAGCGCGCCGAGGCCGCTGACGACGGCTCCCAGGGCGGCGGTGACGGCGACCCCGGCGAGCACCAGGTCCTCCGGGCCGCCTCTCCCGGGACCGCGCCGCCCCAGCAGATACGTCACCACGACGGCGACGGCCGCCCCGGTCAGCGCCCACCAGACCACGGCGGCCTGGGAGTCGGTCCCGAGCAGTACCGTCGCGGCGACCACCGCGCAGGCGGCTCCGGTGTTGACGCCGAGGATGCCGGGGTCGGCCAGCGGATTGCGGGTGAGGCTCTGCAGCACGGCCCCGGACAGCCCGAGCGCGGCCCCGGCGGCCAGCGCCAGGGCGGTGCGGGGGACCCGGACCTCGCGGACCACACTGGCCGCCGGGGCGGTGTCGTCGTACAGGGCACGCAGCACGCCTCCGAGCGGGAGCGGCTGGGCGCCGACGGCGATGCCGCCGGCCGCGGCGAGGGCCAGCAGCGCCAGCCCCACCACGAGCCCGGCGGCCCGCCTCTCGTTCCGCGACCGGGACGGCCGGGGCGGCCGGGGTGGCCGGGACGATCGGGACGGCCGGGGCGCGGTCATGGATGTGTCGGCCGGCACTCGCTCAGCCGAGGGCCTTCTCGACCCGGTCGATCAGATTGCCGGCGCTGTAGTAGTCCAGCCGGAAGGTGTCGAGCCCGAGGTCGTAGACCCGCTTCTCCTTCACGGCGGGCAGGTCCTTCCAGACCGGTCGGGCGACGGCCGTGTCGATCTCCTGCCGGGTGTGGCTGACGAAGAACAGCGAGCTGTCACCGGCGGTGGCGGCCACGCTCTCCTGGCCGAACTCCGCGAAGTCGGACCGCCCGTCGAGCACCTTGCCCTTGCCCTTCGGCGGCTCCAGGACGTCGAAACCGAGCGAGGTGAGGAGCCGGCCCTGGGCGGACTCCTTGGTGAAGACGGTCATCGCGGACTGGTTGTCCCGGACCAGCGCCGCGCGCTGCTTGGACACCTTGATCCGGGCCTTCGTCCCGGTCACCCGCTTCTCATGGGCGGCGACCACCTCCCGGGCCTTGTCGGAGAGTCCGAGGTCCTTACCGAGCCGGGTGGTCAGGTCCTGCCAGGAGAGGTCGTCGTGACGGTAGAGAAGGGTGGGGGCCACGGCGGAGAGCTTGGCGTAGAACTTCTCGGCGTTCTCCGCGCCGGAGGCGGCGCCCACGATCACATCGGGCTTGAGGGCGAGAACCTTCTCGACGTCCGGCTCGAAGCCCTGGTAGGCGACCTTCACCCCGCGCTTGGTGGCCACATCGGCCCACTGGGTGAAGAAGCCCTGCTTGTCGGTGATGACCGAGGGCGGGGAGACCTGGGAGGCGATGACCGGAGCGTCGATGGCGAGCAGATGGCCGGTCATCGTCGCGCTGACCGAGACGACGCGCTTCGGCTTCGCGGGGACGTTCTCGGCGGTGCCCGCGTCGTGCTTGACCGTCCGGGTGGCGGCCCCGTCGCCCGCGCCCTTGCTCTCCGCCTTGTCGCCGCCGCCATCACCGCAGCCGGTGAGCGCCAGCAGACCCGCGGCGGCCAGGGTCGCGATTCTCAGTCCGGTACGCCGGGACAATTCTCCACGCACGGGTAACTCCTCCACCCCTCGAACCCGGTGGAGCGCGCAGCACGACGCCGTTCGGACAACCCCCGGTGGCCCCTCGGTGAGGCCGGGCAAAGGTTAGCCTTACCTAAGTGAATTGCCAAGGCGGGGTCCGGTCGATCTCGGCGTGAAGCGGTACGACGCCGAGCGCCCCGGACCTGAAGCATGGCGTCCGGGGCGTACCGGTCCTGACCCGGCCGGTCGTACGGCCCGGGGGCCGGCCCGCAGGGGTGTGCGGTACGGGGCCGGGCCCGTACGGGTGCGTCGGTACGCGTACGGGCCCGGCGGGTCGGTCAGTGCGCGTGCGGTGAGACCGGCGTCCGGTCGTCGTTCCGGTCCCGGTCCTCGTCCCGGTCCCGGTCGTCGTTCCGGTCGGGTCCTGCGGCCGGGGCCGGGTCGCCGGGCGTTCCGGCGGCGCGGGCCCCGGGGACTCCGGCGGGCGCCGCCCCGGTTCCGGGCGCGGTCGGCCGGACCAGGGCGAGGACCAGCACTCCGCCGAGCGCGGCAGCCGCGGCGGCCAGCAGGAAGACCTGGTCCAGGCCCGAGGCGAAGGCCCGGTGCATCAGCTCCCGGGCGGCCTCCCGGTGCGGCTCGGGAGCCGCCGCCACCAGGTGCTGGGCCTGACCGCCGGCGAGGGCGGCGGCGGCCGCGCGGGCGTCCGGCACCGTGCCCGCCAGGACCCCGTCGGCCCGGCCGGTGAAGACGGCGCCCAGCACCGCGATGGCCAGGGTCATGCCGAGCTGGCGGAAGGTGTTGACCGCGCCGCCCGCCATGCCGGCCCGCCGCGGCTCCACGGAGGCGGTGGCCGCCGAGACCAGCATGGGCGTGGCCAGGCCGACGCCGATGCCCGTCACCACCAGGCCGGCCACCAGGGAGCCGCGCCCGGCGTCCGGGGCCATCCCGGCGCGCAGCAGCAGCATGCCGCCCGCCACGCCCAGCAGCCCGGCGCCGATGGGCAGGCGCGGGGCCAGCCGCTGGACATGGCGCCCGGCGACGGCCGACACCAGGAAGGAGGCCCCGGCCAGCGGGGTCAGCGCCAGTCCCGCCGCGATCGGCCCGAGCTCCAGTACCGACTGGAGCCAGATCGAGAGCAGCACCAGGCAGCCGAACGCGCCGCCCTGGAGCAGCAGCGCGCCGCCCATGAGCCCGGCGAAGGACGGCCGCCGGAGCAGCGCGAGGTCCAGCATCGGGGACCTGCCCCGCCGCCCGGCCCCGAGCTCGGCGGCGACGAAGGCGGCGAGCGCCACGGCCGCCACCACGAACGCGGCCACCACCTCGGTGGAGGTCCAGCCCGCGTCGCCGCCCCGGATGAGCGCGTACGTCAGCGAGCCCGCGGCCAGGGTGAAGGTCGCCGCCCCGGCCACGTCCACCCGGGCGGGCGCCCGGCCGGAAGCGTGCCGGGAGGTGTCGGCCGGGACGACCCGGAGGGTCAGCACGATGGCGACGGCGGCGATCGGCAGGTTCACCAGGAAGATCGCGGGCCATCCCAGGTGCTCGGTCAGCAGCCCGCCGAGCAGCGGTCCGGCGGCGGCGGCGGCACCGTTCGCCGCGCCCCAGATCCCGAATGCGGTGCCCCGGTCCCGGCCCTGGTACGACCCGAGCAGCAGAGCGGCCGAGGTCGCGAACATGGCCGCGCCGCCCACGCCCTGCACCACCCGGGCGGCGATCAGCACCGGGACGTCCGGCGCCAGCCCGCAGGCCAGCGAGGCGGCGGCGAAGACGCCGAGGCCGTAGACGTAGAGGCGGCGGTGGCCGAACCGGTCGGCCAGCGAGCCCGAGGCCAGCAGCAGGGCGGCGAGCGCCAGCGCGTAGCCGTCGATCACCCATTGGAGGGCGGCGAACGAGGCGTCCAGATCGCCGGCCATGCCGGGCAGCGCCACGTTCACGATGGTCACGTCCACCAGCAGGATGAAGGCGCCCAGGCAGACCGCCACGAGGGGCCACCACTTGCGCATGTCGGGTTCTCCAGTTCATTCGGGGGGCGGGAAGGCATTCGGGGTGCGGGGGCGAGAGCGGGCGGTGCGATCACCGTCCGGTGCGGACACCGGTCCGGCACGGACACGGGTCCGCGTGGCCGCCGGTCCGGGGGTGCCGACGCACCCGGTCCGGGAGCGACGACGGCCCCGGTTCCGGGCATCGGCCCCCCGGTTCGGCCCCGGTCCGGGGCCCGGGTCCGGACAGGCCGCCGGACGGCGGGACGACCGGACGACCGGACGACCGTCTGACCGGTGGGGCCGGACGACCGTCCGATCGGTGGGCCGGGCGACCGTCTGACCCCACCGACGAGTCTGCGTACGCCTGCCCGCTCCCCCTACCCGAGCGGTCGCCCGTGCGTGAATCCGACATTATGAGCCTCATGGCGACGTATCTCGACACCCAGGCCCCGCCCCGCGTCGAGCTGACCGCAGCGGACCGGGCACTGGCCCAGGCGCTCCAGATCAACGGCCGGGCGTCCTTCCGGGAGCTGGCGGAGGTGCTCGGGGTCTCCGATCAGACGGTGGCCCGCCACTGGGCCCGCCTCCGCTCGTCCGGCGCCCTGCGGGTGCTCGGGCTCACCGATCCGCTCCGGCTGGGCGAATCGCCCTGGTTCGTCCGGGTGCGCTGCACCCCCGACGCGGCCGAGTCCATCGGCCGGGCGCTGGCCCGCAGGACCGACACGACCTGGGTGAACCTGATCTCGGGCGGTACCGAGATCAGCTGCTCGGTACGGACTCCGGAGCCGAGCCGGGGCGACACCCTGCTGCTGCAACGGCTGCCCCGCACGCCCCGGGTGGTGGACGTGGCCGCGCACTGCCTGCTCCATGTCTTCTTCGGGCAGAACCTCAGCTCGATCAACAAGACCGGTCCGCTCACGCCCGAACAGGCCGCCGCCCTCGCCCCGCCGGCCGCGCCGCCCCCGCCCGCGGAATCCGGGCCCGCCGTCGGGCTCGACAGCGCCGACCGGGAGATGCTCGACCTGCTGGCCCGCGACGGCCGGGCCCCGGTCGGTGAACTCGCCCGCGCCACCGGTCTCTCCCCCTCCACCGTCCGCCGCCGGATGGCGGAGCTGCGCGCCGAGGGCCTCCTCTACTACGACGTCGAGTACCACCCGGACATCGTGCACCGCGCCTTCCGCGCCTCCCTCTGGCTGGAGATCGATCCGGCCCGGCTCCCCGAGGCGGGCAATGCCCTGGCGGCGCACCCGGAGGTCTCGTTCGCCGCCGCCGTCACGGGCGCCGCCAACCTGTTCGCCGCCGTGGACGTGCCCAACGCCCAGTTCTTCTACCGCTATGTCACCGAGTCGGTGGCCACCCTCCCGGGCCTCCGTCACACCGCCACCGCCCCCATCCACCGCACCCTCAAGGGCCCCGGCCCCTACCTCCCGCCGGCGCCCCGGCCGGAGTGACGGGAGCGGGCCCCGAAGCCCGGATCCCGGACCCCGGATCCGGGCTCCGTCACCCCGTGCCCCGTGCCCCGTCACTCCATCGCTTCGGTGGCCCCGTCCGGGTGGATCAGAATGCGGATCACCCCGCCGTAGCGCCCGTCGTCGATCCGGGCCGGGACCGGCGCGCCCAGCTGCTGGGCCCGCTCCTGGAGGACGCCGATGACGACGTCCTGGATGTCGCCGTAGGGCGGGGCGGTGACGGGTACGCCGTCGATCAGGCCCGCGTTGGGGGAGAAGACGCGGACATCGGCGTCCGGCTGACTGGGGTGCACGACGGAGATCCCTTCGGGGCGGGGGCGGGGGCAGGGGTGTGGGCGGGGACGCTTCGGATGGCTTCAGGAGTGCGCGGCGGCGGTCTCGGGCAGGGCGCCGGCCGGGGGGTCGGCCGGGGAATCGGAGTGCGCGGCGACCCGTGCGTACGTACCCCGCGACACCCGGTGCAGCCGGCCCGCCTTGACCAGGGCGGAGAGGGCGTTGCTGACCGACTTGCCCGAGTCCTGGTACGCCCCCGGGGGCAGCGCCAGCCAGACGTCGCGGCTGGTGAACGGGCCGGGCAGGGTCGTCACCGCCGCCTCCACCGCCCGGCGCAGGCTCGGCGTGGGCCGGGCGGCGAACGGGATCACCGTACGGGAGGACGCCCCGGCCCCACCGGTCCGGCCGCGCGGATCGGGCCCGGGGAGACCGGAGATCCGGGAGCCGCTCCGGCCCCGGGGCGAGAGGATGTCGTACCGCTCGAAGTGCGAGGCGAAGTCGCGCACCGAGTCCCGTACGGCCGCCAGGGCGGGAGCGTGCGGCACGGGTTCGCCGGGCGAGGCGAGCAGCAGCTCGGCGATGGTCCCGATCCGCTCCAGGGTCTCGGCGAGGCGCCGCAGCAGCGGGTCGAAGATCTCCTGGCGCAGCGCGGCGAGCGGGTCGCTGGTCACCAGGTCGACGCTGACGGAGCCGGTCAGTCCGCCGTCCGCCGGTCCGGGCGCGGTGCCGTCCGCCGCCTCCCCGGCCTCGGCGTGCCACTCCTCCAGGGCCCGGCGACTCTGCCGGCAGGCGTCGATCAGCTGCGGGGGCGCCCCGGCGGCGGCCACGGGCGCCAGCATGCCCGCGAGCCGTTCGGTGATCTCCAGGGTGGGGAGGACGGAGCGCACCAGCGGGCCGAGGACCGCCCGCTGGATGGCGAGGGCCGGATCCTTCAGGGAGAAGGTGATCCGCTGGTCTGCCGTGGCCGCCATGGCTGCTTCTGCCACCTCGTCTGTGGGGTCGGGGTTGGTACGCGGCCCGCCGCCCGGGCTCCGGGTCCGGCCGGGCCCGGTGGGGTCGGCGGGTCCGGTGGATCGGCCGGGATCGATGGGGCTGCCTGGGTCGCTGTGACCGCCGGGTGTGCCGCCCTCGCCGTTCAAGGGGAGGGGCGCGGCGGGCCCCTCCGAGGGCGGGCCTGCCGGGTCCTGGCGCCGTTCCCGTACCGCCTCGAACGCCGCGACGACCGCGCTCGGACCGACCGCGTCGCTCCGGAAGGCGGGCAGCGCCACCAACTCGCCCCGGGCGTCCCCGATGCCGAGGTACTGACGGATCCGGAGCCGGTCCTGCCGGGTGGTGGCGGCCGCGAAGCCGCCCGGGTCGGCGCGGGCCACGGAGTCCCGGAGGCACTCCGCCCAGAGAGGGCAGGAGGAGCAGAGCCGCCGGGCCGCGTGGGAGAGCGCCTGGAGCCGCTGCTTCTGGATCGGCAGATCCATGCTGCGGGCGGGCGGGTTCGTCATCAGCGGGTGCTGGAAGACGTCGGGCCGCCGCTGGCAGGGTACGGGCACGGACGCGGCGACCGACCGCGCGGACGCGGGCAGCGGCGGACTGACTGATGTGACCATGACTGAGATCCCCCGTGATCTATGAACTGCGGGGACTCTAGATCACCGGAATCGGCGGCCACAAAGCCATGAGGCCGTACGGTTTCCGGCCGCACGGCATCAGGTTGAGCGCACATCAGGACGATTCACCCGGAACCCACGGGCGGTTTTCCGCCACGCCGCAACCGCCTTCGCGCGGCGGCGAGCCCGCCACCGCGCGCCAGCAGCACCGCCACCACGCCCGCGAAGCCGAGGAGCACGGAGGCGCCGGGGACGACCGTGCCCACCCCGGAGGTGATGACGAGCACCACATCGGCGGCCAGTACGGTGACCCCGCGCCGCCCCGGGTGGTCCCGGACCATCCAGGCTCCCAGCAGCGCCATCCCGGCGAGCGCCCAGTAGCCGAAGACCGCCTGCCCGCTCAGCGCCCCGGCCCCCGCGCCCCGGGCGATGTCGGCGACGGCGGCGAGGTAGCCGGTGACGGCGGCGGTGACCGCCGTGGCGCAGAGCGCGAGCAGCAGCTGCCCGCGCCGCCGGAGCGACCAGCCGATCAGGGTGAGGCCCGCCACCGCGCACACGGCGACGAACTGCGGCAGCCCCTGGGACGCGAGCAGCCATACGGTGTAGCCGGCGGCCAGCCCGAAGACGATCCTGGGGAGCAGCCGTACGGCCCAGGTGTCCGCCCGGTCCTGGCGCAGCAGCCGGCGCACGGCGGAGCCGGCGGTGACACGTGTACTCACGGTCCCTCCACCCCCGCTGCGGCGGCCCTGGGCGTGAGCTCGGGCGCGGGCCCGCTCTCCGGGGCCGCCGCGGCCTGCCCGGCGGTGCCGTGGGCGGCCGCGGTCGGTTTGACGGTGAAGCCGAGTTGCCAGTCCGGCAGCGGGATGCCCCGCGCGGGGGCCTCCCGGGCCGCCGGGGCGGCGGGCGCGGGGCTCTCGGCGGCGGGGGCGGGCTGCCCGGTTGCCGTGGCGGTGGGTTCCTCCACCGTGGGGGTGGATTCCTTCGCCGGGGGAGCGGCCGTGGGTGCTTCGGGGGCGGCCGCCTCGGGGCCGCTGACCTCGGCCGTGGTGGTCCCGGCCTCGGCCGTGGCGGACTTGGCGGCCTCGGTTTCGCTTTCGGTCTCGGCCGCAGGGGACTTGGGGGTCGGCTCGGGGCCGTCCGGGCCTGTTTCGGTGGCCTGCTCGGCTTTCCGGGGGACGGTGCCGGTCATGACTTCGCCGAGCGCCTGGGCGCGTGTTTCGGGTGGCTGGGTGGCGTAGTCCTGGGGGTCGAAGTACCGGGGCTTGGTGGGGTCGTCGAACTGGACCGTCGCGCGCACGGCGTGGGCGCCGAGTTCGTCGCGTGACACCTCGGGCCAGGTCGGGGGTGGCTCGTAGACGAAGTGGATGTTGTCCAGACCGACCCCGGTGTTGGCCTGGAGGGCGTCCAGCTCCTGGGTGTACAGGATCGACCGGCTGTAGGCGGTCTCGGCGAAGACGGGAGTGGGGCCTTCGGCCAGTCCGGCGTACGTCGCGGAGATGGCGCCCCAGCACTCGGAGGCATACGCATTGCCGAAGCCCTGGACCTCGCCGCCGAGTTCTTGGCGAACGTCTCCGTCCCAGAGGAACATGTCGTCGAGTTCCCGGCCACCTGCCGTGGTCTCCAAGGTCTGCGCGGATCCCGGCACCGCCTGGTTCTGCTGATGGGCCCACTCCTCGGCGATGAAGCGCTGGGAGAGGAAGTGCTGGCCCTGGCTGTTCAGCGGAGCCTCCGGATGCTCCAGGCCGTGCGACCAGTAGGCGCTGACCGGGCGCTCGCCGTCGGACGGGGTCAGCTTGGCGCGGTCCCGGACCAGTCGGTCGATGTACTCCTTGGGGCTCACCCCGGCGGCCTTCGCCGCCGCCTTGATGCGTCCGGCGACCGCCTTGGGGTTCTCGTTGGCTTCCTGCTCGGCCTCGTGCCGTGCGTGGGCCCTGCGGAGGGCCCCCTCCACAACGGACTCGGGTATCGGGCGCGTGGTCATCGCCGACCGCTTTCCACCGGGCGTGGGTAGACCCGCAGGGCCATGTTGGCCGCGCCGCTGTCGGAGCCGTCCGCGGTGCCCAGGGACGGCTTGACCGAGAGGCTGACGAGGTGGCTCCCCTCGGACGCCGGCTCCCAGTAGGCGATGCGGTAGGGGTCCTTCTCCTGGACCCGGTCCTCCTCGCGGGGGACCGCGTTCCTGGGGAGCACGGAGGGGAAGTTGACCGAGTCCCAGGCGCCTTCCCAGGCCGGTTCACCGAGTACCGAGGAGGCCGCAGTGACATAGAGCGGCCAGGCCCGTGCCGCTTCGGCCAGGACCAGGGGATTGTCGGCGGCAGTCTCGGCGGCGGCCCCCCAGACCCAGTGGTCGAGGCTCCTCACGGGTGCCCAGCGCCCGAGTGAGCTCAGTGTCAGTTCACCGCCGGTGTCGGTGCGCACATTGAGCACCCGCTCGAACTGCGTCGGTGTCCAGCCGAATTGGGCGCACCACATGTCGAGACCCTTGCCGGGGTACGGGGGGCCGTTCCAGACGGTTTCCCAGTGGACGTGGGTGAGGCCGCGCAGTTCGGTGATGAGTTCTTGGGGGGTGCGGTTCTGCGGTCCGCCGGTGGTCAGGCCCATGGGGCGGTGCTCCTTTCCGAGGTGGTCGTCATGTCATAGCAGGCGGTCGGGTCAGAGCAGCCAACCGGCGCGGGGGACGGGCTCGGGGTCGGCGGGGCCGTGGAAGGTGAGGTTGACCGACGCGCCTCCGGCGAACTCGGTGCCCGCCGTGGTGGGCCCGAGATTGGCGGTGAGCGCGATCACCGGTGCGCCGGGGGTGCTGAAGGCCCAGCCGGCGAGCCGGTGCGGGTCCTGGTGGCGCAGCCGCCGTTCCGGGGTGGGCCAGCGGCCGGGGGCCGGGGGCTCGGGGAAGTCCGGGGCGTCCCAGGCGCCCTCCCACCGGGGCTCACCGAGGACAGTGCGCAGGGCTGTCAGGTGGGCGTGGTAGCGGTCGGTGGCGGCGGCCATCAACTCGGGGTTCTGGTCGGCCGAGTCGCCGCGCACCTGCCAGGCGTTGTACTCGACCGCGACCACCGGCCGGCCGGCTCCGGCGGCGGCCAGATGCAGCCGGCCGTCGTCGCGGGTGCGGACCCACAGGCCCCACGACTCCCACAGCGGCTGCCAGCCGAAGCCCTCGCACCACTGGTCGCGGCGGGCGGTGTCGGTGGGGATGCCGGCCCAGAGGGCGGGCCAGTCGACAGGGAGGAGCGCGTTCACCTCGGTGAGGAGCGCGGCGGGGTCGTGGTCGGCGATGAGACTGGCCATGGTGGTGCTGTCCTCAGGTCTTCGGGGGTTCCCGGCGCGAGCGGGTGCGGTCGCGGGCCTGGGTGCGGGCCCCGGGCCTGCCGTCCGGATCAGCCGGGAGCCGGATCAGGCCGGGGCCCGGCACGATCCGGACGACGGGCCCTAGCGGGGCATGCGGTGGTCGTCGCGGGGCTGTGGCGGCTCCACGGGCCCCGGCTGGGCCGCCGGCCGGGCGGCGGGCGGTCCGGTGCGCGGCGCCGGCACCGACGGCCGGGGCGCGGCGGCGGGCCCGGGCGCCGGAGCCGGGGCGGGTGCCGGTGAGGAGGGCGCCGGGGCGGGCGGCTGGAGGCTGACCCGGCCGCCCCGGGCCGGGCGGGGTGCGGCCGCCTCACCGACCGGGGGTGTGGCACCGGCCACCGGCGCGTCCGGGGTCCTCGGGCGGCCCCCGGCGGTACCGGCGGGCGGCGCCCCGGGCGCCGGTGCGGCGGGCCCGGCCGGGCGTGCGGCGGGCGGTGTCGCCGGCGGTACGGCCGGGATGGGCGTGCCCGTGTCGGCCGGGCCGCCGGCAGCGGCGTCGTACTGCCGCTTCTGGATCTCCCGCGCCCGGTAGGCGTCCTTCCGCTGCTGGCGCTTGGAGTTGTTGGCGGCGACCCAGCCGCCCTTCTGCAACCGGCGCCCGAGCAGCGCGGTGTCCAGGCCCCGCGCGGTGCGCACGGCACCACCCGCGGCCGTCCGCCCGGCGAGGGAGGCGCTGCTCGCGGACACCCGCCCGGCCAGCCGCCCCGCGGAGAGGGCGGCCCCGGGGGCCGCCAGGCCCACCTTGCCCGCGACCGCGCCGGCCATGTCCCGTACGCCCAGCGCGTCCTCGGCGCCCGCGATCCGGGGGCTGAAGTTCCCGGCGAGCAGCTTCTTCAGCATCATCACGACGGCGATGGTGACCAGCAGAAGCAGCAGGAGCTGCATGCCCAGCGCGATCCTGGCGGGCAGGATCATCTGGTACAGCACCAGCAGCACCGAGAGAATGACGCCGAAGCCCGCCCGCAGCACAAAGCTGTGAATGAACGTCTCCAGCCAACCCTTGAGCAGTTTCTGCTGGGACGGGTGAATGCCCAGGGCGGCGACCAGGGGCAGCAGGACCACCAGGATCAGGGTGACCGCGTGCCACAACAGGGTCAGACCACTGAGCACGATCACCATGAGGCCGACGATCAGCGCCGCGATCAGGGAGTAGAAGGCGAGACCGACCCGGTTGCCGGAGTTCCCTCCGGCCCATTCGTCATAGCCGACCGGGTAGTTGCCCCCACTGGCCAGCTCCTGCCGGATGGGGGTCCACTGGCCGTTGAACTTGTCGGACTTCTCCTTGCTGAAGGCATCCTTGTTGGTCACGGACTGCGCCACGACCTGCCGGGCCCGGAGGTCCTCGCAGCGGGCGCCTTCGCCCCAACTGCATTTTGTCGATCCGCTCTTCGGCACGCAGACGCCGTTCTCCACGCGTCCGCCGCCCTGGTGGAAGACGCAGTCGTTGCCGACCTGGCCGAACTGCCCCAGCGCCCACGGACGGAAGGCGAGAGTGTCGTACATCGCACAACTGGACATACGCAGGCCCCGGTTGGGCTTTTCGTCCGGCGGCAGGTCGCACGGGGGTTGCGCCGTCCCGGAGGCTCCGCTGAGCATCAGTTCGGACAGCTTGGAGTTCGCCTGGCCGATACCGGCGTCCGCCCGGTCGATCAGCTTGTCGTAGTTCCCGCCCGTCAGCAGCGCCACCACGGCGATCGTGCTCAGTGTGGCCCAGCCGACGCCCGCCCAGATCTCACGCATCTGTTCCCGGCGCCATTTGCCGAACACCCACAGCCCGAGGAGAAGAACCATGACGTACACCATGGGGATGAAGACATGGTTCTTCAGCGTCCCCACCACGTTGTCGCGGCCCTGGTACAACCCGCTCAGCGGACGGGGGTTGGAGGCGAGCTCCTTGATGGAGATGGCGCCACGGGAGAGGAACTTGGTCCCCCAGAACACGGAGTCGGCCACACCGTTGTTGACGTAGTCCATGACCGCGCAGTCGTCGGCTCCGCTGAACCAGTCGCCGTTGTCCTTCTTGCCGTCCGACTCGTCCTTGAAGGTCATGGACCAGTTCAGACCGCGTGTGCCGTTGAGCTCGTAGAGCGTGTAGTGGCTCGCCTCCTTCCCCATCTCGACCGCGCCGCTGGCCGTGCCGCGGGAGTCACTGAGGTTCTGGGGCCCCTGGGCGGCACCCTCTTCCCACTGGGTCACCGCGGGTATCAGACCCTCGCCATTGGCACCCGGTCTGTCGAGTACATAGCGGTCGTCCCCGGTGAACTGGCAGGCGAAGTCGGCGTGCGCCGTGCCCGGCACGGCCAGGGTCAGCGCGAGCAGGGCGAAGACCAGGAACAGCCCCGCCCGGACCGCCCGCCCGGCGCCCCGCACCCGGTCACTGAGCGACCGGGCGGCGGCGGGTGCCCCGGGGGGCCTGGCGCTGTGTCGCACGGACATCGACTTCCTTCCGGAGTACCGCGGCTGGTGGGGTGAGCGGCTGACGCCGGCTGACTACGAGGGGACGTAGTTGGTCAGGACACAGCCCTTGACGGGCTCTTGGCGCGTGTATCCGCTGGGAATCTCCGCCTGGTGCTTCGGCTGGCACGTGAAGTAGAGCAGCTTCCCACCGGTCATCAGGGCCCGGACGGTGTCATCGTCCACGGGGACGACGGCGAAGTTCTCGCCGACCAGGAACTCGTCGCTCTCCCCGGCCTTCTTCTGCTCCATCGCGCTGTTCGCCGTCATGAACTTCGTCATGTCGGAGATGGTCAGGATGGTGATGGTGTCGCTCTCGGCGTCTTCGCAGGCCGCCCGCTCCTTGACGGCGAAGGCCGGGTCATTGGCCACCTTGGCGAAGTACTTGCCCGCGCCGGGGTCGTCGTCCTTGGCTCCGAGCACCTTCAGCTCCTCGCAGTGGCTGTAGGTGTTGATGAACTTCTCCACCGACGCGATGTCGTCCGCCGCCGGGAGGCCGAGGTCGTCCGTCGGTCCGCTGCTGCCGCAGCCGGTCAGGGTGACGAGGGCGGTGAGGGCGGCGGCACCGGTGGTGAGGGTGCTGGTCAGGCGGCGCAAGGCGGGCTCCTGGTCGAGTGGCGTACGGGTACGGCCACGGGTCATGGGTACGGGAAGGGGTGGGTACGGGCGGGGGCGGTGGGGCCCGGTCAGGCGGCGGCTGGCGGTTCCGCCGGGGGTGCGGTCAGGCGGCGGGTGGCGGTTCCGCCGGGCGCGCGGCCCCCGTGGCGTCGGCCGCCTCCTGGAGGAAGGACCAGTCCCACACACTGAGCGGCGGGTCGATGCCCTGGCGGGCCGGGCGGGTGGTGCCGTTGGTGTCGGTGGCGGCGAGGATCTCCTGGAAGACCAGGTCCACGGCGACCGTGCCGACCCGCTTGTCGGCGTCCCGCTGCAGGCAGACGCCGGTACGCAGCTCCTGGAGCGCCGACAGGACCTTGGCGTCGTTCTCGGGGCGGCCGAGGAGCGGCGCCACCAGGGACGCCTCCTGGGGGGACTTCTGCTTGAACGCGAACACGGTGTGGATCTGGTTGGCGCCGCCGCTGCGGGCCTCGGAGTCCTCGATCTGGACCAGGTCGATGGCCTGCTGGGTGATCAGGACGGTGACCGCCAGGTAGGAGCGGCCCTGCTTGAGCGCGCGGCGCATCAGGTCCCGGCCGCTCTCGGTGGCGGTGACGACGTACGCCTCGTCCACGAAGAGCGCCTTGGGCCGCAGCCCGATCTCGCCGGTGACCGGGTTCTTCTCGTACCCCACGTCGAGCATCTGGCTGCCCAGCTCCACGACGGCCATCAGCGCGGTGGCGGCGAGCCGTTCGGCCGGGTTCCAGTTGCGCGGGTCGGAGGCGGCCGGCGACTGGAAGCCGCGCAGGGTGATGACCGTACGGCGCTTGCGCATCGCGGAGAGCGGCTGCGGGCGCTCCGCGAAGGCCAGCCGGGCGTACGGCAGGGTGCGCAGCTCGGTCAGCAGCATCCGGGCCAGCTTGAGGTCCTTGGCGGCCTCGCGGTCCCCGGCGGCCTCGGCGCGGTCGTAGGCCCGTACGACCTCGTCCACGACCTGCCACAGGGTCGGCCGGGGCGTCCTGGCCTCGGCGTCCCGGGGGGTGAGGCCCTCCTCGGTGGCCTGCCGGAGCGCGGAGTTGTACCAGCCGACCACGGTGGCCATCGCCTCGATGACGGGCAGCCGCACGCGCTGGTAGTCCTCGTCCCCGAGGAAGCCCCGGAGCATCGACTCCGCGAGCAGCCGGCCGGAGGGGACGTCCCGGGCGATCACCCACGGGTCGAGCACCCCGGCCTGGCCCTTGAGCAGGTCCACGACCTCGGTGTCGGCCCAGAACTCGCCGTTCACCGGCTGGAACCGGCTCTCCGGCGTACCGAGGACACCGGCCTCCGCGTCCCGGGCGAAGTCCGGGTCGTTCACCTGCGAGCCGAAGGCCAGGTAGTAACAGAGCTGGGCGAAGTCGGTCTTGGGGTCGATGACCAGGCAGCGCACCCCCGACTCGGACTCCTCGTAGAATTTCTGGAGCGCCAGCGAGGACTTGCCGCCGCCGGACGCGCCGACGATGGCGAGCCCGCCGCCGTCATTACGGGCCGGGCCGACGTGCAGCGAGTAGTGGACGGGCATCCGCCCGGCCCAGCCCACCAGATTGCCCACCCAGCCGAGCCGCTTGCCCGACCGCTGCTCGGGGTTGTCGCCCAGCTCGGTGCCGGCGGTCGGCAGCCCGGCGCCGAGCTGCTCCACCTCCTGGAGCCGGAGATAGGGCGCGATCGGCAGCTTGGGGGCGTTGCCCGGCAGCTGGGACTGGAGCAGCCGCCACTGCTGGCGGGTCGGCCGCAGCAGGGTGACCTTCAGGTCCTGCTTGAACTGCATCTCCAGCACCCGGCGCCGGCGCTCCAGTTCGGCCGGGTCGGCGGCGGAGATGGTGAAGCGGATCTGCGCCTCCATCCCCGGCATCTTGTGCTCCTCCAGGTCGTCCACGAGATGCTGGGCGCGGGTGACCTGGGCGGCCAGCCGGGTGTCCGGCGTACGGCCGGAGCCGGCCATGTCGTTCATCTCGTCGACGAGGTTGCCCCGGATCTTCGCCGCCCGGTCCTTGAACTTGGCGTACGGGATGAGGGTGAACCGCAGGTCGATCTCGACCGGGAACTCGACGTTCTGCGCCGCGTACCGGGCCCAGGCGGTGGACTGCCGGAAGCGGGTCTCGGTCGGCCAGTTGGCCGCCACCAGGGTGGTGGTGTAGCTGGTGTGCCGCTCGCCGGTGACCTCGTCGTACTGGTGCAGCACGATGTGCGTCTTGCGATTCTCGCCGGAGAAGTCGACCACCAGGTCGAACTGGTCGGGACCCCAGGCCCGGGAGCCGAGCACCGGCTCGGGCGGCACCGGCAGGTCGCCGTGGAGCGGCTTGCGGATGAGCCAGACCAGTTCCTCGCGGCTGAGCGGGGTGCCGTGCAGGGCCTCCAGGCTCTCGTGCACCTCGCGGGCCACCTGGGTCCACCGGGCGAGCAGCTCCGGCGCCAGGTACTCGCCGTGCACCCCGGTCGCCCCGGCCGCCGCCCGGTCGGCGGTGTCGAGCACGGAACGGGTCAGGCCGGGCTCCTCCACCGGGTCGTCGCCGTCCGGGAGCACCCCGCCGTCACCCGAGCCGCGCTTGAGCGAACCCAGCTTCACCAGCAGGATGTTGCGCTCCCGCAGCGCCCCGATGCGCTCCTGGTACTCGGCCTTGCGGAGGTTGTACGCCCGGTAGTTCTCGGTCGGGTCCCAGGCGACGGCGTTGAGCTGCTCGGCCCACTCGGTGGCGGTGATCGGCCGGTAGACCTTGCGGTAGTGGCACTCCACATTGCGGTCGCCGCGTGCCAGGTTGAGCAGCGCCCGGGCCGGCGCCTCGGCCATCGCCTGGAGCTCGGCGGGGTTGAGGTACTCGTCGATGGCGGTGGGCAGGACCAGCCCGGTCCACACCGAGTCGCCGTGCACGAAGATCATGTCGTCGGCGTACCGGTAGGGCAGCCGGGTCTCCTCGCGGCGGGCGGCACGGTCGCCCGGGCCCGAGCCGCCGCCGGAGCGGGACCCGGCCCCGGAGGTACGGGAGTCGCGCCCGCCGCCGGAGCCCTGCGCCTGCTGCCCCTGACGGGACTTCTGGGAGTTCGCGGCGAGGAGCATGGCGATCAGGAAGAAGGCGACCGCCCCGCCCAGAAGGATCAGCATCAACATGGCGGGGTCATCCTGCGGTCTCGGAGGGAACGGGCCCGGTGGCCGGGGAACTCGGTCGGGCGGCCGGTACGGATCCGGGGGTGTGGGGGCCCGGTACGAGTCCGGTGGCGTACGCGGCCGGTACGGATCCGGTGACACGGCTGTCCGGTACGGGACCGGTGGCGCGGGTGTCCGGTACGGCGGCCGTCGCCGGGGCGGCGGCCGGGGCGTGGGCGGCGTACGAGGAGCCGTGATGCGCGGCGGCGGTACGTGCCTCCGCGTACCGCTTGTGCCAGCGGGGCGAGCCCGGTTCCCAGAGGATCACCTGCCAGCGCAGTTCCTCGGGCTCCCGGTCGGCGGCCAGCCCCTGCAGCCGCTTGGGCTGGAACCAGTAGTCGGCCCAGACCACCAGCTGCTGGCTGAGGGTGAGGGCCGAGGGCAGCGGCCGCCCCCAGACGAAGTACACCGCCACGGGGGGACCGATGTAGAGGACCGAGGTGAGCATCGACATGCCCAGGAACGGCAGGAAGGCCGAGAGCGAGATCAGGGCCACCAGCCACAGCAGCCCGAAGCCGAAGGCCGCTCCCAGCGCGGGCAGCAACAGCCCGGGGAGCGGGATGTTGCCCCAGTTCCAGATGCGCTTGGGCCGGTTGAGCAGATCCGTGTGGTCGTAGGCGACCATCGGCTCCGGCGGGTCCGGAGTGTGCTGCGACATCGGTGACTCCCCCCTTCCTTCTCAGCGGTCTCGGCGGTCTCGGCGTTCTCAGTGTTGGTGGTCTCGGTGTTTTCGGCGCCGGCTGTGGTCCCTCCCGGGCCCTCGCTCTCCGGACTCTCCGGGCGGCCCACCGGGTGAACCGGCGCGGGTGCGGCTCGCCCGGCAGGGCTCAGCCCTTGCCGCCGATCTGGCCGCCGAGGTCGATGAGGAGACCGGCCAGACCGGTCGCGCCGCCGATGATCAGAGCGGCGAGGGCGATCACACCGAAGCCCTGGAAGGCGTCGCGCATTCCGTCGCCGCGCTTCATCGACAGCAGCATGCGGATGCCGAGAACGAGCAGGGCGATCACCGCGACCATCGTGCCGATGTTGCGGAGAATGTCCTGGATCTGGCCGAACATGCTGTCCAGGGTGGTGACGGCGAGGTACATGCCGCTGGGTCCTTTCGCTGGTGGTGTGGAGGGGGGGCGGGATCAGGGGCGGGCGCCCGGCGCCCTGCGGGCCGGTGCGGGCCCGGACGCGCCCGGCTTGCCCGGTCCGGTGGCGGGCGCGGAGGCGCCGGGGGCCGTGGACGCGCCCGCACGGGCCGGTGCGCCCGGGGCCGCGGGAGCGCTCGGGGCGCCCGAGGGAGCGCCGTCGGCCGCGCCCGGGGCGCCGTCCGCCGGTCCCGTCCCCGCCGGGGCCTCCACCTCGTCCGCGCGGCCGCCCGCCGGGTCGAGGGTGCCGCCGCGGATGTCCTTGATGAACCAGCCCTGGGCGGTGTTGAGCATCGTCACCCGGTACGAACGCAGGGTCACACCGGAGCCGTTCGCGGCCCCGGTGCCGGTGCCCGCGCCGTTCGCGGCGGCGCCGGTCCCGGTCGGGCCACCGGTGGCGGCGCCGGTCGCGCCGGTCGCGCTTCCGCCCCACTCGACCGTCACCCGGGCCGCCACCGCCTGGCCCTCGTCGTACACGATCTTCTCGTCCGGGTCCGTGCCCCTGGGCGCCAGCGCCACCACCTCCCGGATCCGGGGCGCGGACAGGGCGCCGGCCAGCCCGGAGGTGGCGGCGGCGGTCGCGTCGGTGGTGGTGAAGCGGGTCATCGCCGTCGCGTCGGAGGCCGCCCAGGCGGCGAAGTAGCCCGGCAGCACCTGGCCCTTCAGCTGCTCGGACAGAGCCTGGTCCACGATCTCGTCGTCCCGGTCCACCGCGGGCGCGGCACCGCGCGGGGGCAGCGGCATCTCGCCCACGTCACCGACGACCCGCAGCCCCGACGCGGTGGCCAGGTCCTTCACGTACACGGGCACGGAGAGGGTGGTCACCCTGCCGGTCGCCAGGGTGACCTGCACTCCCAGATAGCGGCCGTTCGCGCCGTACTCGGGCAGTGTCTCGGCGGTCCCGTCCCAGCGGGCGAGCGTGGCGGTCTGGGTGCCCTGCCCGTCCCAGCCGCAGTTCCGGTCGACGCCCCCGCTGACATAGCGGGCCAGCGCCTCGCTCCGGGCGTCGGCGGCCTTCGGGGCGTACGTCATGCAGAGCTTGGCGTACTCCTCCGCGAAGGTGGCCGCCGCCTGGACCGGGAACTCGCTGAGCCGGTACCGGGCCACGTCCTTCTGGTCCAGTGCCGCGGCCGGCGCGCCGGAGGAGGTGCCGACGGCGAGGCCCAGCACCCCGCAGGAGCCCAGGGCCAGGGCGCAGGTGGTGATCAACAGGGTGGCGCGCAGGGCGACATGGGTGCGGCGGCCCTGTGCGGGCAGCCGTCCGCCCGGCCGGGGCACGTCGAAACCGCCGCCGTCCCGGACCCCGCCCCGGCCCGGGTCCGCCGCACCGGCCGGCGCCCCGGTCCCACCGGCCGGCGAAACCGAGGGGGCCGGCGAAACCGAGGGGCCCGCCGGGGCCGAGGGGATGGCGGAAGCCGGAGCACCGGCGGCCGCACCCGACGCCGGGGAGACCGGGGAAACGGGGGAAGCCGGGGGAGCGCTCGTACCGGACGTACCGGGCGTGCTGGTGCGCTGCCGTCGTTCGGCCTGCTTGCGCTCGTACGCCGCCTTGCGCGCGCTCCGGGCCTGTTCCCGCTTCTCCCGCCTGTCCTGCTTCTTCTCCTGCTTCGGCCCGCCCGGCGTCCGGTCGGTACGCGGGGGAAGCGGCGGTACGGCCGCCTCACCCGGCGGTACGGCGGCTCCCGGGGCCCGGCGCACCCAGGCGGCGGCCACCTGCGCGCGTACCGCCTCGGACGGCTGCTGCGGCTGCGGGGCCGGGGACGCCGGAGCGGCGGTCCGCGGGTAGCCGTAGGGACCGGACGCGCCGGGAGCCGGCGGCTGCTGCCAGGCGGCTGGCTGGGCGGGTTGAGCGGGGTGCTGGGCGGTGGGCTGAGCGGCGCTTCCCGCCGGACCGGCCGGGCCGGGGCGCTCGTCGGCGGAGTGCTGGTGATCCGTCATCGACTCGGTCGTCTCTCCCCGCGTGTGCTCCCCGCCCGCCGATCGGGCTGTACGGAGGGCCCTGGTGAGGCCGGCTGCGGACGGCAGTGTGGCAAAGCGGCGGCCGGGCCTCCGCCCGATATTCCCCGGTGGGGAAGAGCGGGGAATGTTCCGGGAATCCCGGCCGGGAAAGGCGGGGAAAGCGCCGGCGCCCCACCGGGGCGGCGGCTCCGTCACAATGCGTGGCCGGGCCCGGCCGTCTGGTGCCGGGCCCCCTCCGACCGCGCGAAGGACGAGAGTTGAGCGATCCGTACGCCCCCGAGCCCCGGCCCGCCCTCCCCGACGCCCCGCCACCCGTGGAGCTCACGCAACCCGTGGGGTCCACGGGATCCGTGGGGGCCGGGGCCGTGCCCGCCCCGGCCCCGGATGTCCTGACCGCTCCCGAGGCGGCACGCGCCCCCGCCGTGGAGGCCCAGCAGGCGTGGATCGACGGCTATGAGCCGGGCAACCCCTGGCAGGCGAGGCTGTGTCTGCGGACGCCGCAGGGGACGGTGGCGTACCCCCTCACCCCGCACACCATGCCCGAACTGCTGGAGGGCCTGGTCCTGGTGGCCCAGGAGCAGCAGGGGATGACCGGCGCGCTGCCCGGTGACGACGGGCCGGGCGCCGTACCGGTGGTGGACGGCGAGGCACCCGAACCGGACCAGGGCGGACGGCTCCACGACGGCCGCACCGCCCGGCTGACCGGCTGGGCGGTCGTCCACGACCTGTGGGAACGGGAGGATCCCACCGCCCGCCTGATCATGGGCGCGATCGTGGTGGCCCTGCTGCTCCTCGGCATCGTCCTGTCCTGACCGGCCGCCTCCGCCGTCCCCGGCGCACGGTCAACCCATGCAGCGGAAAAGCCACTTGGAGGAACGAGACGCCATGTCCACCGCCCAGGAGAAGCCCGCCCCCGAACAGGACCCGGACCAGGTCGAGTTCCACTTCGCCGATGTCTTCCTCTTCGTCGACCAGTACCTGTCCCAGATGGTGCGGCGCCGGGTGAACGGTGTCTCCGCCACCTGGTGTCCCCGCTGGTGGGAGCACCCGGAGGCGGGCGCCAGGCTCACCGCGCTCTGGCAGACCTGGGAGCACCTGCGCCATGACTCGGCGCTCGGCATGTCCACCTGGTGGCTGCACCACGCCGATCCGCATCTGCGGGCCCTGATGGACCCGGACCACGGCCCGTTCGCCGCCTGTTCGCCCAAGGACGGCCACACCGACTACCCCTTCGGCCCGCTGCCCACCGAGCCCTACGAGCCGCCCGCTCCACCGGCCTGAGGCCCTGAGGGCCGCTCCACCGGCCTGAGGCCCTGAGGCCCGCCCCACCCGCCTGCGGCCCGGTGGCCCATCCCTCCCCCCGGCCCGGCCCGCAGCGGGTCTCCCGGCTCCCCCCGGTCCGGCCCGCAGCGGGTCTCCCGGCCTCTGCCCGCCGTCCTCGCCTTTCCCCGCCTTTCCCCGGCTTTCCTCGCGGAGGAACCCGGCACCCCGGCCGCCGCCGCTCCCCCTACCGTGTCCCGGCGATCTGTCGGAGGGAGAGGGCGGCGACGGTGATGTCATCCACCGAGCGGAAGGGCAGCCCCGTACTGCCCCTGGCCGTGCTGGGCGCCGTACTGGCCGGTGCCCTGATCGTGCTCTTCCTCTTCACCGGCGAGGAGGACACCGGGAACGCCTCCGGGGGCCCGGCCGCGACCGGTGCCACCCAGGGCTCCGGCTCCGAGGGCGACCCGTCCGGAGCCGGCCCGGCCGGCGACAACTCCGGCGACACCACCACCGGCAACGGCACATCCCACAACGGCACATCCCACAACGGCGCGTCCCACACCGGCACGTCCGGCGGCACCGCACCCGGCCCGGCGGCCACCTATATCGTTCCGCTGGCCGAAGTGGCCGAGGCGCACCGGGTGATGGCCGGCTACATGGCGGGTCTCAGCACCTACGCGCACACCGACGAGAACGCCTCCTGGGCGCCCCCGCTGCTGGCGATGACCACCGGCGACGAGGACCTGAAGCGGGACACCGCACTCCCCTCCGGCAAGGAGTGGGGCGCCTGCGCGACCGCCCGGTGCTCCTCGGCGGGGCAGGCCAGGGTGGTCCGCGACGCGATGATCGCGGACGACCTGATGCGGGGCAGCGGCGCCTCGATCTCCAGTGTGGTCTCGGTGACCGCCGCCCGCTCCGAGAACGGCCGCGCCACCACGACGGAGACCAACTCCTGGCTGGTCACCGCCCGGAGGAGCGGCGGCACCTGGCAGGTCTCCGCCTTCGACCTGTACGGGCTGGGCAATGTCGGCGCGTCCGACCAGGCGGGAGGCTAGGCACACCGATGGTGGCACCCGCCGTACTCCAGGCCGCCGCCAGGGCCGCCCAGGTGGCCAAGGCCGCCAAAGCGGCCCGGGGACAATCCGGTTCACCCGCCGGGGGTGGCGGCGACGGCGACCACACCGGCGACGGGCCGGGCCGGAAGAAGAGCGCCCGCACCTGGCTGCTGGTCGTCGGCCTCGGCGGGGCGCTGCCGGCCGCCGGGACCGGCGTCCTCGTCATGGTGCTGCTCAGCAGCATGGTGGGGGGTCTCGGCACCGGGGCGACCCGGGCGGCCTGCGGCGACTACGGCGACAACGCCCAGGCCGGCAACACCGGGGACGCGGCCGCCACCAGCCCGATCATGCCCGCCGGCAAGGTGTATCTGCCCAGTGAGACGGCCCGGCACGAGATACCCCCGCGGATGATCCTGGCCGCCATGCGGGCCGCGGCGCGCTACGACGGGCTCGACTGGACACTGATCGCGGGGCAGATGTACCAGGAGACCAAGTTCGGCCAGGACCCGTCCGCCGCTCCCGGCGGCAGGAACAGCGCCGGCTACATGGGCCTGCTCCAGTTCGGCCACCCCGCCTGGAAGGACTACGGCGCCGACGGCAACGGCGACGGCGAGAAGGACCTCTACAACATCGACGACGCGGCCTTCGCCGCCGCCAACTACCTGCACGCCGAGAAGGCCGAGTCCAACGCCTGGAAGGCGCTGATGAGGTACTCCGGATCCGCCTCGGCCAACACCATCTACATGCGGGTGGTGCTCACCCAGGCCGCCCGCTACCGGGGCACCCTCACCGGTGACCAGGGACTGATCAAGGACTGGTACGCGCACCTCAGGAAGACCGTGGACGCCAACCCCGGCTTCCCCGCCCTGGGCCGGCAGTCGGACATCCCCGAGCCGGTCGGCAACGGCGCCGAGCCGAACCGGGCGCTGAGCATCCACGCCTCCCCGGCCCGCGACTGGTCGACCCCGCCCCTGGACGGCGGGAGCGACGGCGCGGACGGCGGCCGCGACACCACCAGGACCACCGCGATGGCCCCCACCGCGTACGCCCTCCCCACCGCCTCCTCCGCGTACGCCCTCCCCGCTTCCCCCGCTCTCCCCGCCTCGCTGGCCCTCCCCGCTTCCCCGGCTTTTCCCATGGCCCCCGCCGCCCCCGCCCCCGACGACGGCCCGGCCGGCTCCACCGGCGGCAAGGACTGGCAGTGGCCGCTGAAGCGGGGCACGTACCAGCTCGGCACCAAGTACCACAAGCAGGGCGGCATGTGGAGCCTCGGCTACCACACCGGGCTCGACCTGGTCGCCCCGAGCGGCACCCCGATCTACGCGCCCGCCGACGGCAAGGTGGTCAAGGCCGGCCCGGGCGGCTCGTACGGCAATGAGACCAACCTCCGGCACGCCGGCGGGGTGATCACCCTGTACGCCCACCAGACCAGCATCAAGGTCTCGGTCGGCGACACCGTCAAGCGCGGCCAGCAGATCGGCACCGTCGGCGCGACCGGCAATGTCACCGGGCCCCATCTCCACTGGGAGGTACGGGTTCCGGGGGTGGACAACCCGTTCATCGGCGGCCAGGACAAGGGCCCCGGCATGGTGGACCCGGAGGGCTGGCTGGCCGGCAAGATCTCCGCCAACCCCGACTACGGCACCGTGCCCGGCGGCACCGACCAGGGCCGGGACGCCCAGTACGCGGGCTGTGCCGAGCAGGGCAACGGGGCCCCGGTCGCCCCGGACGGCGCCGGTGTCACCGGGGTGCTGCCGGACGCCGACGACCCGGTGGTGCGGGCCGCGCTCGGCTGGGCGCAGCGCGGCCTCGGCGTGCCGTACGTGCTGGGGGCGCCCAGGCTGCAGGGCGTCAACCCGACCACCTTCGACTGCTCCAGCTACACCCAGTGGATCTACTACCAGGCCAGTGGCGGCAAGATGGACATCGGCTCGACCACCTTCGACCAGGAGCCCAACCTCCGCCGCTACAAGGTGGATCTGAGCGAGGCGCGGCCCGGTGACCTGATCTTCTTCCGGCCCAGCGGGCGGGGTTCGGAGCACGTCGGCATGGTCTGGGACCCCGGCACCAAGAAGATCGTGCACGCCCCGCGCCCGGGCAAGAACACCGAGTTCAGCACCTGGGACGTCCAGGACAAGATCACCGGTGTCTACCGCGTCCCCATCCCCGCCGGCACCGATCCCACCGAGGCCGACGGCACACACCGCCGCGCCTGACGCTCACCCCTGCCCCCACACTCGCGCCCCCACCCCGAACCACTCCCGAGAGGCCGACCATGACCACCGAGCAGCGGAAGAAGCCGCGCGCCGAGGACGACTGGACGAAGGAGATCGCGCTCCTGATCGCCGTCGTCGTCGCCCTGCTGTGCGGCGCCTGGCTGGCGGCCCGGCTCGGCGCCCCCTTCGACGGCCAACCGGAGCCGCCCGGCAACCCGCTCTCCTTCGCCGTGGCCCTGGCCAAGGGCGACTACACCTGGCCGGGCGGGGCCGCCGACGCCGTGGCGGCCGGTGAGGCGACGCTGCTGGTGGTCGCCGCGCTCGCGGTGTACCGGGTGCGCCGGCGGCTGCGGGACAGGCCGGACGTCGACCGGGCGGCCGGCCATCTGGCCCGGGGCGAGGAGCTGGGCAAGCTGACCATGAAGGGCGCGGCCGCCACCGCCGAACGGCTCGGGGTGCGGGGCTCGGTGCCGGGTGTCTTCATCGGCCGCTCGGTGCACGGCCGGCAGCCGCTCTTCGGCTCCTTCGAGGACATGCACATCGACATCTGGGGGCCGCGTACCGGCAAGACGACCCGGCGCGCCATCCCCGCCGTCCTGGACGCCCCGGGCGCGGTGCTGGTCACCTCCAACAAGCGGGACATCGTGGACGCCACCCGGGGCCCGCGCCAGGCGCGCGGCCAGGTCTGGGTCTTCGACCCGCAGCAGGTGGCGAGCGAGGCGCCGGCCTGGTGGTGGAACCCGCTCTCGTACGTCACCGATGTCGCCCGGGCCCGCAAGCTGGCCGACCACTTCGCCTCGGGCTCCCGGGACGCCGACGCCGCCACGGACGCCTTCTTCGACCCGGCCGGCCAGGACCTGCTCGCCCATCTGCTGCTCGCGGCGGCCTGTGCCGAGGCCCCGGTCACCCAGGTGTACGGCTGGCTGTCCAACCCCAAGGACGACACCCCCGAGCGGGTGCTGCGGAGCGCCGGGCACAGCATGCCGGCCGACGCCCTCAACGGGGTGCTCACCGCCCCGGACAAGCAGCGCAGCGGTATCTACGGCGTGGCCCAGCAGATGGCCTCCTGCCTGATCAATCCCGAGGTCAACCGGTGGGTCACCCCCGTCTCCCCGGACGACCGGCGCCTGGAGTTCGACCCGGCCGCATTCGTCCGTACCGGATCCACCCTGTACTCGCTCTCGCGCGAGGGCAGCGACTCGGCCGGCCCGCTGGTCACCGCGCTGACCGTGGCGGTGGTCGAGGCGGCCGAGGAGTACGCCACCACCCAGCGTGGCGGGCGCCTCCCGCTGCCCCTGGTCGGTGTGCTGGACGAGGCCGCCAACGTCTGCCGCTGGCGCGCCCTTCCCGACCTCTACTCCCACTACGGCTCGCGCGGCATCGTGCTGATGACGATCCTCCAGTCCTGGGCGCAGGGCGTCGAGGTGTGGGGCGAGCGCGGCATGGAGAAGCTCTGGTCCGCCGCGAACATCCGGGTCTACGGCGGCGGTGTCTCGGACACCCGGTTCCTCGGCGACCTCTCCGAGCTGGCCGGCGAGTTCGAGCTGCGCGAGTACTCCACGACCCGGGAGTCCGAGTCCGGCGGCTGGTCCGGCAACCGCACGGTGAACGAGTCCGTACGCCGCGAACGCGTCCTCCAGGTCTCGGATCTCGGTTCCCTTCCGCCCGGCCGCGCCCTGGTCCTCGCCTCCGGCACCAAGCCCGTCCTGGTCGAGACCATCCCCTGGTGGCAGGGCCCGCACGCCCGCTCCGTCCAGGCATCCCTCACTAAACACGACCCCGCCCCCCGCGCCTGACCCGGCGGTGTCTCCGTGACCGGGCCGGCCTGTGAGTATGGTGCGAGGGGCTCAGGCGTTCCTGAGTTCCACCAGCGGTGCGATCGCCAGGACGGGCTCGGCAGTCCTCGCGGTCCTGATCAGGCTTCCTGACGGCTCGTCCCGGCACGCACCCGAAACGCGAAGACGGGGAAAATGATCAACAGTAACACCATGGTGGACACAGCCGGTTCGTTCATTGCCGGGGGAGCGCTGTGCTTTGACGAGAGGCCGCCGGTCCCGGGGGACCCACTGGCCATTCACGACCTCACCCCACGGGAGCGGCAGGTGCTCCTGCTGCTGGGCCGGGCGGCGACCAACCGGGAGATCGGCCGCCGGCTCGGGATAGCCGAGAGAACCGTGAAGTCCCATCTGACCAGCATCATGGGCAAGGTGGAGGTGAACACCAGGACCGAGGCCGCGCTGTTCTCGTACGCCCATCACCAGGTTCTGGTCCGGGACGCCGCCGGCCGGGTCTCCCCCTGACACACCGCTGTGGGCCCGTCCCGGGGCGGGCCCACAGCGCGCGTCGTCCGGTGCCGCCCGTACGGCCGGGGGGCGCCGCCGTACCGCCGCCGTCCGTCGTGGAACACCGGAACACCGCCGTACCGCCGTATCACCGGCGTCCGTCGCGGAACACCGGCGTACCGCCGTGATTACCCCGGCTCTGCCGGGGTACGCCGTACCGCCGGGGCACCACCGCCGCACCACCCCGCTCCTGGCCGCTGCCCCCGCCGCCACCGCTGCCACGGGCGGCGCCCGCGCGCCTGCGACCTTCGGGTGATGCCCGAAGGTCCCATTGCGGGCTCCGGGACGGCTGGAGATGATCAACCCGCGCGGCCGTTCCAGGGCCGCGGCACATCACCGGATCCGGGACCCGGGACCGGTGTGCCCGTTCTCAGCGGGGATCTCTCAAGCGTCAGCAGCACCCTGGGGGGTGTGGCTCCGGTGTGCCCACGGGGGGCGGGGGGGGGGTCTGCGCGGGAAGATCACGAGGAGTTCATCATGGCGATCACCATCGCTTCCCGTCTGTTCAGCGGTGCGGCGGCCACCGCCGCCGCCGGTGTGCTGGTCCTCTCGGGGAGCCCGGCGCACGCCACCAGCTCCTCGCAGAGCTGGAACATCAACGGCGGTTACAAGGCCACGATCAACGCCTGGCACTGCGGTGTGTACACCAAGGCGTGCGACTGGAAGACGTCCACCAAGCTCTACAAGGGCAAGTCGAGCGCGAAGGCGACGTGGATCCAGTCCCGCGCCGTCATCAAGTCGCACGGCATCAGCGCCTCGCTGGAGATCTCCAGGAACCCCAGCATCAAGATCTACTCGAAGACCAAGGACCAGGCCGAGTACCGCTGGAAGAACAACAACACCTGGATCTCGGACGCGTCCGGCCAGGTCAAGCCCGGCTGGAGCGCCACCCACATCTCGACGAAGAGCTGTGGCTCCCTGAAGATCGGCAAGAACATCAACTTCAAGGAGAAGTGCGTCACCGCCGGCGCCTTCTGACGTTCCTTCCTCCTGCGAAGGCTGTGAAGGCGTAGGAGCCACCGCCCGGCACGGGCTCCCCGTGGTTCCCCGTGTGCCCCCGCCGTCGGGTGGGGGCACACGCGTCTGACGTGCCGCCCGCCGTACCGAATCTGGTCATGCCACTCCCATGAAGAATTCCCTTGCCCGGGTCGCCGCCGCCCTCGTGTGCGCGGCGTTCGCCGTCTCCTGCACCGCACCGCCGGAGGCGCCGGGCTCGCGCGCGCCCGGCCCGAAGGCGTTGTCGGCGGACCCGTACGAGCCACTGATCAGCCGGCAGAACGGGCTGTTCTACCACCCGTTCCTGCGGGCGCAGCCCACCTCCGCCCAGGACCAGTCCTTCGCGCTGCGCACCCTGCGCGAGGGAGGGGCCCGGCCGAAGGTGGCGCTCTCCGCCGCCCTGACGCACGAGGTGCGCGAGGACGCCCTCGCGGTGTCGGGGGTGTGGGGGAGGTACTGGCTGATCGCGTTCCGGGACGCCGGGGTCCGGTCCGCCCTGACCGGCGCCGACGCGGACGCCGTCGAGCGGCTCCACCGCCCGGGAGGCTGGTACACGGATCCCGCGCTGGGGGACGAGCCCTCGCAGCGGCTGAGCGCCACCTGGGCGGCGCTGGAGGTGCTGGCCGCCACGGGGCGGCTGACCGGCCTCCCGCCGGAGCGACGGCGGGCGACGGCGGGCTGGCTCGGGTCACAGGTGAAGAGCACCACGGGCCTGGAGGAGGCCGGTGCGATCGCGCGGTCACTGAAGCTGCTGGGGGAGCGCGTACCGGATCGGCTGGCGGCCCTGAAGGCGCCCACGATGCGGGACTTCGGCTCCCTGACCCCGGAACAGCGGGCCCAGCGACTGCTCGACACCTACGGCTATGTGCTGGTGGCCGAGTCGGCGGGCGTCCCGGTCGAGGTGGACCGCGCGGCGTGGCAGAAGGCACTCACCGACAACACCGACAACACTGATGACACCGGCAACACCGGCAACACTGCCGACACCGCCGGTTCCGAAAAGGCGGACACCGCCAGCACCGGCAGCGCGGACAACGCCGGCGGCCTGGAGTACGACCAGCTCTACTACCTGGCCCGGGTGTTGCGGTCCGGGGGCGCGGGCGGCGGGGTGCTGCGGCCGGTCGTGCGGCGGCTGGAGGGCAACCGGCTCGCGGACGGCACGGTCACCGATCCGTCGTCATACGTGGGCACCGGTGACGCCTCGCTCTTCGTCCAGCTCCTCCGGGAGCTCGCCGGGACCCCGGTACGGGACGCCCGGCTGGCGCGCGCCGTGCGCGAGGCGGCGGCCTCCGACGACGGCCCCGAGGATCCGGCGGGCCGGATCACCCGCGCCGCGCTGCTGCGTTCGGCGGCCGGCGAGCCCACCCCGGCGGAGGTGCGCGAGCTGTGCGCGGACGGTTCGGTGGTGCCGTCCACGGTGACCATGGCCAACGCGGTGGAGTGGCAGCGCATGGCGCTGACCTGCGCGCAGGCCGGCGCCGAGACCGGGGTGCCGAAGGTGACGGCCTGGCCGGTGCGGACCCGGCCCGGAATCGCGGCGGCGGCCGCGCTGGTGGACGGACTGACATCGCGGGGCACCGGGAAGGTGCCGTCCTGGGTGGACACGGCGTCCCTGCGGCGGGCCGCGATCGCTCCGGAGGCCGGGACACCGCTGTACGAGCGGGCTCTCGCGGCTCATGCGTATCTGCGGGCGGGCGGGAAGGCGGACGCCGCCCTTCTGTCGGCACTTCGCGGGGCACTGACCGGCCTGCGCGGCTGTCCGGGACTGCCCGACCTGTACCAGGTCGGCGCGGGGGACCGGGGCTGCGATCTCAAGACCACCTGGGCCGTACGACGGCTGGACGGCCAACTGGGCGGCCGGCTCCTCCACCGCACGGACGGCACACCCACATCCCCGGAAGGCGGAAACCAACGGTGAGCGCACTACTCGAAGCCCGGGGGGTGTCCAAGGCGTACCCCTTTCGGGGGCGCTCCGTCGACATCCTGTCCGGGGTCGACTTCTCCGCCCGCGCCGGGCAACTGACAGCGATCGTCGGGCACTCGGGTACGGGCAAGTCGACACTGCTGCACATCCTCGGGCTGCTGACCACACCGGATCTGGGGGGTGTGGTGGTCGACGGCACGGACACCGCCGGGCTGGGCGACGGCCGGCTGGCCGATCTGCGCCGCGAGAAGCTGGGCTTCGTCTTCCAGTCGTACAACCTGCTGCCGCAGCACTCCGCGCTGCGCAACACCCTCATCCCGTCCGTACGGCGCGGAAAGGAGGCTCAGGACCGGGCCCGGCTGCTGCTGGAGCGGGTCGGCCTGGGCGAGCGGGTGGACCACCGGCCGGCGCAGCTCTCGGGCGGTGAGCAGCAACGCGTCGCCCTGGCGCGTGCCCTGGTCAACGACCCGCCGGTGATCCTGGCCGACGAGCCCACCGGCAACCTGGACGGCGAGAGCGAGCGACGGTTGCTGGCCCTGCTGCTCGAACTGGCCCGGGAGGGACGGGCGGTGGTGGTCGTCACCCACAACCCGGCGGTCTCCGAGGCCGCCGACCGGGTCTACCGCATCGCCGACGGCCGCATGCAGGGCCCGGACGAGCAGCGGGCCGAAGGCCCGGACGAGCGACGGGCAGCGGGCCCGGACGAGCAGCGGGCGGCCGGCCCGCGGCTCCGGAAGGAGGACTCGCGGTGAGTCTGTGGTCTCTCGCCCTGGCCAATGTGTGGTCGCTGCGGCGGCGCCTGGTCGGGCTGATCGTGCTGGTGTCGGCTGCCGTGGCGGTGTGTCTGGGGGCGTTCGCCATCACCGGCCAGGCCCAGTCCGTGACGACGAACGATGTCCGGGAGAGCACCGCCAACCGCTCTCTCACCATCGACCGCCCGGAGGAGGGTTCGGGCAATCCGCTGCTGACCGCGCGGTCGGTGAAGGAACTCGGACGGCTGCCGCGCGTCGAGTCCGTGCAGTACCGGTTGCAGGCCTCGTTCGGCCTGGTCACCGCGGACGGCAACGGCCCGCTGCTGTATGCCACCACCTACCGGTCCGCGCTGCCGCCGCCGGTCGTGAAGTCGGTGCGGAAGGATCTCTTCCCGCTGCGCGAGGGCGAGGTGGTGTTGCCGTCCCGCTCGCAGGGTTTCGACCTGGGCGCCTACCTGGGCGAGAAGGTCACCGCGACGACCACCCGGTTCGTCCGGGAGGGCGAGGGCACCGGGGTGGACGAGCCGGTGACGGTGGCCGGGATCTACGACGCGACCTGGCAGCTCGACAACCCGGACGCCGCCTACGCGGCCGACGCCACGGTGGTCAAGTGGGCGGCGGCCCGTAGCGGACAGCCGGCCAAGAACTACCTGGACACCGTCGGGTACGACCAGCTGACCGTGGTGGCGCAGCGGGAATCCGATGTCCCGGAGCTGTTGCGGCAGGTCCAGGACCGCCACTACACCGCCACGACGCTCCGCCAGGTCCTGCACGCCCTGCCGGGCATCCTGGAGCTGATCCGGGTGGCGGGCCAGGCGCTGCTGGCCGTGCTGGGTGTCCTCGCCTTCGTCGGCACCGTCACCGTCACCGGGGCCCTGGCCCGGCAGCGCGCGCAGGAGGTCGGCGTGCTGAAGGCGGTGGGCTTCCGGACCCGGTTCGTGCTGGGCCTGCTGGTCGCGGAGATGAGCCTGGTCGCGGCGGTGGCCGCGGTGCTGGGCGTGGTGCTCGGAGTGGGGCTGGCGGGTGCGGGCGCGGCGGGGCTGCGGACGCTGCCCGAGGTCAGGCCCTACGTGGAGCAGGCGCTTCCGCTTCCGTCCGTGAGCGTGCTGGTCTCGCTGGCCGCGGCGACCGTCGTGGTGGTCGCCGCCGGAGCGCTCGCACCCGCCCGCCGCGCCGCGCGCATGTCTCCGACGCAAGCCATGAAGGACTGGTGACCCCCGGATGACCTCCCGCACGACCCCCGCGCACCCCGCCCGTGGCCGCACCCGTATCCGCCGCGCCGCCGCCTTCCTCGCCGCGGCCGGCCTCACGACGGCGCTGACGTCCGGCTGCTCCACCCCGGACGGGGGCGGCGTCACCTTGGGGAAGAACTGGGCGGGGGTGCGGTCCTTCGTCGTCGTGGACATCGCCGGTACCGAGGCCGTCGCCGGCGTCGACCCGGTCACGCGCACGGCGGAGCCCCTGGCCCTGGTGCCCCGGCACGCGGACGACGACGAGGTGCTCGCCCCGCAGCTCACCCGCCTCGCGGACGGGCACTGGGTGCTCGCCGTCGCCCGCGATGGCGGCAAGCCGGACCGCCTCTACCGGCTGGACGAGAAGTCCCACCGGCTCGTCGAGCAGGGCGACCACGAGGCGCTGTACGCGATCCTCCCCGGCCGCACCCTGATCGCGGACGCGAAGGGCCTGGACGGCGCCGGGCCGGGGGCCGGGGCGGGCACCGAGGTGCTGGTGAAGGACCCGAAGGACTGGCGGGTCACACGAAAGGTCCAGGTCCCCGGCCCGCTCGCGTACGCCGCCTCGGATCCGGCGTCGGACACCGTCTGCCTCCTGACCGGATCGGGCCGGAACACGACGGTGCACTCCCTGGAACTGCGCACCGGGAAGCTGACGAGCCGTCCGGGCGCCGCCGGGACGGACGTCCAGGGACTCGCCTGCCCCGGGGGATCCCCGGTGACGGCCGGGGTGGCGGCCACCGGCCCCGGCGGCGGGAAGCCCGGAGCCGCCGCCGTCACGGTCGCCGTCACGGCCGCCGGGACGGCCGTCACCGCGAGCACCGGCCGCGTCGACGACGTCCAGGCCGGGGGCGGCGGCACCACGGCGGTGGCGGTCGCGGCCGGCGAGCGGACCGAGATCGTCGAGGTGAACACCCGTACCGGCGAGGAACTCCGCCGGGTGCGCCTCGACCACCCCGGCACCCTGCGCGCCCTGCGTCCCACGGACACCGGCTGGCTGGCCTACACCCAGGACGCCGTCTCGGTGGTGGACCGCGCGGGCACGGTGCGGACGTTCGCCCTCCCGGGGAGCTATGTCGCCGGGTGACGTCACCGGCGACGGCGAGGCCCGCACCCCGTCCCCGGGGTGCGGGCCCGACTCCGGGGCACCGGGGGGTCAGTTCCCGGCGCCACAGCCCTTCGAGGTGGCCTTGATGTCCTTCACGGCCGGTGCGAGGGCCGAGAGAACGGCCGAGGCGTCGGCGTCCTTGCTGCGGAACCGCACCTGGACGGCGGGGTTGCGGCCCTGGGTGGCGAACATCTTCGCGGTGCGGTCGTCGGCCGGCTTCTGCGCGGCCCAGTCGACACCGCCCTCGGTGCGGCAGTCGTCACCGGCCTTGGGCTCGGGCATGCCGCAGTACAGGATGATGTCGCCCTCCTCTCCCCAGGCGACGGCGCCGGCCACCCCCGACTCCTCCTTGCGGTGCCCGCCCAACTCGTCAGGTACCTTGCCGGTCAGCGTGCCGCATGCCGGATTACCTCCGAACGGAGGCTTGGTGAGGTTGTAGCCCTCGCTGCTGCCGCACCCGGCGAGAAAGGCTGAGCAGGCGGTCAGCGCGACAACGGCGCGCAGCGGCCTGTGCACGTGCTTGGTCAACTTGTTACCTAATGTGGGTGATTGTTCGGTCAACACAAGAACCTACCGCGCGACTGCCCCACCTCACGACAAAGGCCCGGATCACCGACCCGGGCCCGCCCGAAGAGCACTCGGCGCGTACCGAACGCGCGTACCGTCCCGCCTGCCGTGTGCTCAGTCCTCCTCGTCCCGGCGGGAGAGAGCCTGCGAGATCAGACGAGTGGCGTAGTTGTTGTCCTCGGTGAGGCGGTTGATGTGGTCCGCGAGCAGGAAGGCGGTGGCTTCCAGGGGAGTCATCTCGTGCTCGGTCCAGTAGCCGTACTGCTTGCGCCACAGGCTGGGACTCAGATCGGTGCCCGCGGCGATGACCAGACCGACCATGGTGGGGATGGCCTCGGGACGGACACTCCTGGGCATCATGCGCATCGTGGCCACGAGGTTGGGCACCACGCACTCGATGACATCCTTGTCGTGGTCCTCGTAGGCCATCCGCAGCCAGCGCATGAACATGTAGATGAGCGTGCACGCGCCGTCCAGCACCTCGTCGACTTCCTCCGGGCCGAGCGAATCGGTGAACTGCTCGATCAGCGCTTCCTGTTCGGGGTCGGTCTCGGTCTTGCCGTCGTAGATGGCCGAGAGCCGGGAGTCGATCATCATGAGCGCTGCTCCCACATTGCCGGCGGGAGCGTGCGCGGGGTCACAGGGCGATGACACGGGTTCCTCCTCCTTGCTCATGTGACCGCGGCGGGCAGCGCGGCGTGTCCGTACAGTAGACCGCCGGTAAGCCCGGAGTCCGGCGATGCCCACTACCGCTCACGGCTGTTCAGTTTTTCCCCAAAACCGCCCACATGCCGCAGCCAAACCCCCAGAAACCTCTCAGGGGATCACCGAACAGTCCCCGTCTGATCACCCGACAAGCCCCGGCACTGACCGACCACACCCCCGCGACGAGGAAGCCGGTACAGATCGAGCGGCCGGCGGCCGGGCGGAGGTGCCGGACGGTGATCACCACCGGCAGATCGACGCGCCGGGCGACGCGGACGTGCCGGGTGACGCGGACACTCCGGGTGACGCGGACGCGCCGGGCGAGGGGCATCGGCGGGTCCTGCGGCTGGGGCACGGAATCCACATCGCGCACTACCGCGCTCTGCCGTGCCCGGCCACCGGACGTCCCCGACGGTGGCGCGCGGATGCGGTCACACTGCCGCTGACTGCCCCTGGCCGACTGCGGTCGGCGCCCGGGTCAGGAAGGTGAGGCCGGAGATGTCCCGGCCCTGGATCACCGGGCCGTTCCGGGTGCCGCCGCTGATGCTGTTGTGCACCTCGCCGCCCGCGTCGGCCCGGGCACGCTGCCACCATGCGTCGAGCCCGGCGCGGAACTCCCCGTCCAGGGCGGCCCGGACGCCCAGGGCCGTGGCCGGCGCCTGGGCGCGAGCCGGGTCGGCGGCCCGAGCTTCCAGCGCGGTGAGCTCCGGCTCGCCGGAACTGATCCGGAGCGATTCGTCTCCGTCCGGCCCGTGTCCCGCCCCCCGCCGGAACGGGCGCCGCACCAGCGCGGTGAGTTCTTGCCAGGTCTGGCGCCCGGCCTCACTGCCGAGGCCGCCGGCCAGTGCCGCGAGCGCCGCCGCGGTGATCGGGTCCATGCTGCGACTCCCTCGATTCCCACGATCGATTTCCTCGATCGGTGTCGGATCGATCCACTCCAGGTCCGCCGCACCGGGCGAGTGGAGTGGTTCCGCCGGATCCCCGAGTCGCGATCGTTCTGCGGCGGGTCATGGCGTCGACGTACTGGAAGGCCCGGGAGCCTGCCCCCGCTCGTGATCGAGTCGCGGGCTCGCGAAACACCCATGGGCATGAAGGCCCTGTCACGGCTCACCTCTGGTTGTCCGTGGCCAGTTTCAGGTAGCGGTGGTAGGCATCGCGGCTGTCCGAGACGAACTTCCAGCTCGTCATCGCGTCCCTCAGTTCGGCACCGGACAGCCAGGCGTGCCAAGCCACTTCGGTCGCCTGCGGAGCTATCTGACCCTGATCCACGGTGGCTTCGTACACCGCGAACCAGTACGGGCTCAGCTCGCCCCGGCACAGGAATGTGAACAGGGGGCGAACGGGTGCCCGGACCCCCATCTCCTCGTGGAGTTCACGGGCGGCGGCCTCCGCGTACGACTCTCCCGCCGCCACCGCACCGGCCACCAGCCAGCTGTACTCGCCCGGGAAGCGCGAGCTGTTCTCGGGCCGACGGTGCACGAGATAGCGACCCGCCTCGTCGCGGCACAGCACCATGGACATGCGGTACAGCCATCCGGCCGCCACCGCCTCGTTTCGGTCCACCACGCCGATGACCCTGTCGCGCTCGTCGACACGATCCACTAGTTCACCCATAGTGTCGATACTTCATCATCGGTTCCGCCCGGTGCCAGCGGCCCGCGCGACAGCAACGGGGGATTCGGCCGCGGCGCCACGGCGGCGCCCGAATCGACGACGGTCGTTTCTCGTCTCGCCGAAGTCGGCGCCCCGTCGCGGGGTCCTGCGGGAGGCCTGAGCAAGCCTGAGCAAAAAGAAGAGCCCCGGTCATCGACCAGGGCCTTCATCAAAGAGCGGGTGACGAGAATCGAACTCGCGCTCTGAGCTTGGGAAGCTCATGTTCTACCATTAAACTACACCCGCGCGGCAACATTCCGGGCACCCTGTGAGAGGGGCGTCCGAGCGGTGTCGCGTCGTCGCTCACTGTACCTCATCCGGAGCTGGGCGGGTGGACGGAGTGCCGCCTGGAGTGGGGTGCGGGGACCCCCTAGGGTGGCGGTCTGGACCGCGCTCCGATTGCTTCTGATGGGGTAAAGACTCGATGCACTCCGCGAACCGCACCCTCGTCCGCTGTGCCGAAGGCCATGTCTTCGGTGTCGCCGCGTTCCCGATGCGACAGCTCGGAGCGGGACGGATCGGGCCCGGTCGGCTGGTGCGGTGTCCGCGGTGCGCACGGCTGCGGCAGGCGGTGCCGGTGGAGATGCGGCAGCGGTAGCTGCGTATTCTCGGAGGGTGCTTCTCTCAGACAAGGACATCCGGGCCGAGATCGACGCGGGCCGGGTGCGGATCGATCCGTACGACGAGTCCATGGTGCAGCCTTCGAGCATCGACGTGCGGCTCGACCGCTACTTCAGGGTGTTCGAGAACCACCGCTATCCGCACATCGACCCCGCCGTGGAGCAGGCCGATCTGACGCGGAAGGTGGAGCCGGAGGGCGACGAGGCGTTCATCCTGCACCCGGGCGAATTCGTGCTGGCCTCGACGTACGAGGTCGTGACCCTGCCGGACGACATCGCCTCCCGGCTGGAGGGCAAGAGCTCCCTCGGGCGCCTGGGGCTGGTGACGCACTCGACGGCCGGGTTCATCGACCCGGGCTTCTCCGGGCACGTCACGCTGGAGCTGTCGAACCTCGCCACGCTGCCGATCAAGCTCTGGCCGGGCATGAAGATCGGGCAGCTGTGCATGTTCCGGCTCAGCTCGCCGGCCGAGTACCCGTACGGCAGCGAGCGGTACGGATCCCGCTACCAGGGGCAGCGCGGGCCGACCGCCTCGCGGTCCTTCCAGAACTTCCATCGGACACAGGTGTGAGCATGACCGACGTACGCGAGAACCTGACCTACGAGGGCTTCGGGCGGGCGGTCCGCGAGCTCGCCCAGACCATCGCGGACGACGGCTACGAGCCCGACATCGTCCTCTCCATCGCACGGGGCGGCGTCTTCGTCGCGGGCGGCCTGGCGTACGCGCTGGACTGCAAGAACATTCACCTGGTAAATGTTGAATTTTATACCGGGGTCGGGACCACGCTGGAGATGCCGGTCATGCTGGCGCCGGTGCCGAACGCGATCGACTTCTCCGACAAGAAGGTCCTGATCGCGGACGACGTGGCGGACACCGGCAAGACGCTGAAGCTCGTCCATGACTTCTGCCTCGGCACGGTGGCCGAGGTGCGCAGCGCGGTGATCTACGAGAAGCCGCAGTCGCTGGTGAAGTGCGAGTACGTCTGGAAGCGCACCGACGACTGGATCAACTTCCCGTGGAGCGTGGAGAAGCCCGTCGTCCGCCGGAGCGGACAGGTCCTGGACGCGTGAGGGCGTAGGCCGGACGGCCGGAGACAGAGAGAAAGGGGCCCCGGGGCCCCTTTCTCGTGTCCGGACGCCTCGTGTTCCGGTCCCGGGTTCCGGGCGGGCCCGGAGTGGCCGGGCCCGGTGCGGGCGGGTCAGGGTCAGGGTCAGAGCGTGCCGAGCTTGATGAGGGAGAGCAGGGCCACCAGCTGGATGGCCGAGGCGCCCAGGGCCTTGGGCCAGGGGAGGTCGTGCGACTTGCTGACCATCGAGGTGAAGAGCGCGCCCGCCGCCAGCCAGGAGAGCCAGCCGATGATCTGGACCAGGCTGTTCTCGCCGCCGAGGAAGAGGGCGAAGACCAGCCGGGGCGCGTCGGTCAGGGACATGATCAGCATCGACAGGCCGACCGTGGGCTGCCAGGAACCGTCGCCGCCGAGCTGGCGGGCCAGGGTGTGGGTCACCGCGCCGAGGATCAGTCCGCCGATGACGAACATCACGCCGGTCAGCAGGACGTACGGGACCGCCGCGGCGAGCGTGGCGTTGATCGCCTCCTCCCGCGCCTGGTCGAAGCCGAAGAGGGCCAGCAGGCCGTAGAGGAAGGTGACGATCAGCGCGGGGCCCCACACCGGGTAGTCCCGCATCTGCCAGAACGTCGGGCCCGGGCGCATCACGATGCCGCTGAGCAGCTGCTTCCAGGGCAGCCGCGGGCCGGTCTGGACGGGCGCGGCGCCGGCCTGGTAGGTCGCGCCCGCGCCGTACGGGTCCTCGTTCACGCTGAACGCCTGGGTGTGGCCCGGGTTGTTGGCCGCGTAGGGGTCCTGGGCCGGGTGGGGCTGCGGGGAGTGGTACGGGTCACCGAAGTACTCCGGCTCGCCGTGCGCCTGGTGCCCGTGGCCCTGCCGGCCCTGGCCCTGGTGCCCGTGCTCCGGGGGCCCGTACGGCGGACGGCCCTGGGGCCACTGCTGCCGCGGGTGCTGCTGCGGGGCCCCGTACTGCTGCGGGGCGCCGCCGTACGGGGGCGGTGGTGCCGCCTCGCCGTACGGCGCCTGCCGCGCCTGCTGCGGGTGTTGTTGCGGGGTGCGGTTGTCCCGGCCGCGTCCGATCCTGAATCCAGCCACGCACTCGAACGTACCTGCTCCGGCGCGGTCCGGCTGCCGGGCCGCCGGACGGAAGGGGCCTTTGCGGCCGACCTGTGACATCCCCTAAGGGGACGAACGGCACCGGGGGCGGAGGCGACGGCGGGCCGCCGGTCCCGAGGCGTCCGTCCTGAGGGGGACGGCACCGGCCCGGCGGCCCCGTACTGACGGCCCGGCGGGCGGTACCCGGCGAGTTGTGTCCGGAGAGCGGCGCCGGGCGCGGACTACCGGCTGGGTTCGGGCTCCGGTTCCGGCTCCGCGTCCGCGGTGGGTTCGGCCGG
>NZ_JANUGQ010000029.1 GCF_024756275.1 Streptomyces pyxinae | reverse complement strand
CACCGGCGGCAGGCATCCCGGCGCCGGCTCCCGCCTCGGCAGCACCGGCTGTCCCGGCCTCGGCAGCACCAGCAGAACCGGCACTGGCCCCGGCGGCGATGGTCGCGGCGATGCGCTCGGCGAAGACCAGGCCCTCCAGCAGGGAGTTGGAGGCCAGCCGGTTGGCGCCGTGCACTCCGGTGCAGGCCACCTCCCCGCAGGCGTACAGCCCGGGCACGGTGGTCCGGCCGCGCAGGTCGGTACGGACACCGCCGGAGGCGTAGTGCGCGGCCGGGGCGACCGGTATCGGCTCGGTCACCGGGTCGAAGCCGTGCGCCCGGCAGGCGGCCAGGATCGTCGGGAAGCGGGACTCCCACATCGCGGCGCCGAAGTGCCGGGCGTCCAGGTACATATGGGCGGCGCCGAGCTCGCGCATCCGGCGCATGATGCCCTTGGCCACGATGTCGCGCGGCGCCAGCTCGGCCAGTTCGTGCTGCCCGACCATGAAGCGGACACCGTCCGCGTCCACCAGATGGGCGCCCTCGCCGCGTACCGCCTCGGAGACCAGCGGCTGCTGGCCCTCCGCGTCCGGGCCGAGGAAGAGCACGGTCGGGTGGAACTGGACGAACTCCAGGTCGCTGATCTCGGCGCCCGCCCGGAGCGCCAGCGCCACCCCGTCGCCGGTGGAGACGGCCGGATTGGTGGTCGCCGAGAAGACCTGGCCCATGCCGCCGGTGGCCAGCACCACCGACGGGGCCCGGACCGCGCCCACGCCGTCGTGCTGGCCCTCGCCCATCACATGCAGGGTGACCCCCGCCGCCCGGCCGCCGGAGTCGGTGAGCAGATCGAGGACCAGCGCGTTCTCGACGGTTCTGATGCCGCCCGCGCGGACCGCGTCGACCAGCGCGCGGGAGATCTCGGCGCCGGTGGCGTCGCCGCCCGCGTGGGCGATCCGGCGGCGGTGGTGGCCGCCCTCCCGGGTGAGCGCGATGGCCCCGCCGCGCTCGGTGTCGAACCGGGCGCCGGTGGCGATCAGCCGCCGTACCGCGTCCGGGCCCTCGGTGACCAGGGCATGCACCGCCGGCTCGTCGCAAAGTCCGGCGCCCGCGACCAGGGTGTCGTCCCGGTGCTGCTCGGGGGTGTCGCCCTCCCCGAGCGCGGCGGCGATGCCGCCCTGGGCCCAGCGGGTGGAACCGGCGTCCAGCCGGGCCTTGGTCACCACGACCGTACGCAGACCGGCGGCGGTGCAGCGCAGCGCGGTGGTGAGCCCGGCCACGCCGGAGCCGACCACCACCACATCGGCGTCGACGGCCCAGCCGGGGGCGGGTGCCTGGAGGCGTATGCCGGTCATCGGGTGGCTCCGAAGGTCAGGGGCAGGTTGTCGATCAGACGGGTGGTGCCGACCCGCGCGGCGACGGCGAGCACCGCGGGGCCGGTGTGGTCGTCCCGTACCTCGGTGAAGTCGGCCGGGTCCACCAGCGCCAGATAGTCGAGCACCAGTGGCGGTTCGGCCTTCTCCGCGTCCCCGAGTACCGCGCGGGCGGCGTTCCGAACCGCTCCGGCACCGGCCGGCGCGGCGGCGGCCACCGCGTGCGCGTCCGCCGCCGCGCGGGCCTCGCCCAGCCGGGACAGCGCCTCGGCCCGGCCCGCCGAGCCGGGCGCGGCCCCGGCCCTGGCCAGCAGCGCCTGCTGGGCGGCGAGCCGGTCCCGGGCCGCGAAGAGCGCGGCGGAGAGGGCGAGCGCGGTACGCCGCTCCGCCGCCGAGAGATAGCGATTCCGGCTGGAGAGCGCGAGGCCGTCCTCCTCGCGCACGGTCGGTACGCCGACGATCTCGGCCGGGAAGTTCAGATCGCGCGCCATCCGGGTGATCAGGGCGAGCTGCTGGGCGTCCTTCTGGCCGAAGAAGGCCAGGTCGGGGCGGGCGAGATGGAGCAGCTTGGCCACCACCGTGAGCATCCCGTCGAAGTGGCCCGGCCGGACGGCGCCCTCCAGCCGCTCCCCCATCGGGCCCGCGCTGATCCGCACCTGGGGGGCGCCGCCGGGATAGACCTCCTCGACCGAGGGGGCGAACACGGCGTCCGCCCCCGCCTCCCGGGCGACGGCCAGGTCGGCGTCGAGGGTGCGGGGGTAGCGGTCCAGGTCCTCGCCCGCGCCGAACTGCAGCGGGTTGACGAAGACGGTGACGGTGACGAACCCCTCGGGCCCCACCCGGCGGCGGGCGGCCCGGATCAGGGTGGCATGGCCCTCGTGGAGCGCGCCCATGGTCATGACCACGGCGATACGGCCCCGGGGCGCCCGGCGGACCAGCTCGTCCGCCAGCTCGGCGCGGGTGGGGATCAGGGCGAACTCGCGGCTCATCGGCTGCTGCCTCCGTCGGGTCGGTCGCCTCCGCCGGGCAGGTCGCCCCCGCCGGGTCCGCCCTCTCCGCCGTCCGTGTCGTCTGTGCCGTCTGTGCCGTTTTCGCTGTCGCGCCCGCCGGCTTCGTCGCCGCGCCCGCCGCTGGTACGGCCGGCGCCGGTGTCGCCGCCGGCGTCAGCGGGCCCGGCGGCCCCGGCGGTCCGGGGGTCGGCCAGCACGCCGAGCAGTTCCTCGGCCGGTCCGGGCTTCAGCAGCCCGTTGGCCAGCGCCCGGTCGGCGGTGGCCCGCGCCATGGCGAGGTAGCCGGCGACGGCGCCGGGGGCGTGCCGGCGCAGCTCGGCGATGTGCGCGGCGACCGTGCCCGCGTCACCGCGCGCGACCGGGCCGGTCAGCGCCGCGTCGCCGAACCGCAGGGCGTTGTCCAGGGCGGCGCCCAGCAGCGGGCCGAGCATCCGGTCCGGGGCGCCGACGCCCGCCGCCCGGAGCAGCTCCATGGCCTGGGCGACCAGCGTGACCAGGTGGTTGGCGCCGAGCGCGAGGGCCGCGTGATAGAGCGGGCGGTCGTCCTCCGCGATCCACTCGGGCTCGCCGCCCATCTCGATCACCAGCGCCTCGGCGGCGAGCCGCAGTTCCTCGGGCGCGGTGACCCCGAAGGAGCAGCCGGCCAGCCGCTGGACGTCGACCGCCGTCCCGGTGAAGGTCATCGCCGGGTGCAGGGCCAGCGGCAGGGCGCCGGCCCGCCGGGCGGGGTCCAGCACGGCCGCGCCGTACCGCCCGGAGGTGTGCACCAGGAGCTGCCCCGGTCGTACGGCGCCGGTCTCGGCCAGGCCCCGGACCAGCCCCGGCAGGGCGTCGTCCGGCACGGTGAGCAGCACCAGGTCGGCCCGGGCCAGCACCTGGGCGGGCTCCATCAGCGGCACCCCGGGCAGCAGCTCGGCGGCCCGGCGCACCGAGGCGTCGGAGACCCCCGAGACGGCGACCGGGTGGTGCCCGGCGAGCGCCAGCGAGGCGGCGAGGGCGGGGCCCACCCGCCCGGCGCCGACGACGCCGACGGCGAGCCGGGCGGGGCGGGGTTCAGCAGGAGTGTTCACGCGGCGACGGCCTTCCGTTCCAGTCCGCGAGGGGTACCGGACGATTTCCCGCCATGCTACGCCAGCGTTACGGAGGGCTCCGGAGTTGTCCACAGGCTGTGGGCAAAGCCTTGGACACTCCCGCGGGCCGGCCGGACCGCCTTGCTCCCCCGGTCCGTCCGCCGTGCTTCCCCGGCCCGTCCGCCATGCTCCCCGGCCGTCTGCCGTGCTCCCCGGCCCGTCCGCCCGTGCTCCCCGCCCGTCCGCCGTGCTCCCCCGGCCGGACCGGGCCTCCGTACTCTCCGGTGCTCCCCCGGCCGTACCGGGCCTCCGTGCTCTCCGAGCCTCTCCCGGTCAGCCCGCCGTCCGGCGGGCGCGGAGCCGGGGCCACCAGCCGCGCGGCGCACCGCTCCCGAACCCGGCCCCGGCGGCCACGGTGGTCCCCGACCCGGCGGTCCCGGGCCGGCGGGCGGACGGGCCGGCCGGGCGGCCCGCCAGGACCCGGCGGAAGCGGCGGTACTCACGGACCGACCGCAGCGCCGCGAGGTCGCCCTGCCCCGGCGGAGGCGGCGGTGTCTCGCCCCGCTGGGCGGCCCGGTAGAGATCGATCATGTGCTGCTGCGTCGCGTTCATGGGACCAGGCTGCGCGGCCCGGCCCCGCCGCCGCGCGTCGATTGACGAGGGCCGTCAAATGAGATGAGCGGCCGCCCGGACACCGCCACCATGGGTCGGGTGAGCGTGACCATCGACATCACCGGCCTGCCGCAGGAGCGGATCGTCTTCGAGCTGTCCCCCTTGGGGGAACTGGGCGCGGCCCTGCACGCGCTGGCCGAACCGGCGCACCACCCGGGGCTGCACGGCTGGGCCACCGCGACCGCCGCCGGGCTCAAGCCCGACCTCGCGGACCGGCTGCTTGAGGCCAACTTCCTCTGGGCCACCACCTTCTCCGACGTCCTGACCCCGTTCGCCGGGCTGACCGACCCGGACGCCCGGCCGGGCGCCACGCTGGCCGAGGAGCTGGATCTGCTGGACCGGCTGGACGAGGAACGGTTCGTGACCGCCGCCCTGGAGTTCACCTGCTCCGCCTCGTACGCCTCCGGCGATCCGGTCCGGCCCGACCGGGCCCTGGAGCTGGCCGCCAACCGGGGGCCCAAGCAGCTGGACTTCACCCGGCGGCTGCTGGACGACCCGGTGGCGGTACGGGCCTGGCTGCGCCGGCTCTTCGAGGACTGTGACGAGGCGTTCTTCGCCGACACCTGGCGCCGGGCGCAGCCCCGGCTGGCCGCTGACGCACGCCACAAGACGGAACTGCTGCGCCGCAAGGGCCTGGCGGACGTGCTGCGGGACGTCTCCCCGGCCGTGGCGCTCAGCGAGGAGGGACCGGCCCGGCGGATCGTGGTGGACAAGCTCTCCGAGGGGCACACCACCGCCGGGAACGGGGTGACCTTTCTGCCGTCCGCCTTCGGCTGGCCCCATCTGTGGGTGCTGCACGCCAGGGGCTGGCGCCCGGTGGTGCACTACCCGGTCGGCGCGCCCGAGCCGGCCGACCCGGGCTCGGTGGAACTGCTCGGGCTGCGCATGGAGGCGCTGGCCCACCCGATGCGGATGCGGCTCTGCCGGCAGCTCGCCCGGGCCGCGTACACGACGACCGAGCTGGCGGACTCGTACGGGATCACCGCGCCCGAGGTCTCCCGCCATCTGGCGGTGCTCAAGAAGGCCCGCCTGATCACCACCCGGCGGCGCGGCCGCTATGTGCTGCACCAGCTCGACGTGGCCGCCGTGGCCCGGATCGGCAGCGACTTCCTGGAGGCGGTGCTGCGCTGAGCCGGGGGCGGGGCCGAAGCCGGGACCGGAGGCGGGAGCGTACGGCCCGGGGCCCGCCGTACGGACCGGACGCCGCCGAGCGGTCCGCCGGGGCCGGACCCGCCCCTGGTGCACGGCCCGGGGCGGCTGTCCGTGCCCGGGCCTCGCCGTACCGGCCCGGCGCCTCCCGTACGGTCCACCGGGCTCGGGCCCGGGGCTCAGTACCCCGTACCGCCGCCCGCGCGGACCAGTCCGGACTCATAGGCCAGCACCACCACCTGGACCCGGTCCCGGAGCGACAGCTTGGTGAGGATCCGGCCGACATGGGTCTTGACCGTGGCCTCGGAGAGCACCAGCTTGGCCGCGATCTCGCCGTTGGACAGGCCCTGCGCGACCAGCAGCATGACCTCGCGCTCCCGCTCGGTGAGCCGCTCCAGCGCCGGGTCGCGCGGCTCCTTGCCCGCCGACGGCAGCAGCGGCGAGAACCGGTCGAGCAGCCGCCGGGTGGTGGAGGGCGCCACCACCGCGTCGCCGCTGTGCACCGAGCGGATCGCCGACAGCAGTTCGGCCGGCGGCACGTCCTTGAGCATGAAGCCGCTGGCCCCCGCCTTCAGCCCGGAGAAGGCGTACTCGTCCAGGTCGAAGGTGGTGAGGATGAGCACCTTGGGGGCGTTCGGCCCGGCGCAGATCCGCCGGGTCGCCTCCACCCCGTCCAGCCGGGGCATCCGCACGTCCATCAGCACCACGTCCACCGCCGTGGAACGCAGGCGGTCGATCGCCTCGGCCCCGTCGCCCGCCTCCGCGACGACCTCCATGTCCGGCTGGGCGGCGAGCACCATCCGGAAGCCGGTACGCAGCAGCGCCTGGTCGTCGACGAGCATCACGCGAATGGCCATACGGGTTCCTCGGTTCCTCGGGATGGGGAGAAGGGCCGGCAAACGAAGGTACCGAGGGAGCGACCCGACCGGGCCGGGCCGCCCGCTCCGGACGGTCGTACCTGTCGTACCGGTCGTACCGATCAGACCAGTCAGGCCGATCAGACCGTCAGACCGATCAGACCGATCAGACCAGTCAGACCGATCAGGCCGGTCCAGCGGATCAGACCGGCCGGACCGGCTCATTCGGCCGGCTTGAGGGGCAGCAGGACACTGATCCGGAAGCCCCCGCCCGGGCGGGGGCCGGCCTCCAGGGTCCCGCCGACCATACCGACCCGCTCGCGCATGCCGATCAGCCCGTGGCCCCGGCCGTCGGCCCCGCCGTCCTCGTACAGCTCATGGGTGGCACCCCGGCCGTCGTCCTCGACCAGCAGGCCGAGACCGTCGTCGAAGTAGACCAGCCGCACGCTCGCCCCGGCGTCCGGGCCGCCGTGCTTGCGGGTGTTGGTGAGCGCCTCCTGCACGATCCGGTACGCGGTGAGCTCGACGCCGCTGGGCAGCGGGCGCGGGCTGCCCTCCACCCGGAAGTCGACCTCCAGACCGGCGCCCCGGACCTGCTCCACCAGGTCCTCGATCTGCCGGACGTCCGGCTGGGGGACGTACTCGCCGGCCTCCCGGGGCTCGCCGGTGCGCAGCACACCGAGCAGCCTGCGCATCTCCGCGAGGGCCTGGCGGCCGGTGGTCGAGATGGTCTCCAGCGCCTGTTTGGCCAGGTCCGGGGAGTTGTCCAGCACATAGGCGGCCCCGTCGGCCTGGACCACCATGACCGAGACGTTGTGCGCCACCACGTCGTGCAGCTCGCGGGCGATCCGGGCCCGCTCGGCGGCCACGGCGACCTTGGCCTGCGCCTCGCGCTCGGCCTCCAGCCGGTGGGCCCGCTCCTCCAGCTGGGCGAAGTACGCCCGCCGGGTGCGGATCGAGTCGCCGAGCACCCAGGCGAGGACGAAGGGGACGCTCATCACCACGGTGAAGAAGATCCGACCGGGTACGGAGACGTCCTCGACCGGCCAGCGGATCTGCGAGAGCGGGGCCGCGCAGACCCCGCCCACCAGCGCCAGCCGGGACGCCCAGCGGGAACCGTCCCGGGCGGCGACGGTGTAGATGACGACCAGCATCGCGAAATCGGCCGGGTTGGTCGGGATGTCCAGCGCCAGCTGGGCCACCCCGCTTCCGGTGGCGAGCAGCAGCATCTTCTCCGGCGCCCGCCGCCGCAGCGCGATCACCAGGCAGAGCAGCACGACGGTCATGGCGGCCAGGACCGGCGAAGTGGACTCCGGGATCTCACGCACCCACAGCATGGAGAAGGCCAGGAGCATCAGGGCCCAGAAACCGTCGACACCCGTCGGGTGCCTGCGGAGGAAGTCATAGAGACGCTGCACGTAACCCAGCGTAGGCAGATCGCCAAGGCGCCCGGGTCACCCCGAGGTGCCATCCGGCGACCGGAGCGCTACTCCCCAAGGTGGAGACTGGGGAGGTGACGGACGACACCTGTCAAAGCGGCGCGCCGGACGGCCCCCGCGCTCTCCCCGGCTCCCCGGGCCCCGGGATTCCGGGCCCCGAGGGCGGTACGCCCGGCTCCGGCGGCGGGTTCGTGCGGTGGCGGGCCGCCGCCGAGCGGGCGCTGTACGGGCCGGGCGGCTTCTACCACCGCCCCGAGGGCCCGGCCGGTCACTTCCGGACCTCAGTGCACGCCTCGCCGCTCTTCGCCGGGGCGGTGGCCCGGCTGCTGGTGGAGGTCGCCGAGCGTCTGGGCACCGACGAGGTGGACTTCGTGGACCTGGGCGCGGGCCGGGGCGAGCTGCTGACCGGGGTGCTGGCCGCCGTGCCCGGCGGGCTGCGGGTAAGGGCGTACGCCGTGGAGCGCGCCGCCCGGCCGCCCGGCCTGGACCCGGCCGTCGTCTGGACCGGCCGGCCGCCGGCCGGGGCGCGCGGACTGCTCTTCGCCAACGAGTGGCTGGACAACGTCCCCGTGGAGGTGGCCGAGACCGACGGGGCGGGCACCCCCCGGTACGTCGAGGTCGCGCCGGACGGCACCGAGCGGCCGGGCGCCCCGGTGGCCGGCGCCGACGCGGAGTGGCTGGCCCGCTGGTGGCCGCCGCACGGGCCGGGCGCCCGCGCCGAGATCGGCCGGCCCCGGGACGAGGCGTGGGCCCGGGCGGTCGGCTCGCTGGCGGGTGGCCTGGCGGTGGCGGTGGACTACGCCCATGAGGCGGGCGCCCGGCCGCCGTCCGGGACGCTCACCGGATTCCGGGACGGCCGGGAGGTGCGCCCGGTGCCGGACGGCAGCTGCGACCTGACCGCGCATGTGGCGCTGGACGCCTGCGCGGCGGCGGGCGTGGCCGGCCCCCCGACCGGTGGCTCCCCGGCGCCGGCCTCCCCGGCGGCCGGTTCCCCGGCGGGCGGCTTCCCGGTGCCGACGGCCGGTTCCCCGGCAGGCGGTGGGGCCCGGCCCGCGCCCGAGCTGGTCCCGCAGCGGGAGGCGCTGCGCCGGCTCGGGGTGCGTGGGAGCCGCCCCGCCCTGGAGCTGGCCCGCACCGACCCGGCCGGCTACCTCCGGGCGCTGGCCGCCGCCGGGGAGGCCGCCGAGCTGACCGCGCGGGGCGGGCTCGGGGACTTCACCTGGCTCCTCCAGCGGGTGCCGGACCGGGACCGGCCGGGCGGTGCCGGTGCGTGAGCCCCGGGGAACCGCCCCTTGAGCCCCGGGGGCCGGCCGATGAGCCCCGGGGACCGGCCGGACACCACGGAGCGTGCGCCCCGGGGGCCGGCCGCACGCCACCGGTGCCCAGGGCCCAGGGGCCGCGCCATGAGCCCCGGGCCCGGCGGGCCCGGACGCGGCCCGGGGGATACTGGCGGGCATGACGCGGAGCACCAGCAGTACCGGGAGCGCGCAGGGCGCCGGGGAGACCAGGGAGACCACGGTCGGCGTCGGCGGCGCGGCGGAGAGCACCGACATGGTGCTGAACATCGGGCCGCAGCACCCCTCCACGCACGGCGTCCTCCGGCTGCGTCTGGTCCTGGACGGCGAGGTGATCCGGCGCGCCGAGCCAGTGATCGGCTATATGCACCGGGGCGCCGAGAAGCTCTTCGAGGCCCGGGACTACCGGCAGATCGTGATGCTGGCCAACCGGCACGACTGGCTGTCGGCGTTCTCCAACGAGCTCGGCGTGGTGATGGCCGTCGAGCGGATGACCGGCATGGAGGTCCCGGAGCGGGCGGTGTGGGTCCGTACCCTGCTCGCGGAGCTCAACCGGGTGCTCAACCATCTGATGTTCCTCGGCTCCTATCCGCTCGAACTGGGCGGCATCACCCCGGTCTTCCACGCCTTCCGGGAGCGCGAGGAGCTCCAGAACGTGATGGAGGAGATCTCCGGCGGCCGGATGCACTACATGTTCAACCGGGTCGGCGGCCTCAAGGAGGACCTGCCCGCCGGCTGGCCGGGGCGCGTCCGGCACGCCGTCGCCGAGGTGCGCTCCCGGATGGACGTCTTCGACCGGCTGGTGCTCGGCAACGAGATCTTCCGGGGCCGGACCCGGGGTGTCGGCGTCCTGTCGCCCGCCGCCGTGCACGCGTACGGGGTGAGCGGCCCGATCGCCCGCGCCTCCGGCGTCGACTTCGACCTGCGCCGGGACGAGCCCTATCTGGCGTACGGGGAGCTGGGCGACACCCTGAAGGTGGTCACCCGGCAGGAGGGCGACTGCCTGGCCCGGTTCGAGTGCCTGCTTGAGCAGACCCACAACGCGCTGGACCTGGCCGACGCCTGTCTCGACCGGCTGGCCGAGCTGCCCCCGGGGCCGGTCAACCAGCGGCTGCCGAAGGTCCTCAAGGCGCCCGAGGGCCATACGTACGCCTGGACCGAGAACCCGCTCGGCATCAATGGCTACTACCTGGTCTCCAAGGGCGAGAAGACCCCCTACCGGCTCAAGCTGCGCTCGGCGTCGTACAACAACATCCAGGTGCTCTCCGAGCTGCTGCCGGGCACCCTGGTCGCGGACATGGTGGCGATCCTGGGCTCGCTCTTCTTCGTCGTCGGCGACATCGACAAGTAGGCCCGAGCACTAGGCCAGGTGGTACGGCCGGGGGCCCCGCGTCCGTTCTCCCGGACGCGGGGCCCCCGCGCTCGTCCCGCACGATCCCGGCGGCGTCAGCCCACCGCGCCGTGCAGCCTCACCATGTCGAGCTGCTCGGTCTCGTCGTGCTCGGTCAGGTCGATGACCGCCCCGGCCTCCGGCGCCCCGGCCGGCCGGCCGCCGCCCGGACGCTCCGCCCCGGCGGCGAAACCGGCACCCGCCGGCCCGGCCTCCCCGGACGCGGGCGCGGCCGCCTCCGCCGGGTGCTCACCCCGGGCCGCCCGCCGCTGGTGCGCGGCGAGCGCCTCCTCGCCCACCACATCGGCCAGATCCTGGTCCTGTACGGCCTCGATGGCGGCGCCCGGCTCGGTGGCCGCCGTCCCCCCGGCGCCGGCGGCCCGGCCCTGAGTGGTCTGGGCGCCCTGGGCGCCCTGGATGCTCTGAGTGCCCTGGGTGCCGAAGAAGTCGAAACCGCCCGTCGGGCGGGGCACCGGGCGCCGGTGCGCGGCCGGCTCCACGGCGGTGGCCGCCGCAGGCACCCGGCGCGAGGCGGGCGGCGCGGCCGGCTCCGGGGCACCCCCGGTGGCCGGCGCCCGGCCGTCCCCGGCCTGCCGGGCGGTGCCGCGCGGCAGGTTCTCCAGCGCCCGGGCGGCGCCGAGGAAGGCCGCCGGGGAGAGCGCGCCGGAGTGCCCGGCGGCCGGGCCGGCGGACCCCAGGGCGAGCTTGCGGCGGCCCTCCAGGGCGCTGGCCCGCTCGGTCTCGGCGTTGGCGTACCGCCGCAGCAGCGCCGCGTGTTCGCCGCGCAGCCCGGCCAGCTCCATCCGCTTGGCGCGGAGCTTGGCGTCGAGCCGGGCCCGTACCGCGCGCGACTCCTCCAGGTCCGACTCCAGCTCGGCCAGCCGCTCCTCGGTCTTCCACTGGTCGCCCGCGCGGGCCCGGGTGAGCTCCGCGACCCGGCGGCCCGCGGCGCGGTCCCAGTTCCGCATCAGCACGGCGCCGGTGACCGCCGCGGCGGCAGCGGCGGCGGCCAGCACCCGCAGCGGCAGCGGATCCGCGAGGAACCAGGCGCCGCCGGCGCAGAGAACGGACGCGCCGGCCACCGCGGAGGGCGGCAGAAGCCGGTGCAGGGGCGGGGAATGGCGGTGGCGTCCACGTGGCATGGCCTGAAATTTACCGTGCGTAGGCGTTCCATGGGGTGTCGGCCCGGCAATGTTTCGCCGTCGGATCTCGTGTGATCCGCTGTCAACCCTCATACCGTTTCCCCCGTCTTCTCGGGTGATACCCGGGTGATGGCCCGGCGGTTATCCACACATTCCGCGCCCGGCGCGGAGGTGCCTCCCGGTTCGCCCCGGCCCCGCCCCCGGCGCGCCCGTCCCGCGCCGGCGGCCGGACACGGGGCCGCCGGCTACTTCTTGATCAGCCCCTTGGACTCCAGGTACTCCTTTGCCACGTCCGCCGGCTTGGCGCGCTCGGCGTCCACCTTTCGGTTCAGATCGACCAGATCCTGCGTGGTCAGCGCCTTTGTGATCTTGTTCAGGACGGTGGCGATCTCCGCCGAACCGGCCTCCTTGGCGTTGACCACCGGCAGCACGTTGTCGGCGTTCTGGAGCTTCTTGTCGTCCTCCAGCAGCACCAGGCCGAAGTTGTCCAGGGTGGCGTCGGTCGTCGTGGTCAGCACCAGCTGGTCGGTGCCGTCCTTGACCGCCTGCTTGGCCTGTGTGGTGCCGACGCCCTTGGGGTCGATGCCCGCCACGTCGATGCCGTAGGTCTTCTTCAGACCGGGCGCGCAGAACGGCCGTACCGCGCACTCGTCGCCTGCCGCGATCTTCACCTTCAGCTTTGCCGCGCCCAGGTCGGAAAGGGTCTTGAGCTTGTTCTTCTCCGCGAATTCCCTGGTCACCGCGAAGGCGTTCTGGTCGACGGCCGGTCCCGCCGGAAGCACCTTCAGCCCGCGCGGCCCGGCGAGCTTCTCCAGCGCCGTCACGGTGGCCTTCACCTCGCTGGACGCGACCGGCTTCGCCGTGGCCGCCTGCGCGCCGTTCACCTTGGCGTTGAGGAATTCCGCGAGGGTCGCCGCGTATTCGGGGACGACGTCGATCTCGCCCTTCTCCAGGGAGGGTTCGTAGAGTTCCCGGTTCTCCACCGTCTTGATCGACGTCCGGTAACCGGCGTCGCCCAGCACCTGGGCGTACAGCTCCGCCAGCACATTGGCCTCGGTGAAGCCTCCCGAGCCGATGACCAGGGTGCCTTTTCCGCCGGAGCCGGAGCCGCCCGTACCCCCGGAACCGCCCTTGCTCTCCAAGCTGTCCCCGCCGCCGCACCCGGCGAGCCCGCCGGCCAGCGCCAGCACGCCCAGCACCGCGCCCGCGCCGCGCACCCGGCTCGTCCTGCCCGTCCCGCTCGCCCCACGCATCCCGTTCGTCCCACTCATGCCGTTCTCTCCGTCCGGACGGGGACCCGGGAGAGCGCCCGCTCCCCGGAGTCCGCTGCTCATCGATTCGTACTCATCGGCCTCACCGGCCGCTTCGACTTCTTCGGCTTCTTCGGTCTCACCGGTCTCACCGGTCTCGTCAGCCTGGTCGGCCCCATCGGCGCCGGCGGCCCGTGTCCACCGGCCCCATGCCGCCTCCGCCCGCGCCGCCCCGGCCCGTACCGCTGAGGGCCCGCCCGGTCAGGCGGTGCTCCGGCGGCGGCGCATCGGGTCGAAGACCCGGCCCGCCACCACCAGCAGACCCTCGACCAGCAGGGCCAGCGCGCCGACGATCAGCGCCCCCGCCACCACCTGCGCCGTGTCATAGGTGTTGAAACCCGCCGTGATGATCCGGCCCAGACCGCCCTGCCCGGCCATCGCGGCGAGCGTGGCGGTGGCGATCACCTGGACCGTCGCCACCCGCAGCCCCGTCATCACCAGCGGGTACGCCAGCGGCAGTTCGACCTTGCGGAAGACCTGCCAGGGCGACATGCCCATCCCCCGCGCCGCCTCCACGACCGCCCGGTCCACCTCGCGCATCCCGAGGTACGCGTTGGTGAGCAGCGGCGGTACGGCGAAGAGCACCAGCGCCAGAATGGTCGGCAGGTCGCCGTGGCGGCCCAGCGGGGTGAGGGTCAGCAGCACCAGCACCGCCAGGGTGGGCACCGCGCGGCCCACGTTGGAGAGGTTCACCGCGAGGGCGCCGCCCTTGCCGATGTGCCCCAGCCAGAGGGCCAGCGGCAGCGCGAGCAGGCAGGAGACCGCCAGGCAGACCCCGCTGAAGTAGAGGTGCTCGGCCAGCCGGTGGCCGGCTCCGCTCTCTCCCCGCCAGTTGGCCCCGGTGGTCAGCCAGGTCCAGGCTCCGGTCAACGCGTCCATGGCTCAGCCCGCCTCCGCCACCCGTATCCGCCCGCCGCGCCCGGCGCCCCCGCTCCCCCGCCGCCGCGTCCAGGGCGTCAGCAGCCGCTGGAGGCCGAGGAGCAGCAGATCGGCGGCGACCGCCAGCAGCACACAGAGCACCGAGGCGGTCAGCACCTGGGCCTTGAAGAAACTCTTCAGCCCGGTCGTGATCAGGGTGCCGAGGCCGCCGTAGTCGACCAGGGCACCCACCGTCGTCAGGGCGATCGTGGAGACCGTCGCCATCCGCACCCCGGCCATCATCGCGGGCAGCGCCAGCGGCAGTTCCACCTCCCAGAGCAGCCGCCCCGGCCCGTATCCCATGCCGCGCGCCGCCTCCCGCGCCTCCTCGGGCACCGCCGCGAGACCGGCCAGCACATTGCGCACCAGGATGGTGAGCGAGTACAGCACCAGGCCGGTGACCACCAGCGCAGCCGACAGCCCGAGGAGCGGCAGCAGCAGCGAGAACATGGCGAGCGAGGGAATCGTGTAGAAGACGGTGGTCACGCCCAGCACCGGCCCGGACAGCCGGGGCCTGGCCCGCACCAGCAGCGCCAGCGGGAAGGCGATGGCCAGCCCGATCAGGACCGACACGACGGTGATCCAGACATGCTGGACCGTCGCGTCCGTCAACTCCTGGGCCCGCGACCGGACGTACTCCGCGCAGATCCAGTCGTTGGCGGCCAGACAGTTCGGTGTGCTCACCCTGCCCCCCGTTGCCCTCCCGATATGGTGCGATCCGCCGACGACCCTATATGCCGCTCATCCGGCCGACCATCCGCCACCAGCAGTCGCGGGAAGACGCCATACCCCGGCAACACACCCTTCACACGCCACCGGTCAGACTGGGGGAATCATGATCCGATTCGAGCACGTCACGAAGCGGTACGCGGACGGCACCACCGCCGTGGACGATCTGTCGTTCGAGGTGGCCGAGGGCGAACTCGTCACGCTCGTCGGCCCGTCCGGCTGCGGCAAGACCACCACCATGAAGATGGTCAACCGGCTGATAGAGCCGACCGAGGGCCGGATCCTGGTGGCGGGCAAGGACATAGCCGCGACCGATCCGGTCCAGCTGCGCCGCCGGATCGGCTATGTCATCCAGCAGGTCGGACTCTTCCCGCACAAGACGGTCCTGGAGAACACCGCGACCGTCCCGCATCTGCTGGGGACGAAGAAGGCCGCCGCGCACGCCCGCGCCGCCGAACTCCTCGACCTGGTGGGGCTCGACCCCAGGACCTACGGCGACCGCTACCCGGACCAGCTCTCCGGCGGCCAGCGGCAGCGGGTCGGGGTGGCCCGGGCGCTCGCCGCCGATCCGCCGGTGCTGCTGATGGACGAGCCGTTCGGCGCCGTGGACCCGGTGGTCAGGGAGCGGCTGCAGAGCGAGTTCCTCAAGCTCCAGTCGCAGGTCCGCAAGACGGTGCTCTTCGTCACCCATGACATCGAGGAGGCGGTCCGGCTCGGTGACCGCATCGCGGTGTACGGGGAGGGCCGCATCGAGCAGCTGGACGCGCCCGCCGCCGTGCTGGGCGCCCCGGCCACCCCGTACGTCGCGGAGTTCGTCGGCTCGGACCGGGGCCTCAAGCGGCTCTCGGTGACCCCGATCGAGCCGGGCGACCTGGAGCAGCCGCCGGTGGTGCACCTGGACGACCCGCTGCCGCTCGCGGGCGGCCTCGGGGACGCTCGCTGGGCCGTGGTCCTGGACCGGGACGACAATCTGCACGGCTGGCTCTCCGCCGAGCAGGCCGCCGGGTCGGGCGGCACGGTGGCCGACCACGCCCGCCGGATGGAGGCATGGCTGCCGGTCGGCGCCTCGCTGAAGCAGGCGTTCGCCACCATGCTCCAGCACGACGCGGGCTGGATCGCGGTCATCGACCGGGAGGAGAAGGGCCGTTTCCTCGGCGTCCTGACCCCGGCCCGGCTCCACGAGGCGCTGCGCCGCTCGGTGGACGCCGACGCCCGGGCCCTGCCCCGTACCGAGGTGGACATCCAGACCGTCAGCTGAGCCCCGGGAGGCCCCGGCCGCCCGCCGAGCGCTGCGGGCACCCGGCCGCCCGCCGGGCGCGGACCGGCCGCATGGGCACCCGGCCGCCTGCCGGGCCGACCACCACCACGGGCGCCCGGCTCCCCGGTGGAGGGCCCGGGGTCGGGTGCTGGCTCAGGCGGCGGACAGCCGGCCGCTCAGCCACACCAGGGCGGGCGGGATCTCCCGGTTCCAGGTGGTGAAGTTGTGCCCGCCGCTCTCCAGGGTGATCGAGGAGACGCGCGCGGGCGCCCTCACCTTGCGGATGAACTCCCGGGTGCCCCGGAGGTTCCCCTCGCCCTTCTCCGAGGTGGTGACCAGGAACGACGAGCGTCCCTGCGGCAGGTGCTCCAGGCTCCACAGCAGGTTGGCGCGGTCGCGCGCGCGGCGGTCGCCGCCGAAGAGGTCGCCGGTGGTCACGTCCTCGGCCGCCCTGTAGTACGCCGAGAGCCCCGCCCCGGCGGCGTACCGCTCCGGGTGGTGGAGAGCGATCTTCAGTGCGCAGTAGCCGCCCGTCGAGTTGCCGATGAAGCCCCAGTTCCGGGCCCTGGTGCCGACCCGGTACGCCGAGGAGACCGCGCCCGGCAGGTCCTCCGCGAAGAACGTCTCGGTGCGCGGGCCGTCCGGCACGTCCACGCACTCGGTGTCCCGGGGCGGGGCGACCGTGGGCCGCAGCATCACCAGGATCATCGGCCGCATCGCCCCGCGCGCCACCTGCTCATGGGCGGTACGCGGGTACTTCAGCCCCTTGAGCAGGTTCTCCGCCGTGCCCGGGTAGCCGGTGAGCACCACGGCGGCCGGGAACGTCTTCCGGGCGTACCCGGGCCGGAAGTACTCGGGCGGCAGATAGACGTACGCCGGGCTGGAGATGCCGGACTTCTTCCCGGAGACCACCACCTGCTGGATCCGTCCCGCCTCCTCCGGCCGGCCGCCGCCCGGCACGTCGGTGCGCCGGGTGGCGAGGACGCGTACCGCGCCGGGCGCCCCGGCGGAGTGGTCCACCACCACGCCGGGGGTCTGCTCCCGGCCGAGGAGGTCGGCCCAGGAGCCGTAGAAGAGGAAGTAGTTGTTGGCGGCCAGCCCCACGGCGGCGAAGAGCGCCAGCTGGACCCCGAGCAGCAGCCCGATCCGGCCGAGCACCGCCCCGGCCGTGCGCCGCGCCAGTCTGGGCCACAGCCAGACGGTGACGGCGAAGAACGCCACCGCGAGCAGGGCGGCCAGCGCCAGGACTTTGTTACTGGTGAGACCCATGAGCCGCCCCGTCCGAACCCTTCATGTCATCGATGTGCCGGTGCGCCGAGCCGCGCACCAGCGGCCACCCGTCGCACCGGTGCCCCGTCCCGCCCGGGCCGTCCCGACCGGCGGACGGTCCCGACCGGCGGACGGTCCCGACCGGCGGACGGTCCCGCCCGGCGGACGGTCCTGTCCGGCGGACGGTCCCGCCGGGATCTCGTCCTGCCGGTGGATGACCCCGCCGGCCTCTCGTCCCACCGGCGGATCGCCATCTCGTCGTACCGAACCGTTCGGGGAGAATTTCCCGCACGGGAGTGAACCCGCCCTCCGGGCCCGCCGTCTTATGGAGCGCATGTGCTTCCAGCGGGCCGGACTCCGGCCGGCGAGCACGCATCTCACCATTCGCGGAGTCTTGGAAAGCGATGTCTGTCACAGTAGATGGGGACAAGTCCGGATCGGTTCCGGGGCGGCTGCGCCGCGTCCTGAGCGGTCCGCCCGCCGAGAAGGTACCGGCCCTGGTCGGCACGGCGTGCACGCTCATCGGTCTGATCGACATCGCCGCCGGTGTCTTCCCCCGCTTCCGGGCCAGCCGGATGCACGCCCTCGCCGAGGTGCTGCCCGGCACCCTGGGCCCGCTCTCGGCGGCGCTCTCGGTCAGCGCCGGTGTGCTGCTCCTCCTCCTCGCCCACGGGCTGAAGCGCCACAAGCGCCGGGCCTGGCGGGCGGCCGTGGTGCTGCTGCCGGTCGGCGCGGTGGCCCAGTTCCTCTACCGCCACTCGCTGCTCGGGGCGCTCTTCTCGCTGGTGCTGCTGGCCCTGCTGGTCCGCCACCGGGGCGAGTTCGCCGCGCTGCCCGACCCGCGCAGCCGCTGGAAGGCGCTGGCCAACTTCGTCCTGATGGGCGCCGGCTCCATCGCGCTCGGCCTGGTGATCGTCAGCGCCCACCCCAACAAGGTGCACGGCGACCCGAGCGTCAGCGACCGGCTGGAGCACGTGCTCCTCGGGCTGTTCGGCGTCGAGGGCCCGGTCGGCTACGGCGGCGGCGTCTCCTGGACCGTCGGCTACTCGCTGGGCGCCCTGGGCCTGCTGACCGCCGTCACCACCATCTACCTGGCCTTCCGCCCCGAGCACCCGGTGGCCCGGCTGACCGAGAGCGACGAGGCCCGGCTGCGCGAGCTGCTCGCCCGGCACGGCGGCCGTGACTCGCTCGGCCACTTCGCGCTCCGCCGCGACAAGGGCGTCGTCTTCTCGCCCAGCGGCAAGGCGGCGGTCACCTACCGGGTCGTCTCCGGAGTGATGCTGGCCAGCGGCGACCCGATCGGTGACGTGGAGGCGTGGCCCGGCGCCATCGAGCGGTTCATGGACGAGGCCAAGGCCCACTCCTGGACCCCCGCCGTGATGGGCTGCTCCGAGACCGGCGGCGAGGTGTGGACCCGGGAGACCGGTCTGGACGCGCTGGAGCTGGGCGACGAGGCGGTGGTGGACGTCGCGGATTTCTCCCTCTCGGGGCGCGCGATGCGCAATGTGCGCCAGATGGTGAAGCGGATCGAGCGCAACGGATACGAGACCCGCGTCCGGCGCGCCCGCGACCTCTCCGACGGCGAGCTGGAGCGGATACGGCGGGCCGCCGCCGACTGGCGCGGCACGGACACCGAGCGGGGCTTCTCCATGGCGCTGGGCCGCATCGGTGACCCGGCCGACGGGGACGCCGTGATCGCCACCGCGCACCGGGCGGACCCCGAGAGTCAGGAAGGCCACGAGGGCCCGTACGGCGACCTGAAGGCGATCATCCACTTCGTCCCGTGGGGCGCCGATGGCATGTCGCTGGAGCTGATGCGCCGCGACCGCTCGGCCGACCCCGGCATGAACGAGCTGCTGATCGTCGCCGCCCTGCAGGCCGCCCCGAAGCTGGGCGTGGAGCGGGTCTCGCTGAACTTCGCGATGTTCCGCTCGGCCCTGGCACGCGGCGAGAAGCTGGGCGCCGGACCGGTGCTGCGGGTCTGGCGCGGGCTGCTGGTCTTCCTCTCCCGCTGGTTCCAGATCGAGTCGCTGTACAAGTTCAACGCCAAGTTCCAGCCGCGCTGGGAGCCCCGGTTCGTGGTCTACCGCGCCAGCCGGGACCTGCCCCGCATCGGCCTCGCCGCCATGCAGGCGGAGGGCTTCGTGAACCTGGCCCTGCCCCGGCCCTTCGCCCGCCGGAACGCCGAGCGCACCGCCCGTCCCTGCGCCCATCTCACGGCCTCCTCCGCCGAGCGCGAGGTCCACGCCGCGTGAGCCCGGCCGGCCGGGTGACCGGGCCGGCCGCGACCATCGCGCCTCGCGTGGCCGCCGCGTGAGCCCGGCCGGCCGCATGAGCCGGGCCACCGGCGGCGAACCCGCCCCGCCGGGCCGGTGGCCCCGCCCGGACCGGCGACGACCGCGCCCCGTGCGGCCGGTGCCGTCGGCCCCCGCGCCGCCCGGCCGTGGCGGACGCGTCCCTCCCCACGCCCGCGGGGCCCGGTGTCCCGGGTCCCCCGGGCCCCCGGCGTTCCGGGTCCCGCACGGCCCGATCGCGGCCGGGCGCCCCGCCGGGACCTCCCCGCGCTCTAGGCTGGACGCATGAACACGCTGTGTGGACGGGGCACGGTCGCGGGCCTGCCGGAGTGGGACCGCTGCGCGGTCATGGGAGTCGTCAATGTGACCCCCGACTCCTTCTCCGACGGGGGCCGGTGGTTCGACACCACGGCCGCCGTCAAGCGCGGCCTGGCGCTGGTCGCCGAGGGCGCCGACCTGGTGGACGTCGGCGGCGAGTCCACCCGCCCGGGCGCCCCCCGGGTGGACGAGGAGGAGGAGCTGCGCAGGGTCGTCCCGGTGGTCCGCCAGCTGACCGCCGAGGGGGTCACCGTCTCGGTCGACACCATGCGCGCCACCGTCGCCCGCCGGGCGGTCGAGGCCGGCGCGGTCCTGGTCAACGACGTCAGCGGCGGCCTGGCCGACCCGGAGATGGTGCCGTCCGTCGCCGCCGCCGGGGTGCCGTTCGTGGTGATGCACTGGCGCGGCTTCAGCGCCGGCATGAACAGCCGCGCGGTGTACCGGGACGTGGTGCCCGAGGTCCTCGCGGAGCTGCGCGACCGGATGACGGCGGTCGTGGACGGCGGCATCCCGCCGGAGCGGCTGGTGATCGACCCGGGCCTGGGCTTCGCCAAGCAGGCCCCGCACGACCTGGCCCTGCTGGCCGGCATCGGCGCGCTGCGCGGGCTGGGCCGCCCGGTGCTGATCGCCGCCTCCCGGAAGCGGTTCCTGGGACACATACTGGCCCGGGAGGGCACCGCGCCACCGCCGGCCAGGGAACGCGACGCGGCCACCGCCGCCGTCTCCGCCATCGCCGCCCACCGGGGCGCCTGGGCGGTGCGGGTGCACGAGGTACGGGCCACGGCGGACGCCGTGCGGGTCGCGCGGGCCGTCGAGGGCGCCGCATGAGCGAGTCCCGTACGGACACCGAAGCGGTCGAGCTGGCCAACACCGCCTTCTACGAGGCGATGGAGCGCGGCGACTTCGACGAGATCTCCGACCTCTGGCTGGACGACGGGGAGGGCGGGATCTCCTGCGTCCACCCCGGCTGGCCGGTGCTCACCGGGCGCGGCGAGGTGCTCCGCTCGTACGCGCTGATCATGGCGAACACCGACTACATCCAGTTCTTCCTGACGGATGTGAAGGTCTCGGTGCTGGCCGACACCGCGCTGGTGACCTGCACCGAGAACATCCTCAGCGGCGGCCCCGCCGAGGAGGGCGCCGAGCTGGGGCCGCTGGTGGGCCAGCTGGTGGTCGCCACCAATGTGTTCCGGCGCACCCCGGACGGCTGGCGGCTCTGGTCGCACCACGGCTCCCCGGTCCTCGCGGAGTCCGGTGACGACGACGACCTCGACGGCGCGGACGACGCCCCCGACGACGCCTGACCGGCATGCTCCGGGCCGGGAACCGCCCCCGACCCGGCCGGAACGCGCGGTGACCGGGCGGTGACGGAGCCGCCCCGGCGGGGTAGGCGGGGCCCACGGGCGGGGGCTGTCCGAGCTCGCAGGTAGATTCGAAGAGGGCAACCGCGCCGACCGCACCCGGCCGGCTGCCCGCCGGACCGACGAAAGCAGGAGTGATTCGCGTGGATCGTGTCGCGCTGCGCGGCCTCAAGGCCCGTGGGCACCATGGCGTCTTCCCCCGGGAGCGCGAGGAGGGGCAGACCTTCATCGTGGACCTGGTGCTCGGCCTCGACACCCGCCCGGCCGCGGCCGACGACGACCTGGCGAAGACCGTGCACTACGGCATCGTGGCCGAGGAGGTCGTGGAGGTCGTCCAGGGCGACCCGGTCGACCTCATCGAGACGCTCGCGGAGCGGATCGCGCAGCGCTGCCTGAAACACGACGGAGTGCAGGAGGTCGAGGTGGTCGTGCACAAACCCGACGCCCCGATCACCGTTCCGTTCGACGACGTGACCATCACCATCACCCGGAGCCGCGCATGAACAGCACGCCGACCGACCCCACGGTCCAGCCGGTACCCGCGTCCGTGACGGCCCAGGTGGACGCCGCCGACAGCACGCTCTCCAACCCGCGCTGGGCCGTGCTCTCGCTGGGCGCCAACCTGGGCAACCGGATGGAGACCCTGCAGGGCGCCGTCGACGCGCTGGAGGACACCCCGGGGCTGCGGGTCAAGGCCGTCTCCCCGGTGTACGAGACCGAGCCCTGGGGCGTGGACCCGAGCAGCCAGCCGTCCTACTTCAACGCGGTGGTCGTGGTGAAGACCACCCTGCCGCCGGACTCCCTGCTGGAGCGGGCGCACGCGGTGGAGGAGGCGTTCCACCGGGTCCGCGACGAGCGCTGGGGCCCGCGCACCATCGACGTGGACATCGTCTCGTACGCCGATGTGGTCTCCGACGACCCGCTGCTCACGCTCCCCCATCCGCGCGCCCACGAGCGGGCCTTCGTGCTGCGCCCGTGGCACGACGTGGAGCCGGACGCCCAGCTCCCCGGGGTCGGGGCGGTGGCCGAGCTGCTGGCCGGCGTCGGCGAGGACGGCGTCCAGGCCCGCGGCGACCTGGAGCTCCGCCTCCCCGAGTAGGCCCGGCCCCGCGGGCCCCGGCAAACCGGCCGCGCCCTCCGCGGGCCCACCGGCCCTGGCGCGAGCCCCGACACGAAGGACGACACCCGGTGAAGCAACTGCGGGTCAAGGTACTGGCCGGACTCTTCGTCGTGGCCGGCGTCCTGTCCTGGGCCGGGGCGCGGCTCTGGGAATCGTTCGGCACCCTGCCGAGCGTGCCCCTGGCCGCGCCCGTGGTGCTGGCCGTGATCGCGGCCGTCCTGCTGGCCACCGCCCTCTCGCTCCGCGCCCGGCTGCGCGCCCAGCGGGAGCGCCGCCCAGGCGCCAAGGGCGTGGAGCCCATGATGGCCGCCCGGGCGGTGGTCTTCGGCCAGGCCAGCGCCCTGGTCGCCGCGCTGGTGGCCGGGATGTACGGCGGCGTCGGCGTCCAGTTGCTCGGCGTCCTGGACGTCCCGGCCCGCCGCGACCAGGCCATCTACGCCGGCTGCTCGGTCCTCGCCGGCGCCGCCGTGGTCGCCGCCGCCTTCTTCCTGGAGCGCGTCCTCAGGCTCCCCGAGGATGACGACACCGACACCCCGGCCCAGACCGCCTGACCCCGGCCCGGGCCCGACTCCACGGCCACCGGCCCGGCTGCGGGCGGCTCCCGGACCGGGACGGCCCCGCTCCGGGCCGGCCCGCTCGGTCCCTGCTCCGGGTGCTACCGCGCCAGGATGAGGCTCATGGCCTCGGCGCGGGTGGTGGCGTCGCGGAGCTGGCCGCGGACGGCGGAGGTGGTGGTCTTGGCGCCGGGCTTGCGGATGCCGCGGACGGACATGCACATGTGCTCGGCCTCGATGACGACGATGGCGCCCCGGGCCTCCAGGATGCGCATCAGGGAGTCCGCGATCTGCGTGGTGAGCCGCTCCTGGACCTGGGGGCGGCGGGCGAAGACCTCGACCAGCCGGGCCAGCTTGGAGAGGCCGGTTATCTTGCCGGTGTCGGCCGGGACGTAGCCCACGTGCGCCACGCCGTGGAAGGGCAGCAGATGGTGCTCGCAGAGGCTGACGATCTCGATGTCCCGGACCAGCACCATCTCGTCGTGGCCCAGGTCGAAGGTGGTCGTCAGCACGTCCTCGGGCTCCTGGCGCAGCCCGGCCAGCAGTTCGCGGTAGGCACGCGCCACCCGGGCCGGGGTCTCCCGCAGGCCCTCCCGGTCGGGGTTCTCGCCGACCGCGATGAGGAGTTCCCGTACGGCGTTCTCGGCCCGCTTCGCGTCGAACTCGCCGATCGGACCGCCGCCGTCCAGCGTCACCGGGTCGATCATCTGTGCCTCGTTCCGTTTGCTTGTCCGCACAAAAATCACACAAAACCGCGCCCCCCAGGCTAGAACCTGGGGGGCGCGATCCGCATTCCGGGTCGGACGGGTGCCGGGAGCCGGGAGGGCCCGGAAGCCCTCCCGGCGGTGGTGCGTGAGCCGTGCGTCAGCTCTCCGGGTGGTCCCGGCGCTCGTCCGGCGCCGGAGCCGCGTCCGTCGAGCCGGTGGCCGGGCCGGCCGGCTTCACCGGATTCACGGGGTTGGCCGGGGTCCCCGGGGTCACGGCCTCGGCCGGGGCGGCGGTGCCGTTGGCGCCGGCGGTCCCGACGGCGCCATTGGTCAGCGCCAGCTCCTTCGGGGAGAGCACCGGCGGCCGGGTGGACGGGGTGCGCCGGGAGGAGCCGGTCCATGCCGGACGGGCCGGGCGCTTCACGATCGGGGCGAAGATCTCCGCGATCTCCTCCTTGCCCAGCGTCTCCTTCTCCAGGAGCTGGAGGACGAGGTTGTCGAGCACGTCGCGGTTCTCGACCAGGATCTCCCAGGCCTCGTTGTGCGCGGTCTCGATCAGCTTCTTGACCTCCTCGTCCACCAGCGCGGCGACCTCTTCCGAGTAGTCGCGCTGGTGGGCCATCTCCCGGCCCAGGAACGGTTCGGTGTTGTCGCCGCCGAACTTGATCGCGCCCAGCCGCTCGGTCATGCCGTACTGGGTGACCATCGCGCGGGCCGTGGTGGTGGCCTTCTCGATGTCGTTGGCCGCGCCGGTGGTCGGGTCGTGGAAGACCAGTTCCTCGGCCGCCCGGCCGCCCAGCATGTAGGCGAGCTGGTCGAGCATCTCGTTGCGGGTGGTCGAGTACTTGTCCTCGTCCGGCAGGACCATGGTGTAGCCGAGGGCCCGGCCGCGCGAGAGGATCGTGATCTTGTGTACCGGGTCAGAGTTCGGGGACGCCGCCGCCACCAGGGCGTGGCCGCCCTCGTGGTACGCGGTGATCTTCTTCTCCTTGTCCGACATGATCCGGGTCCGCTTCTGCGGGCCCGCGACCACCCGGTCGATCGCCTCGTCCAGCATCTTGTTGTCGATCAGCTTCAGATCGCTGCGCGCGGTGAGCAGCGCCGCCTCGTTCAGCACGTTCGACAGATCGGCGCCGGTGAAGCCGGGGGTGCGCCGGGCGACGGCGCCCAGGTCGACGTCCGGGGCGACCGGCTTGCCCTTCTGGTGGACCTTGAGGATCTCCAGCCGGCCCTGCATGTCCGGGCGGTCCACGGCGATCTGCCGGTCGAACCGGCCCGGGCGCAGCAGCGCCGGGTCCAGGATGTCCGGGCGGTTGGTGGCGGCGATCAGGATGACCCCGCCCTTCACGTCGAAGCCGTCCATCTCCACCAGGAGCTGGTTCAGCGTCTGCTCGCGCTCGTCGTGGCCGCCGCCGAGACCGGCGCCCCGGTGGCGTCCGACCGCGTCGATCTCGTCCACGAAGACGATCGCCGGGGCGTTCGCCTTGGCCTGCTCGAAGAGGTCGCGCACCCGGGAGGCACCGACACCGACGAACATCTCCACGAAGTCGGAGCCGGAGATCGAGTAGAACGGCACGCCCGCCTCACCCGCGACCGCGCGGGCGAGCAGGGTCTTGCCGGTGCCGGGCGGGCCGTACAGCAGCACACCCTTCGGGATCTTGGCGCCGACCGCCTGGAACTTCGCCGGCTCCTGGAGGAACTCCTTGATCTCGTGGAGCTCCTCGACGGCCTCGTCCGACCCCGCCACATCGGCGAAGGTGGTCTTCGGGGTGTCCTTGGTGATCAGCTTGGCCTTGGACTTCCCGAAGTTCATGACCCGGGAGCCGCCGCCCTGCATCTGGTTCATCAGGAACAGGAAGACCACGACGATCAGGACGAACGGCAGCAGCGAGAGCAGCACCGAGAGGAACGGGCTCTGCTTCGACGGAGAGACGGTGTAGCCGTTCTCGATCTGGCCGGACTCGTACTTGCCCTGGAGCTTGTCGGCGAGGTCGGAACCCTGGCTGCCGATGTAGCTCGCCTGTACCTTGCCGCTGTTGTCGATCTTCTGGCCGTCCTTGAGCTCGATCTTGATGATCTGCTCGTCGCCAGTGGTCAGCTTGGCCTGCTTGACCTGGTTCTTGTCGATCGCCTGGACGACCTCACCGGTGTCCACCGTCTTGTAGCCGCCGGACGAGCCGACGACCTGCATCAACACGACCACGGCGAGGACGGCCAGCACGATCCACATGACCGGCCCACGGAAGTATCGCTTCACGTCCATCCATACGAGGCGGTGCCGCCCCGTCCCTCCTGCCCGTAGGTAAATGCTGCTGTGGGAAAAGCTGCGGAAAAAGACTGTTCTTCGGACGGTACCCCAGCATTGTCACCCGCGACCGTCTTCCCATGCTCCAACGGCGGGAAGGGGGTCTGGGTTCCCGTGCCGGGTCCGCCCCCGGACCCCCGGGGGTCCGGACTCCGGCGGGCCCCCGCCGGAGTGATACGGGCCCGGGGCCGGGGGCGCGCCCGGCGGCGGTCAGCCGCCGTAGACGTGCGGCGCGAGGGTACCGACGAACGGGAGGTTGCGGAACTTCTCCGCGTAGTCCAGCCCGTAGCCGACCACGAACTCGTTGGGGATGTCGAAGCCGATCCACTTCACGTCGATCGCGACCTTGGCCGCCTCCGGCTTGCGCAGCAGGGTGCAGACCTCCAGCGAGGCCGGCTCGCGCGAGCCGAGGTTCGACAGCAGCCAGGACAGGGTCAGGCCGGAGTCGATGATGTCCTCGACGATCAGGACGTGCTTGCCCTTGATGTCGGTGTCCAGGTCCTTGAGGATCCGGACCACGCCGGAGGACTGGGTGCCCGCCCCGTACGAGGAGACGGCCATCCAGTCCATGGTGACCGGGGTGGACAGCGCCCGGGCGAGGTCGGCCATCACCATCACGGCGCCCTTGAGGACACCGACCAGAAGAAGGTCCTTGCCCGCGTACTCGGCGTCGATCTTCGCGGCGAGCTCCGCCAGCTTCGCGCCGATCTCTTCCTTGGTGATGAGCACCGACTTGAGGTCGGTGCCCATGTCTTTCTCGTTCACCCGGGGGTCACTTTCGTTGCAGCCTGCGTCAGCCTTGCCGGATGACCAGTCTGCCACCCTGCCGCCGGGCCACGACGCGGCCGGGCAGGTTGATGGCCCCCTGACCGCGCCAGCCGGTGATCAGGCGGTCCATCTCCTCGATGTGCCGGGCGAACAGCGAGCCGGCCGGTGAGCCCTCCGCGACGGCCGCGCGGCGCAGCACCCGGCGGCGCACGGCGGGCGGCAGCGCGTACAGCTTGGCGCACTCCAGCAGGCCGTCCCCGTCCCGTACGGAGGCGTCCGCCTCGGCGGCCCAGGCGTCCAGCGCGTCGGCGTCGTCCCGGCAGAGCCGGGCGGTGCGGGCCAGTGCCTCCACCACGCCCTTGCCGAGCGATTTCTCCAGGGCGGGGAGGCCCTCGTGGCGGAGCCGGGAGCGGGTGTAGGCCGGGTCGGCGTTCATCGGGTCGTCCCAGACCGGCAGCGACTGGACCAGACACGCCTTGCGGGCGGTCTGCCGGTCGAGCTGGAGGAAGGGGCGGCGGTAACGGCCGGCCGCCCCGGTGACGGCGGCCATGCCGGAGAGCGAGCGGATGCCGGATCCCCGGGCGAGGCCGAGCAGCACGGTCTCGGCCTGGTCGTCCCGGGTGTGGCCGAGCAGCACGGCGACGGCGCCCAGCCGCCCGGCGGCCTCGTCCAGGGCGGCGTACCGGGCGTCCCGGGCGGCGGCCTCGGGCCCGCCGGCGCGGCCGACGCTGACGGCGACCGCCTCGACGGGGGCCAGGCCCATCGCGGTCAGCCGCTGGGCGACCTCGGCGGCCCGGAGGTCGGAGCCGGGCTGGAGGCCGTGGTCCACGGTGACGGCGCCGGCGCGGACGGAGAGCTTGCGGGCCTCGAAGGCGAGGGCGGAGGCGAGCGCCATGGAGTCGGCGCCGCCGGAGCAGGCGACCAGGACGAGCGGGGGCTCGCCGGCGGCCGGGGGGTGCTCGTCGTGTGCGAGCCGGTTGAGTACGTCGTGGAGTTCGCGGCGGACCGCCAGGCGTATCGCCGCGACCGCAGGATGGGGACCCATGTCCGGTGCCCTTCGTGTGAAGTTGGGGTGGCTCGGTCGGAGTCTTAACGGCCGGACCGGGGGGTTCGGTCACTCAGTCGGTCACTCGGTCGGTCACGCGGCCGGACACCCGCCGGCGCCCGGTCACTCGCCCGGCCACCCGGTCGGCACCCGGCCGGGGCGGCGGCCGGTGGCGACCGGCGGCCGCACGAGTGCGGTCACACAGTCACTCAGAGTGCGTCGATGGTGACAGAACACGGTCGTTCCCCGAGCATCGCACGCCTATCCCCGACCCACGGTCCCTCGGATGGGTGATTGGGAGGGCGTTCGGCTGCCCGCGACCGCCGCGCGCTCCGCACGCCGCCCCGCACACCCCTCTCCGCTCCGGCACATCGCTCCCGTCCCGGGCCCGCCGTTCCACCCCGCGCCCTTCACTCCGCCCTGCGGTGCACCCGCGCGACCCAGTCCGCGGGTTTGGCGATCTCCGCCTTGGTCGGCAGCGTGTTCGGGGAGGTCCAGACCCGGTTGAAGCCGTCCATGCCGACCTCCTCCACCACCGCCCGGACGAACCGCTCGCCGTCCCGGTACTGGCGCAGCTTGGCGTCGAGCCCCAGCAGCCGGCGGAGGGCCAGGTCGAGCCGGGAGGCTCCGCGCGCCCGGCGCTGCTGGAACTTCTCCCGGATCTCCGCGACCGAGGGCACCACATGCGGGCCGACCCCGTCCATCACATAGTCGGCGTGGCCCTCCAGCAGCGACATCACGGCGGTCAGCCGGCCCAGGATCTCCCGCTGCTCCGGCGTCTGGACCAGCTCGACCAGCGAGCGGCCGTCCTCGTCCGCCTCGCCCTCGGGACGCGCCCCGACCAGCGACTGGGCGGCCTCCCGCAGCCGTTCCAGCACCGCGCCGGGGTCCATGTCGGTGGCGGCCAGGAAGGACTGGATCTCCCCGCGCAGATGGTCGCGGAGCCAGGGCACGGCGGTGAACTGGGTCCGGTGGGTCTCCTCGTGCAGACAGACCCAGAGCCGGAAGTCGTGCGGGTCCGCCTCCAGTTCCCGCTCCACATGGACGATGTTCGGCGCCACCAGCAGCAGCCGGCCGCCGCCGTTCGCCCCGGCCGGCAGCTCCCGGGTGACCGGGGCGAAGGTCTCGTACTGGCCGAGCACCCGGGAGGCCAGGAAGGAGAGCAGCACCCCCAGTTCCACCCCGGTCACCTTGCCGCCGACCGCGCCCAGCACCGCGCCGCCCGGGGTGGCGTCGCGGCGCTCCTTCGCCTTGTCGAGCAGCGGCTTCAGCAGTTCCCGGAAGCCCGCCACATTGGCCCGCACCCAGCCGGGCCGGTCGATCACCAGCACCGGGGTGTCGTCCGGCCGGTGCTGATCCTGCGTCATCCGGGTGAACGCCCGGACATGCTCCTCCGCCGCCTTGGCGTGCCGGCGCAGCTCCGCGACCACCTCGCGCGCCTCGTCCCGGCTCACCTCGGGCCCCGGCCGCACCAGGCGGGTCGCGGTCGCCACCGCGAGGTTCCAGTCGACCATCTCGGCACCACCGAAGCTCGTCATGCGTCAACCGTACGTGCTGACGCCCGGATCGGGTGAGGGGTACTACCCCGGGACGGGCGTACGGCGCCGGGGCATGGAGTCCGGGACGGGCGTACGGCCCCGGAGGCCGGCCCCGGGCGGGCGTACCGGCCCCTGGGCGGAGGCACCACGCCCCGGGCGGGCGTACCGGTCAGTCCGACGCGGCCGGGGGCGAGGGAGCGGACGCGGCGGCCGGGGCCAGGGCGGCGGCCAGCCGGTCCAGGGCGGCCTGGGCGGCGTCCGGGGAATCGGTCCCGTCGGCCAGGAAGGCGAAGGCCAGCAGCCGGCCGCCGGCCCCGACGACGGTGCCCGCCAGGGCGTTCACCCCGGTGAGCGTCCCGGTCTTGGCGCGGATCAGACCGGCGCCCGCCGCCGGGGAGGAGTAACGATCCTTCAGAGTGCCGGTGAAGCCGCCGACGGGCAGTCCGGTGAGGATCGGGCGCAGCTCCGGGTGGCGGGGGTCGGCGGCCCGGGCGAGCAGGCCGGCGAGCAGCCGGGCGGAGACCCGGTCGCCCCGGTCGAGCCCGCTGCCGTCCCCGAACCGGGTGCCGGCCAGCGGCAGCCCCAGCCCGGCGAGCCGGCCGCGTACCGCCGCGTCGGTGGCGGTGAGGGCGGCCGGCCGGCCGGCGGCCAGCACGGTCGCCCGGGCCAGCGCCTCGGCCAGGTCGTTGTCGCTCTCCGTCAGGGCGCGCTCGACCAGCGCGGAGAGCGGCGCCGAGAGGGTGGACGCCAGGGTGGTGGCGCGGCGCGGGGCCCCGGCATGGGCGGGCGGACCCTCGGTGCGGACGCCCGCCTCGGTGAGCAGCGCGGCGAAGCTCCGGGCGGTGTCCCCGGCCGGATCGTCCGAACGGGGGGCCGGACCGGCGGCCGAGCCGTCGAGCCGGCCCTCGTCGGTCATCAGCGGGCTGATCGGGGCGAGGTTCTCGTTGGGGCCGATCGGGTGGCGCTCGGGACCCCGGTAGCGGGAGGTGTCGTAGGAGAGCCGGACGCCGGTGATCTTCCGGGCGCGCAGGGCCCGGGCGGTGTCCCGGGCCAGCGCGGTGAGCCGCGGCCGGTCCAGGGTCGGGTCGCCGCCGCCCACCAGGGTGACGCTCCGGCCGTCCGGGGCGGCCACCACGGTGGTCGGAATGCGGTGGTCCGGGCCCAGGGCGCCGAGCGCGGCGGCGGCGGTGGCCAGCTTGGCCGTGGAGGCGGGTGTCATCGGATCGGCCGCGCCCTTGCCGTACAGCTCCTTGCCGGTGACGGCGTCCACCACCACGGCGGTGTGCCGGGGGCCGAGCGCCGGATCGGCCAGCAGCGGGTCGAGCAGGGCGGCGAGCCCGGCCGGGGGCTTCCCGGCGGCCGGCCGCTCCCCCGGGGCCGGGGTCCGCCCGGAGGTCCCGGGCTCCGGCTTCCCGGACGGCGCGGCCGGGGCGGGTCTGAGGGCGGCGAGCACGGCGGCGGCGCTGGGCGCCGGGGACGGGACCGCGGCGGGGCCCGGCCGACGGTCGCCGGAGGCCCCGTCCTCGCGGTCGCCGGAGGCTCCGTCCGTACGGTCGCCGGAGGCCCCGTCCGTACGGTCACCGGGGCCGCTCCCCGGGGCGCCCGGGCCGTGATCTGCGCCACCCGTGACGGGCCGGGCGCTTGCTCTGACCCGCTCGGCCGTACGCTGGCCCGAGTCCCACGGGCCGGCGAGGGCGGCGGCACCGGTGGCCAGGAGCAGACCGAGCACGGCGGAGCCCGCGACAAGCTGTACTGCCTTCGGCTCCAGCACGGCTGACCAGCCCCTTTCGCGTGCACATGGTGGCGTGAGGGACACTTAACCACTGAGTTGTGCCTTGAGCTCGGCACCCCCGGTGAAGTACGGCGGTCCGATCCTGCTGGGGGCGCAGTGTCACCCGACGTATTTCACCGACAGTTGTGTTGATCTTGGAGGAGCCACCCGTGGAGTTCGACGTCACCATCGAGATCCCGAAGGGTTCGCGGAACAAGTACGAGGTGGACCACGAGACCGGCCGCATCCGGCTGGACCGCCGCCTCTTCACCTCGACCAGCTACCCGGCCGACTACGGCTTCGTGGAGAACACCCTGGGCGAGGACGGCGACCCGCTGGACGCCCTCGTTCTCCTGGACGAGCCGACCTTCCCCGGTTGCCTGATCAAGTGCCGCGCGATCGGCATGTTCCGGATGACCGACGAGGCGGGCGGCGACGACAAGCTGCTCTGCGTGCCGGCCTCCGACCCGCGCGTGGAGCACCTGCGGGACATCCACCACGTCTCGGAGTTCGACCGCCTGGAGATCCAGCACTTCTTCGAGGTCTACAAGGACCTGGAGCCCGGCAAGTCGGTCGAGGGGGCCAACTGGGTGGGCCGCACCGAGGCCGAGGCCGAGATCGAGGCCTCCTACAAGCGCCTGGAGGCGCAGGGCGGCGCGCACTGAGCGCACCCCGCTCACCGGGCGCGCCGGCTGCTGCGCCGGGGCCGGTCGCGGGCGCCGAGCGCTCGCCGCTGATCACCTGATCACCTGATCGCCGTACGGGCGGTGTCTTCCCTCGGGGAGCACCGCCCGTCGCCGTGTCCGCGCCCGGGTCGGCCGGGGCCGCGCCCGTGCCCGCCGGCGCTGACCGTGCTCGTGCTCGCCGTCCGTCGCCGTGGCCGCCGTCGGTGGCCGGTGGCCGCACTCGTGCCCGTGGGCGGGCCCGCTGTCGGGCCGACCGTCCGGGGCCGCGCTCACGCCCCGCCACCCGTCGCCGTGATCGCGCTCGCGCCCTGCCGCCCGAGGCCGCGCCCATGGCGTCCGGGCCGGCCGTCCCTTTGTCGTGCACCGCCGCGAGGCTGTGGCCGCGCTCGTGCCCTGCCGCCCGCCGCCGTGGTGGCCGTCGGTGGTCGTGTCCGCCGTCGGTGGCCGCGCTCGTGCCCGTGGCCGGGCCCGCCGTCGTGAGCGGACCAGGGCCGGCGGGCCGGGTGGCGGCGGTGACCTGGGCCGGCCATCCGCGCGGGCCTGCCCGGCCGTTCACCGGACGGCCCGGTTCCGCTCACCCGGGCCCGTGCGCGCCGCTCTCTTGGGCATGCCCATACTGGGCACACGGGTCGGATGGGAGTGAGGACGAACACCGTGGTGGCTGAGCAGCCGGAGGCCGTGGAGGACCGGAAGCCGCAGGCGGACGAGGGGCGCAGCGCGTTCACCCCGCCGGCCGGGGTGGAGCAGCCGCCGCTTCCCGATCTCGACCAGCCCACCTCGGAGTTCGCCTTCCCGGCCGGTCTGGGGCAGGCGCCGGAGGCCCCGGCCGCCGAGCCCGAGGGATCGGCGTTCGCGCGGCCCTCCACGTACAGCGCGCAGCACTCCCCGCCCGCCTTCACCCCGGCCCACGGCTTCCCGGCGCTCACCCTCCCCCGGGACGCGCCCTGGCAGGACCGGATGCGCACCATGCTGCGGATACCGGTGAGCGAACGGCCGGTGCCGGAGGCGGTGCAGCGACAGGACGAATCCGGTCCCGCCGTGCCGCGCGTGCTCGACCTGACCCTCCGGATCGGCGAACTGCTGCTGGCCGGGGGCGAGGGCGCGGAGGACGTCGAGGCGGCGATGTTCGCGATCTGCCGCTCCTACGGGCTGGACCGCTGCGAGCCGACGGTCACCTTCACCCTGCTCTCGATCACGTATCAGCCCTCGCTGGTGGACGACCCGGTGACGGCGAACCGGACGGTACGCCGCCGGGGCACCGACTACACCCGGCTCTCCGCGGTCTACGCGCTGGTCGCGGACATCAACGCGGAGGGCTCCGAGACCACCCTGGAGGAGGCGTACCGGCGGCTGGCGGAGATACGGCGGAACCGCCATCCCTACCCCGGCTGGGTGCTCACGGTCGCCGCCGGACTGCTGGCGGGCGCGGCCTCGATGCTGCTCGGCGGCGGACTCGCGGTCTTCCTGATCACGGCGGCGGGCGCGATGCTGGGCGACCGGCTGGCCTGGCTCTGCGCCGGGCGCGGACTGCCGGAGTTCTACCAGTTCGCGGTGGCGGCGGTGCCGCCCGCCGCGCTGGGCGTGACGGTGAGTCTGCTGCACGCCGGGCTGAAGCCCTCGGCGGTGATCACCGGTGGGCTGTTCGCGCTGATCCCGGGGCGGGTGCTGGTGGCCGCCGTGCAGGACGGACTGACCGGCTTCTACATCACCGCGGCGGCGCGGCTGCTGGAGGTCGGATACTTCTTCGTCGGCATCGTGGTCGGCGTGCTCAGCGCGCTCTACGTGGGGGTGCAGCTGGGCGCCAAGCTCAGCCCGGAGGCCGCCCTCCAGGCCGAGGAGCGGCCGGTCGTCCAGATAGTGGCCGCCATGGTGCTGGCGGCGGCCTTCGCGGTCCTGCTCCAGCAGGAACGATCCACCGTGCTCTTCGTGGCCTTCAGCGGCGGGGTGGCCTGGGTGACGTACGCCGCGATCGCCGTGACCGCCAATGGCTCCCGGGAGCTGGCGACGGCCGCCGCGGCCGGTCTGGTGGGCCTCTTCGGACAGCTGATGGCCCGGTACCAGCACACCTCGTCACTGCCGTACGTGACCGCCGCGATCGGCCCGCTGCTGCCCGGTAGCGCCACCTATCTCGGGGTGCTGAACATCGCGCAGAACAACCTCAACGACGGGCTCAGCTCGCTCGCCCGGGCGGCGGCCCTGGCGCTGGCCATCGCGATCGGGGTGAACCTGGGCGGTGAGATGGCCCGGATGTTCATGCTGGCCCCGGCCAAGGCCAGCGCCCGCCGCGCGGCCAAGCGGACGCGCGGCTTCTGAGGCTCCGCCTCGGCCTGCTCCGCCGGGCCCGGCGGAGCCGGGCTCAGCGCTTGGCGTGCCGGCCGCGCTGCGGGTTCTGCGGCTGCTCCTGCTGATACGGCTGCTGCTGCGGCTGGGACTGCTGGTACGGGTCCTGCGGCTGCTGGTACGCGTCCTGCCGGGGCTGGTACGGGTACTGGCCGCCCTGGGGGGACCGCTGGTACGGGTCCTGCTGGGCCCGGTACGGCTCCTGGCCCTGGTACGGGTCCTGGTCGGCCCGGTACGGGCCCGGCTGGGGCTGGTACGAGTCCGGGGACGGGTACGCGTCCTCGTGGGACGGGTACCCGTCCTCGGACGGGTGGAAGGCCTGCGGGAGCGGGGCGGTGTCGGCCGGGCCGCGCCGGGAGTCGTCGGAGTCGGCACCGGCCGCCTTCTTGCCCTGGGAGCGGGCGCGCAGGTACTCGATCACGATCGGCACCACCGAGATCAGCACGATCAGGATGAGGATCAGCTCGATGTTCTTGTGCACGAACTCGACCTTGCCGAGCGAGGCGCCCAGCACGGTCACCCCGACGCCCCAGATCAGTCCGCCGATCACGTTGAAGACGATGAACGAGCGGTAGTTCATCCGGCTGACGCCCGCGATGATCGGCGTGAAGGTCCGCACGATCGGCACGAACCGCGCCAGGATCAGCGACTTCGGGCCGTGCTTCTCGAAGAACTCGTGCGCCTTCTCGACGTTCTCCTGCTTGAAGAGGCGGGAGTCCGGGCGCTTGAAGAGCGCCGGGCCGACCTTGCGGCCGAAGAGATAGCCCACCTGGTCACCGACGACGGCGGCCACCACGATCAGGGTGCAGACCAGCCACAGCGGGTGGTTCAGCTTGTCGGTGGCGACCAGCAGACCGGTGGTGAAGAGCAGCGCGTCCCCGGGCAGGAAGAACCCGATGAGCAGGCCCGATTCCGCGAAGACGATGACCAGGACACCGATGAGGCCGAAGGTCTGGATCAGATAGTCCGGATCCAGCCAGCTCGGTCCGAGCGCGAGCGTATTCACGGGTTCGGAAGCTCCAGAGGTTGGGTGGGGCGGAGAGGACGGCAGCCCAAAGCTATCAACGCCACGCCGGACGCCCGGGTTCCAGCGCCCCTCACCGCCCCTCCGTCCGGCCTCCACACCTTCCGCCGGAACGGACCCGGAGCGAGCCCGGAACGGCTCCGGAACGAGCCCGGAAGGGCCCCGGAGCGGGACCGGTCCGGGCCCATGGGCGCGGGGCCGGCCCCGTTCCGGCAGGTCAGGCGCCGTACCGGGCCGCGTTGGCGTCGATCGCCGCGCGCAGGTGCTCCGCGAAGCCGGGCGCCCGCTCCTCGAAGTGCCGGCGGAAGCGCTCGTCGGTCACATACATCTCGCCCAGGCACCGGTGCATCGCGTGCGGGCAGTCGTGGAACCAGTCGGTGATCCGGCGGCGGTGCTCCTCCGCCAGCTCCGTCGCCCGCTCGCCGGCCGGGGGCTCGCCCTCGGCCAGCAGCGCCGTGTAGCGGGCGTACCAGTCCTCCGACTCGTCGCGGTGGCGCTGCCAGTCGGCCTTGGTGTAGCCGGCCGTCCGGCGCTGGGACTCGGCGTACGCCTCGGTGTTCCCCCAGCGCCGCTCGGTCTCCTCGGCGTACTGCTCCGGGTCGTGCTCCCCGAAGACCTCGAACCGCTCCTCGGGGGTCAGGGTGATGCCCATGCTCTTCGCCTCCATGGCGTGCTCGACGGCCTCGGCCATCCGCTGGAGCTCCCCGATCCGCGCGGTCAGGAGGGAGTGCTGCCTGCGCAGGTGCTCCCTCGGGTCCGCGCCGGGGTCGTCCAGCAGGGCCGCGACCTCGTCGAGCGGGAAGCCGAGCCGCCGGTAGAACAGGATCTGCTGCAACCGGTCGAGGTCGGCGTCGTCGTACCGCCGGTGCCCCGCGTGGCTGCGGCCGCTCGGGGAGAGCAGCCCGATCTCGTCGTAGTGGTGCAGCGTGCGCACCGTCACCCCGGCGAAACCCGCGACCTGTCCCACGGACCAGCCCATGGCTTCCCGCTCCCTTCTTCTCTCGGTACCGCTCGTTTTCCGGTACGCCCCCGACTCTGGCGCCTCACGCCGCGTGAGGTGCAAGCCCGCAGCCGCCCCGGCCCCGGTCCCGGTGGGGCCGGGGCCGGGGCGCACCGGCCCCACCGGCGGCGGTCCGCCGCCGCTCAGCGGCTGAGCCGCCGGAACCGGCCCACCGCGAGCGGGAAGAAGACCGCGAGCAGCAGCAGCGGCCAGGCCACCGCCAGCGCCCCGGCGTGCTGGGCCGCCCAGGAGTCACCCGCCGCCGCGACCGCCCCGGGCGAGCCGACCAGCTCCCGTACCGCCGTCGCGGTGGCCGAGACCGGGTTCCACTCCACGGCCGCCGCCAGCCAGCCGGGCATCGACACGGGCGCCGCGAACGCGTTGGAGAGGAAGCCCACCGGCCAGACCAGGATCTGCACCGCCTGCACCAGCTCCGGCCGCCCGGCCACCATCGCGAGCTGGATGCCGACCCACAGCATGGCGAGACGCAGCAGGAGCAGCAGCCCCGCGGTGGCCAGGAGCGCCCCGGCCCCGCCACCGGGCCGCCAGCCCACCGCGTACCCGACCGCCAGCAGCACGGCCAGGCCCACCGCCGACTGGAGCATGTCCGCGACCGACCGCCCGACCAGGACCGCCCCGTCGGCCATCGGCATGGCCCGGAAGCGGTCGATCACGCCCTTGTTGAGGTCCTGGGTCACCGCGAGCATGGTCGACTCCAGCCCGAAGGCCATGGTGAGGGCCAGCATGCCGGGGACCAGGAAGTCGATGTACGCGCCGTCGACGCCCCGGCCGCCGCCGATCAGATGGCCGAACACCAACAGCAGCATCACCGGGAAGACCAGCCCGACGATCAGCTGTCCGGGCTGCCGGGCCCAGTGCGCCAGCTCCCGCCGGGTCATGGTCCAGGAATCGGCCGCCGCCCAGGTCAGCGCGCTCATGCCGACACCTCCGCCGTCTCGGTCCCGCCGCCCCGTACGTGAGTCCCGTGAGTACCGTGAATCCCCTGAGCCCTGTGAGCCGTGTGAGCCCCGCCGCCCGGCCCGCCGGACCCCTCGGGGCCACCCCGTCCGGCCGGTCCCCCGGGGGCACCCGGTCCGCCCGGACCGCCCGGCTCTCCCGGTCGGCCGGGCCCTCCGGTCAGGTGCAGGAAGACCTCGTCCAGGGTGGGGCGGCGGACCGCGATGTCCGCCGCCTCGATCCCGGCCGCCGCCAGCCCCTGGACGGCTCCGGTGAGCGCGGCCATCCGGTCCGGGGCGGGGGCGCTGACCAGCCGCCGGTCCGCGTCCACCACGGCCCCGGCCGGGAGCAGCGCGGCCGCCTCGGCGAGCCGGGCGGCGTCCCGCACCACCACGTCGATCCGGTCGCCGCCGACCCGGTTCTTCAGCGCGTCGGCGGTGCCGTCCGCGATGACCCGGCCTCCGTCGACCACCGAGATCCGGTCGGCGAGCTGATCGGCCTCCTCCAGGTACTGCGTGGTGAGCAGCACCGTCGTACCGCCGCCGACCAGCGAGCGCACCGCGTTCCATACCTCGGTCCGGCCGCGCGGGTCGAGTCCGGTGGTCGGCTCGTCCAGGAACAGCACCTCCGGCTCGGTGATCAGCGAGGCGGCCAGGTCGAGCCGGCGCCGCATACCGCCGCTGTACTGCTTCACCGCCTTGCGCCCGGTGCCGTCCAGCCCGAACCGGGCCAGCAGCTCGTCCGCGCGGGCCCCGGCCCGGCGGGCGCCCAGGCGGTACAGGCGCCCGAACATCTCCAGGTTCTGCCGGCCGCTCAGCGCCTCGTCGAGCGCCGCGTGCTGGCCCAGCAGCCCGATCCGGCGCCGCACCTCGGCCGGCCGGGCGCGGACGTCGTACCCGGCGACCCGGACGGTGCCCGCGTCGGGGCGCAGCAGCGTCGCCATGATCCGTACGGCGGTGGTCTTGCCGGCCCCGTTCGGCCCCAGCACTCCGTGGACGGTGCCCCGGCCGACGGTGAGGTCCAGCCCGGCGAGCGCCCGCTTCTCGCCGTACCGCTTCTCCGCACCCTCGACCACGATCGCGTCGGTGTCCGTCATGCCTCTCCTCCGCTCCTCCCCGGCCCCCTGAGGGAGCTCTGTAGTCAAACTTGACTACGAGCCCGGAAGAGTAAGCCTTCCCCGGCCATTAATCAAACTTGATCAGTGGCTCGGGCCACAGCGCCGGAGCGTTCGCCCTCGCCGGCGTCAGGCCGGCCGGCGGAAGCCGGTCAGCGGGCGTCGCCGGGGTGCCGGACCCCGGTGGCGTACGGGTTCTCCTCGCCCTCGGGCAGCACGCCGACGAAGGGCTCCCCCTCCCCGGCGAAGGTGTACGCGCCCTCCTCGACGCGCCGGACCAGGCCCCGGGTCCACTCGGCGCCGGTGTCGGCGGAGTGCACCCAGAGGTTCATGATCTCGCCGATGTGGCCCAGCCGCTCGGGGCCCTCGGCCGGGGTGTAGTACTCGGTGACCGCGTCCCGCCACCGCCGCAGCGCCGCCACCCGCTCGGCCAGCAGCTCCAGCACCTCGGCGCGCTCCAGCTCCACCATGAAGCCGAGCGCCCCGGCGAGGGAGTCCGGCCCGGCGTCCGGCGAGGCCAGCCCGGCGCGGAGCAGCGCCAGGAACTCCTCGGTGCCGCGCTCGGTGATCTCGTACTCGGTGCGCGGTGGTCCGCCCGCGGTGCTCGGGGCGGTCTCGTAGGCGTGCAGCAGCCCCTGCTTGGCCATCTGCTTGAGCGCGTGGTAGATCGACCCCGGCTTGGCGTTGGACCACTCGTGGGCGCCCCAGTACTCCAGATCGTTGCGGATCTGGTAGCCGTGCGCCCGCCCGTGCTGCCGCACGGCGCCGAGGACCAGCAGCCGGATGGCCGACATGTGCACCCCTGTCTCGTCAGTGCTGACCAGGGCAAGGGTACGCAGCGGGCCGGGCCGGCCCGGGCGGGGATACGGCTCCGGGGGCCGGGCTCGGCGGCCGGGCTCGGGCGGCCGGGGGCCGGGCCCGGGGGACGCGGGGAGCCGGGCGCCGGGTCCCCGGAGACGCGCGGGCGCGGCCGTGTCCCCGTCACCCGTGCGGCCTCAGTCCCCCTGCCGGCCGCTCGCGTCCGCCACCAGGTCGAGCGAGGACTTGCCGTCCAGCGACTCCCGCACCACGTCCGCGTGGCCGGCGTGCCGGGCGAACTCCTCCAGCAGATGCAGCGCCATCCAGCGCATCGAGACCCGCTCGTCCTTCGGGTACCAGGGCGCGGGCGGCAGCGCGAAGGTGTCGTCCAGGCTGTCCACCGAGCGCAGGAACTCCTCGGTCTCCCGGGCCACCCCGTCCCAGAACTCCAGCGTCCCGGCGATCGTCTCGCCCTCCACCAGGCGGAAGCTGTCCGCCCAGGTCTCCTCGGTGCGCTCCCGCTCGTTGGGCCGCCCCTGGGCCATCCGCAGCCAGCCCAGCTCCACCTCCGCGACATGCTTGAGCAGCCCGGAGGGTGACAGCCCGCTGGCGCTGGGCCGGGAGGCGGCCCGCTCCTCGGTGAGCCCGTGCACCGAACGGCGGAGGGCGCCGCGCTGGGCCTCCAGGAAGGCCAGCAGCGCGCCGCGCTCGTCGCCGGGCGCCTCGGGGGAAACGTGGGTGACCATGTCCGTACCGCCTCTCCGCGAACGTGCCGACGGGGCGTTCCCCGGCGACACCCTCACGCTAGGACCACATGCGGTCAGCCTCTGTCCGCGATGGGCCCGGCACGAGAGTCCCGTGGCACCGGAAGCGCCGGCGGCACGGGTATGGAACGGCGGCCGTCAGAACGGGAACCCGCTGCGGCCGTGCTGGATGGAGATCCACTTGTAGGTGGTGAACGCGTCCACCGTGGCCTCGCCGTTCAGCCGCCCGATGCCGGAGTGCTTCTCGCCGCCGAACGGCACGATCGGCTCGTCGTGCACGGTGCCGTCGTTGATGTGGATCATCCCGGTGTGGACGCGCTTGGCGAGCCGGACGCCCCGCTCGACATCGCCCGTGTGGACGGCGCCGCTCAGCCCGTACGGGGAGTCGTTGGCGATCCGTACCGCCTCGTCCTCGCCGTCGAAGGGCACGATCAGCGCGACCGGGCCGAAGATCTCCTGGTTCAGCACCGGGGCGTCGGCCGGCAGCCCGCCGAGCACGGTCGGGCCGACGACATTGCCCTCGGTGGTGCCGCGCAGCAGGGCCGTGGCGCCCGCCGCCACCGTCTGCTCCACCAGCGCGCCGACCGCCTCCGCCTGACCCGCGTTGATGAGCGGGCCGATGTGGGTGGCCGGGTCGGCCGGGTCGCCGGTCCTGAGCGTCCGCACCTTGGCGACGAACTTCTCGGTGAACTCCCGCTCCACCGACCGGTCGACCAGCACCCGGTTGGCGGCCATGCAGACCTGGCCCTGGTGCACGAACCGGCTGAAGACGGCGGCGTCCACCGCGTAGTCCAGGTCGGCGTCGTCCAGCACGATCAGGGCGCTGTTGCCGCCCAGTTCGAGCACCGAGCGCTTGAAGTTGGCGGCACAGACGGTGGCGACATGCCGGCCCACCCGGTCGGAGCCGGTGAACGAGATGACCTTGGGCACCGGGTGCGCGATCAGCGCGTCACCGATCTCCGCGATGTCGGTGATCACCACATTGAGCAGGCCGGCCGGCAGTCCGGCGTCCTCGAAGATCTTCGCCACCAGGGCGCCGCCGAGGATCGGGGTGTTCTGGTGCGGTTTGAGCACCACCGCGTTGCCCAGCGCCAGCGCCGGGGCGACCGACTTCAGCGACAGCAGGAACGGGAAGTTGAAGGGGCTGATCACCCCGACCACGCCGACCGGCACCCGGTAGAGGCGGTTCTCCTTGCCGTCGACCGGGGAGGGCAGGATCCGCCCCTCAGCCCGGAGCGACAGATGGACCGCCTCGCGCAGGAACTCCTTGGCCAGGTGGAGCTCGAAGCCCGCCTTGCCGCGGGTGCCGCCGAGCTCCGCGATGATCGCCTCGGTGATCTCCTCCTCGCGGTCCTCGACGATCCGCAGGACGCGCTCGAAGACGGCCCGCCGGGTGTACGGGTTGGTCTCGGCCCAGGCGGGCTGGGCCCGTTCGGCCGCCCGATACGCCTGGTCGATCTCGTCCACGGTGGCGATCGTTATCGAGGCGAGCTTCTCCTCGTTGTACGGGTTGAAGTCGATGATGTCCCACGAGCCACCGCCGGCCCGCCACTCACCGTCGATGTACTGCAGGGCCAGGTCTGTGAAGTAGGACATGCCATCCCTTCCGGATCCGGGGCGGGGCGGGGCGCCTGCCGGGCGCCCCGGCCGCGGGTCGCACGGCCGGCCGGCCGCGCATCGGCCGCACCACCGTGACGGGACGTCATCCTACGTGCGCAGCAGTGAAGTTGAAGGCGGTCGGCGGCACTCAGCCGAGCTGGAGGAGCCCCCGCAACAGGTCCCGGCTCTCCTCGGGCGCCGGGCTGTCCTGATGGAGCCGCCCCATCACCCGCTCGTACTGCGCGACCTCCTCGGGCTTGTCCAGGTAGAGCGCGCTGGTCAGCTGCTCCAGATAGACGATGTCGGACAGGTCCGACTCCGGGAAGCGCAGCATGGTGAAGGCGCCGCTCTCCCCGGCGTGGCCGCCGAAGCTGAACGGCATGACCTGGAGGGTGACATTGGGCTGCTCGGAGACGTCGATGAGGTGTCGCAGCTGATCCCGCATCACCTTTCGGTCACCGTACGGGCGGCGCAGCGCCGCCTCGTCGAGAACGGCGTGAAAGTGCGGTGCCCGCTCGGAGACGAGCACCTTCTGCCGCTCCAGGCGCAGCGCCACCCGGCGGTCGATCTCGGCGCGCGGCGCCCCGGGCATGCCGCGCTCGACCACGGCGTGGGCATACGCCTCGGTCTGGAGCAGCCCGTGGACGAACTGCACCTCGTAGATACGGATCAGCGAGGCGGCCCCTTCCAGGCCGACGTACGTCTGGAACCATCCGGGCAGCACATCGCCGAAGCTGTGCCACCACCCGGCCACGTTGGCCTCCCGGGCGAGCGCCAGCAGCGCGCCGCGCTCGGCGTCGTCGGTGACTCCGTAGAGGGTGAGCAGATCCTCGATGTCCCTCGCCTTGAAGCTCACCCGGCCCAACTCCATGCGGCTGATCTTCGATTCGGACGCCCGGATCGAGTAGCCGGCCGCCTCGCGCGTGATGCCGCGCGACTCGCGCAGCCGGCGCAGCTGCGAGCCCAGCAGGATGCGTCGCACCACGGAACCGCTCGATTCACCTGCGGTCACGTCTCCTACCCTCCCCATCGCTGGTGTGTACGACGGAGCACCCCCGAGCCCCGAGTGCCGGATTCTGCCACCAAACGCTCCTCCCCGTACTCGTTCGATTACGGAAGAGCGAAGTCTTGGCCGGAAGCTGTAAAAAATATAGGCGGAAGATTTAGCACGTTACTAGTACGGGGGCGGACAGGTCGGGCGCGTGCACGTGCATCTGCCCTTGCATCGCCCAGTCGGTTTCGGAACCATGGTCCTCGCGCAGCTGCGCACTCGTTCGTGTTGGAGCACCACAGCCGCGGAACCCGGGGAGTGCCTCGCATGGGGACGAATGGATCGACCATGCTCGCGCCGTTAAGGCAGGGCCTTCCTCCGCTCGACGCCGCCGCCGTCTCCACCTCGGCGTCCTGTGCGCTCCCCGCCCGGTTCGAAGCGGTGCGCGGCGCCCGGCGGTTCACCAGCTCCACGCTCGACCGCTGGCAGCTCGGGGACCGGTTCGACGATGTGTCCCTGGTCGTCTCCGAGCTGGTCACCAATGCCCTGCGGCATGCCGTGCCGACCGACTGCGCGCACGAGCTTCCGCACGAGCCGCAGGTGCGGCTGCACCTGATGCGGCTGGCCGGCCGGCTGGTGTGCGCGGTGCGCGATCCGAGCCCGCAGGGACCGGCCTGCCGGACGGCCGACGAGGACTTCTCGGCCGAGTCGGGGCGCGGGCTCCTCCTGGTCGAGTCGTTCAGCGACGGCTGGGGCTGGCACCCGCTCGCCGGGAAGCTGCGCGGCAAGGTGGTCTGGGCGCTCTTCCTGCTGTCCGAGCCCCTGGCGCTGCCGGCCGCCCCGGTCCCCGCGCCCGGCGCCGAGCCGGCCGTTCCCTGACCGTACGTCCTCCGTCCGGCCGGGCAGCGGCCGGACGGTCCCCGGCCGGCGAGACGGGCGCCGGCCACCCCACGGCCGCCGGACGGGCGGGAGCCCCGTACCCGGGCGGCCGGACAGCCGGGCCGCCGCGCGGGCGTACGGGGGTCGGTCGCGCGGCGGCCAGGCACGGACCGGGCGGGTGAGGACCGGGTGCGGGCGGACCGGACGGGCGCCCGGTGTCCGGCCCGGAGCGGCCGGACCGGAACGGCACCCGGCGCCGGGCCGGTGCCGGGTACCGTTCCGGACCCCGGGACCGGACCCGGACCCGGCGGTGTTCCGGCACCCGGCGCCGGCTCGGCCTCCGGCACCGCACCCGGGCCGCGACCGGGGTCAGCCGGAGACCAGATGGTCGAACTCCCCGTCCTTGACGCCCGCGAGCATGGCCTCGATCTCGGCCGGCGTGTAGACCAGGGCGGGCCCGTCCGGGTGGCGCGAGTTCCGTACGGCGACGTCGCCGCCCGGCAGTTTGGCGAACTCCACGCAGGAGCCCTGCGAGTTGCTGTGCCGGCTCTTCTGCCACACGACACCGCGAAGCTCTGTGGCCGCCATGCCGTTGTACACGTCACGCACAGAAAGCTCCCCGAAAGACAGATGCAGGTGTCAACCAGCCGGATCATAGCCTGGCAATCCCGTGCAACTGCATGAGCATATGCACGTGCACGTGGGGTGCTGCTCCGATTACAGAGCCGGCGCCGGCCGAGGTCTCTCCCTATGAAGAACGCGCCGGAGACCGTTTCGGCTCCCGCGCCGGGCAAGGAAAAGCCCCGCCGTACCTACTCCACGGTACGACGGGGCCGCCGGGTCCCGGTCAGGGGGCCCGGCCGGCGAACGGCCTCCCGCCCGCTCCTGGTTCAGCGGGGCGCGGAGCCGTACGGCAGCAGCGCCATCTCCCGGGCGTTCTTGATCGCGCGGGCCAGCATCCGCTGCTGCTGGGCCGAGACCCGGGTCACCCGGCGGCTGCGGATCTTGCCCCGGTCGGAGAGGAACTTCCGCAGCAGATCGGTGTCCTTGTAGTCGATGTAGGTGATGCGGTCCCGGTCCAGCGGATTGGGCTTGCTCCGGGCGGCCCGGCCACCGGCGGCGCGGCGGCCGGCGGAGCCGGAACCGCGCCCGGCGGCGGGAGCGGGCCGCGAGACATGGCGGGGGGCGGGGGGCGTCATGGGTCAGACCTCCAGCAGGGCGTCGAAGGCGGGCGGCAACCGCTTCCAGGCGTCGCGGCCCGCGGCGTACTCGGTGTCGGTGAGCAGACAGGAGTCGAGGAGCTCCGCGAGCCCCTCCCGGTCCAGGTCCGGCGAGGTGAAGACCAGGTGCTGGCAGCGGTCCCCGTGCTCGCCGTCCCAGTCCAGCGCGGCCGCCGCCCGGCGCACCGGGGGCACCAGCTCCCAGGCGGCGTCCGGCAGCGCGGCGAGCCAGGGCCCCGCGCTCTCCACGCACAGGGCGCCCCCGGCCGCGTCCCAGGCGAGCAGGGTGTCCGGATGGTCGGCCAGCCAGAAGCGCCCCCGGCTGCGGGCCGCCGCGCAGGTCAGATCCTCCAGCGCCGCGTAGAGCCGCCCGGGGTGGAAGGGGCGGCGGCGGTGCCAGACGTACGTCCCCACCCCGGCCGCCTCCGCCTCCTGCGGCAGCAGCGCACAGGCCGGGTGCTGCGCGGCGGCGGCCGCCTCCACGTCGAACCCGGCCAGCGCGGCGGCGGCCAGCGCCCCGTCCCCGTCCGGCACCGGGACCCGGCGGGCCGTCGGGTGGAGCTGGGCCAGCAGCGCCCGGTCCTCGTCGTCGGCGGCCGGGTTGTCCAGCACGGCGAGCACCGGGGCGTACTCCAGCTGGCGCGCCCAGGTGTCGGCCACCGTCCGCCGGTCGGACGGGGCGGCGGCGAGCCCGGCCTCGGCCAGGTCGTCGCCGTTGCCCAGGCAGGAGAGGATCAGGGCCGGATCGACGGCGGTGATCACGGCACCCAGTTCCAGGCCGGCGTCCGCCACCACCTCGGCCATCGCCTTGGGCTCGACCGAGTCCCACAGCTCGACCACCGCGAGCCGGGTCAGTCCGGCCCCGGCCAGCCGCTCCAGCTCGGGCACCAGGTCCTCGCGCAGGGCGCAGCAGGCGCAGTCGTTGACCAGCGGCGCCTCACCGCTCGACAGCACCCCGGTGGCGTCCCGCACGGTACGGGTGACGGTGCGCCGGCCGGCGGCGGTGGCCAGGTCGTGATGGAGCGCCACACTGCCGGGCACGGTGGCGAGCAGCCGGTCCACGGTGGCGGTGCGGGCCTCCGCGTGCAGTCCGGCGACCACGGCGACGGACAGCATCAGCGGGCTCCGCGCCGGCCGTACCGCCGCTCGAAGCGCTCCACACGCCCGGCGGTGTCCAGCACCCGGGCCTGCCCCGTGTAGAAGGGGTGGCTCGCGGAGGAGATCTCGACGTCCACGACGGGGTAGGTGTTCCCGTCCTCCCAGTCGATCGTCCGGTCGCTGGTCATGGTGGAGCGGGTCAGAAAGGCGAAGCCGCCGGCCCGGTCGCGGAAGACGACGGGGCCGTACGGCGGGTGGATGCCCTGCTTCATGGGTCAGCGCTCCTCTCGGAAGTCGACGTGCCGGCCCACGACGGGGTCGTACTTGCGCAGCGTGAGCCGGTCGGGGTCGTTACGGCGGTTCTTGCGGGTGACGTAGGTGTAGCCGGTGCCGGCCGTGGACCGGAGCTTGATGACCGGTCGGAGTTCGTTGCGGGCCATGGCGTGTACAGTAACTGAAAATGGTTCCCATTAACAAAAGGCCCCTGGAGAGGTAGGTCACCCTTGTCCGCCCACTGCCAACTGACCGGCGCCCGGCCCGGCTTCGGCAACCGCGTCTCGCACTCCCACCGGCGCACCTCCCGCCGCTTCGACCCGAACATCCAGCGGAAGCGCTACTGGCTGCCGAGCGAGGGCCGGTACGTCCGGCTCACCCTCAGCGCCCGCGCGGTGAAGACCATCGACACCATCGGCGTCGAGGCCGCCGTCGCCCGGATCCGCGCCCGGGGGGTGAAGGTCTGATGGCGAAGAAGAGCAAGATCGCGCGCAATGAGCACCGCAAGGAGGTGGTGGCGCGGTACGCCGCCCGCCGCGCCGAGCTGAAGGAACTGATCCGCCGCCCGGAAACGCCGGAGGCCGAACGGCTCGCCGCCCGGGCCGAACTGGGCCGCCAGCCGCGCGACGCCAGCGCCACCCGGGTGCGCAACCGGGACAGCGTGGACGGCCGGCCGCGCGGCCATCTGCGGAAGTTCGGCGTCTCCCGGGTACGACTCCGCGAACAGGCCCACGCCGGCTACCTCCCGGGCGTCCGCAAGTCCTCCTGGTAGGCGGGCCGGTCGCCCTCCCCGGGCCCGGGCCGGAGGCCGCTCCCGGGAGGCGTTTCCGGGGCGCCGGGGGTGGTCCGCCCGGGGCCCGGGCCGGAGACCCGACCAGGACGCCGCCGGCGTCCGGCGCGACAAGGCCACCCCGGGCCCCGAGCCGGGGGCCGTTCACGGCGGGGGTCCGTTCCCGGCGGCGCCCGTTCATGGCGGGACCCGTTCACGGCGGCGCCCGTTCATGGCGGAGGCCGCTCCGGGCGAGGCCTGCTCCCAGCGGCGCCTGCTCCCAGCGGGGGTCCGTTCACGACGGGGCCGAACCCGGCGGGGCCCGCTCTCGGCGGGGGTCCGTTCATGGCGGGGCCCGCTCCCGCGGCCCGGGCCGGAGACCCGACCAGGGCGCCGCCGGCGTCGGCGTGACAAGGCCGCCCCGGGCCCCGAGCCGGAAGCCGTACCCGGCGGAGCCCGCTCCCGGCGGGACCCGTTCCGGGCGAGGCCCGTTCCCAGCGGCGCCCGCTCCCAGCGGGACCCGTTCACGACGGGGCCGAACCCGGCGGAGCCCGTTCCCGGCGGGACCCGTTCCGGGCGAGGCCCGTTCCCAGCGGCGCCCGCTCCCAGCGGGACCCGTTCACGACGGGGCCGAACCCGGCGGGGCCCGCTCCCGCGGCCCGGGCCGGAGACCCGACCAGGACGCCGCCGGCGTCCGGCGCGACAAGGCCACCCCGGGCCCCGAGCCGGGGGCCGTTCCCGGCGGGGGTCCGTTCCCGGCGGGACCGTACCCGGCGGGGCCCGTTCCCGGGCCCCGAGCCGGAGGCCGCTCCCGGAGGGGCCGTTCATGGTGGGCCCCCTCCCGGCGGAGGCCGCTCCGGGCGGGGCCCGTTCCCGGCGGCGGGCGGCGGTCCTCCCGGGCGCTTCCCGGCCCTGGAGGCGCCGGGTGAACCGCTGGTAACTTGTCGGCGTCCCGTCACCGTGCACCGACGAGGAGGGCCGACGTGCCCAGCCGCAGCACCACCGGGTCCGCCAGGGCGGCCACCGCCCTCTGTCTGGGGATCGCCGCGCTCACCGTCCTCACCGGCTGCGGCGGCCCGTCCGGCGACGGCGGTGACGCCAAGGACCGTGGTACGGACCGGAGCACCCCACCGACAGCGCCGACAGCGCCCACCGCGCCCACCGGCACCGCCCCGGCCGGCCCCACCGGGGCGCCCGCCCAGGAGGGTTCCTGGGCGGGTCTCTCCTCCGCCGGCAAGCCGGTCAGTCTGACCATCCGGCGCGGCAAGGCGCTGGTCATCGCGGAGGCCCGGGTCTGTCAGGGCACGGCCACGGCCGCCTCGGGCGCGGTGTCTCTGGCGCTGAAGTGCAACGACGGCGACACCACCCGCGCCAGCGGCACCGCCCGCCCGGCCAAGGGCTCGAACCTCGTCGTCACCTGGTACGGCGGCACCCGGGACACCCTGGTCAAGGCCGCCGAATCCGACATCCCGGCCGAGCTCCCGACCGCCCTGCCGGACTCCCTGCCGGCCGCCGGCTGACCGGGATCCCCGCCGGTGGTCCGCCGCCGGACCCGCGGCAACCGTCCGCCGGGCGGGCCCCGCCGGCGGTCCACCACCCCGGCTCGCCCCGCTCGGCTAACCGGCCTCGCGCCGACCGGCCCCCGTCCCCTTTCCGTCCCGCCGGTCCCGGCCGCCCGGGCCGGTGCCGTCCGCCAGCGCCTCGGTCAGCGCGTCCAGCGCCTCCAGCAGCATCCGCGCCCCGTTCCGCACCACCGGATCGTCCACCCTCCCGGCCCCGGCCGCCGCCCCGGCGTCGCTCCCGGCGGAGGTTCCGGCCTTCCCGGCCCCGCCCCCATCGGGGGTCTCCGCCGCCCCGGCCTCACCGGGGGTCCCGGCAGGTGTCCCCTCGCCCCCGTCGGAGGTCCCGGCCTCCTCCCCCGGCGCCGTCGTCCACGGCGGCCCCGCCACCAGCTCCCGCAGGTTCTCCCAGCGCGGGGCCCGCCGCTCGCGCACCTCCCGGGCGCCCTGCCGGGTGGCGTGGGCCAGCTCCTCGGACAGCGCGGCGGCAGCCGGCAGCGGGGTCGCCCGCCGGTCCGGCAGATGGGCCTCCATCAGCATCGCCACCCGGCCGAACTGGGCCAGCGCGTGCTCGGCGTCCCCGGCCGCCGCCCGGGAGAGCCCCCGGTGCCGCACCGGTTCATGGGCGGCCCGCTCCAGCGCGTCCTGCCAGGCGACCCGGGCGTCCCGGGTGGCGAGCAGGGACTCCCGTACGGCAGCGGTGGCCCCGCTCGCCGCCGGGTCCGCGTAGTGCGCCACCACCTGGGCCGCGTACCGCCCGTCCGCCGCCAGCCAGTCCGCCAGCCGGGTCCGCAGCCGGGGCGTCTCCCAGGCCGGGTAGACCGCGTACGCCGCCATCGCCAGCACCCCGCCCAGCAGGGTGAGCACCACCCGCTCGGGCACGGTCTGGGTCCACTGCTCGCCGCCCATGCCGAGCAGGAAGACGACGTACGCCGCCACGAAGATCTGCCCGGCGGCGTATCCGGTGCGCATCAGCAGATACATCCCGAAGGCGCAGACCACCGCCAGCACCGCCGAGGCGTACGTCTCCGGGGTGACCAGCCGGACGATCCCGGTGGCCAGCGCCACCCCCAGCAGGGTGCCGAAGAAGCGGGCGACCGAGCGGGCGTAGGTCTGGGTGAAGTCCGGGCGCATCGACATCACGGCGGCCATCGGCGCCCAGTAGCCGTGGCCCAGCGGCAGTGCCGCCCCGATGAGATAGCCGACCCCCGCGACCGCCGAGACCCGCACCGCGTGCCGCAGCACCGGGGAGTCGGCGCGCAGCTCCCGGCGCACCGTACGCAGCACGCCTGGGAGCAGGCTCAGCAGCGGCGGCCGTTCCCGCAGGTCACCGATGTCGGCCCGGTCGGTGGGGCCGGCCGTCTCCACCACGTCCTCCAGCAGCGAGGCGAGCCGGGCGGCGGCGCGGCGCGGCGGCCCGGAGAAGAGGGCGGCGGTGTCGGGCGTCCGGAGGGCGGCGAGGGCGCCGGGCGGAATGGTGGCGGGGACTCCCTTCCGTACCGCCCGGGCGGCGGAATCCAGCACCTGCGCGGCGGCGGCCAGCAACTCCCGCACCCGGTCCCGCTCCGGTCCCTCCGCCGGTACGCCCACCGAGGGGTCGGCCAGCGAGGCGAGCACCGGCCGGATCCGCTCGGCCAGCCCGCGCGCCCCGTGCAGCTCGGCGGGCCGGTGCCGGGCCTGGCGGGGGCTGACGGCGGCGGCGTTACGGGCGGTCATCAGCGGCACCGGGTCGAACGGCGCGTACGGGTCGTGCCGCAGCCGCCGGGCGTAGTCGGCCTCGGCCGCCAGCGCGTCCGCGAGCGCGTCCCGCTGGGCGCCCCAGCGGCGGATCGGCACCAGCACGATCAGCGCCGCCTGCACCAGCCCGCCGACCGCGATCATCCCGGCGTGCGCGGCCGCGTCCGCCACCGAGGTCGGCAGGGTCACCGTGACCAGCATGATCGCCACATTGGACGAGGCGATGATCCCCGCCGTCGTCCCGGCCGCCCAGAGCAGCCCCGCCAGGAACGTCCACACCAGCAGCAGGGCCAGGAACAGCGCCACATGCGCCCCGGTCAGGTACCCCAGGAACGTCGAGACCGCCAGGCTCGCCCCCGAGGCCAGCGCCAGCGTCGCCCGGGGCCGCCAGCTCCGCTGAAAGGTCGCGATCGCCGCCTGGAACGCCCCGAACGCCGAACTCGCCGCCACCCCCGGCCCGAACAGGGCCAGGCTCACCCCGACCACCAGCGCCAGCCCCGCCGCTCCGCGCAGCGCCACCAGCGGCTCCAGCCGCCGCCGCTCCACCGTCAGCCCCGACCGTGCGGTCGCCTTCAGCGCGCGGAGCCAGCTCATGCCACCGAGGGTAACCGCGCCCCCACCGATTATTCCTGGTCACACCCTCTGGGCAGGCTTCCTCTGTCACCACGGCCCGGTGACGGGTATGTGACTTCCGGCAAGAGGCGCGACGCGGTCTCTCGGAGGCCGTAACCTGAACGGCGCGTGCTCCGCGCGAGCGGAGGTTGCGCGAGTAGCGGTGACCTCGAACGCACGAGGGACAAGTGCTCTCCGCTCCAGCGGAGGTAATCCGACCGATTCGCGGGACCTGCGCCGTGCGCGCCGGGCGCACAGCCGGCGAAGCCGTACCCGACTCATTCGTCGTATCGGGTGGAAGCCGATGAGGGGCCGCCGGATGGTCTGGCTCTCCCTGGTCCACCCCGTCCTCTAGGACGCCGCCGAGTCGGCTCACGAGCCCGCCATGCACACCTCCGAAGAAGCGTGGGCCGCCTACGACCCGCACACCCGGGAGGCACGGACGTGACCTGTCGCGTCACCTGCACCGACCAGGCCCCCGCTCGGCCGCGAGGCCGGACAAGGTCGTCAGGGTGACCAGGCGTCCGACCGCGGGAGCGGCGATCGAGCGGCCGGAAACCGACTGGTCGACCACTCTTCGAAGTCGCAAGGATGCGTACCGCGACATCGACATGAAACAGGAGCAGCCATGCGCGGAAAGCACGGTGACGGCAAGGGCGGAGCCGACGGGGACCAGCAGCAGTCTCCCCGGGAGTCGGACGGACAGTGGACGAAGCCGGTGACGAACCCGCCGAAGAAGCCGCAGAAGTGACCACGCCCCAGGCCCTCGTCGACGCCCTCACCGGCGAGGGCACCCTCCCGGACACCTGGGCGGAGGCCGTCCGGGCCGTCCCCCGGGCCCTGTTCCTGCCGGACGAGATCGAGGTGGGCGGCCGGCGGGTCGACCGCTCCTCGGATCCGGCGCGCTGGCTCGCAGCCGTCTACGCCGACGTGCCCGTGATCACCCAGGTCAATGACGGACGGCCCGCGCCCGAGGGCGACTACCGGCTGCCGACCTCGTCCAGTTCCATGCCCTCGGTCATGCTGGAGATGCTGGAGCTGCTCGATGTGCACCCGGGGCAGCGGGTGCTGGAGGCGGGCACCGGCACCGGGTACCACGCGGCCTGGCTCTGCCACCGGCTCGGGGACCGGAACGTCACCTCGGTGGACATCGACGCCGGCCTGGTCGAGCGGGCCGCCAAGGCGCTGGCCGCCGCCGGGTACGCGCCTCGGCTCGGCGCCGGAGACGCGGCCGCGGGATGGCCGGAAGGGGCGCCGTACGACCGGCTGATCGCGACCTACACGGTGCCGGAGATCCCGTACGCCTGGGTCGAACAGGCGCCGGGCGGCCGGATCGTGGCGCCCTGGGGCGGCAGCTTCTTCTCGCACTCGTACGCCGTCCTGGACGTGGCCGACGGCCGGGCCACGGGCCGCTTCACCGGCTGGCCCGCGTTCATGCGCGGCCGCGTCGCCCGCCCGCACCGGGGTTTCCTCAGCGACTTCCACCACCGCGACGACCGGGGCGAACCCGGCCGGACGGACCTGGACCCCCGCGCCTTCACCACCGACCCCGACGGCCTCTTCCACACCGGGCTGGCCCTGCCCGACGCCTGGTACCTCCTCGCGGAGGCCCGGGACGACAGCGGCGAGGCCACCCTCTGGCTGCTGGCCGACGACCGCCGCTCCTGGGCGACCGTCGAGTACGTGCCCGGCGCCGGGAGGTACGAGACCGAGCAGTTCGGCCCCCGCCGCCTGTGGACCGAGGCGGAGACCGCATACCGCCGGTGGCAGGCCCTCGGCGCCCCGTCCCGGGATCGCGCCGGCCTCACCGTCGATCCGGCCGGGCAGCACCTGTGGCTGGACACCCCGGACCACCCACTGCCCGGCCCCACCCCCTGACCGCAGGACCGGGGCCGCCTCCGGCTGCCGACGCCGCGGGCCATCACGGACGCCTGCGACGCGACCGAGGCCGAGCGGGACGCCCTGGTGCGACTCGTCGCGGACCAGGACCGCGGCTGGTGGATGGACGACCCGGGCCTCCCCGAAGTGTTCGGCTCCCTGGTGTCGTTCGAGGACTACGCGACCTATGAGCGCGGCTGGGCCAATTCGCTGATCTCCGGCCTCCTCCAGACGCGGGCCCATGCCTTGGCGCTCCACCAGGAGGCGCGCATCCGAAAAGAGCCTGACGCCATCACCGCCGAGGAGGACAACCGGATGCGCCGTCAGGAGATTCTTCAACGAGGCCCCTCGTATCTCCGGGTGGTGCTCCGTACCCCCCGTCGGTGACGATCCGGGCCTGGTGGTCGAGCAGTTGGACCAGCTGGAGGCCATGGCCCAGTGGCCCGGCATCGACCTCCAGATCATGCCCACCGCCTCCGGACCCGGCCCGACCGGCGCGGGCGGGCGGGCACTTCGTGATCCCGGGGTGCGGCCCGTTCGCATGGCGCGACGGTGCGCGGAAGCCATTGCCGGGTCCCCTATTCGGGTGCGATGCGGCACACGCCCCGCAGAACCCGGCGAACGCCTGGTTGGTTTGAGCCGTCACAGGAGGTGCTCATGAGCGGGAACGACGGGACTACATGGACCACCAGCGTCGCCGGCAGGGAGGGCCGGGTCCCGGCGACGATCAACGGAGTCCGCGTTGCCCTCGGGCACGAACCCGAGCGACTGGCCGCGTCCGAGGCCGAGATCGGAGACGCTCCGGCGGAGCAACCGCAATTGGTGCTGACCGAGTGGGCGCTCTCCACGACGGGCGCCGACGAGGAGGACGATGCCGTCATCGCCCGGCTCCGCGCCGGCGACTTCACCGGTTGCGTTCCTCAGGAGCCCGGGACAGGGGTGGCATGAGCCACTACCAGGTCCAGTATTCGCCCGAGGCTCATGCGTCGCTGAATCTGACGGCGGCACCCACACCCGCACGGCCCGTGGATACCGGCTCCGGCCCCGCTCGCCCGCGGCAGGAGCCGGGCGTCACGCCGGGGGCGGGGAGAGTCTGGCGGCCACGGCGTCGAGGACCCAGTCCAGGCCGGTCGTGAAGGATGTCTCGGCGTCCACGTCCGTGCCGTCGTACACGGCCTTGGCCAGCGCCGGGAAGCGGCCCGTGGCGAGCATCCTCGTCACATGCGGGCCGGAGGCGCGCTGCCAGTCGTGCTTGGACAGGCCCGTGGCGCGCTCGGCCCGCAGGTTGGCGGTCTCCCGCCTGATCGCGCCGATGACATAGGCGCTGACGGTCTCCACGGCGCGCATGACGGTGTCGACGTCGGCCAGGCCGTCGAGGGCGGCCAGGTTGGCCTCGGTCACGGCGAGGCCGTTCGGGCCGAGGGACGGGCGGCCGCCCAGCAGGTCGGCCAGCCATTCGTGGCGGAGGGCGGACCGCCTGGTGCGGTGGGCGAGGACGCGCAGCGCCTCCCGCCAGTCACCGGGCGACTCCTCGGAGAGTATCTCGGCGTGGACCTCGTCCACCATGAGGTCGAACAGCTCCTCCTTGGTGGCGATGTATCCGTACAGCCGCATCGGGCCGGCCTCCAGCCGGGCGGCGACCTTGCGCAGGGACACCGCCTTCAGCCCGCCCTCGTCGGCCAGTGCGACGGCGGCGGCGACGATGCGCTCCCGGTCGAGCGGCACGGGCTGATTCGGCGGCTCCGGCCGGTCCCACACAGTCATGGCCACACAATACCGTTGCGATACAGCGTCAGGGCGCAATACAGTGTATCGCTATGAGATATCGCATCGCGGTGGTCGGGAGTGGCCCCGCCGGCCTAACCTTCGCCCGTGTCCTGCACCGCCACGGCCACCCCGTCACCGTCCTGGAACGCGATCCCGCCCCCGACGCCCGGCCCCCGGGCGGCACGCTGGACCTGCGTGAAGGACTGGGCCAGCTCGCGCTGGACAAGGCGGGGCTGCTGGCGGAGTTCCAGGCGCTGTGCCGTCCCGAGGGGCAGGCCATGCGCATCCTGGACCCGGACGGGACCGTCCTGCGCGACTGGCGGCCCCGTCCGGACGACCGGGCCAACCCCGAGATCGACCGCGGGCAGCTGCGTGACCTGCTGCTCGGTCCGCTCGACATCCAGTGGGGGCGAGGCGTGACGCGGGTGGTGCCGGGGGGCCGGGACGGCGTACTGGTCGAGTTCGCGGACGGGCGGCAGGAGACGTTCGACCTCGTGGTCGGCGCGGACGGCGCCCGGTCCCGGGTCCGCCCGGCGGTCTCGCCGGTGACGCCGCGCTACACCGGCGTCACCTCGGTCGAGACCTCCCTCGACGACGTCGACACCCGCCACCCCGGCCTCGCCCGGTTGATCGGTGACGGTTCCCTGGCGGCGTACGGCGTGAACCGGGCGCTCGTCGCCCAGCGCAACAGCGGCGGCCACGTCAAGGTGTACGCCCAGTTCCGCGCGCCACTGGACTGGCACACACACCTGGAACCGGCCGACACCGAGGCCGTGCGATCGAGTCTGCTGGCTCTGTTCGACGGCTGGGCCGCTCCCCTCCTCGAACTCCTCCGCCACGGCGCCGCTTTCGTCCACCGCCCCGTGCACGTGCTGCCCGTGTCCCACACCTGGACCCATGTCCCCGGGGTGACGCTCCTGGGCGACGCCGCCCATCTGATGCCCCCGCTGGGGGCGGGCGCGAACCTCGCGATGCTGGACGGCGCCGAACTCGCCGAGTCCATCGCCACCGCCACCGCCACCGCCACCGGCGCGGGAGATCCGGACGGGCTGGACGAGCTGGACGAGCTGGACGAGCTGGACGAGATCGTCCGCGCCTTCGAGGAACGGATGTGGGCCCGGGCCGGCCGATGGGCGGAGATCACGACGGCCGGTCTGGAACGCCTGGTGAGCCCGGACCCCGCCCAGGCCCTCGCCCTCTTCGACCGAGTCCAGTCGTCGTCCTGACCCGCCCGGCGCGAGGGCCGGGGAGCCGCGGCCCGCGGTTCACCCCCGCAGCCGCCTCCGGCCCTGTTCCCGGTCCTGGGGGCCGCCGGTCGCCGCGCGGTCGGCGGCGGTGGTGCCGTGGTGCCAGCCGGCCGCGTCCTGGGCGCCCCGCACCCGGGTGGTCGTCGTCTCGGGGAACATCCGGTCCGCCCGCGTACCCACCGCCACGTCCCGCGCGGCCAGGACCGGGAGCAGGGTCGGCTCGGTGGCGGTGACCCGGTCGGCGGTGGCGGTGAGGCGGGCGCCCAGCCGGTCGGCGTAGGCCAGCAGGAACGACTGGCGGAAGGTCTTGGTGCGGCGACGGCCGCCCGCCCGCTGCTCGGCCTCCGCCCTGGCGAGCGCGGCCATGCCCTGGACCAGCAGCGAGGCATGGAGCAGCTCCGCCCGTTCCAGGTCCGGGGCGAAGCCGACCACCACCGAGAAGCCGTACGCCTCGTGCCAGACCGCCCGGCAGTGGTTGGCCCGCGCCACCGCGTCCAGCAGGATCGCCTTGCTGGTCTCGTACGGGGGCTCCACGCCGATCCGGATCGCGGCCGGCTCGTCGGGGCGCGGGGCGCCGGCCGCGAGGGCCGCCTCGTCCAGGCTGTACCGGGCCATCAGCTCCTGGGCCTTGGCGGTCAGCGCCTCCGCCTCCTCCGGGTAGCCGGTGGCCTCCGCCTTGGCCAGCAGCGCCCGTACCCGGGCCAGCGTACGGGGCTCGCCCGGCACCGGGACGGCACCGGCCCCGGCGCCCGGCGGCGGGCCGACCGGTTCGAGGGCCGGGAGCCGGACGAGCAGCCGGCAGAGCTCCAGCAGAGCGGTGGCCCGGCCGAACCGGTCGGCCCGCCACTCCCCGGCCGGCAGCTCCGCCAGCTGGTCCGCCCAACGCGGCGGCAGCGCCCGGTAGCCGCCGAGCTCGGCCCGGATCAGCCCGGCCGCCAGCAGCGCGTGGTGCTCCTCCAGCTCCCGGCGGACCAGCCGCAGCACATCGGCCGGCTGCCAGCCGCGCCGCCAGGCCGTACGGACGAACTCCCGCGCCCGTCGGTCGAGTTCGGCGTCGGAGGCGGGATCGGCCGCGAGCAGCGAGGCGCCGGTGTCCAGACCGGTGTCGTCGCCCTGGCCGTAGAGGGCCGCCGCCAGGGCCCGGCCGACGGCGGAATCGTCCGTACTCATCCGCCCATCCTCACACCGGACCCGCGCAGGGACTCACACCGGACCCGCGCGGGGACTCGCATCGGGCCCGCGCGGGGACTCGCATCGGGCCCGCTCGGGGCCGCACGCCGAACCCGCCCGGCGTCCCGCACCGGACCCGCCCGGTATCCCACACCGGACCCGCGCGGTGACTCACACCGGACCCGGCGCAGGGGCTCACACCCGGGCCGCTCGGGACCACACGCCGAACCTGCTCGGCGTCTCACACCGGACCCACCCCGGGGACTCACACCGGGCCCGCTCGGGGGGCTCATGCCGGGCCGCCCGTTCAGGGACTGGCACGGGACCCGGCCCGGGATCTTTGGCGACCCCGTCCCGGGACCGATGCCGGACCCGGCCGGGGCGGACACCGGCGTACGTCCCGGCGCTCACACCAGGATGACCAGCTTGCCGCGCCGGTGGCCCCGCTCGCTGGCGCGCTGCGCCTCGGCGGCCTCGGCGAGCGGGAAGGCCCGCTCGACCGGGAGCCGCAGCTCCCCGGAGACCAGCTGCCCGGCCTGCTCGGCCAGCCAGGCGCGGATCGTCTCCGGGGGCGTACCACCGCCGGAGAAGGTCACCCCGTGGTCGGCGGCGTCCACGGCGGCGATGGTGATGATCCGGTCGATCGTACCGCCGCGCAGCTCGACCGAGACGGGCAGGGTGTCGTGGCCGGCCGCGTCGAACACCGCGTCCACCCCCTGCGGGGCGGCCTTCCGCACCCGGTCCGCGAGCCCTTCGCCGTACGCCACCGGCACCGCGCCCAGCTCACGCAGCAGTTCGTGGTTGGCCGGCGAGGCGGTGCCGATCACCGTGGCGCCCCGGGCGACCGCCAGTTGGGTGGCGAGCTGCCCCACCGCCCCGGCCGCGCCGTGCAGCAGCAGGGTCTCGCCGGCCGTCACACCGAGCTGGTCCAGCACCCGCCGGGCCGTCTCGCCCGCCACCGGCAGCGCGGCGGCCTGCTCGAAGGAGAGACCGGCCGGCTTGGCGGCGTACGCGGCGGCGACGGTGTACTCGGCGTACCCCCCGGTCGTCGCCATACCGAACACCTCGTCGCCCACCGCGACCCCGGTCACCCCCACGCCCAGCGCGTCCACCACCCCGGCGAACTCCAGCCCGGGCACGACCGGGAACGTCGTCGGGATCAGCTCCGTCAGCCGGCCGTACCGGATCTTGTGGTCCACCGGGTTCACCCCGGCGGCCACCACCCTGGCGCGTATCTCGCCGGGCCCCGGCTCGGGCCGGTCGGTCTCCGTGAGGGTGAGCACCTCGGGGCCGCCGAACTCGGTGTAGGTGATGGCGCGCATGCGTCGTCCTCCCGCTGTCGTCAGGGTCCGCCGCCGGGGCAGGCACCCCGGCGGCGGTCTCCAGCCTGGGCCGGGCTTCCCCGGACCACGGCCGGTCTTCCGGCCAGTCGTACCTGGCCGGAAGGACAGCGGCGGCCCGGCGCCGGACACCTACGCTGGAGCGCATGAAACGGGACCACGGGAAGCCGGAGTGGGGACGCGGGGAACGGGACCGCGGAAAGCCGGAGGGGGAACGCGGGGAACGGGACCACGGGAATCCGGAGGGCGAGCGCGTGGAGCCGACCGGGTCCGCCGCCGCCGCGATCGCCGCCGCCCGCCGGGTGATCGGCCGGCCGCTCGGCCGGGTCCTGCCCGCGCTCTCCGAGACACTGGCCGCCGCCGTCCCGCACCTGGCGGCGGCCGAACTCTCCACCCACTGCTCCTACGCCCCCTTCAAGACCTGCGGCCCCGAGGAGATCACCGACCGGCTCACCCAGGCCGACCTGGCGCCGCTGCTCGCCTCCGGGGTGGCCGGCCGGCCCTGGCAGGGCACCCTGTCGCTGGCCGGGGCCGAGCGGCCGGTGCTGGCGGTCCACAGCGACGCCACGCCCCGGGGCGCGGTGCTGCTGCTGGTACGGGAGGAGGGCGCCGCCCCGGCCGGCGCGGAGGCACTGGCGCTGGTCCAGGCGCTGTGGGACCTGGTCACGGCCCACTTCGAGCGGCTCGCGGCGGAGGCCGTCCCCGGGGTGCTGGCCCGCTCGCTGACGGCCGCCGGCACCCGGGCCCGGGTGCTCGCGGAGCTGGGCGAGGAGCAGGCGGCCACGCTGACCGGGCTGCTCGGGGTGTTGCGCAGCCGCCGGCTGGACGACGCGGTGGCTCGGGCGACCGCCGTGGAGCTGGCCGTCGCCAAGCTGGTCGAGCTGCGGGCCCGGGCGGAGCGGGACCAGGAGGTGACGGAGGAGCCGGCCGACCGGGCCTTCGCACGGCTGGCCGAATCGCTGGAGCCGCTGCTCCGCTACGGCCCGGTACGGCTGGAGCTGGCCGGACCGGACGGGGACGCCCGGCCGCTCCACGCCGATCTGGCGCACACCGCCCGGGCGGTGGTCCGGGCGGTGCTGCTGACCGTGCTGGACCAGGACGGGGTGGGCCGGGTCCGGGTCGGCTGGCGGCTCACCGGCGACGAGCTGCGCGCGACCGTCCGGGACGACGGGCCCGGGGAGCTGTCCGCCCGCGCCCTGGCACCCGGCCGGGTGGCCGAGCGGCTGGCCGTGCTGGGCGGCCGGCTGGAGGTGGACGCCGAACCGGGCTGGGGCACCACCGTCACCGCCGTCCTCCCGCTGCGGGCGGGGCACCCGGAGCCGGCCGCCGCCGATCCGCTGACCGGCCTCGGTGGACGGGAGCTTGAGGTACTGACCCGGCTGGCGCTCGGCCACCGCAACCGGGCCATCGCGGCGGAGCTGCACATCAGCGAGTCGACCGTGAAGTTCCATGTGGCCAACATCCTCACCAAGCTGGGCGTGGGCTCCCGGGGCGAGGCCGCGGCCGTCTACCACGCGGCGGCCTGACCCCGTCCGGGCGGCCCGACCCCGGCCGGCACCCATCCGGTCACCGCGCGGCGGTCCGGTGCCGGGCCGTCAACCGCGCGGCGGTCCGGCATCCGGCCGGCCGGAGAGGCACTCGGGTCCCGGCCACGCCTGCGCCCGTCGTGCGTCGTGCGTCGCGGCGGGCCGTTGTCAGTGCGGGGTGCCAGACTCGCACCGGTGAACGAACGATGGGCCCTGGACGCCACCGAGGGCGGCGGGGCGCTGCTGGTGGAGCTGGACGGGGACGGGCGCCCGGCCGGGCCGGTGCGTGCCGAGGCGGACCTGGTGGCGGCGGTGCGGGCCCGCCCGGAGGTGGGCCGCTGGGTGTGGCGGTCCACCCCGGAGGCGTACCCGGAGCTGCTCGCCGCCGGGGTGCGGGTCGAGCGGTGTTACGACATCGAGGCCGCCGAACAGTTGCTGCTGGGCCACGAGGGCCGGCTCGGCGAGCCCCGGTCCCCCGCCGCCGCCCATGCCCGGCTGCACGGCCTGCCCGTACCGCCCGATCCTCCGCAGCGGGCGGCCGAGCCGGGCGCGCAGTCCTCGCTCTTCGAGCCCTCGGCCGGGGCCGGGCTGCCGTTCGACGGGCTGCTGGAGGTCTACGCGGACCAGCAGCGGCGGCTGGCCGCCACCGAGCACCCGGGGCGGATGCGGCTGCTGGTGGCCGCCGAGTCGGCCGGCATGCTGATCGCGGCCGAGCTGCGGCGGGCCGGGCTGCCGTGGCGGGCCGATGTGCACCGGGCGGTCCTCGACGAGCTGCTGGGCGAGCGGTACGGCGGCCGGGGCGAGCCGCGCCGGCTGGCGGAGCTGGCGGACGAGGTGTCGGCGGCGTTCGGCCACCGGGTGCGGCCGGAGCTGCCCGCCGAGGTGCTGCGCGCCTTCGCCCGCGCCGGAACGCCGGTGAAGTCCACCCGGAAGTGGGAGCTGGCCAAGGTGGACCACCCGGCCGTCGAACCGCTGCTCGCCCACAAGAAGCTGTACCGGCTGTGGACGGCGCACGGCTGGGGCTGGCTCCAGGACTGGGTGCGGGACGGCCGCTTCCGCCCCGAGTACCTGCCGGGCGGCACCGTCACCGGCCGCTGGACCACCAACGGCGGCGGGGCGCTCCAGATCCCCCGGGTCGTCCGGCGGGCGGTGGTGGCCGACCCGGGGTGGCGGCTGGTGGTGGCGGACGCGGACCAGCTGGAGCCCCGGGTGCTGGCGGCGATCTCCCGGGACCCCGGTCTGATGGAGGTGGCGGGCCACCCGGACGACCTCTACACCCGGCTCTCGGACCGGGCCTTCTCCGGCGACCGGGAGCACGCCAAGCTGGCGCTGCTGGGCGCGATCTACGGGCAGACCAGCGGTGACGGGCTGCGGAACCTCGCCGCCCTGCGCCGTCGCTTCCCCCGGGCGGTGGCCTATGTGGACGACGCGGCCCGGGCGGGCGAGGAGGGCCGGCTGGTCCGCACCTGGCTCGGCCGGACCAGCCCCCGGGCGGTCGGCGCGGCCGAGGCCGAGGAGGCCGGCATTCCGCAGGACCCGCCCGCACCGGCGGCCGGAACTGATGCCGACCAGGACCCGGGCGGCGGGGCCGGCTTCACCCCCGGGTACGCCTCGGCCGACTCCCGGGCGCGCGGCCGGTTCACCCGTAACTTCGTGGTGCAGGGCAGCGCCGCCGAGTGGGCGCTGCTGATGATGGCCGCCCTGCGGCAGGCGACCGCCGGGACCAGGGCGGAGCTGGTGTTCTTCCAGCACGACGAGGTGATCGTGCACTGCCCGGCCGAGGAGGCGGAGGCGGTCGCCGAGGCCGTTCGCGCGGCCGGGGAGACCGCCGGCCGGATCGCCTTCGGCGAGACCCCGGTGCGCTTCCCCCTCACCACGGCCGTGGTGGAGTGCTACGCCGACGCGAAATGACCCGCGGCAGGCGGCAGGCGGCAGGCGGCAAGCCCAGGCGCGCGGAAGGCGTACAGGCAGACCCGACGGGAGGCGGCAGGGCAGGCCGGACGAGAGACGACCGTGCAAGCCGGTCGGAAGGCGGCGGGGCAGGCGCACGGAAGGCGTACGGGCAGACCGGACGGGACGCGGCGAGGCAGGCCGGCCGGAAGGCGGCAGGGCAGGCCAGTCGAGGAGCGGCAGGGCGTACGGACGGAAGGCGACCGGACAGGCCGGACGGAAGACGGCGGCGCGGACGGAAGACGGCGGGGCAGACGGACCCAAGGCGGCGGCGCGGACGGACGGCAGGCGGCGGGGCACGCGGACGGGCCCGCACCTGCCGCCGCGGGGAGATCCCCGCGGGGGAAGTACGGGCCCGTCCGGTGCGCACCCCGGGCGGGGGCGCGACCGGCGCGCGCCTCGGGCACGCGGCCGCTGAGCGGAAGGAGCGAGCGGGGCGCCGGAGCGCCCCGCGACCGGCCTCAGTCCTCGACGATGGCCGAGCCGTTCTCCGAGAGGACGTTGCCCAGGATGTGCGACAGGGCGCTGTCGCCCTTGACCGCGGTGGAGTTCTCGGTGCAGGTCTGGTTCTGGGTGTCGTTGATGAGGTCCTGGATACCCACGTTGACCAGACCCACGACGTTCTGGATGTCGGCCTGCAGCGGCACGCCCAGGCACAGCTTGTTGAGCGAGCCCTCGATCAGACCGATCTGCGGGCTCTGGTGGCCACCGGTGATGGTGTTGCCGTACGACTGCGAGCTGAAGTTGCCGTTCTGCGTGTCGACGGCACCGTCGCCCACGGCGGAGGCCATCGGCGCGGTGACGCCCAGGACGGCGGCGGCGACGCCGGCGGTGGCGAGAACCTTCTTGATCACGATTGTTCCTTCTCGTCGAAAAGACCCGGTTCCCGGGTCGTCCTGCACGCACCCACCGATGGGCGCTGGGGGAGGTCAAGCACGGCCCGGACCGCGCGGCACTCGGGGCCGCGCGGCCCGGGAACCACCGTCAGTCCTCGACGTCGGCGGAGCCGTTCTCGGAGAGGACGTTCTCCAGCAGGTGCGACAGGGCACTGTCGCCCTTGACCGCGGTGGAGTTCTCGGCGCAGGTCTGGTTCTGCGTGTCGTTGAGGATGTCCTGGATGCCGATGTTGACCAGGCCGACGACGTTCTGAAGGTCGACCTGGGCCGGCAGGCCGATGCAGGGCTTGTTCAGCGAGCCCTGGATCAGACCGATCTGCGGGCTCATGTAGCCGCCGGTGACGGTGTTGCCGTACGACTGCGAGGCGAAGTTGCCGTTCTGCGTGTCGACACCCCGGTCACCCACAGCGGAAGCCATCGGCGCGGTCACGCCCAGGACGGCCGCAGCGACGCCGGCGGTGGCCAGAACCTTCTTGATCATGGTCCATCCTTCTCGTCGAGAGGCCCGGTGCTCGGGCCGCTCTGACCAACAGCGCCGCGCTGTTTAGGTTCCGCGACGTCACCCGAAGGGCGCAATCGAAGAGAGCGTGACCATTTTTTATGAAGATATTTGCCCGGCGGCCGCGGAATGCCGGCCGGAGGACGGGCGCGGGAACCGGCACGAATCGTTTTTCCATGCCTGATGGGTGCCTGATCGGCGTCAGTCCGGGTAGTCGCGCGGCATGGACTCTGTCATGACGTTCAGCGCGGAATTCGCCGCCAACCGGGACTACCTGGTGGGGATCGGTCCGCTGGTGGCGGGGATCATCCTCGTCGCGTTCCTGATCGGCGCCTTCCTGCTGGGACGGCGCATCCGGTCGCGGGAGCCCGCCCCGCCCAGGGCGGACGAGCAGCCGCACCGGCCGGAGGACTCCGGGCTCCCCGGCGAGCAGGAGGGCCACCGCAGGGCGGGTGAGCTGACCGAGCGGGAGGACCGGGTGATGCCGTACGAGCTGCGGCACGACCACACCGAACCGGACACCTCGCCGCGCAGCGAGAACGACCACAAGTGGGGCGGCAGCCACAGCGGCGGCTTCGGCAGCGGTGGCCCCACCACCGGCGGCTGACCCGCCACGGGCCGCGGCGGGCCGGACCGAGCCGAGCTGGGCCGAGCCGAGCTGGACCAAGCTGAACCGGTCCGGTCCGGCGGTCGGCGCCGGGCCGCAGGACGGCGCGCCCCGGCAGCCCCCGGCCCGGCGGTCCGGCGCGCCGCTTCGTCGCCCGGTCGCTCTTCCGCGCCCGGCGCCGGGCAGCGACGGGCGCGGAAGGGCGTGCGGCGTGGACCGTCGTCGCGACAGGCGCGGACAGGCGCGGCCGCCCGTGACCGCTCGGGCGGGCGCCGTTTCGCCGCCCCGGGCACGGGCACCCGGCGGCCATGAGCAGCGACCGGCGGCCGGAGGCCGGGACCGCGACGGGCCCGGAGGCGGGCCGGGCCACCGGGCACACCCCGGCCCGGGCGAGCGCGCGGGACGCGGCCCGGATCGCTGCCGGGGTGATCGCCCCGACCCTGGCGGGCGGGGTGATCGTGCGCCGCCGGACCGGGATGGCGCTGGCCGAGCGGTACGCGGCGGACCGCCGTGCCACCGACCTGCTCACCGCGCTGCGCGACCGGTACGGGCCGGGACCGCTCCGGCTGGACGCGGCCGGCCGGCACTTCGCGGTGGTGCTGGACCCGGCGGACGCCGCGCACGTGCTGGCCGCGACCCCGGATCCGTACTCCCCGGCCACCCGGGAGAAGCGGGCCGCCCTGGAGCGGTTCCAGCCGCACGGGGTGCTGATCACCCGGGGCCCGGAACGGGACGAGCGGCGAGCCTTCAACGAGGCGGTCCTCGAATACGGCCACCGGCTGCACAGCCTGGCCCCGGTGGTGGTCCGGACGGTGCGCGAGGAGACCGGCAAGCTGCTGGGGGCCGCCACCGCCGGGGACGGCGAGATCGGCTGGGACGCCTTCGCGGCCGCCTGGGACCGCACCGCCCGCCGCCTGACCCTGGGCGACCGGGCCCGCGACGACACCCGGATCACCGCACAGCTCGGGCGGCTGCGCGCGGCCGGGAACTGGTCGGTCGCCGCCCCGCGCCGGTCCGGTCTCCGGGACCGCTTCACCCGCCGGCTGCGCGGCCACCTCGACCGGGCGGAGACCGGCAGCCTCGCCGCCGCGCTGGCCGCCGCGCCCGCCGGCCCCGAGCTCGACCCGGCCGGCCAGGTGCCGCACTGGCTGTTCGCCTTCGACGCGGCCGGCATCGCCGCCTTCCGCACCCTGGCGCTGCTCTCCACCCATGCGCGCCAGACGGCCCAGGTGCGCAACGAGATGGCCGTCGCCGACCTGACCGCGCCCCAGCTGCTCCCCTACACCCGCGCCTGCGTGCTGGAATCCGTACGGCTCTGGCCCACGACGCCGTTCCTGCTGCGCGAGTCGGTACGGGCGACGGCCTGGGGCTCGGCGGAGCTCCCGGCCGGTACCGGGTTCCTGATCTACGCCCCGCTCTTCCACCGCGACGACACGCTGCCCTACTCCGACCGGCTCACCCCGGAGATCTGGCTGGACGGCACCGCCGACCACACCTCCGCGCTCCTGCCGTTCAGCGCCGGGCCGGCCCGCTGCCCCGGCGAGGACCTGGTGCTGCTGGCCACCTCCACGCTGATCGCCGCGCTCCTCGAACGGCACACCTATCTCCCCGAGCGGCCCGGCCGGCTGCGGCCCGACCGGCCGCTGCCGCGCACCCTGGACCACTTCGGGTTGCGCTTCGCCGCGCTCCCCCGGTGAGCCGGGGCCGCTGTGCCATCATGCGAGGGCCTCGTCCCGCTGTGAAGGAAGGGTCGGCATGGCCTCTGGCGCCGGGAACTGGCAGCGCGTCCCCCTCATCCCTCAGAGCAGGCAGCCGACCGAGCCCCGGACGACGCCCGTGCATGCCGCGCTGATACGCGAATGGCGGGCCCAGGGCCGGGCACTGCCCGGAGTGCCCGACCGGGAGTGGGACGCTCTGGTGTCCCGGCCGGTCTGGCCGCACGGCTGAGCCGTCTCACGAGTGCCCCGGCGCGGTGGCACCCGGGCGCCGGACGCCATTGAGCCGAAAGCGCGGAATTTCCCGGCTTTCGGGTGAACCGGTGGTGTCGACCGGCTCAACACACCCCTTTTCGGCGTCCTTGCGGTGCGATATTCGCATTGGAAGGCGGGCTTTCTTCCCCGGCCCGTGGGTCACGAAATCCGTGGCCGTCTTCCTCTGCGAAAGGAAGCCGAAGCATGAAGTGCACGAAGGCCGCGGTGCTCGTCGCCGGTCTCGCTCTGGCCCTGGGCACCGCCGCCCCCGCGTTCGCCGACTCGGACGCCGAGGGCGCGGCGGTCGGCTCGCCGGGCCTCCTGTCCGGCAACGTCGTCCAGGTGCCCGTCCACGTCCCGGTCAACCTCTGCGGCAACACCGTCGACATCCTCGCCCTGCTGAACCCGGCGTTCGGCAACAGCTGCGCCAACAAGTGACGCGCTGACGCGGCGCCGAGGCGCGTGCGCGGTGCTCATGAGCCGGTCCCGGAGTCCTTCCGGGACCGGCTCCCGCGTATCCCGGGCCGGGCGGGGCGGGTGCCCCCGTACGGGCCTCCGTCCGGGCCCCGTACGGGCCCCTCGCCCGGCCCTCGCCCGGCCCGGTGTACGGGTGGCCCGGTGTACGGGTCGTCCGGTGTACGGGTCGTCCGGTGTGCGCCCGGCCCGGGGTACGCGCAGTCGGTGCGGGTCCGGGTGGCGGGGCGTCAGGGGCGTCGGCCGCCATGGGCGCCGCCCGCGTCGGCCGCCTCCGCCTCCGCCACCTCCGTCGAAGGGCCGGGCACCTCCCCGGCCGTCGGGCCCGGCGTCCCGGACACCGACTTCACGGCTGCCGCTTCCCTGCCCGGTGCCGGGACTTCCCGGGCTGCCGCTCCCCCTGCCGGTGCCGGGACTTCCCCGGCTGCCGCCTCGCCGGCCGGTGCGGGGACTTCACGGGCCGCCGCTCCCCCGGCCGGTGCCGGGACCTCTCCGACCGGGACCGGGCTCCCGGTCGCCGTCTCCGGGGCTCGGCCGGCCGTCGGTGCCGGCTGCCCGGCCGTCGGCCCCGAAGTGGTGGCCGGCGGCCCCGATGTGGTGGCCGGCGGCTCCGCCACCCCGCCGGCCACCGCGCCCCTCGGCGCTCCGGCTGTCCCCGACGCGGGCGCCGTCCCCGCGGCCCGGCCCGGCGCGGGCGCCGGTTCGGGGGTCCGGGGGCGCGGCGGGGTGGGGGCCGGGCGGGTGCGCAGCCGGCGGGCGACGCCCCGCGCCAGTCGCTCGGCCGTGTAGCCGGCCCCGTACACGAACCGCATCGCCGGGCCGAAGGAGGGCGCCGTCAGCAGCCCGGCCAGGAAGAGACCGGGCTCGGACGACTCGAAGAGCGGGCCCACCTCGGGAGCCCCGCCCGGGCCGAGCGTGCGCAGCCCGGCGCGCAGCTCCGGATCCAGCACCGTCACCCGGTCCAGCCGGGGCGCGAAGCCGGTCGCCGCGATCACGTGGTCGGTCTCCACCTCCGCCGCGGGCCCCGCCGGGCCGGCCACGGTGAGCCGCACCCCCGCCCCGGCCGGCTCGGCGGCCAGGACCCGGCGGCCGAGGCGGACGTCCGGCACGGCCTCGAACCGGTGCCGCAGCCACCAGGCGCCGGCCGGGCCGAGAGCGGTGTCGAAGAGCCGCTCCCGGGCCTCGGCGGGCAGCCGGCGGAAGAGGCCGGGGGTACGGGCGTAGAACCAGTTCTGCCAGCCGGCGCCGAGCCCGGTGTGCGGGGCGCGGGCGGTCTCCCAGGGGCCCCGGTGCAGGGCGGGCGGCAGGGTGTTCCAGCGCAGCCGTGGCGTCCGGGCCAGCACCCGCGCCCTGGCGCCCGCCTCGGTGAGCAGTACGGCGGTCTCCAGCGCGGCCTGGCCGGCGCCGACGACGGTGACGTCCCGTCCGGCGAACCGGCCCAGTTCGGTGTGGTGACTGCTGTGGGTCACCCGGTCGGGGCCGAGGGCGGCCAGCGGGGCCGGGATCTCGGTGAACGGCAGCACTCCGACCGCCAGCACCACCGTCCGGGCGACCAGCGTCTCGCCGTCCTCCGTCTCGGCCTCGAACCCGTCGGGGTGCCGGCGCACCGCCACCACCAGGCGCTCGTCGACGGCGGGCACGGCCTTGCGGGCGAACCAGTCGCCGTACTCCGCGAAGAAGTTGACCGGCACCGGCTCGCCGTGGCGCACCGGCGAGCGGCGGGTGGCGGCGTAGGCGGCCAGCCCGTACGCCCCCGCCGGGTCGGAGAGGTCCGAGGCCCAGGGCTCGGACTTCAGCAGCATCCCGGTGGGCATGGCGTGCCAGGCGCTCATCACCGGACCGAGAACGCGCGCCTCCACCCCCCGCGCGGCGGCGTGGGCGGCCACCGACAGGCCATAGGGACCGGCGCCGACGATCAGCAGCTCGTGCACCTCGGGCGATGTGTGCTTCTTCTGCAAGGGGACTCCAAGTGCCTGGTGGTCGCCGTCCGTTGGACAGCGGTACGGCGGTAGGGCGGTAGGGCGGTAGGGCGGTAGGGCGTACGGCGGTACGGGGCCCGTGCGAGGGCGTTACGGGGACAGTGCGGGGCCTCGCGGGCGGCGGCTCAGGGGGTGGACGGCCGGGGGCGGGGGGCCAGCCGGGCGCGGGCGGTGCGCAGGGCGTGGGCGCCCCAGGCGCGGGCCATGGCCAGCGCGGGAGCCGGGTCGTCGGCGGCGTACCAGGCGGTCTCGGTGCCGCCCTGCCCGGCCGGGAGCACCGGAACGCCCGCGCCACCCGGGGCGGTACGGCGCGGGCGCGGGGCGGTGAGCAGGGAGAGCGCGGCGTACTGCTCCACCACCAGCCGGCGCCCGGGCACCCCGGTCAGCCGGGGCACCGGACGGCCGGTCAGGTCCAGGTGCAGCGCCCTGACCACGTCCAGCCCCCGGGGGTCGGAGAACAGCCGGAACTGCGCGCCCGGCCGGGGGTTGAAGTCCAGCAGGTGGTACGTCCCGGTGGCCGGGTCCCGCCGGAAGTCCAGGTCCACGACGCCCCGGTAGCCCAGCTCCCCGACCAGCCGGCGGGCCGACCGCTCCACCGCCGGATTGGCCTGCCAGGTGCCGACGGCGGTCAGCCCGGCGCCGTGCGGCCAGGACCGCTCCTTCCGGCCGGTGGCGGCCACCCCGCAGCCGCCGGCGCTGTCGCAGTAGCCGTGGAAGAACCAGTCCGAGCCGGGCCCGCCGGGCAGCCGCTCCTGGAGCAGCAGCCGGCTGCCCGCCCGCTCCCGCTGCCCGTACAGCGCCCGGACCTCCCGTTCGGTGCGGGCGACCAGGGTGGAGCGCAGCCCGCTCCCGGCCGGCAGCAGCCAGGGGCGGCTCCACTTGGCCACCACCGGCAGCCCCAGCTCCCGGGCCATCGCGGCCGCCTCCTCGGCGCCGGACGGGACCAGGGTGCGCGGGTGCGGCACGTCCAGCTCCCGGCAGAGCGCGGCCAGCCGCTCCTTGTCGGCCACCCGGGCGGTGAGCCCCGGCGGCTGGCCGGGCAGCAGGTAGCGGCCGGTCAGCCCGGGCCGCAGCGCGTCCAGCGCCAGCGCGCCCACGTCGTCCATCGGCAGCAGCACGGCGGGGGCACCGCCCAGCTCCGCCGAGACGGCCAGCAGGACGGCGCGAAGGGACGTCAGATCGTCGCCGTCCGGGCGGACATGGCACCGGCGCACATAGCGAGAGCTGACCACCGGGCTCGCCGGGGACTCGACCACCGCGTGCACCGGCACCCCGGCCCGGCCCAGCGAGCGCGCCGCGCCGAGGGTGCCGTGGTGGAACGGATTCCGGTCCAGCCGCATGAGCACCACGGGCACACTGCGGTCGAAACTGTCAAAGTCCGGCACGGCATGTCCTTCGTTTCGATGCCCCGTTCGGGCGAGGAAATCCACTGATGGTCTACGGAAATCCGGGAGCGCGATCCCGATCGGCCGGGCCGCCCTACGTTCGGAGGTGGCGAGCAGTCAAGAGGTGACGGGAAGCGACGGGCGACGAAAGGACCCCGGCCGGCCGTCGCGGGAAAACACCCGGTCCCTTCCGGGGAAAGTCAAGGAGCGGAGCGGACATGTCCCACCGGAAACACCGGCTTCACCCGGGAGGACCGGGAGACCGGAAAGGCCCGGCGGACCCGGGCGGCCCGGACCGGCGCACCCGGGAGCGGGCGCGGCCGGGCCGGGCCTGGCTCGGGGCGGTCACCGCCGGTCTGGTGCTGTCGGGCGGCTTCCTGGCGCCCGCCGGCCACGCCGCCGAGCCGCCCCCGGAACCGGAGCCCGGAGCCACGGCACCGGGGGCCGTACCGGCGCCGGAGGCACCGCTGCCCGAGGCCACCGTCCCGGTCCCGGCCGCCGCCGACCCATCCGTACCGGAGGCGACGGCGGCACCAAAGCCGACGACCACGGCCACGACCACGGCCACGGCCACGGCCACGGCGGAAGCCACGGCCGTACCGGGACCGACGGCCGCACCGGAGCTCCCGGTCACGGACCCCCCGGCCTCCGCCCCGGACGCGTCCCCGGCGGGACCGGCCACCCCGGTGCCGGCCGCCCCGGGTCCGCCGACCACCGCCGTCGGCGCGTATCTGGGGTTCGGGCCCGAGGGCGTGAGCCGGATGGCCGAGCTCCAGAAGTGGCTCGGCGGCACCGAGCTGCGGGCCGGGCACACCTACCTCCCCGGCGACCGGTGGTCCAACATCGAGGGACGCCCCGGCTTCCTGGCCGACTGGGCCGACTGGCGGCGGGCCGACCCGGACCGGCTGCTGGTCCTCAATGTGCCCATGCTGGAGCGGAACGAGGAGCGGCTGCCCGACGCGCTGGTGCGGCAGCTGCTGCGGCTGGGCGCGGCCGGCCACTTCGACCGGCACTACCGGGCGCTCGGGGAGCGGCTGGTGGGGCTCGGGGTGCCGGACACGGTGGTGGTGCTCGGCTGGGAGATGAACGGCACCACGTACAGCCATCGCTGCGGCCCCGACCCGGCGGCCTGGAAGACGTACTGGAAACGCATTGTCACCGCCATGCGCAAGGTGCCGGGGCAGAAGTTCCGCTTCGACTTCGCGCCCAATCGCGGACGCGACGCCATTCCGTGGACCGAGTGTTATCCCGGCGACGACGTCGTGGACATCGTCGGAATGGATTCCTACGACCAGCCGCCGGGCGAGACGTTCCAGGAACAGGTGGACCAGGCTTACGGACTGCGCCAGCAGGTGGAATTCGCCGCGGCCCACGGGAAGGCTATCTCCTACCCCGAGTGGGGACTGTTCCGAAACGGCGACAACACCGCGTACATGCGCGGAATGCTGGAATGGATGGAGCGGCACCGGCCGCTGTACCAGACCATCACCGACTACTGTCCGCACGGCGTCTGGCAGTGCGGGCGGAACCCGGCGGCGGCCGAGGTGTTCCGCACCGCGCTCTCCGCCGGCCGGCCGAAGCCCACGGAGCCGGCGCCCACGGAGTCCACCCCCACTGAGCCCGCTCCGACGCCCACCGGCCCCGCGCCGACCCGGCCGCCGGAGGCCCAGCAGCCGGGCTGCACACCGATCGACCTCGGTCCCTGGATCGAGCAACTGCTCGGCCACCAGGTCTGTGTCCAGCTGGACGGCCGGCGGCTCGACCACCGGTGATCCCCCGCCGTCCCGGGCCGCCCGGCGCCCCCGCGCCCGGCCCGGGCGGTGGTCAGCCCGCACCGCCGCCCCGCCGAAGCCGCCGGAGCGCCCGGAACCGCCCGGGGTGTCCGGGCCGCGCGGGCAGTCGGGTCCGTCCCGGCCGCCGGGCCAGGCCCCTGCCCCGGCCCCGGTCCCGGTCCCGCAGCAGCTCCGCCGCCCGGGTCCGGAGCGCCGCGCAGCCGGCCAGCACCAGCAGCGGTACGGCGGTGCGCCGCCGGGCCAGCAGCAGCCGGCGGTTGGTCACCGCCTCCGGCCGCCAGTGGTTCTTGTACGGCTCCCGCCCGCGCAGCAGGCTGAGCACCGACCGGCCCCGGGCGCTGCTCTCCCGGGCGCCGCTGCGCAGCAGCAGGGTGGTCACGTCCGCCTTGCCCGACCGCAGCACCGGGTCGGCCCCGTACAGATAGCCGCCGGCGAGGCGCGGCGAGAGCAGGGTGAGGTCGCTCGCCACCAGCTCCCCGGCGATCCGGAACTCGGTCACCCGGGCCTCCCCGGCCTCCACCATCAGCCGCACCGCCCGGCCCAGGTGCTCGGCGAACCGGGCGCTGAGGTGCTCGGGGGTCACACCCCGGCCCGCCCACTGGCGCCGGTGCAGGGCCAGCAGCCGGTCCAGCGCGGCCGGGACCTCACCGCCGGGCACGGCGTGCTCCTCGATCTCCATCCGGTCCAGCCGGCGCAGCTTGGCCCGCACCTTCTGGGCGCGCGGCGAGGGCAGCCGGGCGATCAGCTCCTCGATGGGGCGCGCGGGCAGTTCCAGGCAGGTCGAGTCGGTGAGCCGGGCGCGCGGCCCGACCCAGCCCGCGTAGAGCCGTTCGGCGGCGGCCCCGGGCCGTACCTCCCGCAGATCCAGTACGGCGGTACGGGCCAGCCCGCGCAGCGCCCGGGCCAGCACGGCCAGCGCCTGCGGGCGGGCGTCGTCCACCAGGACGTCGGTGAAGTCGGTGATCGCCCCGCCCAGCGGGGTGAGCACCGGCACCGGGCCGCGCACCAGCCGCAGCGGGGCGGCGGCGACCAGGGTGCCGCCGTGCCGGACCAGTACCACCCGGAGGGTGCCGAGGACACCGTACGAGAGCCACCAGGAGTACAGCCAGGAGTGCGACTGGAACGGGGTGACGGTCCGGCACCGCCGGTAGAGCCGCCCCCACTCCCCGGCCAGCCGGCCGAACTCGGCCCCGTCCCGGCAGACGGTCACCGCCCACGCGTCCCGGCCGGCCGGGGTTCCGGTCCCGGGCCCGGAGGCGGCTGCCGTCGTACGGGCGCTCATGCCGCCCCCTGCGGCCGGGCCGCCGTCTGCTGTGGGCGGGCGGCCGGCTTCTGCGGCTGGGCGGCCGTCTCCCGGGGCTGGGCCGCCGCGCTCGCCGGGCCGGGCACGGAGCCGTACGGGCCCTCGGCGGCCGGGTCACCGGGCGCCCGGCCGCCGGGCGCCGGGCCGCCGGGCGCCGGGCCGCCGGGCGCCGGGCCGTCCGACGCCCGACCGTCCGGGACCCGGCCGGCCGGCACCGGGCCGTTCGCCGGCCGGCGGGGGCGGACCAGCAGGGCCAGGCCGCCGAGCAGTCCGGCTCCGCAGCCGCCGACCAGCGCGGCGAGCGGGGCGGAGGGCGAGACCGGGCCGGTCGGCCGGGCGGCGCGGGCGAAGTGGACCACCTTCACCCCGGTGGCCGTCTCCGTGTGGCCGCCCTTCTCGACCAGCGACCGGGCCACGCTGTCGGCGAGGCGCACGGCGGCGGCCGGGCGCCGGGCACGGGCGGTGAGGGCGACCATCGGGGCGTCCGGCGAGGTGGCCGCCCGCACTCCGGCGCGCAGCGCGGCCGGGCTGACCCCGGCGGCCTTCGGGGCGTCGCCGGCGACGGCCACATCGGTGGCCACCCGGCCGTACGCCTGGGCCAGCCCCATCGCGGCGGCCGGGTCGGTGCCCTCCTGGGGGACGACGACCACATAGCTGGTCGCCGCGTACTCGGGTGGTCGCAGCACCCCGTAGGCGCCGCCCGCCAGGGCACCGGCCAGCACGGCGACCGGCACCAGCCACCGGCGGAAGCGCGGGCCGCCGAGGAGACGGCGCGGCACCCGGCTGAGCCACCCGGCCCCGGCCGCGATCCGGCGCGGCAGCCGGGCGAGGCGGCGCAGGGGCCGGAAGGGGCGGAGGAGGCGGGATCGGAGGGGTCGGGAGGTGGTGCTCATGGGTCACTCGCTCCGTGAGGGGTCGTGGTGTGAGCGGTGTGTGCGGTGTGCCTGGTGTATGAGGTGTGCCGGGCGCGCGTGCCGCGCCGGGTGTCCGGCGCGCTCGTGGCACGCCTCGTACAGGGAGAGCAGCCGGCGGGCGCTGCGGGCGATGTCGTAGTGGCGCACGGCGGCGGGCACCGGCAGCCGTACCGGCCCGGCGCCGGCCGCCTCTCGCAGCGCGGCGGCCAGCTCCGGGACGGTGGGGCCGGTGCGCCGGGCCCCGGGCGCGTCGCCGGGCGGCAGGTCCTCCAGCGCCGGGCAGGCCACGTACCGCACCGGCAGCCCGGCGGCCAGCGCCTCCACGACGGCGAGCCCGAACGCCTCGTCCGGCGAGGCGGAGACGAACAGATCCATCGCCGCCAGCAGTCCGGGCAGTCCGAGCGGCCCGGGCAGCCCGGGCAGTCCGGGGGCCCCACCGGGACCGGACGGAACCGGAGCCCGAGCCGGAGCCGCACCGGGGCCGGCCGGAACCGGCCCCAGGGCCTCGCGCCCGGCCGGAACCGGAGCCGTACCAGGCCCGTCCGGGGCCGGGGCCTCGGGCCGGACCGGAACCGGAGCCAGGGGGCCGCCGAGTCCGGCCGTGACCCGAGTCGGAGCCGCACCGGGCCCGTCCGGAGCCGGAGCACCGCCGAGCACGGTGGTGGTCCCGCGGCCCGGTGGGGCCGTCTCCCGGTCCTGGGGGACGCCGCCCGTCCACACCACCCGGTCGGCGACGCCCCGTTCGGCCGCCAGCCGCTCCAGCCGGGCACGCTCGGGCCCGTCCCCGATCAACAGCAGCCGGATTCCCGGCCGTTCGGCGGCGACCGCGGCGAACGCCCGGACCAGCGCGTCGAACCGCTTGCCCGGCACCAGCCGGCCGACCCCGCCGATCACATACGCGCCGGGCGGCAGCCCCAGCCGGGCCCGTACCGCCCGCCGGGCCGCCGGGTCGTGGGCGAACCGCGCCGGTTCGATGCCGTTGGGCACCACCCGTACCCGCTCCGGCGCCACCCCCCAGTCGGTGAGCCGCCGGGCGACCGCCTCGGAGACGGCGACCGTGGCGGTACCGAGCCGCTCACCGGCCAGATAGAGGGCGCGGGTGCCGGGGGTCAGCGGCCGGCCCTCGATCTGGGCGGCGCCCAGGGAGTGTTCGGTCGCCACGACGGTCCGGACACCCGCCAGCCGGGCGGCGATCCGGCCGTAGAGGCAGGCCCGGTAGAGATGGGTGTGGACCAGGTCGTAGCCGCCCGCCCGGATCAGCCGGGTGAGCCGGGGCAGCGCGGTGAGGTCGCGGTTGCCGCCCATGGCGAGATGGGCGACCGGCACCCCGTCGGCGCGCAGCCCGTCCGCGACCGGGCCCGGGTTGGTGAGCGTCACCACCCGGTGCTGTGTGGGCAGTTGGCGGAGGAGGGCGCGCAACTGCTGCTCGGCGCCGCCGATGCCGAGCCCGGTGATGACATGCAGTACCCGCAGCGGGCCGCCGGAGCTCACGGGACCCGCACCACCGGGGCGGCGGCCGGGACGACCGGGCGGCGGCGCAGCGGGTGCAGCAGATACTTGGCGGCCAGCCGGGGGCCGGTGTCCCGCTGCCCCACATGGACCCGGGGCAGGGCGTGTACGCCGCCGAGGGCGCCCGGGTCGATGGCGCAGCCGTAGGCGTAGCCGGCCGCCCGGACGGCCGCCACCGACCGCGCGTCCAGGTGGCCGTACGGGTAGCAGAACCCCTCGGGCGCGGCGCCGGTCATCTCCCGCAGCAGCGCCCGGCTCTCCTCGGTCTCGGCGCGGAGTACGGCGTCGTCGGCGGCCGGCAGCGAACGGTGCCGGAGCCCGTGCGAGCCGACCTCCATCCCGGCGGCGGCACAGGCCCGGACGCCCGCCTCGGTGAGCAGCGGCTTGCGCGGGCCCAGCGGGTCCCAGTCGTTCGTACCGCCCGGCAGGCCCGGGAGCACGAAGACGGTGGCGGTGCAGTCGTGGCGGCGCAGCAACGGCACGGCGGTGTCCAGGAAGTCGGCGTACCCGTCGTCGAAGGTGAGCCCGATCAGACCGCGCGCCCGGCCGGTCCGCGCGGCGGCCAGCAACTCCCGTACGGAGACCCCGCGCAGCCCCCGGTCGCGCAGCGCGCGCAACTGCCGGTCGAGCCGGTCCGGGGCGACCGTCACCCCGTACGGGTCGTCGGCGGGGCCGGTGCGGCCGTCCACCGAGTGGTACATGGCGATCAGGAGCCGTACCGGCCGGACGGCGGACGATCCCCGTGTCGGTTCACTGGAGGTGTTGTTCATCGGCGGGCCTTCGGCAGAACGGAACGGGTCGCGGCGGGCGCCGGACGGCCACCCCGGGGACGTACGACGGGGAGCCCGCCCAACCCCGGTACGAAAGCCGCCAGTTCGGTCACCGCCGGGGCGCGCAGCAGCAGGGCGGCGGCGAGGAAGACGGCGGTGGTGACGGCCAGGGCCAGCGGAACGGCGAGCGGTGCCGGGCCGGTGGCCGAGGCCCAGCCGGCGGCGGTGGCGACCGCGCCCGCCGCCATGAGCCGGGCGAGCCCCCCGGCCAGCCGGCGGACGGAGAGCGGCACACTCTGCCGCCGGGCGCCGCACAGCAGCAGGGTGGCGGTCAGGGTGATGCCGAGCGCGTTGGCGGCGGCGATCCCCGGGGCACCCCAACTCCGCGCCCCGTAAGCCCCGGCGACGGCGGTGAGGGCGACGCCGGCGGCCATCGCGGCGGCCGGGTACCAGAGCGGGCGGGCCGCCGAGAAGTAGCAGCGGACCAGTCCGCCGACCAGGGTCTGGCCGAGCAGCCCGAGCGCGTACACCCGCATCACGGTGGCGGTGGCCCCGGTGTCCGCCGGGTCGAACGCCCCGCGCTGGAACAGGAGTTCCACGATTCCGGGTGCTCCCGCGATCACCGCCGCGGCGCCCAGGGTGACCAGGGCCGCCGCCGCCAGCAGATCCCGTTCGGCCCGGCGCCCGGCTCCGGCGGTGTCCCCGGCGGCCAGCGCCCGGGCCACCACCGGGAAGCTGACCGTGCAGAGCATCAGCGAGAGCACCATCGGCAACTGCGCCACCTTCTGGGCATAGTTGAGGTGCGAGATGGCCCCGGCGGGCAGCGGGGCGGCGAGGAACCGCTCCACCAGCACCTGCGACTGCCGGGTCAGCGCGAAGACGATGGCCGGCGCCAGCACCACCAGCAGCGCCCGTACGGCCGTCCCGCCGTCCGCCACCGGCCCGGGAGCTCCCGCGCCCGGCGCGTCCGCCACCGCGCGCAGCCGCCGCCACAGCACCGGCGCCTGGAGCAGCACCATCGCCGCCCCGCCGAGCGCCACCCCGGCCGCCGCCGCCCGTACGCCCCACGCGGGACCGAGCAGCAGCACGGCGGCGATGATCCCGGCGTTGTACGCCACATAGATGGCGGCGGGCGCCGCGTACCGCCCGTGCGCCCGGAGCGCGGCGCTGGCGTAACCGGCCAGCGCGAAGGAGAACACGCAGGTGGCGGTGGACCTGGTGCAGTCGACCGCGAGCGCGCTCTCCGGCAGCCCCGGCGCCAGCAGCGGTACGACCCGGGGGGCGGCGAGCACCAGCAGCCCGGCCGCCCCGGCGGTGACGAGCGCGGCCCTCGGCAGGGTGGCCCGCACCAGGGCGCGTACCGGATCGGGCCCGGCGGCCGGGGCGGCGGACCGGCGGGCGAGCGCCCGGGCGAAGGCGGGCACCAGGACCAGCGCCATGGCGTCCTCGATCAGCAGGGTGGCGGCGAACTCCGGCACCGTCCAGGCGACCAGGAAGGCGTCGGTCTCCCCGCCCGCCCCGAACGACCGGGCCAGCAACTGGTCCCGGACCAGCCCCAGCAGGGCGCCGACCGCCGTGAACCCGGCCGTCAGCGCGGCCGCCCGGGCCAGGACCCGCCCCGGTCCGCCCGCCCGCCCGGGGGCCTTCCGGGACGACGGCCCGGGCAGCGGCTCGTACCGCCCGGTGCCCCCCGCCCGGGCCCCGGTCCCGGTCCCGCTCCCGCCCTCCGTCCCGGTCCCGGTCCCGGCCTCCGTCCCGGTCTCCGCTTCGCTCGGCGCCCCGGCCCCGGGCGTCTCATGCGTCCCGCGCACCTCGCGCGTCCCGCTGTCAGTGGTCACCCCGCACCCCCGCCTCCGCCCCGGCGGCGGCGCCCGCCCCCAGCACCCACCATCCGGCGAGCCCCAGCACCAGCGCGGTCAGCACCGTGGTGGGCCCGCCGATGTCCGCGTACACGAAGTCGACGACCTGCCAGCCCAGCAGCCCCACCGCCACCAACCCGGCCGGACTCACCGCCTGTTGAGCCACCCGCCGGCGCCGCAGCCGTCGTACCCCGGCCACCAGCAGCGCCGGCCAGACGGCCGCCACCGTGATCAGGCCCAGCAGCCCCTGCTCCGCCAGCACCAGCAGATACATGTTGTGCGGCGACTCCAGCGGCTGGCGGCGGAACGCCTGCCCGGCGCCGGCCGTGTCGCTGCCGGAGGAGAGGGCCAGCGAGGCATGGCTGTCCCGGTACGCCGGAAAGCCCTTGAGCCCGACGCCGGTCACCGGTTCGGCCCGCCACATCGCCCCGGCCGCCGCCCACAGGGTGTACCGGTCGGTGACCGAGCGGTCCGGGGCGTCCGCCACCCGGGCGATGCTGGCGAACCGCTCCTCCACCTGGGCCGAGCCGACGCCGAGACCGGCCACCAGCACCACGCCGAGCGCCGCCGCCACCAGGGCGAGCCGGGCCGCCCGCCGGGCGCCGGTCAGCACCAGTTGGACCGCACAGGCGAGGGCGGTCGCGATCCAGGCGCCCCGGCTGAACGACAGCACCAGTGGCACCGCCAGCAGCCCCGCGCAACCGTACGCCGCCATGCGCGGGCGGCCGCGCGTCGTGAGCGCCAGGCCCACACAGACCACCAGGCCGTACGCCACCACGGTGGCCATGCCCATCACATCGCCGGGCCCGAAGGTGCCGACCGCCCGGACGTCCGCGCCCATGTAGGAGGCGCCGGTCCCGGTGAGGTACTGCGCCGTGCCGACCGCCCCCTGGAAGAGCGCCAGCGCCACCACCGCCCCGGCCAGCACCGCGAAGTCCCGCCGGTCCCGGAGCAGGGTCACCACGGCGGCCGGCACCAGCACGAAGACCTGGAGGTGGCGCACCGCACCGGGCGCGGCGACGGCCGGGTCGTACGCGGTGACGGCCGCCGCGCAGATCCCGGCCACCGGCAGCCCCAGCAGCACGGCGGCGGCCCGGGAGAGCGGCCGGGCCCGGAGCCGTACCAGCCGTACGGCGCACCAGCCGACCAGCAGCGCCGAGGCGGCGTCGGCGGCCGTGCCGCCCCCCGCCCGGGCGTCCACCGGCAGCGTCAGCAGCGCCACCACCGCGAGCGCCGGCAGCAGCGGCCAGAACCGGGCCACCAGCCGGGCCGGTTTCTTCGGGGACAGCGGCCGTACGCACCCGGGCCGGAGCGGGTCGACCGGCCCCGGTACCCCGCCCGGCACCGGCGACCCGGCCGATACCGGCGGTCCGGTCGTCCGGAGCGACTCGCCCGTCCGGAGCGACTCGCCCGTCCGAAGTGACTCGGTCGTCCGGAGCGGCCCGGTCGTCCGGAGCGGTTCGACCGCCATCAGCTGCCCGCCGGGCGGAGCAGCGAGAGCGCGGTGCGCAGCAGGATGCACACGTCCCCCCAGAGCGACCAGTGGTCGATGTAGTGGTTGTCGAAGCGGCAGCGGTCCTCGATCGAGGTGTCCCCGCGCAGCCCGTGCACCTGGGCCAGGCCGGTCAGCCCCACCGGCATCCGGTGCCGGGCCGCGTAGCCGGGATGCGCCTTGCTGAACTGGGCGACAAAGTACGGCCGTTCCGGGCGCGGCCCGACCAGGCTCATGTCCCCGCGCAGGACGTTCCACAGCTGCGGCAGCTCGTCCAGCGAGGTGCGGCGGAGGAACGAGCCAACCGGGCCCAGCCGTTCGTCGTGGGCGACGCTCCAGCGGGTGGCGGCCTCCCGCTCGTCGGCCGGGCGCAGGGTACGGAACTTCAGCAGGGTGAACGGCCGGCCGTGCCGCCCCACCCGCTCCTGCCGGAACAGCACCCCGGGCCCGTCGGAGAGCCGTACCGCCGCCGCGCAGACCAGCAGCAGCGGGGCGAGCCCGATCAACAGCGGGGCGGCCACGGCCACATCGAGCAACCGCTTGAGCGGGAGCCCCCGGTGCGCGGGCGGCGGATCGAGCCGGCGGCAGCCGTACCCCCAGAGGTGCTGGTCCATCGCCGCGGGCACCGGTCCGGCCCCGGTCGCACCGGCCGGGCCGAGCTGCCAGACCGCGCAGCCGTAGTGGCTGAGCAGGGTGACCAGGTCCTCCTGGCCGCCGCCGGTCAGCACCGCGTCCCGTACCCCGTCGCGGAGCACCGCCCGGTGGATCTCCTCGGTGGCGGTGAGCACCGGCAGCGCGGGCCGCCCGCCGCCCGGCTGCGGGATCTCCGCCCCGGTGGGGCTGGTGACGTACAGGCCGACCGGCCGCAGCCCGTAGCGCGGGTGCCGGTCGAGCACGGCGGCCAGCCGCTGGGCCGCCCGGGCGGGACCGACCACCAGGGTGGCGCGCGGCCGGGCGAGCGCGACCCGGCGCCGCCGGTGGTGGACGGCCGCCCGGCCGCAGCAGACCACGGCCAGCTGGACGGCCCAGGCGGCGGCGGCCCGGGCCGGGGTGAGCTGCGGGTGGCCGAGCAGCGCCGCCGCGCCCCAGACCACGGCCGCCCGGCCGGCCAGAGCGGGGAGTTCACCGAGTACGGAGGCGAGGGCGCCCGGCCGGTACAGCCCGGCCCGGGCGCTCAGCAGCGTGGCGAGCAGGGTGAGTTGCATCAGCAGCCCGGCGCCCGGCAGCCCTCCGCCGGCCGGCACCGCGACGGCGGCGGCCGGCACGGCGAGGCAGTCCACCGCCACCAGCGCCGAGAGAAACGGCGGCGCGGGCGCCGGGCGGCGCGGCGGCAGTGCCAGCCGGTCCGCGCCCCGCGCGGGCGACGGCACTCCGGCGGCCTTCCCCGGCCCGGCGGTCCTCCCGGTTCCGGCGGGCACCGCCGCCCCGGCGGCCTTCCCCGGCCCGGCGGGCGCCGTCGGGGTGACGGCACCGGACACGGGCAGGGGCCCGGACCCGGGCCCGGTGTCCTGGGCCGTCCCGGTGCGGGCCGTCTCCGGCACGGTGGCGTCGGCGGGAACAGCGGCGGGGACGGCGACAGAGAGGCCGGCGGGGGCGGCGAGATCGGCACTGCGGCCGGCCCCGGCGTGGGCACCGGCAGTGGCGCTCACACCGATACCGACACCGGCGGGGGCCGGGGCGGCGGCCCCGGGCAGGGCCGCACTCATATGTTCCGTCAAACGTTCCGTACGCATACGTTCCGGGGTCACTGGGCGACCGGCTCCCTCATCAGGTCGGGACGACCTCCACCGGCCACCTCGCGGTACACCTCCGCGAGGGCCGCGCCGGTGCGCCGCACATCGAATCCCTCCCGCATGTGCTCCCGGGCGCGCTGCCCCAGGGCCAGCCGCAGAATCGGCCGCTGGAGCAGCCGGACCAGCGCGTCCGCCAGGGCGGTGGGGTCGCCGGGCGGGACCAGGCAGTACGCGTCCTGGCCGGGCGGCAGGCTCTCCCGGGCGCCGTCCACATCGCTGAGCAGTACCGGCCGGCCGGTCGCCATGGCCTCCAGCGGGGCGAGCGCCATGCCCTCCCAGCGGGACGGCTGGACCACCAGGTCGGCCGCCCGGTACCAGGGCGCCGGGTCGGTGACCGGTCCGGCGAGGGTGACCGACGGGGGCGCGGCCGCACGGAGGGCGGCGGCGTCCGGGCCGTCCCCGACCAGCACCAGCCGGGCGTCCGGCACCCTGCTGGCGACCCGGGGCCAGGCCGCCAGCAGGGTGTCCTGGCCCTTCTGCCGGCAGAGCCGCCCCACACAGACCACCAGCGGCACCCGGGCCGGCACCCCGAGGGCGGTACGGGCGAGTGCCCGGCCGGGCCCGGAGGCGTACCGCGCCACGTCCACCCCGTTGTGCACGATCGACCAGCGGGCCCGGACGCCCGCCCGCTCGCCGCGCCGCCGTTCGGCCTCGCTCACACAGACGATCCGGTGCGTCCAGCGGGCCGCCCGGCACTCCCAGCGCCGCGCCAGGGCGCCGGTCAGGCCGTCCACCGCCTCGAAGGACCAGGCGTGCGGCTGGTAGACGGTGGGCACCCGGCCGCGCACCGCCAGCCGGGCGGCGAGCCCGGCCTTGGCGCTGTGCGCGTGCACCAGGTCCGGACCGACCAGGGCCACCAGCTCGCCCACCCGCCGGATCTCGGCCGCCACCGCGCGCCCCGGGTCCCGGCCCGCCCGCCAGGGGTACGTCTCGGCGCCCAGCGCCCGTACCCGGCCCGCCAGCGGCGTACCGGGCGGACAGGCGACGGCGACCCGCAGGCCCCGGGCGAGCTGCGCCCCGGTCAGATCGGCCACCACACGGGCGACTCCGCCGTCACCCGGCTGAACGACATGGAGAGCGGTGAAGGGGGGACGCACGCGTGACCCTTTCTGGGAGGGAACTGCGCGGAGGGGACAGCGCGGAGGGGACGGCGCGGAGGGAGCCGCACGGGAGGGACGGCCCGGCGCGGGCCGGCCGGCGCGGTCGGCCAGGGGCCCGGCCGGCGGTGTCCGGCGACGGGGTCGGCCGGTGGCGTCCGTCTGACGACGAGCCGGCCGGCGGCGTCCGCCCGGAGCGGGGTCAGTCGGCGGCATCCGCCTGGAGGAAGAGCGCGCCGAGCCAGACCGTGTCCGGCCGCGCGGTGATCCGTACGGCGACCCGGTCGGCCCCGCGCCGGAACGCGTCGCGCAGATCGAACACGTCCGAGTCGTAGCCGAAGGTGTTCCGATGAGCGGGCGACCGGCCGGCCGGTACGGTGCCGAAGTCGGTGATGCTGGAATTCAGCGCGTCCTTCGGGGGATTCGCGGAGTTCCCGAGCACGGTGTGCCCGGCGCCGGTCTCGACCGTCACCGCATCGCCCTCCGTACCGAGGTCCCCGTCGTACGCGACGACGCCGAGCCGGCCGGCCGCGCGCGCCGGGATCCGCAGGGCCCCGAAATCGACACGCAGCGATTCCGCGCCGTCCCGCGCCCGGTCGGCGGGGGCCGCGTCCGGCGTGCCGGAAGGACCGTCCGGCGCGCCGAAGGCACTGAACGAGCCGAACGGACCGGCCGCCGGGGTGACGCCCACCGGACCGCGCTCCCGGACCGCCGTCACCGGACCACCACCGCCGGAACCGCCCGACCCGCCCGACCCGCCGGAACCGCCGGAACCGCCGGAACCGCCGGAGGAGTCCACCGTGCCGGCCGTCCGGTCGAGCGTCTCGAACCCGTCCCAGAGCGCCAGCCGGCGCAGCGGCTCGTCCCGCTTCTCATAGGCGACGACCAGGGTCCAGCCGCCCCAGGCACCGGTGCCCGACCGCCCCGCCGCCGCGTTCACCTGGGCGACCGTCCAGACCCCCGGGTTGGACTGGCGCACCAGCCGGGTGACGTCCGCCGTCGCCTGGTAGGCGTCGGCACCGGCGACCGCGCGGTGGCCGGTCACCGAGTCGGCGAGCACCTCCTTGTACCGGCCGCCCGGCTCGGCGATCAGCACCCGCCCGTTGTCCCGGGCCGGCTTCTGCTCGCCCACCCGCAGGTTCCCGCCCCAGTAGAGCCGGGCGTGGGTGACCCGCGCCCCGGCGGGCAGCCGCACCTCGGCGCGGCTGGAGTTGTACGTGTTGGGGTCGTCGTCCACGTCGATGTACCCCAGGTCGTACGCCTGGTTGGCGGTCCGGCCGGACGCCCCGGCGCCGCCGTCCCGTGCCGAGGCGCACGCCGACGCCCCGGCACGGCAGCCGGCCACCGAGTTCGCCGCCCGTACCAGCCCCCCGTGCTGAAGCACCCGGAAGCGCTCGGCGAACGGAACACGGGCCGCCTCCTCCCCGGCCGGCCCCGCGCCGGCGGCGGCACCGGCGGCGGGCCGCGCCGTCGCGAACGCCGTGAGGGCCAGCAGGGAGATCAGACCGCGCCGGGCGGCACGAACCGCTGAATTCCGCATACAGGACTCCGCTGTGGTGAGGAAGCCGTGAGGAGCGAGGAGAACACAGAAGACACAAAACCCAGAGAGCACAGAGAACACAGAGAACGGAGAGAGCACAGAGAGCACGGGGAGCGCCGGGCCTGCCGGAAACACCGAACACGCTGAACACGTCGAACTCGCCGGGAGATCTGAAAACGTTGGGACGCCGGAGCACCGGGACGCCGGGAACGGGGAGGAACACCGGAAATATGACAACGGGAAAGATGACGGCAGGAACGTTATCTCTCCACCGGAGCGATACCAAGCATTTCCCGCCCGACCACGACAACTCGCTTGTTTTCGAGCACTGTTCGCGCGGGCGCGCCGCCGCCCCCGCCCCTATCGACGGTCAGCACCGCGCTACCCGGTTCACCCGTTCGGTGGCGCAACCCCGGAAATGGTGAAGCCGTTCTTGATGCATGCAGCCGGCGACGTCGGCCCGCGTGCCACCCCGATCGAGGAGTTCTTCACCATGTCCCGTATCGCGAAGGTTGTCGTCCTGACCTCCGCCGTCGCCGCGTCCGTCGTCGGTGCCACTGGTGCCGCGTTCGCCGACTCCGGCGCGGAGGCCGCGGCCGTCGGTTCGCCCGGCGTCCTCTCCGGCAACATCCTCCAGCTGCCGATCCACATCCCGGTGAACATCTGCGGCAACACCGTCGACATCGTCGGCATCCTCAACCCGGCGTTCGGCAACGTCTGCGTCAACGACTGACGTCACCTCGCCCCCACCCACCGGTGCGCCACCCCTCGACGGGGTGGCGCACCGGCGCGTTTCACCACCCTGCCGGGCCTCCTCCCGGCCGCCCGACGGGATCCCCCACCCGGAGCCCGCCCCCGGCCTCATGAAGTCTCTCCGGCTCCTCCGCCACTCAGTTGCCGTATTAGCGGTAAAGCAGATAAGAATCCCTCGTTCTGCCTTCCGGAACTGGTCAGCGGGGGTACGCTCACCCGTCCGCCGTGTGACAGCGCGTCACGGGCGCGATTGCGGGGTGCCGCGGGGCCACGCACGGTGAAGGGACGTCTCGTACGTCCCATGTCTCACCGGAAGGACCACCATGCGTCTTCTGACCCCCGGTCGTGCCGTGGCCGCCGCGCTCTGCGCCGCCGCTCTCTCGCTCGGTACGGCGGGTGCGGCCGTCGCCGCGGCCCACCAGCCGCCACCGCGCGACGGCTCCGAGATCACCCGCGCGCCGCAGCTCGCGGACACGCCCCAGCAGGACTCGGTGGCGCAGGCCCGTGCCGATCTTCAGAAGGCGATCGACGCGCTGGTCGCCGCGGCGAAGCAGGGTGACGCCACCGCCACGGCGCCGCAGCTCCAGTCGGAGCTGTCGGACCTGGTCGAGGCGATCCTGGCCGGCGTCGGCGACCTGACCGGGCTGGAAGTGATCGACCTGCTGGACGCGGAGACGGACCCGGCGACCACTCCCGCCCCGGCCGGCCAGACCCTCGCCGCCCAGCCGTCCGGCCAGACGGGGACCTTCCCGGGGCCCGTGCCGGTGCCCCAGATCCCGGCCGCCCCCCAGCCCGGCGAGATCCCCCGGACGCCGCAGATCCCGGGCACCACCACCGGCACCACCCCGGCCGCCAGCGGCAAGCAGACCACCGCCACCGGCCCGCAGACGCACACCACCGGCACACAGCCCCAGGCCGCCGGTACCGCTCAGACGCCCGCCGCCGCCCCGGCCGCGCCGGTCACCCCGGCCGCCCAGGCGAACTCGGCCGAGGCCAAGGCCGTCGAGGCCGCGATCATCTCCCGGCTGCCGATCGATCTGGTCCAGGTGCTCCAGCAGCAGACCCACTGACCCGGAACACCCCGCGAGGTGCCGGCCCCGCCCCGGGCCGGCACCTCCTCCGTGTCCCGCCCCCGGCACCTCCTCCGCGTCCGTCCCCGCCCGCTCGCCCGGGGCGCCCGGGGTGCCACAGCCTGGGTGCGGCACACCCGGGCACCGGACCGGGCCGCCGCCCAGCCTGACCGCATGGACGCCAACCACCTGGGAGAGTTTCTGCGCGCCCGCCGCGCCGGACTGCGGCCGGAGAAACGCCGGCATGGCCAGTCATGGCCAGTCATGGCCTGCGCGGGGTCGCCGTCCTGGCCGGGGTCAACGCCGACTACCGCACCCGGCTGGAACAAGGGCGCGAGCGCAATCCCACCTCGCAGGTGCTCGACTCCCTGGGCCGGGCGCCGCGCCCCGGCCCGGACGCCCGGGCCCATCTGCACCGGCTGGCCGGGGCCGCCCCGGGCGACCGGTCCCCTGGCCACGCCGCCGAGCGGGCCGGCCCGTCGCTGCGCCAACTGATGGACGGCCTCCCGCACACCCCGGCGTTCGTGCTCGGCCGGCACCGGGCAGCCCCAGCGCCCGGGCCCACGCTCTGCTCGGCTCCCGCCACGCCACCCGGCGCCGGTCCGGGACACCCGTCGAATAGGCACCGCCAGGCCTCCGGCCCATCCGGCTCGCCCGGTGTACCCGGTGTACCCGGTGTACCCGGTGTACCCGGTGTACCCGGTGTACAGGGTGCGCTCGACACCTTCAGGCTTTCCCGGCACTTTCAGCATTTTCAGTGTTTCCGGCGTTTTCCCACTCTCTCCCGAGTTTCCCCCGCGCGCGGTGCTCGTTACAGAGGACGGAACGTCACGCAGGGGTCGGCCAAATGATCTTCTGCGGGCGCGAGTCGCAGAAAGTCGCACTCAGCGCACAGCACACAGCACACGCTTGCGAGGAAGGACCCACCCCCATGAACCCCACGAAGGTCGCCGCAGCCGTTGCCGGTTCCGTACTGGCGCTGGGGGTCGCTGCCCCGGCTTTCGCCGCCGACAGCCTCACCCCCTCCAGCCTGAACGGAGCGGTGGACACCCTCGGCAAGCGCGGTCTCACCGAGACGGTCCCCGCCGACACCGGCATCGTCCGGAAGGTGAAGAGCACCGCCGACGGGCTGAAGGGCAAGGACGCCCCGCTGCTCGGCGGCCTCCCGCTCGGCAAGTAGGCGCACCCCGCCACGGAACACACCCGGCCGCCGAGTCGTCCGGCCACCGAGGGCCGGTGGGAACACCCCCGTTCCCACCGGCCCTTCCCGCACCACCACCGCGCACCACACCGAGCCACACCACGCCGCACGGCACCACATCCAGCCACGCCACGCCCGCACCGCACCGCACCGCACCGCAGAAACGATCCGGCAGCAACTCCCCACCTTCCGCATCCCCCTCCCCTCCCCCGCCTCCACGCGTCCGTTCGGGCGACATCGGGCGCGCGGCACCGGTCACTCCCGGCGCGCCCGTTACCCGGCGTGAGAAGCGGCGTTGTACGGGGAGTGTCGACCGCGAGCGCGGTCGGGCCCTTTTCCACGTACGTACAAGGAGATCCTGATGTCTCGCATCGCGAAGGCTGCCGTCGTCCTCGCCGGCACGGGTGCTGTCGCCCTGAGTGGCGCCGGCCTGGCCGTCGCCGACTCGGGGGCCGCGGCCGCCGCCACCAACTCGCCCGGTGTCCTCTCGGGCAACGCCGTCCAGGTGCCGATCGAGCTCGGCCTCAACCTCTGCGGCAACACCGTGGACATCATCGGCCTCCTGAACCCGACCTTCGGCAACCAGTGCGCCATCGTCGGCGGCAAGAAGAAGCACGAGGGCGGCTACGGCGACTGATCGCCCTCCTGACACCCCACGGTCCCCCGGCCCGCCCGGCCGGGGGACCGTTGTCGTTCGCGCTCCCGGGCACCGCCCCGCCCCGCACACCGCGTCAGGCGTACCGGTACAGCGCGGTGTGGCTCGCCAGCTGAGCCGGGGTCACGTCCCAGGGCGGCAGCCGCTGGTGGCGGGCGACGACCCGGCCGCGCTGCGCCGAGCCGAGCGGCGGCGGGGCCTCGGGGAGGTACTGGGCGTCCGGGTGGCGGCTCTGCCAGCGGGACCAGAGCAGGTCGACGAAGGAGTGGTGCAGCCAGAAGACCGGGTCGTTGACGGAGGCCCCGCCCAGCATCAGGCCGCCGATCCAGCGATGGACCCGGTTGTGATTGCGCCAGCGCTCATTGCCGCGCCCCCGCGCCCAGCCCTCCAGCTTGTTGCGGAAGCCGCTGCGGCTGGTGGAGTTCCAGGGCTCGGAGTCGTACACCGGATCGGCCAGGGCGGTGTCCAGCTCCTCCCGGGTCGGCAGGGCGATGGGGTCGGCGGGGCGGCCGAAGTCGCGGGTGAGGAAACGGTCCTCGGTGACCCCGACGGTGACCGGCCAGTTCCCGGAGGCGTACGCGAAGGGACCGGTCATCACCTGGTGGTCCCCGCGCCGCCCGTTGCCGCCCATGAAGTCCTCGCCCCAGAGCGAGGCGGCCGGTGTGTTGTCGCGGGTCCAGTCCCAGTACGGCACGGTGACGGTCGGGTCGACCCGCCGCAGCGCCCGTTCGAAGTCCAGCAGGAACTGCCGGTGCCAGGGGAAGAAGCTGGGCGCCATATGGGCGACCCGCAGCTCGCCGTCCCCGTCGGCGCTGTAGTACTCGATGTGCGTCCGGACGAAGTCGTCGTACCGTCCGGCGCGCTTCAGTTCCAGTACGGCGCCGACGAACTTCCGCCGCTCGGCCGGGGTCAGGTCCCGCTGGTTCTTTCGGACGTACGCCATGTCTCCTCCGCGTCCTCCTCGGTGACCCCGCCGTCCCCCGCGGCCGCCGCCCGCACCCCGGCACCGTGCACGGCGGCGGCCGGGGCCAGTCGCGCGGAGCCCAGCTCGTCCACGGCCGCCCGGGCCGCGTCGAGCGGGGTCGGACAGGACCGGTAGTGGTCCACCACACTGAGATAGCCGCCGTCCGCGCAGCGCATGAGATGCAGCGGCCGGCCGTCGATCAGGACGTCGTACGCCGGCCCGTGGTAGGACGTACGAGCCGGCGCCGGCCGCCCCTGAATGCGGCGCCCCCGGTACATCTCGTCGAACCCGCCCCGGCCGGCGAGCCCGCCGCCTTCGGCCCCGGCACGGCCGGCCCCGGCCTCCGGGCGGGCGGTAGGGGGCGCGGCGGCGATCCGGGCGAGCGCCCCGCCGGTGAGCCCGGTGACCACCAGGGCGAAGAGCGCCCGCAGCACACCGCGCCGGACCGGACCGGACGTGCTCGGGGTGAAGGGCGTTCTGGGCGTCATCGGCGGCTCCCGCGCTGGCTGACATACGGAAAGCGGCACCCTCCGGGGCGGCCCGGGTGGCTCACCGGGTTCAACGCCCCGGTCGGAAAAGCGTTCCGATCGTAAAAGCGTTCCGGGACACCCATACGAGCGAGCGTTACGCCGAATAGGTGAAACATGGACGAACAGACCACGATCGTCCCACTAGTATCCGGCGCCATGACCTCTTCCAGCGTCGAATCGCCGGGGCAGCAGACTTCTCCGGTGGGCACCGTCTCCGTCATGCCGTTCGCGGGCGAGCCCTCCCCCGACGAACCGGGCACCCCCTATCTGCTGGTGTACTCGCTCGGTGACGGACCGGACGGACCGGAGGCCACCGCGACCGCGATGCGGGCGATGCTGCGGGGCGCCGGACTGTCGCTCGGTGAGCGGCTCACCGACCTGGCCGAGGAGACCAGGATTGCGTCGTCCCTGCTGGTGGAGGCCGAGCGGGCGGTGCTCAGCCTGCCGTTCCTGCGCATCCAGTGCCCGGTGCCGTCCGACTGGGAGCGGGCCGCGCACGAGTCCGGTTCGGTCTATCTGATCTGCGCGACGCGCCCCTGGCCGGAGGCCGCCCCGGGCCGGCCGCTGGCCGAGGAGCGGGTGCGGGCCTTCGTGGGCGACAGGGCGATGCTCGCGGAGAGTGCCCACGCCCGGATCCCGGTCCGCCGCGTCCGCACCTGAGCGCCCGCCGGCCCGACCGGCCCCCCGTTCCGCCGAAGGAACGGCCGAGTCCCCCATCCCCCGAGGAGCAACGTCCCGTCATGGCGATCACCAGCCCCCGGCGCACCACCCCGGCCACCGCCCCGGCCCCCTCGTCCTCCCCCGCCCCAGCGCCTGCCGGGCGGGGGTTGG
>NZ_JANUGQ010000028.1 GCF_024756275.1 Streptomyces pyxinae | reverse complement strand
CTCGCGGCTCGCGGCTCGCGGCTCGCGGCTCGCGGCTCGCGGCTCGCGGCTCGCGGCTCGCGGGCACTCTTTAGCATGTCTCACGCAGGCACACAATCCTCTTGGCTGATTGGCTGACGAGCGTCTGTACGAACATCACTACCGTACTGGCAGGCCCGGCGGCCGGCCGCACCTCGGACCGAAGTCCCGGGCGGGTGCCGGGCGGACCGTGTCGTCGGCAACCGGCCGGATGGCGGCGCGGGACGGGAGGGGCGGGTTCGGGACAGTTTTGGACGGTACGGGGGGTGGGGCGGCGGCCCCGGGTGGGGTGGTGGAGGCGGCGGGTTGCCGGGGCGGGGGCGGGTTCAGGCCGCTCGGGAGCGGTGCGCCGGACGACGGGTTTCCGACGAATCGGGGGCGCGGGCCGCCGGGCCGATCATGTGGGCCGCGCCCCTTCGTATGGACGCGGATCGGCGTGGGAAGGATCGTGGGGCCCGCGACGCACGGCCCGGAACCGTGTGGTCACGGGCCCGGGCCGCATCCGACGCACGACAGGACGGGTCGCACACGGTGAACACGCACATCGGACCGTTTCCCACCACGATGACCTGCACGGACATACCCCCGGGCAGTTGCCCGGGTTGCGTCGGCCGGCTCTCCTGGCGCAGGCCGCCCGGGGACGGCCGCCGCGGTCGCTGTCGTCGGGCCGGGGGGAGGGCCGGATGTTACGGGAAGTAGTCGGCCGCGCCGCCGAGTTGGAGCGGCTGCGGGAGCTGCTGGAGCGGGCCCGGGCGGGGTGGCCGGTGACGGTGGTGGTGCGGGGCGAGCCGGGGGCCGGGAAGTCGGCGTTGCTGGAGGCGCTGGCCGGGCTCGCCGCGCGGGAGGGGTTCCGGGTGGTCGCGGCCGGGGCGCGGGGGCTGTCCGCCCGGCCGTACGCCGCCGCCGACGAACTGCTCGGCCGGCTGCCGGGCGGCGGCGGGGTTCCCGTACCGGGGGAGTTCTGCGGGTTCATGGCGGGCGCGCGGGCGGTGTACGGGGAGAGCCCGGCATCGGGGGAGAGCCGGGAGAACCGGTGGAGTGGCCACGGCGGGGCTCCCGGGCCCGGAGAACCAGGGGACGGGGCGCCCGGGGGCCGGAATCCGGCGGACGGCGCGGACGGGGCGCCAGGCGCCCGGACGCCTGGGGACGGCCCCCGGACGCCGGCGGACGGCGGTGACGGGGGGCTGGAGGCACGGGCCGGGCGGTTGCGGGAGGCGGTCGGGCGGGGGCCGGTGGCGGTGGTGCTGGACGACGCGGACGGCGCCGACCCCCGGAGCCTGCGGTGGCTGGCCGCACCCGCCGGGCCGGGCGGCGCGGTGCCGCTGCTGGTGGCGCTGGCCGGGGACGGCGGCCCCGGGCGTACGGCTCCGCCGGGCGCCGAACACCTGGACCTGGACGGCCTGTCGGCGGAGGCGCTGGCCGAACTGGCGGCCGTCCGACACGGGATGGTGCTGGACGACGAGGCGGCCCGCGTCTGCCGGGAGCTGACCGGCGGCAACCCGGGTCTGGCACTGGCCCTGTTGTCGCTGCCGGCGACCCGTACCGGCGCCGCGCCCGACCATGTGCTCACCGCCGGGGAGCTGCGGGAGGCCACCGGGGCGGCGGAACTGCCGGGCGCCGGGCGGTGGCTGGACGGACTCGGGGCGCACGCGCTGGCGGTGGCCCGGGCGGTGGCGGTGCTGGGGGCGGACGCGGAGATCGCCCAGACCGCCGAACTGGCCGGCCTCCCGGTGCGGGAAACGTTGTCGGCGGTGGACGAACTGGTCGGCCGCTGCCTGCTGGCCAACCGCACCCCGCTCGCCTTCCGCCACCCGCTGCTGGCCGCCATGGTCATCGGCGGGGTCCCGGCCGGCACCCGGGCCGCCCTGCACCTGCGGGCCGCCGAGATCCTGCGCGACGGGGACTTCGGCGTCACCCGGGTCGCCGGCCAGCTGGTCGCCGCCGGGCCGCTGGGCCAGGAGTGGACAGTACGCCCGCTGCGGCTCGCCGCCCGCCAACTGGCCCAGGAGGGAAAGGCCGAGGACGCCGCCCGGCATCTGCGCGGGCTGCTCCGGCAGCGGCTGCTGCCCCGGTTGCGGGCGGCCGTCCGGCGCGAACTGGCCTCGCTGGACGGCTTCGTGGACCCGGACCGCACCGCCCGCCACCTGGACGCCGCCCGCCGGGAGGCCGGGGACCCCGAGATCGCGGCCGACTACGCGGTGGCGCTCGCCGGACTGCTCACCGACTCCGGGCGCCCCACCGACGCGGTGGCCGTCCTGGACGACACCGCCGACCGGCTCGGCGCCCCCGGCTCGCCCGCACACTGGCGGCTGCGGCTGCACCGGGCGTCCGTCTGCCTCGACGGGCCGGTCGCCCTCTGCCGCGCCGGGGAGCCACTGGACCGGCTGCTCGCGGACCGGCCCCCGGACGGCGGCGCCCGCCGGGAGCTGGCCGGGCTGCGCGCCGCCCACGCCCTGCGGGCCGGCGAGGACCGGGCCGCCGCCGTCCGGCACGCCCGGGAGGCGCTCAGCCACGGCACGGACGGCCCCGGCCGCGCCTTCTGGCACGGCTGCGAGACCCTGGTCCGGGCCGACGAACTGGTCGAGGCGTGGACCCACTGCAGCCGGGTCCGGCTGGCGGGCGGTGCCCGGCCGGGCCGCTGGGACCATGTCAGCGCCGAGCTGCTGCGCGCCGTCATCTGCCGGGCACGGGGCGAACTCCCTACCGCCGAACGGGCCCTGGCCCCGATGACCGAGCTGCTGACCGGGGCCGCCTCCACCGCCCATCTGGTGGCCGCCCGGGCGGTGGCGGTGCTGGTGGAGGTACGGGCGCTGCGCGGTGACACCGAGGCCGCCCAGGCCCTGCTCGCCGGGTGCGGGCTCGACCAGGAGCTGCCGCCCCGCCAGCACGCCGCGCCGGTGCTCGCCGCCCGGGCGGTGCTGCGGGAGGCGGCCGGGGAACCGGACCGGGCGCTGGCGGGCCATCTCGCCGCCGGTCGGCTGCTCACCGACTGCCGGGTGCGCAACCCGGCCCTGGCCCCCTGGCGGTCGCGGGCCGCGCTGCTGCTCGCCGCCGCCGGGGAGTGCGCGGAGGCGGACCGGCTGGCCCGCGCCGAGCTGGACGACGCCCGCCGCTGGGGCACCCCCCGGGCCGTCGGCACCGCCCAGCACGCGCTGGCCATGGCGGCGGGCGGGCCCCGGCGGGCGGAGCTGCTCGCGGTGGCCGTCGCCACGCTCGCCCGGTCGCCGGCCCGCCTGGAACTGGCCGCCGCCCGCTGCGACCTGGGGATCGCCCTGGGCCGGGCGGGCCGGACCGACGAGGCCCGCGCCGCCCTGGACGCCGCACTCGCCGCCGCCGGCTCCTGCGGGGCCCGGCCGCTCGCCCGGCGGATCGGTGACGCCCGGCGGGAGCTGCTGCACGGGGACGACGGCGAACCGGTGCCGCCCGCGCTCTCCGGGCTCACCCCGCAGGAGTTGCGCATCCTGGGCCTCGCCCGGGACGGCCACACCAACCGGGCGATCGCCGGGAAGCTGTTCGTGACCGTCCGGACAGTGGAGTTCCATCTTTCCGGCGCCTATCGGAAGCTCGGCATATCCGGGCGCGGCCAGCTCCCCGAGATCCTCCCGCCCCGCGCCGGGGACGGCCGGTGAGCCGACCGGGACGGCCTCACGCCCCGCCACCACCTCCGGCCCGGCCCGTCTCCTCCCATTCCGCCCCGGCCCGTCCCGCCCCGGCCCACTCGTCCCCGATCCGCCGCCACTCCGGCTCGGTGCCGGGGGTGCCGGGGCCGGCTGCCGGGTTGCCGCCCATCACATGGTGGCGGAAGCTCTCCACCGCCGAGAGCCCGTGCACCTCCTCCACGGTGTTGGCGGCCAGGTGGCAGAGCAGCCCCCGGTCGGCGGGGCCGAGCCCGAGCCGGCCCAGGTGGAGATAGAGGTAGTTCATCACCAGCCGGAAGGACGCGAACCAGTCGTCCGTACGGATGAAGTCCTGGTGCCCGTGATCGCTCTGGAGCAGCCGGTGGAACTCGCTGAGCTGTCGGGTGGGCATCCGGGGCGCCCGGGCCGCCCCGTCCATCGACACCTCGCCGGAGGCCAGCAGCGGCAGCGCGATCCGCTGATGGCGCCGTACCGCCTCGGACCACTCACGTACGAAGGCGAGTTCACCCCCGGAGGCGAGTTCACCCCCGGAGGCGAGTTCACCCCCGGAGGGGAGTTGATCCCCGGAGGCGGGCTCATCCCCGAAGGTGAGCTCATCCCCGAGGACGAGTTGATCCCCGGAGGCGGGGCCACCCCCGTCGGACGGTGGCCCCGGTACCGCCTCGGCCACCGCTACCGCCACCGCCGCCTCCACCGCTCGCAGCCGGGCGGCCAGGGCGTCCGCCTGGCGCCGGAACTTGGCGTCGAAGGTGGCCCGGTAGCCGGCCGGGTCCTGGGTCCGGGAGAGGAACGCGTCGGCGTGCGAGCGCAGCGACAGGAAGCCGCGCGCGATCGGCGCCCCGCCCCCGGCGAACGGCACGGCGGCGGCCGAGGCGGTGGCCCACATCAGGTCGAGCGCCAGCACCGGCAGCGAGCCGCCGGACCGGAGGTGGGCGTAGGCACGGAAGGCGGCTTCGTTGGTGTCGCTGAGGAAGTCCGCCAGCAGCTCGCTGGCCCGCCGCGAGCCCAGCACCTGGAGCCGGTGATCGTAGGGCTGCTCCCGCACCGTGTTGTCCGGTACCCAGGGGCTCAACGTCCCCCGCTCCATCTCCAGTTCGGCCAGCCGCTCGTGGACCGGCGCCGACTCCGCCTCGTCCAGCACCACGGTGGAGGGATGCGCCCGCAGATACGCGCCCAGCCGTGAGGCCACCTCCGGCCGCACCCGCTCCTCCCACTCCGCCTCGCCACAACGGAAGTTGAGCCGCAGATGGGGGCCGCGCAGCCAGTGCCGGCCGAACCAGGCCCCCGCCACCCATGGCCGGACCGCGCCGAATGCCGGGCGGACGGCGTCCAGGATGAGCGCGGGCTCGGCCCGTTCGTCGTGGTGGTGCACGTGCAGACTGTGCCACCGCACCCCGGACGCCTCCTCCGGCTCCTCCCCGTCCGCCGGCCGCTCCGGACGCGGCAGCCGGTACCGCCCCGCCCGCCGGCCGTCCACCCGGTGCCGGACCGGACGAGGGCCGCCGCCAGGACCATCCGCCCCGGGGCCGCCGACCCCCGGCCCACCCGCCCCCGGAGCACTCCCCGTACCCCCCGTACTCCCCGGTCCCCCCGCGCCGGAAGTCATGACGCGGTCAGCGCCTCGGGCAGCTCCGCCAGCACCCGGCCGACCAGGAACCGGAGCTGGTTCTCCTGCCAGAGCGTCAGCCCCAGCCGGTTGTTGACCAGGTGGGCGCAGCGCAGCAGCACCAGACTGGTGCCCGGGTGCGCGGTGGCGGCAAGGTCGAGCGGTTCGGCCAGCGGGGAGGCGGCCCAGGTGGAGGCGAAGGCGCCGCTCTCCTCCAAGGCGTGCAGCTCGTCCCGCAGTTGGCGCACCGAGGCCAGCCAGTACGTCCGCTGGTCACCGCCCGACGGCCCGGAGCCCCCCGAGCCGTCCCTCGCCACCGCCTGGTGCCAGACCCGCTGGGCCCGGGCGCGCAGGGCGTCGCGCTGGGCGGCGTACCGGACCGCCACATCGGGCGCCTCGGGCCCGCTGCCGAACGGCAGCGGCGGCCCGCCGTGGCGCACCCACTGGTCCCGCACCTCGTCGCAGAGCGCGAAGACCCCGACCACCAGGTCGAACGCCAGCAGGGCGCGCTGCTCCACGGTGGTGCCGGCCGCCACCACGGAGAGCGCCAGTTCGCTGGACTCCCGGAAGTGCCGCTCCACGGCGGCCATCGCGGCGCCGCGCCCGTAGTCGTCGTGCTCCCGGGCGTACGGGATGAAGGCCAGCGAGTTGTTGGGGCGCACCTCCTGGTCGTGGCCGTCCCGCCCCTCCAGGCCGGCCAAACCCTGCGCCACCTGGCCGAAGCGCGTCCGGTCCACCACGTCCGGGGACGGCCGGGCGGCCAGGAAGGCATCGACCCGCTCCGTCACCCGCCGCTGAAGCTCCGGACGGTCGGCGGCCCGGGCGGGCAGCAGCCGGAGGCGGACATGCGGGCCGCCCTCCCAGTAGCGGAGGTAGAACCAGCTCTGCGCCGAGCCGTCGGCGAGCACCTCCCGGACCAGCGGCCGGACACACTCGGTGAGCAGCCGGTCCTGGTCGGAGTCGTAGAAGATGTGCGCGGGCAGCCAGTCGGAGCCCTCCGCCGTGCCGGGGTCCAGCCGCCCGCCCTCCGATCCCGCACCCGTCCCCGCCATCCCGGCCCCCGACCCCATCCCCATCCCGATCCCCATTCCCGTCCCGGTCTCCGCCCCTGACCCCGTCCCCATCGGTGTCTCCCTCATTCCCCGTGCCTCATTCCCCGGGCCCGTACGGTCCGTTGATCTCGATCAGGTACTCCGTCACCCGGGAGCCGTGGTCGCCGTAGTCGGGCAGCTCGTCCGGTCCCGGCAGTGCCTCCTGCACGAAGAGCACCTGGCCCGGGCCGGTGAGCATCCGCTCGAAGACGCCCACCAGCAGCGGGTTGGCGAAGTCCACATAGAGCGGCTTGCGGGACTTGATCCGCCACACACTGCCGCCGACCACCGAGGCCGGGTCGAGCCCCCGGACGAAGCAGCGCGACGGCATCCCATGGTGACGCAACCACCCCGCCAGGCGCAGTAGTCGGGACCGGTCCGATTCACCCTGGCGGCGGACCGGCACCCGGTCGCCCGGGAAGACCCACTGGCGCCGGCTCACGGTGGTCCGGCCGATCGCCACCCGGGGCTCGGTCAGCACCCGGTCCATCCGCTCGACCGAGGGGTCACCGAACATCCGGCGGCCCGGGATCAGCAGATTGGAGGTGGCGCCGAAGGTGCCGAGCAGCAGCCGGATCGCGGGCGGCAGCCACAACTCCGCGATCAGATTGGGGTGCACGGGCCGGATCTCGCCGCCCCGGCCGGGCGCGTGCAGAGTGAGCAGCCCGAGCGCCGGATCGTGCCGCACCAGCAGGTCACCGAGGCGGATCCGGTCTCCGGCGGGGCGAAGGGTGGGGCCCTCCGGATAGTCGAGCTCGGCGCCCACCGCACTGAGCCGCAGGCCCACATTGCTGCCGTAGTGGCGGCAGGTGTCCACCTGCACGGTGCCCCCGGGTGGCGGTGCTGTCGCCGCCTCGGCGGCGATCCCGGCCTGGGCGAGCAGCCGCCGGATCCGGTCCCGGCCGCGCCCATGACCGGAGTTGACCGCATTGATCACAAACCCGGGCGCCGCCCCAACTCCATCCCCACCCCCGGGCCCCACCCCGGCCCCGAGCCCCTTCCCGTCGGCCCCCACCGCCCCGCCCACCGGCTGCCCGTAGAACGCCACCGAGTCGGGCGCCCGCATCCACTCCGGCCAGCTCCGCACCAGCCCCGCCAGCCGGGCCGGGTCCAGCCGTACCACCCCGTCGGTATCCGGCCGCCCCTCCAGTGCCTCCGCGCACAACTCACCGCGCAGGCGCGCCAGTTCTCGCAGCCGCGGGTACCGGTGCCCGGCCAGGGCGCGATAGCCGTGGGTCGGCACCGACAACAGACCCGGCAGTCCGGCGTCCTGCCGCAGCCACTCCTGCACCGCCCGGTGGAAGGTCAGGAACGGCACCGTCACATCGGGTCCGAACCACTCCGCGTACGCCTCCGCCAGCGCCACCCGCCCGGGTAGTGCCGGGTCCAGCAGCGCGTAACACCGCCGTACCAGGTCGAGTTCGGCCAGCACCGGCGCCCAGGCGGACCGGTCGGGTCCTGGCAGCTCGGCGGCGAGCAGGGCGTTCTCGATCACACTGTTCTTGGCCGGCAGCTCGATCCGCTCGGCCCCGGCCGCCTCCCGCAGCCGCCGCAGCGCCGCCTCGACCCCGCGCACACACTCCCGCCGGTCCGCCGGATCCGCGAGCCCGGCGTACCGCCCGACCAGCTCCCGCAACTCGTCCAGCACGCCCAGCAGCGGGCCCGGCTCCTCCCCGTCATTCTGTACGGCTCCGAGCCCGTCCGCCTCGTCCGGTGACCCCGCACCACCCTCGGGCCCGGCGCGGACGGCCCCGGCGGAGACGGGCTCCTCGGCGCCGCCCGGGGTGCCACCGCCCGAAGTGTCACCGGCCACCCCCGCCACCCAGTCCCGCAGCTCCGCCAGCGGGTCCATGGCCTGGTCCGGGAAAGGGCGTTCGGCCTCCAGCAGGCCCAGCTCCACCAGCTTGGCCAGATAGGCGTCGGCGGCCTCCGGGGTGCTCCCGGTCGCGCCGGCCACCACCCGGGCCGCGTCCTCCCGCACCCGGCCGGCCCCGGTGCCCCGGCCGGTTCCGGTCACCGCGGCGACACAGGCCCGGACCGGGGCGGAGGCGGCCAGGCCCCGCAGCGGCTCCTCGGTACCCGGGCCGAGGAACTCCCAGCGTTCACCGGTCAGTACGGCGCTCGGGTTGAGCCGCAGCCGCAGCCGCCGGGCGTACTCGGGGCGGTGGCTCAGCTCCCGGACCACCTGCTGGACCACCCAGACATTGATCTCGGCCACCGTCAGCACGGTGAGGTCCGCCGAAGCCACCCCGGCCCCGGTCCCGCTCTCGCCCCCGGCCGTGTCCCGCCAGCGGCCGAGACCGCTGATGGTGAAGGTGCTGAACGGGCTGGTCTTCATGGTGATCCGGGACAGATACTTGGCCAGCCGCAGGGCCGCCTTCTGGTCCGGCGCCCGGCCGCTCTCCCCGGCCGGTGCGGACGCGTCCGGGCGGCCCAGCCAGCCGCGCAGCCGCTCATGGAGGACAGGGCTGCCGAGGACCAGGCCGTGCTGGAGCGCCGGTTCGCTCGCCGCCTTGCGCAGCAGCGCGGTGCGCGAACCGGCGTGGTGGACCAGCAGCTCGTCCAGCCGCTCCAGTTGCTGCCGGTGGTCTTCGAGCAGCGTCAGCCAGGACCGTACGCTCTTGGCGACGGCCTCCGGCAGCAGCGCCCGTACCTCGTCGTTCCAGCACCGCCCGGCGGGACGGCGGCGGTTGTGGACGGCCCGGCGGAGCGCCACCAGCAGCGGTTTTCCGGCGGTGGCGTGGCCGATCAGGGCGTAGAGGGTGTCACCGAGCCCGCCGCCCACGGTGTCGAGACGGTGCTCGGTGTCGAGCACCCGCTCGACCTGGCTCCACAGCTCCGGCGAGCGCAGGTCGTCGAGCACCGACACCGGCAGCCCGCCGATGCGCACCCCGAAGGTGTCCGGGGTGGAGAAAGCCTCGTTCATGCACAGCTCCGGTCGCGGAATCGAGGGAATGGAATCTCGGCGGGCCAGGTCTCGGGGGCCGCACCACCGCGGTGAGGGGTGTCCGGCCACCGGCTCAGGGGAACGGATGCGGGTGCGGATTCACCTCCTCCGGCGGCAACGACCGCGCTCGGTAGCCCAGTTCGGCGGGGAGCGTGCCGAGCCGGGGGAGGCCGTGGGTGCGGCGCATCCGGTGGCCGAAGGTCATCGGCAGCAGCCCCGGAACGATCACCTTGGCGCAGGCCAGGCCGCCCGCCCGGTGCTCGTCGGTGGTCTGGTCGACCACGATCACCTCCAGCCCCCGGTCGGTGAACCGGTCCACCACCTCGGCCAGGTCCTCGCGCAGATCGGCGGCGCGCGGCCGGTGGCCGGCCCGGGCGAACGCCTCGTCCACCGGCAGCCCCCGCTCGTCCCCGAGCAGAAAGCGGAACCGCTCGAAGGCGGCCGGGTGGCAGTGGAGCAGGGCGTGGTCCCGCATCTCCCGGACCAGCTCTGGGTCCGCCACCATGGCCGCGATCCGGTCCCGCTCGGCCCGATAGGCGTCCCGGTTCCAGCCCAGATTGGCGGTCAGCTCCAACAGCCCGTTGAGCAGCGCCCGTTCCGGATCGAAGTGGGCCCCGGCCGCACAGACCGCGGCGGGCTCGTCGGGCTCGTCCGGGTCACCGTCGGCCGGCCGCACGGCCATCACCCAGCAGGTGGGGATCCCGTACTCCGGGGTGGTGGCGAAGGCCAGCACCCGGTGGCCGGAGTCCTGCCGGATCCGCTCGGTCAGCAGGGCGATCCGGGGGTCGGACACCGTGGCGAGATCGACCCGGGGGACCGGCAGGCGGGCGTACCAGGTGAGCAGGAAGGCGTCCCGCTCGGCCAGTTCCACCAGCCCGTGCAGCGCCGCCTCCTCCAGGCAGCCGCCCAGCGCGCACCCGTTGGACACCTCGTAGGCCAGCGGCCGGGCGTCCGGATTGCCGCGCCGGGTGCGGTAGTACGCGTAGTCCTCCGGTACGAGGACGGGGCCGCCGCGCCCGAAGGAGTGGCCCCACACCCAGTTCAGTTCCAGGTCCGGGTCGAACGGCGGGTAGGGGAAGCCGGGTTGGGCGTACCGCTCGGGCGGGTAGAGGCCCAGGTCCACCGGGCACACCGCCCCGTCGGCCACCTCCCGGTGGGCAGCCCGCACCACCGTGCGCCGGCCACCGGGCCGGGCGCCGCCCAGCCGTTCCAGCGCCTCGGCGAGGGCGGTGCGCTCACAGCCCGCGTAGTCCAGGTCCCGCCCGAAGCCCGCCTCCTGCTCGCCGTCCGGCAGATGGAGCGGCGCGGAGACCATCGGATAGCGGTAGTCGGGCCGTACGTCGAGCTGGCGCACCACCCCGGTCCGGCCGTCCACATAGGCGTGGACCAACTCCGGCCAGCCGTCCGCGAGGTCCCGCACCCGGTAGGTGTCCCGGTCGAGCTTGGGCCGCGCCACCCCCATCAGCACCGGCGGCCGGTCCGGCGGAAGGCCCCCGCACCGGGGGCAGGCCGGATCGGGCAGAAAGGGGTGGGCGTCCACCGCGAGGGTGGTCAGCGACAGGACGACGATGCCGCGGGTGGTGCGCCGGCTCTCCGGCGGCGCGGCCAGTTCGCCCGCCACCAGGGCGCCCACCGCCTCGGCCGCCCAGGCCGACAGCAGCGGGGCCGGCCGGTCGGCCAGGCGCTCCCCGTACCGGCGCAGCAGTTCGGCGCGCGGGCTGTCCGGGCCCAGGGCGCGGTGCCGCCGGGTCCGGGCACACCGGGCGCAGCCGGTCCGGCCGGGGGCGACGTACGGACCGATGACGACCTGGCCCAGCTCCACCCGTACCGGCAGCCAGCCGGTGCCGGGGTGCTCGGGCGCGGTGGAGGTGGTCCAGCCGTCGTCGGCGGTGACCACCCCGGCGCAGTCGGGGTCGGTGGCGGCGACCGTCCGGTGCGTCCGGGCGACGGCGGCACGGACGGCGGCGGCCAGCACACCCGTCCCGACCACGGCGAACGCCGCCGGGGCACTGCTTCCCCCACCCTCTCGCCGCTGACTGGTGGTGCGGGCCGCGTCCCGCGCGGGTGCCTCGGTCACGTCGGTCACGTCGGTCACGTCGGTCACGTCATGGTCCCTCCGTTCGTCAACCGGTCGTACGGGCCACGCCTGCCCGCCCGGGCGCGGTGCCGTGTCCGGCGGGCCCGAAGGCCCACCGGACACGGGTCACACAGCCCGGGTCACACCCCGGTTCAGCAGCAGCAACACGAGCAGCAGCTCGCGGGCGTGCCGGTGGAGGTGCAGTTCGACGCGCCGATCTCGACCATGGCGTGGCCGACGTTGATCGACTCCAGGCCGGCGCCCGGCGAGGTCGGGAGGATGTCGAGCTCGTCGACGCTCAGGTCGTCGAGGTCGAGTGCGAGGTTCGGTTCCATTCCGATTCCCCTTTCTCCACTGTCGGTTGGTCGGTACCTCTGTCGGTACGTCCCTCGGTGCGGGCCGGCGAGCGGCCCGCACCGCATCCTGGGTCCGGGGCCGCCCCGTGGTCTTCGCGGTCGGACCGAAGGAGCACCCACAGAGTCGGGCCCACAGGTACCGGCCCGGCGACGGTTCACCAGGTCAGCGGCGGCTCGTACTGGGCGGTGGCCCGGCGGCGGCCGAGCACCAGGGCGAACACCGGGACGTACGCGGGTCCCGCACCGATCAGTTGCCGGACGAGCCCGTCGTCGTACCCGTTGGTGATCCGGGCCGACACCCCGGCGGCCGCCGCCAGCACACTGATCCGCTGGGCGACGATCCCGGCCTCCTGGTGCAGGACGCGGTAGCCGCGCGCCCCGAACCACCGGTCGCCCGCCAGCCGGTCCACCCCCAGGAACACCACCGCGGGCGCCTTGGCGGTGTTCACCGCGGGGGTGCGGTCGCAGAGCATCGCCACCACCGCGCGCCCGTCCCGCCCCGAGGGCCCGGCCAGCGCGGGGCCGGGGCCGGGACCGGGCCCTACGCCGCCCGGCTCCGCCACCAACCGGTGCGGTCCGGGTGCCACTCCGGGGACGTCCAGCGCCAGCACATGGCAGTCCACCAGCGGCCGGAGGGCCGGGCCGGTGGACGGCGGCCCGGTGTGGTCCGAGGCGACCGGCTCCAACGCGTACCGCAGCAGCCCGGCCAGCTCGGCCCCGGTCACCGGCGGCCCGCCCGGCAGGAACATCCGCCCGCCCGAGTTCCGCGCCCGCAGCGCCGCCCCCAACTCCACTTCCCCGGGGAGGCGTTCGTCCGGAGCCAGGGTGACCGAAGGTCCGGCACCCACCATCCCGGTGTGGAAATCGGCGGGCTCGACGGGGGTCTCCCACCCCGGACCGGTCATCCGGGCGGCCCGGTCCACCGCGCTCAGCCCGGCCCAGAGCGCGGCGTCGGTGGCATTGGTCCGCAGCTGGGCCGGCCGGACGGCGGGCAGCGCCCCGGGCACACCGTGAGCCGTCGCGCCCCCGTCCCCGTCTCCGTCCCCGTCTCCGTCTCCGTCTCCGTCCCAGGCTTCGCCCCCTGCTCCGGTCAGATCGACCACCGCGAAGGCCGTCTCCTCCGCCCCGTCCAGCCCCAGGGCGTGGTTCACCACCGCGTCGTCGAACCGGTGGTGGACCTGGCCCCGCAGCCCCAGCGACCCGGCCACCAGCAGCGCGTTGCCCACCGTCATCCCGGCCTCCTGGGCGCCCAGCCGGTAGGCGTAGTCCCGGTAGCGGAAGGCCGCCTTGCGGAACCACACCGCCGCCACCAGCAGGGCCCGGGTCCGCCCGGCGCGCCCGGTCCCGGCGGCCGCCCGCAGCCGCTCCGGCACCCCGCCCGTCCGCAGCCGGGTCAGCGCGTGATGGGCCGGGTCGTAGTGGTAGCACCCGGCCGGTACGGTCCCCGCCGCGCCGTCCAGCCAGAGGTACAGCTCCACCGGGTGGAAGCAGCGTGCCGAGGCCACCGTCCGGTGGTACGGCCAGGTGGCGTGCGGACCCAGCTCCATCCGGCTCAGCCCGTAGGTGTGGTGCAGCAGCGCCGAGAGCGCGGGTTCGTCCAGCTCCGCCCGGCGCGGCGCGGCCCCCGGGTGGGCCCGGCGGAAGGCGCCGAACGACCAGCGGGCGTCCCCGATCCGCCGGGCCGGCTCGCTCAGCACGTGGCGCGGCAGCCCCCGGTGGACCTTGACCGGCAGCGGGTCGTCCGGCCCGCCCTCCTCGCCGTGCCCCTCCGCGAACAGCTCCCGGACACCCTCGAAGGTGCGCCACCAGAACCGCAACCCGGGGGTCGCCGCGTCCGGGCCCACCGCGTGGACCGGCTCCGCCCCGGCCGCCTCGGGCCTGTCGGCCGCCCCGGATGTCCCGGGGCTCCCGGCTGTCTCCGTCGCTCCGGTCACCCCGGGGGCCTGAGCCATCCTGGTCGGTTCAGCCATCGAGCAGCACCACCCGGAGCAGGGCGGGCAGCACCTCGTGGACGGCCGGGTCGTGGTCCAGCGGCACGACGACCGGGCGCGCCCCCCGCTCCCGGAGCGCCGCCACCATCCCGTACGTCTCCGGGGGCGGCGCCCAGTCCCCCTGCTGCTCGGGCCCCGGGGGCGGGCCCAACTCCGGTACGGGCGGAGGCGCGTAGGCGGCGTCCCCGGTCAGGGCGGCCTGCCGGGACAGCAGGACGCGCTCCAGCCCCTCGGCCACCGCGCCGGGCCCGCAGCTCACCGCGACCGGGCGGGTGCCCTCCCACCAGGCCCAGACCGGCACCCCGAGCACCCCGCCGATGTCGGCCGCCCGGACCGTGCCGCCCGCCGCCCGCAGCAGCTCCAGCAGCTCCCGCGCCCGGCCCACCGGCGCCCCGGCGGCCGGGTCCAGGGCCACCGGCCGGGCCCGCCCGTCCGCCAGGTCGGCCAGCGCCAGCCGGGCGCACTGGCCGGCCAGCCCGGCCGCCACCGCGTCGTCCCAGCCCAGCCGGGCGGCGAGTCCGGTGGTGTCCACCAGGGTGGCGGGGCCGGTGGTGTCCACCAGGGTGGCGGGGCCGGTGGTGTCCGCCCGGGCGGCGCGGCCCGGGCCCGGGGCCGTGAACACCTCGACCGCCGGTACGGCCACCGGCCGCCGCTCGCCGAGCTCCCACCCGTACACCGCGTCGGCGGGGCCGTACCGGCGCGGGTCCGGCGCGCCCGCCGCGTACTCCGCGAGTCCGCGCAGGGCGGCGCGGCGCCGGGCCTCGGTGAAGCCCAGGCCGCTGCCGAAGATCCGGGCGGCGCCGGGGGAGTGCGGCACGGCCTCGCTGACGTTCAGCGGCAGTTGGGTGAAGTCCCGCTCGGCCAGCTCCCGCAACACGCCCAGATGCGGGTCGAAACAGCGTGCCGCGCAAGCCGAGAACTCCTCCTCGGTCAGCGGCGGGGTCGCGCTCAGCGCCGCGTACCGGGCGGCGAACTCCGCTTCGGTCTCCGGCCCTTGACCGGTTGCCAGGACGGCCGGATGCGGCAGGAACCCATGAACAGTCGTCCGCAGGGTCTCCAGATCCACCCGCGTCACCCGGCACCCCTCCTCGGAGTCCTCCCCGATCCCGGTCAGCGCCCGGAATCCGGCGAGTCCCAGATGCCCGGCCACCACGGCGGCGGCCGGCCCGGTGAGAAAGGCGTCCGCCCGGTGGGGGCCGCGCGGCGCGAGCCGGGCCCAGGCCGACCGCCAGGCGGTGGCCCCGGCCGGGCCGAGCCAGGCCACGTCGTCCAGGACCACCCCCTGCACCAGCGGCGTGCCCGAGCGCTCGCACGCCTCGGCCAGCCGCTCGGCCCGCTCCGTGCCACCCGCCGTCGCCAGGTGCAGCACCAGGTCCGCGCCGCCGATCGCCGCCTCCTCGGCCGCCCCGAACTCGGCGTGGACCACCCGCTGTTCCGGGTCCCGGGCGAGTGCCTCCGCCACCAGTTCCGCCAGCCGGGCGGTGGCGGTGGGCGCTTCGTCCGTCCGTACCGCGCGCAGCGCCCGTACCCCCGAGCGCAGCACCGAGCAGACCAGCGCCACGAAGGCCGGGCCCGCCCCGGCGACCACCACCCGGCTGTTCCGGTACTCCTCGAACCGCCGGGCGGCCGAGGGGCCGTAGTACTCGATGAACGCGATCTCCTGGTCGTACAGCTCCAGTTCGCGGCCGGTCAGCCCGTGCGGCAGGTCCTCGGCCGCGTCCACCAGGCATCCCGCGTCGCGCAGCCTGCCCACCAGCGCGCCGACCAGTTCCCGCTTGTCGTCCGGCAGCCCGCGCACCAGGGCCGCCAGCTCGACCGAGCCGTCCAGATGCGGCGCCAGCCGGTCCAGCCACTGGTACGCGGCCCGTCCCCGCAGCGCCACATCGGCGCCGGCGCCGAAGACATGTACCCCGTCGCCGGTCGGCACGTACAGCACGTCGGACTTCAGTTTCGGTCGCATCGCCCGCCCTCTGGTCGCTCCACCGCCTGCCCCGGACCGGTCGTCCCGGCCGCCCCGGTGGTCAGCCGAGTCTCACCGCCCCCGGGCGCCCTGTCTCCACGGTCCGACCACAGTCCCGACCACAGATTCCGCCCCGGGCGGTCTCCACAACCGGCCGCCCCCATTCCGCCCCGGCGCGCGCCGGCCGCCCACTACGCTCCCCCCACCCACTCCGAGGAGCAGCCGTGAAGCTTCGCGCCGCGTTCATCGCCATCACCGCCCTCACCCTCGCGGCCACCTCGGCCTGCGGCGGCTCCGACGGGGACGCCGGGTCCGCCGGCCCGGTGGGGCCCCGCAAGACCGGGGGAACCAATCTGTGCACCGCCGTCCCCCCGGAGAAGCCGGCCGAGCGGCTCGGCGTCCCCCAGCTGACGCACGACGACGGCAACGAGGCCGGCGGCCAGACCAAGTGCGGCTGGAAGGCGCCGGTCGACGGGGACGGCGGCGTCCCGGCCCGGGCGGACGCCTACCTCGGCTTCGGTACCGCGAGCTCGGTCGCCGGGGTACGCGCCCGCCGGCGGCCCGGCCCGGACTCCAAGGCCTGCACGGTCTCCGTGGCGCTCTCCGGCACCACCGCCCCGGCGACGGACGCGGACACCACCGACCCGGCCCTGGAGGTCTGGTTCAGCAACCCCGGCGCGGACTCCGACCAGCAGGTCTGCGACGCCGCCGGCCGCCTCGCCGAAACCCTCCTCCACGCACTCCCGAAGGCCTGAGCGGGTGCGGACGCCCCGGGCTCAGGCCTTCCGGTGCCGCCCGGTGCCCGGCGCGAGCGGCCGCCGCCCCGACGAGCCGCCCGGCGGGGGCGTGTTCGCCTCCGGGTAGAGGAGGCGCTTGGCCTCGGCCAGGTCGCTCGCGAAAACGTACGGCTCCCAGGCGTGCCCGTTCCAGCGCTCGACGAGGCGCGGCTCGTCCGGGTTCACATGCGCGCCCCTCGGCCCGTCACCCGGGACCACCGGCACGGCCCGCAGCCGCCCGATCCTGGCGTCCCGCCGCTCCACCCACGCCGACAGGGGCTCGTCCGCCGGGGATTCGTGCTCCATACCGCCCCACCCTAGCCGCGCGGTCCTCCCGGCGGAGGTCTTCACGGACACCGCCGTCGCGGCCGCCCGTATCGCACCGGGCTGGCCCGTAGGGCGGAGGCGTACTCTCCCTCATATGGTGCTATCGGGACACCGGGGATGGTCTGCGGGTGCGTGCCCGGGGAGGCTCACTGTCACGTCGACGGTTCGATCGGCTCGGTCACGGTCAGCATCCCGGGGCCCTGCGCTCCTGTCCTCAACTCGCCCCAGACCTGCTTGCCCCAGCGGTACATCTCAGTGCCCCAGCACTCCGTCAGCGCGTCCACGATCATCAGGCCCCGGCCCCTGATCTGGTCGCCGTTGGACTCGGTCCGCATCATCGGGATGACCTTCGACCGGTCGACCACGGCGAGGCGGACCCGGTCCTCCGCCGGGCGATTCACGATCACCCGGATCGACGGCAGGCGGCCGTGGTCGACGGCGTTGGAGACCAGCTCCGTGATGACCAGGGTGGCGTTCTCGGTCAGGTGATCCAGGTGCCATGCCGTCAAGGCGGACCGAACAAGCTCGCGGGCGGCGGTGGCGCTCTCCGCCTCCCGGGGGAGGGTCTTGGAGTATTCGGGATGCCCAGCAGGGCGAGACTCGGCAGTCACCATCATCAGGACCTCGGACGCGTTGTGTGGACCACTGGCCGGGTCACCCCGGAGCGGCGTGTTCCTTTGCCAAGTCAACGACCCGCCCCGCTCCGGGCGGAGGAAAAGTCCGCCGGATGTATGTCCCGTCCGACCGGAAATTCCCGTACGGGTCCGCTCACCGAAGGGAACTCAGTCACTACTGTGGGTATGTGAAGGAGAACGAATGCCTCGACAGCGCCATGCGGGAACGCGGCTTCAAGCAACACGAGTTGGCCGGCGCGGTGAATGCCCAGTTGCTCAAGCACGGGTATGAGGGCACGGTCAGCGACCGGACCGTCCGCAACTGGGTGACCGGAAAAACAAGGTGGCCCCACCCCCGGCAGCGTCAGGCACTGAACGCCGTATTCGGACGGACCGCCGAGGAGCTGGGCTTCCACCCACCGGCGAGACGGCGACGACCCTCGACTCCTCCGGAGGACCCCGTGGACCGCAGAAACTTCCTCGCTGCCGCCACTGGGACGGCGGCCTCGGTGACGATGCCCTTCATGGGTGCCGCTCCGCAGGTGGGCACGGCCGACGTCATCCGGCTCCGCTCGGGTCTCGACGCCCTGATGGCCCTGGACGATACACGGGGAGGCCATGAGGGCCTGGAGCGAGCAGCCCTCGCCGGAGCGGAAGACGCACTGGCCAAGCAGAAGTTGTCCGCCACCCAGCGTATCCGGCAGAGGCTCTTCTCGGTGGCGGCCGACTACACCGCCACGGCCGCCTGGAGCGCACTGGACGCCCGGCGGGGAAGCCGCGCTCAGGCCCTTCTCGGCAGGGCTCTGTACCTCGCTGGAATGGGCCGAGACCCCATCGTGGAGATGCGGGTCTGGAACTCGTACGCCATGCTCGCCCATCAGCGGGGCGAGTACGCCGATGCGGTGGACTCCGGACTCGCCGCCCAGTCCACGGGTATCACGAAGCGAGACCCCTTCTTCGCCTCCCTGGCCCATGCTCGGACGGCTGTGGGTCACTCGCATTTCGGCGACAGGCAGGCCGCCTTGCGGTCCCTGGGGCGTGCTCAAGACGCGCTGGGCAAGGCGTCGTCGCACGACCCCCGGCCGAGCTGGACGGCCTTCTACGGCCAAGCCGAGCTGGCCGCGATGACCTCCATCGTCCGGGATCGGGTCGGTGACTCGGCACAGGCCGAGGCGGCCTCGCACCTGGCCCTCGCTTCGATCCCCGAGCAGTTCCGCAGGAACAGGGCCCTGGCCACCACGCGTCTCGCCCTGGCTCAGCTCCACCAGCGGGACGTTGACCAGGCGTGTATGACGGCCGCCGCCGTCTTCGAGCTGATGATGGGTTCACCCGTCCCGGGTCGGCCGCGCTCTCTTCTCGGTGATTTCTACCGGGACTTGATCACCCTTGCGCCGGACGCGGTGGTCGCCCGAGAGTGGGGAGACCGCTTCCGAACCGAATGGAGCCGAGCTTGAACGCGCGCGAGCTGGTGATCCGCCGCTTCACACACGAGGACTTCCCGCGAATTCGCCAGGCACTGCTCGACATCCATGGGGACGCGTACGCGGACGCGATGGACGACGAGTTCAACCAGCGCTTTCCGTGGTTCGTGGACCACTGGGGCGGCAATACGGACTTCGCCTGTGTGATCGCCTTCGACGGCGAGGATCCGGTGGCCTTCGCCTACGGCGCTCCCGCGACCCCGATGCGGGAGTGGTGGCGGGAGCACCTGAAGGAGGCCCCGGAGAGGCACCGGACGTTCTCCTACTCGGAGTTGGCCGTCCGCGTGAAGTACCGGAAGACCGGGACGGCGGAGTTGGTCACGCGAGCACTTCTGAAGGACCGGGACGACGATCTCGTGGTTCTCCTGGTCGACACGGGGCACCCCCGTGTCCGGACGCTCTACGAGAGCTGGGGCTTCCGCAAGGTCGGGGAGCGGCAGCCCTTCCCGGACTCCCCGGTGTACGCCGTCATGCTCGCGGAACTGCCCCTGTCCTAGGACCCGTCGACATGGAGCGACGGAGGTTCCAGGGGGCTGCGCGAGGCGATCACCGACGCGGTGGCGTGAGACGGCGCGGGACCGGCAGGCGCCCGGCCGGTCCGGTGCCGGGAGAGGAACGGACGATGGAGCGCGCGCCCGGTGCGGGTGGGAACCTGGCGGCCCTGCGCGGGGCCCTCGGTGTGAGCCGTGCGGCGCTGGCGCGGGGCATGGGGATTCCGGTCTCCCGGCTGCGGCTGGTCGAGGACGGGTTGCGCCCCTTGTCGCCGGCGATGATCACCGATGCGGCCGGAGCACTGGGCGTCGGCACGGCCCGGATCACCGGGGAGCCGTTTCCCGGCCCCTCGGAGCACGCCCGCCTTCTCGACGGCCTGCGGGACGCCGTACGGCGGCACACGCTGCCGCGGGAGGACGTTCCGCCGCCGGAGGTGCTGGCGGCCGGGGTGCGGAGGGCGGACGCGCTGCGGGCGGAGACCAGGTACCTGGAGCTTCTCCGGGAGCTGCCGGAGCTGTTGGGGCAGGCCACGGCGACGGCGCTGGTCGCGGAGGGGGAGCCGGAGGCGTGGGCGCGGGTCGCGGATCTGTACGGCTGCGCCTACGCGGCGGCGCACCGGTTGGCGCAGGCGGACCTGGCCGACATGATCGTCTCCCGGCAGCAGTGGGCGGCGCAGCGCACCTGGAACCCGGCGGCGGAGGCGGCGGCCTGCTGGAACGAGGCGGGGACGTTCCAGAGCGCGGGGCAGTACGCCGAGGGGCTGGCCGTGGTGGAGAGGGCGATCGGCCGGTACGAGCACGTCCGGGGCGAGGGGCCGGAGGCCGTCATCGTGCTGGGGTCCCTGCATCTGCGCGGTGTCGTGCTGGCCTCGCGGCACCGGGACAAGGCGGCCACCCGGGACCATCTGCGGCACGCCAGGCGCCTCGCCGCCCAGTTGTCCGGCGACGAGCTGGTGCACAATCTGACCTTCGGTGAGGGGAACACCGCCCTCTATGAACTCGCCGCCCACATCGAACTCGACCAGCCGGGCGAGGCGGTGCGGATGGCCGCCCCGCTGGAGCGGGACTTCCCGCCGGGGCTCAGACCGAACCGGATCGGCCGGTTCTTCATCGATCTGGCACGCGCCCGCCTCGCCACCCGGGACCTCCCCGGGGCCGAGGAGGCGTTGCGGCATGCCTTCCGGGTGGCGCCGCAGATGGCGGAGGTCCATCCGATGAGCCGGGAGGTACTGCGGGTGCTGTTCGTGCTGCATCAGCGGAGCCGGCCCGAGCTGCTGACGCTGGCCAGGCGTACCGGGCTGGCGCCCTGAGGGAGCGGCGCCGTGGAGCCGCGCGGGGCTACCGGGGCGGCTGCTCCGTCTGCTCCGTGATCCAGTTCAGGTAGCCGGCCGAGCCGTCGACGATGGGGACGGCGACGATCTCGGGTTCCAGGAACTCGTGGTTCTCGCGCAGGTAGCGGGACAGCTCGGGCACCAGGTCCGCCCGGGTCTTGAAGTCGACCCGCCACTCGTCGTTGCGGGTGACCTCGCCCGCCCAGCGGTAGACCGAGGAGACGCCGTACACCTGTGCGGAGGCGGCGAGTCGCTCGCGCACGGCGGTGTCGGACAGCTCGTAGGCCGCCTCCTTGGCGTCGGTGGTCGTGGTCACCACCACATGGGCGCGGGATTCGCGTTCCGTCATACGGGCAGCGTACGCCCGGCCGGGCTCCCGGCGGGCGGTCAGCCGCGGCCGATGTACGGCATGTTGGTGGCCAGCACGGTGGCGAACTGGACATTCGCCTCCAGCGGCAGGGCGGCCATATGGGCGACCGTCCGGGCCACGTCGGCGGCGTCCATCACCGGTTCGGCGGCGAGCCGGCCGTCGGCCTGGGGGACGCCGGCCGTCATCGCGGCGGTCATCTCGGTGGCCGCGTTGCCGATGTCGATCTGGCCGCAGGCGATCCGGTACGGACGGCCGTCCAGCGAGAGCGACTTGGTCAGGCCGGTGACGGCGTGCTTGGTCGCGGTGTACGCCACCGAGTGCGGGCGCGGGGCGTGCGCGGAGACGGAGCCGTTGTTGATGATCCGGCCGCCGCTCGGGGACTGCTCCTTCATCAGCCGGAACGCCGCCTGGGCGCAGAGGAACGCCCCGGTGAGGTTGACGTCCACCACCGACCGCCAGGTGGCGTGGTCCAGTTCCTCCAGGGGCGTGCCGCCGCCCGCGAAGCTTCCCGCGTTGTTGAAGAGCAGGTCCAGCCGGCCGTGACGGTCGCGGACCGCGCCGAAGAGGGCCGCCACGGCGGCGGGGTCGGTGACATCGGTGGGGAGGGGGAGGAAGTCCGGGTCGGCCGGCTCCGCCGACTGCCGGATAACCGCCTCTCGCGCCAACGCGGCCGTCTCGGCCAGGGGTTCGGGGCGGCGGCCTGCCAGGGCCAGGGTCCAGCCGTCGGCGGCCAGGGCGAGCGCGACGGCGCGGCCGATGCCGGAACCCGCGCCGGTGACGACCGCCACCTTTCGCCCGGTGCCGCTGTTGTGGGTGGTGGGTTCCGGGCCTCCGGTGCGCTGTGCGTCCATGGGGCCGGAGCGTACGGGAGGCCCGGACCGCACCACGAACTCATGCGACCGACATACGGATGTCGCGTACTCGATAAGCGCACCCCATCCGGACGCCCTCCAATGGCCTCCGGCCACCCGAATCCGAGGAGGGGTCTCCCATGACCGCCGCCAGCACCGCCACCGCACCGCAGTTCGGCCGGCACGCGCCCGAACTGCGGGCCGCCGCCCGGCACATCGGGCGCCGCTCGCTGCTCACCGGCACCGCGGCCGCCGCCGCGCTCGCCTTCTCGGTGGGGCTGCCCGGCTCCGCGCACGCCGCCGAACTGGACGCCCGGCGGATCACCGAGGACCCGTTCACCCTCGGCGTGGCGTCGGGCGACCCGCTGCCCGGTGCCGTACTGCTGTGGACGCGGCTGGCGCCCCGCCCGTACGAGCCCGGCGGCGGGCTGCCCCGGGCCCGGGTCGCCGTCCGCTGGGAACTGGCGCACGACGAGCGGTTCCGCCGGATCGCCGGGCGCGGCGAGGCCACCGCCCACCCCGAGTTCAACCACAGCGTCCGCGCCGAGGTCGCCGGGCTCGACGCCGGACGGGTGTACTACTACCGGTTCCGCGCGGGGAAGTGGACCAGTCCGGTGGGCCGTACCCGGACCGCGCCGCGCCCCGGGGCCCGGGTAAGGGAACTGCGGCTGGCCGCCGTCTCCTGCCAGGCGTACCACGACGGCTACTTCACCGCCCACCGCCACCTCGCCGGCGAGGACCTGGACCTGGTCTTCCACCTCGGGGACTACCTCTACGAGTACGCGGTGAACGCCACCGGCGGCGCCCGCGCCTACACCGACCGCACCCTCCCCGCGCACTTCAACCGGGAGACGGTCACCCTGGACGACTACCGGCTGCGGTACGCGCTCTACAAGACCGACCCCGATCTGCGGGCCGCGCACGCCGCCCATCCGTTCGTCGCCACCTGGGACGACCACGAGACCGAGAACAACTACGCGGGCGACATCCCCGAGAACGACGTGCCGCCCGAGGAGTTCCTGCTGCGCCGGGCCGCCGCGTACCGGGCCTACTGGGAGAACCAGCCGCTCCGCGCGCCCCAGCGCCCGACCGGTCCGGACATGCGCCTCTACCGGCGGCTGCACTTCGGGCGGCTGGCCCAGTTCGACGTGCTCGACACCCGGCAGTACCGCTCCGACCAGGCGTACGGCGACGGCTGGCAGCGGCCGGGCCCGGAGTCCGAGGACCCCGCCCGCACCATGGTCGGCGCCGCCCAGGAGCGCTGGCTGCTCGACGGCTGGCGGCGCTCGTCGGCCCGCTGGAACCTGGTGCCGCAGCAGGTCACCTTCGCCCAGCGGCGCGACCGCACCACCCCGGACTTCAAGCTCTCCATGGACTCCTGGGACGGCTACCCGGCCTCCCGGCAGCGGCTGCTGGACGGGGTCCGCGCGGCCGGGGTGGAGAACCTGGTGGTGCTGACCGGCGATGTGCACGTCGGGTACGCCTTCGACCTCAAGGCCGACTTCGACGACCCCGGGTCGCGCACGGTCGGCACCGAGCTGGTCGCCACCTCCGTCGCCAGCGGCAAGGACGGCGCCGAGCACCCGGCCAACTGGGAGACCTTCCTGCGGGCCAATCCGCACCTGCGGTTCTACGACGGGCGGCGCGGCTATCTGAAGGTCACCCTCACCGAGCGGCTGGCCCGGGCGGACTTCCGCACCGTGGCGAAGGTCACCGTCCCGGGCGCCCCGGTCACCACCGCCGCCTCCTTCGTCACCGAGGCGGGCACACCGGGGCTGAAGCCCGCCTGACGTGGGCGGGGCCGCGTTCCGGGACCCGGCCGGGTCCCGGGGCCGTCCGCCGGAGCGCCGCAGCTTGAGCTTTCAACAACCAGGGGCGAGCTGTCACCATGGATGGCCTACCCATGGAACAGGAGCCGAGCATGCCGGACAGCGGCCCGAGAAGCCGAGAACACGTGCCGACCGCCCAGGAGCACGTCCCCCACGCGCGGGAACACGGAGGAGACCGCGCGCGGGACCAGCGGGAACACCTGCCCGCGCCGGGCGCGGACCCGGCCGCCCCGGTGGCCGGGACCACGCCGCTCACCGGGGCCGCCCCGGCGACCCCGGGCGCCCCGGCACCGGTGGCGGGTGCCGGGGCGCGGCGGGCGAGCCTGCTGGTCACCCTGATCCTGGGCGGCCTCACCGCGCTGCCGCCGCTCTCCATGGACATGTACCTCCCGGCGCTGCCGCAGGTCACCCGGGTCCTGGACGCGCCCGCCGCCACCGTCCAGCTCACCCTGACCGCCTGCCTCGCCGGGATGGCGCTCGGCCAGCTGGTGGTCGGCCCGATGAGCGACAAGTGGGGCCGCCGCAGGCCGCTGCTGATCGGCATGCTGGTGTACGTGCTGGCCACCGCCGTCTGCGCCTTCGCGCCGAGCGCCGGGCTGCTCATCGGCTTCCGGCTGCTCCAGGGACTCGCCGGGGCGGCGGGCATCGTGATCGCCCGGGCGGTGGTGCGCGATCTCTACGACGGCGTGGCGATGGCCCGGTTCTTCGCCTCACTGATGCTGATCTCCGGGGTCGCGCCGGTGGTCGCCCCGCTCATCGGTGGCCAGATCCTGCGGCTCACCGACTGGCGCGGGGTCTTCTACGCGCTCACCGCCGTGGGCCTGCTGCTCACCCTGGTCGTCTGGCGGTGGCTGGGCGAGACCCTGCCGCCCGAGCGGCGCCACCCGGGCGGCGTCGGCGAGGCGCTGGCCACCATGCGGGGCCTGATCGGCGACCGGGTGTTCACCGGTTACACGCTCACCGCCGGACTGGCCTTCGCCGTCCTCTTCGCGTACATCTCCGCCTCGCCCTTCGTGATCCAGGAGATCTACGGGGCCTCCCCGCAGACCTTCAGCCTGCTCTTCGGGCTCAACTCGGTCGGGCTGGTGATCGTCGGCCAGGTCAACGGCAAGCTGCTGATGGGCCGGGTGGACATGAACAAGGTCCTCGGCACCGGCCTCGCCGTGATCGCCGTGGCCTCCGCCGCGTTGCTGGTGATGACCAGCGGGCTGGTCGGGGACGTGGGGCTGGTTCCGGTGTCCGCCGGGCTGTTCGTGGTGATGGCCGCGATGGGCCTGGCGATGCCGACCGCCAACGCCCAGGCCCTGATGCGGACCCCGCACGCGGCCGGGTCCGCCTCGGCGCTGCTGGGCACCACCTCGTTCCTGGTCGGCGCCGTGGCCTCACCGCTGGTCGGCGTCGCGGGCGAGGGCACGGCGGTGCCGATGGCCGTGGTCCAGCTGGTCTGCGCGCTGGCCGCGCTGGGCTGCTTCCTCGGCCTCTGCCGCCCGGGACGCCCCGAGGGCGCGGAGCAGTCGGACGGGGGCCCGAAGGTATGACGGCCTGAAGGCTTGATGGCTTGAAGGCTTGGCGGTACGGCCCTCCCGGCTGCCGTCGCGCCGGGAGGCTCGTACAGCGGCGGAAGCGCCGGTCACGACCGGCCCCCGCCGTGACCGGGGCTCCCGCACCGCCGCCTACCATGGGTCGGTGAACGCCTCCCCCTCCGCCCCGGAAGCCCTGCGCGCCGCCCTCGCCGGGCTGCTCGACGGGCTGCCCCCGACCCAGGCCGCGGCCGCCGTCGACCGGCTCATCGCCAGCTACCGGGGCACCACCCCGACCGACGCCCCCGTGCTGCGGGACCGCTCGGACGTGGCCGCCTACGCCGCGTACCGGATGCCCGCCACCTTCGAGGCGGTACGGGCGGCGGTGGACGCGCTGCGGGAGGCGGCGCCGGAGTGGGCGCCGGCCACCCACACCGACATCGGCGGCGGCACCGGCGCGGCGACCTGGGCGGTGGCCGAGGCCTGGGAGGAAGCGGAGCGGGCCCCCCGTACGACGGTCCTGGACTGGGCCGAGCCCGCGCTGCGGCTGGGCCGGGAGCTGGCCGTCGCCTCCGGGGTGCCGGGGCTGCGGGAGGCCCGCTGGGAGCGGTCGCGGATCGGCTCGGCGCTCCGGATCGAGGACACCGACCTGGTCACCGTCTCGTACGTGCTCAAGGAGCTGACCCCGGAGGACCGGGCCGCCGTCGTCACGGAGGCCGCCCGGGCCGCGCGGGCGGTGGTGATCGTGGAGCCGGGCACCCCGGACGGCTACGACCGGATCATCGAGGCCCGGGACCGGCTGATCGCCGCCGGATTCCGGATCGCCGCCCCCTGCCCGCACAGCGCCGCCTGCCCCATCGTGCCGGGCAGCGACTGGTGCCACTTCGCGGCCCGGGTCAGCCGCTCCTCGCTGCACCGGCGGGTGAAGGGCGGCTCACTGGCGTACGAGGACGAGAAGTTCGGCTATGTCGTGGCCACCCGGTTCCCCGCCGAACCGGTGCCGGAGCGGGTGATCCGCAAGCCGCAGATCCGCAAGGGCCAGGTGCTGCTGGACCTCTGCGCGGGCGGTACGGAGGGTGAGCCTGCCGAGAGCGCCGAGAGCGCCGAGAGCGCCGAGAGCGCCGGGAGCGCGGGCGGGCGGCAGGGGCAGGGGCTGCGCCGGGAGACCGTGACCAAGCGGCACGGGGTGCTCTACAAGGCGGCCCGGGACACCGAGTGGGGCGACCGCTGGCCGCCCCGCCCGGCCTCCCGCTGAGCCCCCGCGCGGACGTCAGGACCACGTGGACGTCCGAGCGAGGGGTAGGGGGCAGTTCAGTGCCAGGCGCGTGTCAGGGCCGCAGCTCCTGGGTGCAGCACTTCACACTGCCCCCGCCCTTCAGCAGCTCGTCCAGATCCATCCCGATCGGTTCGAAGCCGCGCTTCCGCAGCGGCTCGAACAGCCCCACCGCGGCCTGCGGCAGCAGTACGTGCCGTCCGTCGCTCACCGCGTTCAGCCCCAGCGCCGCCGCGTCCGCCTCGCTCGCGATCAGCGCGTCCGGGAAGAGCCGGGCGAGCACCGCCCTGCTCCCGGGGCTGAACGCGCCCGGGTAGTACATGACCTCGCCCGCCGCCTCGTCCAGCACACAGAGCGCCGTGTCCAGGTGGTAGTAGCGCGGGTCGATCAGATCGAGCCCGATCACCGGTCTGCCGAAGAACTCCTGCGCCTCGGGGTGCGACAGCGGGCTGGACCGGAAGCCCCGGCCGGCCAGGATGTACGAGGCGGTGACGGCGAAGTCGCCCTCGCCCTCGTTGACATGGTCCGGCTCCCGTACGTCGGCGAAGCCGTGCGCCCGGAACCAGTCCCGGTGCACCTCGGCCTCGGCGGTGCGCTCGGGGAAGGCGAACCGGGCGCCCAGCACCCGGCCCTCGATGACGGTGGCACCGTTGGCGGCGTACACCATGTCGGGCAGGTCGTCGCGGGGTTCCAGCAGCTCGACGGTGTGGCCGAGTCCACGGTAGCGGTCGCGCAGGTCCTCCCACTGGGTGAGGGCGAGGCGCAGGTCGACCGGTTTCGCCGGGTCCATCCACGGGTTGATGGAGTAGGTCACCCTGAAGTGCGTGGGTGGGCACATCAGGTAGCGGCGGGGTGTCGCGTCACGGTGCAAGGAGGGCTCCTCACGGGCGTGTTGGGGCGCACGCGGGGTGTGCGTGCCCTGCCCATGGTGAGCCCTCAGGAGCCTCCGCGCACCGGATCGTCGGCGTGCTTCGTACGACACCTCGTACGGGACTCCGCGGGAGGCCTCGTGCCGCGTCTCGGGCGGCACCTCGTACGGCTTCCCGGCATACCGCCCGGCACGTCGCCCGGCCCACCGGTGCGCCGGCCCCTGCCGGTCGGCCGGTCGCCCGCCAGGGGCGGAGTCGTGGATTCCGGAGGCCGGGAGGTGCTCCGGCGCCGGTCCGGCGGCGTGGGGCCGGTCACGCCGGACCGGTGGCGGAGGGGGCGCGGAGGGGTGCGGCGCGGGTGCGAAACACCGGAAATAGGGTCATTTCGGCGCGGTACGTCACCGGGAAGACCCGGTCTCCTCACCCCTCGTTCCCGACTCCGGTCACCCGGGGCGCAGGATGGTGGGACCATGGCAGGGACCGGCAGGGTCCAGCACGTCTGCGCAGAGGTGTGAGGGGATAGATGGGCGACGGGATCGGCCGCTACCGCGGCACGGAGAGCAAACTCGCGCACTGGCTGCGCCGGCGGCCCAGGAAAACCGCCGCCGAGGCCCCCAGCCGCGCGGATCTGCTCCTGGCCACCGCAGCCGCGGGACTCCCGCTCGCCCCCGCCGCGCATCCGGTCGGCTACCGGTGTTCCTGTGAGCGCATCGGCTGTCCCACCCCCGCCCGGCATCCGCTCTCCTTCGCCTGGCAGACGCAGTCGACCACCGACCGCGTCCAGATCGAGCGCTGGGCGACCGCCGAACCGGCGGCCAACTTCATCACCGCGACCGGCATGGTCCACGACGTCCTGGACGTTCCGCTGGAGGCCGGTCGCGCCGCGTTGGAGCGGCTGCTCGCGGACGGCGTCGACGTGGGCCCGGTCGCCGAGTCCGGCGACGGCCGGATGCTCTTCTTCACCGCCACCCGGGGCACCCCCGAGGACGAGGACGAGTGGTGGCCCTGCGAGCTGGACTGCCACCCCGAGACCATGGACGAGCACCCGGGGCTGCGCTGGCACTGCCGCGGCAGCTATGTGCTCGTACCGCCCGCCCGGCTCCCCGGTGAGCTGGGCGTGGACTGGCTGCGGGGCCCCGAGCACCCGCTGCCGGACCCGCTGACCCTGCTGGAGACCCTCACCGACGCCTGCGCCCGCCACGCCGACCAGTTCGACGGCGACGAGCACGACCGGCACGCGGTGGCCTGGCCCACTCGGCGCTGACCGGCGGCGGAGCGGGAAGCCCCGGGGCCGCGCCCCCGGGCGGCCGAACCCCGGGCCGGCCAGGAACCCCGGGACGGCCAGGAACCCCGGACGACCAGCGATCCCGGACGACCAGCGGTCCCGGACGATCAGCTGTCCCGGACGGTCGGTAGGCCCGAAGCCGGTCGGGAGCCCCGGAGCCGGCCGGTAGGCCCGGAGTCGGTCGGGAGTCCCGGAGGACCAGCGGTCCCGGACGGCGGTCAGGAGCCCTTGGCCGCCACCACGCCCTGGATCCGGTTGAGCACCGTCACCTGGTTCTGCCGGGCGCCCGCCGGGGCCACCCGGGCCACCTGGCTGGAGACCCACTCCTTGGTGAGCGTGGACTTCACCTGGCCGGTCGTCAGCGCCCGTACCTCCGCGTTCGTCCTCGGCCGGAAGCCGGCCGCGGCCGTCTGGCGGTCGAAGTAGCGGGTCGCGAAGAAGACCAGCGCGCCCCCGTCCTCGGTTGCCAGCCCGAGCGGAGCGAAGTCGCCCGAGTCCAGCGGCTGGTCGACGTACTGCGTGGAGAGGCCCGGCCGGCTGGCCGTCGTCCGGCGCTTCTCCCGCCAGGCCGAGGTCTCGGGGCCCGCCGCGAAGTGCTCGGGTCTGCCGGTCCGGAGGTACGAGACGTACTCCCGGCTCAGCTCCCGGGGCGCGACCGCCGGCTCCGCCGCGTCGGCCGCCACCGGCACCGCCCAGCCGTCCGCGTCGGTCCGGAACTTCGGCAGCTCGTCCCGGGCCAGCACCTGGAGATAGGCCGCCTCCCAGAGCTGCTGGGGACCGTTGCGCACGAAGACGACGGCCCAGCGGGAGGTCGTGGACGGGCCCGAGCCCTGGTCGGCGGTGGCGTCCGCCAGGAACCAGCGCGGCCACCCGGCCTTCTTCGGGATGGTGAAGGCGGCGTCGGAGAGGATCAGCGGCTTGTGCCGGGGGTTGCCGCCCGGCTGGGTGACGCTCCGGGCCTTCAGCCCCGCCTGGTTGATCGCGCCCAGGGCGCCGGTCACCCGGCCGGCGTTCAGCGCGGGGTCGTACGCCGCGTTGGAGGCGTTGTAGCTCTCGGTGAAGTCCTTGAGCGCCCGGGCGGCCTCCGCCCGGCTCGCCGACGGTACGACCGCCAGCTCACCGTGGACGGTCACACAGCCGCCGGCCGTCAGCGCCAGCACCGTGGCCACGGCGGTGGCGGCCAGGCCCCGCAGCGGACCCCGGCGCCGGCCCCGGGCGGCCGGCCCGGCGGCTGCCGCCCGTGTCGCCCCGGGCATCGCCGTCACCGTCACCGACCGTACGGCCGCCGCCCGTGTCGCCCCGGGCATCGCCGTCACCGTCACCGACCGTACGGCCGCCGCCGGTGTCACCACGGGCATGGTTGTCGCCGTCACCGACCGTACGGCCGCCGCGCGGCGCCTCCCCCGACCCAGCCTGCTCATCGGTTGCCTTCTGCTCCCTCGACCCCCATGGACCGTCCGAACCCTACCCGGGCCGGGGCCGGTAGGGCCGCCGGGTGCCGGTTCCGCCCGGTGCTCCCGGAAGACACCGGTCCCGGTCCCGGTGCCGGCCCCCGGCCCGCTCCCGGTGCCGCCTCAGCCGGTCGTCGGCCCGTCCCGGCGGGGCAGCACCAGGGGCGCGCCCGTGCGGGGGTGGGCCAGCACCTCCACCGGCTGCCGGTAGACGCCGGTCAGCAACTCGTCGCGGAGCACCTCGGCGGGCGGGCCGTCCGCCGCCACCCGCCCGTCGTGGAGGACGGCCACCCGGTCCGCGTACGCGGCGGCCAGCCCCAGGTCGTGCAGGACCACCACGACGGCGTGCCCGGCGGCGGCCCGCTCCCGGCAGAGCCGCAGCACCAGCTCCTGATGGCGCAGATCGAGCGCGGCGGTCGGCTCGTCCAGCAGCATCAGCGGGGCCTCCTGGGCCAGGACCCGGGCCAGCGCCACCCGGGCCCGCTCGCCCCCGGAGAGCGACGGGAACGGCCGGCCGGCGAAGGCGGCGACCTCGGTGGCGGCCATCGCCCCGGCCACCACCTCCTCGTCCCGCTCCTCCCGCGCGGTGCCCGCCCAGGGAGCCCGGCCCATCCGGACCACCTCCACCACCGGGAACGGGAACGCCAGCGTCGCCGCCTGCGGCAACACCGCCCGCCGCAGCGCCAGTTCGGGAGCGCTCCAGTCCCCGGCGAGGCGCCCGGCGATCCACACCCCGTGCCCCGCGCCGGCCCCACCGCTCGTTCCGGCCCCGTCACCCGCCCCGGACCGGGTCTCCGTTCCGGCCCCGGTCTTCGCCCGGCCCCCGGCCCCGCCCCCGGTGTCCGTCCCTACCCCGGTCTCCGGGGCCAGATCCCCGGCCAGCACCGAGAGCAGGGTGGACTTGCCGGCCCCGTTCGGCCCGACCAGTGCCAGCACCTCGCCCGCCCGGACCGTCATGTCGACCCCGGCGAGCACCTCCCGCCCGCCGAGCCGCACCCGGACGCCGGACACCCGTGCCAGCGCCTCCCCGGGCGCCACCGGGCCGGGCAACTCCCGCCCCCGGCGCCGGAGACCGGCCCGTACCCGCATCCGGAGCCCCGGCGCCGGCCGCTCCGCCGATTCCAGCGCCCTCATGCCCAGCCTCCCTGCCTGCGCCGGGTCCGGCGCAGCAGCCAGAAGAAGAACGGGCTGCCGAGCAGCGCGGTCAGCACCCCGAGCGGCAGCTCGGCCGGGGCCGCCACCGTGCGGGCCCCCAGATCGGCGGCGGTCAGCACCACCGCACCGCCCAGCGCGCTGCCCGGCACCAGGAACCGGTGGCCCGGCCCGTTGGCCATCCGCAGCAGATGCGGCACCAGCAGCCCCACGAAGGTGATGATCCCCGCCACCGCGACCGCCGCCGCCGTCAGCAGCGCCACCACCAGGATCAGCACCATCCGCAACCGCTCCACGTCCACGCCCAGATGCCGGGCCGGCCGCTCGCCGAGGGCCAGCAGATCCAGCTTCCGGGCGTACAGCGGGGCGATCGCCAGACCGGCCACCGCCCACGGCAGTACCGCCAGCACCTTCGGCCAGGTGGCCTGGGCGAGCGAGCCGAGCTGCCAGAAGGTGATCTGGGTGACCTGCGCGTTGTCCGCGAAGAAGATGAACAGCCCGATCAGCGCCCCGGCGAAGGCGTTCACCGCGATCCCGGTGAGGATCAGGGTCACCACCTCGGTCCGGCCGCCGTCCCGGGAGACCGCGTACACCAGCAGCACCGTCCCCAGTCCGGTCACGAAGGCGCAGACGCTCACCGTCCAGGTGCCGAGAAAGCCCAGCCCCAGCGCGATCGAGCCCGCCGCGCCCACCGCCGCGCCCGAGGAGATGCCGATCACCCCGGGCTCGGCCAGCGGATTGCCGAACACACCCTGCATCAGCGCGCCCGCGCACCCCAGCGAGGCACCCACCAGCAGGGCGAGCACCACCCGGGGCAGCCGGATGTTCCACAGCACGCTCTCGGCCGTCCGGTCCAGCGGACGGCCGCCGAGCCCGATCCGGTTGCCGAGGGACGCCAGTACGTCTCCGAGCGGGATCTCGTACGCGCCGAGCCCGGCCGACACCAGGGCGAGCAGCACCAGCGCGGCGAGCAGCCCGGCCGTCAGCAGCCAGGCCCGGCCCGCCCGGCCGGAACCGCCGCCGGGCCCGGCGCCACCCCCGCCCCGGCCCCTGCCTTCGCCCTGAACACCCGTGTCACGAACACCCGTGTCACGAGCGCCTGTGTCATGAGCACCGGTGTCATGAGCGCCCGCGTCACGAGGGCCCTTGCCAGACGCACCCACGGCGGGAGCGGTCTCGGCCCGGGTGTCCGTGCCGGGAGCGCTGCCGCGGGTGCCGGCGCCCGAAGTGCCCTCCGTGCCGGGGGAGTCGATCGCCTGAGAGGTCACTTGCCATCTCCGTACAGCTGTTTCACCAGCGAGGACAGCACCTGGTCGGTGCGCGGGCCGTAGTTGAGCAGGACGCCGTCGTCCACCGCGACCACCCGGCGGTCGGCGCCGGCCGGGGTCTCCGCGACGCCCGGGATCTTCACCAGACCGTCCACACCGCCGACCGACTCAAGTCCCTTGGTCATCACCAGGATCGCGTCCGGCGCGGCCTTGGCGAGCGCCTCGCTGGTGATGGCGGTGAAGTCCTTGATGAGCCCGGACGCCTTGCCCGCGTCCACCGCCCCGGCCGCCTCCAGCAGCGAACTGGCCCCGGACTCCCGGCCGCCGAGCAGATAGACCGAGGCCGAGCCGCGCAGATAGAGGAAGGCCACGCGCGGCCGGTCGGTGCGGGCGGGGATCTTCTTCCGTACCGCCGCGATCCGTCCGTCGGTGCGCTTCTTGAGCGCGGCGCCCGCCGCCGGGACGCCCAGCGCCCGGGCCACCGTCTCGATCCGGGTGTCCACATCGGCCAGGGACTTGGCGGGCGGGACCACCACCAGCGGCACGCCCGCGTCCCGGATCTGGGCGATCGCCTCGACCGGCCCGGTGGTGGTGTCGGCCAGCACCACGGTCGGCTTCAGCGACAGCACGCTCTCGGCCGACACGTCGTGGGCGCGGGTGACCACCGGGAGCCCGGCCGCCTGCTCGAAGGTGGCGGTGATGTCCCGGGCCACCACCCGCTTGCCGAGGCCCAGGGTGAAGACGATCTCGTTGAGCGAGCCGGTGAGCGGCACGATCCGGTCGGCCGAGGCGACGGTGACCGGACTGCCGTCGGCCGAGGCCACGGTGACCGGCAGAGCGGGCGCGGGCGTCCCGGCCAGCGGCTCCACCCGGTCGGGCGGGGCGGCCGCACGGGCCCCGGCGCTCCCGGCCGGGCCCGTACCGCCGCCGTCGCCGTTTCCACCGCAGCCGGTCGCGGCGAGGGCGAGGGCGAGGGCCGCCGCCAACGCGGTGGCGAGGCGGGTTCTGAGCACCGGGAGCACCGTCCTGTCGTAGTCGTAGTCGTAGTCGTAGTCGTAGTCGTCATCGGCATCCGTCGTCGTCTCGTCGTCCGTCGTCGCGCCGCCGGGCACGGGTCCGGAAATGCCGCGACCGCGCCACGGAAACGCCGCGGCCGCAGTACCGGAAACGCCGTCGAGACGCCGCAGCCGTGCCTCCGGAACGCCGCAGACGTGCCGCGGAAGTGCCGCACACTCCCCGCGGTCGGCCCGCCGCCGGAAGCTGTCCGGAACGGGCCTCCGGAGGGCTGTTCCGGATTGCGCGGAGGTAGTTTAGGTTAGCCTTACCTTGCTCGCTAGCCCTTCGAGGGGACCCCCATGCTGCCGTTGTCCGGATCGGTGCGCCTCCGTGTCCGCGCCCTCGCCGTCGCCCTGCTCGCGGCGCTCCCGGTGGCCCTGCTGCCGGCCGCCACGGCACGGGCGGAGGACCGTACGGTGCGAGGCGGCCGGCTCGACTGGGGCATCAAGTCCTCGTTCCAGAGCTACGTCACCGGGCCCATCGCCCACGGGAACTTCAGCCTCACCGGGGGCGCCGCCACGGTCGGCGGCAGCCAGTTCCGGTTCCACTCCGCCCGGGGCTCCTACGACCCGGCCACCGGCGCCTTCGAGGCGGCCTTCGGCGGGGGCGTCCACTTCACCGGCCACCGGAAACCGGACGGCGGCAATGAACTCGACCTCACCATCAGCCGGCCCCGGGTCCGGATATCCGGCGGCAGCGGCACCCTCTACGCCGACATGGTCAGCAGGGCCAGGGGCAGCGGGCGGTTCACCACCACCTCCCAGGTGCCCTTCGCCTCGCTGAACCTGTCCGGAATCGACATGCGCGGCGGCGGCTCCCCGGTCGCCCTCTCCACCGTGCCCGCCGCCCTCACCGCCGACGGCGCCAAGGCGTTCGCCGGTTACTACACGGCCGGCACCGCGCTCGACCCGGTCTCCCTCTCGGTCGACGTCACGGCGCCCGCCGGCCCGTCCTCGTCCGCGCCCTCCCCCTCATCCACCGCCGGGCCGTCCGCCTCTGCCGCCGCCTCCGCTTCCGCCTCGCCGGGGACGAGTGGCTCGGCCGCCCCGGGGGCCTTCCGGGACGCGGCCGTGGACTGGGGGGTGCGCCGCACCTTCCGGGAGTACGTCACCGGCGCCATCGCCCGGGGCGAGTGGACCCTGGCCGGGGGCGCCCAGGACGGCGGTGCGCTCTTCCGCTTCCCGCGCGGCACCGGCGCGTACGACGCCAAGTCCGGTGTTCTGGACGCCCGATTCACCGGCAGCGTCCGCTTCACCGGCAAGCAGCTCGACCTGACCCTCGCCGCCGTCGCCGTGCGGGTGAAGGACGGCAAGGGCACGCTGAGCGCGGACGTCACCGGTGGGGGCCGTACCGAGAAGGCCGTGCCCCTGGTCACCTTCACGGCCGGTGATTTCACGCCGAAGAACGGACTCGCCGTCATCACCGAGGCGCCCGCCGTGCTGACCGCGCCCGGCGCCAGGGCGTTCGGCTCCCTCTACCGGGCGGGCACCGCCATGGACCCGGTCTCACTGGCCGTCGCCACCGACGCCAGGGCCGCCCTGCCGGCCCTGCCGGACCTGGGCAGCGACACCACCGCGTCCCCCGCCGCCACCGGTCCGTCCACCACCGCGAGCCCCGCCGCCCCGGCCTCCGCGCCCGCCGCCTCCGGTTCGTCCGCCGTCCCCGTGGCCGCCTGTGTCGCGGGTGGCGCCGGGGTACTGGCCCTGGCCGCCCTCGCCGCCTACCTGGTCCGGCGCCGCCGCACCCCCGCCCCCGCCACGGAAACCGATGGCCCCGGCACCGCCACCACCACCGACGACACCGGCACCGGCACCGCCGGCTGACCCCCGACGGCCCGGGCCGAAGCGCCGCCCACCCCCGATCCGAGGAGAACAACGACCATGCGTCCCATCGCCCTTGCCGCCGCCGTCGCCACGGCGGCCGCGCTCGGCGCCACCGCCCTCACCCTTCCGGCCGCCGCCGCCCCCGGTGGCGCCCCGGCGGTGGAGCTCAAGGACGGCACCCTGGACTGGGGCATCAAAGAGTCCTTCCGCACGTACGTGGTGACCTTCGGCGCCGGCAAGATCGAGACCGCCGACGGGGCCACCCAGAGCGCCGGCAACGGCCCGTTCGGATTCGCCCAGGGCACCGGCACCTACGACATGGCCACCCACGGCATCTCCACCGCTTTCAAGGGCAGCGTCCGGTTCCTGGCCCACGAGGGCAAGCTGGACCTGAAGTTCAGCGATCTGAAGCTGAAGACCAAGGGCCCGGCCGACCCGACCGGTGAGATCACCGCCGATGTGGTCGGCAAGGACATGCAGGGCAACGCGTTCGACAAGGACGACGCCGCCATCGCCACGCTCGACACCACCGGCATCAAGACGGAGAACGGCGCCGACGGCAGCATCGCGCTCAAGAACATCCCGGCCAAACTGACCAAGACGGGCGCCGAGATATTCGGCAACTACCCGGAGGGCACCCCGCTCGACCCGGCGACCGTCACGGTCAAGCCGGCCACCGGCGGTGGCCAGACCGGCGGTCAGACGGGCGGCCAGACCGGCGGTTCCACCACGGCCGGCGGTACGACCTCCGGCGCGGGCGGCTCCACGTCCGGCGCGGGCGGCTCCACCACGGCGGGCGGCACGACCTCCGGCGGCGGTACGGCCACCTCCGGCGGTTCCACCGGCGGCGGTTCCACCACCACCGGCGGCGGTTCCACCACCACCGGCGGCTCCGGCACCAAGCCGGCTCCCCAGCCCGCCGCCATTCTCTCCGGCAAGCTGACCTGGGGCGTCCGGGCCTCCTGGCGGAACTACGTCACCACCATGTGCGGCGGCACCATCACCCCATCGGCCGGCGCCACCAAGAACGGCTCCGTCTACGACTTCCGCTTCACCAAGGCCACCCTGGACGGCAAGGCCAAGAAGGTGGACGCCGCCTTCGACGGCACCCTGCGCTTCGCCTGCGCCGGGCACGGCATCGACTGGAAGATCAGCGACCTGAAGATCCGGGCGACCGGCGCCAAGGGCACCCTGGTCGCGGACGTCGCCAACGGCAAGACCGCCTTCAACGACATCGCGTTCGCCGACCTCGACCTCACCAAGGCCGACTGGACCGCCAAGAACGGTGTGGTGACCCTCAAGGACCTGCCCGCCAAGTTCACCGCCGCCGGGGCGGCCACCTTCGCCATGCCCGGGGGCAGCTCCCCGTACAAGCCGGGCGAGACCATCGACCCGGTGACGGTGGCGCTCTCCACCGGCAAGAACACCCCGCTGCCGCCCACCGGTTCGGCCTCCTCCGGCTCAACCGGTTCCGGCGCGGGCACCGGTGGCTCCGGCGCCACCGCAGGGACCGGCGGCTCCGGCTCCACCACCGGCGGTGGCACGGTCGGCGGCGGCACGGGCGGCAGTGTCGGCGGCGGTGCCGCCGCCATGGGCGACTCCGGTGCCCTCGCGGAGACCGGTGCCGGCATCTCGGCGGGCGCGGCCCTGACCGCCGCCGCGGCGACCGCGGCGGCCGGCGGAGCCGTGGTCTTCGCGGTCCGCCGCCGGCGCCAGACCGCCTGACGACCCGCTCCGGACCCGTCCGCCGTACGACCGGAGCCCGTCGGCGGACGGGTCCGGAGCGCCCGGCCCGGCCCCGCACCCGCGGGGCCGGGCCCTTTCCGTTGCCCGGGCCCAGGGCGCACCCTGCCCGGCTCCGGAGGGAGCCCCGCCCCCGGAGGGCACCCCTCCCGGAGGGCACCCCTTCCCGAGGAAGCCCACTCCCGGACGGCACCCCTCCCGGACGGCACCCCTCCCGGACGGCACCCCTCCCGGACGGCACCCCTCCCGGAGGGCATACCCCCGGAGGGCACCCGGGCGGACCCCCACCCCCCGCCCGAAGTGCTTGAATGGCCCGGTGAAGCAACACCCCACCGCCGCCGATGTGCTGGAGGTTCTCGCCGTCTTCTGCGGCCCCGACGGGCGGCACGGCAATCCGCTCGGTGTCGTCCGGGACGGCCGTACCTGCCCCGACGAGGCGTCCCGACAGGCGCTGGCCAAGCAACTCGGCTACAGCGAGACGGTGTTCGTGGACGACCCCGAGCGCGGCGCCCTCGACATCTACGCCCCGGGGGAGCGGCTCCCGTTCGCCGGGCATCCGCTGGTCGGCACCGCCTGGCTGCTCGATCTGGAAGTGCTGAACCCGCCGGTGGGCGAGGTGTGGGCGCGGGACGACGGCGAGTTCACCTGGATCACCGCCCGCCCCGAGTGGGCCCCGCCCCGCACCCTGCGGCAGTACGCCTCCGCCGCCGAGGTGGAGGCGCTGGAGGTCCCGCCGCCGGGCAGCTGGATCTACGCCTGGGCCTGGGAGGACGAGGCGGCCGGCCGGGTCCGTGCCCGGGGCTTCCCGGGGCGCGGCGACGGCGTGCCGGAGGACGAGGCGACCGGCGCGGCGGCCCTGCTGCTCACGGCCGCGCTGGGCCGGGCGCTCAACATCACACAGGGCCGGGGGTCGCAGCTGCTGACCGCCCCCGGCCCCGACGGCACGGCCGAACTCGGCGGCCGGGTGCGGTTGCTGAGCCCCGGCCGCCGGTCCCTCACGCGCTGAGCGGGAACTCGCTCCCCAGCTCCCGGAAGACCGCGCCGTTGTAGTCGAAGGCGCGCTTGCACTCGTCGATGACCCGCTGCTTCTCCAGGTCGTCGGCGTCGATCCCGTCCAGCAGCTCGCGGTAACCGCGCTTGAACGCCGCCGGGTTGTCGATCGCCTCGAAGACGTAGAACCGCACGCCGTCGCCCTTGCGCGCGAAGCCCCAGGTGCGCTCGGCCCGGTCCCGGATGATCTGCCCGCCGGAGAGGTCGCCCAGGTAGCGGGTGTAGTGGTGGGCGATGTACCCGGCCGACCAGGTGCGGGCGCACTCCTCGACCCGGTCCGCGTACGCCTCCGTGGCCGGCAGCGGCGACAGCCCGGCGCGCCAGTCGGCCCCGCGCAGATGGGCCAGGTCCCGCTCCAGCTCGGCGGTGCGGAACAGCTCGGGCCGGATGAACGGCCCGGCGACCGGGTCGTCCGCCAGCGCCGCCGCCGCGCCCTCCAGGGCCCGGTAGACGAACCACAGCTGCTCGGTGTAGCGGGCGTACGCCTCGACGCCCAGGCGCCCGCCGAGCAGGTCGCTCATGAAGGAGGAGTTCTCCGCCTCGGTGTGCTGCTGGTGCGAGGCCGTGCGGATGAGCGTCGAGAACGGGGTGACAGTGGCGCTGGCGTCCAAGGCGGGCCTCCGGGGACCGAGGGATACGGGACAGCGGTACGGAGCAGGCCCGACGGCAGCGGAACGCCGTGGAGGGCAGCCCCGGCCGCCGTCACCGCCGATCCTCCTACTTAGGCTTACCTAAGTCAACCGCTTCCCGACGTCCTGTCGGCAAAGACGCTACCCCTCTCGCCGGCCCCGGCAACCCGAACGGCCGAAATCCCCCGGCGCCCGGCCTCGGCCCGTACCGGACGGCGGCACGGGCCCCGGACAGGGCCGGGACGGACTCGGGGCAGGCCCGGGGAAGTGCTCAGGGGACTGAGAACAGGATCGGGGCGGGCTCAGGGCAGGGTCAGGATCTCCGCCCCCGTCTCCGTCACCACCAGCGTGTGCTCGAACTGGGCGGTCCGCTTCCGGTCCTTGGTCACCACCGTCCAGCCGTCCTCCCACATGTCGTACTCATGGGTGCCCAGCGTCAGCATCGGCTCGATGGTGAACGTCATCCCCGGCTGGATCACGGTCGTGTGGTGGGGGGAGTCGTAGTGCGGGACGATCAGCCCCGAGTGGAACGACGAGTTGATCCCGTGCCCGGTGAAGTCGCGCACCACGCCGTAGCCGAAGCGCTTGGCGTACGACTCGATGACCCGCCCGATGATGTTGATCTGCCGCCCCGGCCGGACCGCCTTGATCGCGCGGTTCAGCGACTCCCGGGTCCGCTCCACCAGCAGCCGGGACTCCTCGTCCACCTCGCCGCAGAGATAGGTGGCGTTGTTGTCGCCGTGCACCCCGTCGATGTACGCCGTGACGTCCAGGTTCACGATGTCGCCGTCGCGCAGCACGGTGGAGTCCGGGATGCCGTGGCAGATCACCTCGTTCACCGAGGAGCAGAGCGACTTCGGGAAACCCCGGTAGCCGAGCGTGGAGGGGTAAGCCCCGTGGTCGCACATGTACTCGTGGGCCACCCGGTCCAGCTCGTCCGTGGTGACGCCGGGCGCGATGTGCTTGGCGGCCTCCTCCATCGCCCGGGCCGCGATGCGCCCCGCGACGCGCATGCGCTCGACGGTGTCGGAGTCCTGGACCTCGGAGCCGGTGTACGGCTTGGGCGCCGGCCTCCCCACGTACTCGGGACGGCGGATGGATCCGGGAACGGAACGGAGCGGGGAGATCTCCCCGGGCACGAGCAGTGACTGGCCAGACATGCCAGCGAGTTTAACCAGCGCTGGTGGGGCACCATGGCGGCAGAGGAAGGAGGCCGCCATGGCCCTGTTCAAGAAGCGTACGGCCGGCAAAGCGGGCGAGTACTACTACTGCCTGAAGCACGGCACGGTCGAGGAGGGCCCCGAGTGCCGCGCCGCCGACCGCTTCGGCCCCTACGCCACCCGCCAGGAGGCCGCCCACGCCATGGAGACCGCCCGCGAGCGCAACCAGGAATGGGAGAACGACCCCCGCTGGCAGGAGAAGAAGTAACTCCCGCCCCGACCCGGTGCCCCCCTGGCTGCGAGCTGTGCCGAGGCGCGAGACCCGGATGGGGACACTCCCTCAATTCAAGCTCAAATCGATAAAAGAAGCTTGATCGCCGCCGTGCGATGTGGGATTGTCCTGGCGGCGGTGAAGGCAGGGGTGAGGTGAAGCGGAATTCCGTCTTCGGGGGGCGACTTTGCGCCATGATACTCATGGCGCAAAGTCGACTGTATGTCGGAGATTGCGGTCTGCTTCCTATCCCCTGTCATCTCACCGCGCCAAGTGCAGTCGATTCAACGAGGGGGAACGGTGTCGTCCAGACGCTTATTTGAAGGACAGCGTACGAGACTGCTGGGTGGGGTTTGCGTCGGTGCGCTGCTGGCTGTCGGAGCGTCGCCCGGTGCCATTGCTTCGGAAAATGACGCGGCGGACAGCCCGAAGAGCTGTTATTCAAGCGTCACCACCTATGTGCTGGAAGATGCGCCCGCGTCCGCTCCGGCGACGCCCGGGGCCGCAACCCGCACATTGCGTAAATACGTGGACTGGAATCCGCGGAGCGCCGGTGCCGACGGAACTCTGATCGACACGGCGGACACGGCCTCGGTACCGGCCTCGAGCCGACTGATCGCCGGTAACAAGGGTGCGATCTACGAAATCACCGGAGGGTCCGGCGGGGGCGGTCTCAGGCTGCACCGGGACATGACGGGCAGCGGGGGGAGCTTGTTGACCCCGAGATACAACTTCAAGCAGAACCCCGACCAGCCATGGGGCACCTTCGAGAAGATCTGGGCAGACACCGAGGGAAATGTCCTGGCGATCGACGCCGGGGGAAACCTCGACCTCTATCAGATCGTTTATCCGTCGTCCGGAACCACGGCGAGCATGGCGCGGAAGGCGCGGCTCCTGGCGACAGACCCGGCTCTGACCGAGCTGCGCAAGTCCTCGAAGGTCTGGTCGGTGGGCGCCCAGGTGTACGGCTTGCGTGACGGAGAAGTCCGGTCCTGGCCGTACTCGTTCACCGGCGGGGCGCTTTCGCTGGGCGCCGCGGTGGTCATCGCCTCCGGTCTGACGGACGCCAAGAGCGCGTGGAGTCCCGGTCCCGGCACGGTCTACACACACTCCGGGCCCAGCGGGCAGACGCCCGGAAGCCGTGATTACGCCGGTGTGGTCAAGGGATTCACCGGTGCCCCGTCGTCGCTGTCCCTCGCGAGGGACGAGGTACGGGTGGGCATCTTCGGTGAGGTACTGGTCAACGCCGTTCCTTGTCTCGTCGAAGCTCCGGAGGATGCCAGGCCCTCCGTGGGCCCCGAACCGGACGAGGCAACCGTCCCGGAGGCTCCCCCGGCCCCCGCTCCGCAACCGAAGCCCACGGGCCCCGCGAAGGTGTCGGGGAAGTTCGTCCTCGGGGACGGCAGTCCGGCCGCCGACCTGCCTGTGACGATCGAGGCCGCGGATGTTCGCCAGGACAGCGACTCCGCGATGAACCTGCCCGATCTTGGTGTGGTGCGCACGGGTGCCGACGGGGCGTGGTCACTGACGCTGCCGGATCCGCTGCCGGCGGATATCCAGAAGGCGGCGGACGACAACGGCGGCGCGCTGAATGTCATCGCCCGCACCGAGGGAACCACGACTTCGGGCGTGGCCATGTTCGGTACGGTCAGCTTGACCGCGGCGCCGGAGGCGCCGAGCACGGGGAAACCCACCGCGTTCGCGGCGTCGGTGGCCTCCGATTCGGCCGAGCCGACCGCGCTCCTGCCTCTGCTCGCCGCCGACGCCCCGGGCAACTCACCCTTTTCGGCCACGGAGGCGCAGACAGCCGACACCTACGCCGCTGAACATGACAGGCTCACTGTCGCGACGGACGAGCCGACACCCACCTGGCAGAGCGATCGCGGTCCCGCGCCGGCGAGCTACGACCCGTATCTGGTGAAGGGCGCGGACATCCGCTCCGAGAAGGTGGTGCCGTACCGGACGCGCAGCCAGTGCGAGTGGTTCGCGTTCCGTGAGTCCAGCCGCATCGCTTACACGGTGGTCGGCGAGGGCCATGCCTACTGGGATGCTCGTTCGCAGGTCGAGTACTCAAACAAACTGTCCAGCCAGTTCGACGTGGCCATCAGTCATGGCTCGAACTGGACGGTGAGCGGAAAGGTCGCGCGTGGCTCGTCCATGGGCGTCACCACTTCCCATGCCTACCGAGGCCCTTACTACTCGAAGCAGTGGATGGTGCCCATCGAGTATTCGAAGGAACGATGGGAGCAGTACTGCGGCGAGCTTCCCAAGCTGAAGGGAAAGTACTGGCGAATAGCTCCCGGCGGGTACAAAATCCCGCAGGGCGGGGCCACCGCCAAGATCGGTAAGGACGTCATGAGCAAGGACGGGCCTCGTAACTACGCCACGTCGCGCCCCGAATATCGGGCCATTGCGGTGCGTGACAGCTACTGGGGGCTGCTGTGGGGCCGGAGCTCCAAGACCGAGAGAGCGGCAACTGTGTACGGGATCACGTTGGGCGCTTCAACGTCTTATGACAGTGATCACGCTCAGCGCATCTATGCCGGCAAGGCGCGGCGTGCTCATTATATTTGGGGGAGGGGTGGGCGTCTGTATGAGAATCCGGGGATGTTCCATTCCAATTAGGCTGTGCGTCGCTGCGGTTGGTCTTCTGCTTGCCGCATGTTCCGGGCCTTCCGTTGATTCGGAAGGCCGGGAGAACGGCAGTCTTCTCTTGGCCGAGAGCGGGATGTCCCAAGGTCTGTCGGGGGTTGAGAGGGCCCACGTCGGAGAGGAGTGGTGGTTCGCGCTTCCCGTGCCGGTCAATACCTCTTCCAAGGACATTCGGGTGACCGGGGTGCGAGTGGTGGAAGTGCCGGACGGTCTCCAGGTGGCGGGGTACGGGGCCTTCAAACTCAAGGACACACAGGGGCTCTACCTGTTGTCGAGAGAGGGAGAGGAGGAAACCCCGAAGTTCGACCGGCTGAAGGATTATTTCAACCAGCCGGTCACCGTGCGGGCGAAGAACAGCAGTGACATCTATTACCTCGTCCGGCTGAAGGTGAAGGGCCGGGTGACGGGCAACGTCAAGGGCTGCCGGTTCGAGTACGAGCAGGGCTCGCGGCGCTACACGCAGACGCTGAGGTGTGAGGCCGAGATCAGGCTCGCGCGCCGGAAGTGACCGGCCGCGGGGTGCCGCACCGGGCACGTGGGCGCGGCACCCCGCTGTTTCGCGGGCTCACACCGCCGCGGCGGCCTTGCGGCGCTGGGCGTCCTCGTCGGTGTGGGCGTCGTAGGTGACCAGCTTGGGGAGGACGGCCGCCAGCAGGGCGACCGAGGCCACGCAGACCAGGCCGCCGCCCCAGACCGCCGGGCGGGTGCCGGTCCAGCCGGCCATGGCACCGGCCCGCACCTGGCCCAGCTGCGGGCCGGTGCTGTAGGAGAGGGTCTCGATGCCGGCCAGCCGGCCGCGCAGGGCGTCGGGGATCGTCTGGTTCCAGATGGTGGAGCGGCCGAGACCGCTGAGCATGTCGCCGGCGCCCGCCAGGGCCAGGCAGAGCAGGACCAGCCAGACGTTGGAGAACCAGCCGGCCGCCGCCACCGCCGCGCCCCAGCCGGCCGCCCCGCACACCACCAGCAGCCCGTGGCGGCGGATCCGCGAGGTCCAGCCGCTGGTCAGGCTCAGCAGCAGCGAGCCCACCGAACCGGCGGCGTACATCAGCCCGAGCGCCCAGTCGGCGTTCAGCTCGTCGGCGAGGAACGGGAAGATCGTGTTCGGGAAGGCGAAGATCATGGCGGCGAAGTCCACCGCGTACGTCCCGAGCAGCACCGGCCGCGACCAGGCGTACCGGGCGCCCTCCGCGATCCCGCGCAGCGACGGCCGCTCGGTGGCCAGGTTCGGCGGCGCCGGGGTGAGCCGCAGACAGAGCAGCACCGATATGACGAAGAAGGCCACGGTCACCGCGTAGGCGGGGGCGTGACCCGCGTAGGCGACCAGCAGACCCGCGACCGCCGGGCCCGCGATCATGCCCATCTGCCAGCGCACCGCGTTCAGCGCGGCGGCGGCCGTCTGCTGCTCATGCGGGACGATCTTGGCGAGCAGCGCGTCGAGAGCGGGCCGCTGGAGGCCGGCCAGCGCCGAGACCCCGCCCGCGACCACATAGAGCGGCCAGAGCAGCGGCTCCGACAGCAGGGCGTTGACCAGCAGCAGCGCGGCGAGCAGTCCGAGACCGGTCTCGGTGCCCACGATGACCTTGCGGCGGTCCGCCGAGTCGGCCAGGGCGCCCCCGTACAGCCCGAAGACGATCAGCGGGACGAGCTCCACCGCGCCCATCGCCCCCACCGCGAGCGGTGATCCGGTCAGGTCCTTGATCTGGAGCGGCAGCGCCACCATGGCGAGGGAGCTGCCGAAGTAGGTGATCAGGCCCTGTACCCAGAGCACTCGGAAGTCCCGTGAGGAACGCCAGGGGGAGAGATCGGGGAGTACGGCGGAGAGCTTCGAGGTCACGGCCGACCATGCTGCGTCGGCCCGCCCCGCCACGGCAACCCGATTATCACCGGAGACCGTAGGGTCGGGGCCATGACTACTGCGACCACCGCATCCAACAGCCCCGCCCGCAAGGATCCCTGGGACCTGCCCGATGTCTCGGACCTGGTCGTCGGCGTGCTCGGCGGCACCGGAGACCAGGGGCGTGGGCTCGCGTACCGGTTCGCCCGGGCCGGCCAGAAAGTGATCATCGGCTCCCGGTCGGCCGAGCGCGCCGAGGCGGCCGCCGCCGAGCTGGGCCGGGGCGTCGAGGGGGCGGACAACGCCGAGTGCGCCCGCCGCAGCGACGTGGTGATCGTCGCCGTGCCCTGGGACGGCCACCGGGCGACGCTGGAATCCCTGCGCGAGGAACTGGCCGGGAAGCTCGTCGTCGACTGCGTCAACCCGCTCGGCTTCGACAAGAAGGGTGCCTACGCGCTCAAACCCGAGGAGGGCAGCGCCGCCGAACAGGCCGCCGCCCTGCTGCCGGAGTCGCGGGTCGCGGCGGCCTTCCACCACCTCTCGGCGGTACTGCTCCAGGACGAGACGCTGGAGGCCATCGACACCGATGTGATGGTGCTGGGCGAGTCCCGGGCCGACACCGACGTGGTCCAGGCGCTGGCCGGCCGGATCACCGGGATGCGCGGGGTCTACGCCGGCCGGCTCCGCAACGCCCACCAGGTCGAGTCGCTGGTGGCCAATCTGATCTCGGTCAACCGCCGCTACCAGGCGCACGCGGGCCTGCGCGTCACCGACGTACAGAAGTAGCCCCCGGCCCCGGGGCCGGAGGAGTCCGGCCGGACCGGCTCCGGGGGCGGGCGGGGCATGGGGGACACTGGTCGGGCACATCCGCCGTTTCAGCCGTAACCGGACAGGAGCCGACCCCCATGCCCCGCCTCGCTCTGTACGCCCTCGCCGTCTGCGTGCTCGCCGTCGCCGCGGCCGTGATCTCCTTCGTCCAGGGCACCTGGCTGGGCATCGTCTGGGTGCTGCTGGCCGGGGTCTCCTCCAACATGGCCTGGTACTACTACAAGCGCGGCCCGCGCGTCACCCGCTGACGCCCCCGCGGAGCCGGTCCCGCTTCCGGTCCCGGCCCAGGTGTCGACCCAGTCCCTGTCCGGGTTCCGTTTCCCGCCCCGGTCCCGGGCGGCGCGCGTCAGCCGGTGACCGCCGCCTGGCAGATGTCGTTCCGCTCCTGCCAGAAGCGGTAGAAGTCCTGGCCGCAGGCGACCTCGACGGGGGAGACGCCCAGCGCGTCCAGGATCGACCGGATCACGTCGAAGAAGACCGCGTTCACCTCGGGGATGAAGAGGAAGACGAACACCGCCAGCAGCCCGAAGGGCGCGAACGGCTCGATCTGGCGGCGGATCCGGTACGAGAGCCAGGGCTCGACCACGCCGTAGCCATCGAGCCCGGGCACCGGCAGGAAGTTCAGCAGCGCCGCCGTCACCTGGAGCAGCGCCAGGAAGGCGAGCGCGAACCGGAAGCCCCACGGCACTCCGTCCAGCAGCCCCAGCCAGAACGGCGCGGTGCAGACCAGGGCGAAGAGCAGATTGGTCAGCGGCCCGACGGCCGAGATCAGGCTGTGCCGCCAGCGGCCCCGGATGCGGTTCCGCTCGATGAACACCGCGCCGCCCGGCAGCCCGATGCCGCCCATGATCACGAAGATCACCGGAAGCACGATGCTCAGCAGGGCGTGGGTGTACTTCAGCGGGTTCAGGGTCAGATACCCCTTCGCCCCGATCGAGATGTCCCCGCTGTGCAGTGCGGTACGGGCGTGCGCGTACTCGTGCAGACAGAGCGAGACGATCCACGCCGAGGTGACGAAGAGGAAGACGGCGAGACCGAGGTTGGCCGAGAACTCCGTCCAGACCGCCCAGCCCGTCACCGCCATCACGGCGGCGATGCCGAGGAAGACCGGACTGATCCTCCGGTCGCTGTGGCGGGAGGTGGCGGTGGCCATGCGGGGTGCTCCTGTTGTCTCGCGGGTTGTCTCGGGGGTGTCTCGCGGGCTCTGCGGTCCTTCGGCGCCGCCCGCGAACCGTCTCGCGGGCCGTGCGCACCGAACCGTACCGGGACGCGCGGGATCAACGTCCGGTACGCGAACCGAGTTCCGGAGCTCCGGCTGCCGACTTCGCACATATGAGTGAATCCAGGTCGGAACCGCCCCGACCCGGACGCGGGCGGCATACGGTGAGCGCCTTCGAGAGCCGAGGCGGTGAGGCATGGACGACAAGATGTCCTGGAAGACCCATGTCGACGGGCAGCCGGTGCGGCTTCCCTCGACGATCGACGAGATCCGGGCGGCGTTGCCCGAGGACCAGCGGCCGGTGTTCGACGAGGAGATCGGCCGCACCCCTGTCGACCAGCTCCCCCAGGTGCTCGCGGTGTGGGCGCTGCCACCGGCCGCCCGGGAGCAGATCGACGCGGACATCGCACGGCTCAAGGCGGGGGACCACAGCGGGTTCCACCCCCATTCCGGGGACGCGGCGTGAGCCGTCGGGACCGGCCGGAGTCGCCGGAGTCGCCGGTGTCCTGAGCCGGCGGAGCGGAGGCCGGACCGGCGGCGACCGGCCGACCGCCGCGGGCGCCGGGGGCTCGCCCCGCCGCGGGCACTGGGGCGAGCCGGCGGACCGCCCGGCGGTGGGCGGGCGGCGTCGCGGAGAATGGGCGGGTGCAGATCTTCGTACTCGGTTCCACCCAGGCGCGGCAGGACGACGGCACCCCGGTTCAGGTCGGCGGGGCGCGGTTGCGCGCGCTGCTCACCGTGCTGGCGGTACGGGCCGGGCGCACCGTGCCGGCCGGGGCGCTGGTGGACGAGGTGTGGGGCGAGCGCCCGCCCGCCGACGCGCCCGGCGCGCTCCAGGCGCTGGTGGCGCGGCTGCGGCGGGCCCTCGGGGCCGGCGCGGTGGTCTCGGCCGACGGCGGCTACCGGCTGGGCGCCGGCCCCGAGGCGGTGGACCTGCACCGGTTCGGGCGGCTCGCGGCCGAGGGGGCGCGGGCGCTGGAGGCGGGCGAGCCGGGCCGGGCGGTCGCCGCGCTGGACGAGGCGCTGGCGCTCTGGCGGGGGCCCGCGCTGGCCGACCTGCCGGATCCGGTGGCCCGGGCGGCCGAGGCGGCACCCTGGGAGGCCCGCAGGCTGACCGCCCGCCGCTCCCGGCTGGCCGGTCTGGTGGCGCTGGGCCGGGCGGAGGAGGCGCTGCCGGAGCTGGCCGCGCTGGAGGAGACGTACCCGCTGGACGAGCCGCTGCGGGCGCTGCGCATCCGGGCCCTGGCGGCGGCCGGGCGCCCGGCGGAGGCGCTGGCGGCGTACGAGACGGTCCGCCGCGACCTGGCCGAGCGGCTGGGCGCCGACCCCGGTCCGGAGCTGAAGGCCCTGCACACCCGGCTGCTCGACCCGGAGGCGGCCGGTCCGGAGCGGGGCCCGGCCCCGGTCGCCCCCGCCGCCCCGGTGTCCGCGCGGCCCGTGCCGGACCTCCGCCCCGGCAATCTGCGGGCCCGGCTGACCAGCTTCGTGGGCCGGGAGGAGGAGATCGGCACCGTACTGGCCGATCTGGCCGGCTCCCGGCTCGTCACCCTGCTCGGGCCCGGGGGAGCGGGCAAGACCCGGCTCTCCCAGGAGGCGGCCGAGCGCGGGGGCACCGCCTGGCCGGACGGCGTGTGGCTGGCCGAGCTGGCGCCGGTCAGATCCCCGGAGGCCGTCCCCGACGCCGTACTCACCGCGCTCGGGGCGCGCCAGACCGTGCTGCACGGCGCCGGGGCGGGGGAGCTGCGGGTGGTCGAGGGGGCGGGCCGGGACGACGCCCTGGTGCGGCTGGCCGAGCACTGCGCCCGGCGGCGGATGCTGCTGCTGCTCGACAACTGCGAGCACCTGTCGGACGCCGCCGCCGCTCTGGTCCAGCGGCTCCTGGAGGAGTGTCCCGGCCTCTCCGTGCTGGCCACCAGCCGGGAGCCGCTGGGCGTGCCCGGGGAGACCCTGCGCCCGGTGGGCCCGCTGCCCGGCCCGGCGGCGCTCGAACTGCTGGCCGAGCGGGGTGCGTCCGCCCGGCCCGGTTTCCGGGTCGAGGACGATCCGGAGGCCTGCGCCGAGATCTGCCGCCGGCTCGACGGGCTGCCGCTCGCCATCGAGCTGGCCGCCGCCCGGCTGCGGATGCTCACGCCCCGGGGGATCGCGGACCGGCTGGACGACCGGTTCCGGCTGCTCACCGGCGGCAGCCGTACCGTACTGCCCCGCCAGCAGACCCTGCGGGCGGTGGTCGACTGGTCCTGGGAGCTGCTGGCCGACCAGGAGCGGGCCGTGCTGCGGCGGCTCTCGGTCTTCTCCGGCGGCTGCGGCCTGGCGGCGGCCGAGGCGGTCTGCGCGGAAGCGGGACCGGACACCCGGGCGGGAGCGGGGCCAGGGGCGTCGGGAGCGGGGGCCGGGCCGGGGTCCGTGCCGGGAGCGGGACCGGGGGTGTCGGGAGCGGGACCGGGCGCCGGAACCGGGCCCGAGGCCGGCCGCCGGGGATCCGCGCCGGGCGCCGGGGCGTGGCCGGGACCCGGGGCGGGCGCCGTGACGGGACCGGGAGGCGGACCGGGGTCCGTGCCGGGAGCGGAACCGGGCGCCGGAACCGGGCCGGAGGCCGACCGCCCGGGATCCGCGCCGGGTCCGCACTCCGGCCCGGGACCGGGTGGGCGCGGCGTCCCGGACATCCTGGACGTGCTGGGCTCGCTGGTGGACAAGTCGCTGGTCGTCGCCGCGCCCGCCGCCGACGGGGAGATGCGCTACCGGCTCCTGGAGACGGTGGCCGAGTACGCCGCCGAGCGGCTGGACGAGGCGGGCGAGCGGCCCGCCGCCGAGCGCCGCCACCTCGTCCACCACCGGGAGCTCGCCCGTACCACCGACTCGCTGTTGCGCGGCCCCGGTCAGCCGGACGCGATCGCCCGGTTCCAGCTCGAATACGAGAACATCCGCACCGCGCTGCGCCGGGCGGTCGACGCCCGGGACGAGCCGGAGGCGCTCTGCCTGGTCCTCTCGCTCGCCTGGTACTGGCAGATGCGGGATCTGCGCGCCGACGCCCGCCACTGGACGGAGCGGGCCGCGGCGCTCGGACCGGACCCGTTCGCCGCCCCGGTGGAACCGGCCCCGTCGCTGGACCGGCGGTGCACCGACACCCCACCGCCGTGGGAGGAGGCGGTGCTGGACGAGGCGCGCCGGGGCGTACGGCTGATCGGGCTGGTCTACCGGGGCCATGAGACCTGGCACTGGTCCACCGGGGAGGGCGCCGCCGAGATGCGCCGGATCGCCACCGCCTACCGTCCCGGACAGCCGCAGAGCTGCTGGATGCCGGGGTCGCTCTGGCTCTACGCGGTCGTGGTCACCGGTGACGCCGAGCGGCTGCGCGCGGTGGTCGACGGAACCGTGGACACCTGCCGCCGGCTGGGACTCGACTGGGAGCTCGCCGGTGCCTTGCAGACCCGCGCCAACATCCTCGCCAACCGCAGCAGCTGGGCGGGGGACGCGGCCCGGGACGCCGAAGAGAGCCTGGCGATCTTCCAGCGCCTCGGGGACGCCTGGGGCACGGCCGAGGCCCTCTCCTCGCGCGCCGAGGCGCGGGAGCGGTCCGGGGACGCGGCGGGCGCCGCCGAGGACTACGCGGCCGCCGTGACATACGCGGAACGGATCGGCGCCCGGGGCCAGGTGGCGCTGCTGCGCGCCCGGTACGCCCAGGTGCTGACCGAGACCGGCCGGGGCACCGAGGCCGAGGAGATTCTCCGGGACATCCTGGAGCGGGACGGGGACAACTCCGGGAGCGAGGTCGTCCCGGCCGCCCGGCTCTATCTGGTGGGCTGGCTGGCCCGGACCGGCCGGACCGCCGAGGCGCGCCGTCATCTGGATTCCCTGGACAAGGAGTTCCGGGCCGAGGCGTTCACCTTCCTGGGATCGGTGGTGCTCGGCACCCGGAGCTGGCTGGACAACCTGGACGGCCGCCACCAGGAAGCCCTGGCGGCGGCGGCCGGCGCGTACGCCCTGGCCGGGGACCCGGTGGCCCGGATGGTCGCCCCGCATCTGCCCGCCGTGCAACTGGTCGCCGCCGCCTGGGCGCTGGCCGCGCTCGGCGGTCCGGGCGCCCGGACGGCGGCGGTGCTGCTGGGCGCCCGGGAGGAGCTGCTGCCGGCCGGGCACGTGCCGTGGGCGCAGGAGCTCCGGGACCTGGCGACGGCGACCGGGCTGGCCCGGACGGCCCTCGGCGAGGCCGAGTACACCGCGGCGTACCAGGAGGGCCGGGGCCTCGACCCGGACGAGGTCGCGGCCCTGCTGCCGTCCCCGGAGCGCCGGCCCCCGTCCGAGTGATGGCCCGGAAGCGGCGCACCGGCCCCCGTCCGGGTGACGGCCGGGCCCCGCGGCTTCCGGCCCGGCCCGGGTCGCGACCGCCGTACGCCCCGGGAGGCGCACCGGTCGGTCCCCTTCCGGGTGACGGCCCGGCGGGCGGGGCGGCCTTCGCGGCCCTGCGCCGGCCGTCAGGTCTTCCGGCGGAACCGCGACACCGCCAGCGGGGCCGTCACCAGGGTGATCCCCACCGCCCAGGCCAGCGTGATCCACACCGAGTTGCCCACCGGCTGGTCGTTGATGAGCGCCCGGGCCGCGTCCGCCAGGTTGGAGAGCGGGTTGACCTTGGTGAACCCCTCCAGCCAGCCGGGCATGGAGGCGGGCGGCGCGAAGATCGACGAGCCGAACTGCAGGGGCATCAGCACCAGCATGGCCACGCCCTGGACCGCCTGGGCCGTGTTCAGGGTGAGGCCCAGCAGGATGAAGATCCACATCAGCGAGGCGCCGAAGACCGTCGAGAGCCCCACCGCCCCCAGCAGGTCGAGCACCGAGGACTTGACCTCCATGCCCAGCAGAAAGCCCATGCCCAGCAGAATGGCGGTGGCGACCAGCGAACGGCCCACCTCCACCACGATCTTGGCCACGAGCACCGAGGACCGGGCGATCGGCATGGACCGGAACCGGTCCATGACCCCCTTCTTGAAGTCGTCGTTGATGCCGGTGCCGACCGCCATGGCGATGTTCATGCCCATCATCGCCATCAGGCCGGGCACCACATAGTTGACGTAGTCCTGCTGGTTGCCCTTGCCGGCGATGGCGCCGCCGAAGACATAGACGAAGAGCAGCACGAACACGATCGGCATCAGCACGGCGTCGAACATCGACTCGGGGTCGTGCTTGATCTGGAGGGCGTTGCGCCGCACCAGGGCGCCGATGTGCCGCAGATTGGCCCGCAGTCCGATCCGGTCCTCACCGGCGGAACCGTCGGCGGGGACTCCGCCCGGGCCGCCGGCCGGAGGCACCTGACCGGGGCGAACGGACGCGGGCGCGGGGGTGGTTGCCGTACTCACGCGGCGATCTCCTCGGAAGTCGTGGCGGAACCGGCCGGGCCGGCCGATTCCGGGCCGGGCTCGGTCGCGGGCGCCTTCTGCCCGGTGATGGCGAGGAACACCTCGTCCAGACTGGGCAGATGGGTGCCGATATGGGCGATGCCAAAGCCTCGCTCGCTCAGCAGGCCGACCACGGCGGTCAGTTGCTCGTCGCTGAGGATCGGTACGTACAGCTGGCCCTCGGCCGGGACCGCGGTGGCGCCGGCCAGTCCGGTGAGCCCGCTCTCGGTGAGCGTCCTGGCCATCTCGTCCAGCAAGGCCGGATCGCTGGGGCGGACCTGGAGCGTACGGCCGCCGACCTTGGCCTTCAGCTCGTCCACCGCGCCGCTGGCGATCACCCGGCCCCGGTCGATGACGGTCAGCTCGTGCGCCAGCTGCTCGGCCTCCTCCATGTACTGGGTGGTGAGCAGGACGGTCATGCCCTCCCCGACCATCCGCCGGACCTCGTCCCACACCTCGTTGCGGGTACGGGGGTCGAGCCCGGTCGTCGGCTCGTCCAGGTACAGCACGGCGGGCCGGCCGATCATGGAGGCCGCCAGGTCCAGCCGGCGCCGCATGCCGCCGGAGTACTGGCCGGCGGGCTTCTTCGCGGCGTCGGTCAGCGAGAACCGCTCCAGCAGCTCGTCGGCGCGGCGCCGCGCCTCCGCCCGGGAGAGGTCGAGCAGCCGCCCGATCATGTAGAGGTTCTCCCAGCCGGACAGCTTCTCGTCGACCGAGGCGTACTGCCCGGTCAGCCCGATGGTCCGGCGCAGCTGGCGCGGCTGGCGCACCACGTCGTACCCGGCGACGGTGGCGGTGCCCGCGTCGGGCGCGATCAGCGTGGAGAGGCAGCGGACCAGGGTGGTCTTCCCGGCGCCGTTGGGGCCCAGCACCCCCAGGACGGTGCCCTGGCGCACATCCAGGTCCACCCCGTCCAGCGCCTTGGTCTCGCCGTAGTGCTTCACGAGGCCTCGTACCTCGACGGCGTTGATGTCGGATCGTGTCATGGCCCCATGACATCAACCGCCACTGACAACGCCCCGACAGATGACCGACACCGCCGGCCGGGCACCGACATCACCCGCACCCCCCTCGTGTCCCTGTCCCGCCCCGTGCAGAGAGGCCGGCCGGGGAGCCCGTCCCGGAAGGGAACGGGCGACGGCCCGCCGATGGGGGAAGTCGGCGGGCCGTCGTTTCGTACCGGGAGTGGCCGGCGGGGCGGCCGCCCCGGGCCCCCGGGGAGCCCCAGGGGCCCAGGGGAGGAGCGGCCGCACGGTGGAACCAGAGGCAAACTGGCGGACTGGCGGAAGGGTCGGACTAGTGGAAGGCGTGCTCCGGCTGCGGGAACGTTCCGCCGGACACCTCGTCGGCGAACGCGCGGGCCGCGTCCCCGAGCGTCTGCCGCAGGTTGGCGTACTGCTTGGTGAAGCGCGGCACCTTGCCCCCGGTCAGCCCGGCCATGTCGGTCCAGACCAGCACCTGGGCGTCGGTGTCCGGCCCGGCGCCGATCCCGATGGTCGGGATGTCCAGCGAACGGGTGACCTCGGCGGCCAGCTCGGCGGGTACCAGCTCCAGCACCACCGCGAAGGCGCCCGCGTCCTGCGCCGCCTTGGCGTCCCGGAGCAGCCGGTGGGCCGCCTCGTCGCCCCGGCCCTGCACCCGGTAGCCCATGGTGTTGACGGACTGCGGGGTCAGCCCCAGGTGGGACATGACCGGGATCCCGGCCCGCACCAGCATCTCCGTCTGCGGCAGCGAGCGCTCGCCGCCCTCCAGCTTGATCGCGCCGACCCCGGCCTCCTTGACCAGCCGGGTGGCCGACCGCAGGGCCTGCACCGCGCCCTCCTGGTACGAGCCGAACGGCAGATCGCCGACGACCAGGGCGCGCCGGGTGCCGCGTACCACGGCGGCGGAGAGGATGGCGATCTCGTCCAGGGTGACCGGCACGGTGGTCTCGTAGCCGAGGTGGCAGTTGCCCATCGAGTCCCCGACCAGGACGACCGGGATGCCGGCCTCGTCGAACACCGAGGCGGTCATCGCGTCGTAGGCGGTGAGCATGGGCCACTTCTCGCCGCGCCGCTTGGCGGCGGCGATGTCATGGACGGTGATGCGTCGCGTGCTGGTGCCTCCGTACAGCGCCTTGTCGGCCTTGTCAGCCTTGTCGGCCTTCTCGGTCTTACCGGCCTTGTCGCCGTCGGAGGACCGCGCGGACTGCTCCTGGGCAGCCTGAAGCGTCATGGTGAAACGGCTCCTTCGTCATCTCGAGGCGCCCTGACGGCGTCCCCGGACCACATCCATGGTGGCACCTGGTGCCGTACGGGGGAAGTGTGCGGGTTCTGTCACAGCCGCCGTCCCGGACGGGTGCCCCAGGAACCCGCCGCGCCGTCGGGTCGTCCTCGTGGCAGTACGCCCGTTCCTGATCACCTAGGGTCTGACCGGACGGCGCGTACGGCGGTACGGGACGGACGCGCGGCGGTACGGGACGTGCCCGGGGGCACCGGCGGCCGGCGGAACCGGACCGGCGGCCGGCACCGGGGGCGTACCGGGGACACACCAGTGGTCGCCGGGACCGGACCGGCAGGACGAGCAAGGCGAGCAAGGCGAGCGAGGCAGGCGAATGACGCGGGTGGACGACGTGACGGAGACGAGCGGCGGCGGCGCGATCTGGCGGCGTCCCGGACTCTGGCGCCGGGGTGTCGTGCTCGCGGTCTGCTCGGTGCTGCTGACCCTGGTGATGGTCTTCCACGCCGAGATCCCCAACCGGATCGGCAACCTGGGCAGCCTGGCCGAGACGTTTCTCCCCTGGTTCGGCCTCTTCGTCCCGGTCCTGCTGGTGCTCGGGCTGATCCGCAGGTCCGCCACCGCGCTGATCGCCCTGCTGCTGCCGGTGGCGGTCTGGATCAACCTCTTCGGCGGGCTGGTCACCGACCGGTCGGGCGGCGCCGGCGACCTCATGGTGGTCAGCCACAATGTGAACGCCGACAACCCGGACGCGGCGGGCACGGCCCAGAACGTGGCCGGCTCCGGGGCCGAGGTGCTGGCGCTGGAGGAACTGAAGCCGGGGATGGTCCCGGTCTACGAGAAGGCGCTGGCCGCCACCTACCCGTACCACTCGGTGCAGGGCACGGTCGGGCTCTGGAGCAAGTACCCGCTGAGCGGCGCCCGCCCGGTGGACATCCGGCTCGGCTGGGTGCGGGCCATGCGCGCCGTGGTGGACGCGCCGCAGGGCCGGGTCGCGGTCTACGTGGCCCATCTGCCCTCGGTCCGGGTCAAGCTGAACGCCGGGTTCACCGCCAGCCAGCGGGACGACAGCGCCGACGCGCTGGGCGAGGCGATCGCCCGGGAGCCGCTCGACCGGGTGGTCCTGCTCGGTGACCTCAACGGCACCATGAACGACCGCGCGCTCAATGCCGTCACCTCGCAGCTGCGCTCCACCCAGGGCGCGGCCGGCGACGGCATGGGCTTCAGCTGGCCGGCCGCCTTCCCGATGGCGCGGATCGACCAGATCATGGTGAAGGGCGTGGAGCCGGTCGCCTCCTGGACCCTCCCGGCCACCGCCAGCGACCATCTGCCCATCGCGGCGCGGATCGCTCTGAAGCAGCGCTGAGGCAGGCCCCGGGCCGCGCCCCGGGGTTCGGCGCCCGGGGGATCCGCGCCCCGGGGTCCGGCGCCCGGGGGACCCCGCCCGCCTCGGGGGGTCCCGCGCCCGGGGGGTCCCGCGCCCCGGGAATCCGGGCTCCGGGGAATCTTGGCTTTCCTTCCGGAAATCAGCTGTTCACACCGGGAACATCCTGGGCGCTCGACTTTGTTCCGTAAGAGAACTTACGCTGGTACGTCCCCGCCCGCCCCGCCCCGCCCCGTGCTCGTCCCGTACGCGTACGCGTCCTCTCGTGCTGTGCCCCGCGGCCCCCGCGGCCACAGGGGAGGCCGTCGGAGTCGTACGGACGCCGGGGCCGCGGGGCGGCGGCCGGGCTCCGGCGGCGCCGTCGTGCGGAGCGGCACGGCACCGCGCCCCGGACCCGCCCGGCGCGGGCTCGCCCGGTTCGCCCGGTATGAGCCGGCCCGGCGCGACCCGCCCGGGTGCGGCCCGGGCGCACCCGACGTTCCCGGAACTGGACCGACCCCTCTTACGGAAGGGCCCCCCTCATGCCCCTGGCGCTGCTCGCGCTCGCCGTCTCCGCCTTCGGCATCGGAACCACCGAGTTCGTGATGATGGGCCTGCTGCCGAATGTCGCGGACGATCTGCACACCTCCGTCCCCACCGCCGGCTATCTCGTCTCCGCCTACGCCATCGGTGTCGTCATCGGCGCCCCGCTGCTCACCGCCCTCGGCTCCCGGATCCCGCGCAAGCGGATGCTGGTGCTGCTGATGGGCCTGTTCACCGTCGGCAACCTCGCCTCCGCCCTGGCGCCCGGCTTCGGTACCCTGCTCGGCGCCCGGGTGCTCGCCGGTCTGCCGCACGGCGCCTTCTTCGGCGTCGGCGCGGTCGTCGCCGCCCGGCTGGTGCGCGAGGACCGGCGCGCCCGGGCCGTCGCCACGATGTTCCTGGGCCTGACGGTCGCCAACATCGTGGGCGTCCCGGCCGCCACCCTGCTGGGCCAGCACCTCGGCTGGCGGGCCACCTTCCTGGTCGTCGCGGCGATCGGGCTGGTCGCCATGGCCGCGCTCGGTCGGCTGGTGCCGTACGTCCCGGTCGACGAGGGCCAGGGGGTCGGCCGCGAGCTGCGCGCCCTGGGCGACCGCCAGGTGCTGCTGGGCCTGCTCACGGCGGTCTTCGGCTTCGCCGGGGTGTTCGCCGTCTACTCGTACCTGGCCTCCATGACCACCGAGGTGATGGGCTTCGGTGAGTCCGCCGTCACCCTGGTGCTCGCCCTCTTCGGCATCGGCATGACCCTCGGCGCCCTGGTGGCCGGCCCGCTCACCGACCGGGCGCTGCGGCCGACCCTGTACGGCTCGCTGGCGGCGCTCGCGCTGGTGCTGGTCGGGTTCCGGTTCGCGGTGCACCAGCAGGCGCCGGCGCTGGTCGGCGTGGTGGTGCTCGGCGCCGTCGGCTTCATGACCACGACCCCGCTCCAGATGCTGGTGATGAACAAGGCCCGGCACGCCCCGACCCTGGCCTCCGCCTCCAACCACTCGGCCTTCAACCTGGCCAACGCGGGTGGCGCCTGGCTGGGCGGCGCGGCGATCGCGGCCGGCTGGGGCTGGACCTCCCCGGCCCTGGTCGGCGCCGCGCTGGCCGTGGTCGGCCTCGCCGTGGCGGTGACCGCCGGGCTGCTGGACCGGGGCCGCGACCGGGACGGCTCCGGCACCGGCTCCGGTACGGACGGGACGCCCTCCCGGGTGGTCGCGTCCGGCTCCCGGCCGGAGCCCCTGGCCGAAGCCGCCGCCGGCCCCGCCCGGGCGACCGCGACCGCCGAGGCCGTCCGGTCCGCCGGCACCGACTGACCCGTCCCCGGCGACGGAGCCGCCCGGACCGGTGACCGGCCCGGCGCGGTCGAGGGCCCCGGTGACGGCCCCCGGGGCCGGGTCCGGACGGCGACCCGGCCCGGGCAGCGACAGGGGCCCGGGTCCGGACCACAGTGGTCCGGACCCGGGCCCCTCGGTGTCTCCCGGCCCCTTGCCTGGCCCAGCCCCGGCCCGGGCCCGGCTCGCTCGGGTCAGCCGGTCGTCGTCTCGCGCCAGCGGTTGGTGATCGGCAGCCGCCGGTCCTTGCCGAAGCCCTTGGCCGAGATCTTGGTGCCCGGCGGGTACTGGCGCCGCTTGTACTCCGCCACGTCCACCATCCGCAGCGTCCGGGTCACCAGCTCCTCGTCGAAGCCGGCCGCCACGATCGCGTCCTTGCCCTGGTCCCGGTCGACGTACAGCTCCAGGATCCGGTCGAGCACGTCGTAGTCGGGCAGCGAGTCGGTGTCCACCTGGCCGTGCCGCAGCTCGGCGCTGGGCGGCTTGGAGATGGAGTTCTCCGGGATCGGCGGGGTCTCGCCGCGCTCCCCGGCCGCCCGGTTGCGCCACCGCGCCAGCCGGAAGACCGAGGTCTTGTACACGTCCTTGATCGGCCCGTACGCGCCCACCGAGTCGCCGTACAGCGTCGAGTAGCCGACCGCCAGCTCCGACTTGTTGCCCGGCGCCAGCACGATGTGGCCCTCCTGGTTGGAGAGCGCCATCAGCAGGGTGCCGCGCAGCCGGGACTGGAGGTTCTCCTCGGCGAGCCCGGTCAGCCCCAGCGACTCCATGTACGCGTCGAACATCGGCTCGATCGGTACGGTACGGAAGTGGCACCCGGTCCGGCGGGCCAGCTCGGCCGCGTCGTCCCGGGAGCCCTGGGAGCTGTACTTGGACGGCATCGCCACGCCGTACACGTTCTCCGCGCCCACCGCGTCACAGGCGATGGCCGCCACCAGCGCCGAGTCGATACCGCCGGAGAGGCCGATCAGCACCGAGCGGAAACCGTTCTTCGCGGCGTACGCGCGCACCCCGGTGACCAGCGCCGAGTAGACCTCCTCGTCGTCGTCCAGCCGCTCGGTCAGCTCACCGCCGTACTCGGGCGCGTACGGCTCCACCGGTTCCCCGGACAGGATCACCCGGTCGATCCGCAGCCCGTCGTCCACCGTGCCGCTCACCGGTTCGGCGGAGGCGGCCGGCAGCTCCAGGTCGATGATCACATTCGCCTCGGCGAACTGCGGGGCGCGGGCCAGCACCTCGCCGGAGGCGTCCACCACGATCGAGTCGCCGTCGAAGACCAGCTCGTCCTGGCCGCCGACCATGGCCAGGTAGGCGGTGGTGCACCCGGCCTCCTGGGCGCGCTTGCGCACCAGCTCCAGCCGGGTGTCGTCCTTGTTCTGCTCGAACGGCGAGGCGTTGACCGAGACCAGCAGCCCCGCCCCGGCCGACCGGGCGGCGGGCACCCGGCCGCCCTCCTGCCAGAGGTCCTCGCAGATGGCGAGTGCCACGTCCACCCCGCGCACCCGCACCACCGGCAGGGTGTCGCCGGGCACGAAGTAACGGAACTCGTCGAAGACGCCGTAGTTGGGCAGATGGTGCTTGGCGAACGACAGCGCCACCTTCCCGCCGTGCAGCACGGCCGCGGCGTTCCGGGGCGCGCCGGCCGGCTGGCCGTACCGGGGCTGGGCCTGATCGGCGCGGTCCAGATAGCCGACCACCACCGGCAGCTCCCCGAGGCCCTCGTCCGCCAGCCGGCCGGCCAGCGCGCGCAGCGCCTCCCGGGAGGCCGTCACGAACGAGGAGCGCAGCGCCAGGTCCTCCACCGGGTACCCGGTCAGCACCATCTCCGGGAAGGCGACGAGATGCGCCCCCCGCTCGGCCGAGTGCCGGGTCCACCGCACGACCGCCTCGGCGTTCGCGGTGAGATCACCGACCGTCGCATCGATCTGATTCAGGGCAAGACGTAGTTGAGGCACATCCGCCAGTGTAATCGTCACTCCGACGCGATGGGGTGCGGCGGACCGGGGCTCACCCTGGGGCCGCCCTGACCGCGCCCTCACCGGTGACATGGCAGGCTGTCCGGCGACGGGCGGAGGACGGGCGGGCGACGGGTGAGCGTGGACGCGGAGAGAGTGGACGCGAGAAGAGACGCGGAAGGAAGCGCGGAGGGAAATGCCGGAGGAGACACGGAGAGATTCGTACGGGTCGGGGGAGTGCCCCACCATGTGACCGTGACGGGCACCGGACCGGTCTGTGTGCTGAGCGCCGGGCTCGCCATGAGCTGGTTCGACTGGGACCCGGTCGTCCCGCTGCTGGCCCCGCACCGCACCGTGGTCCGCTTCGACCGGCCGGGGCACGGACTGAGCGGCCCCGCCCTCGCGCCGCCCACCGCGGAGGGGGAGGGCCACCGGATCGCCGGGGTCCTGGACGCCCTCGGGACGACCGGCCCGGTCACCGTCGTCGGCCACTCGATCGCCGCCTTCCACGCCGAGGCGTTCGCCCGGCTGCACCCGGGCCGGGTGGCCGGGGTGGTGCTCTGCGACGGCTCCGTGGAGGAGGACGCCCGCCCGCCGGTCCTCCCCGCCGCCCTCCGTACGGCCGTGGCGCACGGCCTGGGCGCCGCGCTCGCCGCCACCGGCGCCCCCGCCGCCCTCGGTCCGGCCACGCGCCGGGCCCTGGTACGCCTCGGCCGCCCGGGCCGTGCCCCGGACCCGGCACCGGGCGCCCTGGTACGGCGCTGTTACCGGACCTCGCGGGTGGCCCGGGGCGCCGTGCTGGAGAACGCCCATTACCTGGACGTGGCCGCCGGTCTGCGGGCGCTGCGCGAGCGCCACCCGCTCCCGCCGGGCCTGCCCGTCACGGTGCTGGCCGCCCCCGAGGGCGCGGGCCCCCGCTGGACGGCCCGCCAGCAGGCCCTCGCCGACCTGCTGACCGCCCGCTTCGTCTCCGTACCGGGGTCCGGGCACCTGATGATGCTGGACCGCCCGGACGCCCTGGCCGACGCGGTGCTGGCGCTGGACCGCTGACCACCGGGACCCGGACCGGGGGCACCTGGGGCGGGACCCTCGGAAGGGCCATGAGCCCGAGGAGCACTGAGGCCTCCGGAAGGGCCGTGCGCCCGGGGAGAACCGGGACCCTCAGCTTCGGGGCCCCGGCTCCCGGAAGCCCCAGCTGTCCTGGGCGTCCCGGAGCCCCTGGAAGCCCCAGACGCCCCGGAAGCCCGAGGCGTCCCGGAAGTCCCAAGCGCCCCGGAAGTCCCAGGCGCCCCGATAGCCCAAGGCGTCCCGGGAGGCCCCAGTGCCCCGGGAACCCCTACCCTCGCACCCCCCGCTTCCGCAGCAGCTCCGCCATCAGCGCGATCTCCGACTCCTGGGCGTCGACCATGCCCTGGGCGAGCTCCCGTTCCACCGGGGTCGCGCACTTCTCCGCGCAGCCCCGGGCCATGTGCACCCCGCCCTTGTGGTGGGCGGTCATCAGCCGCAGGTAGCCGATCTCCGCCTGCCGCCCCTTCGACGCCCGCAACTCCGCCAGCTGGGCCCGGCTCGCCATCCCCGGCATCGGGGCCCCCGGGGCGGACGCGCCGTGCGAGGGCATCCCCATCCACCCCATCGGCTCCCGGTCCATCGCGACCTTCGGCAGCCCCCACAGGTCCAGCCAGCCGAGCAGCATGCCCCGCTGATTGGCCTGGGTGTTGGCGATGTCGTACGCCAGCCGGCGGATCTCCTCGTCGTCGGTCAGATCGCGCACCAGGAACGACATCTCCACCGCCTGCTGGTGGTGGACGGCCATGTCCCGGGCGAACCCGGCCTCCACCGAATCCGCCGCCGGAGTCACCGGCCGCTCCGGGGCGGCGCCGTCCCGGGCCGAGGCGACCGTGGCCGCCCCGGCGAAGAGCAGGGCGAGCACGACCGCCGTGACCGCCGCCCACCGCGTCCGGGAGCCCTCCCACCACGCCTGCCGGGCGCTCACCGGGCCTCCACCCCGCCGGTGCAGGGGGCGCCCGGCTCCGGGGTCTGCCGGCCCTGTACGTACCGGGTGAAGAACCGGTCGACGCGCGGGTCGTCGGCGCCGTCCACGGTGACCTGCTTGCCCCAGGCGGTCAGCATGATCGCCCCGTCCTGGTTCCGCACCGGGCTCATCAGCGAGTACGGGGTGCTCGCGACCTTCCCGGCGAGCTTCTTCACGTCGGCGGCCGGCGCCTCGTCGTTGTACGTCACCCAGACCGCGCCGTGCTCCAGGGAGTGCACGGCGTTCGTCTCCGGCACCGGCTCCTGGTAGACGTCACCCGAACAGTTCAGCCACACCGGGTTGTGGTCCCCGCCGACCGGCGGCGTCATCGGATAGGTGACCGGGGTGGTCACATGGTTGCGGCCGAGCTTCTTCGGGTCCCAGCTCCGCTCGCCCGGGATCGGCGTGTCGGCGGCGGCCGTCGGCCGGGCGGCCGCCTTGCCGTCCCCGCCCGCCGCGCCGTCCTTCCGCTTGGTGAGGGTGTACGCGCCCACCCCGACGAGCCCGGCGACGAGTACGCCGCTCAGCGACAGTACGACGATCCGGTAGCGGCGCTCCCGGGCCCGCTCGGCCCGGCGCAGTTCCTCGATCCGGGCCCGCCGGTCGGTGGCGGTGGCGGTGGCGGCGGTGTGATGGTGGTCGGCCATGGTGGTCGAAGGTCCTTCCCTCGGTCCTGTCGGTAAGAAGAAGCCATATGCCCATGACAAGCAGTCACCAAGGAAGGTGATCGGGCCACGGGCGCGGCCCTTCTACGTCCGCAGGACTTGCAGAAGGTGCAGATCGGGGGCGCGCGGCCGGGCCGCGAAGGTTCCGTCCACCCGGCCGCCGCCGGCCGGCGGGACGAGCAGCGCCGGTCCGTCCTGGTGCGGCGGCGGATCCAGTGGCGGGGCGGTGAGCACGGCGGGGCTGAGCGAGGCGGTGAGGCCGCAGCCCCCGTCGTCGTACGGACAGGCGTACCAGCTGTCCCCGGCCGCCGTCCCGGCCACGCGGGTCATCCGGGCACCGTCGCCGGATTCCGTCCCGCCGTGGTGGCCGGCTCCGGGGGCGAGGCAGATCACCAGCGCCGCGAGGAGCGTCGCCATGGCACCCAGCAGGGCCATGGGACGCCCGGTGCGTATGACCCCCGGCCCCCTCATGGGCGTGATCGTAACGGCCGGACCCGCCCCGGCCCCAGCCCGGTACCCGAAACCTCCGTACCCCCGCACCCGGCTCGGTGTCCCTCCGGGGGGGCCGGTTCAGCGCCCCCGCCGCCGTCCCGCCGCCGTGGAGCCGTCCGAGACGCTCAGCGCCAGCAGCGCCACGTCGTCGGCGACCTCCTCGGCGTACCCGGAGAGGTCGTGCCACACCTCCCGCACCAGCTCCGTCGGCGGCGCCCACCGCACCCGCTCGGCCAGCGGGTAGAACCGGCCCGCCGCGTCCCGCGCCTCGGTCACCCCGTCGGTGTGGGCCAGCAGGACGTCCCCCGGGCCCAGCGGGACGGTCAGCGACGCCGGGACGCAGAACTCCGCCATCCCCAGGCCCAGCGGCGAGGCGGGCTCCGGCTCGACCTCCCGGACCCCGGAGCCGTTCAGCAGCAGGGGCGGCGGGTGGCCGCAGCTGAGCACCCGTACCCGGGAGGCGCCCGGCGGGAACTCCAGCAGCACCGCCGTGGCGAACAGCTCCTTGTCCCCGTGCGCCGCCGCGTCCACCACCAGCCGCCGGTCCAGGCGGGCGGCCACCCCGGACAGCTCCGGCTCGTCCAGTACGCCCTCGCGGAAGGCACCGAGCAGCGCCGACACCGTGCCGACCGCCGCCAGGCCGTGTCCCTTCACATCGCCCACGACGGCCCGCACCCCGTACGCGCTCTGCTGCACGTCGTACAGGTCGCCGCCGACCAGGGTGCCCCGCTGGGCCGCCCGGTACAGCGCCCCGCACCGCACCGGGCCCACTCGCGGCGGCATCGGCGGCAGCACCGCGAGCTGGGCGGCCTGGGCGACCGTGCGGACCGAGACCAGCTGGGCGTCCCGGCGTACCCGCAGCGCCGCCAGCACCACGCTGACCAGCGAGATCAGTACGAAGGCCAGCAGATCCTGGTACGAGACGTCGTCGGCCCTTATCGCCGGGAGCAGCAACAGCGCCGCCAGCGTCCCGGAGACCAGCGCCGTGCCGAAGCGGCCGTAGACCAGCGAGGTCAGCGGCGGGACCACCGCGAAGGCGAAGCCCAGCTCCAGGCTCTTGGGGGTGAGCAGCTGGACGATCACCAGCACGACCACCATCACCCACGGCAGCGTGCGCACCCAGCGCGGCAAGCGCACGCCACCGGCCAGCTCCTGCCCGCCACGGTCCATGTCACCAGTCTGCGAGGCCACCGTTACCCGCGCCACAGACAGCCAGGCACTATGGGGACGCAACGTGCACGAAACCGTGTGCTGGCATGCTGGCCCTGATCAGCGAGGATGGGTGTGGAAATGGACAAGCAGCAGGAGTTCGTGCTCCGTACGCTCGAAGAGCGCGACATCCGGTTCGTGCGCCTCTGGTTCACGGACGTGCTCGGCTTCCTGAAGTCGGTCGCCGTGGCCCCCGCCGAGCTTGAACAGGCCTTCGACGAGGGCATCGGCTTCGACGGCTCGGCCATCGAGGGCTTCGCCCGGGTCTACGAGTCCGACATGATCGCCAAGCCGGACCCGGGCACCTTCCAGGTCCTGCCGTGGCGCGCCGAGGCGCCGGGCACCGCCCGGATGTTCTGCGACATCCTGATGCCGGACGGCTCACCCTCCTTCGCGGACCCCCGCTTCGTCCTCAAGCGCATCCTCGCCAAGACCTCCGACCTGGGCTTCACCTTCTACACCCACCCGGAGATCGAGTTCTTCCTGCTGAAGGACAAGCCGGTCGACGGCACCCGCCCCACCCCCGCGGACAGCTCGGGCTACTTCGACCACACCCCGCAGCACGTCGGCATGGACTTCCGCCGCCAGGCGATCACCATGCTGGAGTCGATGGGCATCTCGGTCGAGTTCAGCCATCACGAGGGCGCCCCCGGCCAGCAGGAGATCGACCTCCGCTACGCCGACGCGCTCTCCACGGCGGACAACATCATGACCTTCCGGCTGGTCATGAAGCAGGTGGCGCTGGAGCAGGGCGTCCAGGCCACCTTCATGCCCAAGCCGTTCTCCGAGTATCCGGGCTCCGGCATGCACACCCACCTCTCGCTCTTCGAGGGCGACCGGAACGCCTTCTACGAGTCCGGCGCGGAGTACCAGCTCTCCAAGGTCGGCCGCTCCTTCATCGCCGGCCTGCTCCAGCACGCCGCCGAGATCTCGGCCGTCACCAACCAGTGGGTCAACTCCTACAAGCGCATCTGGGGCGGCTCCTCCCGCACCGCCGGCTCCGGCGGCGAGGCCCCCTCCTACATCTGCTGGGGCCACAACAACCGCTCCGCCCTGATCCGCGTCCCCATGTACAAGCCCGGCAAGACCGGTTCCTCCCGCGTCGAGGTCCGCTCCATCGACTCGGGCGCCAACCCGTACCTCACCTACGCCGTCCTGCTGGCCGCCGGCCTCAAGGGCATCGAGGAGGGCTACGAACTCCCGGCCGGCGCCGACGACGACGTCTGGGCCCTCTCCGACGCCGAACGCCGCGCCATGGGCATCGAGCCCCTCCCGCAGAACCTCGGCGAGGCCATCACCCTGATGGAACGCAGCGAACTGGTGGCCGAAACCCTGGGCGAGCACGTCTTCGACTTCTTCCTCCGCAACAAGAAGCAGGAGTGGGAGGAATACCGCTCCGAAGTCACCGCCTTCGAACTCCGCAAAAACCTCCCGGTGCTGTAAGCGCAGGCCAGGACAGTTAGACCCTGGAACTGAAGCTGAGGGCCGACGGTCGTGAACCGTCGGCCCTCAGCCGTCCTACTCGGCCGGGGCCGCCTCTGGGCCGTCAGACGTCGACCCGGGGCCCTCATAGAGCCCGTCCACGGCCCGGCGGGCCCGTCCGTCGCTGCTCGGCATCAGGCGCGTGTAGACCCGGAGCGTGAACCCGGGGTCGCCGTGACGAGGTACGAGCTGAGCGCCTTGATGTTCTCGCCAGCGTCGAGGAAGACGGACGCGTAGAAGTGCCGCAGCGCGTACATTCCGTGCTCGCGGGCCGTCTGGTGACGCGCGCCCTCCTTGGGCTTTCCACATGCGGGTGTTGAAGTCGGTCCGGCGCACGGCGCCGCCGCCGGTGAGTGAGAAGTACAGCCGCTTCGTGACGAGCGGCCCGTCCGGCTTCAGCCACGGCAGGGAGACGTCGACGGGCGGGAATTCCTCAGCATGCTCGCGGAGAACGCGGGCGACCTGGCGGGGGAGCGGGACGTCCCGCTCCTTTCCGCGCTTCAGCGGCCCGAAGACGAGATGCCCGTTGACGACCTTCACCTGATTCGCGATGTGGAGCCATCCGGTGTCGAACCTGACGTGCTCCTCCGTCAGTCCGAGGATCTCGCCCTGGCGGAGACCGCACCTCTCTCCGATGTCGACCATTGCCTGGTAGCGCTTCGGCAGCGCCGAGCGGATGGCGAACACCCGCTCCGCCGTCCACGGCCTCACCCGCGGCTCGACCGGCGCCGGCGGCCGGACCGAACGCGACTTGCACGGGTTCTTGGCGAGTAGCTCGTCGTCCACGGCCGCGGCGAGCACGGCGGAGACGCTGGCGAAGATGAGCCGGCGATATGAGGACACAGGGAGGGCCTTCCCTGATCGGCGGCTGATGATAGCCAGCGTATCCGGGGAGCAGAACGGATGACTCGGCCATGTGAACCTCTCTTCCGAAGATCGCTCGGCCCCGGCACGGGCGGCGACCGGGCAGCGGTTGGAGCCCCGGGAAGGGGCGGTTTCGGGGCCTCGTGGGCCACGTGAGGGCCAGGATCTCTACATGGCGGTCTCGGCCCGGGGAAGGTGCAGGTCAGACGACGTGCGAGCGCTGCACGCCGGTCGGCCTTGAAAACCGGCATGGTGGGCGAGATGAAGCTTTCCCTGCTTCATCAAGGCATCCGCCGCGCACAGCGCGGCCCGTCGCCCGGGCCTGCGCTCCTGTCTCCGCCCCGCTCCAGCCCGGCCGCCGACCGCACGCCTGAAAGCTCGGGTTGATGGGCAGCCAAAGCACACATCCAAGCACGGCAACCGTCGCATGGCACGCGTAGCCACCAGCGCTGCCGACTGCGGCCAGGACGGGCGACCCAAATACGGCCAGCGGCGAGGGAGGGGTGGCCTCTTGCGCACGGCCGGCCGGCTCCCGAGCTTGAGTAGGGCGGGGCGCCGTACCCCTGTCGTCACGGATGACGGGAGCGTGAGGCAACCGCACCACCGGAAATGGGCGGTCGGGGAGCAGCTGCTGCCGCGAAGTGGTGCCGGCCGGTGTGGTCGCTCCGCGTCGGTACCGGTTTCGTTGGGGCTGACCAGCGTGTCGCCAAGAAGAATCAGCTCACCCGCCGTAACTCCGCCAACCAGCAGCGAATGTCAACGAATCACAACGGCAGCGGAGAGGAAAGATGGTCCAGATCGATTTCCTCGGAGTGCCGATAACGTTCGAACGAGTATTCTTCCGTGGAAGAAATATCAGAGCTCACTACGCCTCCTTCAACTGCTTCCAGAATATCTGGAGTCGAATTTTCCGGAGGAACGCACATCGCTGCCCAAGAATCAGCTAGTGCACTCCAAAGCCAATACCGATCAGTCGCATCCAAAGAGATTCGCTCGGCGTCATGAAGGTACTTCGCGATTTCGCTATGCCTGCGAATCAGGGTGGCCCCATTTGAGCCGTAAAGCCATGTACTAACCCGCTCGGAGCACTCAGGAATTTCATTCGGAGGGAAGGGAGGAAGAACCCCTGGTTCCAATACTACGCAGAGCGTTAGTGAGTACGGAGCAACTTCCCATTCTTCAGTACATTCCAGCCTCAGAGAAGCTATCTTGCTTAGCGCCCAGCCGATTGGACTGGCTTCTTTAGTGACCTTACTTCCTATCAGGTCCTGCAACGGGCGGATCCATGGCACCACCTCATCCGGAAAGGCAAACCGGCTAAAACGACGGCCAACTCGCTGCCCGAACTTGCGCACCGCTGCAATGGCTTCGACACCCGGCTTGCGCTCTGCAGAGGCAATAACCGCCTTCGAAACTGTGGCAACATAAGTTAGGTCTGCAAAATGGCAGTCACCGAGCTCAGGTAGATGCACGAGATGCGGGCGTCGACCATTGCGATTTGCCTTCGCCTCTACGGGGGGAAGCTCCAGAACTGGAGCCAAATGGGCTGTCGGTCGATCCTTTAGAACTACATCGCAGGTCTGGGTGATCAGGACTGCACCGTGCGGGGTAGCTACCCACTCAACAACACCAGGCTGAACTTTTAGGGGGATGCTCACCACGCGGATGACATCGCCCTGACGATACTCCTTGATGCGATCAGCCCAGTCAGGTTCAGCCTTGACTTCTTGGCCGGCATCGTCGCCGGGAACTTCTGCGGGCACACCCTCGGAAGATGCGTCCATGCGCCCCCCTAGCCTGACGTTCAGTCAGATTCAGTACCGAGCAGTTGGCTTGGAGTATATCCAACGCTCTGCACGGGGGCAGCGCCCTTCCTGTACCGGGCCTGGAAGACCTCCAGCGGGCTTCCGACCCCAGGCTTCGACGCGTGGAACCAAGAGCGCACTTGCTCGGGGGACTTCACCGGGGTAGAACGAACCAGTTCAGCAAAATGCATCAGCATCTCACTGTGCCGAGCATTGATCCGTGCACCCGATGCCCACAAGTGCATCGATCGACGGCTAACACCAAAGGCTCGACTTAGTTGCTCCCACGTAAAACCGCTCTCGTCGTGAATAACTCTCACCACGTCGGCAATCTCCAAAGGCAACTTCTCTCGATCAACCTCGGGAAAATTTGTAGGTTCAATCTCGACTGGATCCGCAGGCACTGGAGCCGTTGTCTGCTCAATCAGCGAAATGGCGTCTGCTGTCTGAGTGCCGACAAACGTGGACGTTGCAATCGTCGCCGCGCACACCAAGCCAGCGGCCCAAACTCGCGTCTTCGAATGCGCGAGCATGTCAAAGCTCCGCACAATCGCCGGCAAAGCTTCCGACTCGGTACGCACCTGAAGAAGCGTATTTCCGGCCGCATTCTGCTCTATCATCACAGCTTCCCCCCGAAGTGCGACAGAAATTCGTCCGTCACGGCCCACCGAAAAAATCGGTAGGCAGACTCAGAGAGCATCTCGGCGTGCCCCCTTACCTCTTCAGGGTCGGAACTAACCTCCGAGCTTTGGTAGAAGGAGTCCAAATCAAGGACCCAACTTCGCTGCTCAAACGAAGATAGCGAGGGATCGAATGTTCCGCCAGGGGGCATCTCTCCCCACTGAGCCAGCAGCCCCCTGCTGGCATCAATTTTGAAGCTTGCTTGAGCGAGAGAGTGCTGGAGATCGGCCCGCCCGTCTAGCTGAACCCCGGAGATTCCAAGGATTTCAGGACGGATGAGCGAGGGGAGGTTTGCCAGTGCATTCTGATCGACAACTCGATTAGTGTACCGATACCCGATGCGAGTGTAGGCGGGAACGTAGGCGACCTTTTTCAATGCCGCAGAGACCGAGGAGAGGGCGGAGCAGAATTCGGTACGCCCACCGTAGACACTCGTCTCTAGTGCAAGGGAACCGTTGGATAGGGAAACTACGGTTTTCCGATCTGGAGATCGGAATCGCCAGACAGCGTTTTGCCCCATTTGCGGCGACACTTGACCTGGGGTGATTAGCATATTGAATTCCGCACCCTTTTCAAGGTACGGATAATCTTTGCCGATCTCCGCTGCAAACAGAGACGCCGCATTGGGTGAGTCCAGTACCGCCAGTGGATCAAAGCGCAGCTGTGTCAACACGCGAACCAATGGAGCCACGGACAGCGGCACGTCCTCGCACGGCTCGTCACCGAAGGGTGCTTGCAACTGGCTCCTTGTCATGCTTCACACACTACTTCACACCCCCGGGGGCGTCACCTAGGATGCACGCCGTTCCCCTACATGGCGCAGAGCGGCTTGCTGTCAGGGTGATCGAATCCGGAAGCCGACCACGTGCAGGTGGACGCTATCCCGAGGCACTGGCAGACGCTGGCCAGGGCCCGTGCCGCATCCGTGCCAGATCCTGCGGGGACTCACGGGGGATGAGAGGCGTCTGCAGAACCTGCACGGTGGGTCAGCCAGCTCAACAACTGCGTAGGTCAGGCCCAGGGGCGTCCACCCGCTCTCCTAAAGCGGCGGCAGCCAGCGATCAGTGCGTTCCGACAGGGTGGTGCATGCCCATTCGGTGAGGAGGAGTACTGCTGGTGGCGAGGCTTGCGTGTAGTGGAGAGCGGGGCCGTCCCTTGGCCGCCCGAGGGAGGTGCAGAGACACCAACACCCACCAACAGCCTTCAGTTCTCGGTCGCTGCGACCTGGATCAGCAGCAGGCGCCCGAGGCCGGCGGGGAGGCTCGCCACTTCCTCCGCAACAAGAAGCAGGAGTGGGAGGAATACCGCTCCGAAGTCACCGCCTTCGAACTCCGCAAAAACCTCCCGGTGCTGTAAGCGCCCCCCTCCGCCACGTCCCCGGGCGGTCCTGTCCCCGCCCGGGAATTCCGTTGACGCGCAAGGAAATGGGCCCCGTTGCCGGGGCCCAGGAACCCTCTTGGAGGCGGACCTCGGCGGGTTGTGCCCGCGGATCAGCAGGACTCCCCTTGATTCCCGTTGAGGGTACTGATGGCCGAGGTCGGGGGGCGTCCCCCGGCGGGAGCCGGACGGGCAGGCTAGGCGGCGATGGCCAGGCGGCGCTGGATCGGGGCCAACTCCTGTTCTGTCTGTTCGGCGTTGTCCAGGGCGAACGCCGCGTGCGGGTTCTCCTGGACCAGGCGGAGCCACTCCCGGACCGTTGCGTCACCGGTAACCGTGAGCAGCTCCGTGGGCCGGTGCGGCGCCCTGGTGGAGAGCACCACGGCCATGAACTGATCGGTCGTCGTCACCAGGATGACGTCATGCGGATAGCGTGCCACGCACTCCATGACGCCCCGAGCGGGTTCGCTCTCGTCCGCGATCACCAGGACGTGCGCACCTTGCTCGTTCGTCGTCCGGTCGAGACCCGACAGGTAGTTCATGAAGCCCGGGATGTGCTTGCTCTCGAACTCCTTCAGCACTCTCTTCCGGCCTGCCTGGAACTCGGGCGCGTCCGCCCAGACGAAGGTCAGAGTGACCGCGTTGGCAATAGCCACGTCGATCTCCGCCATCTCGGCGCGAGTGGGATAGGCGGCTCCGTCGTCCAGCTCATGAACGGCCAGCCATTCGTTCACTTCGGACCAGAGCCACGCCTGCGACCGGCCCACCGTTCCCTCGGCCATGGGGAAAGGCGCCCCCTCACCCTTACGAGTGCCGGCGACCCACTGGCTGACGTTCTGGCGCGATCGTCCCGTCCGTTCGGCGATCTCTTGCACTCCGACGAGATCACGGTCCAGCCGGTCGATCCGCAGTCGGGGCTCCGCTGCCTGGGCGGCGGACACGGCTGTCACGGCAGCCTCGACGGCGGACTCGCCGCTGCCGGTCATGCTGAGCAGATCCACCCCGCCGGCCCGGGCCAGCAGTGCGTCGCACTCGTCCCGCAGCGCGTCGACGGCGGTCTGGTCGTCGACACTCACACCCGAGATCACGAAAGTGAAGTCGTATTCCATGGCTACCCCCTAACCGTCGCCACCGTCCCAGACTTGTTGACGCTCGTCAACAAGAGAATGCGTGCAAAACGGGGCAAAAATTACTGTGACTAATGCCGAGGCTTACCGGTGAGGGTGCGCAGAGGCGAGTCGTCCGGGAGGGGACACCGGGCCGCCAGGCGGTCGATCCGGCGGGCGTGCGAGCTCGCGTTCTGGGGCGTGCCCGAGACCGGAATGGTGGTGCAACGGGCCTCACACGGGCAGTAGAGCTTGCCCAAGTGCCCGTCCTTGTGAATCTTCCAGCCCTGGTCGGCCCACTTCTCCAGGACTTGTCGCACTTCCTTCTTGGGGTGCTCGGAGGGAAGGACCTCGCGCCCGACCATGGATCTCTCCTCCGGTGTCGGCCGCGCGAAGCCGTATGGTCCTCGCGGGCAAGATCACTCCGGTGTCGGAGCGATCACGCTCCGACACCGGCACGATACTCCAAACGGCGGACAGCTCGTCAGACGCGAGCGGGTGTGCGGCGGCTGCCGCCCGCTGGTCGCCGCTGTCGCGGGGCCTGGTGTCCGTTGCGGTTCTCCGTCTCGCCGGAAGCCCCCGCCTCACCGCCCCGTGGGCACCCACTCCAGGTGGCCGTCGAGGCCCATCGCGGCGAAGCCGCCGGGGGCCGGGGCCGGGGCGCCGGAGAAGAGGCGGGCGCCGAGCGGGCGGGCGGGGGAGCCGGCGGGGGAGCCCGTGCCCGGGGTGCCGGCGGGGGTGCTCGCGCCCGGGGTGCCGGTGAGGGCGAGGGTGCCGTCGGGGGCTCGGAGGGCGAGGCGGCCGGAGGCGGCGCCGATCGCGCCGTAGCCGGAGACGCCCGGTACGCCCCGTACCGGCGAGGCCGGGGACCGGCCGGTGAGGCGGGCCCAGCGGGGCTCGCCCGACGCGGGCTTCCGGAACCAGAGGCGGACGCCGTCGCGGCCGTCCGGTTCGGCGCTCAGCGACAGGGTGGTGGCCGGGAGCCCGGTCTCCAGCGGGCCCGCCGTGGCGCCGCCCGTCGCGGGACGGGTCCAGGTCAGCACGGTGGCCGGGGTCGTGGCGAAGACATGACCGAGGCCGGTCCGGTCGGTCACCGCCACCGGGTCGCCGTGCAGGTCCTCGCCGCCCACCGGGAGCCAGCCGGACCACGTGCCGTCCGGGCGCTGCTCGGCCAGGCTCATCGTGTGCGCGCCGTTGCGGACGTACGCCGCCATCCGCCCGGTACGGTCCACCAGCACGGCCGGCAGGCTGATGTCGGAGGTGCCGGACTCGTCGTCCCGCTCGGGGGTGCCCAGCGACTGCCAGCCGCCGAACGGGCCGCCCGGGGCGGTCTGGAGGGTCAGGACCACCTCGCGGCGGTAGCCGTCGGCCTCGCCCAGCTGCGTACGGACGCCGAACACCCCGATCCGGCCGTCGGGGAGCCGTACCGAGGTCACCCCGCTGTCCAGCTGCCCGGCGCCGTTCTGGAGGACCGGACCGGCCCAGTCGTGGCCGGGCGCCTTGCGCCAGACCGCGAGCCGGCCGTCCAGCACCGAGAAGGCGTACAGCCCGCCCGCCGCGCCCGGCTGGACCCAGCTGGTGGACTCGCCCCGGCTGTAGCGGATCGACTGCGACCAGCCGTGGCCGGTCGGGTTGGCGGCCACCTTGAGGTCACCGCAGCCGGCCGGGTCCTCGCAGTGGTCCTCACCGTCCGACCAGGCGTACGTCTTCAGGGTCGCCAGCTTCGCCGCGCTGCTCGCCGGGTCCAGCGAGTGCGGCAGGCCGCCGGTGAAGTAGCCGAGGTAGTGCTGCACACCGAAGGACGGCCGGCCCGGCGTACGGGCGTACTCCGCCAGCGCCGCCTGGGCGAACCGCGCCCCGTACATGTGGTCCTGGTGGTCCGCCAGCTTGCCGGTCCTCTCGATCCGGCCCGGCGTGGGGTCGAGCAGCCGGACGAAGGTGGGACGGAAGCGCCGGAGCAGCCCGGCCAGCGTGTCGGTGAGCTGCTGCCTGCCGTACGCGAAGTTCTTCCGCACCGGCGAACCCGCCGCCAGCTGCGACTCCAGCACCCTGGCCTCGCCGTCCCACAGCGCGCGCAGCCCGAACGGCCGCTTGTCGCTGATGCTGCCGGTCTCGCGCAGCTGCACCCACACCAGGCTGATCTGCGGCCTGGCGCGCAGGGTGTCCAGCTCGGCGCGGGCGCCCCCGGCGGTGGTGACGGCGGTACGGTCCCAGGGGCTGGTCCGGTTGCCGGTCGCCATCTCGGCGTACGCCGCCCGGATGCCGTTCTGCCGGGCCTCGGCGTACCCGGGCTTGTCCGGGCGCGGCTGCGGGTCCTGGTGGCGGGCGTTGCGGCCGTCCGACTCGCCGGCCGTCAGGTACACGGTGGTCAGGCTGCGCCCGGAGACCAGCGACTGACGGGTGTCCGGGTTCATGAAGTACAGGTCGTCGTCCGGGTGGGAGACGATCTGGACCACCGAGCTGTCGTCCGTACGGATGGGCCGCACCGCGACGTTCTCCGGCACGCCCCGGCTCGGCACGTCCGAGGCGTCCGAGGAACCCGAGGTCGCCACCAGTGCCCCGCCGGTCACCCCGAGCAGCACCGCCAGCGGCGCGGCGACGACGAGCGCCCGCCGCAGCCGGCGGCGGGACGGCCGGCGGGCGGGATCGGCGGCGAGGTCGGGGGCGGGGGCGGACTGCTCCGGCTGTTCCGGCATGGGCGGCGGCTTCCGTGCTGGTGAGGGCTGGTGGGGGCTGGCGAAGGCTGGTGGGGCTGGCGAGATTGGTAGGGGCTGGTGCGAGTGGGGGTGAATCGGTGCGGGCCGACGGGGCCGCTGGGGCTGCGGTTCGCTGATCGGCGCTGGTCAGCGGTGGTCGGTGGCCATCCGGGGCGGCGCTCGGAGCGGTGTTCCGGGCGGTTTCCGCCGGTTGCTCCCGAGGTGTGCCGCCCTGAGAGGGATGGGCCGCTGGAGAAGAGGGGGAAATCGGATAAGTGGTTCATCGGGAGAGAGGTGGGAGGGGTGTGGTGTGGATCACGCCGGGCCTCGCCTGCCCTGGCTGGTCTCCTCGGTCCTCCTCGGCCTCGGCCGGCCCTCGCCGGCCCTCGCCGGGCTTCACGGGTTTCACCGGCCTCGCGGGGGGCCGGCGCCGTCGCCCCACTCGGCGGACCCACCGCAGCCGCCGCCTCCGCCCCCGGCGGACCTGCGGACCCGGCCCCGGTGGGTCCCCGGCCCCGGTGGGTCCCCGGCCCGGGAGGGGCATCGGCCCCGGTGGGCCCGCAGCCCCGGTGGGTCCCCGGCCCCGGTGGACCGCCCCGCCCGGGTCCACCCGGCTCCGGCGGCCCCGCTCCCACCCACCCCCGCCCGGCCATCCCGGGGACGGCGGGCCCGGGGAGGGCGGGGCGGGGGACTAGGCTCGGTCCACGCGAGACGGCACGGTGGAGGGAGACCGGGAATGACGGCGCCGGGGCGCAGGAGCAGCACCTTCACCCGACTGCTGCGGCACGGCTTCACCGACCTTTCCGGCGCCGAGCGGCTGTTGGATCTCGACGTGCTCGCGGCGGTGCGCGGCGACTCGGTCCTGCTGGACGCGCTGGGCGCCACCGCCGACCCGGACCTCGCGCTGCGCGGCCTGGTACGGCTGGCCGAGGCGCAGCCGGACGGGCCCCGGGAGCTGCTCGCCACCCTGCTGGGCGCCAAGCCGCTGCGGGACCGGCTGCTCGGGGTGCTCGGCACCTCCGAGGCGCTCGGGGACCATCTGGCCCGGCACCCGGACGACTGGCGGGCGCTGGCCACCTATGAGTCGGCCGATCTGCATCCGGGCGTGGAGGAGTTCGAGCGGGGGCTCGCCGAGGCGTCCGACCCGGTGGCGCTGCGGGTCGCCTACCGGCGCTGCCTGCTGGCCATAGCGGCCCGGGACATGTGCGGCACCACCGGGGTGGCCGAGGCCGCCGCCGAGCTGGCCGACCTCGCCACCGCCACCCTGCGCGCCGCGCTGGCGCTGGCCAGGACCGCCGCCCCGGAGGACGCGGCGCTCTGCCGGCTCGCCGTCATCGCGATGGGCAAGTGTGGCGGCCACGAACTGAATTACGTCTCCGACGTGGACGTGATCTTCGTCGGGGAGCCGGCCGACGGCGCCGACGAGACCAAGGCGCTCCAGGCTGCCACCCGGCTCGCCTCGCATCTGATGCGGATCTGCTCGGAGACCACCGTGGAGGGCACCATCTGGCCGGTGGACGCCAACCTGCGGCCCGAGGGAAGAAACGGTCCGCTGGTCCGTACGCTCTCCAGCCATCTCGCCTACTACGAGCGCTGGGCCAAGACCTGGGAGTTCCAGGCGCTGCTGAAGGCACGGGCGGTGGCCGGCGACCCGGAGCTGGGCGCCGCGTACATCGACGCGGTCTCCCCGCTGGTCTGGCACGCGGCCGACCGGGAGAACTTCGTCCCGGACGTGCAGAAGATGCGCCGCCGGGTGATCGACAACATCCCGGTCACCGAGGTCGACCGGGAGCTGAAGCTCGGGCCCGGCGGGCTGCGGGACGTGGAGTTCGCCGTCCAGCTGCTCCAGCTGGTGCACGGCCGCAGCGACGCCACCCTGCACTCCGGCACCACCCTGGACGCCCTGGCGGCGCTGGCGGCCGGCGGCTACGTGGGGCGGTTCGACGCGGTACAGCTGGCGGAGGCGTACCGCTTCCTGCGCACCCTGGAGCACCGCATCCAGCTCTTCCGGCTGCGCCGCACCCATCTGGTGCCCGAGGACGACACCGACCTGCGGCGGCTCGGCCGCTCGATGGGACTGCGCACCGAACCGGTGACCGCGCTCAACCGGGAGTGGCGCAAGCACGCCTCGGTGGTGCGCCGGCTGCACGAGAAGCTGTTCTACCGGCCGCTACTGGACGCGGTGGCGCAACTCGCGCCCGGCGAGAGCCGGCTCAGCGCCAAGGCGGCCGGCCAGCGCCTGGAGGCCCTCGGGTACGCCGACCCGGCCGCCGCCCTGCGCCATCTGGAGGCGCTCTCCTCCGGCGTCAGCCGCAAGGCCGCCATCCAGCGGACCCTGCTGCCGGTGCTGCTCGGCTGGTTCGCGGACTCGGCCGACCCGGACGCCGGGCTGCTGAACTTCCGCAAGGTCTCGGACGCCCTCGGCAAGACCCCCTGGTACTTGCGGCTGCTCCGCGACGAGGGCGCCGCCGCCGAGAACCTGGCCCGGGTGCTCTCGGCCGGCCGGCTCGCCCCCGACCTGCTGCTCCGCGCCCCGGAGGCGGTCGCCATCCTGGGTGCTCCGGAGGGCCTCGAACCCCGCTCCCGGGGCCATCTGGAGCCCGAGGTACTGGCCGCCGTGGGCCGGGCGGACGGCGCCGAACAGGCGGTCGCGGTGGCCCGGGCGGTGCGCCGCCGGGAGCTGTTCCGCACCGCCGCCGCCGACCTCATCGGCTCGTACGGCTCCGGGACCGGCCCGGAGGCGACCACCCCGGGCCCGGGGCACCCGGTCCCGGGCCACCCGGACCCGGCAGGCCCGGCGGACCCGGGCGCCCTGGTCGACCGGGTCGGCCAGGCGGTCACCGACCTCACCGCCGCCACCATCGCCGGCGCCCTGCGGGCCGTGGTGCGGGAGCAGTGGGGCGACACCCTGCCCACCCGGTTCGTGATCATCGGCATGGGCCGGTTCGGCGGCCATGAGCTGGGCTACGGCTCCGACGCCGATGTGCTCTTCGTCCATGAGCCGCGCGAGGGCGTGGACGAGCAGGAGGCCGGCCGGGCGGCCAACGCGGTCGTCTCCGAGCTGCGCCGGCTGCTCCAGCTCCCCACCGCCGACCCGCCGCTGCTGATCGACGCCGACCTCCGCCCCGAGGGCCGCAGCGGCCCGCTGGTGCGCACCCTCAAGTCGTACGCCGCCTACTACCGCCGCTGGTCCCTCGGCTGGGAGAGCCAGGCGCTGCTGCGGGCCGAGCCGATGGCGGGCGACCCCGATCTGGGCCGCCGCTTCACCGAGCTGGCCGACCCGCTGCGCTACCCGGCCGGCGGGCTGGACGAGCCGGCGGTGCGCGAGATCCGCCGCCTCAAGGCCCGGATGGAGCGGGAACGGCTGCCGCGCGGCGCCGACCCGACCCTCCACACCAAACTGGGCCGGGGCGGGCTCTCGGACGTGGAGTGGACGGTGCAGCTGCTCCAGCTGCGGCACGGGTACGAGCTGCCGGAGCTGCGCACCACCCGCACCCGCCGGGCGCTGGCCGCCGCCCGGGAGGCCGGGCTGATCGGGGAGCACGAGGCCCGGACGCTGGACGAGGCGTGGGTGCTGGCCACCCGGGTGCGCAACGGCGTGATGCTGGTACGGGGCCGGGCCGGCGACACCTTCCCCTCCGACGCCCGGGAGCTGGCGGCGGTCGCCCGCTACCTGGGGCACGGGCCGGGGCACGCCGGGGAGCTGGTGGACGAGTACCGCCGCACCACCCGCCGGGCCCGCGCGGTGGTGGAGGAGCTGTTCTACGGGGGCTGAGCCCGGGCCGGGCGCCTCGGCCCGGCGTGCGTGCCCGGGCTCCGGCCGTACGACCCCGGTCCCGTACGGACCCCGGGTCTCCGGCCGTACAGCGCCGCCGGACGCACCTGGGGCCCGGCGCCGGGGAGCGGCCGGACGCACCGGGCCCGGGCCCGCACGGCTCCCGGAACGCGGGCGGCCCGGGGGCCGGGCTACGCCCCCGCTCCCGAACCCACCGCCGGGGACGTCGCCGGGGGCTTCGTCCGGGACGCCGGGGACTCGGCCGCCGCGTGGCGGGGGAGGCGGTGCGGCAGGGAGCCGTACCAGAGGCGGACCACCGCGAAGCCGAAGGCCAGGCAGAGCATCCCGCCCACCGCGTCCAGCCAGAAGTGGTTGGCGGTCGCCACGATCACCACCAGGGTGGCCGCCGGGTAGAGCAGGCCGAGGATCCGCGCCCACGGCGCGGTGGCCACCGCGAAGACGGTCAGCCCGCACCAGAGCGACCAGCCGATGTGCATGGACGGCATGGCGGCGTACTGGTTGGACATCTGCTTGAGGTTGCCGGAGGCCATCGAGCCCCAGGTGTGGTGGACCACCACCGTGTCCACGAACGACTCGCCCGCCATCAGCCGGGGCGGTGCCAGCGGGTAGAGGTAGTAGCCGAGCAGCGCGACCCCGGTGGTGGCGAAGAGCACCAGCCGGGCGGCCGCGTACCGCCCCGGATGCCATCGGTAGAGCCACACCAGCACCCCGATGGTCACGATGAAGTGCAGGGTGGCGTAGTAGTAGTTCATCCCCACGATCAGCCAGGTCACCGAGTCGATCGCATGATTGACCGACTTCTCGACCGCTATGCCGAGGGTGTGCTCGGTGCGCCAGATCCAGTCGGCGTTCCGCATCGCCGCCGCCTTCTGCTCGGGCACGGCGTTCCGGATCATCGAGTACGTCCAGTAGCTGACCGCGATGAGCAGGATCTCGAACCAGATCCGGGGGTGGCGCGGCGTGCGCAGCCGGTCCAGCCGGGTGCGGTGGGTGACGGGGACGGCCCGGTCGCCGGCGCCGGCGGACGCCGGTTTCTCCGGGGTTCCGGTGGTCGCCTCCATGGGTGCGTCCGCGGCCGTCGGCTGAGCCGTACGGCCTTCCAGTGTCCTCACAGTCGTGTCACCCATGGGTCAGGAGTCTGCCAGTAGTGTGCGGTGGATCGATCATCCGTCGGTCTGGTCCTCGTCGCCCGCGGTACGTCTCACGGATGACGCCTTCCCGGACGACCGCTGCCCGCCGGGGCCGGCCGCGGTGGAGCCGCGGACCACCAGTTCGGGCATGAAGACGAACTCGCTGTGCGGGGCCGGTGTCCCGCCGATCTCCTCCAGCAGGGCCCGGACCGCCGCCTGTCCCATCGCCTGCACCGGCTGGCGGATGGTGGTGAGCGGCGGGTCCGTGAAGGCTATGAGGGGGGAGTCGTCGAAGCCGACCACCGAGACGTCCGCCGGGACCCGCAGCCCCCGCTCCCGGGCGGCCCGGATCGCGCCGAGCGCCATCATGTCGCTCGCGCAGACCGCGGCGGTGCAGCCCCGCTCGATCAGCGCGGCGGCGGCCGCCTGGCCGCCTTCCAGGGTATAGAGCGAATGCTGGATCAGCTCCTCGGCGGCCGCCGCGTCCAGCCCGAGGCGCTCCCGCATGCCGAGCCGGAAGCCCTCGATCTTGCGGAGCACCGGGACGAACCGTTTCGGTCCGACCGCCAGCCCGATCCGGGTGTGGCCCAGTGCCGCCAGATGGGTGACAGCGAGCCGCATCGCGGCCCGGTCGTCGGGGGAGACGAAGGGGGCCTGGACCTTGGGCGAGAAGCCGTTGATCAGGACGTACGGAACGCCCTGGCCGCGCAGCTGGTCGTAGCGGTGCATGTCGGCGGTGGTGTCGGCGTGCAGCCCGGAGACGTAGATGATCCCGGAGACCCCCCGCTCCACCAGCATCTCGGTCAGCTCGTCCTCGGTGGAGCCGCCGGGCGTCTGGGTGGCCAGCACCGGGGTGTACCCCTGGCGGGTGAGGGCCTGGCCGATGACCTGGGCGAGCGCCGGGAAGATCGGATTGTCCAGCTCGGGGGTTATCAGCCCGACGAGCCCGGCGCTGCGCTGCCGCAGCCGGACCGGCCGCTCGTAGCCCAGCACGTCCAGCGCGGCCAGCACGGACTGGCGGGTGCCGGCGGCCACACCGGGCTTGCCGTTGAGCACGCGGCTGACTGTGGCTTCGCTGACCCCCGCCTGGGCTGCGATGTCGGCTAGCCGCGCGGTCATGGACCGGACTGTACCGGCTGCGCGGTACGCGCGTCAGCTCGCCCACCAGGCGCAGGACTCGGGGGCGAGCAGCACCGTCCCGGCCCCGTCCCGGCCGCCCTCGCCGGGGCCCGCGCCCGGTCCGCCGGTGCCTCTTCCGTCCGCCGGGACCTCGCGTGCCGGAGCGGGCAGCACCGGCCCGGCGCCGTACGGTCCCGGGCCGTGCCCGCCGGAGCCGTACGCCCCGGGACTCCGTCCGGCGGAGCCGTACGCGGCCGGGCCGCTCGCCACCGATCCGTTCGCGACCGATCCGTATGCCGCCGGGCCGTACGCGCTGGAGAGCAGCGGCCGGCCCGGCGACCGCAGTTCCACCGGCCGGTCCGTGGTGTTGAGGGTGCAGACCAGGGCGCCCGAGCCGGTCGCGGACCGACGGCGGAAGGCCAGCACCCCGTCGGGCGCGGGCAGCCACTCCACCGTGTCGCCCCGGCCGAGCGCGGGGTGCGCCCGGCGCAGCGCCAGCGCCGCCCGGTACAGCTCCAGGGTGGAGCCGGGGTCGCCGGTCTGGGCGGCCACCGAGAGGCCCCGCCAGGCGGCCGGCTGCGGCAGCCAGCTCCCGCCGGGACCGAAGCCGTACGAGGGGCCCTCCTCGGTCCAGGGCAGCGGCACCCGGCAGCCGTCCCGCAGCCCGTCCTGCCCGGCGCCCCGGTGGAAGGCCGGGTCCTGGCGCACCTCGTCGGGCAGGTCCGCCACCTCGGGCAGGCCCAGCTCCTCGCCCTGGTAGACATAGGCCGAGCCGGGCAGCGCCAGCATCAGCAGCGCCGCCGCCCGGCCCCGGCGCAGCCCGGTGTCCCCGCCGCCGTACCGGGTCGGGTGGCGGACCACGTCGTGGTTGGAGAGCACCCAGGTGGTGGCGGCGCCCACCGAGGCGGTGGCCCGCAGCGAGTCGTCCACCACCCGGCGCAGCGCCGCCGCGTCCCAGGCGCAGGTCAGGAACTGGAAGTTGAACGCCTGGTGCAGCTCGTCCGGGCGTACGTAGAGGGCCAGCCGCTCGGCCGAGGGCGCCCACGCCTCCGCGACCCCGATGCGCTCGCCCTCGTAGGAGTCGAGCAGCCGCCGCCAGCCCCGGTGGATCTCGTGGACGCCGTCCTGGTCGAAGAAGGGCAGCTCCTGGGAGCCGATCATCCGCACCTGCTCCCGGTGGCCGATGTCCGGCAGTCCGGCGGCCTTGACCATGCCGTGCGCCACGTCGATCCGGAAGCCGTCCACCCCGAGGTCCAGCCAGAACCGGAGCACCGAGGCGAACTCGGCCGCCACCTCGGGGTTCTCCCAGTCGAGGTCCGGCTGCTGGGCGGCGAAGAGATGGAGGTACCAGTCGCCGTCCGGGGTGCGGGTCCAGGCCGGGCCGCCGAAGACGGACTCCCAGTCGTTGGGCGGCTCGGCCCCGCCGGGGCCCCGGCCCGGGCGGAAGTGGTAGCGGGCGCGGGCCGCCGGGTCGCCCGCGAGCGCGGCGGTGAACCAGGGGTGCCGGTCGGAGGTGTGGTTGGGCACGACGTCCACGATCACCCGCAGCCCCAGGGCGTGGGCGGTGCGGACCAGTTTGTCGGCGTCGGCGAGGTTCCCGAAGACCGGGTCGACCGCGCGGTAGTCCGCGACGTCGTAACCGCCGTCGGCCTGCGGGGAGGCGTAGAACGGGGTGAGCCAGACCGCGTCGGCGCCCAGCTCCGCGATGTGCCGCAGCCGGGCGGTGGCCCCGGGCAGATCCCCGATCCCGTCGCCGTCGCCGTCCGCGAAGGAGCGGACGTACACCTGGTAGATGACGGCCTCCCGCCACCAGCCCGTCTGCTCGCCGGTGGTGTCCGCGGGCCGGGCGGGGGTGGTGAGCTCGTGGGGCATGGTGCGGGGTCCCTCTCGGACGGGCCCGGGCGCGGGCGGGGCCCCGCCGGTGCGGCTGTCGCCGGTGGCGGTGGGGCGCGGCGGGAGCCGGAGTACGCGGTGGGCCGGGTGTGACGGGTGGGATGTGTGTGTGATGTGTGGTGTGCGGTGCGACGGATGGGGCGCGGCGGGGAAGTGGTGGGCGGACGGCGTGGGCGGCCGTGGGGGCGGGCGGGGACACGGGGGTGCCCCGCAAGTTCACTGCAACGCGCTGCAAGGCGTTGCAGTGAGGCTTGCAGGAGCATTCGGTGTGGCGCAACCCCGTCAGGGCCGCTGTCACCCGGCATGTCAAGCGATGTATCGGCAACCGTACGGACACGCGAATGTAACGATCGGCCCGGCTTGCTGAAAATTCTCGCAAGGTCTTTCGGTCGGTTTGCATCCCTGTTACGTTCCTGGGCAACCCGGCGCGCCGCGAAGGAGCGGCCCGCGAGGAGGCACGAGATCCGGCGATCGGCGATCGGCGGTCTGGTCGGACGGCGATCCGGCGATCCGGCTGGACGGCGATCCGGCGATCGTCCGGCGGTCGCGTTCGGTCCGTGTTCGTCCACCGGGATCAGTCGAAGGAGTTCACATGCGGCGCGGCATAGCGGCCACCGCACTGGCCGCCGCCCTGGCCCTGACCACGGCGGCGTGCGGCGGGGGCGACGGGGGCGGGTCGAAGAACGGCTCGGGCGAGCTGTCCGGCACCGTCACCTTCTGGGACACCTCCAACGAAGCCGAGAAGGCGACGTACCAGGAGCTGGCCGAGGGCTTCACCAAGCTCCACCCGAAGGTGCGGGTCAGCTACGTCAATGTGCCCTTCGGCGAGGCGAACGCCAAGTTCAAGAACGCCGCCGGTGGCAACTCCGGTGCCCCCGACGTGATGCGCACCGAGGTCGCCTGGGTCGCGGACTTCGCACACCTCGGCTACCTCCAGCCGTTGGACGGCACCCCGGCCATCGACAACCGGACCGACTGGCTTCCGCAGGCCGCCGCCAGCACCGAGTTCGACGGCAAGACCTACGCCGTGCCGCAGGTCATCGACACCATGGCGCTCTTCTACAACAAGCGGATGCTCAAGGAGGCGGGCGTCGAGGTCCCGACGAGCGTCACGGAGCTGAAGGCCGCCGCGGCGAAGATCAGCGCCAAGTCGCCCGGCAAGACCGGTCTCTATCTGCGCGGGGACGACCCGTACTGGTTCCTGTCCTTCCTGTACGGGGAGGGCGGCGACCTGGTCAGGACCGCCTCCAAGAAGATCGCCATCGACGACGAGCCGGGTGTCAGGGCGTACAGGACGATCAAGGACCTGGTCGACTCCAAGGCGGCGATCACCGACGCCTCGGACGGCTGGAACAACATGCAGAACGCCTTCAAGTCCGGCAAGGTCGCCATGATGCTCAACGGCCCCTGGGCGATCGAGGACACCCGGGCCGGCGCGGAGTTCAAGGACCCGAAGAACCTGGGCATCGCCCCCGTCCCGGCCGGCGGCGCCGCCCAGGGCTCCCCGCAGGGCGGCTGGAACCTCAGCGTCTACGCCGGCTCCGGGAACCTCGACGCCTCCTACGCCTTCGCCAAGTACATGAGCTCGGCGGCGGTGCAGAAGAAGACCACCGAGAAGCTCAGCCTGCTGCCCACCCGGCTCTCGGTCTACGCCGAACCCTCCGTCAGCGGCAACGAGATGGTGAAGTTCTTCAAGCCCGCCGTCGACAAGGCCGTCGAGCGCCCCTGGATCCCCGAGGGCAACTCGCTCTTCGAACCGGTCAAGCTCCAGATGGCCAACGTCCTCACCGGCAAGACCTCACCGGAGGACGCCGCCAAGGACACCGGCGAGGCGTACCGGAAACTGCTCAAGGACTACCGGTAGCACCGGCGGGAGAGGCTGAACCACCCATGGCTGTCGAGACCAGCCAGTCGGTGGCGGGGGCCGCGGGCGCCGGGAGCGCCCGCGGCCGCGGCCGCCGCACTGCCAACCAACCGGCCGGAGCGCGGCCGGGCCGGCTGCGCCGGGCGCTGACCACCCACTGGTACGCCTGGGCGATGACCGCCCCGGTGGTCCTGGTGATCGGCGTGATCATCGGCTACCCCCTGGTGCGCGGCGCCTATCTGTCGCTCACCGACGCCAACGAGGCCAATGTCGAGCGGACGATCGGCGCCAACCACATCCCCGCCACCTACGAGTTCACCGGACTCGACAACTACACGGCGATCCTCTCCGACGAGGTCTTCTGGGACCGGCTCGGCTGGACCCTGGTGTGGACGGTCACCTGTGTGGTGCTCTCGTTCGGGCTCGGCCTGGTCCTGGCGAACATGCTCAACCGCCGTATCCGGGGCCGGGGTTTCTACCGGATGGCGCTGATTCTGCCCTGGGCGGTGCCCGCCTTCGTCTCCGTCTTCACCTGGCGGCTGCTCTTCAACGAGCGGGACGGCCTCTTCAACAAGCTGCTGGCCGGCGGCGGCATCGACGGGATCTCCTGGCTGAACGACCCCACCTGGGCCAAGGTCGCCGTCATCGCGGTCAATGTCTGGCTCGGCGTGCCCTTCATGCTGGTCGCGATGCTCGGTGGCCTCCAGTCCATCCCCGGCGAGCTGTACGAGGCGGCCGAGATGGACGGGGCGGGCCCCTGGCAGCGGTTCCGCCACATCACCCTGCCCGGACTGCGGCCGGTCGCCGCCACGGTGATCCTGCTCAGCTCCATCTGGACCTTCAACATGTTCCCGGTGATCTATCTGCTCACCCGGGGCGGCCCGGGCGACGCCACCGAGATCCTGGTGACCTACGCCTACCGGCTCTCCTTCGTCAACAGCCCGCGTGACTTCGCCGGTTCGGCCGCCTGGGGCGTGCTGATCCTGCTGCTGCTCTCGCTCTTCGCGGTGGCCTACCGCCGCGCGCTCCGCAAGCAGGGAGACATCTGGTGAGCACCCCACCCCCGGAGAACACCGGCACGGCCGCCGGCACAGTGAAGGGCCGTTCCGCCGGGCCCGCCCGGCCGGGACGGGCCGTCCGGTCCGCCCGGCCCGGACGCCGGGTGCGCGGGCGCGGCGAGCGCTCGCCGCTGGCTTCGGCCGGGCTGCACCTGGCACTGATCGCCGCCACCGTCGTGGCGGTCTTCCCGCCGCTCTGGCTGCTGATCACCTCCTTCAAGCCCAAAACCGACGCCTTCGACACCTCGCTGGTCAAGAACTTCACCCTGGGCAACTACACCCATGTCCTGGGCGACACCGCGTTCCTCTCCTGGCTGGGCAACTCGGCGCTGGTGGTCGGGACGACCACGGTGATCGGCGTCTTCATCTCCGCCACCACCGGCTACGCGGTCAGCCGCTTCCGCTTCCCCGGGCTCCGCCCGCTGATGTGGCTGCTGCTGATCACCCAGATGTTCCCGGTCGCGGTGCTGATCGTGCCGCTCTACAACCTGATGGCCGCGCTCGGGCTGCTCAACCAGCCGATCGGCCTGGTCGTCACCTATCTGACGGTCGCCGTGCCGTTCTGCGCCTGGATGATGAAGGGCTACTTCGACGGCATCCCGGCCGAGATCGACGAGGCCGGACGGGTCGACGGGCTCACCCCGTTCGGCACCTTCTGGCGGCTGATCCTGCCGCTCGCCCGGCCGGGCCTGGCGGTCACCGCGTTCTACACCTTCATCACCGGCTGGGCCGAGGTGGCCTACGCCTCCGCCTTCATGACCGGCGAGGAGAACCTGACCCTCGCGGGCGGCCTGCAGAGCTTCGTCAACCAGTACACCGCCGACTGGGGTTCGCTCACCGCCGCCGCGGTGCTGATCGCCGCCCCGGCCGCGCTCGTCTTCGGTCTGGTCCAGCGCCATCTGGTCGCCGGACTGACGGCGGGGGCGACCAAGTCGTAGCACCGATGGCACCGATGGCACCGATGGGACCGCCGGGAACTGTCCCCGCCGGCCCTGTGATCCGCGCGCTCCCCGCCCCTCCGGTCCGGTACCCGCCCGGCCTCCGGGCCGAGCCGGGTCTCCGAGGTGGGCCCGGTCTCCGGGCCGAGCCCGGTCTCCCGGCCGAGCCCGGTCTCCCGGCCGGGCGCCGTCTCCCGGCCGGGCGCGGGACCGGCCCCCGGGCCGTACCCGTCCCCGTTCCCGGCCTCCCGGCCCCGCGCTCCTCGCACACTTCGTCCTCCTTACGTCCCGTACACCCCGTCCACCTCAGGGAAGACATGACCCAGCACCTCACCGCCCCCGCCGCCACCCCGACCACCGGTACGCACCCGGGCTGGTGGCGGGACGCGGTGATCTACCAGGTCTATCCGCGCAGCTTCGCCGACGGCGACGGGGACGGCATGGGGGATCTGGCGGGCATCCGCGCCCGGCTGCCGTATCTCAGGGACCTCGGCGTGGACGCGGTCTGGCTCAGCCCGTTCTACGCCTCCCCGCAGGCCGACGCCGGGTACGACGTGGCCGACTACCGGGCCATCGACCCGATGTTCGGCACCCTGCTGGACGCCGACGCGCTGATCAGGGACGCCCACCGGCTGGGGCTGCGGATCATCGTGGACCTGGTGCCCAACCACTCCTCCGACCGGCACGAGTGGTTCCGCCGGGCGCTGGACGAGGGGCCCGGCTCCCCGCTGCGGGAGCGCTACCACTTCCGGCCCGGCAAGGGCGAGCACGGCGAACTCCCGCCCAACGACTGGGAGTCCATCTTCGGCGGCCCGGCCTGGACCCGGACCGCCGACGGCGAGTGGTACCTCCACCTCTTCGCGCCCGAGCAGCCCGACTTCAACTGGGAACACCCCGCCGTACGGGACGAGTTCCGCTCCATTCTGCGCTTCTGGCTCGACATGGGCGTGGACGGCTTCCGGGTGGACGTGGCCCATGGCCTGGTCAAGGCCGAGGGGCTGCCCGACCTCGGCTCCCACGACCAGCTGAAGCTGCTGGGCAACGAGGTGATGCCCTTCTTCGACCAGGACGGCGTCCACGAGGTCTACCGGAGCTGGCGCACGGTGCTCGACGAGTACGGCGGCGAGCGCGTCCTGGTCGCCGAGGCGTGGACGCCCACCGTGGAGCGCACCGCCCACTACGTGCGCCCGGACGAGATGCACCAGGCGTTCAACTTCCAGTATCTGAGCACCCACTGGGACGCCGGCGAGCTGCGCGCCGTCATCACGGACTCGCTCGCCGCCATGCGCCCGGTCGGCGCGCCCACCACCTGGGTGCTCTCCAACCACGATGTCACCCGGCACGCCACCCGGTTCGCCAACCCGCCCGGCCTTGGCACCCAGTTGAGGGAGCCGGGCGACCGCGCCCTGGGGCTGCGCCGGGCCCGCGCGGCCACCCTGCTGATGCTGGCGCTGCCCGGATCGGCCTACCTCTACCAGGGCGAGGAACTGGGCCTGCCGGACGTCACGGACCTCCCCGACGAGGTGCGCCAGGACCCGTCCTTCTTCCGGGCGGCCGGCCAGGACGGCTACCGGGACGGCTGCCGGGTGCCCCTCCCGTGGACCGTGACGGGGCCCTCGTACGGCTTCGGGGACGGCGGCAGCTGGCTCCCGCAGCCGGCCGGATGGGGCGAGCTGAGCGTCGAGGCCCAGACCGGCGACCCGGGTTCCACCCTGGAGCTGTACCGCGCCGCGCTCGCCCTGCGCCGGGAGCGGCCCGGCCTCGGTGCGGGCGAGGCGGTGGAGTGGCTGCCCGCGCCCGGGGGCGTGCTCGCCTTCCGGCGGCCCGGGCCCGACGGGGCGCCCGCCTTCGTCTGCACGGCCAACACCACGGGCGCCCCGGTCCGGTTCGAGGCGCCGGGCCGGCTGCTGCTCGCCAGCGACCGGGTGCGTACCGGGGTGACCGGCACCGCCGAACTGCCCGCCGACACCACCGCCTGGTGGGCGGTGTGACCGTCCCCCGGTCAGGTGACGGGGAGCCCCGGGCGCGGGACTCCTCGCCCCGGGGCGCCCCGCGCCTCGCGGACATCGCCGCCCAGGCCCGGGTGAGCGAGGCCACCGTGAGCCGGGTGCTCAACGGCCGGGCGGGCGTGGCCGGAGCCACCCGCCACCGGGTGCTGGCCGCCCTGGACGTGCTCGGCCACGAGCGCCCGGTACGGCTGCGGCGGCGCAGCGCCGGACTGGTCGGGCTGGTCGTCCCGGAGCTGACCAATCCGATCTTCCCGGCCTTCGCCCAGGTCATCGAACAGGTGCTGGCCGGCCACGGCTACACCCCGGTGCTCTGCACCCAACTGCCCGGCGGCGCCACCGAGGACGAGCTGGTCGAACAGCTGGAGGAGCGCGGGGTCACCGGCATCGTCTTCCTCTCCGGGCTGCACGCGGACACCGCCGCCGACCCGGCCCGCTATGTCCGGCTGGCGGCCCGGGGGGTGCCGTTCGTCCTCATCAACGGCTACAACGAGCGGATAGACGCCCACTTCGTCTCGCCCGACGACCGGTCGGCGGCCCGGATGGCCGTACGGCACCTGGTGGAGCTGGGCCATGAGCGCATCGGGCTCGCCATCGGCCCGACCCGGTACGTCCCGGCCCGGCGGAAGGCCGAGGGGTTCACGGCGGCGCTCGGCGAGTCGTTGGGCGTCTCCGGCGCGGCCGCCGAACTCCTGGTCAAACCGACTCTGTTCGGTGTCGAGGGCGGGCACGCCGCCGCCGACGAGCTGCTGGACCTGGGGTGCACCGGGATCGTCTGCGGCAGCGATCTGATGGCGCTCGGCGCGATCCGCGCGGCGCGCGGGCGGGGTCTGGACGTGCCGGGTGAGGTGTCGGTGGTGGGCTTCGACGACTCGCCGCTGATCGCCTTCACCGACCCGCCGCTCACCACCGTCCGCCAGCCGGTCCGGGCGATGGCGACGGCGGCGGTCGACGCCCTGCTGGAGGAAGCGGCCGGGAACCCGGTCCGGCGCACCGAGTTCGTCTTCCAGCCCGAGCTGGTGGTGCGCGGCTCCACCGCCCGGCCCCCGGTCTGACCGGGGCGGCCCCCGGCTGACGGCGGCGGGCGCCGACCGACTTGGCCCCCCCGACGGCTGCGGGCGCCGGACCGCCCCGGGCCGGCAGGCGGCCGGGCCTCGCCGGGTCGGTCCCGGCCCGCCCGCTCGTCAGCCGCGCAAGGCGGTGTCCAGCCGGTGGCGGAGCACCCCCGGCCGGCCGCGACCGGCCGCCGGGACCGGCAGACGGCGCAGCAGCGCCCGTACCGCCGCCGGGGCCTGCTCGATGGCCCACCGCAGCTCCTCGTCACCGGCGCTCTCGTCCCCGCCGGCCGCCAGCTCACGGGCGCGCGCCGCGCGGAGCGCCGGTTCATGGATGTGCTTCGCCTGGTGCGGGCTGGCCAGCGCGTGGATGTACGGGGCCGCCGCCGCACCGCAGGCGGTCAGGGCGGCGGCCTCGGCGGCCGGATCCCCGGCCTCCCGCGCGGCGGCCCGGGCCGCCCAGGCGGCGGAGCGCAGCCGCGCGGTCCGCTTGCCCGTACGGGTGAAGTCCCGGAGGGCCTCGACCGCCTGGCGCGGGCGGTCGTCCCCGGGGGCCTCCGTCTCGAACAGCGGCAGCACCCGTTCGGCGCAGCCGGCGGCCCAGAGCCCGAGCAGCCGGCGGTCTTCCTCGCTGATGGTCACCGTGGTGGTCATCCGCCCATCCTGCCGCCTCCGGCCCGTGTCGCGGCCGGGGAGTGCCCCGGGTTCCGGCGGATCGTGGGCGGTTCGCGGACGGATCACCGCGGTGTGACACGGGGGTTGACCGCGCGTCAGGGGACTCGTACGGTCTGGGCCGAAAACAGTTTCCGCATCTTGCGGCAAGAAGCTGCAACCGGCCCGTCGGCACCCTCCGCACCGCCCGCCCCGGGGCCCCCACCGCCCGCTC
>NZ_JANUGQ010000027.1 GCF_024756275.1 Streptomyces pyxinae | reverse complement strand
ACGTTTCCGACTCTATCAGATCCTTTCGGTTCCGATTCCCCGTCGGAGCGGGGTTGTCTTTCCGGCCCTGCGGCCGTTCCGACGTTTCAAACCTTAGCCGATTTCCCGGGCGACTCATAATCGAGTCCGCGAAATACTTTTCGGTACGCCGAAAAGACTTCCCGTTCGGGAGATGTGCTGGGGTTCGATGCCGCTGAGCGCGGCGGGATGGCTGCCCCGGAACCGTGTGGGCTCCGTGACAACTCGAAGAACTTTACGGAGCCGGGGCCCCGCTGTCAAACGGCCCTCAGTCCAGGTCCGTGAGCCGGCCGCCCGCGTCGGGCTGGGCGTGCTCGACCCGGCGGAGCAGCCGGATGAGCAGCTCACCGAGGACTCCGCGCTCATCGGCGGAGAGGTCCTGGAGCAGGTCCTCCTCGAAGCCGGTGGCCATCCGCATCGCCTCCAGCCACTTGGTGCGGCCCTCGTCCGTCAGCTCGACGATGACCCGTACCCGGTTGTTCTCGTCCCGGTCGCGGGTGACCAGGCCCTCGCCCGCCATCCGGTCGATGCGGTGGGTCATGGCGGCGGGGGTGAGGCCGAGGCGCTTGGCCAGCTCGCCCGGACCGAGGCGGTACGGGGCTCCGGCGAGGACCAGGTGCTTGAGGACCTCCCACTCGGCACTGCTGATGCCCAGCTCCGCGACCTGGCGCCCATAGGCCACGTTCATCCGGCGGTTCAGCCGGCCGAGCGCCGACACCACCTTCTCGACCAAGGGGTCGAGGTCGCGGTATTCGCGCTGGTAGGCCGCGATCTGCTCGTCGAGGCTCGGCTCCTGGGACTCCGACATGCCGAGGAGTATCCCACGGCACGCGTTGGCGTTGAAGTCCTTCGGGGTGTACTGTTTAGACTCTAACTTTACTATTGAAGTCTTCCGAGCTAAGACTTCCCGACCGAAGTGGGTGAGCGTGACCAAGGCGATGGGCGCGGCGATGCGCCGGATCCAGGCGGGCAACGTGCTGAGCGCGTTCGGACTGGGATTCACCGTCCCGTATCTCTATGTGTATGTGGCTCAGGTGCGGGACCTGGGCGCCACCACGGCGGGTGCCGTGCTGGGCGTTTTCGCCATGGCCGCTCTCGCCGTGCTGCCCTTCACCGGGCGGGCGATCGACCGGCGCGGGCCGCTGCCCGTGCTGATCGGCGCCGCCGGGCTCGCCGCCGTGGGCGCGCTGGGCATGGGCCTGTCCACCGTCATGCCGGCCGTGGTGCTCTCGGCCGCGCTGCTCGGCGCCGGTACGGCCGTGATGCAGCCCGCGCTGGCGACGATGATCGTCTGGTGCTCCGCCACGGAGACCCGGACCCGCGCCTTCGCCATGCAGTTCTTCCTCCAGAACCTGGGCCTGGGCATCGGCGGGCTCGTCGGTGGCCAGCTGGTCGACGAGAGCCGGCCCGACAGCTTCCTGCTGCTGTTCTCGATCGAGGCGGCGATGTTCCTGGTGCTGGTCGTGATCGCGGCCACCGTGCGGATGCCGCGTACCGCGTCCATAGCGGACGCCCGGCCGGAGAACACCGAGGCCAAGGCGCGCGGCGGGGCGCGGGCGCTGCTCGGCGACGGGGCGATGGTCCGGCTGTGCGTGCTGGGCTTCGTGATGTTCTTCGCCTGCTACGGCCAGTTCGAGTCCGGGCTCTCGGCGTACGGCACCGAGGCGGCGGGCATCGCGCCGTCCACGCTCGGCGTGGCACTGGCCGCCAACACGGCCGTGATCGTGCTGGCGCAGTTCCTGGTGCTGCGGTTCGTCGAGCGGCGCCGGCGCACCCGGGTGATCGCGGCGGTCGGCGTGATCTGGACGGTGGCCTGGCTCTTCGCCGGGTACGCCGGGCTGGGCCACGGCAGCCAGGCGATGGCGACGGCGGCGTTCGTCACCACGTACGGGCTCTTCGGGCTCGGTGAGGCGATGCTGTCGCCGACCGTGGCCCCGCTGGTGGCGGATCTGGCCCCGGAGTCGATGGTGGGCCAGTACAACTCGGCCTTCGCGCTGGTCAAGCAGTTGGCGCTGGCGGTCGGCCCGGCCGTGGGCGGTCCGATGGGCGCCGCGCTGCACGGTCCGTACGTCGTGACCTTCGTACTTTTCTCACTGGGCATCACCGTGCTGGCCGTCCGGCTCGGCGGCCGGCTGACCCAGGCGCAGGACCACCCGTATCTGGCCGCCCGCTCGCGGGTGGTGGCCGAGCACCGGCCGGAGCGCCCGGTGGAGGCCCCGGCCGCCTCGTGAGCCGGAGGCCCGCCCTCTCGTAAGCCGGTCCGGCCAGTCGAGTCAGTCTGGTCGGCTTGGTCGGTGAAGGCCCGTCGGACACTCGGACATTCGGACACAGTGAAGGCTCCGTTCCCGCTCCCGGTGGAGATCCACCGAGTGGGGGACGGAGCCTTCGGCCGTGTCCGGGCGGCTCACCGGACGCCGGGGAGCTGGTCCTTCGGGTCCTTCACGCGGGCGGGCAGGGCGAATTCGCACCAGACCGCCTTGCCCCCGCCCGGGGTGCGGCGGCAGCCCCAGGACGAGGCGATGGTGGCGACGATCGAGATGCCGCGGCCCGACTCGTCGTCCGACTCGGCCCGGCGGCGGCGCGGCAGGTGGTCGTCGCCGTCGGTGACCTCGATGATCAGCCGCCGGTCGGTGCGGCGGAGTCGCAGGCGCATGGGCGGGGTGCCGTGCTGAAGGGAGTTGGTCACCAGCTCGCTGGTGGCCAGGACGCCCAGGTCACGCAGGTCGGGCGGGAAGCGCCAGCTGGAGAGCACCCCGGAGGCGAAGGCCCGGGCCCGGGGCGCCGCCTCGATCCCGCCGAGCAGGTCGAGCGCGGCGTTGTGGAACAGCTCGGCGTCCGGGCCGGTGCGGTCGGGGTGCTGGAGCACCAGGACGGCCACGTCGTCGTCATGGGACGCGGTGACGCCCAGCGAGCGCAGCAGCCGGTCGCAGACGACCGCCGGGGCGCCGGTGGCACCGGAGAGCGCCCGCTCCAGGGCGGCGAGGCCCTCGTCGATGTCCTCGCCGCGCCGCTCGACCAGGCCGTCGGTGTAGAGCACGGCGCTGGAGCCGGGCGGCAGGGCGATGGTGCCGGAGGTGTGCAGCCAGCCGCCGGTGCCGAGCGGCGGCCCGGTGTGGTCGGCGGCCCGGCGGACGGTGCCGTCGGCGTCCCGCACCAGGATGGGGAGATGACCGGCGGAGGCGTACACCAGCCGGCCCTCGTTGGGATCGTGGACCGCGTAGACACAGGTGGCGATCTGGCTGGCGTCGATCTCGGCGGCCAGTCCGTCCAGGAGCTGGAGCACCTCGTGCGGGGGCAGGTCGAGCCGGGCGTAGGCCCGGACGGCGGTGCGCAGCTGGCCCATGACGGCGGCGGCGCGGACGCCCCGGCCCATCACGTCCCCGATGACCAGGGCGGTGCGGCCGGCGCCCAGGGTGATCACGTCGTACCAGTCGCCGCCGACCGCGGCGTCGGCGCCGCCGGGCTGGTAGGTGGCGGCGACCCGGAGGTCGTCGGGCTGCTCCAGCTCCTGGGGCAGCAGCGACCGCTGGAGGGTGACGGCCGCCTCCCGGTGGCGGCGCTCGCTGGCGCGCAGCCGCTCGGCCGCCTCGGCGTGGTCGGTGACATCGGCGGCATGGACCAGGACGCCCCCGGTGGAGCCGGCCCCGCCGCGCAGCTCCACCGGCAGGCAGCTGACCGTGTACGAGCCGCCGCCCGGCACCCGGCGGGACTTGACCGTGCGGGGCTTGCCACTGCGCAGCACCTGGTCCATGAGCGGGAACAGGCCCAGCTCGGCCAGCTCCGGGCAGCTGCCGGCGGCGGGCCCACCGGGCGGCCGGGTGCCGAACGCGGCGGCGTAGGCGTCGTTGACGTACGCGATCCGGTGGTCGGAGCCGTACACCAGGGCGACCAGCCCCGGCAGGCTGCCCAGGATCTCCCGTACCGAGAAGTCCTCAAGGGCCGGGGCGGCGGGCTCCTCGTCCGGACGGTCCGGCGGCCGGTCGCCGTCGGAGTCGCCGCGTGCCGCGGGCACGGCGCCCTCGCCCCGCCGCTCCGGCGAGGTCCCGGAGTCGGTGCCGCGCGCGGCGGCGCGACGCTGCGTGCCGGGGAGCCGGGCGCTCCAACGCGTGAAGTTCACGGAGATGTATGCCTCGTGGTGTCGATGCCGTGCTGAGTCACTCTGTGCAGGGGGGAGCCCACCTATGGTCACACGCCCAGTGTGACGGAGCGCACTGACAAACGGTGCCGGTATCCGGCCTGACAGACGGTGCCGGTGTCCGGCTCGGGAGTGGTGGGCCGGGTCAGGAGGGCTTGGCGCCGCCGTCGGCGGTGCCGCCGCTCGCCGCCGCGTCCGGGTCCTTCGGCGGCGGGGGGCCCGCCGCCAGTTCGAACTCGGCGCGCGGATGCTCCAGCGAGCCGAGCGAGACGATCTCCCGTTTGAAGAGGCCGGAGAGCGTCCACTCGGCGAGCACCCGGGCCTTGCGGTTGAAGGTCGGCACCCGGCTGAGGTGGTACGCCCGGTGCATGAACCAGGCGGGATAGCCCTTCAGCTTCCGCCCGTACACATGGGCCACGCCCTTGTGCAGGCCGAGCGAGGCGACCGAGCCGACGTACTTGTGGGCGTACTCCCGGAGCGGGGCGCCGCGCAGGGAGGCCGCCAGGTTCTCGGCGAGGACCTTCGTCTGGCGCACGGCGTGCTGGGCGTTGGGTGCGCACTCGACCCCCGGCTCGGCGGCGGTGACGTCGGGGACGGCCGCCGCGTCGCCGGCCGCCCAGGCGTGCTCGGTGCCCGCGACGGTGAGGAAGGGGGTGCATTTCAGCCGTCCGCGTTCGGTGAGCGGGAGATCGGTGGCGGCGAGTACGGGGGCGGGCTTGACGCCCGCCGTCCACACCACGGTCCGGGTGGGCAGCCGGGTGCCGTCGCTGAGCACCGCGATCCGGTCGGCGCAGGACTCCAGGCGGGTCTCCAGGCGTACGTCGATGTTGCGGGCGCGCAGCTCACGCACGGCGTAGGTGCCCATCTCCGCGCCGACCTCCGGGAGGATCCGGCCGGTGGCCTCCACCAGCAGCCATTTCAGGTCGGTGGGTTTGATGTTGTGGTAGTACCGCGAGGTGTAGCGGGCCATGTCCTCCAGCTCGGCCAGCGCCTCCACGCCGGCGTAGCCACCGCCGACGAAGACGAAGGTCAGGGCGGCGTCCCGGACGGCGGGGTCGCGGGTGGAGGAGGCGATGTCCATCTGCTCGATGACATGGTTGCGCAGCCCGATGGCCTCCTCGACGGTCTTGAAGCCGATGGCGTAGTCGGCCAGGCCGGGGACGGGGAGGGCGCGGGAGATCGAGCCGGGCGCGACGACCAGTTCGTCGTAGTGGAGGGGGACGGTGCCGGCGCCCGCCTGCCCGGCCGCGTGGTCCGGCCCGGCGGCACCCGCTCTTCCGGCGGTGGCTTCGCTTCCGGCGGTGCCGTCCTGCCCGGTGGTGGCTTCCCTTCCGGCGGTGCCTTCCTTCCCGCTGAGGCCCTCCTTTCCGGCGGCGCGCTCCCGCCGGGCCGCGTGCTCCTCCTCGGTGGCGAGGGTGGTGACGGTGGCGGTGCGGTTGGCGTGGTCGATCGCCCTGACCTCGCCGATGAGAAGGGTGCACTTGTCCAGCACCCGGCGGAGCGGTACGACGACATGACGGGGCGAGATCGAGCCGGCCGCGGCCTCGGGAAGGAAGGGCTGGTACGTCATGTACGGGTCGGGGGTGACCACGACGATCTCGACCCTGCCGTCTCTCAGCTCGGCCTTCAGGTGCCGCTGGAGATGCAGGGCGGTGTACATCCCGACGTAGCCACCGCCGACAACGAGAACGCGCACAGGATCGGTCACCTACCCATGACGCAACGGCGTTCGGGGTTTGTCCACAGCCCCGACGAATCGTATGACCGGGAGGAGGGGGGCGGCGGGGGCGGTAGCGGGGCCGGTCGGGGCGGAGAAGTCGCAGCTCGGAACGGTTGTCCGGGATGGGACGGGGCGGCCGAATCGGGAAGCTTCGGATGCTTGCTCCGATCGGGGGGCGCACCGTGCGGAACTGCCCCTTCTGAATTGACCCCGACTCAACTATGTTCATAGACCGTCGGGGTGGACGGACCGTGCGCATGACCCGTGCACGGCGGGTCCTGGCCCCGGGTGTCAGGCGGGGGAAGTCTCCGGGGGGAGACAGTCAATGACCGGGGGAACACATATGTCCTTGCAGGATTCGCATGCGCAGGCCGTCGTGTCGCCGTCCGTCGGGACGGCCGGCGGCGGAGACGGGCACCCGGAGCCGGTGGGCGGCGGCCGGCCGGCCCCGCTGCGGGTGGACGCCCAGCGCAATCTGGAGCATGTACTGCGGGCCGCGCGCGAGGTGTTCGGCGAGCTGGGGTACGGGGCGCCGATGGAGGACGTGGCGCGCCGGGCCCGGGTCGGCGTGGGCACGGTCTACCGGCGCTTCCCCAGCAAGGACGTGCTGGTGCGCCGGATAGCCGAGGAGGAGACGGCCCGCCTCACCGAGCAGGCGCGGACGGCGCTGGGACAGGAGGAGGAGCCCTGGTCGGCGCTCTCCCGGTTCCTGCGCACCTCGGTCGCCTCGGGCGCCGGCCGGCTGCTGCCGCCGCATGTGCTGCGGGTGCATGTCGCCGGACCGGCGGCGGAGGCCGCCTCTGGCCCGGTGGCCGGGCCGGCGGCGGACCGCGAGGCGTCGGCGGCCGGCGTGGCGCCGGCGGGCGATGCCGGCGGGACGGCGGGAGAGACCGGGGCCCCGGTCCTGGTGGCGGTGGAGCCGCTGTCCGGCACGCCGGCCGGCCCGGACGGGGGCGCGGGCGAAACCGGTTCGGGCGGTGCCGGTACCGGCGGCGGTGCGGTCGGGGCGTACACGCTGATCGACGAGATACGAGTGCCGCACCAGCGGGGCTCCTCGGTGCCCGGCCCCCAGCCGGTGGCACCGCGTCCGGCGCCGGAGGACGAGCCGGGCGGGAGCGCGGACCCGGGAGTGGCCGAGCTGCTGGAGGTCGTGGGACGGCTGGTGGAGCGGGCCCGGGAGGCGGGCGAGCTGCGTCTGGACGTGACGGTGGCGGACGTGCTGCTGGTCATCGCCACCGCGGCGCCCGCCCTGCCGGACCCGGCGCAGCAGAGCGCGGTCTCCGACCGGCTGCTCCACATACTCCTGGAGGGACTGCGGCCGCACGGCGCGTGAGACACGGCACCCGGGGGAGCGACCGGGCCTTACGGGGCCCGGGCCGTCCCTGGCGGGGTCGGGCCCTGTGGGGCGCAGGCCGTCCTCGGCAGCTCGGGCCTTGCCAGGGCCTGGGCCGTCCCTCCGGGGCCGGCCGGGCCCAGGGTGGTCTGTGGTCACAGGCCCCCGGGCTCCCGAACGCCGCCGGGGCGCCCAGCGGCTCCGGGCTCCCGAGGCCTCCGGGGCGTACCTGCTGGCAATACGCGACCGTCCGGGAGGAGCGGGAGCGGGAGCGGCCGCTCCGGGGCGTCCCCGGCGGCTGACGTGACGGGTGCGTGCCGTCGGGCTCGACGCGGGACTACTGCCGGGTGCTGTCGCGGCGGGGGTGACGGGAACTGCCGCTGAATGCCGTCGGGGGTGACGGGGGACTGCTGCCGGGTGCTGTTCGGGCGACCGGCGGTGGCCCTTCGCGGGTGAGCGGTGACCGCCGCCGGGGCGATGCCGGGTGCCTTCGCGGGCGCCCGGTGGGCACTGCCAGTGGGCCCGGCGGGCGCCGTCGCGGGTGACCGGCGGTGTCCTCGGGACACGGTGACGCCTACACGCGTAACGGCTGGCCGCCGTCGGGGGTGACCAGCGGGTGTCCCCGGGGAACGGTGACGCCGACACGCGTACCCGCTGGCCGCCGTCGGGGGTGACCAGCGGGAGTCCCCGGGGAACGGCGGTGCCCTCCCGGGGGGGGCGGTGGTGCCGGCGGGCGACCGGTGGCCGGACGGCCCTCGGCGGGGATTCCGATGTGCGAGGCGGTCGTGAGGCGGGGCTTCCCCCGGGGGGCTCCCCCAAAGGCTCTGCCCTTGAGGGGTTCCCCCCGGAGGCTTCCGCCCCCGAAGGCTCCGGAGCGCTGGGCGGTCGGCGTCCAGGGCCGCCGGTGCTCCGCCGGTACGACGGCGCCCCACCGGCGCGCCGGATGCGGAACCCGCAAGGGACTGCCTCGGGGGCGGGATCCCTGGCGGCGGTTCCCCCGAGGCCGCGCCCCCCTTGACGACGGGTCCCGGAGGTCCCCCCGGAGGCGGTTCTCCGAAGCATTCCCCATCCGTCGGCCGGTTAGTGCTTGAGTTCGAGAACTCTCCCCGGATGAGTGGTTGACCGGCCGGCGGGCCCGGCCGTAAGCCGGGGTGTGGGACGCTGAGCCGATGTTCGGCTGCGAGCAGGGGTACGGGAGCTGCGGCGATGAGCGATGACGATCGCGACGAGGCGGCGGGAACCGGCCGGACGAGGGGCCGGCACCGGGCGCTCCCGGACGATCGGTCCGGACACGCCCCGGCGGCCGGGACGGACACCGGGGCGCGGGGGCACCGGCGGGGAGCGGACGGCCTGAGCGGCCAAGTGCCGAAACAGGGCCAGCGGGGCGGGGCACCGGGCGCGGCGGCCTGGGCGGCCGGGTCGGCTCCGGACGGCGTGCCGGGCGCGTTCGCGGAAGAGGCACCGGTCGCGGACGGGGCCGCCGGGGCGGGGCCGGAAGAGGCGCCGGAGGCACCCGTGGGGGCCGCCGGGGAAGCGGTGGAGCCGGGTGGGTGGAATGTGCCGCCGCAGCGCGCGAGTGGGTCGGCGCCCGGCTCGGTACTGCCGCCGCCGCTCGATCTGCCGCCCTCCGACGCCGATCTGGTCCGGCGGATGCGGGACGGTGACGACGGGGCGTACGGGGAGCTGTACCGCCGCCACTCCGGAGCCGTCCGCCGGTACGCGCGATCCTGTTGCCGGGACGACCACACCGCCGAGGACCTGACCGCCGAGGTCTTCGCCCGGGCCCTTCAGGCGGTGCGCGGCGGCACCGGTCCCCGGCACGCCGTACGGCCGTATCTGCTGACCACGGTCCGCCATGTGGCCGCCGCCTGGACCCGCACCGCCCGCCGGGAGCGGCTGGTGGAGGACTTCGCGGTGTTCGCGGCGGAGGCCATGCGCACGGCGGAGGTGCCCGGGGACGACACGGTGGAGCTGGGCGCCGAGGTACGGGCGATGCACGAGGCCGAGCAGTCGCTGGCCATGCGTGCCTTCCGTTCGCTGCCCGAGCGCTGGCAGGCGGTGCTCTGGCACACCACGGTCGAGGAGGAGTCGCCGAGCGAGGTGGCCCCGCTCTTCGGGCTGACCGCCAACGCCACCTCGGTGCTGGCCAGCCGGGCCCGGGAGGGCCTGAAGCAGGCGTATCTCCAGGCGCATGTGAGCGAGTCGCTGACCTCGGGCGGTGACTGCGCCCGGTACGCCGACCGGCTGGGCGCGTACGCCCGCGGGGGGCTGCGGACGCGGGCCGAACGGGGGCTGCGCAAGCACCTGGAGGAGTGCTCCCGGTGCCGGCTGGCGGTGGGCGAGCTGGAATACGTCAACTCCGGCATCCCGGCGGTGGTGCCGGTGGCGGTCATCGGCTGGTTCGCCGCCGGGTTCACGCTCAAGGCCACCGGGGCGCTGGCCGGCGGCACCGTCGTCGGCGGAGCGGCCGGCGCCGTCGCGGGCGCCCTGTCCGGCGGCGGCGCGGGCGCGGGGGCCGGGGCCGGCGCAGGTGTGGGGGCAGGCGGCTCGGGAGCGGCCGGGGGCACCGCCGAGGGGCTGGGCGCCCCGGTGAAGGCCGGGCTCGCCGCGGCGGCGGCCGTCGCCGCGACCGCCGGTCTGGTCTGGGCGCTCGCGGGCGACCCGGGCACCGGCCCGGAGACGGCGGCCCGGCCGCCCGCCACCCGGCCCGTCGTGCCGCCGCCCGCCCCGGAGCCCGTACGGCCGTCCCCCTCGGCGTCCGCGCCGACCCCGGAGCGGACACTCGCGCCGCCCCCGGCCCCCGTGGAGCCCGCACCGGCGGAGCCCGCGCCGCCCCGGCCGAGCGCCGCCGCGCCGAGCCCGGAGCCGAGCCCGTCGGAGCGGGCCCCGGCACCCGGGCCGAAGCCGACCCCCCGTCCCGAGCGGCCGCCCGCCCCGACGCCCCGGCCCACCCCGCGCCCGACACCACCGCCGAGCTCGAAGCCCCCGACGCCGCCCGCCGTCTACCAGGTGGCCGAGCTTCCGTACAGCCTGCTCGGCGACCACACCGCGCCGGAGATCCGGTTCGACGGCTCCAGCCCGCTCTGGCAGCGGCGCGGACTGTCCATCGCCGGCACCCGGTACGCGCACGGGGCGACCGTGCACGCCCCGTCCTCCGTGCTCATCGACCTCAACCGGCCCTGCGTCGCCTATGAGGCGCTGGCCGGAGTGGACGATCTGGGCCCGGCGCTGGGCGCGGTGCGCTTCTCCGTCTTCGGCGGAGACGGAGGGGGCGGTGGGGACGGCGGCGAGGGTGCGGGCGGGGGCGAGCGGCTGTGGCGGTCACCGGTGCTGCGCGCCGGGGACACCCCGGTACCGGTACGGGTGGACCTCACCGGGCAGCGGACGATCCGGCTGGTCGTGGAGGCCGTGGGCCCGTTGGGCTCGGTCCCGCCGGCCGACTGGGCACAATCCCGGATCAGCTGCGGCTGAATCGGGCGGGCGGCGTCCGCCCCGGGACCGGACGCACCGCGGTCACCGGGCCGCCGGCAGCCGACCGGAACCGGGCACACGGCGGTCACCGGTCCGTCGGGATCGACCGGGCCGCCCGCGGCCGACCGGGACCGGAGCGACGGCGGCCGGCCGGGACGTACGACCGGGACCGGACCGACGGCGGCCGGCCAGGACCCACAGCGACAGCCGGCCCGGAAGCAGCAGCCGGACCCGGAAGCGGAAGCCGTCCGGGCGCCCGGACGAACGCCCGGATCCACCGAACCGACGGCCGCCCGGCCGGGCCGATCAGGTCACCGGAGCCCAACCGGTCACCGGGGCCGAACCGGCGGCCCGGGTCGGACCAGGGGCCGCGCGTCCACCCCCGTACCCCCGGCTGCGTCTCCCCGGCCCCGGGCGCCCGGCGGGGGTCTACGCCCGCAGCGACGGCCGGAGCGGGACGCCGCCGTCGACGGCGCGGCGGCGGTGCGCGGCCGAACCGGTCCAGCAGCTGCCGCGCCGGGTGAGCAGGCGGCGCAGCCACAGTTCGGTGGAGACCAGGTCGGCGAGCCCGTCCAGGGCCACGGGTTCGCCGTCGGCGGCGGCCCGCAGGGCGCCCTGCACCACCCGGGCCTCGATCAGGCCCGCCTGCGCCAGGTACGGATCGGCGAAGAGGTCCAGCAGATGGCCGAGCGCCAGCCGGAGCCCGGCGCGCCCGGCAGCCGCGGCGGTGGCCCCGGAGGGCGCGCCCCAGCCGGGCGGCAGATCGTGGACACCGGCACCCGCCAGCACCGCGCGCAGGATCGCGGCGCGGGCACCCGGCTGGACACGGAGCGCCTCGGGCAGATCGCGGCAGGCACGGACCACCTGGTTGTCGAGGAACGGCGCGTGCAGCCGCTGGCTCCGCACCTCGGCGGCCTGTTCCAGCACCCGGTGGTCGGCGGCGCGGCGGGCCAGCGCGGCGCGGGCCCGGGCCTCACCCGGGCGCTGCACCGAGGTGGGCCGGCTCGCCGCCTGGTGCAGGCGAACCGATACTTCGGCCAGCGCCTCGCCGGTGAGCCAGCGGGCGGCGGGCCCGGGCCGGGACCAGGCGAGGGCGGCGAGCGAGGCGGTGAGCGGCCCGGGCGGCGCGGGCAGGGACCGATGGACGTCCAGCAGCCCGTCGGCGGCGGCCTCCAGACCTGCGCGGTAGGGCGTACGGGCCAGCCGGCGGGCCGCCCGGTAGACGGTGAGCGGCACCAGCAGTGAGCCGGCCGACGAGCCGCTGGCCCGGGCGAGCGCGGTGACCGGCCGGATCAGCGGCCGCCGCCGGTGGTCCATCAGCAGGTCGGCGAGGCGCGCGGGATGGGCGTCCAGCACCTGCCGGGCACCGTGACCGGTGATGTGGTCCGCGCTGCCGGAGGCGAGCCGCAGCCGGTGGCGTTCGGCGGCCACCAGGGCGGGGCCGGGCTCGTCGGTGAGAGCGCCCTCCAGCCGGGTGAAGGGCAGCGCCTCCTCGCCGGCCGCGACCACCACATGGCGCAGCCGGGGGTTCTCCGCGAGCGCCCGGGCCCGTTCCAGCTCGGCCTCCCGGCCGCCGGTGGCGAGGTCGTTGAAGGTGACGGCGAGCAGCCGTTCCCCCGCTCCGGTGCCCTGGCCCAGGATGGTGCCCGGCACCCCGGGCAGCCCGGCGGCCAGCAGGGCCAGGGTGCCGGAGGCGCTGCCGCCGGAGAGGTCGGCGCCGATACCGGGGGCGGGCGCCCCACGCGCGGCACGCCGGTCGGCCGGGCCCATGCCGGGGACCGGGCCCGGGTCGGGCGGCAGGGTGGCGGGCGCGTGCCGGGGAGCGGTCAGCCGGGCGCGTACCGCCTCGACCAGCGCTTCCCGTACGCCGGCCACCGCCTCGTCCGGGTCGCTCTGCGGGGCGGCCACGGCGAGCGAGGCGACCGGTTCATAGCCGGTGATCTCCCGGGAGCCCTCCCGGATCACCAGGGCATGGCCGGGCGGCACCCGCTTGACGCCCTGGTAGGGGGTGGAGTCGCGGAGCGCCTCGGGGGTCTCGGGGCAGGCGAGCAGCGCGGCGAGATGGCCGAAGTCGAGCTGGGCGCCGATGAGATCCGCGAGCGGCAGGGCGGCGGTGGCGTAGGCGGTGCCGCCGGCCCAGGGGGTGTGGAAGACCGGCCGGGCGCCGGCGAGGTCGGCGGCGACGGTGATCCGCCGGCCGACCTGGACCACGGCGGTGTAGCTGCCGGGCCAGGCGGTGAGATGGCGCAGGGCACCGCCGCGCGCGGCGAAGAGGCCGACCCGCAACTGGTCGTCACTGGCGGCGCAGCAGCCGAACACGGCGAGGCGGGTGAAGGGGTCCACGGAGACGACGCGCACCTCGTCGGGACGCCAGTCACCGACCGCCCAGAGCGGATCGGGATCGCCCCACAGCAACTGGGCGCCGACCGGCTGTACGGTGCCGCCGTCGTCACCGGGGTCGACGGCCCCGGCGGCGACCGCCCCGGCGCGTCCGTTCGCACCGGCCGTGCCCGCCGCGCCCGTCGTGCCCGCCGTTCCGAAGCTCGCGGCGACACTGCTCCATCCGACCAGCCATCGCATCGCCGCCTCCACAGCCTGTGGACAACCAGACAATCCCCGCACGTTCGCTGAGGACATGCTGCCACGACAACGGCGCACGGGCGGGCCTCCGGGCGGCGCGTACGGAAAACGAGAACGCGCCCCTGGCATGGTCCGCCGGGCCCCGCGGAGGCCCGCCACACGGCCCACCGCACGGCCCGTGACCCGGCCTACGGAGTTCCCGCCGGGGCCGGAGTCAACCTGCGGCGAGGTGGGTGAAGTTGCACCGGCGGCACCCCCGACAGGCCCGTCGGGGCCCCAACGGGCCTGTCGGCAAGGCCCCGGCGGTGTCCCTTGCGAGACCCCCCGGCGGGGCCAACTCCCGTGTGCGGAAGGCGAGAAGGCCAGGAGGCGGCCGAACAAGGAAAGGGAGGGGAGAGGGCGTGGAGCGACGGACGAAGAGCCGGAAGTGAGCCGGAAGTGCGCGGAGGGGGGCGAGCGGAGAGGCGCACCAAGCGGAGCCGGCGAAGGAGCCGGCGAAGCGAACGATGAAGCCGGCGGAGAGGCGGAGCGGAGAAGAGTCGAAGGAAAGCCGTAGGAGCGCCGGCGAAACACCGGAGGAGGGCCGGGGAGGGCGAGAGAAGGCGTACCGACGAGCGACCGGCACGGCGGGGCGCACCTGCCGGAGAAAGGATTCGGCTCACCCGCCAATGGGCATCATTCAGCCAATCTCCCTGCCTCACCGGGGGTGTTCACGGACCTCACCCGGTCCGCCGGCGCCCCACCGGGGCACCGCGATTCCCCCTGTCGTCCACCTTCCGTCAACGCTCGGTCCGGGAGGCACTGACCGCCTCCCGGACCGGTCCGCCACCCGCGGGGATTGAGGCGGCGGTGTCCCCCAGCCCGCTGGTTGACGTACCGGCGGGCCGACCCACGCGTCATCCATCGAAGCGTCCGCCGGCCCCCGCGGCCAGAGCGCACGGACGGGCGCACGGCCACACGGCCGGGAGCACGGCGGAAGATCGCCGGGCGCCGCCTTCTCGATCCGTGCGCACCGCAATCTCGCCATACGGAACACCGCCCCTTAACGGTAGGGATGCGGCGAACTACGCTGGGTTTACGAATGCCGCGCGCCTATGCCTGGCGTCGCTGCGGCCGTCTGGGTGTCGAGGGGTGGCGCATGTCCAGGGAGCTACGCGGGCCGAACGAGAAACTCGGCACCGTTCTCGCCCTCGCGGGAATCAGCAACGCCGGTCTGGCGCGGCGGGTCAACGACCTCGGCGCGCAGCGCGGGCTGACCCTCCGGTACGACAAGACGTCGGTGGCCCGGTGGGTGTCGAAGGGCATGGTCCCGCAGGGCGCCGCGCCCCATCTGATCGCCGCCGCCATCGGGCAGAAGCTCGGCCGCCCGGTGCCGCTGCACGAGATCGGCCTGGCGGACGCCGATCCGGCGCCCGAAGTGGGTCTCGCCTTCCCGCGCGACGTGGGTGAGGCGGTGAAGTCCGCCACCGAGCTGTACCGGCTGGATCTCGCCGGTCGCCGGGCCGGTGGCGGGGGCATCTGGCAGTCGCTGGCCGGTTCCTTCGCGGTGAGCGCGTACGCCACCCCCGCCTCCCGCTGGCTGATAACCCCGGCCGACGCGTCGGTGGCCCGCCCGGCGGCCCCGGACGGCGAGCGGGACGACGGCAGCCGGGCCCGCGTCGGCCACAGCGACGTGGCCAAGCTGCGCGAGGCGGCCGAGGACGCCCGGCGCTGGGACTCCAAGTACGGCGGCGGCGACTGGCGTTCGTCGATGGTGCCGGAGTGCCTCCGGGTGGACGCGGCCCCGCTGCTGCTGGGCTCGTACTCCGACGAGGTCGGCCGTGGGCTGTTCGGGGCGACCGCCGAACTGACCCGGCTGGCCGGCTGGATGGCCTTCGACACCGGCCAGCAGGAGGCGGCCCAGCGGTACTACATCCAGGCCCTGCGGCTGGCCCGGGCGGCGGCCGACGTGCCGCTCGGCGGCTATGTGCTGGCCTCCATGTCGCTCCAGGCCACCTACCGGGGCTTCGCCGACGAGGGGGTGGACCTGGCCCAGGCGGCGCTGGAGCGGAACCGGGGGCTGGCCACTGCCCGGACCATGTCGTTCTTCCGGCTGGTGGAGGCCCGGGCGCACGCCAAGGCGGGCGACGCCCCGACCGCCGGGACCGCGCTCAAGGCCGCCGAGGGCTGGCTGGAGCGCTCCCGGGAGGGCGACGCCGACCCGTCGTGGCTGGGCTTCTACTCGTACGACCGGTTCTGTGCCGACGCCGCCGAGTGCTACCGCGATCTCAAGGCACCGCGCCAGGTGCGCCGCTTCACCGAGCAGGCACTCTCCCGGCCGACCGAGGAGTACGTCCGCTCGCACGGGCTGCGGCTGGTGGTGAGCGCGGTGGCCGAACTGGAGTCGGGGAACCTGGACGCCGCCTGCGCCGCCGGGACGCGCGCGGTGGAGGTGGCCGGCCGCATCTCCTCGGCGCGCACCACCGAGTACGTACGGGATCTGCTGCACCGGCTGGAGGCGTACGGGGACGAGCCCCGGGTCGTCGAGCTCCGGGAGCGCGCCCGGCCCCTGCTGATGACCCCGGCGTGAGCCGCGTCCCACCGGGGGCTCCGTGGTTTGCGGTCGCCCCCGGTGGGCCAGTGCACTATGCAGGGGTGGGAGGTGGCACAGGTGTCCGGGTACGAGGGTGGGTCCAGCGGGTTCGGGGGGTACGGCACGTCCGGCGGGGCCGGTGCCTCCCGGACGGGTGCCTCCGGTTCTTCCGGTGCCACCCGTGCCCTCGACGGTGATGTGCTGGTGATCGGCGGCGGGATCGTCGGCCTGGCGACCGCGTACGCGATCAGCCGGGCCGCCCCCGGCACCCGGGTGGTGGTGCTGGAGAAGGAGCCGGGCCCGGCCCGCCACCAGACCGGCCGGAACAGCGGGGTGATCCACAGCGGCATCTACTACCGCCCCGGCTCCCTCAAGGCCCGGTACGCGGTGCGGGGCGCGGCGGAGATGGTGAAGTTCTGCGCCGAGTACGGGCTGCCGCACCGGGTCACCGGCAAGCTGATCGTGGCCACCGAGCGGGCCGAGCTGCCCCGGCTGCACGCCCTGGTCCAGCGCGGCCGGGAGAACGGCATCCCGGTCCGGGAGCTGGGCCCGGCCCAGATCGCCGCGTACGAACCGCATGTCCGGGGCCTCGCCGCGATCCGGGTCGGGACGACCGGGATCTGCGACTACGGCGCCGTCGCCGCCCGGCTCGCCGAGGCGTCCGGCGCCGAGCTGCGGTACGGCTCCGAGGTCACCGCCGTCGACCGGCGCCCCTGGGGCGTGGCGGTACGGACGGCCGCCGGGGACGTGGTGCGCGGCCGGGTGCTGGTCAACTGCGCCGGACTGCACTGCGACCGGGTGGCCCGGCTGGCGGGCGACGAGCCGGGGATGCGGATCGTGCCGTTCCGGGGCGAGTACTACGAGCTGGCCCGGCCCGAGCTGGTGCGAGGCCTGGTCTATCCGGTACCCGACCCGGCCTTTCCGTTCCTGGGCGTCCATCTGACCCGGGGCATCGACGGGGGCGTGCACCTCGGGCCCAACGCGGTGCCCGCGCTGGCCCGGGAGGGGTACGGCTGGGGCATCGTCCGCCCCGGCGAGCTGGCCGCCACGCTGACCTGGCCGGGGGCCCGGCGGATGGCCCGGCGCCATTGGCGGTACGGCGCCGGGGAGCTGCGCCGCTCGCTGTCGAAGGGCGCCTTCACCCGGGCGGTGCGGCGCCTGCTGCCGGAGGCCACCGAGGCGGACCTGCGCCGGGCCCCGGCCGGGGTGCGGGCCCAGGCGGTGCTCCGGGACGGCACCCTCGTCGACGACTTCCTGGTCCGGGAGGCGCCGCGCACGGTCCATGTCCTGAACGCCCCGTCCCCGGCGGCGACCGCCTCCCTCCCGATCGGCCGCGAGACCGCCCGCCGGGCCCTGGCCCACCTGGCACGGTAGACGGCGCCCGGGGCCGGTTCACCCCGGGCCGGCCTCCCCGGGTCCCCGGAACCCACGGGCCCGGCCGCCCCGGGCCGCCAAGGCCCAGCCGCCAGGACCGGGCCTTCCCCGGGCCCCCACGGGCCGGGCCGCCCCGGGCTGCGAGGGTCGGGCCGCCCCCGGCTGCGAGGGCCCGGCCGCCCCAAGGCCCGTGAGCAGGACGCCGGTCGCCCCGGGCCCCGTGGGCCGGACGCACCCCGGCGCCCGGGCGCCCCGAGCCGCACGCCCCGGGCCCGGGCGCTCGGAGCCGGGCCGGACGCCGGCCGACCCGAGTCCCATGGGTTGGACTCCCCCGGACCCCCGGGTCCCGTGGGCCCGGTCGCCAGAGCCCGGTCGCCAGGACCGTGCCTTCCCCGGGTCCCCACGGGCCCGGCCGCCCCGGGCCGCGAGGTCCGGGCCGCCACGGGCCGCGAGGGCAGGGCGCCGGCCGCCCCGGGCCCCGTGGGCCGGACGCACCCCGGCCCCCGGGCGCCCCGAGCCGCACGCCCCGGGCCCAGGCGCCCGGGGCCGGGCCCGGCAGGGGTGGGGGAGGTCCCCGTAGAATCGAGGCATTGTGTCTGAGCCGCGAGAAACCACCCCCGCCCCCGAGACCACCACGCCGAGCGCGCCGACCAGGTCCGCCGGGTCGGACGCCCCCGGCGCCGGCCCGGAGACCCCGGAGGCCCGGCGCCCCAAGGGCGAGCCGCGCTTCCCGGACGGGCCGTCGCCCGACCCGGCGGGCTCGCACTTCGAGCGGCGGATCCGCAGCTTCCAGCCACGCCGCAGCCGGGTGACGACCGGGCAGGCGGAGGCGCTGCGCCGCCGCTGGGCGGAGTGGGGGCTGGACATCGACGGCAGCCGGGTGCTCGACCTGGCGGAGATGTTCGGCGGTCGGCCGGTGGTACTGGAGATCGGCTTCGGCATGGGCGAGGCGACCGCGCGGATGGCCGCCGCGGACCCGTCCACCGGCATCCTGGCCGTCGATGTGCACACCCCCGGCCAGGGCAATCTGCTCGGGCTCGCCGACCGCGCCGGGCTCACCAACGTCCGGGTGGCCAACGGCGACGCGATCATCCTGCTCCGCGAGATGCTGGCGCCGGACGCGCTCGACGGCGTACGGGTCTACTTCCCCGACCCGTGGCCCAAGAAGCGGCACCACAAGCGACGGCTGATCCAGCCGGAGTTCCTGAGCCTGGCCGCCTCCCGGATGAAGCCGGGCGCGCTGCTGCACTGCGCCACGGACTGGGAGCCGTACGCCGAGCAGATGCTGGAGGTCCTCACCGCGCACGAGGACTTCGAGAACACCGCGCCGGACGCCGGCTACGCGCCCCGCCCCGACTTCCGCCCGCTGACCCGGTTCGAGGGCCAGGGGCTGGACAAGGGGCATGTCGTCAACGATCTGCTGTTCAGCCGGAAGTAGCGGACCGGTTCCGGGCCCGCGCCGCGTCCGGCTTCCGCCCGTCGCCCCGTCCAGGGGCCCCGGCCCGTCGTCGGATCGCGCCCACCGGGTCACGCCCGTCGGGTGAGTCCCGGCCCGGGCCCCCGGCCCGGAACCGGGGCGCCGCCGGGTCTTCCGGCCCGGATGGACCGTGTGCCCTGGTCCCGGACAGTCGGACGGACGGTCGGACAGTCGACCGGCCGGACAGCGCTGGGGCGATCGCACAATCGCCCGGCCACCGGTCACCCGGCCACCCGGCCACCGGTTCGTCACTACTCCGTCGCCCCCTGTCAGTTCTCCTCGTTAGGGTCGTCGGGTGTCCGAGTCGTCCCCACAGTTCCCGCAGTCGCCGCAGGTTCCCTCCCCCCAGCCCACCCCGACACCGCAGTCCCCGCCTCCCCCGCGCCCCGGGCCGGCCGGCGGGCAGCCCGGGCCCGCCGTCCCGGTCTGCGCGGCCGAGGCGCCGTTCGGCGACGCCCCGGTCACCGGCCGGCGGTACTCGCCGCGCCGGCTCTGGCGGAGCCGGGTCGTGCGCGCCGTCTCCCTGGTGCTGCTCCTCGCCCTGTGCGGGCTGGTGATCCTGGCCCTGGTCCGGGAGCAGACCGGCACCCAGGGCTTCCTGGTGGGCCTGGGTCTGGCCGTCCTGCCGGTGCCACTGCTGCTGGCCGCGTTCCGCTGGCTGGACCGGGTCGACCCGGGACCCTGGCGGAACGTCCTCTTCGCCTTCGGCTGGGGCGCCTGCGCCGCCGCGCTCGTCGCCATCATCGCCAACACCTTCGCCACCCGGTGGATAGCCACCGCCACCGCCGATCCCGGAGCGGCGGACACCCTCGGGGCCACCGTCATCGCCCCGGTGGTGGAGGAGAGCGCCAAGGCGGTCGCCGTGCTGCTCCTCTTCCTGTTCCGCAGACGGGACTTCACCGGGGTGGTCGACGGGGTGGTGGTCGCCGGCTTCACCGCGACCGGCTTCGCCTTCACCGAGAACATCCTCTACCTGGGCAACGCCTTCGGGGAGGACCAGCACCTGGGCGGCTCGGGGTTCGCCTCCGTCACGGCCGCGACCTTCTTCGTACGGGTCGTCATGTCGCCCTTCGCCCACCCGCTGTTCACCGTGCTGACCGGGGTCGGCTTCGGCTTCGCCGCCCTCACCGCCCGGCGCCGGCGCGTCCGCCGGATCCTGCTGCCGCTGCTCGGGCTGGGCTGCGCGATGGGCACGCACGCCCTGTGGAACGGCTCGGCGTCCCTCGGCCCCTGGGGCTTCTTCGGGGTGTACGCGGCCTTCATGGTGCCCGCCTTCACCCTGCTCACCTGGCTGGCGATCTGGTCGCGCCAGCGGGAGCTGCGTACCGTCGCCGGCGAGCTGCCCGCGTACGCGGCGGCCGGCTGGCTCTCCCCGGATGAACCGCGGGCCCTCTCCTCGATGCGGGCGCGCGGTCTGGCCCGGGCGTACGCGACGCGGGTGTTCGGCCCCGCGGCGGGCCGGGCGGTCGGGGAGTACGAGGTCTTCGCCACGTCCCTCGCCTTCCTCCGCGACCGGGCCGGACGCGGGACGGCGGGCGCGGACTTCGCCGAGCGGGAGCGGGAGCTGCTGCACCACCTCTGGCAGCGGAAGGCCGTGGCGAGCCCGGCGCTCACCTATGCCGCCCGGGCCACCGGCCGGGCCTGGACCCCGCCCCCGCACCTGGACTACAGCGGCTACAACCCGTACCGCTCCTGACCCGACGGACCCGACTGAGCCGACTGAGCCGACTGAGCCGACTGAGCCGATGATCGCCGGGCCGGGAGCGGGCCCGTCAGACCGACAGGCCCTTGCCGCGCAGCCAGCTCATCGGATCGACACCCGCGCCGCCCGGGGTGTGCACCTCCAGGTGCAGGTGCGGCCCGGTCACATTGCCGGTCGCGCCGACCCGCCCGATGGTGTCGCCGGTGCCGACCTGCTGGCCCGCGCCGACCGTCATGGAGGAGAGGTGGCAGTACCAGACCTCGGTGCCGTCCGACAGCTTCAGCACGATCCGGTAGCCGTACGCGCCCGACCAGCCGGCCGACTTGACCGTGGCACCGTGCACCGCTTTGACCGGGGTGCCGGTCGGGGCGGCGAAGTCGAGGCCGGTGTGGTGGCCGGAGGACCACATGGAGCCGGCCTGGCCGTAGGTGGAGGTGATGGTGTACGAGGAGGTGGGCAGCACATAGCCGCCGGCCGACTGGTTGCCGCCGTTCCCCGGCTTGGCGCCGTTACCGGTGTTGCCGGTGTTCTTGGCCGCCTCCGCCGCGGCCCTTTCGGCGGCCGCCTTCTTCTCGGCCGCGGCCTTCTCCGCCGCGGCCTTCTCGGCGGCGGCCTTCTTCTCCGCGGCGGCCTTCTCCGCCGCCGCCTTATCGGCGGCCTGCTTCCGGGCCTCCGCCGCCTTCCGGGCGGCCTGCTCGGCGGCCTGCCGCTCCGCCTTGGCCTTCACCTGGGCGTCGGCCATCGCCCGCTGCTGCTCGGCCTGCTGGAGGATCCGGGCGCGCAGGGCCTCCCCGGCGGTACCGCCGGTCTTCACCGTGCCGGCGAACGAGCCGCCGAGCGGCGCCGGGCCGCTCTGCCGTGCCGCGTCCGCCGTCCCGCTCCGCTCGTCCCGGCCGGCGGCGGCGACCGTCCCGGCCTCGCCGTCGTCGTCACCGTCGTCGTCGGACAGCAGTGCGCCGACCCCCGGCAGCGAGCCGGCGTCGGGCAGGTCGGGCAGCGATATGGAGACCGCCGGCTTGTCCTGCGCGGTGGCGATGCCGCCCGCGCCGACCGCCGCGATGACGCCGACACCCAGGACGGTGGAGCTGCGGGCCAGTCCGCCGCGCTGCTTGACGACCCGGTGCCGTCCCCGTACCGGGCGGACGGTCTCCTCGGTGGGGTTCCACTCCTCGAAGCCCGGGTTCGCCCCGTTTGCCTCGCCGGAGTCCGGGGAAGCCGGTAGGGGAGCGGGGCCGAACCAGGAACCGGCAGAAGGGGCTTCGGGGGCAGGGCTGTTGGACGCCACGGAGGCGCGCTCCTTTCCTTCCTTCTCGCCTACCGGGTTAGCTGACGGGTTCGGAGCAGGAAGGTCTCCTACGGGCCGGCGATCGACCCGATGCACCCCAAGGACCTGGGTCCCCGGTTCCCATGCGGAATTCGGCGCGCGCACGGTGCCGCCTCGGGCGACGGCTGGGACAACCGCGCTGCGTTATCGAACGTTAATAGACACGGGCGGCGTATTCCAAGCCCGTTCGTACTGATCATTAACCACCGGTGTTTCACCTATCCCGTCAGATCACCACACAGCCGCAGCATCTGACCTACCGCCACGCCTCCCCACCCCCCGCCGCCCCGTCCGCCACGAGGCGCTTCCGCCGCACCAGGCGGACCACCCCTCACTCACCGTGACCGCCTCAGACGGGTCCGGTGGTGCCCCGGGAGCACTCGGCGGGAGCCCTCAGTGTGGGCGCTCCACCGCCACCGGCGAGGGCGGACGGAGGCCCGGCCGGCGCTCCTCGGGCCGCCCGACCGCCAGCAGCGCCAGATCGTCGGTCGTGCCGCCCCCGGTGTGCCGCCGTACGTCCGCGACCAGGGCGTCCAGCAGCGCCTCGGGTCCGGTGAACGAGCGCCCGGCCAGCCGGTCCACCGGGTCGTAGAAGTCGCCGCGCGCGTCCCGGGCCTCGGAGAGGCCGTCCGTATAGAGGAGCAGCGTCGCCCCGGGCGGGAACGGCACCTCGAACGACCGGTCCGGCCAGCTGCCCAGGTCCGCCATGCCCAGCGGCAGCGCCGGTTCGGCCGGCGCCAGCACCCGTACGTCCCCGTCGGCGCCGAGCAGCAACGGCGCCGGGTGCCCCCGGTCGACCACCCGCACCACCGGGCGGCCGCGCGGGATCTCGGCCAGCACGGCGGTGGTGAAGCCCTCGAAGTCGTCGAGGCCCAGCCGCCGGGCGCCCTCCCGGGCCAGTGCCCGTTCCAGCCGCTGGGCCACGCCCTCCAGGGAGCTCTCCTGCTCGGCCGCCTCGCGGAACGCCCCGATCACCACGGCCACCGCTCCGACCGCGCCCATCCCCTTGCCGCGTACGTCACCGACCACCAGCCGGACCCCGTACGGGGTGTCCTGCACCGCGAACAGATCGCCGCCGATGAACGCGTCCGCCTGCGCCGCCTCGTACCGCGCGGCGATGCGCAACCCGCCGATCCGCGCCGCCGGCCGGGGCAGCACGGCCCGCTGCGCCGTCTCCGCGATCACCCGCGCCGACGCCAGCCGCTCCCCGCTGCGGCGCACCATCCGGTTGATGAGCAGCGCCAGTGCGGAGACGGTCAGCACCGTCAGCGTCTCGGTCGGCGACTGGACCTCCCCCAGCGAGCCGTCCCGCGCGTGCAGGGCGATCACGGTCACCACGGCGAAGAACCCGGTCAGCACGGTGGCGCGCGCGGTGCAGAGCGGCGCGGCGACCAGCGGGGCGGCGGCCAGCAGCGGTACGGCGGTGAACCGGGGCGGGCTCACCAGGTCGTACACCACCCCGCCGACGATGAGCAGCGCGGGCAGCGCCCGGATCACCGGGTGGGTGCCCTCCCGCCGCCGTCCGCGCCACCAGCCGTCCCGCGCTCGCTGCCCCACCAGTGCTCTGCTCTCCTGCCCGGGTCCACCCACGGCGGCGGACGGTGCCGCATTCGCTTTCCCCCAGCCTGCCCCCGCCACCCCCGCCCGGCGACCCACCCCCGGCCGACCGGGTGACACCCGCGCCCCACCGCACCGGCTCCGGACACACCGAAGGCCCGGATTCCTGGGAATCCGGGCCTTCGGTCTTCAGTAGCGGGGACAGGATTTGAACCTGCGACCTCTGGGTTATGAGCCCAGCGAGCTACCGAGCTGCTCCACCCCGCGTCGACAAAGACAACTGTACGCCATCCGGAGCACCACTACGAACCAGTACCCCGCGCCCGGCACCCACGGCGAAGAGGAACCGGCAGAAGCCCCCGCCCCCTCACCGGTGAGAACCGGCAGAAATCCCCCACCCACCGCAGCACAGAACAGCCCAGAACAGCCCAGAAGAACCGGCAAGGGGCCTCACCGCACGGCCAGAAAGAGCCGGCAGCGGTACGCGATCCCCAGCCCGCCGTTCTCCGCATGGGCGCCCACCAGGTCCGCCGGCCGGCCGGTCATCGCCTCCCCGTGTGCGGCGAGGCCCCGCCGCACCTGGGTGGACGACCTGGCGAAGCCGAGGAAGTCCCCGCCATCGGCAGCGTCCAGTCGACCGTGAGCGTCTCCACCGCCCCGCCGGCCGGTCGGAACTCGGCGCTCAGCTCGGCGGCGACGTCGAACGCCCGGTAGTCCCGGCGGTAGCCCGGACCACACTCCTCCAGCAAGCTCTCGTAGGCGCCCATGAACGGACTCGACCGTTGGTCCCGGTCGTTCTCGCATGACCGCCGGCACCCCGCCCGGCCGGAGGCACCGCCGGGCCGCGCGCCGAAACCGGGGCCGGTCCATCCACTGGTACGCCTGGGCCACGACGACCAGATCGATGTCCGCGCTCCCTTCGAGGTACGGCTCCGCCGCGCCGACGGTCCACGTCACCCCGGGAAACTTGGCCCGCCCGGCGGCGACCATGTCACCGGAGACGTCGACCGCCTCGTACCGGCACTCCGGGCCGAGCAGTGGCACCAGCCCCTCCAGCGCGATCCCGGTGCCCGCCCCGGCGTCCACGACGCGCCGCCGCCCGTGGCGCGGCACCCGGCGGGCGATCTCCCGCACCAGCGCCTCCGGATAGCGCGGCCGGTGCCGCTCGTACTCCTCCGCCAGTCCGTCGAACTTCTGCCGCTCCATCACTCTTCCCGCCCTCCGTCCCGCGCCCCGTCGATCCTCTCCGACTCTCCGAAGACCCGCCCTGGCATCTCCCCGTCCCGCGAGGCCGTTCCAGGTGACTGCCGTTCCCCCAGGTCAGTGCCGCTCTCACCGTTCCAGCGTCCCTTCCTCCCGCGGATCGATTGCCCTCCGCCGCGCTGCCCGCCGAAGCTGTTGTCAGCACCGCCGGACCGGGAGACGCCATGCGAGCCCGCTGCTCCGCAGGCGATGTCATCGCCTGCATCGTGCTGATCATCTGCGTCGCCACCGTGATCGCGCTGATCAACCGTTACTGAGCCCACCACTACGGGGAGTCGATCCACCATGCCCAGCTTCCGCACCCGCGCCACCGTCGCCACCACCACCGCCCTGCTCGCGGCGCTCGCCCTGACGGCCTGCCAGAACGACGACCAGGGAACCGACCCGGGCGCGCCCGCCGCCTCCGCCGGCGAGCAGAACGGCGGCACCACCACGGGGGCCGCCAACGCGCCGAGCGCCCCGTCCGCCACCGGCGACTCGACCGATGGCAACGGCGCCCGGAACAGCTCCACCGGCGGCTCCTCCACCGGCTCTGGCTCCGGTTCCGGCTCTGGCTCCGGAGCCGTCTCCAGCTCCGGCACGAACGCCCCCAAGGGCTCCGAGGACAGCTCGGCCGGCGCCTGCTCCGGCGCCAACAGCAAGGTCACCGTCACCACGGCCAGCCGCCCGATCAACCATCTGCTGCTCACCGTCACCAACACCGGCTCCACGGCCTGCGACGCCTACTCCGCGCCCCTGCTCGGCTTCGACGGCGACCAGTCCGTCACCCGGATCATCGAGGACAGCAAGCCGCAGTCGGTCCGCACCCTGGCCCCCGGCGAGTCCGCCTACGCCGGCATCACCCTCACCGGCGAGCCGGGCGGTGACACCCACGGCGGCATCGTGAAGAAGCTGCGTGTCAACTTCGCCGGCCGCGACGGCGGCTCCACCGGCAGCCCCGTCACCCTGACGCTCCCCAAGGACACCTTCAAGGACGACAACGCCGCCGTCACCTACTGGCAGTCCTCCGTCTCCGACGCCCTCGAGTACTGACAACCCGGCGGACACCGCCGGCGGAGCCACCGGGACCTCAGAGCGCCCCGCCCGGCGGTGCGCCCTGCCGTCGTGGAGAAGCAACGGGGCACGCTACGGCGACCCACGCCTGCCCTGGGTGCGCGCCCACCAACTCCTGATGAGGCTAGGCTCATCGACTTCCGCGTGATCGACGGGATCGGCCTGGAGGATCCGGACGGATGAGCCCCATCCGGTGACCGCCCGTGTCCGAAGGCTGGGCGACCAAGGGCAGCCAGTTCGTCGCCGGGGGCCGGCGGCGCGGTTTCATGCTTTGCCGGACGCCGAGCAGGCCCAGGCATCGCCCCTCGCCGGCGTCCCCGAGCCGTTCGTGCTCGCGCTGAACCGGGCACATCCTGCTGCCCGGCCTGGCCGTGATCCTCATGGCCGACCCCGAGGCCATCGCCGTCCGGCTCGCCGAGCGCGGCAAGCGTCATCGGTTCCATGACCATCCGTCGGGCCCGGCCCGCGAGGTCGATCTCTACCGCGACGCCGCGCAGACTCTGCTGGCCCTCGGCGTCGAGGTGCTCGTGCTCGACTCCACCATGTCCACCCCCACGGGTGTAGCGAAGCGAATCGCCGACGCCGCCCCTACCCCCGGGGGTAGCGTCAGCAGCCCCACCACACCCGACGACTCCACGGTGAACTCATGACCCCAATGCCCGCGACCCCTGTGATCGACACGCATGTGATTCTGCGTGACGGCGACAAGGTGCTGCTGTCGCAGCGCGGGGGCCCGTACGGATACGGACGGTGGCACGCCCCCTCGGGCAAGCTGGACGCCGGCGAGCCGCTCACCGTCGGCGCCGCCCGCGAGCTGAACGAAGAGACCGGCGTCGAGGTCGACCCCGAGCACCTGCGGCTCGTACACGTCGTGCACCACAAGCAGGACGCCGGGACCGAGCGCATCGGACTGTTCTTCCTCGCCACCAGGTGGGCGGGCGAGCCGGTCAACCGCGAGCCCGAGAAGTGCCTCGACCTGCGGTGGTGGTCCGTGCACGAGCTGCCCGAGGACATCATCGAGTACCCCGAGGCCGGGCTGCTCGGCTACCTCGAGGGCGGCGAGCCGCTCACCGAACACGGCTGGTCATAGAGCACAGTCGACCGCTGCGTCTCCGCCCGTCGGCGTGCCCTTCGTTCAGGCCCGGCGGGCGGAGCGCGTTCACGTCAGGCGGCGTCTCCTGTCACCTGCTCGGCACGAAGTGGCCCAAGCGCAAGAGCTGCAAGCACGGCACGTATGGCATCCGAGGAATCCCGACCGCCGAGAACGCCGCCCGCCGCGAGCGGATCGCCCGCCGCAAGGCGACCACGCGCGGCCGACCACTCCCGCCGAGCGAGATCGGATCGCTGAGATGCCCCCATTCCGCAAGGTCACGGGGCCACCACGATGCAGAGCCCGGCGGACGCCGCGCACCGCGTGGAACGGGGCGGTCCGGCAGCAGGTCATCACGTTCGACCCGGCGGAGTCCGTCGAGCTCACCTCGGTGCCCCGTCCCGAACCCGTACTGCGGACGGACACCCGGGTGAAACAGTGGCGCGAGGCCGGCGCCGTCCCGGGCCTTGTTCGTGGAGCTCGGCCAGAAAGCTCGCCGACGACGCGGCGAACCTCGTACCCCGGACCCCGGTCCGGGCCGAAACCGCCTCGCCGCGCTTCGGGCACGCCTCGGGCACGCAGACGCCCCGAAGGGCCGTCAGACGCACTGTGGCCCGACCGGGAAACCTCGGTCGGGCCACAGAACAAACAGGTCAGAAGGACGGTGATGATTCTCCGACCGGTAGGCCGTGTGGGACTCGAACCCACAACCAACGGATTAAAAGTCCTGGTCAGGGCCGGGTGGCTAGTGCCGACCGATGTCGCTCCGTCCGGAACGGCCTGGTCGGACGGGCTGTCCGGTGCCGCGCGATCCGGACGAAACCGGGCTGTGCCGGAGCGTCCGCTCACGCATCGCTCACGCACGGACGGCGCTGCGGCCCACCGTCGACGCCGGCCCTGCGAGGCACCCCATCGGATGAATCCAGCGTCTGGAGTCCGGCACCACGCTCATGGGCATGATGGTCCGCGCCGGTCGATCCTCGGGGAAGGCTGCGGTGACCACCAGCACTCTAGCGAGGAGATGCATCTGAGTGCGGTGAGCATTGGCGCGCGAGTGTGAACACGGCGGATCCAAGCCAGTCAGAGTTAGATCGGCCCCAAGGTGTGCAGGCAGGGACGGGACAGCATCCCTGCTTTGCCTTCGTTATCGGAGATGACGACGCATTGCAGTGATGCAAGCTGTCTTCGCAGCGTTCGATCTGTTTCGGGAGTATGCCGTGCCTAAGTTCATGCCACTGTCGGATGTGATTGGCGGCTGAAGCCATGCCACGCTCATTTGAACGCCAGCCTCGGCCCGCGCAGTGGCAACGAGCGTGGCGTACGGCCCAGCTACCGACGACGCTTCGATCTGTAGCCACGCCTGATGGAACGCCATGCGTGCCAGGATGGAACTGACCTCGTCGGTCAACTCCCGACGTGCTTCTGGTAGGTCAGGTCGCCGGCGTATGCGGTACGGCATCTCCAGGTACTCCTCCACCGCAGTCAGGGCTTCGGCGAAGGTCTTGGACCGTCTCTCTCTTCTTGCTGCGCGCTGGTTGAGGGTGTAGGTGACGTAAACACCGAGTAGCGCGATGACAGGAACAATCAGGGCAGTGGTCTGCGCCCATGACCAGCCGCTCGACGCCGTCGTGGCCGAGACGATCTCCACGCACTACCCCCAGGCAGACCGTGCGGTGCATCTCTCACCAGCCACCGGCCACCCTGGGCTCCTCCAGTGAGGCGCCAGTAGTGCTCAAGAAACAGGTGCGTACGAACGACCTCGATGAGGTCGAGAAGCCCGTTCTCGCTTGTCCACCGGTGCTCCTCAGGATCGTACGGGTGCCAGAGGCAAAGAGCATCGTCCTGCGGGTACCGGTGCTTCGACGCTGCGCCCGGATTCGCGTGTACGCGAGGGAAGTCACTCGGCTGAAGCCCGTAGGTGTCGTACGGAGGGTGCTCGAAGAAGCTGATCCGCACGTCGAGAGGCCGTGCTCCCACCACGTCCAGTTCCTTGACCTCGTAGATCAATCGCCCTGCTGCGTAGGTGTGTCGAAGCGCCCCGCCGAAACGGTGGCGCGCCTCTCGTTCCAGAGGAGCCCACCACGCCGGCTGCACCCCGTACCAGAGGCCCATGATTACGGCGCCCAGGCACGGGTCGAGGTGACCCTCGGAGTTACGAGGCCGAGCCCGGACGCGGCGCTTCCGGTCATAGCCACACTCTGCACCAGACGCGCGGCCTCTTCTTCGGCGGCGGCTTCTGCGTCAGCGGGATCGATGTCGGGGATGATTTCCGGCAGCACCTGGTGGAGTGCGTGCTGGGCGCTGAGCGGGCGTCCTGCCGTCTCGTGGTCGATAGCGAGGTCGATGTAGTTCTTGGCGGTTCGCAGACGCTTGCACACGTCCGTGATCGGCAAGCCGAGAGGGATGTCTCCCGCTACGCCTGCCGGGTCGGGGGTAGGGCCTTCTTCGAGCTGTTCTGTGCCGTACGTGAAGAAGAGCTGCAGCGCTTCGATCAGGGTCATGGGTGTGTCGATGCATCCCAGAGCCAGCGCCTTGATGTTCCAGGAGCAGAGAGGCTTGCTGTGGGTCGAGTTCCAGTGCTTGAGCAGCCTCACGACCCGAGCGAAGACCAGGTTCGTGTCCTTGATGGCCTTGTGCACCATCAGGGTATGACTGACCGGATCGGCTCTATCCCACCTTGCTGCGATCTTGTTGTTGGGGATGTACAGACCCACACCGGTGGGATGAGGGATGGCTGTCATGACGTCAGCCGTGAAGTCCTGCTGCCCCTTGGTCACCGGGGCACCGAAGCGTACGAGTACTGCACGCCGCCGGCCGACCACCTCGACCGTGAGGTTGGGGAACTCGTCTTCCAGGTCGGCGCGGATCGCATCGCGCGCTCGCTCCATCAGTGACAGAGCATCTTTCCCCTCGGGTCCGTAGCCTTCCGCGTCGGCAGAAGCCAGGATGACTCCGAGGTCGACGTCGGTCAGGGGCGTGTTCGCGTCGCCGTGCGCCACGCTGCCGTTGAAGTAGCAGGTCGACCCCGGAAAGGCGCGCCTCATGCAGGCGGTCAGCAAGCTGCGGCGGCGCTTTGCCTCCGTGAGCTCATCGTCTGTCACCTGAATCTTGCGGCGGCCCTCATTGAGCAGGGTCTCTAGAGGCTTCTTCTGCATCAGGACTCCCTTCCTTGTGCTTCCTGCCCCAAGGGATGCCCTAGGTTCCAGTTTGCCAAACCACTCCCACCTTCCAGTTTCACAAACATGGTTTGGGAGGCTGGAAGGTGGGGTGTCAGTGCTCCAGGATGGGAACTCATGAGCTATTTCTATGAACGCTTTGGAGACCGTGTTCGACGGGCCCGCACTGCCTGCGGGATGAATCAACAGGTTCTGGGGGAGGCTGTAGGGCTCAACCGGACGTCGATCAGCAACATTGAGAAGGGGCGTCAGCGAGTCGCACTCCACATGCTCTACGAATTCGCCGCAGCCTTGCGTGTGGAGCCGGAAGAGCTTCTACCGACTCCCGGGGATCAGTCAGACATCCTGGACGCGGTGCCGGAAGACGCACGCTCGTGGGCGCAGGATGTGCTCGCGAACGCTGAGGAGGAAGATCGTGGCTAGACGAGCCGAAGCTCGCGCGGCTCAATTGCTTGCTGACTGCGGAGTATTTTCACCCCCAGTCAACGTCGAGCAGCTCGTCAGACAGCAGGGCGCGATGGTCTCTAAGAGCTCTTTTAGAGACGGTGACGTGTCAGGGATGTTGCTCCGACGCGAGGGACAGTCGCCAGTGATCGGGGTCAACGACTCCCAGCCACTCCTTCGTCAGCGCTTCACCATCGCTCATGAACTAGGGCATCTTCTACTGCACCCGGGGCGTGAGGTCGTCCTAGACCGACCTGTTCGGATCAACTTGCGTGACGGGTTGTCCAGCACGGCGACGGATCGTGAAGAGATTGAGGCGAACGCCTTCGCTGCGAGTCTCCTGATGCCGGCCGACATGGTGCGCGAACAGCTCATGCTCCTCCCTGTCGCGATCAGACAGGACCCCGACCGATGCACAGTTGCACTCGCCGAACGGTTCGAGGTCAGTACATCGGCAATGGGGTTCCGCCTGATCAACCTAGGGCTGGTCAGCTGAGAGGGTGGCATGGCATCGGTCTCTCGGCCGTTCAGGCGGATGAGAGAGGCGAGGTCAACCCGAAGCTACTGGGCGCGCTACCTCCGAATCTTTGATCTCTTCAAGCCGGTTCCATGATGCTCCCGAGCCGTTTCGTGAGCGGCTACTTGCTGCCCACCGAAAGCAATCCCATGACCGGCCTGAGCGCCTTCGGCCACGCCGGTCGCAGCGGCTTCCTCGCCTTCGCTGATCCCGACCACGGCCTTGCCTTCGGCTACGCCATGAACCGCATCATCAGTGTGTCCGACGACGCATGCGCGACAACACTGATCGAAGCGGTCCGGGAGTCAGTGGCGTAAGCACTGACTCCAAGTCCGCGGTGAGCGGTGACCAACCCTTCGCGGGGCTTGGTCACCGCTCACCGTTCACGAGAGGTCAGGCCGCAGCCGCCTCCCGCCCCCTGCGCGTCCGCCGGTGGAAGATCTCGTCGAAGGTGGCGCGGGCGCCCGTGGGGTCGATGTAGTGCATGGCCAGGAGGGCGGCGATGACGGCGCCGACGAGGTCGTTCTGGACCTCGGGCCAGGCGTGGTCGTCGCCGCAGGTGGTGAGGCCCTTCAGGCCGTGGAGGGCGTGCATGGCCTCGCCGGCCTCCTCGGCGACCTTGCCGACCTGGAGGCTCTTGAGTTCCTCGTCGGGCAGGTGGGCGCCGGCCGCTCGGCAGACGGCGGAGAGCTTCTCGATGTCGTCCCACAGGGTGTCCACGGCGGACCTCCGGTCGATGGTCGATAGGGCGGTTATTGCTGGGCGGGGCGTCCGAGCTGGCGTACGGTCCATCCGGCCATGCGCCAGGCGTCGGCGTCGATGAGGTTGCGGAGGTCGACGAGGACCGGGTCCGCGACCAAGGGGGCGAGGGCCTTGGGGTCGGCCTCGCGGAAGTGGGGCCACTCGGTGGCCAGGACGATCAGCTCGGCGTCCCGGACGGAGTCGTCGAGGGTGTCGGCGTAGTCGAGTTCGGGGTTGCGGCGCAGCGCGGCGTGCACGGCGTGCGGGTCGTGGACGGTGACGGTGGCGCCGCGCTGGTGCATTAGGGCGGCCACCGCCAGGGCGGGGGATTCGCGGACGTCGTCGGTGCCGGCCTTGAAGGAGGCGCCCCAGACGGTGACGCGGACGCCGTCGACCGGCCGTCCGAGGGTCTGCTCGATGAGCTTCAGGGCGGCGGTGGGGCGGGATTCGTTGACCTCTTCGGCGGCCCGCAGGAGGGTCGCGGCCTCGGTGGCGCCGAGGGTGCGGGCGGAGGCGGTGAAGGCGCGGACGTCCTTGGGGAGGCAGCCGCCGCCGTAGCCGGGTCCGGCGTTCAGGCCGCCGCGGCCGATGCGCGGGTCGAGGCCGATGGCCTCGGTGAGCTGCTGGACGTCGGCTCCGGCCGCGGCGCACATGTCGGCGACGCCGTTGATGAAGGAGATCTTCATGCCGAGGTAGGCGTTGGCGGCGCCCTTGATGAGTTCGGCGGTGGCGGGGTCGGTGACGAACAGCGGGATGCCGTTGGCCAGGAGCGGTGCGTAGACCTCGCGTACGGCGTCTTCGGCGCGGGGCGAGGGGACGCCGACGACGATTCGATCGGGGCGCAGGGTGTCGTCGATGGCGTGGCCCTCGCGCAGGAACTCGGGGTTCCAGACGACCTCCACCTCCTCGCCGGCCGGGGAGAGCCGGGCGAGGAGGGCGGCCAGGTCGCGGGTGGTGCCGACGGTGACCGTCGACTTGCCGATGATGACGGTCGGGCGGGTCAGGTGCGGGGCGAGGGCGCGGGCGGCGCCGAAGACTTGGCCGGTGTCGTAGCTCCGTCCGTCGGCGTCGATCGGGGTGCCCACGGCGAGGAAGTGGACGTCGGCGAACTCGGCGGCCTCGGCCAGGCTTGTGGTGAAGCGCAGCCTCCCGGAGGCGGTGTGGGCGGCGAGGAGTTCGGGCAGCCCCTCCTCGTAGATGGGGCTCTCGCCTGTGTTGAGACGGTCGATCCTTGCCTGGTCCAGGTCCACGCCGATGACCTCGTGGCCGATCTCGGCCATGGCAGCGGCGTGCGGGATGCCCAGGTGGCCGCAGCCGATGACGGATACGCGCATGGGGCCGACGCTCCTTTCCCTGTTCTCGCCCGCCCGGGGAGTCCGGGCCGGCCGGATGCGTCACGCTAGCGCCCGCACCCGGCGCGACCCTCTTCGTGCAGGTGAATCAACCTGCCTGCTGCTTCAGGAGGTTGACGAGCGCGGGCAGCGCCTCGGCGGCGGTCGCCCGGCACACCAGGTCACCGTCCTGGGGCCCCTCCAGCGGGTACGGCAGGAACGCGCCGTCGTGCCAGAACCCCTCCGGGTCCAGGTAGACGACCTTCATGCCGCGTTCGCGGGCGCGGGCCTGGACCCTGCGCCGGTCCGCGTGCAGGCCGACCACCAGGAGGGCCTTGGCGCCGTCGACCCACTCCACGTCGGGCACGGCCTGGTCGTAGCGGCGCATGAAGCACTCGTCGAGCCCGGCGCGGGCGGCCAGGACGTCGAAGTTGTGGGTGATGACCGGCCCGACGAGGTGACCGGCGTCCTTCAGTTCCCTCAGCGCCCACAGGGCCAGGGTCGGCTCGGCCAGGAAGCAGGCTCGGAACATCTCCACGAACTCCGCCGTCTTCTCCTCCGGCTCGGTCAGCACCTCGTGCAGCAGGTTGTCCGCGGCCGGGGAGAGGGTGAAGCGGTGCTCGCGCGGCTCGTGGCCCTGCCGGTCGGTGACCCGGTAGATCTCGTGGAGCCGGTGCAGGGGCGGGATGCTGGCCTCGACCGACGTACCGCAGCCGATCTCCACCTGGAACGGCCGCAGGTCCGCGAGCACGGACAGGTCCGGTATCCGCGTGGCCGTCCCTGGCCGGTCCTTGACCCGGATCCCGGTGGACAGCACGTTCCACGGGAGCTGCCGGACCGAGGGCGGGGGCGCGTACGCGGCGGAGGTGATCCGTACGTCGAGCGTCCGGTAGCCGCCCGGGAGCGCGCGTCCGGCGGCGGCGTCCTGCGGGTGGACGTCGTGCTCGGTGATCCGGCACCTCAGGTCCCGCCGCGTCCAGCAGGCACCGCCCGGCGCCGTCTTCCAGCCGCCGACGGCGAGCGAGGCCCGCAGGGCGTCGTGGTGGGCGGTGATCTCCCCGGCCGGGGCGGACGCGGAGTGGTAGAGGTACAGGTCGGTCAGGCCGATCGCCGGGGCGGCGGTCGTCGGCACCAGGCCGTACCGGTACCGGTAGTGGATGATCCGCCGCCGGGCGTCCCCGGAGCCCGCCCAGCCGGACTGGCCGGCGGTGGCCTTCTCCTGGGTGCGGCGCCAGATGCCCTCCTCGACGTAGCGGGGGCGGTCGGCGTCGCCGAAGTACGCCTTCCAGATCTGCTGCTGATCGGGGTCGAGCTGGTCGACGACGATGTACGGGATGTCCACGAACCCTCCCTGGGGAATCACGCGTGGATGTTCCAGGACCGTGCGAGAGGTACGAGCCGCCCCGCCCCCGGCAGCCGAAGCCACGGGGCCGCACGGGAGCGGGGCGGTTTCCTGCGCGCCGCCCGGACGGGAGGGCGGCGGGGAAGGCTCCGGCGGCCGGGCACGGGAGGCGGCTCGGGCGCCGGAGCGGTCTCAGTGGCCGAAGGCGCGTCTCAGCGGCCGGGGGCAAGGTGGGGCAGGCTCACGTCCGGAGCCGCGACGGCGGGCCGGTGGCTCATGTCGTCAACGAGCTGGACGGCCTGGTCGCGAAGGGCCCAGGCCGGCCCCACCAGACCGGCGAGGGCCAGGAACGCGAGCGCGAACCGGTCACTCCGTACGGGGGTGGCAGACCGCGCCTGACGGCGACGGGTCCCGCTCACGAGGTGCCGCCCAGCGCGTTCTCGTGCGCGTCGAGAAGACGGCTGGTCTGCGCGTACAGCCTCTCCAGCTCCACCGAGGTGAGGACGAGGGCCGCCTCGCAGGTCGAGCCGTCCTCGAAGTGGAACTCGACGGGCACCGAGCCCTGGCGGGCGCGCGGGTCGTAGATCGCGTCCCGGCCGGGCATCAGCGTCGCGTGGGTGGCCCGCGCCGGCACCGGGCGCAGCGTCGTGCCGTCCGCCGGCGCGGTCCAGGCGGGCCCGCCGCCGGGCGGCCGCAGGTGGTAGGTCGTGGCGGAGCCCTCGCCCGGCAGCGCGACGACGACGCCGACACGGCCGCCCCGGGCGGTGTCGGCGGCGAGGTCTCCGAGCTGAGGGAGGAAGGGAGCCGCTGTCCCTAACTCGGCTCCCTGCGAGGGGAGATGGGGAAGAAGTCGTCCGGTCATGCTCCGAAGGTAGGGACGGGAGAGCCCCTGAATATGAGCCGGAGGAATACGACCCTGGTCCGCCCCCCGCTCGCCCCTATCCGTCCAGGTGGAAGCGGTCGGACATGCGCCGAAGCTTCTCGCGCGTGGCGGTCCGCTCGGCGTAGACGATGCCGCGGAGCGTCGAACGGGCGATGGGGTGGTTCCGTACGAGCTGGGGCGCGATCCGCTCGGCCCGCTCCAGCTCGCCGAGGGCCTTGTCCCGGTTGCCGTCCCACAGCCACGCGCGCGCGATGTCCATGTGGTGATGCCCCTGGCGGGAGTGGGGCAGCGCCCCGACCAGCTCGGGGCTGGTGCGCCGGTTGATCTCAAGCGCCTTGCCCTGCTCGCCCATCTCCAGGGCGACGCTGATCGCGTGGATCTGCACGTTCCCGGCGGAGAACGTCAGCGAGTGCCGGTCGTACACCGGCGCCCCGGCGTACGTGTCCATCCGCTCGGCGGCGTCCTTCGCGTACCCGATCCGGTCCTCCGCCTCCGAGGCGCGTCCGGCACGGGCAGCCGAGACCGCCGCCCGGAGCTGGAGGGTCCCCCAGGCCCGTACGGCCAGCGGATCGCCCTGCTCGTACGCCTGCTGCACCGACCCGATCGCCTTGTCCGAGAGCGTCAGCGCGTCCGCCCAGTCGGCCGTGGCCCACATGTCCCAGACCCGCATCCAGTCCGCCACCGCTGGCAGCACCGGGTCCCCGGACAACCGCGCCGACCACGCGGCCCGCTCGCAGGCCATCGCCACCAGCTCGGGGTGACCGAGGGAGTGGGCGGCGGTGTGGGCGAACTTGCAGCACACCGCGTAGATCGCGTACGCCTCCTCCCGCCCGTGCCCCTCCGACACCTCCGCCAGGGCCCGAGCCTCGCGGAACAGGTCGGGCAGGATGCGGAGGATCGCCACGTTGGAGGCGGTGTCCCGCAGCCGGTGCAGCCGCGTCACCTTCCGCCACAACTGCGGCGCCGGCCGGGGCGTGCCGTCGAAGACGGGGGCGAGGTCGTAGCGGCGCAGCTCGCGCAGGATCGAGGAGGCGGCGACCTGCCACTGGTTGTCGTCCGGGGAGCTGCTGTACGGGCGCCCGATCAGGTCGTTCGGATGGACGTGCAGCTCGGCAGCCACCTGGTTGAGCAGCCCGACCCGGTCCAGCTCGATCAGGCCCCGCTCCATCTTCGACACCCAGCCCTGCGACTTCCCCAGGGCCGCCGCCAGGTCGGCCTGCGGCATCCCGAGCCGCAGCCTCGCCCTGCGAACGCGCCGGCCGATCTCCTCGGCTTCCTCCAGCATCAGGACACCTCCCCAACCGCCGGACGTCCGTGCGGGGTGCGCCGGTCTGTCCGTGCAGAGTTCGTCATCAGCACGGTACCGAGGACACTGCGTGCGCGTGAGGGAGTTGCCGAGCCGACGGTCCGGGCCCAGGCTCCCTACCCCCAGGACCCGCCTTGTTCCCTGAGGGAACAAGGCGGGTGTTCCTTGAGGGAACGCCTTCGTTGTTCCCTCGGGGAACATGCGGGCCGGTCAACGCCGTCGTACGTGTGGCTGCTGCGGTGCAGTGGCCGGTGCGGCCGCCGACGGGTGGGCCGGAGTGCCGGGGCGGCGGGTGGTGCTGCGGGCCATGGCTGCTTGGGCGCGGGGGCTGGGGGTGTGGCGTTGGCCGAGGCGGTGGATGCGCCAGGTCAGGGTGCGGGCGGGGTTGCGGGCGTCGTCGAGGGTGCGTTGGCCGAGGGCCTGGTCGAGGAGGGTGGCCGGGTTGTGGCCGGTGGTTTCCGCGTCGGCGAGGACGGTGGCGAGGGCGTCCCAGGCGGGGTCTTTCAGGATGCGGTCGGCGTGCTCGGGGACGGTCTGCTGAAGATGGCGGGCGTAGCGGTGTGTGGTCTGGGCACCGGGGGTGCGGCGGGCGAGGCCGTCCAGGACGGGGGCGGCGACGTGGGCGTAGGCGGCCTGGAGGTGGGTGAGGGTCTGTTCGGCGGCGGCTTCCTGCTGGGCGTGCTGGTGGGTTTGGTGCCAGTGCCGGGCGAAGGCCACGGCGATGAGGACGGCGTCCAGCAGCATCGCCAGCCCGGCCCCGTCGCGCGTTGTGGCGGGGGTGAGCAGGATGGTCTGGATGCTGCGGTGCAGGACGCGGGTGCTGTCGAGGTCGGCGGTGATGCGGGAGCGGGTGGCGCGCTCGAAGAGGGCGGCGGCTCGTTCGAGTTCCCGTTTCGCCTCGGCCGGTGCGGTCAGCGGGAGCAGGTCGAGGGCTTCTCCGAGGACGACGAGCTGGCCCTGGGCGGTGTGGTCGCTGCTGTGGGTGAGGTGGTCGGGGATGCGTTCGGTGGCGGCGGTGGCCTGGTGCCAGGGGTCGGCCGGCCGCGCGGTGACGGGTTCGGGGCTGGTGGTGGTGAGGCGGTGGCGGATCTTGGGCAGGGAGAGGTCGCCGGCGAGGGTGGAGCCGGAGAACCAGACCGGTTCGCCGTGTTTGTTGAGGTCGCCGGGCAGGGCGACGCTGTAGCCGAGGGTGTCGCCGGACGGTCCGGTCCTGGGCCGCACGGTCACGCCGGTCGCGTCCAGCAGGGCGAAGAACTCCGTCTCGGTGGAGGCTGCGGCCACCGCGCGGCGGACGCGCCGGCGCAGGATCTCGCGGGTGGTGGTGTCCTGGCCCTGGCGTTTGGCCTTGAAGTGCTCCTTGCTGGTGGGGCGTTTGGCGGCGGTGCCGTCGCCGGGCTTGAGCCGGCGCAGGCCGAAGTCGGTCTCGATCTTGCGGGCTTCGCGCTGGACGGCGCGGATGTCGTGGTCGCGGCGGGGGCGGCGGCCGTCCTGGCGGACGAGGGTGGCGGCGATGTGGATGTGGTCGTCGGCGTGGCGGACGGCGACCCAGCGGCAGGCTTCCTCGTCGCCTTCGGGGGCGATGCCGGCGGCGGCCACGATCCGGCGGGCGATGTCCGCCCACTGGGCGTCACTCAGGATCGGGTCCTCGGGTGCGGCGCGGACCGGGCAGTGCCACACCGTGGTGGCTGGGGCCTTGTCGCCGAGCATGTTCACGGGCTGGTCGAGCTGCGCGGCGAGCTGGTCCTCGACCTGTTTGGGGTTGCGGTGGGGGCTGCGGCCGGGATCGGGGGCGAAGCCGTTCCAGGACGCCACCAGGTGAGGGTCGGTGTGCTCGTTGGCGGAGCCGGGCCCGTAGAGGTAGCCGATGAGGCGGCGGGTGGCGCGGGACCCCTTGCCGAGGATGATCTTCGGTATCACGCGGTCACCGTCCCGAAGTCACCTGGGCGACGGCCACGTCCACGTCGGCGATCGACGCCTCGATGTGGCTCAGCAGCCGCCGCACGAGGTCCGCTGCGAGCCAGGGACCGTCCTGGTTGAGGTGACGGGTGAGCTGGTTGAGGTTGTTGCCGACCTGGGCGAGCCGCCCGTTGGCGGCCATCAGCGCCTTGACCGTGGCGCGGTAGTCGGCGACCGCGGCAGCGGGGTCGTCGGAGCGGGCGGCGGCGAGCGAGGTCTCGGCGACGTAGCCGCCGACCGGCATGCGGCTCAGGCGGGCAGCGGTCGTAAGGAGGGCGAACTCGTCGTGGCTGAAGCGCGGGTGGACGCGCTTCTCACGCAGCATCGGCTCACGCAGACGACGACGCGGCACGCACGACTGCGAGGTCTCTTCCCGAGTCGGCTCCCCCGGGCCGGCCGACACCGGCGCCCCCTCAGCGCCGGACGCCTCCGCCACCCTGGGGGCGGAGGCCGGGTAAGGACTCCTTACCCGACAACTTGCTGCGCCCGAGGCTGGCGTCGAGACCGGGTGCTGGACGGCGTGAGGGGGATTGGGGAGGGGCTGTTCGTTCATGTGCGGGCTCTCTGATCGGGCGGCTGCGGTGGGAGAAGGGCTGCTCGCCCCAGGGTTTTCCTGGGGCGAGCAGCCGAGGTTCGGAGGGGCGAGCTACGTCGAAGTGGCGTCGCGGCTCTGGTCGAGTTCCTCCTGGAGGAAGCTCTTGACTTGGTCGAGGCGCTCGCGGCCGACACCGAATCCCTTGTCGCGGATGGCCCCCTCGACGTTGCGGCGGGATACCCGCCCGCCACGTCCCAGGGAGGCTGTGCGGCCGATCTCGACTGCCTGCTCGAAGGTGACGATCGGCCTCTGGCCACGTCCGGTGGCGGCCGGCTTCCTGGGCTGAGCCACTTGCCCGACAGGGGCCTGAGCCACGTGCCCGACAGGGGCCTGAGCCACGTGCCCGGCAGGGGCTTGAGCCACGTCCCTCTTATCGGCCGTCGGCTCGTTCGTGGCTGTCGCGCCACGTTCCGAATCGGTGTCCACGGTGATGTGGCGGAGGTCTTCTCGTAGCTCCGTTTCTATGGGTCGGCGTTGGACGATGAGGTAGAAGTGGACGGCTCCGGCCAGGGCGAGTGGCGCGATGCCGGAGATGACACCGACGGTGATGTTGTCGAGCGCAAGTCCGTCCCGCTGGGTCTGCTGGTTGAGGCGGACGGCGTGCAGGACGTTGGCCCAGATGCTCGTGAAGGTGGCGACCCCGACCAGCGCCCCCACATAGCGGCGGGACCTCACGGGCGCGGTGCGCAGGACGAGGAGGGCGCCGACGCCGATGGCGATGAAGCCGTCGATCACGAGGGGGAAGGCGTAGGTGAGCACCCGGTGGATGTGGCTGGCGGCAGCCATCTGGCGCAGCGCGTCGTAGGAAAGCGCGAAGGCGGCCACGGCCATCAGGGCGACGCCCGTGCGGATCAGGGCGGGAAGGGCTGTCGGTGCGGTGTCGAGCGGTGCGGTGGTGCTGAGCGAGGGCAAGGGGAAGGCGCTCCAAGGGGTCGGGGAAGGTGGGCTCGGCCGTGCCGGTCAGGAACCTGTCGCAACCCGTCGCGTGCCTGGTCAGAGCAGGTACGGGTTGAGGTGGCGACATCGGGACGACCTGTCACGGGCGGGTGACCCGTCCCGGCCCTGACCTGCGAAGGGGCGGGTGGGGACGGGTCGTGCCGGGTCAGGCGCCGGTCATGGGGTCGGCAGGAGCAGTGGCTCGGCAGCCGGTGCGGGCTCGGGGCAGTAGCGGGCCCAGGCGTCGGCGAACTGCTCGCGGGTGAAGCCCCTGGCCTGGGAGTCACCGGGGAAGCGGTGGCTGGAGGCGCTGATGCCGTAGTCCTTCAGCAGGAGCTGCAGGCCGCGTGCGGTCAGGCCCTTGTCCTTGTACTCCGGCCAGGGCGACTCGGTGTCGTCGTTGAGGATGCTGAGGAGACGGCCGGTACGGAGCAGGACCGGGTTGCCTTCGGCAGCGAAGGCACGGCGGATGTCGGCGAGAAGCCGGAGGTTCAGGGCGCTGTTGTCCTGGTCCTGTTCGGCCTCGTGCTTCGTCATGGCCAGGCAGGCGGCCCGGGCAGCGGCAGGCCAGGTGCCGCCCGCGAGGTCGGCGACGGCGACCAGCGGCTCCCAGGTGTCGGCGGCCCGGTCCTCGACCGGCATGGGCGGGGTGAGGCCCATGGCGGTGTCGTAGAGCGGCCCGAGCCAGGCCACGAGCCGGTCCCGCACGGCGTGCAGGGCGGGGGTGTCCCGTACGGTGCGGAACTCGGCGACCTTCTCCCCCGGCCCCCGGCGGCGCATCCGGATCACGACCGACCGGTCCATGATCGTGTCCGGCAGGTCTCCGATGCCGGCGAGGGCGGCCATGGCGAAGGTGGGGAACTTCGACACCTCGTGGTTCGGGCCGGAGACCCGCAGGGTCGGGCGGTTGCGCTGGTGGCCGGCGTTGAGCAGGCCGCGCATCTCCTCGTTCTTCTCCGCCACCTTCGCCGACCCGAAGAGCGTGTCGGCCTCGTCGACCAGCAGGGTCGGAGGGGCGTCGGTGATCGACCGGAACACCGCGGCAGCAGACGCGTTGACCGTGATCAACGGGTCGTGCACGGTCTCGGTCACCACGTCCAAGAGCCGCGACTTGCCGCACCGCTTCGCCGGGCCGACGACCGCGAGGCGCGGCGCGTGCTGCCACGCCGTCTGCAGGTGCGTGGCCGCCACCCACAGCGTGACGGCGTCCAGCGCCTCCGGCGAGGGCAGGATCACGAACTTCGCGAGCTGCCCACGCAGTTCGTCCAGCACCTTTGCCCCGGCGGTCGGTTCGGGCCTCGATGCCCCCTCCTCTACAGGCGCGTCCGCCAAGGCCCTCTCGATCCCGTCGGCTTCATCGGCGACGGACTCCTCGCCTGTGTACCGGCCGGGCATGCCGGGGATCGCGGTCGGTGGCCAATCCCGCGCGTCGAGATCGGAATGGGTCCGGGGTTCGGGGTGTTGCACAGGGCAGCTCCTCGTCTGGCGGTGGGCTCGCACGCCCTTGCCGCCGGGTTGGTTCTTCCAGGGCCGTTCGGGGTTGCTCGGGCCTCCGGCGTCGCACCGCCGGGGGCCCATCCCCTTCTCGCGGGCATCAGCCCATCGCGAGGGACCACGAACCGTACGTCCACCCCCGGCAACAGTCCAGCGTTTCTGTGTCAGCTCAGCGCAGAACGGTGTGCTACGGATTCGTCCCTTCACGCCGCCAGCCCGAGCAGGTCCAGCAGGTCGGCGGTCACGACGCGGTAGGCGTTGCCGAACCGCCGCACCTTGCACGGGTAGGCCCCGCGCTTCGCCAGCTCGTACCCCTTGCTCCGCCCCAGACCGAGTGCGCGGTTGCTCGTCTCCAGGTCAACCATCACGGGGAGAGCGAGCATCTCCTCCCGGCTCATCCCCTTCGAACGTCCGGACTTCGCTTCTTCTCGCATGCGGGGGACCTCTTTCGGCACAGCCCTCGGCGAACGTGACCGTCACATCCGGCTCCAGGCGTCTACCGATCAGGATCCACAAGCTAATGTGTCCATGTGACACAACGCGATGTGGATGCTGACGAGGACGACTTCCCCGAGTGGGTGGACCGGGTCAAGGCCAACGTGGCCGGCGAAGTCCGGAGGAGAAGGAAGGAGATGGGGTGGAGCGCACAGGACCTGGCGGACCGCTGCGAGGAGCTGGGACACCCCATCCCGCGCAACGTGATCGCCAACATGGAGTCCGGCCGCCGCGCCGTCCTCCCCCTGGTGGACGTGATCGTCCTGGCGGCCGCCCTGGAGACCTACCCGGCCCACCTGATCTTCCCCGTCGGCTACGTCGAGGAGACCCAGGAACTCCCCTTCCAGCCCCTCGTCCCCACCTGGGACGCCCTGCGGCGCTTCACCGGCGAAGAAGAAGTGATCGACAACGACGCCGGCCTCGTCCCCTCCTTCGAGTACCACGCCAGCCTCGTGCGCACCGCGCTCGCCGCCCTCGAAGAGGAGGAACACGCCCGCTTCGCGGCCAAGCAGGCCACCAGCCGTGCCCAGCGCGAGGAAGCCGAGCGCAAGCGGACCACCTACGCCGATCAGGCCATCTCCGCCAAGTACACCCTCCGCCACCTCCGCCGCGAACTCCGCGAGGACGGTGCCGTCCCACCCGACCTGCCACCCGCACTGGGCGACGTCGACCCGCCCGAAACCGACCCCACACCGGAGGAACGCCTTTGAAGGGCTCCACCCACCGCCGCTGCTACTGCCGTGACCCCCACACCGGCAAACCGCTCGGCAAGAAGTGCCCCAAGCTCGCCGGCCGCAAGCACGGCTCGTACTCCATCCGCCAGGAGCTCCCGCCCCGCGAGGACGGCACCCGCCGCTCCTTCAGCCGCGCCGGTTACGAATCCCTCAAGGCTGCCCAGGCCGACCTCGACCACGTCCGCGCGCTCCTCGCCCTGGCCGACACGGACGATCCCGACAGCCTCCAGCGCCTCGTCACGCTCCTGGAGGAGGTCGGGGACGAGAAAGCGCCGTTGCCCGAGGTCGAGGAGACACGGCGGCGCCTGAGGGCCGGTCTGGGGCTGCGCGGCAAGCTCACGGTCGGCGAGTGGCTGGACGCCTGGTTCGTGTCGAAGAAGCGCCGCAGGACCACCCTCAACGGCTACGCGTCACACATCCGCGTCCACCTGAAGCCCCGTATCGGGCACATACGCCTGGACCGGCTCAACGTCGGTCACCTCGTGGAGACGTTCGACGGGATAGCCGACGACAACGAGGTGATCGCCGCCGAGAACCAGGCCCGCCGCGAGCAGATCGCCCGCTGCAAGCCGAGTCGGCCCGGCCGCCCGGTCGCCGCTGAACGGGCCCTACTCGCCGCCGAGCGGGCCAAGCTGGCGGAGATGAAGCCGTTCCGGAAGATCACCGGCCCGGCGACCAGGCAGGCCGTACGCCGTACCCTCCGCGCGGCCCTGAACTCCGCCATCGCCCAGCAGCTCATCACGTTCAACCCGGCCGCCCACGTCGAGCTGGAGTCCGGCAAGCGCCCCAAGCCGCTCCTCTGGACCGACGAACGCGTCCGCCGCTGGCGGGAGACGGGCGAGGTCCCCGGTCCGGTCATGGTGTGGACTCCGCAGCAGTTCGGCGCCTTCCTCGACGCCGCCGAGGAGGATCGGCTCTACGCCCTCTTCCATCTCATGGGCACCCGCGGCCTCCGGCGCGGTGAGGCCGTCGGCCAGGACTGGCACGAGACCGACCTCGACGCCGGCCTCATCACCCCCGCCAAAGAGATCGTCGTCGACGGCTGGGACCCGTACGAGTCCGAGCCGAAGACCGACGGCAGTGCTGGCACGATCGCCCTCGACAGCGTGAACGTGGCCGTCCTGCGCGCGCACAGGAAGCGCCAGGCACGAGAACGGAAGAAGGCGGGTGCCGCCTGGCAGGAGACCGGGAAGATCTTCACCAAGGAGGACGGCTCCTGGCTCCACCCGGAGACGGTCTCGGAGACCTTCCGCCGCCTCCTCACCACCACCGACCTCCCGCCCATCACCCTGCGAGACCTCCGCCACGTGGCGGCGACGCTCACCCACGGCGCCGGCGGCGACATCCACACGATCAAGGAGACCCTCCGCCACTCCACGATCACCCTGACCTCGGACACGTATACGAGTCTGTTGCCTGAGGTAGACCGTGAGATCGCGGAGAAGGCAGCCGCTCTGATCCAGCGCAGCCGCCCTACATCGTCACAGTCCGATCCGCCTCCGACCCAATGACCGGCGACCTCCTCTACCATTGACGACGTGGGTTTCGGAAAGAGTAGATCAATCGAGCAGTAAGCTCTTCGGCCAGCTCTCGACCACACCTGGAAATCATTTCGACACCGATGGCCTCTTCGGGTTGAACTTCGATGGGCGCATCGGTTGGCCGGATTCTGGCGGAATGCGGGTTAACTTCACTAAGGCGCTCTACCGTGACCATCGTAGTATTCTCGACAGCTACAGCAGGGGCATAATGCGAAGCGGCGGGACTAGCAATAGAATCCAAAATCTTCAGCAGAATTCCGATTCTATCGCGTGTGCGATCCTCGTCCAGCACATAGGAAAGTCCCGGATGCGGAAGAGCCTCCCAGGCACTTCGTTGACCTGATCGCGTAATTGCGATCCCAGCTGAACGATTATGCCGATCCTTTACGGCTACCAAAGCCACCTCGGCCGAATCATAAGCTTCTACATGCTCAAGATTCGTGAAGAACCCTTCCGACCTCCCTAGATCAACCAACTCGGCAGTCAGCTGCTGCATTCGCACCGCAGGCACTCTGCTGGTTGCGGGGACAGGCACGAGGTGGAGTTCAAGCAACGAAGCACTGCTGGTGTACTCACTCGTTGGGATCAGGTTCTTGCGCCAAGTCACCACAGCCGGCTGCTCAAGGGGCTGCCAGACCAGTTCGTCGTCGAGCCGTCGCGAGGTACTGAAGTCTGGGCCACCGACAGAGGTCGGTGGCGGGCTGAGCTGAGTGATCACTTCTGCCAGGAAGAGCGCGGCATGACTGGCAGCCGCTTCCTGTAGCCCTAGGCCATCAGTGTTCTGCTTTGTTCCATCCGCTCTATCGCTAATGCCCCGGATCATAAGATGGGGTACGGCTTGAGTCTTGTGGGCCGCGCTGGCGAATCCGGCACCTTCCATCTCCACAGCGACGGCACCATTGTAGGAGTGGTCCAGGAATGTCCTTAGCGAGGACTCCTGAGGAGCGTTCAGTACGACGTCACCCGCCACAATGGGCTTGAAGTGAACGGCGGTCGAAGTCCGCACTCCCTCGGGAAGCTTGCTCCTCCATGTGCCGACATTCGCAACGTACTGAGCCACCTGCTGCAACTGATAGGAGGCTTCCCAACTACGAGAGCGGACCTTAAACCCGTCCGGGTCCTGCTTGCCTCCGTGATACGCGTGCACCTCAGTCGCGACTACGATATCCCCTGGAGAGATATCCGATTTAAGCCCTCCAGCGATTCCCGTGAAGAAAACAGCTCGTGGTTGAACAAAACTGACGGCTCGCTCAGTAAGCGCTGCGGCCGAATCGTTGCCAGGACCGGTAGACGTCAGATAGACCGTGTGCGAGGTACCAGCAAGACGCCCCTGCTCGAAGATAGTTCCAGCGTGATCAACACGCCTCGGGTCCTCAAGGAGGCTACGCACGGCCTGGTACTCCAACGGGAGCGCCGTCAGCACAACGATCTTGTCCGATGCCTCGTTCAACTCGGCCCCCTTGCCCAGCATCGCTTCACGGTGCAGCCTCACAGCGGAGTCCGCTCTCCAGGTTCATACCGTAGGCCCTGTCGGCGGCTGTGAACGGGTGAACGGCATCGTGTCGGTACGTGAGGGGGAACCCGTGGCTGGTAACGGCGAAACAAGCGAGAGCGCCGTGCTCCTCGCTGAGTACGCCCAGATCAAGGATGAGCAGCGAGCGCGCATCGGATTCCGCGACAACTTGCTGTACGTCACGCTGGCGGCCGTGACTGCTCTGACTGCTGTCGCTCTGCAGACCAAGCGCCCACAGTTGCTGCTGGCTCTACCAGTCGTCTGCATCGTGCTTGGGTGGACCTACCTCGTCAACGACGAGAAGATCTCAGCCATCGGACGGTACGTCCGCACCGAACTTGCCGGTCAACTGGCAACAAGAGTGGACGCAGGGGCCCCGCTCTTCGGCTGGGAGACCTTCCACCGCAGCGACGCGAAGCGGGTCTCTCGCAAGGTCACACAGACGATCGTCGATCTGACGGCCTTCTTCCTCACCCCCTTCTCCGCGCTCGTCGCCTTCTGGTGCTCGGGTAGGGACAACGCTCTGTTGACCACGGCCTCCGTCCTGGAAGCCGTCATGTTGGTCGGCCTGGGCATCCAGTTCCTCCGTTACGCGGAGAGGTAACCGCCTCGTGAGCGCAGCGTCCGGTATCAGTGGCGCTCACGCATCGCTCACGCACCCACCCCCGAACGACGAAGCGCCCCGCCCGGTCGAAACCGGTCGGGGCGCTCCACCGCAGGTCAGGAGGCTTCCCCTGCCCTGCTGTCGGTAGGCCGTGTGGGACTCGAACCCACAACCAACGGATTAAAAGTCCGCTGCTCTGCCAATTGAGCTAACGGCCCGCGCCCCGCAGCATAGCGGGGCCGGGGGGTGCGTGGTCGGCGCGCCCCGACCGAGCATAGTCCCCCGGAGCTGCCGGGCCGACCGGGTATCGGGTACGGGCGTGGCCTGGGGATACGCGGCGGGCCGGTACGGCGCCCGGGAGCGCCGTACCGGCCCGTCGGACCGTCACCTGCCGGGCGGGGTCAGCCGCACCGGCCGGGCGGGGTCAGCCGTTGCGCTTCCAGCGCGGCTTGTCGTCGCGGCGGCCGTAGGACGACGAGGGCGAGTTGGAGCCGGCGCCCCGGTGGTCGTCGCGGCGGCCGAACGGGCGGTCGTGGCCGCCGGAGCGGAAGCCACCGGACGGGCGGTCGTCGCGGCGGTCGCGGTTGAACGGACGGTCGCTGCCCCGGTGGCCGGAGGGACGGTCGTCGCGGCGGAAGCCACCACGGTCGTCACGGCGCTCGAAGGAACGGCCACCGCGGTCGTCGCGCCGGTCGCGGTTGAAGCCGCCCGAGGGACGGTCGTCGCGGCGGAAACCGCCACGGTCACCGTCCCGGCGGTCGTCGCGCCGGTCGTCACGGCGGAAGCCACCGGAGGGACGCTCGTCGCGGCGGAAGCCACCGCGGTCACCGTCCCGGCGGTCGTCGCGCCGGTCGCGGTTGAAGCCGCCGGAGGGGCGGTCGTCACGGCGGAAGCCACCACGGTCACCGTCCCGGCGGTCGTCGCGCCGGTCGTCACGACGGAAGCCGCCACGGTCGTCACGGCGCTCGAAGGAACGGCCACCGCGGTCGTCCTCGCGGCGCGGGGCACGGCGCTCGAAGTTGCCGCGGTCGTCCCGGCGGTCCTCGCGGTACTCGCGGGGCTGCTGCTCCGGCGCGGGGGCGGCGACCGCCTCCGCGACCTCGGCCTCGGCCTCCTCGGTCACCTGGGTGACGGCGGCCTCCGGGTCGTCGCCGCGCTCGCGGGCGGCCCGGGCGACCAGGCGGTCGGCCTCCTCGCGGAGTTCACCGGCCCGGCGCTGGAGGCGCTCCAGCTCCCGGGTCAGCTCGGCGACCTCGCGCTCGGCCTGCTTGGCGGCGCTGTTCGCGGAGTCGGCCTGCACCTCGGTGAGCGAGCGGGCGCCGGTGATCTCGGCCACCTCGGGCTCGAACGCACCGGAGCCACCCACGATGTGACGGGAGGCGTCCACGCCCGCGTCCTCCATCAGGCGGAAGATCTGGCGGCGCTGGTGCGGCAGGGCCAGCGAGACGACCGTGCCGGACCGGCCGGCGCGGGCGGTGCGGCCCGAGCGGTGCAGGTAGTCCTTGTGGTCGCCGGCCGGGTCCACGTTGAGGACCAGGTCGATGCCGTCCACGTGGATGCCGCGGGCGGCGACGTCGGTGGCGACCAGCGCGTTGACGTAACCGTCCTTGAAGTCGGACAGCGTCCGGGTGCGGGCGCCCTGAGTCATGCCGCCGTGCAGCGCGTCGGCCTTCACCCCGGAGTCGCGGAGCTGCTCCGCGATGCGGTCGGCGCCCAGCTGGGTGCGAACGAAGATGATGGTGCGGCCCTTGCGGGCGGCGATGGCGTTGGTGACCGGCGCCTTGTCCTTCGGCTTCACCACGAGGACGTGGTGGGTCATCGTGGTGACGTTGCCCTGGGCGCTGTCGACCTCGTGGCTGACCGGGTTGTTCAGGTAGCGCCGGACCAGGGTCGCGATCTCGTTCTCCATGGTGGCGGAGAAGAGCATCCGCTGGCCGTCGGCCGGCACCTGGTCGAGCAGCTCGGTGACCTCGGGGAGGAAGCCCAGATCGGACATCTGGTCGGCCTCGTCGAGGATGGCGACCCGGACCTGGTCGAGCGAGCAGGCACCGCGGTTGATGACGTCACGCAGCCGGCCGGGGGTGGCGACGAGGATGTCGACGCCGCGCTCCAGCGCGTAGATCTGGTTACCCATCGACGTACCGCCGCAGACGACCTTCATCTTCAGGCCGAGCACATCACCGTACGGCTGGAGGGCGTCCGCCACCTGCATGGCGAGCTCGCGGGTCGGGGTGAGGATGACACCGCGCGGCTTCTTCTTCTCGGTGTGGCCGCCGGCCAGGGTGGCGAGCAGCGGCAGACCGAAGGAGAGGGTCTTGCCGGAGCCGGTGCGGCCGCGGCCGAGGATGTCCTTGCCGGCCAGGGCGTCCGGGATGGTCGCGGCCTGGATCGGGAACGGGACGGTCACGCCGTTCTGCGCCAGCTTGCGCACGACGCCCTCGGGCAGCCCGAGGTCCGCGAAGGTCACGGTCGGCTCAGCCGGCTCGGCGGACTCCGCCGCGCCGCTGTCGTCGGCGGACTGGACGTCGGCGGTCTCAGCGGTCTCGGTGAGCTCGGCGGTCTGAGCGGTCTGGGCCGCCCCGGCCGTCTCGATGGCCTCGGACTCGGCGGAGACGGGGGTCTCGGCGGTCACAACGGTACGGTCAGAACTGGAAATGGACATGCGAAATGCGAAACCTTCCGGAGTCTCGGCACGCGCCCGTCAACTCCGTGTTTCGCCAACGACCGCCTCGATGCGGTCAGCCACGGCAAAGGAGAGTACGCGCCACACGCGGCGCTCTTCGGTCGTGGCGCCGGGCAAATGGGATCAAACGATCTACCACCATACGCACCCTCCCCCACCCCGCGCAAATCCGATACGGCCGATACGGAGTGGAGCGCGTCACAGTCCCGGTGCCCGACGTCCGGGACGGGCCCTGTCCTGGACGGCCTCCCGGCGCCGGACGGCCTCCGCACGCCGCCCCGGTACCACCACCGCGCCCGGGGGCGCCGGCCACCGGCTCATGCCTCGGCCCCGGCCGGCGCGGCGAGCACCTGGGGCGTCCAGGCACCGTATCCCTGGGGCGCCCGCATCGCCTCGGTGTGGGAGTCGCCGCCCGGCGAGGGAGCCGGCGGGTCCGTAGGCTCCGGGGTCGGCTCGACGGGCGGGGTCGGGGTGGGCGTCGGCTCGGGCTCGGGGGTCGGCTCCGGGGGCGTGGGCGCCGGGGTCGTCGGGGCCGGGCCGCCCCCGCCGCCGCCGCCGGACCCCCCGGGCGGCCCGGCGGTCGGCGTGGCCACGGGGGGCCGGCCGGGGCGGGCACCCGGCGCGGCGCCCTTGGACGGCGCGCCGCTCGGCCCGGCCTGGGCGCGGGGTCCGTCACTCGCCCCGGCCGGGTGCTCCGGGTCCGTCCGGCCGTCCGGCTCCTGGCCGCCGCCGGAGACCGGGCCGCCGTCCGCGGTCGCGTCCACCGCCTCGTGCTCCACCGTCACCTCGGACGGCTCCACGGAGTTGGCGGGCGCGGGCTTGGCGCGCTCGTCGGTCACGCTCATACAGCCGCTGACGGTACCGGCGGAGGCGGCCACCGCCAGTGCGGTGACGGCCCAGCGGACGGGGGCGGGCATCTGGCGCACGGGGGCTCCTCCGGGACACGGAACGCGACGGCGAGGCCCGGACGGGATTGCCGGACCCTGGGACGGGGTCGCCCTGCCCAACTCCCCGGGCCCCGCAAGGGACACGCCCGCCCCGGTGGTCACCTGCCGCCCGCGCGCGGCCGCCCGTGGCCCGACGCCCGCGCACGGCCCGCCCCTGGCCCGTACGCGACCATCCGCCGCCCATCGCCCGTCGCCCGCGCCCCGGCACCCGTGCCCCGGACACCGGGGCCGGAGCCCGTCAGCCGTAGCCGAGTTCGTGCAGCCGCTCGTCGTCGATGCCGAAGTGGTGGGCGATCTCGTGCACCACGGTGACCTCGGTCTCCGCCACCACGTCCGCGCGGGTCTCGCACATCCGCAGCGTCGGCCCCCGGTAGACGGTGATGCGGTCCGGCAGCACGCCCGCGTACCACTCGCCCCGGTCGGTGAGCGGGGTCCCCTCGTAGAGCCCGAGCAGCTCGGGGTCGTCGGGGGACGGCTCGTCCTCCACGAACACGGCCACGTTGTCCATCAGCCGTGTCAGCTCCGGCGGGATCCGGTCCAGCGCCTCGGCGACCAGTTCCTCGAACTCCTCGCGCGTCATCTCCAGCACCCGGCCATTGTCCCGGACGCGCCCCGGCGGCGGGGGCGCGGGACGGCGGCGCGCACACCGTGGGGCCGGTTCCGCCGCCCCAACCCACCGGGCCCCCAGCCCACCGGCTCCCCGGCCCCCGGCTCCCCCGCACGGGCGGGGGCGGGCATGTCCGGAGGGCGGAACGGGCATACGGCTCCGCATGGCCCGCGCCCTCCGTGCCACGTACCACCGTGCACTCCGCCATTACCGCTCCCGCCACTCCGGCCCCACCAGCACCCTGGTGCACCCGCCGCATCCCTGGGCCCGCGCCCTCGGCATGGTCGGGGTGGTCCTGCTCGGCGCCTGGCTCGGTCTGCTGGTCGTCGGCAGCGTCCGTACGCCCGTCGGCCCGATGGACACCAGCATGACCCTGCGCCCGTCCCTGGAGGGCGGAACGAAGATCAACGTCTCCCCGCTGGGCGCCCTCCAGCTGGACTCGCACACCGCGCCGCTCCGGCTGGACGTGGACGTGGACCAGCTCGACCCGGTGCGCTCCCAGGCCCTGGTCCAGCACCCGGAGCGGATCTCCGGCCTCCAGGAGGAGATCACCCGGGACGTCAGCCACGGCACCCGCGACCTGGCCGTCCGGTCCTGCGTCGCGGTCGTCTCCGGGGCGACCGCGCTCGGCCTGGTGGTCTACCGGCGCCCGCGCCGCGCGCTGGCCGCCGGCGGGCTGGCCCTGGTGCTGCTCGCCGCCTCGGGCGCCTGCGCCTTCGCCACCTGGAACCCCAAGTCGGTGCTGGAGCCCCGGTTCTCCGGGTTGCTCTCCTCGGCGCCCTCGGTGGTCGGCAACGCCCGGTCGATCGTCAGCGAGTTCGACGTCTACCAGAAGGAGCTGGCCCGGCTGGTCACCAATGTGACCAAGCTGTACGACGCCACCTCCGCCCTGCCGACCTACCAGCCCGACCCGGGCACCATCCGGGTGCTGCACGTCTCGGACATCCACCTCAACCCGGCCGCCTGGCACATCATCGGTTCGCTGGTGAAGCAGTACAAGATCGACGTGATCATCGACTCGGGCGACACCATGGACCACGGCACCGCCCCCGAGAACGGCTTCCTCGACCCGGCCGCCCACCTCGGCGCCCCGTACGTCTGGGTGCGCGGCAACCACGACTCGCGGGTGACCCAGCGGTATCTGGAGGGCCTGAAGAACGTCCATGTCCTGGACGACGGCCGGGCCGTCACGGTCGGCGGGCTGCGGGTGGCCGGGATCGGGGACCCGCAGTTCACGCCCGACCGCTCGGTGGTGCCCGCGACCGACGACGACGAGCGGGCGGCCGGCCGGCGCCTCGCCGCCGCGCTGCTGGGCCAGGAGCGGTCCGGGACGCCCGTCGACATCGCGGTGGCCCACAATCCGGTCGCCGCCCAGGAGACGGACGGCCGGGTGCCGCTGGTGCTGGCCGGCCATGTCCACCACCGGGTCGAGAAGACGCTGCCGCACGGCACCCGGCTGAAGGTCGAGGGCTCCACGGGCGGCGGCGGGCTGCGCGCCGTACAGAACGAGCGGCCGGAGCAGGTCCGCGCCTCGGTGCTCTATCTGGACCGGGACACCCGGCGGCTCCAGGCGTGGGACGAGATCACGCTCGGCGGCCTCGGCCTGACGACCGCCGAGGTGAGCCGGCACGTGCCCAAGGAGCGCCTTCCCGGCGCCCCCGGCCCGTCGCCCACCCCGTCCGCCCCGGACTCGTCCCCGGGCGCCGCTTCACCGGGCGGCAGTCCTTCCGGCCCGCCCTCCGGGTCCGGCCCGCCCTCCGGGGCCGGTGCACCCGCCGGGAGCGGTACGCCCTCCGGCGCCCGTACGCCCGCCGGAAGCGGCTCCCCCGGCGGCGGTACGCCCGTCCCGGCCGGTACGCCCTGACCTGTGCGCCCTCCGGGACGGGCCCCCGGGCCGCGGGACCCGGCCCGGTCCTGAACGGGGGCCCGCGGGGCGCCGGGGAACCGTTTTGGCGATCGGTCCGCCCATCGCCTATGCTTCTCACGTCCCCGACGCGCTGAGAGGCGCTCAGGCGGGCCTCTTAGCCCTCATCGTCTAGTGGCCCAGGACGCCGCCCTTTCAAGGCGGTAGCACGGGTTCGAATCCCGTTGGGGGCACGCATCACCGTGTGCGAGACTGGTTCTCGCATCACGTTTGGTCCTGTGGAGCAGTTTGGAGTGCTCGCCACCCTGTCAAGGTGGAGGCCGCGGGTTCAAATCCCGTCAGGACCGCTGGTGTTTCACGTGAAACACCGTGGCTGGGTAGCTCAGTTGGTACGAGCGATCGCCTGAAAAGCGATAGGTCGCCGGTTCGACCCCGGCCCCAGCCACCGCCCGAAGCCCCCGGCCCCGCGCCGGGGGCTTCGTCGTGTGACCCGTACGAGAGCGTCGTACGGGAGACACGTACCGGTGCGCCACCGGGGGCGGGCCGGCCCGGAGGCCCGCCACCCGGCGACCGGTCACCGGTGCTACGCCCGCTCGCGGCGGCGCCAGCCCCGTACCCCCAGGGCGATCGCCACCACCGCGACCACGGCCACCAGCAGCGCCCAGTCGGGCACCGCCGCGCCCAGCCCGGCGGCCCACTCCTCGACGGCGTACGAGTCGTCCACGTCCAGCAGCCCGGGCAGCGCCGTCGCCCCGTCGAAGGCCAGGAAGAGCACCCCGAGCGCGACGAAGAAGAGGCCCGACAGCAGCGAGGTGGAGTGGGTCTCCCAGCGGCCCACCCGCACCGGCCGGCCGCGCAGCCAGCGGCGCCGGCCCAGCTCGAACCGGTCCCAGAGCAGCGCCAGCAGAAAGAGCGGCACCGCCATGCCGAGCGCGTACACCGCCAGCAGCAGGCCCCCGTAGACCGGGTTGCCGCCGAGCGCGGCCACCGTCAGCACGCTGCCCAGGATCGGGCCCGCGCAGAATCCGGCGAGCCCGTAGACCAGGCCCAGCGCGTAGACGGAGAGCACGGTGGTGGGCCGGATGCGCCCGCTCGCCTCACCGAGCCGCCGGGAGGCGAAGCCCAGACCGAGGAGCTGGGCCAGTCCCAGGCCGATGATCAGCCAGCCGCCGGTCGTCACCAGCAGGTCCCGGTGGCCGTAGAAGAGCCGCCCGGCGAACGAGCCGGCCGCGCCCAGCGGGACCAGGGTGGTGGCCAGCCCGGCGTAGAAGATCCCGGTCCTGGCCAGCAGCCGGGCCGGGGAGTCGATCGAGTACGCGAAGAAGGCCGGGAGCAGCAGGGCGCTGCACGGGCTCAGCAGGGCGAGCAGCCCGCCGAGGAAGGCGGCCAGATAGCCGAGGTCGGTCACCGGTCGGCCCTCTCGTCCCGGGCTCCCGCCCCCGCCGTCTCACTGGGAGTGACAGACTCGGGGCGCTGCTTCGCGGCGGCCGCCGACGCTTCAATTGCTTTCGCGAACGCCTCCGTCGGCTGGGCGCCGGCGAGCGGGCGGCCGTTCACCAGGAAGGAGGGGGTGGAGGTGGCGCCCAGCGAGTACCCCTGGTCCTGGTCCTTGGCCACCGCCTTGCGGGCGGCCTCGCCGTCCAGCTCGCGGGTGAAGCGGCCGAGGTCCGGTACGCCCGCCTCCCGGGCCAGGGCGGCCACCCGTTCGGCCGAGAATCCCTTCTCCTTGGCGCCCTCGGCGTAGGCGGCCCGGTGGAACTGCCAGAACCGGCCCTGCTGGCCCGCCGCCCAGGCGGCCCGGGCGGCACGCTCGGAGTCGGCGCCGAAGATCGGGAAGTTGCGCCACTCGATGCGCAGGACGCCCCGGTCGACATAGCGGCGGATCAGCTCGGGTTCGGTGTCGCGGGCGAACTTGCCGCAGTAGCCGCACTTGAAGTCGGCGTACTCGATCAGGACCACCGGGGCGTCGGCCCGGCCGAGCGCCAGGCCGTCCTCGGCGTCGCGGCGGGCGTACCGCTCCAGCTCGGGGTAGACCCGGGGCTCCGCGCCCGGCGCGGACTCCCCGCCGCCGGGCGTGCGGGCGGCGGAGGCGGTGGGCGCGTCGGGCTTGGTGGCGGTGTAGGAGACGGCGCCGAGCAGCGCGGCGGCGGCGACCACCCCGGCTCCGATGACATACGGCTTGCGGGCGGACGAGAGGAAGGGCATGGGGAACTCCTGAGCGCGGTGCGCGGCCGGCGGCGAGGCCCGTGGCCGGGGGCGGGTACGACCGTCCCGGTGGTCACCCCTGAGGGAGACACGGGGACGCCCGCCCGGCGGACGCGGGTACGCGGCGGACGCGGGAACGACTGGGTCGGCGGGGTGACGGGTGCGGCCGGGCCCCCGGGCGTGCCGGGAGAACGGGCCGCCGGGCCGCACCGGGCGCCGGCTATACGCGCAGGACCGAGAGGCCGACCGGGGTCGGCGGGGCGAGCGGCGGTGGCGTCCGGCCGGGACGCACGGCCGCCGGTACGCCGCCCGGCACGGCCCAGCTCCCGGCCAGGTGCCGGGCGGTGTGCGGGACCGGCAGCAGCTCGGCGCCGGTGCCGCCGCGCGACGGGACCACCGGCCGCAGCCCGCCGTCGTCCGAGCCGGGCCCCCGATCACAGCCGGGCGCCCGACCGCCGGACGCCGGAGGTACGGCCGCTACGGCCTCCCCGGCTCCGGGGCCCGTGAAGGACGCGGCGGTGGCGTGCGTGAACCGGGCGGCCGGCGCGGCGACGGCCCGCGCGGCGGCAGGTTCCGCACCCGGTACGGCGATCGGTCCGGCGCCCCCGGCAGCCGGCCCCCCGGCCCGCGCGGCAGGCTCCGCGAGCCCCGCGCCCGGTGATACGGCGGCCCTCGCGGAGGCTCCCGCCCCGACCACCGGGTGGCCGCCCGCCCCCAGGCAGCAGACCAGTGCGATCAGCACGGCCAGCACGGCCGGCCACAGAGGCATCCGGGAGGGCAGGCGGGCGGGGCCGTCGGCTCGGGCCACGGTCCACCGCCTTCCGGAGGGTCGGGCCGGGTCCGGGCGGGGCGCTCGGCCCCGGCCGCCCGGCGGATGCGTCGGCTCGCCCGAAATGGTACGGGCCCGGGGCGGAGGCCCGTACCGGAAAACCGGCACCGGGGAGTCGGACCCCGGCAACGGCAGAGGGCGGGGAGCGGAGGGCGCAAGGTGACAAGCGAAGCGCCCCACCCGCCCGGGACGGGGCACCCCGTGCCCGCACCCGGCCGGCCCGCACCCCGGCACCGACGACGGGGCAAACTCCCGTCCCGGCACCGCCGACCACTCCGCCCGGCACCCGGCACCGGTCAGCCGACGGCCCCAGGACCCGGCACCCGCACCGCCCCTGCGCCCCGGCAACCGCACCATCCGGCCCCTGGCATCGGACGCCGGACGACCACGGCAACCCCCGTATCCCCACCCGCACCCAGGCGGCCAGCACCCGGACCCGGTCGCCCGACGACCCCGGCCCCCAGCAACCGCGCCACTCGGCACTCCGGCGCCGACGAGGGCACCACACCGGCGCCCCGGCGCCCGAATGCCCCGGCGTCCAGACACCCGACAACCGCACCCGGGGACCCCGGCACCCGCCGAGGGGGAGGCCAGCCCCCACCCAGGGGAGGCCGCCCCCGGCAGCCCGACATCCGACAACTACACCCGCCCCCGGCACCCGCCGAGAGGGCCAGCCCACGCCCAGGGGGGAGAGCCAGCCCGCACCCCCGAGCCCCGGGGGGGAGCCAGCCAGCCACCCCGCCGGGGGGAGAGGGCCGCCCGCACCTGGGCGGGAGGAGCACCCCCGCACCGGCATCCCGGCGCCCCGGGGGGGCGGCCCGTGGCCCGGTGCCGACGACGGGGCCGGCCCCCGGGCCGGCGGGCCCGCGTCCGAAACCCCGTACCGGTAAATCGGTTCGCCACTCCCGAGCGCCGGGTGAGATCCTGGAGCCCGTATGTCTACTTCCTTCGCCGACCTCCAGACCCTGCTGACCGAGGTCTCGCCGCGCGACGCGCAGCGGCTCGGCCGCCGTCTCGAGGGCGCCCGCCGCATCCGTAAGCCCGAGGCCCGGCAGGCCGTGCTGGACGAGATCGCCGCCGAGGCCGGCAAGGCCGCCGCCCGGCTCACCGAGCGGGCCGCCAGGGTGCCGGAGGTGACCTACCCCGAGGCACTGCCGGTCAGCCGGAAGAAGGACGACATCCTGGCGGCGATACGCGACCACCAGGTGGTGATCGTCGCCGGTGAGACCGGGTCCGGCAAGACGACCCAGATCCCCAAGATCTGCCTGGAGCTGGGGCGTGGCGTACGGGGCATGATCGGCCACACCCAGCCGCGCCGGATCGCCGCGCGCACGGTGGCCGAGCGGGTGGCGGAGGAGCTGAACACCCCGCTGGGCGAGGCGGTCGGCTGGAAGGTCCGGTTCACCGACCAGGTCGACCGGGACGCGACCTTCGTCAAGCTGATGACCGACGGCATCCTGCTCGCGGAGATCCAGACCGACCGCGAGCTGCGGGCCTACGACACGATCATCATCGACGAGGCCCACGAGCGGTCGCTCAACATCGACTTCCTGCTGGGATATCTGGCCCAGCTGCTCCCCCGCCGCCCGGACCTCAAGGTCGTGATCACCTCCGCGACCATCGACCCGGAGCGGTTCTCCCGGCACTTCGGGGACGCCCCGATCGTGGAGGTCTCGGGGCGTACGTACCCGGTGGAGGTGCGCTACCGGCCGCTCCTGGAGGAGGACTCCGAGGAGAGCGACCGGGACCAGATCACCGCCATCGGCGACGCGGTGGACGAGCTCTGCGCCGAGGGCCCCGGCGACATCCTGGTCTTCCTCTCCGGCGAGCGGGAGATCCGCGACACCGCCGACGCGCTGAACAAGCGGAAGCTGCGGTTCACCGAGGTGCTGCCGCTCTACGCCCGGCTCTCGCACGCCGAGCAGCACCGGGTCTTCCAGCCGCACACCGGCCGGCGGATCGTGCTGGCCACCAATGTCGCCGAGACCTCGCTGACCGTGCCGGGGATCAAGTACGTCATCGACCCGGGCACCGCCCGGATCTCCCGCTACAGCCACCGCACCAAGGTCCAGCGGCTGCCCATCGAGCCGATCAGCCAGGCCAGCGCCAACCAGCGCAAGGGCCGCTGCGGCCGTACCTCGGACGGCATCTGCGTCCGGCTCTACGACGAGGACGACTTCCTCGCCCGGCCGGAGTTCACCGACGCCGAGATCCTCCGCACCAATCTGGCCTCGGTCATTCTCCAGATGACCGCCGCCGGCCTCGGGGACATCGAGAAGTTCCCGTTCATCGACCCGCCGGACCACCGCAACATCCGGGACGGCGTCCAGCTCCTCCAGGAACTCGGCGCGCTCGACCCGGCCGAGAAGGATCCGAAGAAGCGGCTCACCCCCCGCGGCCGGCAGCTCTCCCAGCTCCCCGTGGACCCCCGGCTGGCCCGGATGGTGCTGGAGGCGGACCGGAACGGCTGTGTGCGGGAGGTGATGGTGATCGCCGCCGCGCTCTCCATCCAGGACCCGCGCGAGCGCCCGGCCGAGAAGCAGGCCCAGGCCGATCAGCAGCACGCCCGGTTCAAGGACGAGACCTCCGACTTCCTGGCGTATCTGAACCTCTGGCGGTACGTCCGGGAGCAGCAGAAGGAGCGCGGCTCGTCCAGCTTCCGTCGCATGTGCAAGCAGGAGTATCTGAACTTCCTGCGCATCCGGGAGTGGCAGGACATCTACGCCCAGTTGCGGACGGTGGCCAAGCAGATGGGCATCCACCTCAACGAGGAGGACGCGCCCGCCCAGTCGGTGCACATCTCGCTGCTGGCCGGACTGCTCTCGCACATCGGCCTCAAGGACGTGAAGGAGACCGGCAAGGAGGGCACCGGCGCCGGCCAGAGCGGCCGGGGCACCCCCCGGAACGAGTATCTCGGCGCCCGGGGCGCCAAGTTCGCGGTCTTTCCCGGCTCCGCGCTCTTCCGCAAGCCGCCCCGGTATGTGATGTCCGCCGAGTTGGTGGAGACCTCCCGGCTCTGGGCGCGGGTCAACGCCAGGGTCGAGCCCGAGTGGATCGAGCCGCTCGCCCAGCACCTGGTCAAGCGCACCTACAGCGAGCCGCACTGGGAGAAGGACCAGGCGGCGGTGATGGCGTACGAGAAGGTGACGCTGTACGGCGTGCCGATCGTCGCCCAGCGGAAGGTCAACTACGGCCGGATCGACCCGGAGACCTCGCGGGAACTCTTCATCCGCAACGCCCTGGTGGAAGGTGACTGGCGCACCCACCACAAATTCTTCGCGGACAACCGGAAGCTGCTCACCGAGGTCGAGGAGCTGGAGCACCGGGCCCGCCGCCGGGGCATCCTGGTGGACGACGAGACGCTCTTCGACTTCTACGACCGCCGCGTCCCCGACCATGTGGTCTCCGGTGCGCACTTCGACTCCTGGTGGAAGCACAAGCGCCGCGAGCAGCCCGAACTGCTCGACTTCGAGCGCGAGATGCTCATCACCGAGAAGGCCGGCGCGGTCACCAAGGAGGACTACCCGGACTCCTGGCGGCAGGGACGGCTGAAGTTCCGGGTGACCTATCAGTTCGAGCCCGGCGCGGACGCCGACGGCGTGACCGTGCACCTTCCGCTCCAGGTGCTCAACCAGGTCACCGAGGAGGGCTTCGACTGGCAGATCCCGGGGCTCCGCGAGGACCTGGTGGTGGAGCTGATCCGCTCGCTGCCCAAGCCGATCCGCCGCCACTACGTCCCGGCGCCCAACTACGCCAAGGCGTTCCTGGAGCGGGCCGTACCCCTTCAGGAACCGCTGCCGGCCACCCTGGCCCGGGAGCTCCAGCGGATGGTGGGCGTCCCGGTCACCGCCGCCGACTTCGACCCTTCCCGGATCCCGGACCATCTGAAGGTCACCTTCCGGATCGTGGACGAGCGGCGCCGGAAGCTGGCGGAGGACAAGGACCTGGAGGCGCTCAAGCTGAAGCTGCGCCCCAAGGCCCGGCAGGCGCTCTCCCAGGCCGCCGCGGCCGCCGCCTCCGGTCCGGCCGGCTCCGGGCAGGGCCTGGAGCGCTCGGGGCTGACCGACTGGACGATCGGCACCCTCAGCCGGGTCTTCGAGACCCGCCGGGCCGGCCAGCCGGTCAAGGCGTACCCGGCCCTGGTCGACGCGGGCGACACCGTCTCCGTACGCCTCTTCGACACCGAGGAGGAGCAGGCCGAGGCGATGTGGCGGGGCACCCGGAAGCTGATCATGCTCAACATTCCGGTGAATCCCGCCAAGTTCGCCTCCGACAAGCTGACCAACCAGCAGAAGCTGGCCCTCTCCCGCAATCCGCACGGCTCGGTCCAGGCGCTCTTCGAGGACTGCGCCACCGCCGCCGCCGACCGGCTGATCGCCGAGCACGGCGGCCCGGCCTGGGACGAGGAGTCGTACCGGAAGCTGTACGACCGGGTCCGCGCCGATCTGGTCGACCTGACCGTACGGACGGTGGACCGGGTCCAGCAGATCCTGGCCGCCTGGCAGGCGTGCGAGCGCCGGCTGAAGGCCACCACCAGCCCGACCCTTCTCGCCAATGTCCAGGACGTACGCGCGCAGCTGGCCGCCCTGGTGCCGGCCGGCTTCGTCACCGCCACCGGGCTGCGCCGGCTGCCCGACCTGATGCGCTATCTGGTCGCCGCCGACCGGCGGCTCCAGCAGATGCCGACCTCCGTCCAGCGGGACACCACCCGGATGGAGAAGGTGCACGAGATGAACGACGAGTACGCCTGGCTGCTCGAACAGTTCCCGGCCGGCCGCCCGGTGCCGGGGGCCGTCCGGGACATCCGCTGGATGATCGAGGAGCTGCGGGTGAGCTACTTCGCGCACGCCCTGGGGACGGCGTTCCCGGTCTCGGACAAGCGGATCGTCAAGGCCATCGACGCCGCCGCCCCCTGATCCGGGACACCGGACCGACCCGAACGACGTCCCGCCCGGAAGAGCGCCCGCACGGTGACGAGACCGTCGCGCTGGGTGAGTTCGACCGGGGCGGCCGGGCTGCTGTAGAGTCTCACTCGCAGCCAGCCGAAACCGGCTAGTCCCAGGTGAACCGCAGTGAACTGCAGCGAATCGGGGTGGAACCGGCCGATTCGGCGCACGGCGGCAAAGCTTGGTCCTGTGGAGCAGTTTGGAGTGCTCGCCACCCTGTCAAGGTGGAGGCCGCGGGTTCAAATCCCGTCAGGACCGCAGTGGACGGCCCCGCATCCCTCGTGGAAGCGGGGCCGTCGCCGTGTTCCGGGGCCGGGGCATCCGGCGGCGCGCCCCTTCGGCTCACTCGCCCGGGGTCCGGCGCCCCGGGCCGAACCGCTGCCCCACCTCTTGACGCCGTCAACTGCCGCCGGTACCCAGTCATCAGGGCAACGGGGGCCCTTCAGCGGAGGTGACGTCATGGCGGCGGCGTCCACAACGAAGCACGAGACCCGGGCACTGTTGCGCGCCCATCTGGCGGCCGCGTCCGGCTACCGGCACATCACCCGGCACTGCCCCATCTGCCACCGGCTGCTGCGCCTCGCCCTGGAACCGGCCGAGGACCCCGAGCCGGCGCCGGGGCGGCCGGGCGCACCGGCACCGCCCGCGCCACCCGGCGGCGGCTGCCCCGCGCCCCTGCCCCCCGCCCCGGTGACAGCCGGGCCGCCTAGGGGCGCCGCACGGCCGCCGGCCCCCTCGCGGTCGCCGGGGGGGCGGAAGACGACCGGCACCGCCGGCAGAGCACCCGAAGGGATCCAGGAGCCCCCGGCGCCGGTGGAGCCCGGAAGGACGCCCGGCGGAACGGCCCCCGGCGCCTGACGGCCCCCGGCGCCTGACGACCGACGGCGACGACAGGCGAGAGACCGGCCGACGGCGGGCAGGGGACTGGTCGGCGGACGGCGAGGGAGGGGTCGGCGGACGACGGTGAAGGACCCGTGACGGACCGGCGGGGGCGGCCTGTGCACACCACCCGAACGAGACTGCCGAGTGTGACGCGAGTCACTAAACCTGTTTTACCGAGCGCATAACTTACACCCTCCCTACAACCACCCCATTTAATGCGTGCAATTGCACTCTTCCGGGGGTGCCCGACGCGCTCACGACCGGCCCGTACGGGCGCCCGCGTCCCCTCGCCGCCGCCCTCTCCGCGACCGCCGGATCGACGAACTCCGGGGCGCCCGCGACCACCTCGGCGGACCGCCGGCCCCGGACCCGGCGCCGGTCCGGCCCCGCCCGGGCACCCGGACATCTCCGGAGCTTCCCCCGAAAACGCCAAATCGCGCTGGACCCGGCGGAGTCCAGCGCGATCGTTGGCGAAGAACCTGTTGGGGCAGGCGCCCGCCGATGGAGCTTCAGATGGGCTCACCGGATTGGGGGATCCGGTCGCGCCCGGCCGTGCGGGGCGGTCAGCCCTCGCTGCGCTGCTGCGGAATGCCCGCCAGCAGGGCGCGCACCTCGGCCTCGCGGTAGCGCCGGTGTCCACCCAGCGTGCGGATGGACGTGAGCTTGCCCGCCTTTGCCCAGCGGGTCACCGTCTTGGGGTCCACGCGGAACATCGTGGCTACCTCGGCGGGGGTGAGCAGCGGCTCGGCATCAGGGGTGCGAGCGGTCATGAGCGGCCTCCTCGGGAGAACCGAACCTTCTCGGTTCATTCCTCTAAATTCTGCACCTTGACCCGCGTTGCCCGAAATGGCAGACGCGGGCCGAGTCGGTTATAGGACGAACGGCTTGTCCTCGGCACTACAACTACACCATCTGTCCAGCCACGTTCGGCCAAACCGATGGAATTGCCCTCTCAGGTGTCCATCACCGGCGGAAGCCAATGGACCATGCCATAGCGGACAGTCACGTCACAGTGACGATCAGTCACAGAGCGATCAGGAGCCACCAGACCCCCCATAGCGTGCAACGCTGAAGCCTTCCATCCATATCCGGACGGAAGGAGCCCCCCGGACTCCTTGTCCTATTTTGGCACGAGGGCGGGCGATGCGCGCAAGAGCCCCGTTAGTGCGATCCATCACGCTTGAGGCATAGGCCCGGATCGGGACCAAGGGCCCAGGCCCCATGACCCGGACCCGGGTCCGCGATCCACCGCCCGCGATCCGCGGCCCACCGTCCACGGCCCGGGGCCCACGGCCACCGCCCACGATCCGACCGGCCCCCGGCCCCCGGCCCCCGGCCGGCCCGGTCGCAACCCGGCAGGTCCCGCACCTCCCCTTACGCGGCCGTCCGCCCAACCGCTCAGTTGGCGAACTGCCGGTCGCGCACGGCCCGCCAACGCTCCGTCAGCCGCCGGTACGCCTTCCCCGCCGCGTCCTCGTCCCGGTCCCGCAGCGCCGCGATGCCCTCGGCGACATCGGCCACCGAGTGGTCGCCGGCGAGCACCTCCGGCGCCATCGCGTGCACCAGCCCGCCGTAGTCCAGCTCCACCAGCGAGCGCGGATGGAACTCCTCCAGCCAGCGCCCCACGTCCGTGAGGTTCTCGGTCAACGGGCCCTCGTCGACGGAGTCCCGCAGCGCCTTCAGCGAACGGGCCACCCGCCGCCGGGCCTCCACCATCGGGGTCCGGTAGCGGAGCAGCGGCGTCCCGCCGGGGCCGCCGGCCGGGTCGTACTCCCGCTCCTCGTCCGCGAAGAGCGCGAACCAGCGCATCGGCACCTGCCAGACCGCCGTACGGATCCACGGCCGGGCCTCCGGGTTCCGCTCCCGCCACCGCTCGTGGTCGGCCGCCGCCTGCTCCCGTACGACCGGCGGCAGCGCGGCGTCCAGCACCGACCCGGGCAGCAGCCCCGGCAGCTCGGCCAGGGCCAGCCAGCCGCGCAGCCGGGTGCGCCAGGGGCAGACGCACACCGCGCCGTCGAGCTCCGCCACGAAGGCGTCCGGGCTCTCGTGGGCCGGGAGCGGGGCCGGCGGCGTCGCCAGCAGACCGGCCAGCGAGCGGCGCAGCTCGTCCTGGGCGGTGGGCGCCGTACCGCGCCGGGCGTACCGGGTCCAGTGGCCGCGCTCCGGCTCGGGGAACGCCGCCAGCGGCTCGTACACCCGCAGATAGGACGCGTAGGGAACGAGGACCGAGGAGACGGCTGGCATGCCGCGCATCCTGCCACGCCCGGGCCCCCGCGGACGCCCGGGAGGGTGATCCCGCGCACGGGGGCGGCCCTACGGCCAGGTAGGACTTACTCTCTTGCCCAACACGGTCCTCCCCACCCGCAGGAGGGCCTCAATCGCCGCCTCGTACTTGGGAGTCACCACCGTGACCGATGTGACCGACGGCGTCCTGCACACCCTGTTCCGCTCCGACCAGGGCGGCCACGAACAAGTGGTGCTGTGCCAGGACCGCGCCTCCGGCCTCAAGGCCGTCATCGCCCTCCACTCCACCGCCCTGGGCCCGGCCCTCGGCGGCACCCGCTTCTACCCGTACGCCTCCGAGGAAGCGGCCGTCGCGGACGCGCTCAACCTCTCCCGGGGGATGTCGTACAAGAACGCCCTGGCCGGGCTGGAGCACGGCGGCGGCAAGGCCGTGATCATCGGTGACCCGGAGCAGATCAAGACCGAGGAGCTGCTGCTCGCCTACGGCCGGTTCGTCGCCTCGCTCGGCGGCCGGTACGTCACCGCCTGCGACGTCGGCACCTATGTGGCGGACATGGACGTGGTGGCCCGGGAGAACCGCTGGACCACCGGCCGCTCCCCGGAGCACGGCGGCGCCGGCGACTCCTCGGTGCTCACCGCCTTCGGTGTCTACCAGGGCATGCGGGCCTCCGCCCAGCAGCTCTGGGGCGACCCCGCGCTGCGCGGCCGGAAGATCGGTGTCGCCGGGGTCGGCAAGGTGGGGCACCATCTGGTCGAGCACCTGGTGACGGACGGCGCCGAGGTCGTGGTGACGGATGTCCGCGAGGAGTCGGTGCGCCGGGTGACCGACAGGTTCCCGCAGGTCACGGTGGTCGCGGACACCGACGCCCTGATCCGCACCCCGGGCCTGGACATCTACGCCCCGTGCGCGCTGGGCGGTGCCCTCAACGACGAGACGGTGCCGGTGCTGACGGCGACCGTGGTCTGCGGCGCGGCCAACAACCAGCTCGCCCACCCCGGGGTCGAGAAGGACCTCGCGGACCGGGGGATCCTCTACGCGCCGGACTACGTGGTGAACGCGGGCGGCGTGATCCAGGTCGCGGACGAGCTGCGCGGCTTCGACTTCGACCGGTGCAAGGTGCAGGCGGCGAGGATCTTCGACACCACCCTTGCGATATTCGCACGTGCGAATGAGGACGGGATTCCGCCGGCCGCGGCGGCCGACCGGATCGCCGAGCAGCGGATGGCCGAGGGCCGCGCCGCGCGCCGCTGACCGATCCGCCGACCGATCCGCTGATCGATCCGCCGGCCGAGTGTGCCCGGGAGGGTCACCCGGGTTCGGCGCGGGAACGTTCCCGCGCCGAACCCGGGGCAAGTGTCAGGTTGTCGCGTTCCTTGCGGCGCGACGGGCGGCGGTCTTGCGATCACCGGCCGGGTGCGCCCGCCCCGGGGAACCGGGCGGACCCGGCGGCGGACCGCGGGATCCGGCACGTTCGGCGGGGTACCGGCGAGAGAAGACTCACGCCGGTCGGCGGGTCGCCGTGCGGAAGAGGTTAAAATCGCAGCTGACCAGCGAGGACGGGGCGCCTCGTCGGTCCTGCTCCGGGGCGCGTCATGCGGGCGGCGTACCGTATGGCTGCGGAAGCAGGTACCGTTGAAGCCCTGCGGGCCGGTCTCTCCACGGGGAGCCCGCTCCGCATCATGAACGCGTGTCAAGACTCTGGGGCCGTCGAGCCCCGTCACCGAGGGGGTCGAGCCATGGGGCGCGGCCGGGCAAAGGCCAAGCAGACGAAGGTCGCCCGCCAGCTGAAGTACAGCACCGGCGGAACTGATCTGTCGCGTCTGGCCAGTGAGCTGGGCGCATCGACTTCGAGTCAGCCTCCGAACGGCGAACCGTTCGAGGACGACGAAGAGGACGACCCGTACGCACAGTACGCGGATCTTTACAACGACGACGATGACGAGGACGAGGGTTCCGGTTCGTCGTCGCAGCAGCGTCGCGGCGCTTGACGCACTGGTGCGGCGCCTCTCTTTCCTGGTCAGGAACATGAGCCGTCCGCTCGACGACCGTCCGTCGTCCACCGGTCGCCATTGATCGACACCCACCCGGTCCGGGGCCAGCCCCCGGACCGGGTTCTGTGCTGTCCGCGACCGGGTCGCCCGCGATCTCCGAGACGTGTGTGATCTCCGGGCTCTCCGTGATCCCCGTGATCCCCGAGGCGTTTGTGATCTCGGGGCCGGCCGCGCTCTCCGGGGTGCCCGGATCGCGCGGGGGCGGCGCCCGGCCCGGGCGCCGCCCCCGCGCGGGGGACGGGCCCGGCGCGGGGACGGAGGACGGCGACACCGGCCGCATGGTTCCGGACGACTACCGGGCGTAGCCGTCGACCAGGGTGGCCCCGGTGGTGTGCCGGTCGGTCCGCTCGGTGATCTCACCCGCCACCCAGGCGTCGACACCCCGGTCGGCCAGGGTGGTCAGCGCCACCTCGACCGACTCGGCAGGAACGATCGCCATCATGCCGACGCCCATGTTGAGGGTCCGCTCCAGTTCGAGCAGCTCCACCTGTCCGGCCGAACCGACCAGGTCGAAAATGGCGCCCGGGGCCCAGGTGGACCGGTCGATCGTGGCGTGCAGCCCGTCCGGGATCACCCGGGCCAGATTGGCCGCCAGTCCGCCGCCGGTGATGTGGCTGAACGCGTGCACCTCACTCGTCCGGGTGAGCGCCAGACAGTCGAGCGAGTAGATCCGGGTGGGCTCCAGCAGTTCCTCGCCCAGGGTCCGGCCCAGCTCCCCGACCCGCTGGTCGAGCGTCATCCCGGCCCGGTCGAAGAGGACATGGCGGACCAGCGAGTACCCGTTGGAGTGAAGACCCGAGGAGGCCATCGCGATGACCGCGTCACCCGTACGGATGCGATCGGCACCCAGCAGACGGTCGGCCTCCACCGCGCCCGTGCCGGCGCCGGCGACGTCGAAGTCGTCCGGGCCGAGCAGCCCCGGGTGCTCGGCGGTCTCGCCGCCGATCAGCGCGCAGCCGGCCAGCACACAGCCCTCGGCGATGCCCTTGACGATCGCCGCGACCCGCTCGGGGTGGACCTTGCCGACGCAGATGTAGTCGGTCATGAACAGCGGCTCGGCGCCGCAGACCACGATGTCGTCCATGACCATGGCGACCAGGTCGTGGCCGATGGTGTCGTACACACCCATCCGGCGGGCGATGTCCACCTTGGTGCCGACACCGTCGGTGGCGGAGGCGAGCAGCGGGCGCTCGAAGCGCTTGAGGGCGGAGGCGTCGAACAGCCCGGCGAAGCCGCCGATGCCGCCGAGCACCTCGGGACGCCGGGCCTTGCCGACCCACTCCTTCATCAGCTCGACGGCGCGGTCGCCCGCTTCGATGTCGACGCCCGCGCTCGCGTAGCTGGCACCAGGGGTCTCGGGGGCCCCGGAGGTCTCTGACATGGCGGAGAGAACTTTCCTGTCGTGCGGCGATGCGTACGGGGAGCCGTACGGCGGGTGCTGGGGATGGTAGGGGTGGTGGGGACGGTGAGTCTGGGGGCGGCCGGCGGGGACGAGGAGATCGCCGGGCGACGGCCGGGAACGGTCCGGGCGGGCGGCCGGTGAACCGTCTCGGGGGCCGTCCGGGGACGGCACCGGCGAGACGGGCGTCACCGGCCGCGGGCTCACGGCCTGCGGAGCGCGTCCGCCGCCGCGGTGGCGGCCGGTCCGGCGGCCAGCTCCGTCTCCAGCAGCTGCTTGCCGAGCAGCTCGGGGTCGGGAAGCTCCATCGGGTACTCCCCGTCGAAGCAGGCCCGGCAGAGCTTCGGCTTGTCGATGGTGGTGGCCTCGATCATGCCGTCGATGGAGATGTACGACAGCGAGTCCGCACCCAGCGACCGGCCGATCTCCTCGACCGACATGCCGTTGGCGATCAGCTCGGCGCGGGTGGCGAAGTCGATGCCGAAGAAGCACGGCCACTTCACCGGCGGGGAGGAGATCCGGATGTGGACCTCGGCCGCGCCCGCCTCGCGGAGCATCCGGACCAGCGCGCGCTGGGTGTTGCCCCGGACGATGGAGTCGTCCACGACCACCAGCCGCTTGCCCCGGATGACCTCCTTCAGCGGGTTCAGCTTCAGCCGGATACCGAGCTGGCGGATGGTCTGGGAGGGCTGGATGAAGGTCCGGCCCACATAGGCGTTCTTCACCAGGCCGGCGCCGAACGGGATGCCGCTCGCCTCCGCGTAGCCGATGGCGGCGGGGGTGCCGGACTCCGGGGTCGCTATCACCAGATCGGCGTCGGCAGGCGCCTCGCGGGCCAGCTTGCGGCCCATCTCGACCCGGGAGAGGTAGACGTTCCGGCCCGCGATGTCGGTGTCCGGGCGCGCCAGGTAGACGTACTCGAAGACACAGCCCTTGGGCTTCGCTTCCGCGAACCGCGAGGTGCGGATGCCGTTCTCGTCGATGGCGATCATCTCGCCCGGCTCGACCTCGCGGACCACGCTGGCGCCGCAGATGTCGAGGGCGGCGGTCTCGGAGGCCACCACCCAGCCGCGCTCCAGGCGGCCCAGGACCAGCGGGCGGATGCCCTGCGGGTCGCGGGCGGCGTAGAGGGTGTGTTCGTCCATGAAGACGAGGGAGAAGGCGCCCCGGACGTCGGGCAGCACCTTGGCGGCCGCCTCCTCGACGGTGAGCGGCTTGCCGTCCTCGTCCACCTGGCCCGCCAGCAGGGCGGTGACCAGGTCGGTGTCGTTGGTGGCCGCGACCCGGGCGGACCGGCCGTTCTCCTGGGGGAGGTCCGCGACCATCTCGGCGAGCCGGGCGGTGTTCACCAGGTTGCCGTTGTGGCCGAGCGCGATGGAGCCGTTGGCGGTGGCCCGGAACGTCGGCTGGGCGTTCTCCCACACCGAGGCGCCGGTGGTGGAGTAGCGCGCGTGACCGACCGCGATATGGCCGCGGAGGGAGCTGAGGGATGTCTCGTCGAAGACCTGGGAGACCAGGCCCATGTCCTTGAAGACGAGGATCTGGGAGCCGTTGCTGACCGCGATTCCCGCGGATTCCTGGCCCCGGTGCTGGAGAGCGTAGAGACCGAAGTACGTGAGCTTTGCGACCTCTTCGCCCGGGGCCCAGACGCCGAAGACGCCACAAGCGTCCTGGGGGCCCTTCTCGCCGGGAAGCAGATCGTGATTGAGTCGACCGTCACCACGTGGCACGGCACCGAGTGTAGGCGAGATCGACCACTGGTCCGAATTGGGGACGGCCCCGGGACGCGCCCCTGGAGCCGCCCGTTCCGGACACCCGCCCTCACGGTCGGTCATGGCCACCGCGCTGACCAGGGAGCTTGCTCCGGCCGCCGGGCGGCCACGGGTGTGACGGACCTCGCAGTGAACCGGCCCGAATCCTGCCCCGGCCTCGCCCCGATCCGGCCCCGATCCGGCCTTCCTCTGCCGTCGGGAGCCGGTCGCCGGGCCGGGCCCCGGCTTCTGCGGGCAGCCGGGACCGGGACCGGGCCGAGAATGGCTCATTCCGGGTACGTCTGCCGTGTACGCCTCCGGGGCCGGGTACGCCTCCGAGGGCCTTCCAGGCCGGCTCCGGGCACGGTCCGGGGCCTCACGGGCCGGCTCCGGGACGGTCCGGGGCCTCGCGGACCCGCCCGGGGACGGTCCGGGCTCGCTCCGCGGACGATTCGGGTGCGCGCCCGGGTGTGCCCGCCGGGGCCGCCGGGTCAGCCGCCGACCGGGTACGCGGTGAGGCCCGCGTTGCCGCCGGGGGCGGAGTCGCCCGAGGTCCGGAGCACCAGCTTCCGGTGGTCGATCCGGTAGCTGAGCCCGCCCTTCAGCACCTTCAGCAGTTCCTTCTCGGTCTCGCCCGCCGCGCCCTGGCAGAGCATCCGGGTGGTGACGGGCCGGGTGATCACGAGCGCCCCTTCCGTGGTCCCGCCGGATGGCTCCGGGGCCGCCTTCGTGGCCGGCTCCGGGGTCGTGAAGGTGGCGCTGAACCGGTTGCAGCCGAGGGTGCCGCGTACCGTGCCGTCCTTGCCGAAGACCAGCTTCGCCTTGCCCGGGGCGGGCGTCCCCGGATAGCGGCTCGTGATCTCCCAGGTGGGGCCGACCAGCTTCGCCGGGGGCGCGTCGAACAGCCGGACCGTGTCGCCGCCCTTGCCGGTCAGGGTGAGCTTTCCGGCCGCGACCCGGGCGGTGAGCGGACCGTTGAGCACCGTGCGCAGCGCCTGTTCGGCCTCTCCCCGCTTCCCGTCCGGGCTCGTACAGCTCAACAGTGTGGAGGTCGGCTTGCTGAGGGTGACGGTGTCGCCCTTGACGGTCGCCCCGGCGCTGAACCGGTTGCAGCCGAGATCGCCCTCGGCGCGGTCGGTCTTCGGGTCGATCCGCAGATACGCCCCCGGCGGCACGGTGGTCTTCCGGCCGTCCGCGGTGACGCTCTCGACGGACCAGTGGACGCCGGCGACCTCGGGGTCGGCGGCGACCGTACGGCCGCCCCCTCCGCCGGGCGTCGCCTCCGTGCCGCAGGCGGTGAGGACGAGAAGGGAGGCCGCCAGGGTGGTGGCCGCTGCCAGCTGAGTGCGCGTCGTCGTCTGCATGCCGCTTCGACGGGCTCGGGGACGATCCGGTTCCCCCGGGTGCCGGGCTCCGCATGCCCGTACGGGTCAGCTCATGACCGGGAGCAGGGCGGCGAGGTCGGCCCGCTCGCCGCCGGCGCGGACCCGGGCGGCGGCCACCTCGTCCGCCCACCGCGCCCGGCCGGTGGCGAGCCGGAGCCAGGTCAGCGGGTCGGTCTCCACCACATTGGGCGGGGTGCCCCGGGTGTGCCGGGGGCCCGGGACGCACTGCACCACCGCGTACGGCGGCACCCGCACCTCCACCGAGCCGCCCGGGGCCTTCACCGCCAGCGCGTCCGCCAGCAGCCGTACACAGGCCCCGAGCGCCGCGCGGTCGTACGGCACCGCCAGGCCGGTCGCGGCGTTGAGGTCGTCGGTGTGCACGATCAGCTCGACGGCCCGGGTGACCATCGCGTCGCCCAGCCGCATCGTCCCGGCGCGCATGGCCACCACCCGGTCGTCCGGGGCGTCCGGCAGCACCGCGTCCAGGTCCGCCGCCACCTCCGCGTACAGCCCGGGCAGATCGGCGCCGGCCGCCGCCGTGCGTGCCGCCTCGTCCACCCCGCCGGCCTGCGGGGCGGTGGCGAACGGCCACTCCACCAGCTCCAGTTCCCGGGTGGCCGGCTCCGGCTCGGCGAGGGCCCGGGGCACCGAGCCGTAGCCGAGGGCCAGATGCGCGGCCAGCTCCCGGACCGTCCAGTCACCCAGCCGGGTGGGCGCGGCGAGCTGTTCCGGGGTGAGCCCCAGAACGGCCGCGCGGACGTGGTCGAACTGGGCGCGCACGGCGGCGCGGGTCTTGGCGGGGTCGTAACTGCGGGCGCGCTTCCTGGCCGGGGGCATGCGCCCGAGACTAGCCGGTGCGCCCGGCCGGCGGCCCCCCTGCGACCGGACTTCCGGCCGAGGGGCCGCCGGCGGCCGGACTTCCAGTGGCCGAGCCCTCGGCAGGGGCCTCCTCGGCGGCCGGCCCCTCGGCAGGAGCCTCCTTGGCCGGCGGGGCGGCGATGAAGGTCGTGTTCCCGCCCGGGACGCCGATGCCGCGCCAGCTGAAGGGCACGCCCCGGGCGGCCTCCGGGTCGGGGCCGTCCATCAGCTGGAAGTGGACATGCGGCTCGGTGGAGTTGCCCGAGTTGCCGCACTCCGCGATGAGCTGCCCGGCCACCACCCGGTCCCCCGGCCGCACCCGCAGCGAGCCGCGCCGCAGATGGGCGTAGGCGGCGTACGTACCGCCCGTGCCGCCCGTGCCGTCCGATTCGTCCGAGCCGTCCGCGCTCCCGTCCAGCTTCAGCACCACATGGTTGCCGAAGAGGCCGCGCCAGCCGCCGAGGCTCCGTACCGCCGCCTCGATCAGCGCCAAGTAGGCCATCGCCGGGCCGGAGTTGCGGCTCAGATGGTCGCGCTGCCGGTCGGCCGCGTGGATCACCGTGCCGTCCGCCACCGCGTACACCAGCGCCTCGAAGCCCGGGAAGTCCCGGTTGCGGCGGGCGACCGGCCAGAGGGGCCGGAACGGCGGCCGGGCGCCCTCGTCCGGTTCGGCCACGATGTCGATGGCGTGGCTCTGGGCGTGGCCGTACGTGCCATGGCTCGGCACCTTGTCGGCCGGGCTGTTGAGCGCCAGCCAGCGGTCGGTCACCGGCGGCGCCACCTCGACGGGCGGGCGCGCGGGCCCGGCCGACCGTTCGAGCCGGCGGAAGGCGTACGGCACCAGGCAGCACAGCAGGACGGGCGGGAGCACCCACCACACCGGGGCGTCAAAGCCGAACCGGGCGATCAGGGCCGCCACCACGGCCAGCTGCCCGAGCCGGCTGAGAACCGTTACGGATTTTCGTAATTGGCTGATGTTCATGTGAGCCCTCCAGATAGGTCGATGCGCGGGATGTCCGGGCCCGCCCCGGCCGTTCCGGCCGCCCGTGTCAGCTCCCGGCGGCGGCCAGGACCGTCAGCAGCGGGACCACCCGGGTCGCCGGGACCTCGTACCGGCCGCGCCCGGTGGCGACCAGCCAGCCGGCGGCGGTGAGCTGGCGCAGGTGGTGGTAGATCTGGCCGGTGGTGCCCATGCCGTCCAGTCCGGCCAGCTCGGCGGCGGTGCGGCGGCCGGTGATGATCTCTCCGAGCAACCGGAGGCGGACCGGGTGCCCGAGCGCGGCGAGCGCTTCGGCCGTCCGCCGCGGCCCAGGCGGGCCGGTGGCGTCATCGGCGCTCCCGCCGTGGACCAGGTCCTCGGTGACGTCCGCCGTGCGGCGGGTCTCCTGCCATTCGTACCGCTCGCCGGTGGGCAGTCGTACGGCTCCGGTGAACAGCACCGCGCCGTCCTCCGCGCCCGCCGCCGCGACCTGCTCCTTCAGACCGTTCAGCGCCCAGAACTCGGGGCCCCGGCCGTCCGGCGAGGGACGGGGAGCGGAGAGGGGGCCGGAGGCGGAACCGGAACCTTCGAGGGCGTCAAGCCGCCGTTCGAGTGCGGTGAGCCGCTCCTTCAGCCGCTCCCGTTCCTCCGATGCCATGGTGACGAGATTACGTAATTTCGTAGACATGGGCAACGGCTTGGGGCAGACGAAAGCCCCCGCCCGGCCCCGGGAAGGGGCCGGACGGGGGCTCACGGGCGACGACCGGCAACGGCGGGAGCGCCGTACAGGCTTCGTACGGGCTCAGGCCGGCAGCGGCTCAGGCCAGCAGCGCGGGGACGGTCGCCTCGTGGGCCGTCCGCAGCTCGTCCAGCGAGACGCCGAACTCGCCCTGCACATCGAGCTCCGTGCCGTCCACGACCCCGATCCGGGTCGCGGGCAGCCCGCGCGCGCCGCACATGTCGGTGAAGCGGAGCTCCTCGCTGCGCGGGACGGCGACGACCGCGCGGCCCGCCGACTCGCTGAACAGGAAGGTGAAGGCGTCCAGGCCGTCCGGGACGACCAGCCGGGCGCCGGTGCCGCCGCGCAGACAGGACTCCACCACCGCCTGGACCAGACCGCCGTCCGAGAGGTCGTGGGCGGCGTCGATCATGCCGTCCCGGGAGGCGGAGATCAGGATCTCGCCCAGCAGCTTCTCGCGGGCCAGGTCCACCCGGGGCGGCAGTCCGCCGAGGTGCCCGTGGACCACCTCGGACCAGGCCGAGCCACCGAACTCCTCGCGGGTGTCGCCCAGCAGGTAGAGCAGCTGGCCCTCCTCCGCGAAGGCGATCGGCGTACGGCGGGTCACGTCGTCGATCACACCCAGCACCGCGACCACCGGCGTCGGGTGGATAGCCACCTCACCGGTCTGGTTGTAGAGCGAGACATTGCCACCGGTCACCGGGGTGCCCAACTCCAGGCATCCGTCGGCCAGTCCACGGGTGACCTCGGCGAACTGCCACATCACGGCCGGGTCCTCGGGCGAGCCGAAGTTGAGGCAGTCGGAGATGGCCAGCGGCCTGGCCCCGGAGGCGGCGACATTGCGGTACGCCTCCGCCAGCGCCAACTGCGCGCCCGTGTACGGATCGAGCTTGGCGTACCGGCCGTTGCCGTCCGTCGCCATGGCGACCCCGAGGTTGGTCTCCTCGTCGATCCGGATCATGCCGGCGTCCTCGGGCTGGGCGAGGACCGTGTTGCCCTGCACGAAACGGTCGTACTGGTCGGTGATCCACGCCTTGGACGCCTGGTTGGGGTGGGCCACCAGCTTCAGGACCTGGTCCTTCAGCTCGGCGCCGGTCCCCGGGCGGGGCAACGTGCCGGCGTCGTCGGCCTGGAGGGCGTCCTGCCACTCCGGACGGGCGTACGGCCGGTGGTAGGTCGGGCCCTCGTGGGCGACCGAGCGCGGCGGCACGTCCACGATCTGCTCGCCGTGCCAGTAGATCTCCAGCCGCTCGCCGTCGGTGACCTCACCGATGACGGTGGCGATGACGTCCCACTTCTCGCAGATGGCGAGGAAGCGCTCGACCTTGTCCGGCTCCACGACGGCGCACATGCGCTCCTGCGACTCGCTCATGAGGATCTCCTCCGGCGAGAGCGTGGCGTCGCGCAGCGGCACGGTGTCCAGCTCGACCCGCATGCCGCCCGAACCGGCCGAGGCCAGCTCGCTGGTGGCGCAGGAGAGGCCGGCGCCGCCGAGGTCCTGGATGCCCGCGACCAGTTTCTCGCGGAAGATCTCCAGGGTGCACTCGATGAGCAGCTTCTCCTGGAACGGGTCACCGACCTGGACGGCGGGGCGCTTGGTGGGCTTGCCCGCGGCGTCGAAGGTCTCCGAGGCGAGGACCGAGACGCCGCCGATGCCGTCGCCGCCGGTGCGGGCGCCGTACAGGATCACCTTGTTGCCCGGACCCGACGCCTTGGCGAGGTGCAGGTCCTCGTGCTTCATCACACCGATGCAGCCGGCGTTGACCAGCGGGTTGCCCTGGTAGCAGGAGTCGAAGACGACCTCGCCGCCGATGTTGGGCAGGCCCAGGCAGTTGCCGTAGCCGCCGATGCCCGCGACCACGCCCGGCAGCACGCGCTTGGTGTCGGGGTGGTCGGCGGCGCCGAAGCGCAGCGGGTCCACCACGGCGACCGGGCGGGCGCCCATCGCCAGGATGTCGCGGACGATGCCGCCGATGCCGGTGGCCGCGCCCTGGTAGGGCTCGATGTAGCTGGGGTGGTTGTGCGACTCGACCTTGAAGGTCACCGCGTACCCCTGGCCGACGTCCACCACGCCGGCGTTCTCCCCGATGCCGACGAGCATCGCGTCGGACTCGGGCTTCTTCTCGCTGAACTGCTTCAGATGGACCTTGCTGCTCTTGTACGAGCAGTGCTCGGACCACATGACGGAGTACATGGCGAGTTCGGCGCCGGTGGGGCGGCGGCCCAGGATCTCCCGGATGCGCGCGTACTCGTCCTGCTTCAGCCCGAGTTCGGCCCACGGCTGCTCGACGTCGGGCGTCCCGCCCGCGTGCTTGACCGTATCGAGGGTCATGCGGAAACCAACTTCTTCAGGATCGAGGTGAAGAACCCGAGGCCGTCGGTGCGGCCGGTGCCGACCAGCGGCTCGACCGCGTGCTCCGGGTGCGGCATCAGACCGACGACATTGCCGGCGGCGTTGGTGATGCCCGCGATGTCACGGAGCGAGCCGTTGGGATTGCCACCGAGGTACCGGAACGCGACCCGGCCCTCCGCCTCCAGCTCGTCCAGCACCCGCTCGTCGGCCACGTACCGGCCGTCCATGTTCTTCAGCGGTACGGAGATCTCCTGGCCGGCCTCGTAGTCGGCGGTCCAGGCGGTGGTGGCGTTCTCCACCCGCAGCTTCTGGTCGCGGCAGACGAAGTGCAGGTGGTCGTTGCGCAGCATCGCGCCGGGCAGCAGATGCGCCTCGGTGAGGACCTGGAAGCCGTTGCAGATGCCGAGAACCGGAAGTCCGGACCTCGCCTGCTCGATGATGGTCTCCATCACCGGCGAGAACCGGGAGATGGCACCGGCGCGCAGATAGTCGCCGTAGCTGAAACCGCCCGCCAGAACCACGGCGTCGACCTGGTGCAGATCCTTGTCGCGGTGCCAGAGCGAAACCGGCTCGGCGCCCGCGATACGGGCCGCGCGCAGCGCGTCCCGGTCGTCCAGAGTGCCGGGAAAGGTGACGACTCCGATACGAGCGGTCACGACTCCACCTTCACGACGAAGTCCTCGATGACGGTGTTGGCGAGGAAGGTTTCGGCCATCTCATGGATGCGGGCCAGGGCGGCGTCGTCGACCGGCCCCTCCACGTCCAGTTCGAAGCGCTTTCCCTGGCGGACGTCCGCGATCCCCTCGAAGCCGAGACGGGGCAGTGCGCGCTGCACCGCCTGTCCCTGCGGGTCGAGGATCTCCGGCTTGAGCATGACGTCGACTACGACGCGTGCCACTGGCACTCCCGGTGGTGTGTTGCGTGGGCGGTTCCCTCAGCGTACCTGTCTCCAAATTCTACGCGAGTAGATTTCTGTAGGAGTCTACGAAGGATTCTCCGCCGACCGGCGTGCCACTGCCCCGACACCGGCCGGCACCGGCCGGCACCGCCCGGGCACTGCCCGACCCGGCCGGCCCCGGGCCCGTTCCGATGCGGCCTGCCCCGGGAGTCGCACCCCGGTGACCCCACTCGCTTCGGGACCCGCGCCCCCACCCCTCCTCCCCCTCCTCCCCCGCCTCGCGTTTCCCCTTCATCCGCGACCCCGGCCCCGGCTCGTTGCAAACGGGAAAAACCTGGAAAACAAAGCCGCAGGCCATTGCGGCGGGACACGCGATGCAATTGGCTGGACTTCCCCGGGCGACGCGTTCCGGGTACAAAGGAATGCAGCGAAAAACAGCATTCCCCGACAACAGCCGTGAAGTCGGTTTCGCCGCACGTCAGCAGGGTGCCCGGCCCCCGGAAGCACCGGGTGCCGTCCGGGCGCCGGAGACACGTGGGTGCCGGGCACTCGCGAGCGGTGCGGCGACCCGCACGAAAGGACCGATATCCGTGGCGCAGCGCGTAGTGGTCACGCTCTTCGACGACATCGACGGCGGAGAAGCGGCGGAAACGGTCGCCTTCGGTCTCGACGGAAAGTCGTACGAGATCGACCTCAATCCCGCCAATGCCAAGAAACTGCGCAAGGCCCTCGCCCCCTACATGGCGGCCGGGCGGAAGCAGGCGGCCGAGCGGGCCCGGAAGACCGGCCAGGCGCGTGCGGTCACCTACCGCCACACCGCCGTCGCGCCCGACCCGGCGGCCGTACGCGCCTGGGCGCAGTCCAACCGGCTGGAGGTGCCCGCGCGCGGCCGCATCCCGAAGCGGATCTACGAGGCGTTCGAACAGGCCGGCTGAGCGCGCGGCCGGGCGGGACTTCCGACCCCGAGACCGGAACCGGGCGCCGTCCTGGATTTCGGGCACGGGGCTCCGGGGGGCCCGGTTCCCGGGGCGGGAGGGCTGCGGGGGCCGGGTCGGGGCGCCCGGGGCGGGGGCCGGCGGAACCCGGAGTTGCGCGACACCCCCGGTGATCGGCTAGAGTCTGGAGCACGCCGAGGGGCGAGGCCGAAAAGCCAAGCGCCTCACGGAGCGTGCGGGTGTAGTTCAGTAGTAGAACATCCCCCTTCCAGGGGGAAGGCGCAGTGTGCGATTCCTGTCACCCGCTCCACCTCATCGACCCGACCACTCAGGTGGTTCGGGTAAGGTGATGGAGCACCGCCCGGTGAGAGCCGAGCGGGAGCAATGCGGACGTGGCTCAGTTGGTAGAGCATCACCTTGCCAAGGTGAGGGTCGCGAGTTCGAATCTCGTCGTCCGCTCAGTGAGAAGACCCCGGTCGAATGATCGGGGTCTTCGTCGTTTCCCAACTTTCTCAGCTTTCTCAGCTTTCCCAGCCTTCCCGCGCTTTCCGGCGCTTCTCGCCGTCTCCGGGCATCTTCGAGTCCCCCAGGCGCGTCAGGCGGGTCGCCAGGCGTCCGCACGGTCCCCCGGCTCGGTCCGGGGTGTCCCGTGCCGGGCGGTCCCGGCTCGGTCCGGGGGTCCCAGCTCGGTCCGGGCGGTCCCGGTCCCGGGGCCCCGATCAGCTTCCGGGGCGCAGGCGATGACATTTGTCATCCGGGCCGATGACAGCGCGCACTGCCCTCCCTCGCCACCCGGCGGAAGCCTGGACCCATGACCAGTGACGACAGAGCCGTCCGCGCCACCGTGCCCGTGGCCGGCGGCGGGACGCGGGCAGGAGCCGGGGGCGGGACCGGGGCCGGCGGGGACGGCGCCGGGCCGGTGATCGAGGCCGCGGGCCTCCGGCGTACGTACTCCGGCGGTTTCGAGGCGGTGTCCGGCATCGACCTCACCGTGGCGCGCGGCGAGATCTTCGCGCTGCTCGGCACCAACGGCGCGGGCAAGACCTCCACCGTGGAAGTGCTGGAGGGCCTCGCCCGGCCCAGCGGCGGCCGGGTGCGGGTGCTCGGGCACGATCCGTACCGGGAACGGGTCGCGGTGCGGCCGAGGGTCGGGGTGATGCTCCAGGAGGGCGGCTTCCCGTCCGAGCTGAAGGTGCGGGAGACCGTACGGATGTGGGCCGGGTGCACCAGCGGTGCCCGCCCGGCCGGCGAGGCGCTGGAGCTCGTCGGGCTGGCCGCCCGGAGCGAGGTGCGGGTCAAGCAATTGTCCGGCGGTGAGCGGCGGCGGCTCGATCTGGCGCTGGCCCTGCTGGGCCGGCCCGAGGTGCTGTTCCTCGACGAACCGTCCACCGGGCTGGACGCGGAGGGGCGGCGGGACACCTGGCGGCTGGTGCGGGAACTTCGCGCGGCCGGCACCACCGTGCTGCTGACCACGCATTACCTGGAGGAGGCCGAATCGCTCGCCGACCGGCTGGCGATCATGCACCGGGGCCGGATCGTGGCCTCCGGTACGCCGGCGGAGGTGACCGCGGCCCGGCCGGCCCGGATCCGGTTCGCGCTGCCCGACGGGGTCGACGCCGCCCGGCTGCCGCTGACACTGCGGGCCGCGCGGGCGGACGACACCGGGCGCCGGATCGAGGTCCGTACCCACCGGCTCCAGGACGACCTGGCCGAACTGCTGCTCTGGGCCCGGCGGGAGAACGTACGGCTGGACGGGCTCGACGCCCGCTCGGCCAGCCTGGAGGAGGCGTTCCTGGACATCGCGCGGACCACCGAGACGGCGGGGGTGTGACCATGGCCACACCCATGAACCGCGCGGCGGAACGGAAGTCCCGGACGGCGCGTACGACGGTGACGGGGCGGCTGGGCGCGCTCGGCCGGGCGGAGCTGACCCTCCTCGTACGCAATCGGTACGCCCTCTTCACGGCGCTGCTGATGCCCGCCCTGATGGTGGCGTTCATGCGGACGGCGCTGGACGGGGTCGGCCTCGGCGGGTCCGGGCTGAGCGTCCTGGAGGCGACGCTGACCGGCGGCATCGGGATGGTGCTGCTGCTGGTGGTCCATCTGAACCTGGTCTCGGCGTATGTGGCGCGCCGCGAGGAACTGGTGCTGAAGCGGCTGCGGACCGGCGAGGTGACGGACCCGGAGATCCTCGTGGGCACCGCCCTGCCCGCGGTGGTGGCGGCGCTGGTCCAGTGCGTGCTGCTGGTGGTGGCGGGGGTCGGGTTCCTGGACGTGACCGCGCCGCGCTCCCCGCTGCTGCTGCTCGGGGGCACCCTGCTGGGGACGGTGCTGATGGCCGCGCTCGCCGGGGTCACCGCGATCGTCACCCGGACGGTGGAGAGCGCCCAGCTCACGACGTTGCCGATGTTCATGATCTCGGCGGTGGGCTCCGGCCTGTTCGTCCCGCTGGACGTCTTCCCGGGCGGGCTGGCCTCGGTGTGCGAGCTGCTGCCGCTCTCAGGGGTGGTCACCCTGGTGCGGGCCGGCTGGGTCGGCGGCCCGGACGGCCGGGAGGTGCTGACGGCCGCGCTCACCGCGGCGGTCTGGACACTGCTCTCGGTCTACGTCCTCCGGCGGTGGTTCCGCTGGGAGCCGCGTCGCTGAAAGTCTCTGCGGGTCCCTGAAGGTCGCCGGGGTTCGCGGACGAACGACGGCGGATCAGGGCGGTTCACGACGGTTCACGACGGACGACAACAGACGATGGCAGACGACGGAAGACGACGCCGGAAGACGACGGAAGACGACGGAAGACGGAGCGGGGCCATGAGGCGGCTGACCGGATGGTGGAGCGGCCGGAGCAATCCGGAGAAGGTCGAGCTCTACACCCGGTGGTCGTTCCACCTCTTCGTGGTGATGGAGATGGGCTCCGCGCTGCTCGCGGGCGGCCGCCCGACGCTCTGGGCGCTGCTGGTCTTCGCGCACGCCCTCACCTTCGGATGGCTCTGCTCCCGGGCGCTGGACTGGGCGCTGGGCCGCCGGGAGCGACCGTACCGGCTCATGGCGGCGTACGCGGTGATCACGGGCGGCGGCGCCTGCGCGATCCTGCTGTTCCACCGGCCGGACGGAACCGGCGACACGACGCCGGCCGTGGTGTCGGTGGTCTTCCTGCTCGCGTTCGGCATCGCCGGGCTGGTGCTCTGCCTCCGGCGGGCGCGGCACATGCTGTATCTGGTCCTCGCCACGTCGACGGCGGCCCCGCTCGTCGCGCTGGCGTTGGGGCTGCCCGCCACCGGGGCCCTCGCCCTGCTGATCGGCGTCTGCTGCGCCGGGCTGGGCCTCGCTTTCACCAGCGGCTTCTCCGCGTGGCTGGTGAAAGCGGTCTGGCAGCTGGACGCGGCGCGGGAATTGCAGGCCCGGCTCGCGGTGGCGGAGGAGCGGCTGCGGTTCGGGCGGGACCTCCACGATGTGCTGGGCCGCAATCTGTCGGTGATCGCGCTCAAGAGCGAGCTGGCGGTGCGACTGGCCCGGCGCGGTGCCCAGGAGCGGGCGGCGGACGAGATGACCGAGGTCCAGCGGATCGCCCGGGAGTCCCAGCGGGAGGTGCGGGACGTCGTACGGGGCTACCGCGAGGCGGATCTCGGCACCGAACTGGAGGGCGCCCGGAGCATCCTGGCCGCGGCGGGCATCGCCTGCGTGGTCGAGGCGGGCGGCGCCGGGACATGGCCGGCGGCGGTGCAGTCGGCGCTCGGCTGGGTGGTCCGGGAGGCCACCACCAATGTGCTCCGGCACAGCGACGCCCGCCGGTGCACGGTGTCGGTCGCGGTGTCGGCGGAGGACGGCTGCGCGGTGCTGGTGGTGGAGAACGACGGGCTCACCGGCGACGGGGGCCCCTCCGGTGCGCCCGCGAGCCGGGGCTTGCCCGGACCCGGTTCGGGGCTGGCCGGGCTGCGGGAGCGGCTGGCCGCGCTGGACGGCGCGCTGGCGGCCGGGCGGCTCGGCGACGACCGGTTCCGGGTGACCGCCCGGGTGCCGGTGACGCCGCCGGGTACGGGCGGCGGGGAAGACGGGAATCCCGGTGCGGGACGGTGGTACGGGCGTACGGAAGTGGAGGACGGACGGACATGAGTGGCGAGCGGAACGGGACGCCGGCGCCGGCCGGCCCGGGCGGGGCCCCCGCCGGCGGCCCCGACGGACCCACCGGCGGGGGCGCGGGGCCGGACAGGGGGACGGAGCCCGGCGGCCGGGGCACGGAGTCCGGCGGACCGGTTACGGCGCCCGGCGGCCGGCGTCCGGGGTTCGGTGGCCCGGGTACGGAGCCCGGTGGCCGGCGTACGGGGTTCGATGGCCCGGGCACGGAGCCCGGCGGCCCGGGCGGGGATGCCGTGCGGGTGCTGCTGGCCGACGACGAGCATCTGATCCGGGGCGCCCTGGCGGCGCTGCTGGGCCTGGAGGACGACCTGTACGTGGTCGCGGAGGCGGCGTCCGGACCCGAGGCGCTGGCGATGGCCCGCGCCCACCGCCCGGACGTGGCGGTGCTGGACCTCCAGATGCCGGGGGCGGACGGTGTGAAGGTCGCCACACTGCTGCGGTCCGAACTGCCCGGCTGCCGCACCATGATCGTGACCAGTCACGGCCGCCCCGGCCACCTCAAGCGGGCGCTCGCGGCCGGGGTGCGCGGCTTCGTCCCGAAGACCGTCAGCGCCCAGCGGCTGGCCGAGATCATCCGTACCGTGCACGCCGGAAACCGTTATGTGGACCCGGAGTTGGCGGCCGACGCCATCTCGGCCGGCGACTCGCCGCTGACCGTCCGGGAGGCCGAGGTACTGGAGCTGGCGGCGGACGGGGCGCCGGTCACGGAGATCGCCGCACGGGCCGCGCTCTCCCCCGGGACGGTGCGCAATTACCTCTCCTCCGCCGCCGCCAAGCTGGGTGCGGAGAACCGGCACACGGCGGCGCGTCTCGCCCGGGAGCGCGGTTGGGTATAGTGGTCCCCGCGCCACGGCGCATGCGGACGTAGCTCAGTTGGTAGAGCACCACCTTGCCAAGGTGGATGTCGCGAGTTCGAGTCTCGTCGTCCGCTCGGTGCACGAAGCCCCCGGTCCCCGGACCGGGGGCTTCGTCGTGCTCCCGCCACCGCCCGCGCCCCGGCCGGGCGGCCCGCCCGCGGGGGCGGGGGCTGCCCGGCCGGGAGGCGCCCTGCGGCGCCGCTACTGCCAGGGCACGCCGGTCAGCTGCTCGTACGCCTCCACATACCGGGCCCGGGTGGCCGCCACGACCTCCGGCGGCAGCGGGGGCGGCGCCAGCTCGCCGTGGCGGTCCCAGCCGGTGGACGGGTCGGTCAGCCAGTCCCGTACGTACTGCTTGTCGTACGACGGCTGGGGGCGGCCCGGCTCCCAGGTGGCGGCGGGCCAGAAGCGTGAGGAGTCGGGCGTCAGCACCTCGTCCGCGAGCACCAGCCGGTCGCCGTCGTAGCCGAACTCCAGCTTGGTGTCGGCCAGGACGATGCCGCGCTCCCGGGCGAGGTCGCGGGCCCGGCTGTAGACGGCCAGGGTTGCCTGGCGCAGCTGGGCGGCGGTCTCCGCGCCGACCTGGCGGGCGACCTCCTCGTACGAGACGTTCTCGTCGTGCTCCCCCACCGCCGCCTTGGTGGCGGGGGTGAAGATCGGCGCCGGGAGCTCGGAGCCGTCGCTGAGGCCCTCGGGCAGCGCGAGGCCGCAGACCGTACGCGAACGGTCGTACTCGACCAGCCCCGAGCCGGTGAGGTAGCCGCGCGCCACGCACTCGACCGGCACCATCCGCAGCGCCGAGCAGACCAGGGTGCGGCCCGCCCAGTCGGCGGGGGCGCCGGGGGGCAGCTCGGTGGAGATCACATGGTGCGGAACCAGGTCGGCCAGCCGGTCGAACCACCAGAGCGAGAGCTGGGTGAGCACCCGGCCCTTGTCGGGGATCTCGGTGGGCAGCACCCAGTCATAGGCGGAGATGCGGTCGCTGGCCACCATCACCAGGTCGCCCGCCTCGTTGCGGTACAGGTCCCGCACCTTGCCGGTGTGCAGATGCACCAGCCCCGGCACCTGCACCGGCTCGGGCTTTTCGACGAATCCGGTCACGGTTCCCTCCGGTGTTTCTCTCCAGTCGGCTCCGATTCTCCCGCATGGCCCGGACCGCTTCCGCCCGGGGGCGGCCGGTCGCGCGCCCGGGCGCTCCTCAGGGGTCGGGCGGTCCTTCGGGTGCCGGGTCTAGTCGCGTTTGCAGATCCGGTCCAGCAGGTTGGCGGTGGCGCGCTGGATACGGGGATCGACATGGCCCGGCCGGTCCAGCGCCGGGGACCAGGCGAAGGTGCCGGAGGCGAAGACCAGGGCGCCGGAGGGGGCCCGGTAGAGCGAGGTCTCCTGGAACCGGGTGGCGCCCTCGCTGTCCCGGTACGGCGAATGGGCGAGCAGGATGCGGCTCTCGTGCTCGGGCAGCGCCGTGCGCGGGAAGTACCGGTCGGCCTCCCCGGCGACCAGGCCGGGCAGCTCGTCGCCCTCGCCCGCGCCGGTGGCCTCCCAGAGCCAGTGGTCGGCGTTGCGGACGACCAGGGGGTGCGGCTCGGGCACCCGCCCGGCGTACTGGATGCCGAGCAGCTGCTGCTCCGGGCGGTCCACCTCGCGCCAGAGCGCCGGTCTGCCGGGGCCGCGCCGCTTGCGGCAGCTGAGCAGCCGGTCGGGCTCCCCGGACGGCGACGGCGACAGCTCCACCTGCCAGTACATGGTGTTGGCGGAGAGGAACACCAGCGAGGTGCCGTGGTCGCGGGCCTGCTCGACGGTACGGCGCATGGGCACCGACCAGTACTCGTCGTGGCCCGGGAAGATCAGCCCCCGGTAGCGGGTGGGATCGACCCGGCCGGCGTGCAGGTCCCGGGCGTCCGCGTAGGCGAGGTCGTAGCCGTACCGCTCGGCCCAGCGGATGAAGTCGTACGCGTGCCCCACATGGAGCGGCAGCCCGGCCCCGGCGTAGGGCCGCTCGAACGAGACGGTGGTCGCCGCGTCCTCCTCGCCGAGCAGCCGGCCCTCCTCGTCCCAGGCGTGGTAGAGGCTCGCACCGGTGTGGCCGTCCTCCGGATAGAGGTTGTACGCCTGCCAGGTGATGTCCGGGAGCAGCAGGAGCAGGTCGGCGGGGTGACTGTCGCGGACGGTGAACGGAATGTGGGAGCGGTAGCCGTCCAGGGTGGTGAGGACGGCCACATAGGCGCCGATCGGCCAGTAGTCCGGCACCTGGAGCCGCGAGGACTGCCACCAGTTGTGGCAGGAGACGGTGCGGTCGGCGGTGAGCGGCGCGGGCTGGACGATGCCGGAGACCCGCGGACTGGTGATGATCTTGGACGCGCCCTCGCCCGCGTAGTGCCCGATCCGGTAGATGTCGAGCGAGAACTCCTGGGGCGGGTTCACCGTGACATGGAAGTCGATGGCCTCACCGGGCGCCACCGCCCCGGAGGAGGCGAAGCCCTTGATCTGCCGGCGCACATCGTCGGCGGAGCGGGGCCCGCCGGTGCCGCCACGGGCGTAGGTCTCGTCCGCGTACCAGGGCACGACCTGCCCGGTGTCGTCGAAGTACTGCTCGGAGCCGCGCAGCCAGGGCAGCGGGCCCTGACCGAACGGGTCACTGACGGCGTGGGCGAGCGCGCCCGATTCCCACCGCCGGATCTGTGCCGCCCCCATGGTGCCCCTCCCTCGGTTCCCCCGTGACCGGTGTCTGACCTGCTGCCGCTGGACTGCTGAGCTTCTCAACTGCCGGACTACTGAACTGCTGAACTGCTGAACTGCTGGGTCTGGGCCTCTGAACGGGTCTCCGGACTGCCGGGCTGCTGGATCTCTGGAGTGCTGGACCGCTGAACCGCAACCGCCGAACCGCTGGATTTCCGGACTGTTTTCTCGCGCTCGGTGGTGTGCGGACCGTGGCGTCGCCCCCGTCCGACAGCTCGGCCGGCCCGGCCACCCGACCGGTCCCGCCGGGGCCCGGGCCGGCAGGCCGGACGGCGGTCACCCGTCCGGCCGACCGATGACCGGTCGGCGAGGACTCAGCACATCACATTACGCACCCATCCCGTCACCGTACGGCGCTCTTCAGCGTGATCGGAACGGTGCATTCCGCTCAGCGCGCGCCCCCTGCCCCTTTCACGCCCCCGCGCGCTGCCCCGTCATCCGAGACGGACGGGCAGTTCCGGACGTATGCCGATCGAGGCCAGCCAGGCGAGGAGCGGTTCGGGATCGGCGTCCTCGACCAGGGCCAGGACCCCCGGTCCCAGATCCGACCGGCGCTCGCCGTCGACCAGCAGGGCGGGTCCGTCCAGCCAGTCCAGCCCCGGGGCGGCACCGGCGGTGTCGACGGCCGCGCAGCAGACCATGGCGGTCACATGGTCGGCCAGCAGCTCCCGCCCCGTGCGCGGCGGCCCCAGCGGGAACAGCGGCAGCGGGTCGCCGCCCAGCAGTTCGGGCAGCGGCGCCGGCGAGGACATACCTCCGGTACCACCTGGGTCCGGGTCGGCGGGGCGCGCCCCGGCGGCGGGACACCGCTCGGCCGTCTCCGGATCGGCGGGACACCGGTCCGGGGCGGGCGCGTGCGGGGCCGCGCCGGGCGTGGAGCGGGCGGACCCGGTGGCCCCGGCGGCACCCGGGGCCGGGGCCGGGTCGGGCGCCGGGCTCGGAGCCGTACCGGAAGCCGGGGCCGTACCGGAAGCCGGGGCCGTACCGGAAGCCGGGGCCGGGGGCGTACCGGCGTCCGGGAGCGCGTGGGCGGGGGCGCCGCCGGGCGCTCCGGGAAGTCCGGGAGCACCGAGTGCGGAAGCACCGGGAGGGCCAGGGGCGCCGGGGAGGCCGGGGGCGGTCTCCTCGCGGGCCAGCTCCGCGCTGATCGCCGCCGCCAGGGTCTCGCCGTTGCGGGCGGTGGCCAGGTGGTCGAGCACCCGGGTCAGGGTGGCCTCCGCGCCGCGCCGGACGCCCAGCCGGTCCAGCACCCGGTGGAGCCGGGCGGCCTCGGTGCGCCACTTGCGGTCCACCACCTCCTCCGGGTAACGCTGCCAGTCGACCGGGGCCCAGCCGGGCCCGGACGCCGGGGGGCCGCCGTGGAACAGCCGGGCGGCGAGCAGCGAGGTGGCCTCGTCCACCGCGCCCGGTTCCTCCAGCAGGTCGCAGGCGGGCCGCTCACCCAGCCGGGAGGAGAAACCGTCCGCCGCCAGCCGGTCGCGGCGGGACAGCTCGGTGAGCGCCGAGACCACGCCCGCGTCCAGCCGGGACGGCCAGCGCCCCATCCGCCAGGCGGGCAGCGCGACCCGGGTGAGCAGCCGGTCCCAGCCGGCGTACGCCAGCCCGACCTGCTCCTGGGCGACGATCCGCATCCCGTAGTCGACCGTCCGGGCCCGCTCGGAGGCGGCCGCCGCCACGCCCCGCTCCATCTCGGCGGCGTGGACCGCGCAACTCCGCAGCAGCGCCCGTACCACCGCGCCGACCAGCCGGCAGGCCGGCCGCCGCAGCGGACCGGTGTCCGGCCGGGCGGTCGCCGCCGCGGCCGCGTCCAGCCCCCGGACGAACCGGCGGGCGGCGGCTATGTCGGGGTGGGCGGAGGGCCCCGTGCCGGCGACGACCGGGGCCAGCACCGCCCGCAGCTCGGCCACCCGCATCCACCACAGGAACGGGGAGCCGATGACCAGCACGGGAGCGCCGCCGGCCGGTCGGCCCCCGGTGCCACCGGCCGGCCGGTGGGCCGGGTGCGTACGGTCCTCCAGCCAGCTGTCGCAGTCCGGGGTCAGCGCTATCGCGGAGGGGGCGGGCACCTCCAGCCGGCCGGCCAGGTCCTGGACCATCCGGTACAGATCGGGGGCCGACTCGCGGCTGAGCTGGACCGTGGGGCTGAGGGCCGGCCGGGCGCGGGTGATCACCGCCGCCACCGCGCCCGCCACCGCCAGCACCACCACGGCCACCGCCGACACCGCCCAGCGGGCCGTGTCCCAGCCGGGGCCGGGCAGCCGGCCCAGCGCTCCGCCGGCCAGCAGCACCACGGCGAGGGCCGCCGGGAGCAGCGCCAGCGCCGTCGCCCGGGCGCGCACCCGCAGCACCGCGAGGGCCCGGGCGTGCGCGGCCCGCGCGCCCCGCTCGTCACCCGGACCGGACATGCCGGAACCGCTCGCCTCGCTCGTACCGGTTGTGGACACGGCCGTACGTCACCCCCTCCCGCCCTGCGGCGGACTGCCTCGCGGTGGTGTTGGTCACTCCCCCACTGTGGCACCCGTCACTGACATCGCAATGCCGGTGGGCCAAGTGCCGGAACATGCCGGAACGCCTGCGCGGCACCCTAGTTGGGGCGCCGGCAGGCGTCATTCGGATGGCCTAGCGGTCACTCGATGGAATGGCTTTGGGCAAAGGTGATGCGCTTCCCGGAACCGCGGGGTTCACTCCCCCGCGCCCTTGCGCACGCCCCGGGCTTGTGCGCGACCGCGCGTCCGCACACCGCCCGCATCTCCGCCTGTGCTCCCGACCGTGTTCCCGGCCGCACTCCCGCTCGCGCTCCCGCCCGACCGCGCGATTCCCCCGGCCGTACGACCGCCCGACCACCCGATGGTCCGAGGTGCAGTCCGTACGACCGCACGGCCATGCCCCCCCCTTACGCATGAGCGGCCGAGCGAATGTGCGCCCCGCGCGACCGCCCGGTCGCGCGTTCGCGGGTTCACTCCCCGGCGGCCTCGCGCGCGATGTCCGTACGGTGCTGGGCGCCGTCCAGCCGGATGCGGGCCACCGCCGCGTACGCCCGCTCCCGGGCCTGGGTCAGGTCCTTGCCGGTGGCGGTGACCGAGAGCACCCGGCCGCCGGCGCTGACCACCGCGTCGCCCTCCCGGCGGGTGCCGGCGTGGAGGACGTACGCGTACGGGGCGTCCTCCGCCGCCACCTCGTCAAGCCCCTCGATCGGGTCACCGGTCCGGGGGGTGCCGGGGTAGTTGTGCGAGGCCACGACCACGGTGACGGCGGCGTCCTCGTGCCAGCGCAGCGGGGGCTGGTCGGCCAGGGTCCCATCGGCCGCCCGCAGCAGCGGCCCGGCGAGCGGGGTGCGGAGCCGGGCCAGCACCACCTGGGTCTCGGGGTCCCCGAAGCGGGCGTTGAACTCGATGACCCGTACGCCCCTGCCGGTGATCGCCAGGCCCGCGTACAGCAGACCGGTGAACGGCGTGCCCCGGCGGCGGAGTTCGTCCACGGTCGGCTGGAGGACGCTCGCCAGCACCTCGTCCACGAGCTTGGGATCGGCCCACGGCAGCGGCGAATAGGCGCCCATGCCACCGGTGTTGGGACCCTCGTCGCCGTCGAGCGCGCGCTTGAAGTCCTGGGCCGGGGTGAGCGGCAGCACGGTGGTGCCGTCGGTGATCGCGAAGAGCGAGACCTCGGGGCCGTCCAGATACTCCTCGATCACCACCCGCTCGCAGGAGAGCGCGTGCGCCCGTGCCTGCGCCGCGTCGGCGGTGACCACCACGCCCTTGCCCGCCGCCAGACCGTCGTCCTTGACCACGTACGGGGCACCGAAGGCGTCCAGCGCCCGGTCGATCTCCTCGGGCGTGGCACAGACGTAACTGCGGGCGGTGGGGACGCCGGCGGAGGCCATCACGTCCTTGGCGAACGCCTTGGAGCCCTCCAGCAGCGCCGCCTCCCGGGACGGGCCGAAGCAGGGGATGCCGGCCGCGCGGACGGCGTCGGCCACCCCGGCGACCAGCGGCGCCTCCGGGCCGACGACGACCAGGTCGGCCGCCAGTTCACCGGCGAGGCGGGCGACGGCGGCGCCGTCGAGGGCGTCCACCGGGTGGAGCTCCGCGACCTCCGCGATTCCGGCGTTGCCGGGCGCGCAGTGCAGAGCGGTGACGTCGGGATCGAGGGAGAGGGAGCGGCACAGGGCGTGTTCGCGGGCGCCGCCGCCGATGACGAGGACCTTCACGGCAGCCAGGGTAGCCCGCGGCGCGGGGTGCCCCTTGTGCGGGCCACCGAGGCCCCCGCCGCCACGGCTTTGGAGCTTCCTCCAGAGACTGTCCCGTTCCGGGTATGCCGGCCAGGCCGGACCCGGTTTCGGTCCGCCCGGTCCGGGCCGATCCGGTCCCGACCGGCCCGGTCCCCGGCGTCCCTACTGGTTCGGGTACTCCTCCACCACGGTCGCGCCCAGCTCGCGGACGATCAGGTCGTGGCCGGAGAGCGCGTTGTCGACCAGGTCCGGATCGTCGTCCTCCGGCATGTCGTCCTCCAGCGCCACCGGGGGCGGGCTGCCGGGGCGCGGCGGCGCGGGCTCGGCCGGGGGCCGGGACCGCTCCGGGGACGCCTCCCGGTACTGCTCCGGCGCGGGCCGGGGTGCGGCGGCCGGGGCGGACGCCGGGGCCGGCCGGGCGCCACCGGGGGCCGGGGCGGCGGGGGTGGCGGCGCCGCCGAACGCGGAGGAGCCGGCCGGGGCGCCGCCGGATCCGGAGCCACCGCCGTGACCGCCGCCGCTGCCGTAGGCGCTGCTGCCGCCGGCCGGTGCGGTGCCGAATCCGCCGGGACCGCCGGCCGCGGGCGCGCCCCCGCCGCCGAAGCCGCCCTGGCCGCCGCCGCTGTAGCCGCCGGTGCCGCCGGAGCCCGGGCCGCCGCTGCCGCCGGACGGATCGACGATGGCCTCGATCTTCCAGTGGACGTTGAACTGCTCGGCCAGCGCCTGCTTCAGCACGTCCTCGCTGCCGCTGCTCGTGAAGTTGTCGCGCGCGCCGGCGTTGAGGAAGCCGAGCTGGAGGGTGGTGCCGTCGAACCCGGCGACCTGCGCGTTCTGGCTGAGCAGGATCCAGGTGAAGCGACGCCGGTTCTTGACCGCCTCCAGGATGGAGTCCCACATGTTCCGCACCTGGGCGGCGCCCTGCGCCATCCCCGGCTGCGCCTGCCCCTGCCCCTGGCTCTGTCCCTGGCTCTGTCCCTGGCTCTGTCCCTGGCCGGGCTGGGGCTGCGGCGGCTGGGCCGGCTGCGGGGCCTGCTGCTGGGGCGCGGGCGCACCCTGGCCGGGCGCGGAGGCGGTGGGCCAGCCGCCGGGCTGCCGGCCGGGGGCGCGGGAGCCGGGCGACGAGGCCGACGGCCAGGCCCCGGGGCGCCCGGCCGGCGGAGCCTCCTGCGGCTCGGGCTCCCCGGTCTGCTGGGGCGCGGACTGCTGGGCGCCGGCCGGCTGCTGCTCGGGCGCGGCGGCGGGCGGTGCCTGCGGCTCGGGCACGGGGGCGGGCACCGGGGCCGGGCCCCCGACGGGCGGTACGGGGGCATGGGCGCCGGGCCCGGGGGCGTACCCCGGCACGGGCCCGGGCGGGGGCGCCTGGAACACCGGGGCGCCGCCGCCGGGCATGCCGCCCGGGGCCAGGGCGGCGCCGCGCTCCAGCCGGTCCAGCCGGGCCAGCAGCGAGCGCTCGTCGTCGAAGGCCGCGGGCAGCAGTACCCGGGCGCAGATCAGCTCCAGCTGGAGCCGCGGCGAGGTGGCGCCGCGCATCTCGGTGAGGCCCTCGTTCACCAGGTCGGCGGCCCGGCTCAGCTCGGCCGCGCCGAAGACCGAGGCCTGGGCCTGCATCCGCTCCACCACGTCCTGGGGCGCGTCGATCAGCCCCTTGTCGGTGGCGTCCGGCACGGCGGCCAGGATCACCAGGTCGCGCAGCCGCTCCAGCAGGTCGGCGACGAACCGGCGCGGATCGTTGCCGCCCTCGATGACCCGGTCCACCACCTCGAACGCGGCCGCCCCGTCCCCGGCGGCGAAGGCGTCCACCACCGCGTCCAGCAGGGAGCCGTCCGTATAACCGAGGAGCGCCGTCGCCATGGCGTACGTCACACCGTCCTCGGCGGCGCCGGCCAGCAGCTGGTCCATCACGGACATCGAGTCACGCACCGACCCGGCCCCGGCCCGCACCACCAGCGGCAGCACCCCCTCCGCGACCGGGATCTTCTCCTCGCCGCACACCACACCCAGGTAGTCCCGCAGCGTGCCGGGCGGCACCAGCCGGAACGGGTAGTGGTGGGTGCGCGACCGGATCGTCCCGATGACCTTCTCGGGCTCGGTGGTCGCGAAGATGAACTTCAGGTGCTCCGGCGGCTCCTCGACCACCTTCAGCAGGGCGTTGAACCCCGCCGATGTGACCATGTGGGCCTCGTCGATGATGTAGATCTTGTACCGGCTGCTGGCCGGCCCGAAGAACGCCTTCTCCCGCAGATCACGGGCGTCGTCCACGCCACCGTGCGAGGCCGCGTCGATCTCGATCACGTCGATCGAACCCGGCCCGTTGCGCGCGAGGTCCTGGCACGACTGGCACTCCCCGCACGGCGTCGGCGTGGGGCCCTGCTCGCAGTTCAGACAGCGCGCCAGGATCCGGGCGCTCGTCGTCTTCCCGCACCCGCGCGGCCCGCTGAACAGATACGCGTGGTTGACCCGGTTGTTCCGCAGCGCCTGCTGCAGGGGGTCGGTGACATGCTCCTGCCCGATGACCTGACCGAAGGTCTCGGGGCGGTAGCGGCGGTACAGCGCGAGGGACGACACGCATACGACGATATCGGGCCCCACCGACAACCGGCCCGGCCCGCTCCCTCCCCCAACGCAAGCGCCCCCCACGCACCCGCCAGAGCCGACCTACCCTTGCTGCCTTCCGGCCCTGGGGGAGTTCAGTCAGATAGCGCCACGTGAGGGGCTCCGCACAGCCTACCCGATCCACCCCCCGGCGAACGAGTTCGCGAGCACGCCTCAACGTCTTGTATTGTTTGCGGCGGAGGATTCGCCTAGAGGCCTAGGGCGCACGCTTGGAAAGCGTGTTGGGGGCAACCCCTCACGAGTTCGAATCTCGTATCCTCCGCCAGTGCCTCACCGGGCACGATGTCGAAGGGCCCCACCGTTCGCGGTGGGGCCCTTCGACGTTCACCGGTCGCGGTCCCGGGCGGTGAGGGCGCTCTCGCCCGTCGCGCTCCGCGGGACCAGGTCCTCGATGCGGACGGGCCCCCGCTGCGGAAGGTACGGCGGGGCGCGAACCAGTCCGCGTGAGTCGCGCCACAGGGGACCCGCGGCGGCCGGCGCCCTCGACGCTGGGGCAGTGGCACTCGCTGTTCGGTCGCACTTCCGGACCGCGAGGCGCCGGGCCGCCGCGGCTCCGCGCACGAGAACGGAAGGCCCCTGTACCGGCTTTGCCCGTCGTGGGCCCCTGCCGAGCCGGCAGGGGCCCACGACGCGGCGAGCCGGGGGAGCCGGGGCCCGTCCCCGACCGACGAGCGGCGTCCTGGCCGACGACCGCTCAGCGTCCGCTGACCGCCCGGCGGCCTGGGCTCACTTCAGGTGCCGGTCGTAGAACCGGCCCGCGTCCTCCACCTCGAACCACGGGGTGCCGATGTGCCCGCCCATGTTGGCGTGCAGCGTCTTCTCTCTGCTGCCGAAGGCGTCGAACAGGTCCAGGGCCCGCTGCCGGGGGTTCCCTTCGTCGTCCCACTGCAGCAGGAACAGCAGCGGGACGGTGACCTGCCGGGCCTCCTGGCGCTGGGCGCGGGGCACGTAACCCCCGGCGAAGAAATCGGCGGCCGCGATACGTGGCTCGGCCACCGCCAGCCGGATGCCGACAGCGGTCCACCCGGAGTACCCGACCGGGCCGCCGATCCCGGGCAGTGCGAGGAGGGCGTCCAGGGTGGCCTGCCATTCCGGGACCGCCTTGTCGACCAGCGGGCCGACGAGGGACTCGAAGATCTCGTCGGCCGGCTCACCGGTCCGCATCGCCCGGCGGAGGTCGGCGCGGGCCTGCTCGTCGGCGGCGGAACGGGGACGGTCACCGCATCCGGGAGTATCGATGGTGGCCACCGCGTAACCGCGTGTCGCGGTGTGCCGGGCCCGGGCCACCAGCCGGGGTTGCCCCTTGGGCAGGCCGTTGTTGTGGGCCATCAGGATCAGCGGGACCGGTGCGGCGGCTTCGGGTGTCCACAGGGTGCCGGGGATCTCGCCGAGGGTGAATTCGCGTTCGAGGACGCCGTCATCAAGACGCTTCTCGGAAGTGAAACGCATGGTCGTGCCTTTCGGGAGTGCTCTTGAACGGCGCTCCCGGACGACCTATCGCCCGACCATGACCCCGGAGGGGAGCACCCATGTCGATACTGCGTTCACGGGTACCACCTCCTCGTCGTCTCGCACGGCCTCGGGGAACGTAGCAGTGGTCGCGGTGGCCCGCTAAGCGGTTTACCGCGCGGGCTCCGCTCCGGGACGGCCAAGGGACCACGGCGTTCAGGGGGTGTTCTCGTCCGGCAGGTCGCGTGCCGAGTAGTAGGCGCGCAGGGCGGCTTCGGTGCCGGAGCCGAAGGCGGTCATGACGCGCTGGAAGCAGGCGGAGCGGAGGTCGCCGGCGACGAGGACGCGGGGGTGCTGGGCGGCGGGCGGGCAGTGGCCGGACGCGTCGCGGACGAGGTCGCCGGGCGGGGCGGCGGGGGTGTTGCCGAGGTTGAGGAAGACGGCGTCCGCCGTGACGGTGCGGTGGCCGCCGGAGCGGTCCAGGAGGCGGGCCGCAGGTGGGTGGAGGGTGAGGTGCCGGACGGGGAGGAGGACGACGCGGGGGTCGTGGCGGATCTCCTCGGTCTTGTAGTCGTCGGCCTCCGGGTACGCCGCCAGCAGGCGGGTGCCGGTGGCCGGGTGGGCGCGCAGGAAGGTGCCGAGGGGGCGGTCGCCGCCGAGGACGAGCAGGGTGCGGCCCTCCGCCTCGGTCGCGTCGGCCTGCCAGAGCGCGGGCAGGGCAGGGCCGACCGGCGCGGTGATCCAGGGGACGTCCCGAGGCCGGCGGGGACCGGTGCCGGTGGCGACGACGGTGTGCGGGGCCGTGAGGCGGAGACCCGTGTACAGCGTGACCGTGACCCGGTCGTCGTGGGCGCGGACCTCGGTGGCGTACCGGCCGAGTGCGAGGCGGCACAGTTCGGTGCTCCGCAGCTCGGCGGCGATGGTGCCGGCGAGTCCGGGCCCGCTGGTGTGACCACCGAGGACGTTGTCCAGCGCCGGGATGCGGTGGAGGGTGCGGCACAGGGCTTCCGGCTCGACCAGGACCGAGCGCATGCCGACGCTCGCGGCCATGCGGGCGGCGGCGCAGCCGGCCGGGCCGCCGCCGACGACGATCAGATCGGTGTCGGGGGTGCCGGGGGTGCGGGGTGGGCGCACGGGGTCAGTCGAGGCCGAACCGGGAGGGGGCCGGCCCGGCCGGCTCGTCGTCCACCCGCCGCGGGTCGGATTCGAGCGGCATCGTGCGTCTCCGTTCTCCGGACGGGAAGGCCGGGCGGGGAGGGTCGTCCGGTACGCCGGAGGGTGGCCGGCGCCGAGCGGCGGTGTTCTCACCTTAGGGGGCGGGAGCGGTCTTCGCGGGGGCGCTGCCGAGACAGGCGAGGGCGGCGGCGGTGGCGGTGATGCCGTGGCGGAGGGTGGGGTCGGGGGCGGGCGCGAAGTCGGGGGCGTGGTTGGCCGGGAGGGCGGCGGTCTTCTCCTGCGGGGCGGTGCCGGGGGCGGCGCGCCAGTCGGTGGCGGCGACGGAGCCGAGGAACCAGTAGACGGTGGTGGCGCCGTCCCGGGCGAACCGCCCGAAGTCCTCGCTCGCCGGCATCGGGGACGCGCGGGCCGCCCGAGTGACCGCCCGGGGCGCCCGCGTGACCACCTGGGGCGCCCGGACGCGCCTGTGATGCCGGGAAGGGGCGTCTGCCGGGTCGGTGCGCCGGTGTGTGCTCCCGTGAGGTCCTCGATCCGGTGGGCCGTATGCCGGTCAGGAGCGGTGCGGCGGCCGGTTTGTGGGTGGGTGGGGAGAGGGGGCGTGGGGTGGGTGGGACGGGAGCATGGGGGGTTGGACCGGGGTGGGGGCGAGGAAACCCGAGTTCTCGCCAAGTGCGGGCAGGCGTTCGGTTGCGCGTGTCAGTTGGTACGGACTTTCTCTGACGTGGGAGGGAGGGCGCGGGCGCGGCACGGAGCCGGCGGGGCGGGGCGGGCCCGGCGCGGGGGGGGGGGGGGGGGGCGCGGGTCCCGGGGGGGGGGCACCCGGGGGGTTTCGGGTTTCCCGGGAGGAAGAAGAGGATGGGGGGAACAACCCCCCCCCAGGGGGCGGTCTTCGGC
>NZ_JANUGQ010000026.1 GCF_024756275.1 Streptomyces pyxinae | reverse complement strand
CGAGAGCCCCGTACCGGGATTGATTCCTGGTGCGGGGCTCTCACGCATTTCCGGACCTTTTTCACCCGGACTTCATGGACTTCCCGGGAGGCCGGGAATTAGCGTTGACCGGGACCCTCGGGAGCGCACAGGATCGGGAGGATGAGGTACATCATCCGCCCCGTGCGCGCCGGTGAATGGCGTAAGGCTCGTGAGCTGAGGCTCGACGCGCTTCAGGACCCGGCCGCGTCCATCGCCTTTCTGGACACGTACGAAGCCGCCGTGCAGCGGTCGGCGGCCCACTGGAAGGACTGGGTCGGCCGGGTGGCGGACGAGCACGGGCCCGACGGCCGGCAGTTCGTCGCGGAGGCATCGGACGGGACCTGGGCCGGTTCGGTCACCGTACTGGTGGAGCCGGCGGACGGCACCGAGCGGTTCGGCGGCGTCAACGAGCTGGACCAGACCCACCTCGTCGGGGTGTATGCCCGGCCGGAGGCGCGGGGCAACGGGGTGATGGACGCCCTCTTCCGAGTCGGGGTCGGCTGGTCCTGGGAGCTGGCCGAGCCGAAGGTCCAGCGGGTGCGGCTCTGGGTCCATGAGCGCAACGACCGGGCCGTGGGGTTCTACCGGCGGGCCGGCTTCGAGCCGTCCGGGGCCACCGTGGCCGCGCAGGGGGAGCCGGACGCCCAGGAGCTGGAGTACGAGCTCCGGCGGCCGGCCGCCACCGGCTGAGGGGCCGGCGGCGTCAGGGGGCGAGGGGTGACAGCGGCCGGTCCGGCCAGCGGGCCCGGCCCTGCTCCTGGGAGCGCAGCAACGCGAGGGTGGGCAGGCCCTGGTGGTGACCGGCGGTCAGCAGCTCGGGGAGCAGGGGGAGCGGGGCCACGGCGGCGATGTCGTCGAGCACCAGGCTCATGGGTGGGTCGAGCCGACCGTCGGGCGACCCCGCGGCCGTGCGGCGGCCGTGCTCGACCACGTCGGAGACCAGCGCGGTGAGCAGCGGCATCGCGCCGGGGCGGGTCCGGGGGTCCTCGATCGGTTCACCCACCACGTAGAGGGTGCCCGTCTCCCGGGCGAAGGATGCCAGGGCGAGGGCGTCGGACCGGTTGGCGGCGCAGGCCTCGCGGATGTGCACCGAGGAGAGGGCGGAGAGGGCACGTACCGTCAGCTCGGCGGCCTGCTCCCGGCGTTCGGGATGGGCGGTGAGCGCGGACTCCAGCAGCCCGCCGAGGCTGTTGGTGGCGCGGGGGTGGGTGCGGAGGATCCGTACCGGTTCATGGGCGCCATGGTGCTGGGCCCAGCGGTGGACCTGCTTGACCGGCCGGCCGTCCACCGCGGCGGCGTGCAGCCAGCAGCGCAGCAGGGTCTCGGCGGTGTCGGCCACGGCCGCGTCGGCGCGGGCCCGGGGGCGTACCGGGGTGAGCAACGCGGCCGCTCGGTCGGCGGCCACCCGGGCGTCCTCGCAGCCGCTGGTGGGCGACCAGTGGAGGCGGTCCGGGGTGTCGCAGAGGTGCCCGGGGTCATAGACGAGAACGGGGCCCAGTTTGGCGCGGGGGCCTCTGGTCTCCGCCCAGACGGTGGGGTCGGAGGTGACCACCAGGACGGGGCCCTCGGCGTCGAGCACGGCCCGTACGGCGGTGGGGCGGCGGACCGGGCCTGTGCCGTACAGAAGGCGGGTGGTGATGGCCTCGCGGGGACCGGGGAGAGCCGGTCCCGGCGCCGGGAGGGGCGGTGGCGCGGTGGCCGGCGCGGCGGGCGCGTGGACGTCGGCCGGAGGTGGGGCGGCCGCCTGGACCGGGAGGGGGGCGGTCTCGGCGACCGCTGCCGGAGCCGGGGCCGAGCCGGCGGCCAGGGGCGGGGCCTGCCCGACGGGGGCGGTGCCGGTGACCGGCTCCCCGCTCTTCGGTGCCGGGGCGGCCGGGCGGTGGCGGCCGGTGCGTACGGCCCGCCAGCGGGCGAGCGTACCGAGGACGAAGACAGCCAGCACCACCAGGACCATCAGCTGTCCGATGAGCAGGCCCCAGAAGAGGCCGTAGCCGGAGAGCTGGGCGGGCGGGGTGGCCGGCCAGGCGGCGGCCAGGTCGTGCGGGCGGGCGACGAGGTGCCGTATGGCGACGGGGGTGTGGGTGAAGGCCACCCCGTCCGGCCAGGCGCCGTGGGTGAGGAGGCCGGCCAGTCCGGTGGCCGTCCACACCAGCAGCGTCAGGCCCAGCAGGAATCCCAGCAGCCCCACCAGGAGGCCGTCGGGGATGCCGCCCCGTTGCTCGGTCGTACGCTCCATGGGCTCCTCTGGCGTTCGTACTTCTGGTGATCCCGGTGGCTCAGGCGGATGGTCAGGCCACGGTCGACTGGGAGGACTCGTTGAGCTGCTGGATGAGGGCGGCGCGCTGTTCCGCCTCCCACTCGGCGGCCTTGAGTTCGTCCGGCAGGTCGTCGCGGGCGGAGGGGCCGGAGCCGGCCGGGGCGGCCGCGGGGGCCGAGGCCTCGGTCATGGCGCGGTCGGTGTAGACCAGGGGGCGTTCGGCCTCGGTGATCAGGTGTTTGACGACCTGGACATTGCCGTTGACGTCCCAGACGGCGATGCCGGGGGTCAGGGTCGGGATGATCTCCACCGCCCAGCGGGGCAGGCCCAGGACCCGGCCGGTGGCGCGGGCCTCGTCGGCCTTCTGGGCGTAGATGGTGCGGGTGGAGGCCATCTTGAGGATGGCGGCGGCCTCCCGGGCCGCGGCGCCGTCGACCACGTCGCTGAGGTGGTGGACGACGGCGACGAAGGAGAGGCCGAGCCGGCGGCCGAACTTCAGCAGCCGCTGGAACAGCTGGGCGACGAAGGGGCTGTTGATGATGTGCCAGGCCTCCTCGACCAGGAAGATGCGCTTCTTCCGGTCGGGGCGGATCCAGGTGTGCTCCAGCCAGACGCCGACGATCGCCATCAGGATGGGCATGGCGATGCTGTTGCGGTCGATGTGGGAGAGGTCGAAGACGATCAGCGGGGCGTCGAGGTCGATGCCGACGGTGGTCGGGCCGTCGAACATGCCGCGCAGGTCGCCGTCGACCAGCCGGTCCAGGACGAGGGCGACGTCCAGGCCCCAGGCCCGTACATCGTCTATGTCCACGTTCATCGCCTCGGCGGACTCGGCCTCGGGGTGGCGGAGCTGCTCCACGATGTCGGTGAGGACGGGCTGTCGGTCGGTGATGGTCTCATTGACGTAGGCGTGGGCGACCTTGAGGGCGAAGCCGGAGCGCTCGTCCAGGCCGCGGCCCATGGCCACCTCGATGATGGTGCGCAGCAGGGCGAGCTGGCCGGTGGTGGTGATGGCCGGGTCGAGCGGGTTGAGCCGGATGCCGTCGTCCAGGGCGGCCGCCGGGTCGAGCCGGATGGGCGTTATTCCCAGCTCCTCGGCGATGAGGTTCCACTCGCCGACGCCGTCCTCGCCCTGGGCGTCGAGGACGACGACCTGGCGGTCGCGGAAGCGGAGCTGGCGGAGGACGTACGTCTTCTCCAGCGCCGACTTGCCGTTGCCGGACTCCCCGAGCACCAGCCAGTGCGGGGCGGGGAGCTGCTGGCCGTACAGCTGGAAGGGGTCGTAGATGTAGCCCTTGCCGCTGTAGACCTCGCGGCCGATGATCACACCGGAGTCCCCGAGGCCGGGGGCGGCGGTGGGGAGGTAGACGGCCTGGGCCTGGCCGGTGGAGGTGCGGACCGGGAGCCGGGTGGTCTCCACCTTCCCGAAGAGGAAGGAGGTGAAGGCATCGGTGAGGAGGGAGAGCGGGTCTCGCATCGGTCGGGCCCCTTAGCGGCGGATGCCGGTCGCGAACGGCAGGGTGTTCACAAAGGCCCGGTGGTGCTCGCGGTCGCACCACTCCAGCTTCAGGTACGACTTGCCGGCCGAGGCCCTGATCGTCCGCTTGTCCCTGGCCAGGGCCTCGGGCGAGCGGGATGACACAGTGATGTACCCGACGAGGTTGACCCCTGCCGCGCCGCTGGCGAGATCTTCACCCCGCTGGTCGAGCCGGCCGTGGGCGGCGATGTCACGGGGGTCGACGGTGCGGTTCATCTTGGCGGCGCGGCTGGCCTCGGCCTCGTCGTTGGTCTTCTCGGTCAGCATGCGTTCGATGGCGATCTCGGTGGGTTCGAGGTCCATGCAGACGGCGACGGTCCGGATGACGTCGGGGGTGTGGACGAGGAGCGGGGCGAGGAAGTTGACGCCGACCGGGGTCATCGGCCACTCCTTGACCCAGGCGGTGGCGTGGCACCAGGGGGCGCGGGTGGCGGACTCGCGGGTCTTGGCCTGGAGGAAGGTCGGTTCGACGGCGTCGAGTTCGGCGGGCCAGGCGTTGCGCTTGGTCATGGCCTGGATGTGGTCGATGGGGTGGTCCGGGTCGTACATGGAATGGACCAGGGAGGCGAGCCGGGCCTGGCCGAGCGGCTGGCGGACCCGGATGTCGGCCTCGGCGAGCCGGGCGCAGATGTCGGTGAGCTCGCGGGCCATGACGACGGCGAGTCCGGCGTCCCGGTCGAGCTTGCGGGTGCCGGCGGTGTGCCGGGCGGCGCGGGCCATGGCGTTGGCCTCGGCGGCGAGGTCGCGGGTGTAGTGCATGCAGGCGACCAGGTAGGCGCGGTGCTGCTCGCTGGAGGTGGACACCATGGACTGGAGCTGGTCGTAGGAGTCCCGCAGCCAGCCGGGGCTGGCGGAGTCGCCGCGCTGGGCGACGTCCTTGGCGTGGGCGTCGGGGTCGGCGGGGAGGGTGCGGGCGAGCATCTGGAGGCGGGTGACGAAGCCGTCGCCGTTGGCCACGTGCTTGAGCAGGGTGCCGAACCGGTCGACCAGGGCCTCCTGGTCCTCGCTGTCGCGCAGGCCGACGCCGGGGCCCTCGATCTCGATGGCGGCGGTGACGGTGCGGCGGTCGGCGTGCAGCAGGACGGCGATCTCGTCGGGGCCGAAGGGGGCGGCGAGCCAGCTGATCCGGCCGATGCCGGGCGGCGGGCCGACCTCGATCTCCCGGCCGTCGAGCCGGGTGCCGGCCTCGGCGGCGCCGGAGCGGTAGGTGGTGCCCTGGCGGAGGGCGCGCTTGTAGCTGCGGCTGATCTCGAACCAGCGGTAGAAGGTGCGGCCCTTGTAGGGGACGTACACGGCGGCGAGGGCGAGCATCGGGAAGCCGGTGAGGGACACGATGCGCAGGGACAGCACGGGGACGAGCAGTCCGCTCATCATGCCGAGGAACGCACCGGCGATGATCAGGGCGATCTCGCCGGTTTCGCGGTTCTTGCCGATGATCGCGTTCGGCCGGGCGCGGCCGATGAGATACGTGCGGCGGGGCGTGATGGGTGGGGACTGGGTCGTCAACGCCCTGCACCTCCTGTGGTTCCTGGGGATCCGGTGGTTCCGCCGGACCTGCGGTGGCTGTGCGGGGACTGGGTGGTGCCGGGGCTGCGGGGCGCGGGCGTGGCGGACGGTACGCCTCCGCCGGTGCCGCCGCCCGTTCCGGTGCCGCCGCCGGGTGCGGTGCGGGAGCTGTGCGCGGCGACGCCGCCGGCGGCCGGGTTGGCGGGCCGCGGGTCGCTGCCGCCGCCCGCGCCGCGCTGGTGGTTGCGGCTGCTGTGGGTCTTGATGCCCTGGGAGACGAGGGCGGCGGGGGACGAGATGACGGCGGCGGCCTGGGAGCCGTCGGTGGCCTGCTTGCGGTTGGTGCGGGCGGTGGCGATCTCGTCGCCGAAGCCGGGGACGAAGCGGTAGATCATCGCGGAGGCGAAGATGGCCAGCAGGATGATGGCGAGGCCGGAGACGACGGCGGAGAAGGCGTTGGGGCCGTCGTCGGAGGAGAGCGCTCCGGCGAGGCCGAGGACGATGACGATGACCGGCTTGACCAGGATGACCGCGATCATGATGCCGGCCCAGCGGCGGACGTGGCCCCACATGTTCTTGTCGACCAGCCCGGCGTAGACGGCGGTGCCGAGGAGGGCGCCGACGTAGAGCAGGGCGGCGCGGATGACGAGCTCCAGCCAGAGGACGCCGGCGGCGAGGATCGAGACCAGGGAGACGACGATCAGCATGATCGGGCCGCCTCCTATGTCGTCGCCCTTCTTGAGCGCCTGGGAGAAGGAGCCGAAGAAGACGTCGGTCTGGCCGCCGGTGCCGCCCGCGATGACCTCGGTGACGCTGTCGGTGGCGGTGACGACGGTGTAGAGGATGAGCGGGGTGAAGGCCGACGCCAGGACGGTGAGCCAGAGGAAGCCGACGGCCTCGGAGAGCGCGGTGGCCAGCGGTACGCCCCGGATGGCCCGCTTGGCGACGGCGAGCAGCCAGAGGACCAGGGTGAGGACGGTGGAGGCGGCGAAGACGACGGCGTACTGCTGGAGGAAGCGGGGGTTGGTGAAGTCGACCTCGGCGGTGTTCTTGACGGCGGCGCTGAGCTTGTCGACGATCCAGGCGGCCGCGTCGGCGCAGCCCTTGGAGAGGGAGGCGAGGGGGTCCAGGGCGGTGGTGGGGTCGGTGAGATCGGTGCGGGTGGTGGGGTTGCCGTCGTCGCAGAGGTCGCGGGACGGGCCTCGGATGAACTCGCAGCTGGGATTCCCGCTGGGGGACGGTGACGGCGCCGGCGCCGTTGGGGTGGGGGACGGGCTGGGGGCCGGCGCGGCGGTCGCGCGGGCGGCGAGAAGGACGATCGTCGTCTGGGCGGCGAGCAGCAGCCCTCCGACTGATGTGGTGCGGGACAGCCCCTTACCGGGCATAGGTGAACCCTCCGAACCCATCGACGGCGGCGGCGATCTCGTCGGCCCCGGCCACGCGGGTGTCGTTGCCCACGGGGGAGGGCCCGTCCTTCTGTGTGTAGTCGGTGACCTTCCAGTCGTTTCCTGCCCACTGCAGCTGCATGGTGATGGTGAACCAGCTGCTGGTGACCGGTTTGGTCGAACCTTCTCCGGCCAGGCCGACGATTCCGACGCACCAGGCTTCGACGGTCGCCTTGTCACCCGCGTGCGATGTGGTCTTCGTACCGATGGGCGTGGTACGCGAGACGAAGGACAGGCCCGCGGGCGCGGTCCCGTCGTCGTTCAGACCGGCCTTCCGGAAGAACTCCGCCGTGTAGGCCCGGTCCAGCCCGGCCCGGAACTGGCCGGTCTTCGCGGGCGCGATGACGGTGTCGACGACGGCGTCCCGCTTGTCCTTGTCGAACATCTCCGCCGACCCCAGCGCCACCGCGTAGTTGGCCGCCGCGCTCTGGGCGCCCTGGGGGGTGTGGGCGTAGCCGGTCGGGAGGGTGCCGGTGCGGCCGGTGACGGGGCGGGTGCCGGTGGCGGCGGTCGGGGCGGCGCCGGCGTCCTTGGCGGAGCCGGACGGGGCGTCGCGGTCGCCGTCTCCCCGGTTGGCGAAGGCGATCGCGGCGACGAGCAGCACCACGACGCCCACCACCATGATCAGCGACCGGGAGCCGCGGGCCGGGCGGCGGGGGGTGCCGTGGGCGTCGCCGGGGGTGCTGTCGGGCATCCGGGTACGGGTGCGTCCGCCGCCGTGCTCGTCTCCGGGGCTCATGACGGGTACGCCCTCTCACGCGTGCGCGGTTCGGTGGGGTGACTGGACATCAGGTGTCGCGACCTCGGGGAGAGCGGGGCCGGAAGGCGCCGTCGGGGCTATACGGCCATTCCGTAGACGATGGTGAACAGGGTGCCGAGGGAGCCGATGATGAAGACGCCGGTGAGGCCGGCGACGATCAGGCCCTTGCCCTGTTCCGCGCTGAAGGTGTCGCGGAGCGCCGTGGCGCCGATGCGCTGTTTGGCCGCGCCCCAGATCGCGATGCCGAGGCAGAGCAGGATGGCCACGGCCATCACGACCTCGATCATCACGCGGGCCTCGTTGCCCAGGCTCCCGAAGGGCCCCCAGTTGGGGGCGATTCCGCCGATGATGGTGGTGATGTCGCCCTTTTCGGCCGCCAGGTACATGTAAGTCACCGCCCCTGTTGGGTAGTTCGACGCCCCTGCCGTGCGGCATGGGTCACCGGACTATCTTCGCTGATGGATCCGCCCTTGCGAGCCGACTTGACTGGTCTCTTTACCCGATCCCCGCACATTTGACCGATCCGGTCGCGCTGACCTGCGCGGAGGCCGGGGCGGTGGTATGCGGGAACGCGTATGATCACTCTGTGTATCACGGAGGGTGACTCCGGGCAATGACTGTCGTTGAAGCACTCTTGGGCAGAGTGAGGCAGGGTGAGCACGGCTGACGCACGCCGGACGGGAGTGACCCCGGGGTGGCGTCGGGGCGGCCCGGGGCGGCCCGCAGTGCTCCGGTGCGACCCGCGGCGACTCCACCGTGCCCCGGGAGTCTTCGGCGGTGCCCGGGCGTTCGAAGGGCGCGGGGCCGCGCACGCGGGGGAGCACGGGTGCGCGAAGCGGCGTACGGGGGAGAAGCGGGATGGCTACGGTGTCGGGATGACCGACACGGAGCGGCACCTGACGGGTACTCACCGGCACGGCATCGACAGCAGCAGGCCCCACACGGCCCGGATCTGGAACTACTGGACCGGCGGCAAGGACCACTACCCCGTCGACCGCGAGGCCGGCGACCGGATACGCGAGCTGCACCCCGGGATCGGTGAGTACGCCTTGGCGGACCGGCGGTTCCTGGGCCGGGCGGTCCGGTACCTGGCCGAGGAGGCGGGCGTCCGGCAGTTCCTGGACATCGGCACCGGGCTGCCGAGCGCCGACAACACCCACCAGGTCGCCCAGCGGGTCGCGCCCGGCGCCCGGGTGGTCTACGTCGACAACGACCCGCTGGTGCTCGCCCACGCCCGGGCCCTGCTGGTGGGGACGCCCGAGGGCCGGACCGACTACCTGGACGCCAACCTCCGGGACGTGGACGCCATTCTGTCGGCGGCCTCCGGCATCCTGGACCTGGACCGGCCGGTGGCGCTGATGCTGCTGGGCGTCGTCATCTTCGTGCCGGACGACGAGGAGTCGTACGAGATCGTCCGCCGGCTGCTGGACGCCCTGGCGCCCGGCAGCCATCTGGTGCTCTCGCACACCGTGCGCCGCCCGGACCTGCCGGACGTGGACGCCGCCGTGGCGTTCTGGAACCGGAACGGCACCCCCTGGCTCACCCAGCGCACCCCGGAGGCGATCACCCGCTACTTCGACGGGCTCACGCTGCTGGAGCCCGGGGTGGTGCCCTGCTCCCGCTGGCGGCCGGAGGGGCCGGCGGCGGACGTGGCGATGTACGCGGGGGTGGGGCGCAAGGAGTGAGGCACGGACCGGACACCCGTGCGCCCTTGGAATGACGCTCCGGGCACCTACACTGACGCTCGGTGGACTGCCGTGTCAGGAGGGGTGGTTGACGGTGCGTAGGGTCTGGCTGGCCATCGGCGTGTCCGCCGGCCTGTGCCTGAGCTTCGTCGCCCTGCTGGTCATCGGTACGTACACGGCCGCCGCCGGCCTGCTCGGCGGGGCGGCCGGAGCCGCCGGCGGGGCGGTGGCGCTGGCCAAGGGCGCGGTGCCGGCGGCGTACCAGCCGCTGGTCCAGAAGTGGGGCAACCTCTGCCCGGCCATCAACCCCGCGCTGCTCGCCGCCCAGCTCTACCAGGAGAGCGGCTGGAACCCCAGGGCGACCAGTCCCGCCAACGCCCTGGGCATCGCGCAGTTCATCCCCGGCACCTGGGCGAGCCACGGCGTCGACGGCGACCGGGACGGCGACCGGGACATCTGGGACCCGGCCGACGCCATCCCCTCGGCCGCCTCGTACGACTGCGAACTGGCCACGTACGTCAGGAAGGTGCCCGGCGACCCCACCGACAACATGCTCGCCGCGTACAACGCGGGCGCCTACCGGGTGATCAAGTCCTCCGGGGTGCCGGGGATCAGCGAGACCAAGAACTACGTACGGATCATCAGGTCGCTGGAGAAGAGTTTCGCCCGGCCGGTCGGCCGGGTGGAGCCGTCCCGGCAGGCCGCCACCGCGATCCACTTCGCGCAGAGCAAGCTCGGCACCCCCTACCTCTGGGGCGGCAACGGCACGCCGGACCAGGGCGGGCGGTTCGACTGCTCGGGCCTCACCCAGGCGGCGTACCGCACCGTCGGCATCGAGCTGCCCCGGGTGGCCAACGACCAGTACAACGCGGGACCGCACCCGGGGCGGGACGAACTGCTCCCCGGGGACCTGGTGTTCTTCTCCGACGACCTGACCGATTCGCGGGCGATCCACCATGTGGGGATCTACGTCGGCGGCGGGTACATGATCAACGCTCCGTACACGGGCGCCGTGATCCGGTTCGACAAAATCGACACTCCGGACTACTTCGGCGCGACCCGGGTAACCGAGGACGGCGCCAAGGCGCTTCCGACCGCTCCGGCAGCGGAGTCGAACGCCGGGTGACCGGTGTTCGGCCATGGCCGGAAATCTTCTTCAAGGGCCTCGAAGGACCGGTCCTGAGCTGCGACGACGCATCACTCTTCGGTAACGTCATGGTGATCGTTCGGTGGAGAGTGGAACGGACCTTCCGCGAAGGGCGTTCCCTGGACTGGGACAGCGGCATTCGACCAATGCGAGTGACCAGCACGGGCCACGGGGGGTTGGTAACGAGGGCGCACCGCCAGGTGTGCCGGGCAGGCGACAAGGCAAGGGGCCGCAGCAGATGGCTGGACTCGCATCGGACGGTTCGAACCCCGACGTCGGCCTGCTCTACGACATCAACGGACTCGCCAAGGACACCCCGTCGTGGTTCGACCGGGTGATGGAGTTCACCGGCGAGTACGGGATCCTGCTGGCGATGGTGCTGGTGGTCCTCTGGTGCTGGTGGAGCGTCCGCCGCCGGGGCACCGCCGAGGACTCGGCGGCCGCCGTCGCCGCGCTGGTCTGGGCTCCGCTCGCCGCCGGTGTCGCCCTGCTGGTCAACATCCCGATCCGCGGCTTCGTGGAACGCCCCCGTCCCTTCCTGGACCACCAGGGCCTGGAGGTCCTGGTCGCCGGCAAGACCGACTACTCCTTCGTCAGCGACCACGCCACCCTGACGATGGCGCTCGGCGCGGGACTCTTCATCGCCCATCGGAAGTCCGGTTTCGTCGCCATCGGACTGGCCGCCGCCGAGGCCTTCTGCCGGGTGTATCTGGGGGTGCACTACCCGACCGACGTGGTGGGCGGCCTCGCCCTCGGTACGGCGGTGGCGCTGCTGCTCGCCCCGCCCGCGCTGGCGCTGCTCACCCCGCTGGTCACCGCCGTGGCCCGGTCCAAGCGGCTGGGCCGGCTGGTCCGCTCGCGGCGGGTCACCGGGCACGAGCGCCACGAGACGCTGGGCATCCCGGAGCCCCGCCTCGGCGCGGGCCCGGCCGGTCCGGGCGACCCGGACGAGAACGACCTGGCGGCATAAACGACCTGGCGGCATAGGCGCGGCGCGCGGGCGCCCGCGGCTCAGCCCCGGCCGGGGGCGCCGGACCCGGCCGGCCGGGACGGCTCGGGCCCGGCCGGATGGGCCTCGGCGTCGGCGCGCGCCCGGTCGCGGGAGCGGCGGGCCGGTCCGGTCCAGCCGCAGGCGCAGCGGGCGAGGCAGAAGGAGCCGCGCTCGGTGGTGGTGACGCGGTGTCCGCCGGCGGAGCCGGCGGCCGGGAGAGAGCCGGTGCCCGGGGCGGAGCGGGTGTCGTGGCTCGCGGGGGCGGGGGCGGGGGCGGGGGCGGTGTCGGGGTCCGGGACGGGGCGGGCGTGCGGGACGGCCGGGGCCGGATCATGCGAAGGCACGGCGCCACGGTACCGGGCCGCGCGTGACGGGGAGGGCGGGTCGTCGTTATCCGGGGCGGGTACGGCCTCGGTCAGTCGGCGGCTACGCGTTGGGGGTTGGCAGGCGATGGTGGTGCAGCGGCACGGGCGCGGCAGTGGGGCGGTCGTGGCCGCCGTGGTGGTCGGCGCGGTGCTCACCGGATGTTCCGGACCGGCCGGCGCCGCCCCGGGCACCGACCCCGGCGAGGTGGTCCGCCGGGCGCCCGAGGCACTGAAGCGGGCCGGCTCGGCGAAGGCCCGTACGTCCCTGGAGACGGCGACCGGCGGCACCCGGGTGACCATCCGGGGCGAGGGCGGGTACGACTTCCGCCGCTGGCTCGGCCGGCTCAAGGTGGTGCTGCCCAAGGGTGCCACCGGTACCGACGAGCACCGGCCGATCACCGAGCTGCTCACCCCCGGCGCGCTCTACATGAAGAACCGGGGCGCCGGAGTGCCGGCCGACAAATGGGTGCGGGTGGACACCACCGCGCTGACCGACGGCAACCTGGTCACCGGCGGCGCCACCGATCCGGCCGCCGCCGCCGAACTGCTGCGCGGCGCCCGGGAGGTCACCTACGTGGGCGCGGAGGAGCTGGCGGGCGTGCCGGTCTGGCACTACCGGGGCGTCACCGACCTGGGCCGGGCGGCCGGCGCCGCGTCGCCGCAGCTGCGCGGGGCGTTCGCGGCGGCGGCGAAAGGGTTCGCCAGGGACACGGTGCCCTTCGACGCCTATCTGGACGGCGACGGCCGGCTGCGGAAGGTCCGGCACCGCTTCGACTTCGTCAACGAGGGGCGCGCGGTGGCGGTCGCCTCGACGACCCTGCTGTACGAGTTCGGCGCGCCGGTCGAGGTGACGCTGCCGCCCGGCCGGGACATCTTCGCCGGCAAGATCCAGGGCTGAGCCGCTACGGGGCAAGGGGGCGGCGCCGCTACGGGGTACGGGGGCGATGAGTGGCCGGATCCGGGTCCGGGGTGGCGCGGTGAGTGGCCGGAATCCGCCCCTGCCGACGGCGGCCACCGGGCCGGGGCGGGGCCGGACATGGCGCCCGAGGGCCATGTCCCGGTCCGGAAGAATGGTCCGGACGTGCCATGCGCCCGGCCGGGCGCACTGCCTACGCTGGAGGGCGCGAATGGCCCGGCACTGGCAGAAAAGCGGCAGGAAGAGGTGAACGCGCGTGGCTCCCCCCACTTCGGCCCTGGTCCAGGACACCGTGCAGCTCGCCGAGATAGAACTGTGCGGCGAGCTGATGATCGCGGCCTCCGCCGCGGACGGTGAGCGGCTGAGCGCCGACCGCATCGACGAGGTGCTGAAGGTGATCCGGGAGCGACCGCCCCGCCGCTCCTGACCAGCCCGTACTCCGGTGCCCCGACCCCGGTGACCATGGGTCCGCGGGTCCCGGGCGGCTCACGGGCCGGGCCCCGTCCGATGTCCGGACGGGGCGGGAACGGAGACCCGGACGGATGCCGGGGCGACTGTCGGGACGGATGCCGGAACAGGGCCGGAACGTACGGTTCTCCGGCCCCGATCCCTTGCTCCTCCGGCCTCTGGCTCCTCCGGACTCCGCCGGGCTCCGGCGGCTCAGGTGCGGAGCATCCGGGCGATGGCCCTGGTGGCCTCGTCGACCTTGGCGTCGATCTCGTCGCCGCCCCGCAGCGCCGCGTCCGCCACACAGTGCCGGAGGTGCTCCTCCAGCAATTGCAGGGCGAAGGACTGCAGCGCCTTGGTGGAGGCGGAGACCTGGGTGAGTATGTCGATGCAGTAGACGTCCTCCTCCACCATCCGCTGCAGCCCGCGGATCTGTCCCTCGATCCGGCGCAGCCGCTTCAGGTGCTCACCCTTCTGCTGGTGATAGCCGTGCACCGGGTGCCCCAGGTGCCCGGACTCCGTGCCGGGGGTGCCGTGCGCGCCGGCGGTGCCGGGGGCGGTGGGCTCGCCGGCCGTGCCGTCCTGCCGGCCGTCGGTGGGTTCCGTGACCGGAAGGCCGGCCGCCTCGGTGGTCGTCATCGCGTCCTCCCGCTGTCCGGATGGGGTGGATATACCCCTCATGGGTATAGGTTACCGGCCGCTCGGGCCGAGTCCTGGGGGCCGGTTCTGCTCACCGTGCCCGATGGGCGACACTGAAGACCGCCGGTTAGCCGTGGCCGGATGATGCGCCTAGCATCACCCTGACCGAAACCCATGCACCCCGAGGACCCCACGTGCGCTTTCGTCTGACCCCCAGGGAGACGAGCTTCTACGACATGTTCTCCGCGTCCGCGGACAACATCGTCACGGGCTCCAAGCTCCTGATGGAACTGCTCGGCGCGGAGTCCTCCGCCCGGGCCGAGATCGCGGAGCGGATGCGGGCGGCGGAGCACGCGGGCGACGACGCGACCCACGCCATCTTCCACCAGCTGAACTCCTCCTTCATCACGCCCTTCGACCGCGAGGACATCTACGCCCTCGCCTCGTCGCTGGACGACATCATGGACTTCATGGAGGAGGCGGTCGACCTGGTCGTCCTCTACAACGTCGAGGAACTGCCGAAGGGCGTCGAGCAGCAGATCGAGGTGCTGGCGCGGGCGGCGGAGCTGACCGCCGAGGCGATGCCGCATCTGCGCACGATGGAGAACCTCACCGAGTACTGGATCGAGGTCAACCGGCTGGAGAACCAGGCCGACCAGATCCACCGCAAGTTGCTGGCCCACCTCTTCAATGGCAAGTACGACGCCATCGAGGTGCTGAAGCTCAAGCAGATCGTGGATGTGCTGGAGGAGGCGGCCGACGCCTTCGAGCACGTGGCCAACACGGTGGAGACCATCGCGGTCAAGGAGTCCTGAGGCTTCGTGGACACCTTCGCCCTGATCGTGACCATCGGAGTCGCGCTCGGCTTCACCTATACCAACGGCTTCCACGACTCGGCCAACGCCATCGCCACCTCGGTCTCGACCCGTGCGCTCACCCCGCGCGCGGCGCTCGCGATGGCCGCCGTGATGAACCTCGCCGGTGCCTTCCTGGGCAGCGGGGTCGCCAAGACCGTCAGCGAGGGCCTGATCCAGACGCCCGAGGGCTCCCGGGGCATGGGCATCCTCTTCGCGGCGCTGGTCGGCGCGATCTTCTGGAACCTGATCACCTGGTACTTCGGTCTTCCGTCGTCCTCCTCGCACGCGCTCTTCGGCGGCATGGTCGGCGCCGCGCTGGCGGGCGGCACGACCGTCTACTGGTCGGGTGTGATCGACAAGATCGTCATTCCGATGTTCCTGTCGCCGGTGATCGGCCTGGTCGTCGGTTATCTGGTGATGTGCGTGATCCTGTGGATGTTCCGCAAGGCCAACCCGCACAAGGCGAAGCGCGGCTTCCGGATCGCCCAGACCGTCTCGGCGGCCGGCATGGCGCTCGGCCATGGCCTCCAGGACGCCCAGAAGACCATGGGCATCGTGGTGATGGCCCTGGTCATCGCCGATGTCAGCGACGCCGGTGACCCGATCCCGGTGTGGGTGAAGATCGCCTGTGCCGTGATGCTGTCGCTGGGTACGTACGCGGGCGGCTGGCGGATCATGCGTACGCTCGGCCGCAAGATCATCGAGCTGGACCCGCCGCAGGGGTTCGCGGCGGAGACGACCGGCGCGTCGATCATGTTCGGCTCGGCGTTCCTGTTCCACGCCCCGATCTCGACCACCCATGTCATCACCTCGGCGATCATGGGCGTCGGCGCGACCAAGCGGGTCAACGCGGTCCGCTGGGGTGTCGCCAAGAACATCATTCTCGGCTGGTTCATCACCATGCCCGCCGCCGCGGTGGTGGCCGCCCTGAGCTTCTTCGTGGTGCGGCTGCTCTTCGGCTGAGCCCGCCGGCACCCGGGCGTATCGGCTGTGTGAAGGGGCCCGCCTCCTGTGATCAGGGAGGCGGGCCCCTTCGGCGTGCGGTGGCACCGCCATGCAGCACCGCAGGCCACCCGACCGGGAGCGCCCGGCCGGGAACTCAAGGCCCCCCGGAGACCTGCTGGCCCCGCCCGGGACGCGACCCCCGTACGCCCCCGAGCCCACGCGGCCCGTACGCCACCGAGTCCTGGCCCGTCCCCCCACCCGGCCCGCCGGAAGGCTCCGCACGCCCCCGAGCTCCCGGCCCGTACGGATTTCCGGCCCCGGCCCCGTCCGCCCTGCCCCTGCCCCGCCGGGAGGCCCCCCGGCACCTGGCGCAGGTCGCGGCCCTCGGACTCGGTGGTCCCCGACCACCCACCCCGGCCCAGCGTGACCCGACCGGGCGGCACCCGGCCCCGGCCGCCCACGACGGGCGGTGCCTGGTCCCGGATGCCCACGATCCCACCCCCCACCGACAGCAACCCCCACGCCCTCTGGCCCAGGGTGCCCACGACGGGGGGTGCCTTACGCCCCCGGCCCGGGTGATGACGACGGGCGGTGCCCGCTCCCGGCCGCCCACGATCCCACCCCCCACCGGGCAGCAACCCCCACGCCCCCGGCCCGGGGTGACCACGACGGGGGGTGCCTACCCGAAGCGGCCCGAGATGTAGTCCTCCGTGGCCTGCACCGACGGGTTGGCGAAGATCCGCTCCGTCTCGTCGATCTCGATCAGCTTGCCCGGCTGACCCACCGCCGCCAGGTTGAAGAAGGCGGTGCGGTCCGAGACGCGGGCCGCCTGCTGCATGTTGTGGGTCACGATGACGATGGTGAACCGCTCCTTCAGCTCGCTGATCAGGTCCTCGATCGCCAGCGTGGAGATCGGGTCCAGCGCCGAGCAGGGCTCGTCCATCAGCAGCACGTCCGGCTCGACCGCGATGGCGCGGGCGATGCAGAGGCGCTGCTGCTGGCCGCCGGAGAGGCCGGAGCCCGGCTTGTTGAGGCGGTCCTTCACCTCGTTCCAGAGGTTGGCGCCGCGCAGCGACCGCTCCACGATCTCGGCCAGCTGGTTCTTGCGGTAGGAGCCGTTCAGCCGCAGGCCGGCCGCCACATTGTCGAAGATCGACATGGTGGGGAACGGGTTGGGCCGCTGGAAGACCATGCCGACCGTGCGGCGGACGGCGACCGGGTCGACGGAGGAGCCGTACAGGTTCTCGTCGTCCAGCATCACCTTCCCCTCCACCCGGCCGCCCGGGGTGACCTCGTGCATCCGGTTGAGGGTGCGCAGGAAGGTGGACTTGCCGCAGCCGGACGGCCCGATGAAGGCGGTCACGGAGCGGGGCTCGACGGTCATGGAGATGTCGTCGATCGCCTTGTGGGAGCCGTAGTAGGCGGAGAGCCCGCTGACATCGATGCGCTTGGCCATATCAATCACTGCTTCCAGGGCCTCAGCGGCCGGTCTTCGGGGCCTTCCAGCGGGCGATGCCGCGGGCCACCAGGTTGAGGATCATGACGAAGGCGATCAGTACGAGGGCGGCGGCCCAGGCGCGGTCGTAGGACGCCTCGCTGCCGACCCGGTACTGCTCCCAGATGTAGAAGGGGAGCGAGGACTGGGCGCCGTCGAAGGGGTTGCTGTTGATCAGCTGGCTGCCGAAGACCAGCAGCAGGATGGGCGCGGTCTCGCCGGCGATCCGGGCGACGGCCAGCATCACACCGGTGGTGATGCCGCCGATCGCGGTCGGGATGACCACCTTGAGGATCACCCGCCACTTCGGCACGCCGAGGGCGAGGGCCGCCTCGCGGAGCTCGTTGGGAACCAGCTTCAGCATTTCCTCGGTGGAGCGGACCACGACCGGGACCATCAGGATCGCCAGTGCCAGGGCGCCCATCAGACCGGACGGCTGGAGGCCCGCGATCAGCATGATCGACAGGATGAAGAGGCCGGCGACGATCGACGGGATGCCGGTCATCACGTCCACGAAGAAGGTGACCGCGCGGGCCAGCGCGCCCCTGCCGTACTCGACCAGGTAGACGGCGGTGAGCAGGCCGATGGGCGCGGAGACCAGGGTGGCGAGGCCGACCTGCTCCAGGGTGCCGATCAGCGCGTGGTAGACGCCGCCACCCGTCTCGAAGCCGGGGACACCGGCCATGGAGTGGGTGAGGAAGTAGCCGTCCAGCACCTTCACACCCCGACTGAGCGTCACCCAGATCAGTGAAAGCAGCGGGACCACGGCGAGCAGGAAGCAGACCCAGACCACGCTGGTGGCCAGCCGGTCCTTGGCCTGGCGCCGGTTCTCGACGGCCGAGGTCACGCCGTACGAGATGGCCAGGAAGAGCAGCGCGGCGATCAGGCCCCACTGGACCCGGCTCTCCAGCCCGGCGGCGAGGCCGATGCCGATGCCGAGCGCCACCGAGACGGCGGCGGTGGCGGCCGGGGCCCAGCGGGGGAGCCGGCGCTGGTTGAGGCCGGGGCGGCCGCCCGGGGCGGGCGGGGCCGGGCGGGTGGCCCGCAGGGTGTGGCTCGTCATGCGTTGGCCCCCGAGTACTCCTTGCGGCGCGCGATGATGAGCCGGGCGGCGCCGTTGACCAGCAGGGTGAGGACGAAGAGCACCAGGCCCGAGGCGATCAGGGCGTCCCGGCCCAGTTCATTGGCCTCGTCGAACTTGGCGGCGATGTTCTGGGCGAAGGTGCCGCCGCCCGGGTTCAGCAGATGCAGCGAGATGACGAAGCTGGGGGAGAGCACGGTGGCGACCGCCATCGTCTCGCCGAGCGCGCGGCCGAGGCCCAGCATCGAGGCGGAGATGACGCCGGAGCGGCCGAACGGCAGCACCGAGAGCCGGATGACCTCCCAGCGGGTGGCGCCGAGCGCCAGGGCCGCCTCCTCGTTCATCCGGGGCACCTGGCGGAACACCTCACGGCTGACGCTGGTCACGACCGGCAGGATCATGATCGCCAGCAGCACGCCCACCGTGAAGAGCGAGCGGGCCACCCCGACCTGGGTCTTCTCGAAGACGTAGGTCCAGCCGAGGAAGTCGTCCAGCCAGAGGTTGAGCCCCTCCAGATACGGGACGAGGAACAGCGCTCCCCAGATGCCGTAGATGATCGACGGCACGGCGGCGAGCAGGTCCACCACATAGGCGAGCGGCGCGGCCAGCCTGCGGGGCGCGTAGTGCGAGATGAAGAGCGCGATGCCGACGGCGACCGGGACGGCGATCACCATGGCGATGATCGAGCTGACCACCGTGCCGAAGAGCAGGACCGCGATGCCGAAGACGGGCGGGTCCCCGGCCGGGTTCCAGTCGAAGGTGGTGAGGAAGTTGCCCTCGTTGCGGGAGAGCGCCAGCGACGCCCGGTAGGTGAGGAAGACGGCGATCGACGCCATGATCACCAGGAGCAGGATGCCGGAGCCCCGGGACAGGCCGAGGAAGACCTTGTCGCCGGCGCGGCCGGTGGATCCGGGCCGCTTCCCGGTGACCGGCGGAGCCGGTGCGTTGTCAGTGGTGGTTGCCATGCTCTTTCCGGTCTGTGTGCGGGGAGTCTGTGGCGGGACTCCCCTGGCGGCGGTGCACCGGATGGAAGGGGTGGGCGGGGGAGGTACGAGTGGGCCGGGCGGGGCCGGAGGCGGCCGGACGGCCCGGGCCGGGCGGTGGCGCCGGCCCGGAGGGGTGCGCCGGGCCGGCGGGGAGGCCGTCGGTGGCCCGGCGCACCGCCGCGGGACGGCGGGCGGGCCGCCGGGCGGGCGGTCGGATCACCGGGCCGCCCGCCCGGTCCGGCCGGTCCACCCGGCCCGGGTCGGTCCGGCCGGACGGGCCGGACCGACCGTTTCGGCCGTCGGTCAGGAGAGGCCCTTGACCGTCTCGCGGACCTTGGCGTTGATCTCGGCCGGGATCGGCGCGTAACCGGCCTCGGAGAGCACCTTCTGGCCCTCCTCCGAGGAGGTGTAGGTGAGGAAGGACTTGACCGTCGGCAGGGTCTCGGCCTTGTTGCCGGAGTCGCAGACGACCTCGTACGTCACCAGGACGATCGGGTAGGCGCCCGCGGCCTTGGTGGCGTAGTCCAGGTCGAGCGCCAGGTCCTTGCCGGTGCCCTTGATCTTGGCGGCGGCGATGGCCTTGGAGGCGCTCTCCGGGCTGGCCGCCACCGGGGCGGCGGCGCCGGTGTTGATCGCCACGGTCGGGATCGACTGCGAGGAGGCGTAGGAGAGCTCGAAGTAGCCGATGGCGCCCTCGTTCTGCTTCACCTGGGCGGCGACACCGGAGGAGCCGGAGGCCGCCTGGCCGCCGGGGGCGGGCCACTTCTTCTCGGCCTCGTACGCCCAGTCGGCCTTGGCGGCCTTGCCGAGGTACTTGCCGAGGTTCTGGGTGGTGCCGGAGTCCTCGGAGCGGTGGAACGCCTGGATCGGCTTGTCGGGCAGCGTGGCCTTCGGGTTGAGCTTGGCGATCGCCGGGTCGTTCCAGTTCTTGATCTTGTCGTTGAAGATCTTGGCGATGGTGGGCGCGTCCAGGACGAGGTCCTTCACGCCGGGGAGGTTGTAGCCGATCGCGATCGGGCCGCCGACCATCGGCAGGTTGATGCCGCTGCCGGACTTGCAGACCTTCTTCGACTCGGCCACCTCGTCGGGCTTGAGCGCCGAGTCGGAGCCGGCGAAGCCGACCGTGCCCTGGTTGAAGGCGACGATGCCCTCACCGGAGGAGGACGCCTTGTAGTTGATCTCCACACCGGTGCAGGCGGCCATGTAGTTCTTGACCCAGAGGTCCATGGCGTTCTTCTGCGCGCTCGACCCCGAGGCCAGCAGCTGGCCCTTGGCGCCCTCGCAGCTGACGTTCGAGGCCGCGCCGGTCTTCTTGCCGTTGGCGGCGTCGGTGCCCGTGTTGTTGTCCGAACCACACGCCGTGAGGACCAGGGCTCCGGAGACGGCGAGGGCACCGAGCGCGGTGGCGCGAAGCCCGTTCTTGCGCTGAAGCTTCACTTTCGGGTGTTCCTTCCAGGAGCCGCCGGGCCCGTTCTGTTCTGCGGCGGCGTGCGTCGGGATGGTGGTGGTGCGGCGGCGTGCCGCTCCCCCTGATGAGGCCGAAATTAGGCAGAACAGGTGAAGCGGCCGACGGAGGAGGGTGAACGGCGAGTGAACCGTGCCGGAAGCCGCGGTGTGCACCTTTTTCGATTGTGTGTTCTCAGGATGAAGGCTGCGCGTCCTGACCCGGGGACGGCCCGTCAGCGCCCCGCCAGGGCGGCGAGCAGGGCGCTGACGAGCGGCGCGTCGTGCGGATACGTCAGCCGGCGGCGAGCCTCGGCGGGCGGCAGCCACTCCACCCGGTCCACTTCCGCGTTCGGCGCGAAGGCGCCGCCGGTCGCCTCGGCCGCCCAGTAGGCGACCTCCTTGGGTCTGCCCTTGGCCGGGTACGACACGGTGGGCAGCCGGGCGCCCGGCGCGCAGTGGTGGCCGGTCTCCTCCAGCACCTCCCGCACGGCGGCGGTCAGCCGGTCCTCGCCGTCCTTGAGCTTTCCCTTGGGCCAGGACCAGTCGTCGTACTTCGGCCGGTGGACCAGGCACACCTCGATCCCGCCGCCGGGCGCCCGGCGCCAGAGGGCACAGCCGGCGGCCCGCACCACGGCCGGGCCCGGGGCCGGGCGCGGGTTCGGGTTCGGGTTCGGGTTCGGGCCATGGTTCGGCCGGGTCGTCCCGCTCGGCCGGGTCATCCGGTCGTCACCACCGTGCGTTCCCAGGCGTGGCGGAAGGCGGTGCGGGCGGCGGCGACCTCGTGCCGCTGGTCCGCGTGGAGCACCCCCAGGGCGTACGCGGTCGCCGGCGCGATGCGCGGGGTACGCGCGGCCCCCGCCGCGGTGGCCGCCGCCTCGGCCGCGTCCCGGTGCCGGTCCAGGGCGCCGCCTGCCTCGTATCGCACCGGCCCGGCGCCGAGCAGTTCCTCGGCGTACCGGTGCAGCCGCAGCAGCAGCCGTACCTGGTGCCAGGGCGCGTCCTGCTGCTCGCCACCCACCGCCGGGGCCGTCGGCAGCGCGGCCACCGCGTCCAGCAGGCGTCGTTCGGCGAGCCGCGCCGGGTCGCCGAGCGCGGTGGCGGCGGAGGCGCTCGCGGCGGGGGAGAGCGGCGCCTCGGAGGCGAGCAGCGCCACCGTGTCGGCCAGCGCGTGGAACCGGGCGGAGCCCAGGGCCTGGAGCGCGGCCGAGTGCGCCCGGCTCCGGGCCTGGGTGAGCTTCCGGTCCAGCAGCGCCCCGGCCCGGGCGGCGCCCATCGCCAGCGCCTCGCCGCCGGACCGGGGCGGGGGCAGGGCCGGAGGCCGGCCGCCGGAGAGCCGGGCCAGTGCCTCGGCCAGCCGGACCAGCTGCGCGGTGCAGGCGTACTCCTGGCCCAGGGTGCCGGAGAGCCAGGTCAGCTCGGCCCGGAGCCGGTCGGCCCAGGCGGTGTCCAGCAGCGCCCGGAAGGTGGCGAGGGCGGCGCCGATCCGGCGGGCGGCGGCCCGCAGCGCCCGGGCGGCCTCCTCGGCTCCGGCGCCGTCCGGGCCGCTCACCGCGTGCAGCCGCAACCCGCGCAGGAAGTCCGCGGCGTGCGCGTGCAGATGGGGGGCGAGGACGTCCCCGCCGGTCAGCCGGTCGAGATCGGCGGCACCGCGTCTCTCGGCCCCGGCTGCGGAGCCCGGGGGCCGGATCCCGGCAGCCGGGTCCGGGGTCCGGGTGGTGCGGGCGGCGAGACCCGGAGGTCCGGCCCCGGGCCCGGCATCGGCACCGGCACGGAAGTCCGGGGCCCCGGTGCCGAGCGCCGGAGCGTCGGCCCCGGCACCGGGTCGGAAATCCGGGACCCCGGCGCCGAGACCCGGAGCGTCGGCCCCGAGGCCCTGAGCGTCGGCCCCGGCGCCGGCACGGGCACCCGGGGCCCCGGCACCGAAGTCAGAGGTCCCGGAGCCGAAGTCAGAGGTCCGGGCAGCGGCGGCGCCGGAGCCCGGGGCCCCGGCGGTGAGGTCGGCGGACCCGGCGCCGGCGCCCGTGCGGGCCGGGACGGCGGGGCGGCGGTCAGGGCTTGCCACGCTTGCGCCTCCGCGCCTCGATGAGCATCTCCTGGACGTGCCGCAGCGGCTGGCCGTCCGCGTCGGTGGCGTGCCGGGTCCAGTCGCCGTCCGGGCCCAGGTGCCAGGAGGAGGTGGTGTCGGCCATGCCGGTCTCCAGGAACTGGGTGAGGGAGGCCCGGTGCCCGGGGTCGGAGACCCGTACCAGCGCCTCGATCCGCCGGTCCAGATTGCGGTGCATCATGTCGGCGCTGCCGATCCACACCTCCGGCTCTCCGGCGTTCCCGAACGCGAAGATACGCGAATGCTCCAGGAACCGGCCGAGCACCGAGCGCACCCGGATGTTCTCCGAGAGCCCGGGCACCCCGGGCCGCAGGGCGCAGATGCCGCGCACCCAGATGTCCACCGGCACACCCGCCCGGGAAGCCCGGTAGCAGGCGTCCACGACGCCCTCGTCCACCATCGAGTTGACCTTGATCCGGACGAAGGCCGGGCGCCCGGCCCGGTGGTGGGTGATCTCCTTCTCGATCCGCTGGACCAGTCCGTCCCGCAGCGACTTCGGCGCGACCAGCAGCCGCCGGTAGGTCTCCCGGCGGGAGTAGCCGGAGAGCCGGTTGAACAGGTCGGAGAGGTCCGCGCCGACCTGCGGGTCGGTGGTGAGCAGGCCCAGATCCTCGTAGAGCCGGGCGGTCTTGGGATGGTAGTTGCCGGTACCGACATGGCTGTACCGGCGCAGGATCTCGCCCTCCTGGCGGACCACCAGCGACAGCTTGCAGTGGGTCTTCAGGCCGACCAGGCCGTAGACCACATGGCAGCCGGCCTCCTCCAGTTTGCGGGCCCATTTGATGTTGGCCTGCTCGTCGAACCGGGCCTTGATCTCGACCAGGACCAGCACCTGCTTGCCGGACTCGGCCGCGTCGATCAGGGCGTCGACTATGGGGGAGTCGCCCGAGGTGCGGTAGAGCGTCTGCTTGATCGCCAGCACGTCCGGGTCGGCCGCCGCCTGCTCCAGGAAGAGCTGGACGGAGGTGGAGAAGGAGTCGTACGGGTGGTGCAGCAGCACGTCCCGCTCGCGCAGCGCGGCGAAGACGTCGGGCGCCGACGCGGACTCCACCTCGGCGAGGTCCCGGTGGGTGCCGGCCACGAACTTGGGGTACTTCAGCTCCGGCCGGTCCTGCCCGGCGATCCCGAACAGCCCGGTGAGGTCGAGCGGGCCGGGCAGCGGATAGACCTCGGCGTCGGAGACCTTCAGCTCCCGGACCAGCAGGTCGAGCACGTACGGGTCGATCGACTCCTCGACCTCCAGCCGGACCGGCGGCCCGAAGCGGCGCCGCATCAGCTCCTTCTCCAGCGCCTTCAGCAGGTTCTCGGCGTCGTCCTCCTCGACCTCCAGGTCCTCGTTCCTGGTCACCCGGAACATGTGGTGGGCGAGCACCTCCATGCCGGGGAAGAGCTCCTCCAGATGCGCGGCGATCACGTCCTCGATCGGCACGAACCGGTGTGGGGACGCCTCCAGGAACCGGGAGAGCAGCGGCGGAACCTTCACACGCGCGAAGTGGCGGTGGCCGCTGACCGGGTTGCGGACGACCACGGCGAGGTTGAGGGAGAGGCCGGAGATGTACGGGAAGGGGTGTGCCGGGTCCACGGCGAGCGGGGTGAGCACCGGGAAGATCCGCTGCCGGAAGAGCGTGAAGAGCCGGGCCTGCTCCTTCTCGGTCAGCTCCGGCCAGCGGATGAGGTGGATGCCCTCGTCGGCCAGGGCGGGCGCCACGTCCTGCTGGCAGCAGGCGGCGTGCCGGGCCATGAGCTCGCGGGAGCGGGTCCAGATGAGGTCCAGCACCTCCCGGGGCTGGAGGCCCGAGGCGGACCGGGTGGCCACCCCGGTGGCGATCCGGCGCTTCAGCCCGGCCACCCGGACCATGAAGAACTCGTCCAGGTTGGAGGCGAAGATCGCCAGGAAGTTGGCGCGCTCCAGCAGCGGGGTCGCCGGATCCTCGGCCAGTTCCAGCACCCGCTCGTTGAACGCCAGCCAGCTGCGCTCCCGGTCCAGGAACCGCCCCTCCGGCAGCTCGGCGCCGGTGCCGTCGTCCTCGTACGTGTCGGGGCCGGCGTCCATGTCGGGCATGCCGGGCGCGAGCCCCGGGGCCCGGTCGGCCGCCACGGTGCGCGGCCGGTGCGCGGCGAGGGCCCCCCTGGAGGGAGCGGAGGGCGCCGACGGCGCGGACGGCTGGCTGTGCTGGACCGGAACCTCGGCGGGCTGCTGGCTCATAGGGCCATTGTTCCGCGCGAGCGGCTGGTCAAGCGCGGCGGAGCCGACGGCCGGGGGCGTGGGGCTCCGCTCCGGGGACGGCCCCGGGGGGTCCTCAGGGGCGGCTGCGGGCACGGCGGGCGTCATTCACCGAGCGTCGCAAGCGTGTCTGAACGTCCGGTGACGACCGTATGACGCCCCGGGTGCGGTCCCGTGCCCCGCGACGTCCGCGCCCGTCGTACGTTCGTACGATCAGCGCGCCGCTCCCGTACGGCTTCCGTACGCCTCCCGCGCCGCCCCCCCCGTGCCAGTCCGCCGCGTCCCAGGCGGCCTCCGCGCCGGTCCCGTACGGCTGCCGGGACGGTTCTGTGCCTGGTCGCGCCGCGTCCCGTGCCGCTCCGGTGCCGCCCCGCCCGGCCGCCCGGTTCCGGACGCTCCCGTGCCGCCCCGCCCGAGGCCGGGAGCGTCCGCGCGGCCCCGGGCGCCCCGGTCAGCTCTCCGAGCGGTACATCAGGTCCACCTCGTGGGTGGTGAAGCCCAGCCGCTCGTAGACCGTGACCGCCGCCGTGTTGTCGGCGTCCACATAGAGCATCGCGGTCGGCAGTCCCTGTCCGGCCAGGTGGCGGAGGCCGATGGCGGTGAGCGCCTTGCCGAGTCCGCCGCCCTGGGCGTCCGGGAGGACCCCGACGACATAGACCTCGCCCAGCTGCTCAGCGGTGTGGGTCTTGGTCCAGTGGAAGCCCATGATCCGCCCGTCCGCCTCCCGGACCGCGAGGAAGAACCCGGCCGGGTCGAACCAGGGCTCGGTCTTCCGCTCGTCCAGGTCCCGCTGGGTGAGGGCGCCCTGCTCGGGGTGGTGGGCGAAGGCGGCGGCGTTGGCGGCGAGCCATGCCTCGTCGTCCCGGCCGGGGACGAAGGTCCGCACGGTGATCCCGGGCGGCAGCGCCGGTTCCGGGGTGGCGGGGGCCGAGGGGCCGGTCAACGGGCGGCGCAGCTGGCGCAGTTCGCGGAAGAGGGTCAGCCCGAGGACCTGGGCCAGGTGCCGGGCGGCCGGCTTGCCGCCGTGCGCCCAGACCCGCAACCGCTTCCCGGAGGCGGCCAGCAGCGCGGAGCCGAGCGCCCGGCCGTGCCCCCGGCCCCGGTGCGAGGGGTGCACCACCAGCTCGGCGGCGGGCGGCTCCACCGGGTCGGTGTCCTCCAGCTGGGCGTAGCCGATGAGTTCGTCCCGGACCGTGAGCAGCAGATGGGACACGCCCGGTCGCCCGCCGTGCCGCAGTCGCAGCCGGCCCTGTTCGGAGACGGCCTGCATCCCGTCGGAGCGGGCCGCCTCGTCGAGCAGGGCGAGGACGTCACGGGCCTGCTCGGGGACGAGTTCTGCGAGGGTGTCGATGCGCCGGCCGGGCTCGACGCGGGAAACGGGGGCGTCAGTCGTCATACGTACGAGCCTACGGCGGCGCCCCGGCCGTTCCGGGGACCCGCCCCGCGCCGGCCGCCGGGCCTCCCGCGCCCGGCCGCCGGGCCGGGGTCCGGCCGGTGCGGCGGCCGCCCGGGAGGTCACGGGCCACCCCGAGTCCGGCCGCCCGGGAGATCGGAATCTGCCACGCCCGGCCGCCCGGGAGGTCACGAGACTCCCGCGCTCGGCCGCCCGGGGGAGGGACGGGCCGGTGCCGTCCGGCCACGCGGCCGGTGGCAGTCGCCCGGCCGCCGGGCCGGGGACCGGTCGGTGACGCCCGGACGCCCAGGGAGGCACGGGCCTGCGCCGCGCGGCCGCCGGGACGGGGGTCGATCGGTGACGGCCGGCCACCCGGGGAGGGTCGGGCCCGCGCCATCCCGTGGCCGCCCGAGGAGGAACGCCCGCGACGACCGGCCGACCCGGCGGGAACGGGCCGGGTGCCACCCTGTGGCCGCGGCTCGGGGGCCGCCGGCCGGCCGGGGACGGACTCGCGGTGCCCGATGGCAACCAGCTCGTAACCCGCTCACCCCTGTCGCGCTACGCGCGTTGACCTTAGGCTGCCCGGGACACCATCGCGCCGTGCCCGGACTCGCCTGACCGGGACGGCCGTTGGCCGTCGGACCGCAGGGGCGACACCGGGGCGGCACCGGGCGACGGCCGGACGAGGGCCGGGACGGTGCCGGGCGACGGGGACATGAGGGGACAGATGTCAGCGACAGCGAAGAAGAAGCAGGGGCGCGCGGCCAGGCGGGTGCTGGCGGCGGCCGCCGGACTGGCCACGGCCGGGGCCCTGGTGGCCGCCATGCCGCCGGGCGCCCAGAGCGCCGGCCACGGCCGCGGTGATCAGCACGGGCACGGCCGGCAGAGCCGTACCGTCGATGTGCAGCTGCTCTCCTTCAATGATCTGCACGGCAATCTGGAGCCGCCGGCCGGCTCCTCCGGGCAGGTCACCCGCACCCGGCCGGACGGCACCACCGAGAAGATCGACGCGGGCGGGGTCGAGTACCTGGCCACCCATCTGCGCACGGCCCGCAAGGGCCACCGCTACTCGGTGACCGCCGCCGCCGGTGACATGATCGGCGCCTCCCCGCTGATGTCCGGCCTCTTCCACGACGAGCCGACCGTCGAGGCGCTCAACAAGCTGAAGCTGGACGTCACCTCGGTGGGCAACCACGAGTTCGACGAGGGCGCCAGGGAACTGGCCCGGATGCAGAACGGCGGGTGTCACCCGACCGGCGGTTGTTACGAGAAGGGCAAGCGCTTCAAGGGCGCCGACTTCCCGTATCTGGCCGCCAATGTGACGAACGAGAAGACCGGCCGGCCGATCCTCGACCCGTACTACATCTGGGAGCGGGACGGCGTCCGGATCGGCTTCATCGGCGTGACCCTGGAGGGCACCCCGAACGTCGTCACGGCGGAGGGCGTCAAGGGCCTGAAGTTCGGCGACGAGGTCGAGACCATCGACAAGTACACCAAGATCCTGGAGCGCAAGGGCGTCAAGTCCATCGTCGCGCTGATCCACGAGGGCGGGTCGCCGGCCTCCCAGTCGTACGACTACGACTGCGACTCGCCGGGCGCCGGCGACGGGATCTCGGGCCCGATCACCGAGATCGCCAAGCGGCTGAACCCGCAGGTCGACGCGGTGGTCACCGGCCACACCCACCAGGCGTACGTCTGCACCGTCCCGGACCCGTCCGGCAAGCCGCGCATGGTCACCTCGGCCGCCTCCTACGGAAAGCTCTACACCGACACCACCCTCACCTACGACCGCCGGACCCGGGACATCGTCCGCACCTCGGTCGACTCCGCCAACCACGCGGTCACCCGGGACGTGCCCAGGGCCGCGGACATGACCTCCCTGATCAACCGGTGGAACGCGCTCGCCGCGCCGATCGCCGACCGGCCGCAGGGATACATCTCCGCCGACATCGGCGGGCGCGGCTCCGCCGCGTACGAGAAGCCGCTCGGCGATCTGATCGCGGACGCCCAGCTGGCCGGTCTCGCCCCGGCCGACAAGGGCGGCGCCCAGCTGGCCCTGATGAACCCCGGCGGCATCCGGGCCGACCTGGTCCACAAGGCGTCCGGCAGCGAGGGCGACGGCGTGGTCACCTACGGCGAGGCGTTCACCGTCCAGCCGTTCACCAATATGCTCAATGTCGTCGACCTCACCGGCGCGCAGCTCATCGAGGGCCTGAAGCAGCAGGTCAGCGGCGCCAACGAGAGCTCCCCCAAGATCCTTCAGGTCTCCCGGGGCCTCACCTACACCCTGGACATGACCAGGACCGGCGCCGCCCGGGTGGTGGACGGCTCGGTCAAGCTGAACGGCACCCCGCTCGACCCGGCCACGACCTACCGGGTCGCCATGAACGAGTTCCTGGCGGGCGGCGGCGACGGCTTCCCGGCGCTGGGCCAGGGCAAGAACAAGCTGGTCGGCCCCTCCGACCTGGACCTCCTCAACGCCTACCTGGCCGCCAACTCCTCCCCCACCGCCCCCCTCGCCCCGCCGGCCGCCGACCGCATCACGGTCGTCCAGTAGCGGTCGTCGGGCGACCCGCGACACCGGCCCGGCTCCCCATACCCTCCGTACGAGGGCCCGGGCCTCCCCGCTCACCCCGACGGGCGGCGCTCCCCTCCGGCGCGCCGCCCGTCGGGCGTTTCCGCCTCCGCCGCCCGTTCCCCGGCCCCGGCCGCCCGGCCGGAAGGAGGCTTGCGTTTCTTTCGAATTGCGTCAGTCTTGGAGGACACCACAGGGAGAGACAGCATGCACAGCACGGCCGAAGACACCACGTTGCTGCCCGAGCACCTCGCGGAGATCGCCGCCTTGCGCGCATTCATGGACCGTGCGCCGGCCGCGAGCGAACCCGCCGCACTGCGAGGCCCCGACGGCACCGTTCAGACCGTGCCCGCCGAGGTCTACGAAGCGCTGACGGCCGTCGTCCGGGCGCTGTCCGAAGGCAAGGCGGTCACCGTGGCGCCCACGCACACGACCCTGACCACCCAGGAGGCTGCCGACGTGCTGGGCGTCAGCCGGCCCACGTTCGTCAAGATCCTCGATCGGGGTGAGATCCCCTACTCCCGGCCCGGACGCCACCGCCGGGTGCTCCTCACCGACGTGCTGGCGTACCGGAGGCTACGTCGCAGCAGACGACGTAGCGGTCTGGACGAATTGGTGCAACTCACCGAAGAGTCCGGACTGTACGACAACTGATCACCCGGGAGCACTGTGCAGCGCGTCGTGCTGGACACCTGTGTCCTCTACCCCAACTATCTCGGGGACGCCCTGCTGCGGCTGGCCGAGGCGGAGACCTATGAGCCGCTCTGGTCGGCCGACATTCTGGAGGAACTGCGGCGCAACGTCGCCCTGAGGCCGGGTGAACAGAGGGCCGGGCGCCTCGTCGCGACCATGGCGGACGCCTTTCCCGACAGCTGTGTGACGGGGTACGACGATCTTGTGCCCGCCATGGGCAACGACGTGAAGGACCGGCATGTCCTGGCCGCGGCCGTACGCGGGGAGGCGCATGTCGTGGTGACGAGCAACCTCAAGGACTTCCCGGTGACCGCGACCGAGCCGTACGAGATCGAGGTGCTGTCTCCCGACGACTTCCTGCTGGATCTGCTGGACCTGACTCCCGCCCGGGTGCCGGCCGTGCTGCGGGAGCAGGTGGCGCGCTATCAGCGGGAGCCGCGCGATCTGCATGGTCTGCTCGGTCGGCTGGAGGCCGGCGGAGCACCGCTCTTCGCCGCGGAGATCCGCCGGCGGATCTGAGCCCTCCGCCGCCGCGTCGCGGTGGCCGGGGCCTCCGGGCCGGCCCCCCGCCGACTCCCTGACGGACGGCGCGCCGTACGGGTGCGCCGCCCTTCGGCGTTTCCGGGCCGGGGTCCCTTCGGCGTTCGGGGCCGGGGTTCAGGGGGCGGGGTGGGGCGGGGGCGGGGTGGGGGCGCCGGGGAGGTGGAGGGTGGCGAGGGTGCCGCCGTCGGGCGGGGCGGTCAGGGCGACGGTGCCGCCGGACCGCTGGACGGTGCGGGCGACGATGGAGAGGCCCAGGCCCGAGCCGGGGAGGCCGCGGGCCGAGGGGGAGCGCCAGAAGCGTTCGAAGACATGGGGCAGTTCCTCGGGCGGGATGCCCGGGCCGTGGTCCCGGACGGTCAGTTCGCCGCCGGTCAGGGCGACCTCGACGGACCCGGCCGGCGGGGAGAACTTGACCGCGTTGTCCAGGACGTTCACCAGCGCCCGTTCCAGCGCCGCCGGCTCCGCCCGTACGTACCAGGGCGTCCGGTCGGTGACGGTGAAGGTCAGCTCGGGGCCGCGCAGCCGGGCGCGCTCCAGGGCGGCGCCCAGAATGTCGTGGAGCGCCACCACCTCCAGCTTCCCCGAGGTGACCGCGTCCGGCCGGGAGAGCTCCTGGAGGTCGCCGATCAGCGAGGCCAGCTCGGTCATCTGGGCCTTCACGGAGGCCATCAGGGCCCGCCGGTCCTCGACCGGGATCGCCCGGCCGGTCTCCTCGCTGCGGGCCAGCAGCTCGATGTTGGTCCGCAGCGAGGTCAGCGGGGTGCGCAGCTCGTGCCCGGCGTCCGCGATCAGCTGGGACTGCCGGTCGCGCGAGGAGGCCAGGGCGGTGGCCATGGCGTTGAAGGACCGCGAGAGCCGGGCGATCTCGTCCTCGCCCTCCACCGGGATCCGGACCGTCAGGTCCTCGGTGCGGGCCACGTGCTCCACCGCGCCGGTCAGCCGGTCCACCGGCCGCAGCCCGGTCCTGGCCACCCACAGCCCGGCCGCGCCCGCGCCCACCACGCCGACGCCCGCCAGGACGGTCAGCAGCAGCGCCAGCCGGTTGAGGGCGGTGTCAATCTCGTCCAGCGGGCGGGAGAGCGAGACGGCCACCTCCACCGGTGGGCTGCCCGGCGGCGACACCGCCGTCCGGGTGGTGTGCACCCGGACCGACTGGCCGTTGTCGGTGACCGTGGTGTGCAGTGCCGCATCGCTGTGGCCACGTGCCACGGCGATGTCGTCCGTCCCGACCCGCACCGGCCGCGAGTCCGGCGCCACACAGCGGCTGCCGTCCGGGAGCACCACCTGGGTGTACGCGAACCCGGTCTCACCGCTGTCGGAGGACCGGCAGTCGCCCAGCGTCTGGCGCACCAGGTTGTCCGGCGGCGAGGAGTTCTGGAGCGAGGTGTCCAGCTCGCCCAGCAGCTGCGCCCGGGTCATCAGCCAGCAGGTCACCGAGACCGCGGCCACCGCCACGGCCACCGCCAGCGCGGTGAGCAGGGCCAGCCGGGAGCGCAGCGGCAGGGCACGCAGCCGGCGCAGCGGGGAGGGCCGGGGCGCGGGCGGCTGTTCCGGGGCCGGTCCGGAAGCCGGGGCCGGTCCGGACGCGGGGGCCGGTCCGGGCTGCTGGGCGGGGCGGGGTGGCGGGGAGGTCACTCGGCGCCTCCGCGCAGCACATAGCCGACGCCCCGCACGGTGTGCACCAGACGCGGCTCACCCGCCGCCTCGGTCTTGCGCCGCAGATACATCACGTACACGTCCAGGGAGTTGGAGCTGGGCTCGAAGTCGAAGCCCCAGACCGCCTTCAGGATCTGCTCCCGGGTGAGCACCTGGCGCGGATGGGTCAGGAACATCTCCAGCAGGGTGAATTCGGTGCGGGTGAGCTCCACCCGCCGCTCGCCCCGGGTGACCTCCCGGGTCACCGGGTCCATGCGCAGGTCCGCGAAGGCGAGCACCTCCGTCTCCGCCGGCTGCTCGCCGCCGCCCGGGGCGTACGCGCTGCGCCGGAGCAGCGCCCGGATCCGGGCGAACAACTCGTCCAGCTCGAACGGCTTGACCAGGTAGTCGTCCGCGCCCGCGTCCAGGCCGGTCACCCGGTCCCCGACGGTGTCCCGGGCGGTGAGCATCAGGATCGGCACGGTGGAGCCGGCCGCCCGGATGCGGCGGGCCGCGGTCAGGCCGTCCATCCGGGGCATCTGCACATCGAGGATGATCAGCTCGGGGGCGTACTCCTCGACCTTGGCCAGGGCGTCGAGACCGTCCACGGCGACCTCGGTCCCGTACCCCTCGAACACCAGGCTGCGCCGGAGCGCCTCGCGAACGGCGGGTTCGTCGTCCACGATCAGGATGCGTCCGCCGTCACCGGAAGTGGTCGTCATGGGCCTAGCCTCGCACGCGGGCCACCCGGCCCCGGGACCGGAGACGGGCCCGGGACCGGGGGCGGGCGGCGGGATCGGAGTCGGGGTCGCCCGGCGCGATCCGGGGACGATGTGGTCGGAGACCGGAGACCGGAGACCGGAGACCGGAGACCGGAGTCGGCCGGAGAGACCGGAGTCGGCCGGGGAGGGCCGGGGTCGGAGTCGAAGTCGGCCGGGCGGGCGTGGGCCGGGGCCGTCGGCCTCGGCCCCGGTGTCCGGCCCGCCCGGGCTCCCCGCGCCGTCCGGCGCCGGGCCGGTCCGGTGCGGCCGGGCCTCGCCCCTCGCCACCCTGCGGCCGGCGAGGGTGTCGGCCGGGGCGGGGTCAGACGCCGGAGTCGGAGCCCGAGCCGGAGCCGGATTCCGAGCCGGAGCCGGAGCGGAGGGCGTCGAGGTCCGCCTTGACCGTGTTGATCGGGATGGCGAAGCCGAGCCCCACACTGCCCGCGCTCGAACCGCCGCCGCCACCGGCCGCGCCGCCCGCCGAACTGGGGGAGTACATGGCGGAGTTGATGCCGATGATCTCACCGTTCATATTGATCAGCGCACCGCCGGAGTTGCCCGGATTGAGGGAGGCGTCGGTCTGGAGCGCCTTGTACGTCGTCTTCGACGAGCCGGTGTCGCCGTTGAACTCCTGGCCGCCGAACTCGAACGGCCACCCCTGGCGCGGGTCCCACTGCGGTCCGCCGCCGTCCTGGCCACCCCGGCCGTCCTGACCCTGGCCGTCCTGCCCGCCCTGGCCCTCCTCCTTGGCGACGGTGACGTCCCGGTCGAGCGCCGAGATGATGCCGCTGGTCACGGTGCCGGTCAGGCCCTCGGGGGAGCCGATGGCGACGACCTCCTCACCGACCTGGACCTTGCTGGAGTCGCCGAGCGCGGCCGGCTTCAGCCCGCTCGCGTTCACCGCCTTGACCAGGGCCAGGTCCTTGTCCGGGTCGGTGCCGACGACCTCGGCGGAGTACTTCTTGCCGTCGCTGAGCCGGACGGTGATCTCCGAGGCCCCGGCGATCACATGGTTGTTGGTGACGATCTCGCCGTCCTTGGTGACGACGACCCCGGAGCCGGTGGAGGCGCCCGCGGTGGACTTGGCGTTGATCTCCACGATGCTGGGCGAGACCGCCTGGGCGACACCGGCGACGGAGCCCTTGCTGGACTGCGCGACGCTGGTGCCGTTCACCGCGCTGCCGGTGGGCGCCGCGGCGTCCGACCGGTTGCCGAGGCCCTGGACCAGCGCGGCCGAGCCGCCGCCGACCAGCGCCGCCACCAGTGCGGCCGTGGCGACCAGCGCGGCCGGCCGCCCGGCCCGGCGCCGCCCGGCGGTGGGCCGGTACGCCGGGGGCGGCGGGTAGGCCGCCTCCCCGAAGGCGGCGTAGGAACGTGCCGGGTCGGTGTACGCGTGGGGCTGGTGGCCCGGGGAGGTGGCGGCCGGGTACCCCGAGTGCGGGGTTCCCTCGTACGCGCTTCCCTCGTTCTGCGTGGTTCCCTCGTCGCCGCCGCGGCGGTAGTCGTCCGTCATGGGTATGACTCTCGGGGCCGCAGATGAGAGGCGGCTGAGGACGGGCTGAGAAGTCCGGCAGAGTGCTGTATGCCCCATATAAGGGCGGGTGTTGGGGGTGTCGGTGTCGACACCGGCGCTGGTTCCCCGGTGCCGGTCGGCCCCGGCCCGGCTCGGTCTCGGCCCCAGTCGGCGGCAGCCCGCCGCAGTCCGGCTCCGCCCAGCCGGTCCGTACCACCCCGGCCGCAGTCCGGCCCCGCCCCGCCACGGTCGGAAACCCGCCCGGCCGCGGTCAGCCGTGATCAGCGGCAGCCTGCCGTGGTCTGCCGTGGTCTGCCGTGGTCAACGGCGGTCGGCCGGGCTCAGCGGCGGTCGGCCGTGGTCAGCCGCCGTGGCAGCCGCAGGAGCGGCGGACCACCAGGGCGGAGGGGAACTGCCGCACCCGCTCCCGGCGGGAGCCCGCCACCCGCAACCCGTCGTCCAGCACCAGATCGACGGCCGCCCGGGCCATCGCCGGGCGGTCCGAGGAGATCGTGGTCAGCGGCGGATCGGTCAGCGCCGCCTCCTTGACGTCGTCGAAGCCGGCCACCGCCAGCTCGCCCGGCACATCGATCCGCAGCTCCCGGGCGGCCCTCAGCACCCCGATGGCCTGGTCGTCGGTGGAGCAGAAGATGGCGGGCGGCCGGTCCGGGCCCGAGAGGACCTTCAGCGCCAGCTCATAGGCGTCGTACCGGTTGTACGGGGCCTGGTGGAGGCGGCCCTCCACCGAGAGGCCGGCCTCCAGCATGGCCCGGCGCCAGCCCTCCTCGTGGTCGGCCACCGGGTCGCCCACCGACGGGGTCGACTCGATGCCGCCGAAGCAGGCGACGTACGGATGGCCGTGCTCCAGCAGATGGCGGGTGGCGAGCTGGGCGCCGCCGATGTCGTCGGTGACCACCGCCACGTCGTCGATGGCCTCCGGCCGCTCGTGGAGCAGCACCACCCGGGCGTCCCACGCCTCGATCTCCTGGGCGGCGCGCTCGCTGGGACCCTGGCTCACCAGGATCAGCCCGGCCACCCGCATGCCCAGAAAGGCCCGCAGATAGTGGACCTCGCGCTCGTCGCGGTAGTCGGAGTTCCCGACCAGGACCATTTTTCCCCGGTCGGCGGCGGCCCGTTCCACCGCGTGGGCCATCTCCGCGAAGAACGGCTGCCGGGCGTCCGGGACGATCATGCCTATGAGGTCGGTGCGCCGCGAGGCCATCGCCTGGGCGACCCGGTCGGGCCGGTAGCCCAGCTGCTTGATCGCGGCGAGCACCCGCTCGCGCGTGGCCGGGGCGACCGGCCGGGGTCCATTGTTGATGACGTAGCTCACGACCGCGGTCGAGGTACCCGCCAGTCGTGCTACATCGTCCCGCGTCACCTTGGCCACGCGCGGCAGTCTACGCGGGGTGACCTACCTCTGGGCAGGTCGTGCGGCGGCTGCCTCCGGCCGCCCGGCCCGGTCCGCCGGCCCGGTCCGCTCGGTCGGCTCGGTGCGCTCCGGATTTTCCGCCCGTCCCGTCGGTCCTGTCCGTCCCGTCCGCCCCGACTGGCCTTCCTGGCCCGTCTGCCCGGGCCTCTCCGCCTGCCCCGGCTGTCCCGGTCGTCCCGTCTTCTCTGCCTGCCCCGCCTGCCCCGGCTGTCCGGCCTTTTCCGGCCGTTCCGGGGAGACGAACCGGTAGCCGACGTTCCGCACGGTGCCGATCAGCGACTCGTGCTCCGGCCCCAGTTTGGCGCGCAGCCGCCGTACATGGACGTCGACCGTCCGGGTACCGCCGAAGTAGTCGTATCCCCAGACCTCCTGGAGGAGCTGGGCCCGGGTGAAGACCCGGCCCGGGTGCTGGGCGAGGTACTTCAGCAGCTCGAACTCCTTGAAGGTCAGGTCCAGCACCCGGCCCTTCAGCTTGGCGCTGTACGTCGCCTCGTCCACCGACAGGTCGCCGTTGCGGATCTCCATCGGGGAGTCGTCGGCGGAGAGCTGTCGGCGGCCCAGGGCCAGCCGCAGCCGCGCCTCCACCTCGGCGGGGCCGGCCGTGTCCAGCAGGACGTCGTCGATGCCCCAGTCGGCGGTGACGGCGGCGAGTCCGCCCTCGGTGACCACCAGCAGCAGCGGACAGCCGGGTCCGGTGGAGCGGAGCAGCTGGCAGAGCGACCGCACCTGCGGCAGATCGCGGCGCCCGTCGACCAGGATCACATCGGCGCCCGGGGTGTCCACCAGGGCCGGCCCCTCGGCGGGGGCGACCCGCACGTTGTGCAGCAGGAGGCCGAGCGCGGGCAGCACCTCGGTGGAGGGCTGGAGGGCGTTGGTCAGCAGCAGCAGGGAGCTCATCACCGCTCACCCGCCCCGGCCGGGCCGGCATCGCTCGGACCGGTGTCGGTCGGGTCGATGCCGGGCGGACTGGTGTCGGTCGGACTGGTGTCGGTCGGACTTTCGTGGTGCACGGTTCGCTGGCCCATAACGTTGGTTCCTCCTCGGTCCCTGCGAGGACGTCGCGGCACTGCTTCGTACGTGGTGCCCCCGCGCCCGGGGCCCCGGTTCACCTGTCGGTAACGCTGTGAGTCATCGATTCATCTCTTCGTAACGCCTGGGTTCACCTGCCTGTAACAACGGCCGGAAAACGCAAAAGGACCCGGGGGCTGCGGTGCCCGGATCCTCCGCCCAGCACAATAGCTCACATGAGCTCCGAGCCGGAGGGGGCGTCCCAGACTGTGGAAAACGCCGGGTGTACGCCGAGTTTCGCCGGTGTCACGGGCCACCCGGACCTCCCGGGCGGTCCGTGTGTCCCGTGCGGTCCGGGCGTCCCGCTCTCCCGCACCGGTCCCCGCTCCACCACCGATCCCGACTCCCTCCGTGCCCCGCTCCGTACTTTTCTGCGCACCTCGGACGGGGTGCCGCTGGACGCGCTCCACCAGCCGTACGCCGCTCCCGCGCCGCCGTACGAGGGCACGGGCGGCCCGTACGCCCATGGTGGCGGGGGCGGGACCGTTCCGCCCGGTGACCATGCCCCCGGGGACGGCTCCGACGATCGCTCCAGGTTCCGGTCCGGGGACGGCTCCGGGCGCGGGTCCGGCCGGCCGGACACCGCCGTGGTGCTGGCGCACGGCTTCACCGGCTCCGTGGACCGCCCGGCCGTGCGGCGGGCCGCCGGGGTCTTCGGCCGGTACGCGGCGGTGGTGACCTTCTCCTTCCGGGGACACGGCCGTTCGGGTGGCCGCTCCACGGTCGGGGACCGGGAGGTGCTGGACCTGGCGGCGGCGGTCGGCTGGGCGCGCGAGCTGGGCCACGCCCGGGTGGTCACCGTCGGCTTCTCGATGGGCGGCTCGGTGGCGCTGCGCCATGCCGCCCTGCACCGGGACGACCCCGCCACCCGCACCGACGCGGTCGTCGCCGTGAGCGCGCCGGCCCGCTGGTACTACCGGGGTACGGCTCCGATGCGGCGGCTGCACTGGGTGGTGACCCGGCCCGCCGGGCGGCTGGTCGGCCGCTGGGGGCTGCGCACCCGGATCCAGCCGTACGACTGGGACCCGGTGCCGCTCCCGCCGGTCCGGGCGGTGCCGCTGATCGCCCCGGTCCCGCTGCTGGTGGTGCACGGCGACCGGGACCCCTACTTCCCGCTCGACCACCCGCGCTCGCTGGCCGCCGCCGGCCCGGCCGAGCTGTGGGTGGAGCCGGGCATGGGGCACGCCGAGAACGCGGCGGACGAGGGCCTGCTCACCCGCATCGCGGAGTGGGCCTGCCGGACGGAGCGGGGCTGTCAGGGGGATGGCCCATGATGGATGCCGACGAAAGGAGCGTCACCATGGCAGCGGGCATCATCCGCTACTGGGCCGCGGCCAGGGCCGCCGCCGGGACCGCCGAGGAGCCGTACGCGGCGGAGAACCTGGCCGAGGCGCTCCGGGCCGCGCGCGAGCGTCACCCGGGCGAGCTCGTCCAGGTGCTGCGCCGGTGCTCGTTCCTGGTCGACGGGGACCCGGTGGGCACCCGCGGACATGAGACCGTACGGCTTGCCGAGGGCGGCACGGTCGAGGTGCTCCCCCCGTTCGCAGGAGGGTGACGCACACACCATGAGCAGCAGCGATCAGCAGTACGACCAGCCGTATCCGTACCGGCCGCGCCCCGGGTCGGAGCCGTACGGGTACGAGCCCGGGTACGAGCCCGAGCCCGGCGGCCGGCAGGCCCCCGGCGGGCAGGACGGCCACGGGGGGTACGGGGCCCCGGGCGAGCCGCGGGCTCCCCGTGGGTCCGAGGCCCCCGACGGCCAGGTGCACCAGACCTGGCAGGGCGAGACCTGGGACACCGCCTACCAGCCCGTCGTCCCGGCGCCCGGCGCCCCGGCCGACCCGTACGCTCCCGGCTCTCAGGACCCCTACGCCTCCTACGGCTCCTCCGCCCCGGCCGACCCGTACGGCTCCTACGCCCCGCAGGGCTCCCACGGCTCCCGGAGCCCTCAGGAGGTCCCCGGCACCCAGGGCTCCTACGGCTCGGGGGACTCCTACGGCTCCGAGAACTCGCACGACTCCTTCGACTCCCACGACTCCCACGACTCCCATGGCTCCTACGGCCCGGCGGGCGGTCCCGCGCCCGGGCAGCCGCATGCCGGGCAGCCCGGGCAGTCGCATGCCGGACCGGCCTATGCGCCCTATGAGTCCTATGAGTCCTATGCCGGGCAGTCGTACGACATCCCCGGGGCGTACCAGGACGCGCCGCGGGGACACGAGCAGGGGCCGGGCCAGGGGCCGGGGCCGCTGCCGCCCGAGGCGCCCGGCACCGGGCAGGACGCCCCCACCGCGCTGCTGCGCCCGGTCAGCGACGGGCCAGGACCGGCCGGAGCGCCCGGGTCCTTGGCCGGCGGCCCCGGTGACCCGGCCACCGCGCTGCTGCGGCCGGTCGGGGACGGGCCGGGCGGTCCCGGGCGGCCGGCGGGCACCCCGGTGACCGCTTCCGCTCCGCCGACCGCCGCCGAGAAGGCCCGGGCCGAGGGCCGGCCGATCATCGTCGAGCCCGGGCTCCAGCCCGCCGCGCTCACCGCGGTGCTGGGCGCCCTGCTGGCCGGGGGCGCCGCCCTCGGCCCGTACGGGCTGCTCCTCCCGCTGGTGCTGCTCCAGGCGGTGACCGCGGCCGGCTGGTTCCGGCTCAACGGCATGTGGCCGGCCCGCCAGGGCATCGCCCTCGCCTTCCTGGGCGGCCTGGTGGCGGACGCCGCCCTGCTGGTCGCCGGCGAGGAGCACGCGCCCGCCGCGCTGCTCGGCACCCTCGGGGTGTGGGTGCTGCTGGTGCTGGTGCTCCAGCTGCGCAGCCGGGCCGGGGCCGACGAGCGTCTCTACGGGCTGATGGTCACCCTGGTCTCCTCGGCGCTCGCCATCGTGGCCGCCGGCTATCTGGCCTCCGTGCTGGCCGCGCCGGGCGGGACCGGGACGGCGACCGGGGCCGCGGTGCTGACCGGCGGCCTGGCGGTGGCGGCCGCGATCCTGTTCCGCGCCCTCCCGCTGCCGGGTGCCCTCTCCGTGGCGGTGGCCCTGGCGGCCGCGGCCGGTGCGGGCTTCGCGCTGGGCGGGGCGACCGGCCTGGGCTCCGGGGGCGCACTGCTGGGCCTCGGGACCGGGGTCTGCGCCCTGGTGGGCCACCGGGCGGCGAGCTACGACTATCCTTCGCGCTTCGTCCACCTGACGGCCGGAGTGGCGCTGCCGCTGGCCGTCGCCGCGCCCGCCGTCTGTCTGCTGGGCCGCGCCCTCGGCTGAACCGGCCGGGGTGCGTCCGCCCCGGGCGGGCACGGGACAGGGAGGAACCAACGCCGCTCCCGGCACGTCGATCACGGTGAACCGCGTCGAGCACGTCGAGCACGTCGACCACGTCGAGCACGCGGATCGCTTCGATCACGGTGATCACCCCGATCACGGTGATCGCCGTGATCGGGGACGGGACGGAAGCCGGCACGACACAAGGGTGGGGACACCGAGCCATGAGAGCACTTCGCATACTTCTCATCACCGCCGTCATACTCGGCGGCCTGTTCGTGGCGGCCGACCGGCTGGCGCTGAACTACGCCGAGGACGAGGTGGCGAAGAAGATACGCGCCAGTCAGGGGCTCACCGCCACTCCCGATGTCTCGATCAAGGGCTTCCCGTTCCTGACCCAGGTGGCGGGCAAGGAACTCGACCAGGTGGACATCGGCCTGGACGGTGTGGAGGCGACCGTCGGCGAGCGCAAGGTCCGGATCACCGAGATGAACGCCACGCTCCACCAGGTGCGGCTGGAGAACAACTTCTCCTCGGCCAAGGCCGCCAACGCCTCCGGCGCCGCCCGGATCTCCTACGACGACCTGCGCAGCGTCTCCGAGGAGAACGTCGACCTCGGCTACGGCGGGACCGGCAAGATCAAGGTCACCGGCACCGTGAACGTCCTGGGCCGCACCCTCACCCGGAGCGTGCTGTCCGGCGTCACCGTCACCGACAACGGCAGCGCCCTGCGGGTCCGGGCCGACGAGGTGCCCGGCGAGGGCATCCCGGGCCTGGAGGACCTGGTCCGCGAGCGCACCGACTTCGACCGCAAGATCAGCGGACTGCCGGCCGGCCTGAAGCTCGTGTCGGCCGAGCCCCGGGCGGACGGCCTCTGGATCACGGTCGCCGGCACCGGCGTCGACCTGGCGGGCTGATCCCGGGGACGGGGACGGGGACGGGGACGGGGACGGGGACGGGGCCCACGCCCCGATCCGGGTCCGGGTCCTGTTTCAGCTCCTCATTCCGGGCCGGTGGAACCTCACCCTCCGGGTCCGCCCCGGCCGCGCGGTCCTCCACATGGTGAGACGGCGGTGTCCGCTCCGCAGTCGGTGCCGGGTCCGACCGGTCTCCCGGCCCCGGCGCCGAGTGGCGTCCGCCCGCCCCTGTCCCGTATCGCGGATGTTTTCGTCTCGCCATCTGACACATCGGTGACACGACCCCCGGTCCGTCCCTACGATCGGAGCCATGCAGCGCTATCCGAGCCGTCCCCGTCACCGGGGGCAGGCGGACCTCACGAAGCGGCGGGCAGTCGACCTGTGCCGCGTCGCCGCCATGCTCTGTCGCTCCAGCTGAGCGGGAGCCCTTCCCGCGCCCCGGGCCGTCCGGCCCCGACCGCCCGTCGGGCTCCGCGTCCCGTGCCCGTGTCCCGCCCGTGCCGGCGCGGATGCCCGCCCGGTCACCTGTACGCCGGTCGGTCCGGCCCGGCAGGTGTCCGAACCCGGGCCCCGCGCCCGGCCCGGGCGCACCGCGCGGCCGGTCCGGAGCCGTACCGCTCCCTCGCACGGCCGGCGCACCCGCGACACCGGGGACCCTCCCGGCACCGGGAACCGTCCCGCCGGCACCGCCCAACGCAACGCGCAGCACATCTCGCAGCAGATCCGCCGTCCACTGCCCCGGAGGAGAACAGCATGAGCCGCAGCGACGTCCTTGTCGACGCCGACTGGGTCGAGGCCCACATCGAGGACCCCCAGGTGGTCATCGTCGAGGTGGACGAGGACACCTCGGCGTACGACAAGAACCACATCAAGAACGCCGTACGCATCGACTGGAAGAAGGACCTCCAGGACCCGGTCCGCCGGGACTTCGTGGACCAGGAGGGCTTCGAGAAGCTGCTGTCCGCCAAGGGCATCGGCAACGACGACACCGTCGTCCTCTACGGCGGCAACAACAACTGGTTCGCCGCGTACGCCTACTGGTACTTCAAGCTCTACGGCCACCGGAACGTCAAGCTGCTCGACGGCGGCCGCAAGAAGTGGGAGCTGGACTCGCGCGACCTGGTCGCCGAGGTCCCGCAGCGGCCGGCCACCGAGTACCGGGCCAAGGCCCAGGACACCTCGATCCGCGCCTACCGGGACGACGTGGTGGCCGCGATCGGTGCCCTCAACCTGGTCGACGTGCGCTCGCCCGACGAGTTCAGCGGCAAGCTGCTCGCCCCGGCGCACCTCCCGCAGGAGCAGTCGCAGCGCCCCGGCCACGTGCCGAGCGCCCGGAACATCCCCTGGTCCAAGAACGCCAACGACGACGGCACCTTCAAGTCGGACGACCAGCTCAAGGCGCTCTACGAGCAGGAGCAGGTCGATCTGTCCAAGGACACCATCGCCTACTGCCGCATCGGTGAGCGTTCCGCGCTGACCTGGTTCGTCCTGCACGAGCTGCTCGACCAGCCGAACGTCAAGAACTACGACGGTTCCTGGACCGAGTACGGCTCCCTGGTCGGCGTCCCGATCGAACTCGGCGCCGCCAAGTAGCCACCCGCGACCACCGCGACCCCCCAGCCACCCCGCCACCCCGTAGGAGAGCGAGTACCCATGTGTGGAGCACAGGCCGGCGGCCCGGACGCTTCGACGATCAAACCCGGTGAGACCACCATCCAGGGCCAGGTGACCAGGAACGGCGAGCCCGTGACCGGGTACGTCCGGCTGCTGGACTCGACCGGCGAGTTCACCGCCGAGGTCCCGACCTCCGCGACCGGCCAGTTCCGCTTCTACGCGGCCGAGGGCACCTGGACCGTGCGCGCGCTGGTGCCGGGCGGCACCGCCGACCGTACGGTCGTGGCGCGGACGGGCGGCCTGGCCGAGGTGGCCATCGCCGTCTGACGCGGGTCACCGAATCTCTGACGCGGGGCACCGCATCGCGATTCGCCGAAACGGCCGAGGGGCCGCACCTCCTGGGAGTTGGACGCTCACCGGAACGCGGGGTGCGGCCCCTCCGGCATGCCCGGGGCCGGAGACCGTGCGCGGCCCGGCACCGGCCGTCCGGTACCGGCCGCCGGGTCCGGTCGTACGCTGGAAGGCATGTACCGGCGGCGCAGGCACGTCTATTTCACGATGATGGCGGTCTGTCTGGGGCTCTTCGTGGGCGCCTGGGCCGTGGTCCGGCTCTGGTCGGTGCCCGCCGCCGTCGCCATGTGCGTGGTCGCCATGGTCATCCCGCCGTTCGCCGCCGTGGTCGCCAACCGCCGGGGCCCGGAGGACCGCTGGTGGGACGACCCCTCCGGGGACCCGAAGTCCGACGAGTGGTGGGACGAGCTCGACGGCAGGCGCAAGCCCCGGTAGCCGCCCGCACGTGCCCTACGGGGGCTCGTCCGCCGGGTTCAGTAGACGAGCGCCTGTACGCCGTCCGCCATGATCTCGCTGACGAAGACCTGCGCGCCCGCGATCCGGACGCCCCGGAGCACATCCGCCTCGGTGATCTCCCGGCGCGCCGCGCACTGGGTGCAGAGGGTGATCCGCCCGCCCGCCAGCAGCGAGTCCAGCAGGTCCGGAAGCGGGGCGGCGTGCGGCAGCTCGAACTCGGCCGCCCGGCCCGGCAGCGCGAACCACGAGGACTCGCCGGTCAGCCAGAGCGAGACGTCCACCCCGCTCGCCACGGCCACCGCCGCCACCGTGAACGCCTGCGAGCAGCGCTCCGGGGCCTCGGCCCCCGCCGTCACCTTGATCACCAGCTTCTTCGCCATGGCCGCACTCTAGGGCAGCTCCCGGAGCGGGACGGGCCGGGGCGGGGCCGGCCGGCACCGGGGGCATGCCTCGCGGAGAGCGGTTCGGGGGTACCCAGTAGGCTGGTCGGTGGCCCATGTGTACAGCCCACACCGCTCACCGAGGAGCACACCGTGCTTGAGGCATTCTTCTCCGCCCTGCTGGTCCTGGTCTGCGTCGGCGTCCTCGCCTTCGTCGGCCTGACCGTGAAGAAGCTGTACCAGGGCCAGCGCTGACCCGTCCGTCCGGCGCCCCGCGCACTCCGTCGCGTGCGCCGGGACGCTCCGTGCGCCGGTACGTCCGGTGCGCACGGCACGTCCCGTACTCCTCACCCCTCCGGCACTTCCCGTACTCCAGAGATCGTCTGAGCTGACATGATCGAGATTCCGTCCGACCTGAACCCGGGCCTCGTCCCCCTGGCCTTCCTCCTCGGCACCTGGGAGGGCGCGGGTGTCTCCGACTTCCCCGGCGCCGAGAAGTGCAACTTCGGCCAGTCCGTCACCTTCAGCCACGACGGCCGGGACTTCATCGAGTACGTCTCGCACTCCTGGGTCCTGGACGCCGAGGGCAAGAAGGTTCGCCCGCTGGAGAGCGAGAGCGGCTACTGGCGCATCGACAAGGACCGCAAGCTGGAGGTCGTGATGGTGCGCGACCAGGGCGTCGTCGAGGTCTGGTACGGCGAGCTGGCGGACCAGAAGCCGCAGATCGACCTGGCCACCGACGCCATCGCCCGCACCGCGGCCTCGGGCCCGTACAACGGCGGCAAGCGGCTCTACGGCTATGTGAAGGGCGACCTGATGTGGGTCGGCGAGAAGTCCACCCCGGACGTCCCGCTCCGGCCGTACATGTCGGCGCACCTGAAGAAGGTCGTCACTCCGGAGCAGGTCGAGGAGTGGGCCAAGGACCTGGGTGACCTGCCGGACGACGGGATCGCCTTCTTCAAGTAGGCGGGCCGCCCCCGGGGTTCTCCTGGGTTTCCCGGGGCGTGCGGGCCGGTCGCCGTGCGCGTCGGCGCGTCGGTGTCGCTCAGGTTAGGGCACCCTTTCCTCCGTTCTCCTACACTGGGAGCCGTGGTGAGCACCGACTGGAAGAGCGATCTGCGCGCGCGTGGTTACCGGCTGACTCCCCAGCGCCAGCTGGTCCTGGAAGCGGTGGACGTGCTGGGGCACGCCACGCCCGACGACATCCTCTGCGAGGTGCGCAAGACGGCCTCCGGGATCAACATCTCCACCGTCTACCGGACGCTGGAGCTGCTGGAGGAGCTGGCCCTGGTCAGCCACGCCCACCTCGGGCACGGCGCCCCGACCTACCATCTGGCGGACCGGCACCACCATCTGCATCTGGTCTGCCGGGACTGCACGGACGTGATCGAGGCGGACACCGAGGTGGCCGACGAGTTCACCGGCAGGCTCCGGGAGACGTTCGGCTTCGACACCGACCTCAAGCACTTCGCGATCTTCGGCCGGTGCGCGCGGTGCACGGACAAGGCCGCGGAGGCCGCCCGGGCGGCCGGGACCGGAGCTGAGGCCGGCCCCGGGACCGGTCCGGGGAGCGGAGCTGGGACCGGACCCGTCGGGGGCGGACCTGTCGGGGGCGGGGCCGCCGGGGTCGCTGAGCCGTCCTGACCGGCGCCGGGGCCGCCCTGAGGCTCGCTCACGGGTCGTAGTCTTACTGGTATGAAGAGCCCTCTCCTCTCTCTGCCCGGAGCGGTGCCCGCCGAGGGGCGCGACGAAGGGATCGCCGCGCACTACGGTGACCTGTTCCGCGAACAGCGCGCCCTCGCCGGCGGCACCGGGCTGGTCGACCTGAGCCACCGCGGAGTCGTCACCGTCACCGGCGAGGACCGGCTGGCCTGGCTGCATCTGCTGCTCACCCAGCATGTCAGCGAGCTTCCCGCGGGCCGGGCCACCGAGGCGCTGATCCTCACCGCCAACGGCCACATCGAGCACGCCCTCTCCCTGGTGGACGACGGCACCACGGTCTGGGCGCATGTGGAGCCGGGGGCGCAGGAACCGCTCATCGCGTACCTGGAGTCGATGAAGTTCTTCTACCGGGTCGACGTGGCCGACCGGACCGCCGACTTCGCCGTCGTCCACCTCCCGGCCGGCTCCATCGCCGAGGTGCCCGAGGGCGTGGTCGTCCGGGAGACCCCGTACGGCCGCGATCTCTTCCTGCCGCGCGCCGGGCTGGCGGCGTACGCGGCGGAGAACGGCCCGCTCGCCGGGATCCTGGCGTACGAGGCGCTGCGGGTGGAGGCGCACCGGCCCCGCCTCGGCTTCGAGACCGACCACCGCACCATCCCGCACGAGCTGGGCCTGATCGGCTCCGCCGTGCACCTCCAGAAGGGCTGCTACCGGGGCCAGGAGACGGTGGCGCGGGTGCAGAACCTCGGCAAGCCGCCGCGCCGGCTGGTCTTCCTCCACCTGGACGGCAGCGAGGTGCACCTCCCGGTCCACGGCACCCCCGTACGGCTGGCGGCGGACGGCGCGGAGGGGCGGCAGCTCGGCTTCGTCACCACGGCGGTGCGCCACCACGAGCTGGGCCCGATCGCGCTCGCCCTGGTGAAGCGGAACGTCGCGGTGGACGCCCCGCTCCTCGCAGGCGACACGGCCGCCGCCCAGGAGACGGTGGTCGAGCCGTAGGGGCCGGGCGTTCCCCCGCCCGGAAGCCCGGGACGGCCCGGGCCCGTTCCTGCGCCGGGCGGGTTCGGGGCGGGGGCGGGGCGGACCGTGCCGGTCCGGGGCGGCCCGGGCCCGCCGGGCCGTTCAGACCTCGATCAGTACGGTGAACGGGCCGTGGTTGGTGAGCGACACCCGCATGTCCGCGCCGAACCGGCCCGTCTCCACCGTGGCGCCCAGCTCCCGCAGCCGTGCCACCACCTCGTCGACCAGCGGCTCCGCCACCTCGCCGGGGGCCGCCGCGTTCCAGGTGGGGCGGCGGCCCTTGCGGGCGTCCCCGTAGAGGGTGAACTGCGAGATCACCAGCAGTGGCGCGTTCACGTCCGAGCAGGACTTCTCGCCCTCCAGGATCCGTACCGACCAGAGCTTCCTGGCCAGCTGGGCCGCCTTCTCGGGGGTGTCCTCGTGGGTCACGCCCACCAGCACGCACAGCCCCTCGCCGACGATCTCCCCGACCGTCTCCCCGGCCACGACGACACTCGCGCCGTCCACTCTCTGCACCACTGCTCGCATACGGCCCAACCTACGCTCCCCCGGACGGCCCATGGGCAGTGCCGGGGTACGCGGACGTGCCGGGTGCGGGGGATGGGGAGCACACGGATGTCCCGGGTGCGGGGAGGATCCGGAGTACGCGGAACGGACGCAGGTCCATACGGGTGCAGAGTCCCTGCACGGGCAGGCGCGGCAATGGCACCATGCCTGTCAGGCGGTGCGCTTGCTGCGCGCACCGGTCGAGGGGACGGAACTTCATGAGCACACCTGGCGCCGCCGGGCAGTCGTCGCGCACGCGGACCGTACCGGCAGTGACCACCCGGGCCGGTGCGACCGGTCCGGGCCCCGGTCCCGAGCCGCTCGCCGGTCCCGGCCCCTTCGCCGGCTCCGAGCCGGTCGCGGGTTCGGGAGCCGTGGTCGGTCCCGAGCCGTTCGCCGGTTCCGAGCCGGTCGTCGGTCCGGGGCCGTTCGCCGGTCCCGAGCCGGTCGCGGGTTCGGGAGCCGTGGTCGGTCCCGAGCCGTTCGCCGGTTCCGAGCCGGTCGTCGGTCCGGAGCCGGTCGCCGGTCCCGGCGCCGGCGCGGCGGTGACCGGGACGGGGACGGTGGCTGGCACCGGGACCCTGACGATGCTGCCGCCGGAGCCCGCCGAGCACGATGTCGCCGCCCTGCGGCTGCCGGAGCTGCGGGCGCTGCGCCGCGACTCAGGCGCCGACGAGGCCGACCTCAGCTATGTACGGCGGCTGCTCCAGGGCCGGATCGACATCCTCCGCGCCGAGCTGGCCCGCCGGGGCGGCGCCGAGATGCCGGTGGTGGACCGGCTCTCCGAGATCCTGGCCGACGCCCCCTCCCGGCACCGCACCTCGACCCGGCATGTGACGGTCTCCACCCCGCGCGGCGAGGAGTACCGGCGGCTGGCCACCGCGATGCTCGGTGAGGTCGAGCTGTCCGACCTGACCGCCCGGACGGACGAGGAGCTGCGCGTGGCGATGGGCCGGCTCGCCGGCTATGAACAGCAGGTCTCGCTGCGGCGCCAGCAGTTCCAGCGGACGGCGGACGATTGCAGTGCCGAGATCGCCCGCAGGTACCGTGAAGGCGAAGCACAAGTAGACGACCTGCTCGGCTGAGGCGGCCGGGACGTCCCGCCGGGCCCGCGCCCGCCCGGGACGCTCCGTCGGCCTCGGGTTCGTATGCCCGTACGCCCGCATGTTCGTACGGCTGTACATCTGTACATCTGCATGTCTGTACGTTCATGTGCTCATGTGGCTGTACGGGCGTTCGCCGGCACGGGACCGGACGTCGGCCGATCACGGCCGCCGCCGAGCCGTACCGGGGCTCCCGGGCAGGTCCCCACCGTCCTGGAAGGTGTACCGACCCATGGCCACGTCCGCCCCGCCCCCGGCCTCTCCCGTACTCGCGGAGGTCGTCCGTTCCGGCTTCACCGAGGGGCTCCACCGGGGCTCCCTGGTGGTGCTGGACGCGGACGGCCGGGTCGAGCTGGCGCTCGGTGATCCGGCGGCGCCGGTCTACCCGCGCTCCTCCAACAAGCCGATGCAGGCCGCCGCGCTGCTCCGGGCCGGGCTGGAGCTCGCCGGGGAGCGGCTGGCCCTGGCGGCCGCCAGCCACTCGGGCGAAACGTTTCACCTCGACCTGGTCCGGGTCATGCTGGCCCAGTACGGCCTGACCGAGGCCGACCTCCAGACCCCGCCCGATCTGCCGCTGGACCCGGTGGAGGCGGAGGCGTACCTGGCGGCCGGGCGGGTGCGGGAGCGGATCACCATGAACTGCTCCGGCAAGCACACCGCGATGCTGGCCGCCTGCGCCCTCAACGGCTGGGACCCGGCCACCTATCTGCACCCGGCCCACCCGCTCCAGCGGCTGGTCCACGACGAGGTCGAGGCGGCGACGGGAGAGACGGTGGCGTCGGTCGGCACGGACGGCTGCGGGGCACCGCTCATGGCGGTCGGCCTGGTGGGCCTGGCCCGCGCCTTCCGGAGCTATGTGCTGGCCGAGCCGGGCACGCCCGGGCGGCGGGTCGCGGACGCCATGCGCGCCCACCCCGAGTACGTGGCCGGCACCCGGCGGCCCGACACCTGGCTGATGCGGGAAGTGCCGGGGGTGCTCTCCAAGATGGGCGCCGAGGCGGTCCAGGCGGTGGCGCTGCCGGACGGCCGGGCGCTGGCCTTCAAGATCGAGGACGGTGCCACCCGCGCGCTCGGCCCGGTCCTGGCGCGGGGCCTCGAACTGCTGGGCGTGACCTCCCCGGTCGTCGCCCGCATCGCCGACGCCCCGCTGCTGGGCGGCGCCGCACGGGTGGGCGAGGTCCGCGCGGCGTTCTGAGCCGCCTCTCGCGGGGTGGGGGGAACGCGGGGGCCGTGCGCGGCTGGGGCGGTGCGCGGGGTGGGGCGGTCGGCCGGGGCCGGTGAGCCGCCCGCGCCGGGCCGGGTCCTGTGTGGGGTGGAGCTTATGCCGGGCGGGTCCTGTGTTGGGCGGGACCTGCGCCGGGCCGGGCCCTGTGCTGGGCGGGGCTTGTGCCGGTGGGGCCCTGGGCCGGTCGGGGCCTGTGTTGGGCGGAGCTTGCGTCGGGCAGGGCCTGTGCCGGTGGGTGGGACTTGTGCCGGTGGGCCCGCGCGCCGGTGGTCCCGTGCCGATGGGCCCGTTCCGGTGGGACCCGCGTGCCGGTGGCCCTGGCCGGTGTGCCCGTTCCGGTGGGCCCGGCGTCGGGGGCGGGCACCCCCGGTGGCCGGTGCGGTGAGCCGTCGCCGGGTGAGCCCGCGCAAGGGTGGCGGGCCCTTGCCCGGGCCGGTTCTGCCCGGTCCTGCCGGGTCCCCCGATCCCGGTTTCGGAACCGAGCCCGGGATCGGGGCAGGTTCCCAGCGCGGGCCGACCGTGCGTGGCTCCGACCGTGCGTGGCTCCGACCGCGCGACGCGGGTGCTGAGGGGCCAACGATGGGCGTGGCCCCGGCCGTGCGTGGCCCGCGCCTGTAGGGCCGCTCCCCTCGGGAGATCACCCGCCGGAGGTTCCTGGCGGGAGCCGTTCACCGGGGCCGGGGCCCCGCGCCCCCGGCTCCAGGTGGCCCGGTTCCAGGCGGCCTGGCCCCAGGTAGTCCGGCCCGAGGCGGCCCGGCCCCGGGCGGCCCGGCTCGGGGCGCGGGTCCGAGGACCGGCCCGGTCTCCCGGCCGGCCCGGTCTCCCGGAGCCCTCGTCCGAGGCGGCCCGGCCTCCCCGGTCTCCCGGAAAATCGGTTCGTATCCCGGGGCCGCGCGCCTAGCGTGCCCCCATGACCGCCGTGCCGCCCGTCCCCCGCGCGACCGCCATCGACTCCCCGGCGCCCGTGGCCGCCGTGAACTCCGCGGCGCCCGTGTCCGGTGCGAGAGCCCTCGACCTCCGTACCGTTACCGACGCCGAGTTCCCGGACTGGCTGCGGGCCGCGCGTACCGGCTTCCTCCGGCCGCCCTCGGTCACGGGCGAGGAGGTGGCGCTGCGCCGGGCGACCACGGATCTGGGCCGGACGCTGGGGGTCTTCGACGGGGCCCGCTGCGTGGCGACCCTGCGGTCCTTTCCGCAGCGCCTCACCGCCGCCGGCGGGGTGGCCATGGCGGCAAGTGCCGTCACCCAGGTGACCGTCTCGCCCACCCACCGGCGGCGCGGGCTGCTGAACCGGCTGATCGCGGCCGAGCTGGCGGCCGCCCGGGAGCGCGGCGAACCGCTCGCCACCCTGGTCGCCGCCGAGTACCCGATCTACGGGCGGTACGGCTTCGGCCCCGCCACCCGGGCCGCCGAGTGGACCGTCGACCTGACCCGGGCCGGGCTCGACCCGCGACGCCCGGGGCCGGGCCGGGAGGACGGCGGCCGGGTCGAGCTGGTGGACCCGGCGGAGGCCAGGCGGCTGGCCCCCGGGGTGCACGACCGGCTCCGTGCCGTACGGGCCGGGGTGATCGACCGGTCGGCGCGGCGCTGGGACCTGCTCACCGGCGCCGTCGAATTCCCGGGTGACCCCTGGCGGGAGCCGTTCTTCGCCTTCCACCGCGCGGCCTCCGGTGAGATCGACGGCTATGCGGCGTACACGGCCGACGAACGCTGGGCCGACGCCAAGCAGCCGATGGTCACCGCGACCGTCCGGGATCTGATCGCGGCGGACCCGGCGGCCGAGCGGGCGCTCTGGGAGTATCTCTTCGCCATCGACTGGGTCACCACCGTCAGGACCGGCCTTCGGGCCCCCGACGACCTGGTCCCGGACCTGCTGCCCGACCCGCGGGCGGCCGGGCTCACCACCGAGGTCGATCTGCTCTGGGTGCGGGTGCTCGATGTCGTACGGGCGCTGGAAGCGCGGACGTACGCGACCGACGGGGCCCTGGTGCTGGACGTCCGGGACCCGTCGGGGCCGGCGGACGGCCGCTATCTGCTGACGGCCGGACCCGGGGGCGCCGAGTGCGTCCGGACCGACCGGGACGCCGACCTGGTGCTGCCGGTGCGGGAGTTGGGCGCCCTGCTGCTGGGCGAGGGGTCGGCGGTACGGCTGGCCGCTCTGGGCCGGGTCACCGAGGAGCGGCCGGGCGCGGCGGCCCTGGCGGAGCTGCTCTTCCGTACCGCCCGACGCCCCTGGTGCCCGGACATCTTCTGAGCGCCGGGCACGGTTCCGGGAGCCCGGCCGCCCGCGCCGTACGCTGCCCAGGCGCCGGCGCTCCCGGGGGCCGGCACTGGCGCGCCGGGCGCCATCTGTGCGCACACTCCGCCCATGACCTCCGCACCCATGACCCCCGCCGCGACCTCGGCCTCCAGCCCACCCTCCCCGCTCACTCCCGGCACCTGGCGGCTCGGTGAACTCACCGTCAGGCGGATCGGGTTCGGCGCGATGCGACTGCCGGCCGTCGATCCGGACCGGGCGGTCGCCGTGCTGCGCCGGGCGGTGGAACGGGGGGTGAACCACATCGACACCGCCGCCTTCTACTTCTCACCGCGCGGCTCCGCCAATGAGCTGATCCACCGGGCCCTGGCGCCCTACCCCGAGGACCTGGTGATCGCCACCAAGGTCTGGCCGGGCCGGGACGCCCGGGGTGAGTGGGTCTGGGCCACCCCGGACCAACTGCGCGGCCAGGTCGAGGAGAACCTGCGCCAACTGGGCCGGGACCACCTGGACCTGGTGAACCTGCGTGTCCCCCGGAGCCGGGCGAACGCCTCGATCGCCGAGCACTTCGGAGCGCTGGCCGAACTGCGGGCGGCCGGGCTCGTCCGGCACCTGGGCGTCTCCCACGTCGCGCCCGAGCAGCTGGCCGAGGCACGGGCGATCGCCCCGGTGGTGTGCGTGCAGAACCAGTACGGTGCCGGTGCCCCGGAGGCCCGGCACGCGTTCGCGGACGCCTGCGGGGAGCAAGGCATCGCGTTCGTCCCGTACTTCGCGATCGCCGGTACGGGCGCCGAGGCCGGCGCGACCGACGAACCCGACGAACGGGTGCGGGCCGTGGCCCGCGCCCACGGGGTCTCGCCCGCCCGGGTGCGGCTGGCCTGGACCCTGCACCGGGGCGCCCATGTGCTGGCCATCCCGGGCACGGGCAACCCCGACCACCTCGACGACAATCTGGCCGCAGGCGCACTCCGCCTCACTCCGGAGGAGGTGGCGCTGCTGCGGTGACGGCCACCGCTCAGGGCAACTCGCACCGGACCAGGGCCCGGTGGGCCGGCTCCCCGGTACGACGGGCGTACATCAGACGCTCCCGTACCTCGCGCGGGGTGCGGGGGCGGTAACCCGGCCCGCCGCAGCATGACTTGTGGAACCCGACACCGGCGTGGAGCAGCACCGCCAGTGCCCGCCAGGCCGCGGTGTCCCGGCGCCGGGGCGGGGCGAAGGCCGAGCCGACATGGACCAGCGCCCCGGCGCAGCGCGGACACAGCCGCTCCGGGCGCCAACTGTCGTACGGCTGCTTGTACGAGGCGCGGCAGGGCAGGCAGACGTACGAGGTCTTGGCGGGCGGCATTCCGCCGGCGTAACCACCCCGCCCGGCACCGGCATCGGCATTCCGCGACCGTGCACCTCACACCCGCAGTTCGGGCGGGAACCCGGTCCACCGCAGCTCCGGGGGAAGGTGGCTCAGGTCGTTGAAGAGCAGCACGGACGAGGACCGGCCCGGGGCATAACGCAGCACGGTCAGGGCCGCGTTGGCCTGGTTGACGCCCAGCCAGCGCCAGGCGGGGGCGTCCAGGGCGGCCCGGAGCAGCCAGCCGATGAGGAACGCGTGGGTGACGACCAGCTCATGGCGCGGCTCGTCGCCCGGGACCGGTCCGGTGAACGCGGCCAGCGCCTCCCGGGCCAGCTCCGCCCCCCTCCGGCGCTCCTCCACCGTGACCGGGGCCAGGAACTCCATGAGCCGGCCGGCCGCGTCGGACGGCAGCTCGGCCGGCTCGGGGACGTACGGCACATAGTCGCCCGCCAGTTCCGAGACGCGCAGCGGCACCCCCGGCAACCGGGCGCCCACCAGCCGCGCGGTCTCGGCCGCCCGGGCGAGCGGTCCGTGGTGGACGACGGCCAGCGGCACGTCCCGCAACCGCTCCCCGAGCAGCGCCGCCTGCCGGCGGCCGTTCGCGGTCAGCGCGGATTCGTCCGCCGTCGCCTCTCCGTGCCGGGCGAGGTAGAGGTACCGAGGGGCGAGTTCTGTCATGCCAATGGGTGACGCGCTGCCCCAGCCCCTGGTTCCGAATTCCCTCCTTCTGGCAGCGTGCGCCGTCGTCTCCCCGGGACTCGTCAACTTCGCTACTCACCAATTTGGCTCAGGAATCGGCCCCCCGCGACGCTGCCGCCTGAAAGGAGGTTCTTCGGATGATCTCCCCTGGGCGACACCAGAAGAAGGACGTCGCGGCAGCACTCGACCGCGCCAGGAAGGCCGGTCTCCACGTGGTCCCCGACAAGAGCGGGCACCGGTGGGGGTGGGTGGTGTGCTGTCCTTGCAGCGACACCATCATCGTGTCCGGTACACCCAAGAATTCCGGTGCCGAGGCCAAGCGCGTCAGCAACTTCGTCAGCAAGCACCGGCACTGAAAGGACCGCCCGCGTGCCCACATGGAGCTTTCACATCGTCATCAACGAGTCGCTCACCCGTGAGCAGGCCGCTGCCTTCGATCACTGGGACATGTTCGGCATCGGCGCGGTCGGGTGCATCTTCTGGTCGGGGGACCCCGAGTTGCGTCCGATCCGCTCCGACCCCGAGCTTCTGCAACTGCCGTGCGACATCGAGGCTCCGACGCTGCTGGACGCCGTCGCCCAGGTGGCTCGGGAGCTGCCGGCCATCCCCGGCCTGCGTGCCGTCGGTGTCGTCCACCAGGACATGGTGGTGCTGAAGGAGGCCGCCCAGCGCTGTGACCGGAGCGAGGAGTCCCTGGAGCGGCTGGCCCGAGAGCGGCGCGGGGCCGGCGGGTTTCCGGAGCCGGTCTCCGACCCGGGGCCGGAGTTCCCGCCGTTCTATTCCTGGCGGGAGATCGCCGGGTTTTTGCGGAGCATTGGGGACACGGTGCCGGAGCAGGTGCCGGAGCTGGTGGTCGCGGATCTGGCGCTGCGGCTGGCGGAGGCCGTGCGGGAGACGGACGTACCGCCGGGGTCCCTCCGGGCGCTCGGCCTGCGCGACGACGACTGAGCGGCGCCGGGTTCGCCGTCGGATCCTGCCTTGTAGCGGCGAAATCCGCCGCGTACCCGCGAAAGAGGATCTGCCCGGAGCCCGACGGCCTGTGACGCACGCCACTGTGCCCGGTGTCACACTTCGCCGGGGCGCGGTGTCCACAGGGTGAGCCGTGTCCGCCGCGCCGGGCCCGGCCGGACCGGGGCCACAGGGAGGTACGGGCATGGAGCACGGGGCGTGAGCGGGGAACGGGTCTTCGCCGAGTGCCGGCCGTTGCTGTTCACGATCGCCTACGAGATCCTCGGCAGCGCGGCCGACGCCGAGGACGTGGTCCAGGACAGCTACCTGCGGTGGCACGGCGTACCCGGGGAGGCCGTCGGGCACCCGCGCGCCTATCTGGTGCGGACGGTCACCCGGCAGGCGCTGAACCAGCTGCGGGCGGCGCGCCGGCGGCGGGAGGAGTACGTCGGGCCCTGGTTGCCCGAGCCGGTCCGCACCGAGCCGGATGTGAGCGAGGACCTGGTGCTCGCGGAGTCGGTCTCCATGGCGATGCTGCTGGTCCTGGAGACGCTGAGCCCGGACGAGCGGGCGGTGTTCGTGCTGCGTGAGGTGTTCGCGTACTCGCACCGGGAGATCGCGGGCCTGGTCGGCAGGCCGGAGCCCGCCGTCCGGCAGATCGCGCACCGCGCGCGGGAGCGCGTACGGGCGCGGCGCAGGCGTTTCGAACCCGACCCGGGCACGGCGCGGGAGGTCGTCGGCCGGTTTCTGCGCGCCGCCGGCACCGGGGACATCGCGGGCCTGATGAGCCTGCTGGCACCGGGCGTGGTCCATGTCTCCGACGGCGGGGGCCAGGTCGCTGCCGCCCGCCGCCCGGTCCGGGGCCGGGAGCGCGTCGCCCGCTTCATCGCCGGGGTCGCCCGGCGGAACCTGCCGGGCACCCGGTCCGAGTTCACCACCCACAACGCCCTGCCGGCCGTGCTGACCCACCGGGGCGACCGGCTCGACCACGTACTGCTCTTCGAGATCGCGGACGGCCTGATCCACGGTATGTACGCGGTGCGCAACCCCCACAAGCTGGGCACGGCGACCGTGCCGCGCCGGCTGGTCCGAACGAGGAACGAGGCGGACGAGACATGGAAACCCTGACCGTACGACGGGTCATCGCGGCACCGATCACCGAGGTGTTCGACTGGTGCGCGACGACCACCCACTACACCCGCTCGCCCTTCGTCCTCCGGGCCCGGCTGGCCCGGCCGGGCGAGGGCGCGCCGTACGGGGTGGGCGCCGTCCGGCTGCACACCTGGCTGATCGGCTGGTTCCGCGAGCGGATCACCGCGTACCACCCCCCGTACGACTTCGACTACACCGTCGAACGCTCCTTCCCGCCGGCCCGGCACGACCTCGGTCGCATGACCTTCACCGAGGTCCCCGGCGGCACCCGGGTCGACTGGACGACCACCTTCGGGGTCGGCGTCCCCCTGATCGGCGCCACCCTCACCCGGACGGTCGCCAAGCCCGTCATCGCCCATGTCTTCGGCTCCGTCCTGGCCGCCGCCGATGCCGCCCTCACCACCCCCGGCACCCCCACCGGCGCCCCCCACGACCGCACCCCCTGACCCGCCCCCGCCCCACCGGCCTTCCCGCTCCGGCCGGTCGCGGGAATCCGCCGGGAGGCTCAGCGCGCGGCGTCGGTGAGGATCGCCTGAAGCCGTGCCCGGCACTCCGCGACAAAGGCGGGGAAGGTGTGCCAGTAGTACGAGATCCCGCTGACGCCCACCGCGATCGCCCAGGCCCGGGCGCGGGCCCAGGTCGGCTCGTCGAGATTCAGGGCGTCCCGGTAAGCCCTGCGCGCTCGCGGCGGCAGGTCCCAGACGGTGGCGTGCTCGGCGTCGGGCAGGCCGACCGAGAGGCCCCCGAAGTCGATGAGCGCGTGGAGCCTGCCCTCCCGGACCAGGAGATTGGTCGGCTTCAGGTCGCCGTGCAGCCACACCTGCGGCCCGGCCGGCTCGGGCAACGCGAGCGCGGTCCGCCACAACTCTTCCAGCGTGTCGATGTCGAGCTCGGCACCCACGGTCGTCCGGCAGTCGTCGAAGGCCCGGCCGACCCACTGGCCGCAGGGGATCAGGCTTCCTCCCCGGTACCAGCTGAGGTCGCCCGCCCGGGTCGCTCCCATGAGGTCGGTGCGGTGGAGTTCCCGTACGGCCGCCGCCAGGTCTGCTCCGAAGGCGGCCCAGTCCCGAACGGTCTCCGGACCGGCTTCGGCACCGTCGATCCAGCGCTGGACCGACCAGACGACCGGGAAGGCGCCGGTCGGCGTCCCCGCGTGGAGGGGCTCGGGGATCGCGCACGCCAGGAAGGGGGCCAGCCGGGGAAGCCATTTCTGCTCCTTGCGTACGGACTGTCCCTTGCCGGCGGCTCGCGGCAGCCGTACCAGCAGGTCGTCGCCCAGCCGGTACATGGTGTTGTCCGTGCCCGATCCGGCCGGCGACAGCGGCAGGCCGGCCCACTCCGGCCGCTGTGCCCTCAACAGCGACCGGACCAGCGGCTCGTCGACCGGAATCTCGTTCTCGTGCAGTGTCACGTCCCGAAGTCTCATCGCCGGCGGGCAGGGGGCGCCAATGACTTCCTGCCGAGCACAGTCCGAGGCGCGCCGGCGTCGACCGGGCACGACGGGCTTCACGCAGACGCGGCGCCCTCGTTGTCGCCGGCGCTGTCGACTGGGCCCGGACCTGGAGCCCCTGTCCGGCCCTGCCGGCGTGGTGGTGACGCCTCCGGCGCCCGGCCGGTGGTGATGAGGTGGCCATCCGGGCCCTGACAGCGGTCCCGGCCACGATCGCCGCCCTGCTCCGGGAGCGCGATCGGCCTCGCGCCTGATCGCCGGCGCCCGGCCTGACGCCGAGCGCGGCTGGGCCGGCCGAACCGTTCACGGGCCGACTGAACCGATCACGGGCCGCCTGAGGCGCTCGGGTGCCGTGCTCCGGCCCGGGGCGACTCGGGGCTCGCTTGCAAAAGTTAGCGAGTGGAGGCACCCTTGCAAGCATGGCGTCTCTCAACGTCGGCAATCTCGGGGACTATCTCCGTGAGCAGCGCCGCAACGCGCAGTTGTCGTTGCGGCAGCTCGCGGAGGCGGCCGGGGTGTCGAACCCGTATCTGAGCCAGATCGAGCGCGGGCTGCGGAAGCCGAGCGCGGAGGTGTTGCAGCAGGTCGCCAAGGCGCTGCGGATCTCCGCGGAGACGCTGTACGTCCGCGCCGGGATCCTGGACGAGCGGGAGCGCGAGGAACTGGAGACGCGGGCCGTCATCCTCGCCGACCCGTCGATCAACGAGCGGCAGAAGCAGGTGCTGCTCCAGATCTACGACTCGTTCCGCAAGGAGAACGGCTACGACGCGGCGGCGGCCAAGGCATCCGCGCCGGGGGCGGCTCCGAAGACGGAGGGCCCTGCGGCGGACGGGTCCGCGGCGGCCGGTGACGGCCTCCGGCAATGACGCCGGACCATCCGACCAGAGCCAGAGCCAGAGCCAGAGCCAGAGCCAGAGCCAGAGCTAGAGCCAGAGCCAGAAGCAGTACCAGCACCAGCACCTGACCCCGAACTCCGCACACCGCACCACGCGATCCAGGAGGACCAGCAGGCATGGCCATCATCGACGAACTCCGCACCCCCCTCTACTTCGCCGCCGGTACGGCCGACCTAGCCGTGCAGCAGGCCAGGAAGGTACCCGGGCTGATCGAGCGGGTCGCGGCCGAGGCGCCGGCCCGGTTCGACGCGGTGCGCAAGACCGACCCCAAGGCCGTGCAGGAGCGGGTGACCGACCAGGCCAAGGAGGCCCAGGCGCGGGTCACGGCGGCGCTCGGCACGCTCGACACCGACCTCAAGAAGCTGGGCGAGACGGCCCAGGGCCTGGCCCTGCGGGGCGTGGGCGTGGCCGCCGAGTACGCCGTCCGGGCCCGGGAGGCGTACGAGCGGGTCGCGGAGCACGGTGAGCAGACCGTGAGGACCTGGCGCGGCGAGGCGGCCGAGGAGATCAACGAGATCGCCGTCGCCGTCGAGCCCGACCCGGAGCCGGACGCCGGCCGGGTGGTCCACGCCGAGCGGACCGCCGGGGCGGAGCAGGCCGCCGGGGCCGGGGAGCCGGTGGTCACCGGGGAACCGGGCGTGGCGGAGCCCAAGGCGCGCAAGACCCCCGCCGCCCGCAAGCCGGCCGCCAAGAAGCCGGTCACCCCCACGGAGAGCTGAGCGAGCACGGACACGGGCACGGACGCGAATGCGGACGCGGTCGGTGTCCGTGCCCCGTCCGTGTGCGTATGCGCGGTACGGAACGCCCCGGGCACCCTGGCGGGGTCCGGGGCGTTCCGGTGGTGCCCGAGCGGCCCGGCTGTACCGTGGCGGCGAGGCGCTTCACCCACTGACTAGGCGGTGCTCCCGATGTTGATGCAAGGTTTCGGCACGTTTCTCTGGCTGCTCAACCTGGCCATCCTGTTCATCGCGGTGATCGCCTTCGTCATCGCGCTGATGTCCCGTGAGGACGCGTTCCGGGCGGCCGACAAGCAGACCAAGCCGTTCTGGCTGGTGCTGCTGGGCGTGACCGTGGCGGTGAATGTGTTCGTGCCGATGCTCTTCCTTCAGATCATCGGACTGGTGGCGTCCATCGTCTTCATGGTCGACGTACGGCCCGCGCTCCAGCGGGTCTCCGGGGGCGGCGGCAAGGGCCGCTGGGGCCGCCGCCGGGGCGGGTCCAGCAGCGACGGCCCGTACGGTCCCTACAACGGCGGGCGCTGAGCCGTACCGCTCCGGCCCCGCCCGCTCACGCCACTACGCGCGCGGGCGGGTACGGCCGCCGCGCCGGCGCCCGCCCTCGGCGCGGTCCAGCAGCAGTACGGCCACGTCGTCGGTCAGCTCGCCGCCGTTGAACTCCCGGGCCCGGGCCATGGCGGCCTCCAGCAGGTCCTCGCCGTTCAGGCCCCGGGCCAGCAGGTCGTTGATCAGGTCGACCATGCCGTCCTGGCCCAGCCGGGGCGAGCCGGGCCCGGCCGAGCGGCCCTCGATCAGCCCGTCGGTGTACATCATCAGGCTCCAGGTGCCGCCCAGCTCCACCTGACGGCGCGGCCAGCGGGCGCGCGGCAGCAGCCCCAGGGCCGGGCCCCCGTCCTCGTACGGCAGCAGCCGCGCGGGCTTGCCGCGCCGGGTGATCAGCGGCGCCGGGTGGCCGGCCAGGCAGAGCCCGGCGCGCCGCCCGTCGGGTGCGATGTCCACGGTGCAGAGGGTCGCGAAGATCTCCTCGCTCTCCCGCTCGTGCTCCAGCACCCGCTGGAGCGTGGAGAGCAGCTCGTCCCCGCAGAGCCCCGCGAAGGTCAGCGCCCGCCACGCTATCCGCAGCTCCACCCCGAGCGCCGCCTCGTCCGGGCCGTGCCCGCAGACGTCACCGATCATGGCGTGCACGGTGCCGTCCGGCGTCCGGACCGTGTCGTAGAAGTCGCCGCCCAGCAGCGCCCGGGACCGCCCCGGCCGGTAGCGGGCCGCGAACCGCAGATCGGAGCCCTCCAGCAGCGGGGTGGGCAGCAGCCCCCGCTCCAGCCGGGCGTTCTCCTGGGCGCGCAGCCGGGACTCGGCCAGCTTCACCTGGACCGAGTCGGCCCGCTTGCGCTCCACCGCGTACCGGATGGCCCGGCTCAGCAGCGGCCCGTCCAGCTCCTCGCGGAACAGATGGTCCTGGGCCCCGGCCCGTACCGCCTCGGCGGCCAGCGCGGCCTGGCCCGTGGCGGCCAGCGCCAGTACGGCGTGCCGGGAGGTGAGCGCCAGCACCTGGCGCAGCGCCGCCAGCGGGTCGTCGCCGCCGGGCAGCGCCAGGTCGACCAGGACGCACTGCACGTCGTCGGTGAGCAGCCGGGCGGCCTCGGTGAGGTTCCGGGCCCTGCGGATGCGCACCCGGGTGCCGGACGCGTCGATCAGCTCGGGTGCGGTGAAGGTGCCCGCGGGGTCGTCCCCGACGACCAGCAGCGTCAGCTCGCCGGTGCCGCCGGACTCCGCGACAGCGGCCGGCCCGAGCGTGTCGTCGGTCCTCTGGCGCGGTACGGGTACGGACATCGGTGGTGGTTTCCTTCCCTCCCCCCGAGGGCGCGGCGGGGCGCCGGTCGGCACACCGCCAGACGAGGGACGATAGCGGTCGGTGGGGTCCCGGCGGAATGGCGTTCCGGGAAACGCCTACGGCATATGCCGCACAGTGGGACGGAGTTGGGCAGCCGCCCATGATGAACATCACGCGTTCGGGGAGACCTGGCTCACGTATCCGGGCCCCGGCGCGTGCGCCGTACGGACCCGGCTCGCGCGCCGTGCGAGCCCGGCTCGCGGGGGCTGCCGGGAGGTGGCCCGCGAGGTCGTGCGCCGCGCTTCGTACGCGTACGGGCGGTGGCTCCGGTGCGTGCTCCGGCTCAGGCTCGGGTGCGGTGCGCGCCACCCCGCCGGGCGTCGGCCCGCCGGGAGTGACCCCGCGGGGCGTCGGCCCGCCGGGCACCGGCCCGACCCGTCCCGCCCGGGCGGCTCACCGGCCGGGGCGCCGGTGGCTCACGGGCCGGAGGCTTCGGCGGCCCGCCGGGCAGGGGCTTCGGCGGCGCACCGGCCGGGGGCCCCGGTGGCTCACTGGCCCGGGGCTGCGGCGGCTCACCGCTCGGAGTCCGGGCCCCGGCCGGTGGACGGGTCGCCCCCGTCGTCGGGGCGTACGACTCCGAGGATGGTCATCGAGCCGGCGCCGGTCACCGTCACATTCCGGCCCGGGCGCGGGGCGTGGATGATCGAGCCGTTGCCGATGTAGAGGCCGACATGGCTGGCGTCCTCGTGGTAGATGATCAGATCGCCCGGCCGCATGTCCCTGATCTCCACATGGGGCAGCAGCCGCCACTGCTCCTGCGAGGTGCGCGGGATGGCCCGGCCGGCCGCCAGCCACGCCTGCGAGGTCAGCCCCGAGCAGTCGTACGACTCCGGACCCTCGGCGCCCCACACGTACGGCTTGCCGAGCTGTTCCTCGGCGAACCGGATCGCCTTCCGGCCGGCCTCGGTGGCGGCGGTCCCGGCCCCGGCGTCCTTGAGCGCCCCGGAGCCGAGCCAGGCGGTCTGGGCGCGCCGCTCCTCCTCCTGCTCCAGCCGCAGCAGCCGGGCGCGCTCGGCGGCGGCCAGCCGGGACTCCAGCTGCTTGGCGGCGGTGATCCGGCTCTCGATGCGCTTCTTGGCGTCCGCCTGCTTGACCCGGTTGGCCTCCAGCCGGTCCCACTGGACGCCGGCCTCGCGGGTGTACGACTCCAGGTCGGCCTGGGCCCGCTCCAGCTCGGCCAGCAGGTCCCGGGTGGCCTTCTGGCCCTGGAGCAGCCGCCCGGCGCCGTCCAGGAAGAGTTCCGGGTCGCTGGTCAGTACCAGCCGGGCGGACTCGGGGATACCGCCGCCCCGGTACTGTTCCCGGGCCGCCGCGCCCGCCCGCTTGCGCAGGTCCTCGATCCGCAGCTGGCCGTCGATGATGGAGCGGCTCAGCCGGGCGATCCGGGCGGACTGCTTCTCGGTCTGCTCCTTGGCCAGGTTGTAGGCGTCGGTCGCGGAGGCCGCCTGGCGGTAGAGCGCGTCGATCTCCTTCCGCACCTCCTCCAGCGGCCTCGGCACGGCGGACGCGCTCGCGGAGCCGCCGGTGGAGGGGGACGCGCCGGGGGAGGGCGGTGGCAGCGGGGCCGCGTACGCCGTGTGGGCGGGCACCGCGAGCGCGCTCAGTGCGCAGACCACCATGACGGCGGCCGTCGTCCAACGGCGTCGGTTCACTGGCGTCCCCCTCCGGACACGATGTCTCCCCGGCCCCGCGCCGGAGTGCCGGAAGCCCGGCTTCCGGGCCGTCCGGGACACGCGAGACCTGCTCACAGCTTATTAACCGTCAGTAACTTGGTGGGTCTCCGTGATGGTGCCATGCCCTGCGGCAAAGCAACAGGTTCGCGGCACACCCCGGCTTCCCGTTCCCGAGACGGAGGACCGGGGTCGTACGTTCCCCCGGACCGCTGCGGTACGCGTCACTCGGACGGGGGTTGACAGAGCCTCAGGTCTCGTTCGGGGCGAGGGCGGACCAGCGGACCGTCAGCTCGCCCTGGCGCAGCCGTCCCCGGTGGTCCACCAGCGGCCAGTCGGCGGCGAGTTCCCGCGCGGTACGGATCCAGCGCTGCCGGGCGCCCAGCGAGGCGTACGGGGCGGCCGCCGCCCAGGCCCGGTCGAAGTCCCGGAGGAAGGCGTGCACCGGTTCGCCGGGCACATTGCGGTGGATCAGCGCCTTCGGCAGCCGTTCCGCCAGGTCGGAGGGCCGGTCCAGGGAGCCGAGCCGGGTTGCGAAGGTCACCGTGCGCGGCCCCTCGGGCCCGAGCGCCACCCAGACGTGCCGGCGCCCGATCTCGTCGCAGGTGCCCTCCACCAGGAGCCCGTCCGGCGCCAGCCGCCCGCAGAGCCGCGCCCACACCTCCCGCACCTCGTCCTCGTCGTACTGGCGCAGCACATTGGCCGCCCGGATCAGCGCGGGCGCGCCCGGCACCGGCACCTCGAAGCCGCCGTGCCGGAAGGTGAGCCCGTCCCGTTCGTACGGCCGCGCGGCGGCGACCCGGGCCGGGTCGATCTCCACACCGACCACCCGGGTGCGCGGGTCGGCGTCCCGGCGGAGCCGCTGGAGCAGCTCGACGGCGGTCCAGGGCGCGGCCCCGTACCCGAGGTCCACCGCGACCGGCGCCCCGGCGGACCGGCGCAGGGCGGGAGCGTGCACGGCGGCGATCCAGCGGTCCATGCGCCGGAGCCGGTTGGGGTGGGTGGTCCCGCGGGTCGGAGTGCCGACGGGGCGGGTGGAGCGCGGGGCCATGGGACGAGCGTATGCCGTGGCGGTACGGGGCCGGGGACGCGGTCGGCCGCCGGGGGCCGGTGCCCGGCGCGGAGCCCGTACGACTGGGGCCGAGCGGGGCCGGATACCGGTCCGGTACGGCCGGCCCCGGTGTCGGTCCGGTGCCGGCCCGGTGCAACGAATTGGCAAAGCAGCCGTCCGCCGGAAATGAAAGAGCACGTTCCGGTGTTGCGCAGACCCGGAGGAGCGCCCCCGCCCCTCCGGTCGTCATGCCCGGGATGCGAGCCGCGCCGGATCCCGGAAGCGTGATGAAGAGCAGAAGAGCAGAAGCCGAAGAGGCGCAAAAAGACAGCAAGAAGCCAAGAGGGCAGCGAGTAGGCAGCAGGACAGCAAGAAGTCAGCAGGAAGACAGACAGACGGCGGAGCCGTCCGGGAGCCCGCCCGGCGGCCCCCCGGCCCCGAGCGGAAGAGCGGAAGGAGCGCCGACGTGAGCCAGTACGTCTCCCGGTTCGCCGGCACCCTGGCGGCGTCGCCCCGCCTCCGGTTCCCCGGCCGGTCCCGGCTGCCCCGCCGGGTCGCCATGCTGAGCGTCCACACCTCGCCGCTGCACCAGCCCGGTACGGGCGACGCCGGCGGTATGAACGTCTACATCGTGGAGCTGGCCCGCCGGCTGGCCGAGCTGGGCATCGAGGTCGAGATCTTCACCCGGGCCACCACCGGAGGGCTGGAGCCCGCCGTGGAGCTGGCCCCCGGGGTCCTCGTCCGGCACGTCGACGCGGGTCCCTACGAGGGGCTCGACAAGGGGGAGCTGCCCGCCCAGCTCTGCGCCTTCACCCATGGCGTGATGCGGGCCTGGGCGGGGCACCGGCCCGGCCACTACGACCTGGTCCACTCCCACTACTGGCTCTCCGGCCATGTCGGCTGGCTCGCCGCCGAGCGGTGGGGCGTCCCGCTGGTCCACGCGATGCACACCATGGCCAAGGTCAAGAACGCCGCGCTCGCCGAGGGCGACAGCCCCGAGCCGGCCGCCCGGGTCATCGGGGAGACCCAGATCGTGCGGGCCGCCGACCGGCTGATCGCCAACACCGCCGAGGAGGCGGAGGAACTGGTCCGCTTCTACGACGCCGAGCGGGACAAGGTCGCCGTGGTCCACCCGGGGGTCAACCTGGACCGGTTCCGCCCCGCCGACGGCCGGGCGGCGGCCCGGGCCCGGCTGGGGCTGCCGGCCGACGCGTTCATCCCGGTCTTCGCCGGGCGCATACAGCCCCTGAAGGCCCCGGACATCCTGCTGCGCGCCGCCGCCCTGCTGCTGGAGCGGGACCCGTCGCTGCGCACCCGGATGGTCGTACCGGTGGTCGGTGGCCCCAGCGGCAGCGGCCTCGCCAAGCCGGAGGAGCTCCAGAAGCTGGCCGCCCGGCTGGGCATCGCGGACCTGGTGCGCTTCCACCCGCCGGTCGGCCAGGACCGGCTGGCCGACTGGTTCCGGGCGGCATCGGCGCTGGTCATGCCCTCGTACAGCGAGTCCTTCGGGCTGGTCGCCATCGAGGCGCAGGCGGCCGGCACCCCGGTCGTGGCAGCCGCGGTGGGCGGTCTGCCGGTGGCGGTGCGGGACGGCGAGACCGGCATTCTGGTCCCCGGCCACGACCCGGCCGACTACGCCCGCGCCCTCGGCCGGTTCACCGCCGACCCGGGGCTTTCGGAGCGGCTGGGCGAGGCGGCGGCCCGCCATGCCCAGGGCTTCGGCTGGGATGCCTCGGCCGCCACCACCGCCGAGGTGTACGCGGCCGCGCTGCAGAGCCACCGGCGCCGCCGCCGGGGCGAACCGCGCCGTCCCGTACGCTCCCACCATGGCTGAGACCGCAGGACCCACCGGTCGCCCGGAACCCACCGGCCCCACGGGCCCGACCGGCCCCATGGGAACCACCGATCCCGCGGGATCGGCGGAGTCGCCGGCCGCCGCCCGGGACGCCGACGCCCGCCGGGTCATCGAGGGCACCCTGGACGACGCCGGGCTGAGCTGGGAGTCCCCGGCCCCGGGGTCGTACGTCGTCACCCTGCCCGGCACCCACAAGCTCTCCACCACGCTCTCCCTCCGGCTGGGCAACCACTCCCTCTCGCTCAACGCCTTCGTCGTCCGGCACCCCGACGAGAACGCGTCCGGCGTCCACCGCTGGCTGCTGGAGCGCAACCTCAAGCTGTACGGCGTCGGGTACGCCGTCGACGGCCTCGGTGACATCTATCTGACCGGCAAGCTGCCCCGCGCGGCGGTGACCCCGGAGGAGCTGGACCGGCTGCTCGGCTCGGTCCTGGAGGCTGCGGACGGCGCCTTCAACACCCTGCTGGAGCTGGGCTTCGCCTCCGCCATCCGCAAGGAGTACGCCTGGCGGGTCGCGCGCGGCGAGTCCACCCGCAACCTCGCCGCCTTCGCCCATCTGACCCGGCCGTCGTCGGCCCAGGGGTCGCCGGAGTCGCCGGAGTCCCGGGACCGCGTACCGGAGTCCCCGGAGGCGTGACCCGGAGTCCCGGGACCGCGTACCGGAGTCCCCGGAGGCGTGACCCGGAGTCGCCGGAGTCCCCGGAGGTGTGACCCGCAGTCCCGGGCCCCGTACCGGAGCCGCCGGAGGCGTGCCCCGGCGGCTCGGCGTGGCCGCCGTCCGCCCACCGCCGCGCGGGTCGCCACCCGTTGCAGCGGGGCGGCCGGATCCGCCGGTGGCGACGGTGATGCGGGACGTGATGGGCGCGATCCGGACGGACTTCGCCGAGGCCAACCAGGGCGTCTTCTACGGCATGGCGGTCTTCGGCACGATCCTGACCCATGCTGAGCCGGGACGGGCCGTGGGCCGAGCCAGGACGGGACGGGGCCGAGCCCGAACCGGGGAGCCGAGCCGGGGGAGGGGCGGGGCCGCCGGCGGCCAGTCCCGCCCTCAGCCCCACTCCCACTCGATCCCGTACACCCCCGGCGGGCACTTGGCGGGGAGCAGATGGGCGGTGCCGGAGACGTCCAGCACCACCCGGTGCCGGTGCCGGGGCTCGGCGCCGATCCGTTCCCGGTAGTAGTGGTGGCAGCTGACCGGCGGGGCCAGCGGGTGGAACCGTACATGCAGTAAATAAGCCCGGAGCGGCACCCGGGTGCGGCGTTCGTGGTGCTGGGAGGCGACGGGGGAGCGCCCGGTGCGGATGGTGTACTCGACCACCGCCGTCTCGTTCCGGGCCAGCGGCCGCCCGAACGAGATGTCGGCCACCACACTCCGCAGCTCCGGCAGGAATCGGATGCCGGCCAGCTCTCCGTACCGTACGACGATGTCCACGGCGTCGGCCGGGAGCGCGTCCAGGAAGTGAACGACCGTCAGGTGGCGGGCGCCGTCCCGGACCGCGCGCAGCACATTGGTCACCGTGGTCTCGCGGATGGAGCGGTGCTCGTCCAGATTCACCGTCTCATGGATGACGATCGACTGGACATCGGCGTTGAAGTGCAGGAACGCCTCACCGAGGGCCTGTTCGACATCGGAGTTCTCGCCGAGTACGCACCGGGCGGCGGCCGGGTCGTGGGGCACCGCCCGGCCGCGCGGACGGTGCGGACCGAGCAGCGAGCGCAGGGTGCCCGGCGCCAGTCCGAGCATGGGCTCCAGCGCGTCGACCGCCCGCAGCGACTGGGCCCGCTCCGGCTGGCTGCGGCCGCGCTGCCAGTAGCTGAGCGTGGCGAGGCTGACGCTGATCCCCTGGGCCTGGAGGTGGTCGCGTATCCGCTCCAGGGACAGCCCGCGCTGCCGCAGGGCGTCCCGGAAGACCACGGCGAAGCTCGCCTCGGGGTGGTCCCTGGGGCCGCGGGGTCCGGCGCCCCGGGGAGCGCCGGGAGGCCCCGGCTCCCGCTCCCGCACGCGCTCCCCGGCCCCGGACCGGCCGCGCCCGGCGGGCGTCCCGGGGGCATCGGGCACGCCGGACTCGCCGGGCCCACCGGGGTCATGGGGCTCTGTGGACTTCCGGGGCTCTCCGGAGTCGTCGAAATCTTCGGGGTCGCTGGGGTGATCTTCGGGGTCTCTGGGGTGGGGGACGTTCGGCATGGCGTCTTTCGGTGGGCACGGGGGGCGCCCGTCGACGGCCGGGCCGGTGGTTCCGCGCCGGGGGAGCGCGGAAGGCCGGTTGCGGTCCCCGGGCCGTACGCCGAGCGGGGGCCGCTCACCGTATCCGGCGAACGGCCCCTTGTCGTCCGGGGAACGGGACTCAGTTGGTGTTCAGCGTCAGCCCGTAGTAGCTGAGCGCGTCGTCCAGCGGCTGGAAGTACGAGGAGCCGCGGGAGTTCACGCCACCGGTGCACTTCTGGCTGCTGGGCCCGCCCGAGGTCATGCCCTGGGCCTGGTTGCCGGAGATGTAGGCGCCGCCGCTGTCTCCGCCCTGGGTGCAGACGGTGGAGCTGCCGAGGCCGGTGACCACGGTGTCGGGGCCGCCGTTCTGGTCGGTGTACGTCACGCTGACGTTGTACGAGCTGACCTTGCCGCAGGTCCAGCCGGTGGTCTGGCCGGACTTGCAGAGTGCGGCGCCCGAGGCGGCCCGGCGGCTGCCCTGGACGGCGACCGAGCTGCCGTTGCCCCAGGTGCCGACGCTGGTGGCGATGGAGTTGCCGGAGTCGACGGCGGCGATGCCCATGTCCACGCTGCGGCTGCCGAGCGCGAAGCGGGAGTGCGTCCCCTTGGCGAAGCGAACGTTGTCATACGACAGCACGGGCAGGTCCTCGACGCAGTGCCCGGCGGTGACCAGGTACTGCTTGCCGTTCCTGTCGCGAGCGCCGTAGCCGACCGAGCAGAGGTAGCCGTTGAAGGTCATCCGGCTGCCCGGGTAGATCACGGCCTGCGGGGAGAGCTTCTCCTGGCCGCGCACGATCTTCACCGCGGAGCCGTACGCGGCGGCCTCGGCGAGGAACGCCTTGGCGGCGGCGCCCCGGTCGCTGTTGACCTCGACGGTGACCGTGTCCGAGGCCAGGTCGACGCCCCAGGAGGCCACGCCCGCCGGCACCCGCTTGGCGGCGAGGGTGTCCAGCTTCGCCTTGATCCGGTCGAGATCGGCCTGTCCCCGGGCCGGGACCCTGGCGTCCAGACCGGCCTTCTCGATCTTCGCCGCCTCGGTGGCGTCGTCGGCGTTGACGGTCAGCCTGCCCGTGGCGTCGAAGAAGGCGCCGTCGGCCGCTATGCCGTTCTTGGCCAGGCCCGCGAGTCTCGCCTGCTGCGCGTCCTGCCGCTCCAGCCGCTGGACGGCGGTGTCCTCGCTGACCCCGAGCGACGCGGCGAGCGCCCGTACCATCTCCGGCTGATAGCGCGGGGCGGCCTCGCTGGCCTGGGCCTGGGTTCCGGTCACGGCGGAAACCGAAAGCAGGGCGCCGGCGGCGGCTACGACGGCGTACTTACGCGAAATGCGCACACTAATTCCTTCCGGTAGCAGGCAAGCGCCCATGCGGGGGATCGACGGGAAACGGGTGGGGATTTGAGTGCGTTTCTCCGAAAGGTGGGCGCTTGCCTGGCGGCGAAGGTGGGGGGCTTCGCCGCGCCCTGACTCTGGCCCAGCGCGCCACTACGGTTCAAGGTCTCCGGCCGGAGAGATTTTCAACAGAGTTTCGTAATAACTGTTAAGGCGTACGCCGTGGTGAGCGCCCCGGAATGCCCCATTCCGGACATGCTCCGGGTGTCTTCCGGGCGGAAGCACCCCGGGTGTCCGAAACGGAAAATCCGCCCATTCTGTGCGGCCTTCTCTCTGCCTTCGGGAAGGAATCCCCCAGGCCGTCGGCGGCACATACATTTGCCCGCCCCGGCCCCTGCTTCCGTAAACTCCCCGCCCGTCCATGAAGGCAGCCGCCCCGCCGCCCCCTCGCCCACCGCCGCCCCCTCCTCGCGCTACTGAACCGCCAATCAGTAATTCCCCGGGCCGCTCGGACCGCGGACGGCGAAGGTCGGGGGGCGGGGACCTCGTCGTACCGCGCTGCGCGCGGCCGGGGTCACGTCGCGGTGACGGCGTCCTTCCGGTCCGGCAGTTCGGCGCCGGGCGCCGCCGCCGGGACGGGCCCGGGGTCCTCCGGGTCCCGGGCGGGCAGCCCGCGCATCAGCAGCCAGTAGCCGAGGCCCGCCACCGTGCCGAGCGCCGCGCAGCCGCCCCACAGCCAGGCGGCGCCGTACCGGTCGATCACCCAGCCGGACACCAGCGGGGCGACCAGCGCGGCGACCGACCAGGACATGGTGTGGACGCCCTGGTACCGGCCGCGCGCCCGGCGGGGCGACAGCCGGACCACCAGACTGCTCTGGGTCGGGGCGTTCACGATCTCGGCGAGGGTCCAGACGCAGATGGTCAGCGCGTAGACGCCCACCGAACCGGCGAAGGCGGTGAGCCCGAAGCCGTACCCGGTGAGCAGCGCGGAGAAGACCAGCAGCGACCGGGGGTCGCGGTGCTCGATGAACCGGGTCACCGGGATCTGGAGGGCGACGATCAGCACCCCGTTGACGGCGATGACGGCGCCGTAGTCGCCGCTGCTGAAGCCGTCGGCGCCCATGGCGACCGGGAGCGCCACATACGCCTGCAGGAAGATGACCGAGGTCAGGAACGAGAGCCCGACCACGCCCATGAACCGTCCGTCGCGGAGCACCGCGCCCATCCCCGCGGCGGGCTCCGGCGCCGCGCCGGCCGCCGCCGGGGAGGCGTTCGGGCCGTGCCCCGGACGGGATCCCGCCAGGGACTCCGGACGGGACTCCGGGATGGTGACGAAGACCAGGACGGCGCAGGTCAGGGTCAGCACCGCCTCGCCCAGGAAACCGACGAGGTAGCTGTACTCGGCGACGAACCCGGCGACCGCCGCCGAGACGGCGAAGCCCAGGTTGATGGCCCAGTAGTTCAGCGAGAACGCCCGCACCCGGTCCGCCGGGCGCACGATGTCCGCCATGATCGCCTGCACGGCCGGCCGGGAGGCGCTGGAGGCGGCGCCCACGAAGAACGCCACGGCCGCGATCGCCACCGGGTCCCGCATGAAGCCGAGGACGGCGACCGAGACCGCCGTCGACAGCTGCGCGATCAGCAGGGTGGGCCGGCGCCCCAGCCGGTCGGCCAGCACCCCGGCGGCCGGGGACGACACCACGCCGCCGAGCCCGTGCAGGGAGGCCACCAGTCCGGCGTACGCGGCCGAGTACCCCCGGTCGAGCGTGAGGTAGAGCGCCATGAAGGTGGCGACGAAGCCGCCCAGCCGGTTGACCAGGGTGCTGAGCCACAGCCACCAGAACTCCCTGGGCAGCCCCGAGACGCTGTCCCTCGCCGCTCGTCTGAGCGTGGCGACCGACATGTTCCCCCCTGTATGCATCGGTAAGTGCCGGCATCGACACGCGCACGTTACTGAGCGCCCCGTCCGGAGGGCCATCGGATTGACGGGAGCGGTCAAGCGTCGAGCGTCGATTAACCTCGTACGCATGGCCGACGCACCGTACAAGCTGATCCTCCTCCGCCACGGCGAGAGCGAGTGGAACGCGAAGAACCTGTTCACCGGCTGGGTGGACGTCAACCTCACCGAGAAGGGCGAGAAGGAGGCGATCCGCGGCGGTGAGCTGCTGAAGGACGCCGGCCTGCTTCCCGACGTACTCCACACCTCGCTCCAGCGGCGCGCCATCCGCACCGCGCAGCTCGCGCTGGACACCGCCGAGCGCCACTGGATCCCGGTCCACCGCTCCTGGCGGCTGAACGAGCGCCACTACGGCGCCCTCCAGGGCAAGGACAAGGCGCAGACGCTCGCCGAGTTCGGCGAGGAGCAGTTCATGCTCTGGCGCCGCTCGTACGACACCCCGCCGCCGGCCCTCTCGGACGACAGCGAGTTCTCGCAGGCCACCGACGCCCGCTACGCCACGATCCCGCCGGAGCTGCGGCCGCGCACCGAGTGCCTGAAGGACGTCGTGGTCCGGATGCTGCCGTACTGGTACGACGGCATCGTCCCCGACCTGCTGGCCGGCCGCACCGTCCTGGTCGCCGCGCACGGCAACAGCCTCCGCGCCCTGGTCAAGCACCTCGACGGCATCTCGGACGAGGACATCGCGGGCCTCAACATCCCGACCGGCATCCCGCTCGCCTACGAGCTGGACGCCGACTTCAAGCCGGTCGTCGCCGGCGGCACGTACCTCGACCCCGACGCCGCCAAGGCCGCGATCGAGGCCGTCAAGAACCAGGGCAAGAAGAAGTAGCCCACCCGAACGAGCCCCCTGCCCGCGGTGCCCCCGCGAACAGGGGGCTCTGCCGTACGGCGGGCAGGGCGTCCCGCACGCGTCGGTGGCTCAAGGGGCGGCCCGGGCCGAAGAGGGCGCCGGTGGCAGGCCCGGCGCCCGGGCGAGGGCGGCCGGGTACGCCGCGCCCGGCACCGGAGCCGTACGACGGAGAAGTACGACGGAGAAGGCCGTACGGGAGTCGTACGGCTCCGGAGCGGCAGCGGTACGGAGGAGGCGGCCGGCCGGGGTCAGCCGCCGCACTGACAGGGGGCGCCCGACTGGCAGCCGCAGCCGCAGCCCGAGCCGCAGCCGCAGGCGCCGAGCAACGGCAGCCGCACCACCTCGGCGGGTGCCTCCGGCTCGGGCTCGGTCATGGGCGTCTCGTCCATGGGTCCTCCTTCAGGGAGCGGGCGGGGCGGCGGACGGCGGACGAGCGGGCGGGCACGGACGGACCACCGCACCGCGCGGCGCCCTCCCGTACGGCCCTCCACCGGGTCCATTGGACGCCCGCCCGGCAGGGCGCATCAACGGCGCACGGAAGCCCCGGCGCCTGTTCCCCGTCGCCCGGCGCCTCCCCTCCGGTCCGGGCCCGCAGTGCACGCCCCCTGGACCGGGGCCCCGGCACCTGCTCCGGGCCGGCCTCCGGTGCCTGCCCCTTCCGGACCCGGGCCCGCCCGGAACCTGCCCCTCCCGGCCCGGGGCCCCGGCACCTGCCTCCGGCCGGCCTCCGGTGCCTGCCTCCGGGGCGCCCGGCGCCGGCCCGGGTCCCGTCAGGAGCCCCCGAGCTCAGATACCGCCCGCGCCGCAGGGCTCAGGCGCCGTCCACCGGCGGGGTCGGGTCGGTGGTGGGCTGGAGTTCGTCGGCGTGCTCGCCCGTCACCAGGTAGACGACCCGCTTGGCCACCGACACCGCGTGGTCGGCGAACCGCTCGTAGTAGCGGCCCAGCAGCGTCACGTCCACGGCCGTCTCGATGCCGTGCTTCCAGCGGTCGTCCATCAGGTGCTGGAAGAGCGTCCGGTGCAGCCGGTCCATCTCGTCGTCGTCCTGCTCCAGCTGGAGCGCCAGATCGACGTCCTTGGTGATGATCACCTCGCCCGCCTTGGCCATCAGCCGCTGGGCGAGCTGGCCCATCTCCAGGATGGTGGCGTGCAGGTCCCGGGGCACCGCCGCGTCCGGGAAGCGCAGCCGGGCCAGCTTGGCGACATGCTGGGCCAGGTCGCCGGAGCGCTCCAGGTCGGCGCTCATCCGCAGCGAGGTCACCACGATCCGCAGGTCCGTCGCCACCGGCTGCTGCCGGGCCAGCAGGGCGATCGCCCGGGCCTCCAGGTCGTGCTGGAGGTCGTCGACCTTCTGGTCGGCCGCGATCACCGCCTCGGCCAGCTTCAGATCGGCGTCCAGCATCGCCGTCGTGGCGCGCCCGACCGCCGAACCGACCAGCCGGGCCATCTCGACCAGGTCCTCGCCGATCGAGTCCAGTTCCTCGTGGTACGCGTCCCGCATGGTTCCCTCTCTCACCTACAGGGGTCTTCGCTCCGGGGGTGCCGACCCCCGCGGGGCCCGGGCCGTGCGGCCGGTCTCCCCGACGGGCCCCGGACGGTACGCCGGCGGCCCCACCGGGCCCCGGGCGGCACGACCGGTCCGGCGCCGTTCCGGAATCGCACACTCCGGTCGGGGCCGGGCCGGAAACCGCCCGTCCTGGGCCCGTGGCCTCCACATTCCGGGGCCCGGGAGACCGGGGCCACCCTCCCAAGTGAACCCGCACTTTCCCCTCGGTGAACTCTGGGCGACGAGTGTTCGAGTAGGCCCCTGGACGGCTGGGAGGCTGTCGGCGGGCCCGCATAACCTGAAGACATGGACGTGAACGCGGCGGTCGCCGCAGCGGCAGCGATCGCCGGGCTCTGTACCGGTGTCATCGCCATGCTGGCGTTCCGCTGGAGTGAGCGCGACCAGGCCCGCCCCACCCGGAGCTCCCTGCACACTGACGCGGTGCTGCCGCCCGGGGTGGACACGGTGCTCTCGGTCCTCCGCTCATCGGCGGTGGTGCTGGACGAGGGCGACGCGGTCGTGAAGGCCAGCTCGGCGGCGTATGCGCTGGGGCTCGTACGCGGCGGCAAGCTCGCCGTCGAACCGATGCTGCACATGGCGCGGGACACCCGGCGGGACGGCGAGATAAGGCAGGTGGAGCTGGATCTCCCCCGGCGCGGCACCGGACGCGGCGAGGCGCTCGCCGTCTCCGCCCGGGTCGCCCCGCTGGGCTCCCGGCTGGTGCTGCTGCTGGTCGAGGATCTCACCGAGGCCCGCCGGATCGAGGCGGTGCGCCGGGACTTCGTCGCCAATGTCAGCCATGAGCTCAAGACTCCGGTGGGCGCCCTCTCCCTGCTCTCCGAGGCGGTGATGGACGCCTCCGACGACCCCGAGGCGGTGACGCGCTTCGCCGGGCGGATGCAGATCGAGGCGACCCGGCTCACCAATCTCGTACAGGAGCTGATCGACCTCTCCCGGGTGCAGAACGACGACCCGCTGGAGGACGCCGAGCCGGTACGGGTGGACGAGCTGGTCGCCGAGGCGGTCGACCGGTCCCGGCACACCGCCTCCACCAAGCACATCACCCTGGCCCCCGGCGGCCCCGCCGGACTGCATGTGTGGGGCAACCGGGGCCAGCTCGCCGCCGCCCTGGGCAACCTGGTGGAGAACGCCGTCAACTACTCCCCGGCCCACACCCGGGTCGGCATCGCCGCGCGCCGGGTCGCCGCCCCCGGCGGGCCGCTGATCGAGCTGTCCGTCACCGACCAGGGCATCGGCATCCCCGACAAGGACAAGGAGCGCATCTTCGAGCGCTTCTACCGCGTCGACCCCGCCCGCTCCCGCGCCACCGGCGGTACGGGCCTGGGTCTGGCCATCGTCAAGCACGTGGCCGCCTCGCACGGCGGGGAGGTCACGGTCTGGAGCACCGAGGGCCAGGGCTCCACCTTCACCCTGCGGCTGCCCGAGGCCGGCGTCGCGCGCGAGCGTGCCGTCCGTGACCGCGAGCCGCCGTCGTCCTCCGCGCCCCCGGCGTCGTCCGCCTCGGCCCTCTCCTCGCCGTCGTCCCCGACCTCCTCCTTGTCATCACCGTCATCACCGTCATCACCGTCGTCCCTGCCCCCGTCCCCATCGCCGTTCCACGTCGAACCGCTTCCCGCCCCGGAGGTCCTTCCGTGACCCGAGTGCTTGTCGTCGAGGATGAGGAATCCTTCAGCGACGCCCTGTCCTACATGCTCCGCAAGGAAGGGTTCGAGGTCGCCGTCGCGGCCACCGGCCCCGACGGGCTGGACGAGTTCGAGCGCAACGGCGCCGACCTCGTCCTGCTGGACCTGATGCTGCCGGGGCTGCCCGGCACGGAGGTCTGCCGGCAGCTGCGCGGCCGGTCGAACGTGCCGGTCATCATGGTCACCGCCAAGGACAGCGAGATCGACAAGGTCGTGGGTCTGGAGATAGGGGCGGACGACTACGTCACCAAGCCGTTCTCCTCCCGGGAGCTGGTCGCCCGGATCCGCGCGGTGCTGCGCCGCCGGGGTGAGCCCGAGGAGGTCGCCCCCGCCGCCCTGGAGGCCGGCCCGGTCCGCATGGACGTGGACCGGCACGTGGTCACCGTCTCGGGCGGCAAGGTCGATCTGCCGCTCAAGGAGTTCGACCTGTTGGAGATGCTGCTGCGGAACGCCGGCCGGGTGCTCACCCGGATGCAGCTCATCGACCGGGTCTGGGGGGCCGACTACGTGGGTGACACCAAGACCCTGGATGTCCATGTGAAGCGGCTGCGCGCCAAGATCGAGCCGGACCCGGGTGCCCCGCGCTACCTGGTCACCGTGCGGGGCCTCGGCTACAAGTTCGAGCCGTAAAGAGTCTTCGTACGGCGCGTCCGTACGCACGTTCGTGCGGCATGTCCGGGCGACGGCTGAAGGGCCGCCGTACGACAAACGTACGACAAAGGGGTGCCCCGCCGGGAGGACCGGCGGGGCACCCCTTTCGGGTGGTCCGGAACCGCTCGGACATCTGCGCGTCCACGCGTCCCGTACGGCGTGCAGAGGACGCGCACGGGACGCCTGCGGCAGGGGCGAGCGGGTACGGCGTGGGCCCGGGCCCACGCCCGGTGTCAGTGCCCGGCGGAGTGCGAGGCCGAGGCGGCGGCCGACGGCTTGCCGGTCGTGCCTCCGGTGGTTCCGGCGGTTCCGGTGCCCTCGGTGCCCGCCGAGGCCGGGGCGGACGGCTTGCCCGAGGCCGCGCCGGACGCCGGGGCGGACGGGGCACCGGTGGGGCCGAAGTCCTGGTAGTAGCCGCTCGCCGGGACGACGAACGCCTGAAGCTTGACGTCGCCGGTCTCGCTGAGCTTGAAGACGACCTCGCGGACATCGCCGTTGACGGCGGCCTCGTTCGGGTTCTCGATGACGGCGGAGGGGTTGTTCTCGCCGCCGAGCATCAGCGAGCCGTGCGCCGGCACCGTCACCGGGCCCGAGCCCTGGGCGGGGGAGAGCTTCACCGGGGCGTCGGCGCCGGGGAGCTCGACGCCCTCCAGGGTCTGGTCCTTGGCACCGTCGTTGAAGAGGCGCGCGGAGACGACCGCGGGCCCCTCGGTGCCGGGCTGCCCCTGGGTGATCACGGTCGCGTTCTGGATCTTGATGTGCCCCACGGTGGTGGCCGCGTTGTCCGGCCGGATCTGCAGCGTCTGGGCGTCGTTGCCGGCGCCGCAGGCGGAGAGCGAGGCGATCGAGATCACGATGGCGGTGGCGGCGATGGTGCCGCGTCGAAGGCTGCGGCTCACGGCGGCGGCAACTCCTAGGACGTAGGACGTTCGGAACGGGCGGACTGCGAGCGCTCTCCGCTCCCCGCCGCCGGCACCGGGTCGGCCGACGGGCTTCCCGACGGCGACCGGGCCCGCGATCAAGGGGCGGTCAGCGGGCTCAGGTTACCGACCCGCCCCGCGCGGCCCGCACCCGACCCGCCCCGCGGTCCGGAGCCGGGCCCGGGGGGAGCGTCCGGATAAGCGTTCCTTGATCAATTCCGGGTCCCCGGCATTCTCGGCCGAAAAAGCCGCCACGCGCCCGAGGTGATCAATTCCGGAAACGGTGGTGGTTGCGTCCGAGCGGGTGAGCGGCCTCCGAACGGAGTATGTGAGATTCACCGCTTCGAACCCGGCGAATCCGGACGTTTCCCCCTCGACAGACCCCTCCCGGATGGGTGTACGGTACGCGTTTCCCGATGCCCGCACAGCGGCTCCGACCTGCGAATACCTCCTTCCGGAAGCCGTCCGCAGCACGTCCGCGGCGCTGTTGTCAAGCCCCGAGATATGCCCTGACCTGCGAAAACGCCATTCAGAAGATGCCGTATCCGTGTTACTCTGGATAGCCACGGAAGGGGTACCTGTCACATGACGTTCAAGGTTGGCGACACCGTGGTCTATCCCCATCACGGGGCCGCGCTGATCGAGGCCATCGAAACTCGTCAGATCAAAGGCGTGGACAAGACCTACTTGGTGCTCAAGGTCGCCCAGGGCGACCTGACGGTCCGCGTTCCCGCGGACAACGCGGAGTTCGTCGGGGTGCGCGACGTGGTCGGGCAGGACGGGCTGGACCGGGTGTTCGAGGTGCTGCGCGCGCCGTACGCCGAGGAGCCGACGAACTGGTCCCGTCGCTACAAGGCGAACCTGGAGAAGCTCGCCTCCGGCGATGTCATCAAGGTCGCCGAGGTCGTCCGGGATCTCTGGCGCCGTGAGCGCGAGCGTGGTCTCTCCGCCGGTGAGAAGCGCATGCTCGCCAAGGCCCGGCAGATCCTGGTCAGTGAACTCGCCCTCGCGGAGAACACCAACGAGGACAAGGCCGAGGCCCTGCTCGACGAGGTGCTCGCCTCCTGAGACCGGCCCCCCTTCTGCTCTGAACTCTCCCGCGCCGCCCAGCGGCCGGGGGAGTGCTCCCGACCCCACCCCCGGCGCCGTCCCGCGCCGGGACTCCGGCTCGGGAGCAGGGCAGCGGCCCGGATACCGGTGCCACGCGTCCACCGGGACCCGTGCGCATCGTCCGTCTCACGCGCGCGCCGTCCCGTACCGGCGTGTCCGACTCCTGGAGAGCTCCAGGAGTCGTCGACGCGTCAGCGGGTACGGCGGCGCCCGTGGTATCAGCGGTACAACCCGCCGGCGGTCGCCCGTCGGCAGACCGTGATCCGTACGCCGCCACCGACCGTCGTGGCCCGTAGTGACCCCGTCGCTCCGTCCGCATCGCGGCCTCATGTCTCGCTCGACACACGAGACAGGCCCGCGGGACCACGACGAGGGCACGGCCCCTCGGTGGTGCGGCGCGGTTCATGAAGCTGCCGCCGGGCGCTGCGGCATGTTCGGCCCATTGTCGACCCATGGTCACGGAAGGGGCCGGTCAAGGGGCTCCGGTCAGGGGGCAGGTACGCGGCCCCCGGCCGGAAGAGCCGGGATGTCATGTCCGGCTCGCTTCTGGCCATACCCATGCCGGCCGAGGACACAAACCTGCCGGAGAGCAACCAGTGCAACCGATGTCAGACTCAGCGCGTCGCTCCCGCACCGCCGTGGTGATCCCCGCGGCGGGCCGTGGCGTACGGCTCGGACCGGGAACCCCCAAGGCGCTCCGCGCGCTGAACGGCACCCCGATCCTCATCCACGCCGTCCGGGCGATGGCCGCCTCCCGCGCCGTCTCGCTCGTCGTCGTGGTCGCCCCGCCGGACGGCGCCGCCGAGGTCAAGAACCTGCTCGACGCGCACGCCCTGCCCGAGCGCACCGACTATCTGGTCGTGCCCGGCGGCGAGACCCGCCAGGAGTCCGTACGGCTCGGTCTGGAGGCGCTGCCCGAGGGCGTGACGACCGTTCTCGTCCATGACGCCGCCCGCCCCCTGGTCCCGGTGGAGACCGTGGACGCGGTCATCGAGGCCGTCCAGGAGGGCGCGGTGGCCGTGGTGCCGGCCGTGCCGCTCGCCGACACGGTCAAGGAGGTCGAACCCGCCGCCGAGGGAGCCGGGGGCGCCCCCGAGCCGGTGGTGGCCACCCCGGACCGGGCCCGGCTCCGTGCCGTACAGACCCCGCAGGGCTTCGCGCACGAGACCCTGCTGCGCGCCCACCGCACGGTCACCGAGGCCGTCACCGACGACGCCGGCATGGTCGAGCGGCTCGGTGAGCCCGTGGTGGTGGTGCCGGGCCACGAGGAGGCGTTCAAGGTCACCCGGCCGCTCGATCTGGTGCTGGCCGAGGCGGTACTCGCCCGGAGGAGGGCCAACGATGGCTTCTGACACGCCCCTTGAGCCGCCCCTTGAGGCACCGGCGGTCCCCGCCGGTCTGCCCGCGCTGCCGCTGATCGGCGTCGGCACCGATGTGCACGCCTTCGAGCGGGGCCGGCCGCTGTGGTGCGCCGGTCTGCTCTGGGAGGGCGAGGAGTACGGCCTGGCCGGCCACTCCGACGGCGATGTGGCCGCCCACGCCGCCTGCGACGCGCTCTTCTCGGCCGCCGGGATCGGTGACCTCGGCGCCCACTTCGGCACCGACCGCCCCGAGTGGTCCGGCGCCTCCGGTGTCGCCCTGCTCACCGAGGCGGCCCGGATCGTCCGGGCCGAGGGCTTCACCATCGGCAACATCGCGGTCCAGGTGATCGGCGTACGGCCGAAGATCGGCAAGCGCCGGGACGAAGCCCGGCGGGCCCTCTCGACGGCGGCCGGCGCGCCCGTCTCGGTCTCCGGCACCACCACCGACGGCCTCGGGCTGACCGGCCGCGCGGAGGGCCTCGCCGCGATCGCCACCGCCCTCCTGGTCCGCACCGACGGGCCCGGCCCCTCGGCGGTCTGAGGCCCCGGGACGGGCTGCCGCCCCCGGGGACGGGCTGCCGGTTGTTTCCCGTACTTTCGTACGACACCGGCGCCGACGCCGGGCGCGCGGCTGCGCGGTCCCCGGTGCGGGCGCCGGCGCGGCGTCCGCCGCGGTCCGCCGGCCGGTGACGGTCCGCGCCGGTGCGGTCCGCCGGCTGTTCCTCGCCCGGCGCCGAGCGCCGAGTGCCGGGTGCCGATCGACGCCCGCCGGCCGGCGCTCGCGCGGTGACCGGGCGGGCCACCCGCCGGTGCCGACCCGCGCCCGTGGGGGCCGCCCGTCGTTCCCGCGCGATGCCGACGCCCGTGCGGGACGTCGGCCGGCGCCCGCTTGCGCCGACCGTGCGCCGGGCCCGCCGGCGCCGGCCGCCCCGGAGGCCGCCGGTCATGCCCGGCCGCCGTCCGTGGGCGCTCGTGGGCGTTCGTGGGCCAGGCCCGCCGCTGCCGGGCGGGGCCGTCCGCCGGTGTCCGCCCGTATCCGCCGGGCGCCGCGCCCGCTCCGCCCGGAGGCCGTGGATGTCCGGCCGGTGCTGCTGCTGGACGAGCCGACGGCGGCGCTGGACGGCGAGACCGAGGCGGCGGTGGTGGCGGCGGTGCGCCGGCCGGCCGGACCGTGCTGCTGGTCGTCCACCGCCCGGCCCTGCTCCCGCTCGCGAACCGGGTGGTCGAGCTCCGGCCGTCCGGCGCTGCGGAGTCGGAAGCGGCCGAGGGTACGGCGCTGCCCGGATCTCCCGGAGCCGGTACGTCTTCCGCCCCGGCGGCCCCGTGGGCGAGCCCTGCCCGGCCGGCGCCCCTCCCGGCTCGCCGGTGCTCCATCCGTGCGGCTTCCGGGCCGAGGGGAAGCAGCGGACGGAGCTTCCGCGTTTGGCGCGGGTGGCAGTGAGTACCGATAGGTAGCCGGAGGTACCCGCTCCCAGGGCCGGGCGCCCGGCTCCGGACGTCCCCGGGAGCCGGGCCGCCCCGGCGGGAAGCGGCGGCCCGGACGGCCGGGGCGGGACGGAGTGACGGACCCGCCGGTCCGCCGATCGGCCGTACGCGAGCGCACCACCCCGCACGAGACCGTGAGCACGAGACCGTGAGAGAGAGGCCAGCATGACCGCCCAGCTCAACGACCACATCAAGGCGCTGCTCGACAGCGCCGTCTTCGTCAACATCGCCACCATTCAGCCGGACGGACGCCCCCAGGTGTCCCCGGTCTGGGTGAAGCGGGACGGCGATCAGGTGCTGATCTCCACCACCGTCGGGCGCCAGAAGGAGAAGAACCTCCGCCGCGATCCACGGGTCACCGTTCTGCTCCAGCCGTTCGACGCCCCGTACACCTATGCCGAGATCCGGGGCACCGCGGAGGTCACCACCGAGGGCGGCCAGCAGCTGATCGACGAGCTGTCGCAGAAGTACACCGGAAAGAAGTACGCGGAGTTCAACCCGGACGCGGGCCAGGACGCGGAACGGGTGGTCGTCCGGATCACTCCGGAGAAGGTCGTCGGCCGCCTCTGAGACCCGCCGGGAGCCACCGGACGCGGGCTCGGGGAGCGCCCCCTGCCCCCGGCCCCGCAAGGCCACCCGCCCGGGCTCCCGGAAGGCCACCCGCCCCCGGTCCCGGCCCGCCACCCGCCCGGGCCCCCGGAGGGCGACCCGGCCCCACACCCCCGGGAGCCACCGGGTCCGGGCCGCCCCGGCGGCGACCGGCCGCCCGGGCCGTCGGGCCACCGGCGGAGGCGGCCGGACACCGGGTCCGCCGCCGGGCCGTGCCGCCCGGCCACATCCGGCCACCGCCCCGGAACGGCCCGGCGGGGCCCTGCACCGCCTCCCCGGCTGGCTTTCCGGCGGGCTTCCCGGGCCGGATTTTCCGTACGGGGACTGGGCACGGCCGGTCGCCCACTACCCTGGAGGGGTGACTATTCGTCTGTACGACACCAGCGCCCGGCAGATCCGCGACTTCATCCCGCTGACCCCGGGCTGTGTCTCGATCTACCTGTGTGGTGCCACCGTGCAGGCCGCCCCGCACATCGGCCACATCCGGTCGGGGCTCAATTTCGACATTCTGCGCCGCTGGTTCGCCTACCGGGGCTACGACGTCACGTTCGTCCGCAATGTCACGGACATCGACGACAAGATCATCACCAAGTCGGCCGAGCAGGGCCGCCCCTGGTGGGCGATCGGGTACGCGAACGAGCGCGCCTTCAACAGCGGTTACGACGTCCTCGGCTGCCTGCCCGCCACCTACGAGCCCCGCGCCACCGGCCATGTCACCGAGATGGTCGAGATGATGCGCGGGCTGATCGAGCGCGGCCACGCCTACGAGGCCGACGGGAACGTCTACTTCGACGTCCGCTCCTTCCCCGGCTATCTGGAGCTGTCCAACCAGGACCTGGACGACCTCCGCCAGCCGTCCGGCGAGGGGGAGACCGGCAAGCGGGACCCGCGCGACTTCGCCATGTGGAAGGCGGCCAAGCCGGGCGAGCCGTCCTGGGAGACGCCCTGGGGCCGGGGCAGGCCCGGCTGGCACCTGGAGTGCTCGGCGATGGCCCACAAGTACCTGGGCACCGCCTTCGACATCCACGGCGGCGGCCTCGACCTGGTCTTCCCGCACCATGAGAACGAGATCGCGCAGGCCAAGGCGTACGGCGACGAGTTCGCCCGCTACTGGCTGCACAACGCCTGGGTCACCATGAGCGGCGAGAAGATGTCGAAGTCGCTCGGCAACTCGGTGCTGGTCAGCGAGATGACCAAGCGCTGGCGGCCGATCGTGCTCCGTTACTACCTCGGCACCCCGCACTACCGCTCGATGATCGAGTACAGCGAGGAGGCGCTGCGGGAGGCCGAGTCCGCGTTCGCGCGCGTCGAGGGCTTCGTGCAGCGGGTGGTGGAGAAGGCCGGCGGGGTCGTCGAGCCCGCCGCCGAGGTGCCGCCCGCCTTCGCCGAGGCGATGGACGACGACCTGGGCGTCCCGCAGGCACTGGCCGTGCTGCACACCACCGTGCGGCAGGGCAACAGCGCGCTGGCCGCCGACGACAAGGAGGGCGCCGTCGAGCGGCTGGCGGAGGTCCGGGCCATGCTCGGTGTCCTCGGTCTGGACCCGCTCGACCCGCACTGGGCGGGCGAGGCCGACCGGGGCGAGGACCTGCACGGCGTCGTGGACACGCTCGTACGGCTGGTGCTCCAGCAGCGGGAGTCGGCGCGGGCGCGCAAGGACTGGGCGACCGCCGACGCCATCCGCGACCAGCTCGGCCAGTCCGGGCTGGCCATCGAGGACGGCCCGGACGGGCCCCGCTGGTCCCTCGGCGCCCGCTGAGGCCCGCGGGACACGCGACCGGGCCCGTCCCGGGAGCCCCCAGGTGTGCCGTTCGGGCGAACGGGCGGCACACTGCTAGGTGGGTGTGCGTACGAGGCGGGCTCCGGCCCCTCCCGTACGTCCGCCGCGAGCCGGCCGGACCGGTTCTGTCGGTCGACCGTTCGTCCGTTCGTCCGTCGGTCTGTCCGTCCGCCGGCCGATTCAACCGTCCGTCTGTCCGTCCGTTCATCCGTTCGTCCGTCTGTACGTTCGTCCGTCTGTCCGTACGGCGGGTGCGCGGACCGCACCAGCAGCACACCACGAGTGCCGGTTCCGGCACCCGCACGATTTCACGAAGTAGGTAGGTCATGGCCGGGAACAGCCAGCGCAGGAACCGCCGCACGTCCAACAAGAAGGGCGCGCAGGTCGGCAGCGGTGGCCAGCGGCGCCGTGGCCTGGAGGGCAAGGGCCCCACGCCGCCCGCCTCCGCCCGCAAGGGGCATGTGAAGAACCGCATCGCCAACGCCAAGTCCAAGGCTCAGCAGGGCCAGCGCCGCGCCATCGCCCGGCGCGGCGGCAAGGGCACCTCCGAGATGGTCGTCGGCCGTAACCCGGTCTTCGAGGCGCTGCGCGACGGCGTGCCCGCCAGCACCCTCTACGTCCAGCAGTTCATCGACAACGACGAGCGGGTGCGCGAGGCGCTTCAGCTCGCCCAGCAGCGCGGCGGCATCCATCTGATGGAGGCCCCCCGCCCCGAGCTGGACCGGATGACCAACGGCCTCAACCACCAGGGCCTGGTCCTCCAGGTGCCGCCGTACGAGTACGCGCACCCGGACGATCTGGCGGCGGCCGCCTTCGACGAGGGCGAGGACCCGCTGATCGTCGCCCTGGACGGGGTCACCGACCCGCGGAACCTGGGCGCCGTGGTCCGCTCGGTCTCGGCCTTCGGCGGCCATGGCGTGGTGGTGCCCGAGCGGCGTGCCGCCGGGATGACCGCCGGTGCCTGGAAGACCTCCGCCGGTACCGCGGCCCGCACCCCGGTGGCCCGCGCCACCAACCTCACCCGGGCCCTGGAGGCGTACCAGAAGGCCGGCCTCACCGTGGTCGGCCTCTCCGCCGACGGCGACACCGAGGTCGGGGAGCTGGAGGCGCTCGGCGGTCCGGTGGTCGTGGTGGTCGGCAGCGAGGGCAAGGGCCTGTCCCGGCTGGTCGGCGAGACCTGCGACTTCCTGGTCCGCATCCCGATGCCGGGCGGCGCCGAGTCGCTGAACGCCGGGGTCGCGGCCGGTGTGGTGCTCTACGAGGCGGCCCGCCGCCGCGCCTGAGCGGCTGCCCGGAGGCCGCCTTCCGGGACCCGTCATGATCTTGACGGGTCTCGGACAGATCCGGGCCGTCAAGGCAGTGTCCTAACCCGGCGTCACTCGGTTAGATGAGTGTGGACACCAGAACGCCCAAGCCCGGATTCGACGACCAGCCTGCGCTGAGCATGGTCAAGGTGGACTGCGACCCCGCGCAGGTCATCGTGAACCACGCCAGTTTCCGGGTGCAGCTGGCCCCGGTCCGGAAACCCCGGTTCGCCGATCCCGCGCGGCGGCCCGTGATGAGCACGGCGACCACGGCGGCCCGGCGGCGCGCGCCCGTCGTCTGGAGCGGCAAGTCCGCGCCCGGCGACCCGGTGGCGTCCGGTCTGCTCCAGGCGGTGCGCCGGTCGGCCGCGCCGGGCGGCGGCGTCGGCACCCCGCGCGAGGTGGTCGGCGCCACCCGGGTCATCCCGCGCCTCGGCTCGGCCGGGCGGTCCGGCGGGAGCGCCACCGAGGACACCATGCCGAACCCGGTCGTCGGCGCCCAGCGCACCTCCAGCTCCCCGCTGCTGCCCCCGATGCGCCGGGCGGTCGGCGCCTATGACGAGCAGGCCGAGGAGCAGACGTACGACGGTTCGTACGGCTCCGGCCAGGGTTACGGCTCCGGCGGTCACGACGCCCACCACGGCCCGTCCGGCCCGGCGTACGACGGCGCCTACGACGCGTCCGCCTACGGGGAGCCCTACGACGGGTCCTACGACGAGTCCGGCTACGGCGAGTCCTCCTACGACGCCGACGGGCCGTACGCCGACGAGGACGGCGAGCGGGACCGGGCCGGGGCGAGTCACCGGCACGCCTATTACCCCGGCCGCCGGATGAACCTCGGGGTGGTGCTGCTGCCGCTCCGGGTCTTCCTCGGCTTCATCTCGATCTACGCCGGCATGGGCAAGCTCAGCGACCCCGTCTACTTCGACGGCGGCGAGCGCGGCTCCATGGTCAACTGGCTCAACTCGCTCCATCCCTGGCCGCTGGCCGAGCCGCTGCGCGACTTCGCCCTGGACCACCCGGTGGGCGCCGGACTCACCATCGCCTTCGCCCAGGTGGTGGTCGGCGTGCTGACCGTGCTCGGGCTCTGGCAGCGGGTCGCCGCGGCCTTCGGTGCGCTGCTCTCGGCCGCGCTGATCCTCACCGTCAGCTGGAAGAGCGTCCCGGTCTACGAGGCGCCCGACTTCATCTATCTGGCCGCCTGGTCGCCGCTGGTCATCGCCGGTGCCCCGGTCTACTCGCTGGACGGCCGGCTGGCCGGTGAGGCGTGGCGGACCCTGGGCCCGCGGTCCGCCCTCTGGGAGCTGCGCCGCCGGGTGCTGCGGCGCGGGCTGGTGGTCGGCTCCGTGGTGATCGGGCTGACCCTGCTGGTCGGTTCGATCCTGGGCGGCGCGGTGCGCTCCACCGAGATGGTCACCGTGCCGGGTCCGGACGACGCGCCCACCAACCACCTGCCGGGCCAGTCGCTGCCCCAGGAGCCGGACGCGAGCTCCCCGTCGGCGGAGGCGTCCGAGGAGACGAGCCCCGAGCCGAGCGTCTCGGCCTCCGAGGGGCCGACCGACGAGACCCGGCCGCCGGCCGCCGAGGAGGAGGCCCCGGCCGAGCCCGAGCGGGCGGAGGTCGAGCAGCCGACCGCCACCCAGGGCACGGGCCAGGAGGAGCCGGAGGAGCAGAAGCAGTACCAGCCGGAGCCGCCGCCCAGCAGCAGCGCCGGCCCCTCCTCCAGCGGTGGTTCGGGCGGTGGCTCGGGCTCCGGCGGCGGGGGCGACGAGACCGGTTCGGACGGCTCCGACGAGAGCGGCTCCACCTCCGGAGGCGGCGGCAACCGGAACCCGCTGGGCGGCCTGCTGGGCTGACCCCAGGGATTGCCTGGGGCGAAGGGGCGGTCACCGTGGACGGTGGCCGCCCCTCCGGCGTGCGTCCGGCGGGGGCGGGGGCCTCTTCCCGGCCGGCGGGGTGGCGGGCCGGCGGGTCGGCCGGCCGGTCCGTCCATGGCCGGTGTGGGGGCTTCGGGGCGGGGAGGGGAGGGCGGGGAGGCTTCGACGGGGGTGCGCCTCGGAGCCGTATCCCTCGGTGTGAGGGGGCGACCGGCGACGGGGGTGGACGGGACGGCCGGGGGCCGGGGCGGGGGTCAGGCGCGGCCGGCGGTCAGTTCCTTCGCGGCCTCGGTGAGGTCCTTGGCGGTGTCGATGGCCCGCCAGTACGCGCCCTGCGGCAGCGGGTAGCCGGCCAGCCGGCGTTCGCGGGCGAGGCGGGGGAAGGTGGTGCGCTCGTGATCGCCCACATCGGGCAGCAGCGCGGTGAACTCCGGCGAGAAGACATACACCCCGGCGTTGATCAGAAACGGCGACGGGGGCGCCTCGATGAAGTCGGTGATGTGGCCGAAGGCGTCGGTCTCCACGGCACCCCACGGGATCCGGGGACGGGCCAGGGCCAGCGTGGCGGTGGCGTCCCGCTCGGTGTGGAAGGCGGCCATCTCGCGCAGCGAGAAACGGGTCCAGATGTCGCCGTTGGTGGCGTACCACGGCTCGTCGGGGTGCGGCAGCCGCGCGGCGGCGTGCTTGAGTCCGCCGCCCCGGCCGAGGGGCTCGGACTCCACCACGGTGGAGACGCGCAGCGGGAGTTCGGCCTCCGCCAGCCACTGCTGGAGGACGCCGGCGAGGTGGCCGCAGGAGACGACGGCGTCCGTCACTCCCTCGGCGGCCAGCCAGGAAAGCTGATGGCCGATGATCGGGACCCCGGTTCCGGGGATCTCGACCATCGGCTTGGGGCGGTCGTCGGTGTACGGGCGCAGTCGCGAGCCCTGGCCGCCCGCCAGGACCACGGCCTGCGTGGGAGAGGTGTGCATACCGCGCACGATAGGCGCACCCCGGGCACGGGCGGGATGGTGGTCAGCTCGCGTGCAGGACGCCGGAGGCGAAGGAGGTGTCGCAGACCGGCCGCGCGTAGGACTGGGCGCGGGTCGGGCCGTAGTGCTGGACGGCCGCGCGGCCCAGGGAGCGGGCGATCGACATGCAGTGCCTGGCGAGCGACGGACGGTCCTCCACGGCCCGCTGGAGGCCCGTCAGCGCGGCGCCCGGGTCCTCCTCCTGGAGCTGGACGAGGAGCCGGTCGCGCAGCACGTCCTGCGGGGCCCGCTGCTTGGCGGGCACCGAGACGTCGTCCGCCTCGGCGGCGGCGGTCAGGATCTGCGACTCGGAGGGGGAGCCCGCCCACGGGACGCTGGTGACGGCGAGAGTTCCGGAGAGCACCAGGACGAGAGGGAGGACGAGGGCGAGGGAACGGCCGATACGGCGAGCTGAGTGGGTCACGGAGCGAGCGTAGCGGGCGGTGATGTTTTGCAGACGCTTAGTCACCCCGACGAGGGATGGTTCGAGGGCTCTTTTCGAAACGCAGGTTGACGGGGTGGGGTGAATTGCCGGGTGTGCCAGGGTATTTGTCGACAAGTGGATCATGGTGGGCGGCGCCCTCTGGCGCTCTCCTGGTGCCCGCCCGATGTGCTCACCGACGCCCTCCCGGTGTGCTCGCCGGCGCCCTCGCCGATGCGGTCCCCGGTGCCGGTACGGCCCTCCCGGGCGGCGGTCCGGTACGCGCGTTCGGGGACGGCGGCGGTGCGCCCCTCCTGGTACGCCTCCGGCCCCGCGTGCGGGACAACCGCGGGACCGGAGGGGGGACTTGCCGGGACGCGATCCCGGGCGTCAGCCGGTCAGCCGCTCGCCGGTCGAGGTGGCGAAGACATGGATCTCGTCCGGGCGCGGTACGACATGCAGCTCGGAGCCCTTCTCCGGGATGGCACGGCCGCCGACCCGGACCACCAGGTCCTTGTCGTCGCCGCCGACGCGGGCGGAGCCGTAGACATAGCCGTCGGCGCCCAGTTCCTCGACGACGTTGACGGAGACGGCCAGCCCGGCCGGGTCGCCGGCCGTGTCCTTGGAGAGCGACGCGGCGGCGGCGCCCCCGTGCTCGACCACGTCGAAGTGCTCGGGGCGGACGCCCACGGTCACCGTGGTGTCGCCCCGGTCGGCGGCGGCCGCGAGGGCCTCGCGGGAGACCGGTACCACGCTGTTGCCGAACTTCACACCGCCGTCGGTGATCGGGACCTCGACCAGGTTCATGGCGGGGGAGCCGATGAACCCGGCGACGAAGAGGTTGGCGGGGCGGTCGTACATGTTGCGCGGGGTGTCCACCTGCTGGAGCAGCCCGTCCTTGAGCACCGCCACCCGGTCGCCCATCGTCAGCGCCTCGACCTGGTCGTGGGTGACGTAGACGGTGGTGATGCCCAGCCGCCGCTGGAGCGAGGCGATCTGGGTGCGGGTGGAGACCCGGAGCTTGGCGTCCAGGTTGGAGAGCGGCTCGTCCATCAGGAAGACCTGCGGCTCCCGCACGATCGCCCGGCCCATCGCCACCCGCTGCCGCTGCCCGCCGGAGAGCGCCTTCGGCTTCCGGTCCAGGTACTCCGTGAGGTCCAGGATCTTGGCGGCCTCTTCGACCTTGGCGCGGATCTCCGTCTTGTTGACGCCCGCGATCTTGAGCGCGAAGCCCATGTTGTCGGCGACGGTCATGTGCGGGTAGAGCGCGTAGTTCTGGAACACCATGGCGATGTCCCGGTCCTTCGGCGGCAGGTGCGTGACGTCCCGCTCCCCGATGCGGATGGCGCCGTCGTTGACGTCCTCCAGGCCCGCCAGCATGCGCAGCGAGGTGGACTTGCCGCAGCCGGAGGGACCGACGAGGACGAGGAACTCGCCGTCCGCGATCTCGATCTCCAGCTGGTCGACGGCGGGCTTGGTCGAACCGGGGTAGAGCCGGGTCGCCTTGTCGAAGGTGACAGAAGCCATGGTGAGAATTCCCTTCACCGGCAGGAACGTGCCGGACGATCCGAGTAAAGGAAGGAATGGACCGGGCCCACCTGCGTGAACCCGAGGTGACGCTACCCTCCCCCCCCCCGCCTGTCAGCACCTCGCGCCCCCGGTCCACGACTCCTCCCGCCCGCCCCCGGCCCTGCCCCGGCCCGATTCCGGGCCGCCACGACCCCGTTCCGGTTACACTCGTCGGCAACGCCTCCTTAGCTCAGCTGGCCAGAGCACCGCTCTTGTAAAGCGGGGGTCGTCGGTTCGAACCCGACAGGGGGCTCACGACGAAGGGCCAGCACAGGGGGTGGTTTCCCCGATGCTGGCCCTTCCGCATGATCACGGCCGTGCCACCTACGTGCCAGAAGGCGGCGGATCGCCGGTCTCCCGGCTACGGCGGATCATCTCCCCGAGCCTGCCCGCGATGTGCTGGTCACGGTCGCTGGTCATGTGCTGGTAGATCAGCGCGGCCCGTGTCGTGCTGTGCCCCATTCTGGTCATCAGCTCGCGCGTGCTGGCCCCGGCGCTGGACGCGAGGGTGTTGCCGGTATGCCGCAGATCGTGGAAGTGCACACCGGCGTGGACGCCGGCCTTGTCCCGGGCGGCGCTCCAGTCGTCGCGGAAGTTGCCGCGCCGCAGCAGTCCGCCGCGCGGGCCGCGGAACACATGGCCGTCCTGCCCGGCCCCGGCGAAGTGCTCCAGGTGGTGGTCCACCTCCGGGACGAGTTCGGCGGGGAAGGCCACCGGGCGGATGCCGGCGGCGGACTTCGGCGCCTTGTCGCTCAGCTGCCCGTTCTGCAACTCCGACTGGGCGCGGCGGACCAGGACGACGCAGCGGACCGGATCGAGGTCCCGGCGCCGGAGCGCGGCCAGCTCACCGAACCGGAGCGTGGTGAACGCGGCGAGCAGCACCAGCAGCCGGTAGCACGGCTGGATGGCGTCGGCCACCGCGTACACCTCCGGCACGGTCAACACGGGCCGTTCCGGCACGTCGTAGCGGTCGGCGCCCTTGATCCGGCAAGGGTTACGGCGGATCAGCTCGTCGTCCACGGCGGTGTTCAGGATCGCCCGCAGCAGTTGGTACGCCTTGACCACGGTCGGCTCACCCACGCCGGCCTCCAGCAGACCGGTACGCCAGGCCCTGACCCGAGGCGTGGAGATGGCGGCCACCGTCCCGGCCCCGAACGTCGGCTTGATGTGCAGCCGGATCACGCTCTCGTTCCGTTCCCGGCTGCGGTCCTCCAGCTTCCGGTGCTTCAGCCAGTCGTCCGCGTACGGCCCGAAGGCGACCCTTCCGGCGTCCGGGGCCTGGTAGGTCCCCCGCACGATCTCCGCCTCGATCGTGGTCAGCCACACGTCGGCGTCGGTCTTGGTGTCGAAGGTGCGTGGCGCCGACTTCATCTCGGCGGTCAGCGGATCGCGGTACCGCGCCTGCCAGCGGCCGGAGGCGAGCTGTCGCACGCTGCCGAAGCGGCGGCGCCGTCCCTTGCGGTTCGCCATCAGCCCACCGCCCTGAACCGGCGCTCGACGGGCGGGACGGTGTGGGTCTCGATGTATGCCTCGATCACCGGCTCCGGGATGCGGACATGCCGGCCGACCCTGACGAAGGCGATGCGCCGTTCCTCGATCAGCCTCCGGGGGAAGCGCACGGAAGTGCCGAGCAGGCTGGCGACCTGTTCCACGGTGAGCAGACGTACGGCCATGATCACCACTCCTCCTCGGCTGAGGCTGCGAACTGGGCGTGATATTCCCGGGCGTGTTCGCGGTTGTCCTGGAGGTCCCGGCGGACGTTGGCGGCGAGCCAGGACTCGCCGGGGGTGTGGCCGTGTCCGGCGTAGGACCAGTGGGCGACGACGAGGACGGTTGTCTCGGTATGGTCGTCGGGGTCGGGCAGGCCGAGGGCGGCGCGTTGCTGGGCGGCGCGGTAGTCGGCGCGGGTCTGGCGGAGGGCGCCGAGGGTGGTCGAGTAGGCGCGGGACTTGGTGGAGAAGTGGCCCCGGAAGCCGAGCATGTGGGCCCAGGCCCGCAGCCGTCGGTTCGGGTAGGCAGGGTCGAGGTCCATGCAGGCTTCCATCAGCCGCCGGGGATGCTCCGGCACGTCCAGGAGCACCAGTGCTTCCTTGTTGCCGACCGGGTGGTCCACGGCCCCAGTGGTCTCGGCGGCCTTGGTGGCGTACTTGGCGACGTAGGAGGCCACGGCCTGTTCCGTCAGGTCCTCTCCAGAGCCGAAGGCGGCGATGGGCTGGACGTCGATCTGGTCGCCCCACTGGAGGCCCCAGCCGCTGGCGAGTTCGTGGCGTGGGTCGGCCGGCACGGTGACGCGGACGCGGGCGGCGGCGGCCCGGATGGCGTCGGTGAGCAGCTGGAGGGTGGCCCAGGAGGGCGGCGGAGTGTCGGGTCCTTCGGGGCCGTCGAAGCGGATGACCGCATGGAAGTGCACGGCGCCCCGGCGCTGGTACTCCGCGACTTTACCGAAGGAGACGCGAGATTGTTCGCGGGCGGCTTTCTGGGTGAGCCCGGCGCGGGCGGCGATCTCGCGGCGCAGGTAGATGGTGAAGTAGCGCCACAGGTCGGAGGCGTGGTTGTTCCACAGCACCGCGCCCGCGTAGTCGTAGGTGCCGGAGTCGATGGGGGTACCGAGTTCGGGTGCGTCCTCGGGGTGGCGAGTGCCGCAGCGGCAGGGGCGGGTGCCGGGCCGGTTGTGGACGGGGCCGAAGCTGGGGGCGGTGAGGGTGGCGAAGACGCGGGGGTGGTCGCGCACGGTGTGCGGGGTGCCCTTGGCCGGGTCGCCGGTGAGTCCGGCGCGGATGAGGTGGTAGGTGTCGCCCGCGTAGGTCCAGGCGCAGGCCGGGCAGCGGGAGGCCCGTCGGTTGCCGCACGCGACCCGCAGGACCCCGCCGGGTTCGGCGTCGGTGGTGTAGGCGTGCAGCAGGGTCCGGGTGGCCGGGTCGAGGGTCTTGGTGCCGCCGGAGAGCCGGATGGGGGCGGCGCATCCCCCGGTGCGGCGGATCTGTTCGTGAAGGCGGTCGAAGCCGGGAGCCCCGGCCACCCGCAGCAGGTCGCTGAGGGTGGCCGGGTCCAGGCCCGCCATGGTGGCGGAGTCGGTCACCGGCGGCGCCTTCCGCGAGGAGTGTTCGCGTCGGCGCACGCCGCCTGCGGGGAGCCCGAAGGCTTCTCGGACTTCTCCCGTCCGGGGCCGGGGCAGTTGTTTTCGTAGTGCGCGTAGTCCTGCCAGCGCTTCTCCAACGCCTCCCGCTTGGCCCGGTCGACGGCGGCCTGAACGTCGTCGTCACGGCGACGGAAGATCCCCATCAGAGAGTCCCCCCGTCGGTGCTCTTGGTGTGAGCGGAACTGTGGGCGGTGTCCCATCCGGCCATCAGGGCGCTCACCTGTGCGTCACCCGTGGCGGTCGCGGAGGCGCCGCAGTGGCAGACGGCGGACGCGGTGGCCGTGGCGGTCGGGGACGGCTTGCTGATGTGCAGGCCCGGGCGGTCGGGGGTGGGGGTGAGGTCAGTCACGGCCGGTCACCTCCGAGCCGTCCCGGATGGTGAGGGCGTCCAGGGTGCCGGCGGCTTCGGTCGCGGCGGTGGCCAGGGCGCGCAGGGCGTCGGCGGAACCAGCCGGGGCGATCAGGGCGAGGGCCAAGAGCCCGTCACCGACGCGGAGGCTGACGAAGGAGTTGGGGCCCGGGAACGGGGTGACCTCGTAGTGGGTGTCCGGCTCGATGTGGGCCGAGACCGCCATGTGCTTCACTTCGCCACCGCCTTGACCGTGGTCCGGGTGGTGGTGTGGCCGGTGCCGTGGCAGGCCGGGCAGGCGGCGGGCAGGGTGAGGTGGTGGCCGTCCGGCGTGGTGCCGGTGGTGATCCGGACGATTGCGAAGCCGTTGCAGTGGGAGCAGACACAGGTGGTCGGCGTCTGGGGCATGATGGGGGTTCCCTTTCGGGTCCTTCGGATCTGATGGGGGTCCAGGCGCCCGGGGCGGCGGAAGTTTGGCGACCGAGGCCGCCCCGGGGGCCGTCAGCGGCGGCGCTGGTTGCGGCGCGGGGGGTTGATGGGCGGGAGGGCGTCGTAGGCGTCCTGGCCCTGCTGGAACGAGGCGGCGTCGGCCTCGGTGGAGGCGCCGTTCATGTACTCGCGGCCGATGCGGCGCATGGTCTTGCGGTCGCCGTGGCGGCGGGCGATGGCGAACTCACGGCCCAGCTCGGCCATGGCGGGGTTGGCCGGGGTGGTGTCCTTCTTGCGGTTGAACAGGCCCATCAGCGGTTCCTTTCAGCGGGGTGGTGGTTGCGGCGGCCGTGGCCCTTGGCCCGGTACATCGCAGTGTCGGCGGCGGACAGGGCGTCGGTCAGGGATGGCAGCGGCAGGCGGGCGCGGTGGCAGAAGCCGACCGAGGCGCCGACCGGAACGAGCGTCCCGGCGACGGGCACAGGCTGCTGGAGCATGGTGGTGAGGGCACTGACGTCCAGGGCCCGGGTGGTGACGACAGCGAACTCGTCGCCGCCGAGGCGGGCGGGGATGCCGGCACGGCCGCACCAGGCGGACAGGCGGGCGGCGGTCGCCGCGAGTACGGCGTCACCGGTCGCGTGGCCCCAGGTGTCGTTGATGGTCTTGAACTTGTCCAGGTCCACCAGCACCACCAGCGCGGTCGGGCAGGTGGCCAGGATGCGTTCGGCGCGGGTGGTCCATCCGGCGCGGGTGTGCAGGCCGGTGAGCGGATCGCGCCGGGCCCGGGCCAGACGGCGGCCGAGCACACTGCTGTGGACGGCCCAGCCGAGGGCGGGTAAGGCGGCGGTGATCGCGGGCAGGTCCACGCCGCTCACCTGCCCTTGCCGGGCTGGGCGAGCAGGGAGCGCAGGACCACGGCACACAGGGCGACCGAGGCGGCCGTGACCGCGACGGCGAGGAGCATCGAGACCAGCACCGCGCCGACGACGAGGACGACGGCGGTGCCACCGGCCACCGCCCCGGCCAGCGCGGCGGGGGTGAGCCGGATGACCGGCCGCGACGACGCCGCGGCCGTGGCCGGCACGAGCGCCGGGCCCGGGGCGGGGACGACCGGGGCGGTCGGGATGGTGGTGGTGTCGGGTGGACGGACCGCCGGGGCGGTGTCCGGGGCCGGGTACTTCGGGGTGAGCACGATGGGGTTCCTTTCAGGGGGTGCAGCGGTGGGTCCGGGCGGCGAGTTCCGCGCCGGAGCGGTCGGGGTAGTCGGCGGAGAAGCCGCAGCCGGGCGCGGTGCACGCGGCGGTGTGCCGGTCGCGGCCCCGGCCGTCGTGGTGGGTGCCGATCTGCACCGGGCCGATGCGGATCACGTCGCGGAAGCGGTTCGGGCGGGACACATCAACCACCTTCCTAATCAGGCAAGTTGCGCGGCGATGGAGTGGGCGAGCGGGGCGGGGATGCCGAGGTGGGCGCGGAGTGTGTCCGGCTCGATCGGTGTGCCGGTCCGGGCCTGGTGAGCGGCGGCGATCTTGCGGGCGTGGTCCAGCAGGGCCGGAGGCACCGGCACCGAAGCCGGAGCTGCCACCGGGGCGGGCGCCCGTTCAGCAGCCGCGGGCGGACCGGCCGGCAGGAGTTCCGGAGCCGGGTCGAGAACCCGGTCCACCACCATGTCCGGCGCAGGTGCCGGGTCCGGTTCGGGCGTCGGCTCGGGATCCGGTTCGGCGGGTGTGGGTGTGTGGGCGAGGAGGGTGCCGCCGAGGAAGGCCAGGGCGGGCCATCCGGCGACGAGGATGCGCAGCCAGGCTGGGACGGCTTTGAGGTCGAGGAGTCCGGCGGTGGCGATGTTGGCACCGAGCGAGGCGGCCAGGGCGATGGCGAACCACAGCCAGGCGTCGCGGTTGTCGGCGTCCTTGCGCATCCGCCGCCAGGCCGCGACCAGCAGCAGATCCACACTGACTGGGTAGGCCCACGCCTTCCACCCGTCCTGCCCGGCGGCTTCAGCCAGGTCATGCAGGTGCGCGAACGACAGGGCACCGGCGATGGCGGCTTGAACCAGCACGGGATCGATGCGGAATGCGCGAAACACGATGGTCACCTCCCTTTCCGGGAAGGCCGGTGCCGGGAGCTAGCCAGCGCCAGCAGAAGCAGGGATCAGGAGGTGACGGGAGGGACGACAAGGAGAACCAACGCAGTGGCGTCGTCGCGGTACCCATCCTCGTCCGTACGAGCAGCGGCGACGAGGGCGTCTGCGAGGGCCTGGGGGGCGGCAGCATGTTCGCGGACGAGAGCTTCCAGCACAGCGGCCGGAACCTGATCGTGAACGCCATCGGAGGTCAGGACGATGAGGTGGTCGCAGATCCCAGCGGTGTAGACCGTGCCGACCGTCGCCCGAGCCAGAGTCGTGCGCAACCAGTTGTCGTGCTCCCGCGCGATTTCCAAGGCAACGCCATTGGCTCGGAGTTGGGCCCCGACCGTGTGGTCGTCGGTGTACAGCTCCAGTCGATCGCCGTTCCATCCGTAGGCGCGGGTGTCACCGGTCCAGTTGACGACCGCCACAGCGTCACTGGGGCGAATGCGGACGGTAACCGCAACAGCGTCGGCCTCCTCGCCGTCCGGGCCCGGGTCTGCGATCAGCTCGGAGGCGGTGAGAAGCCCGGAGAGGGGGCTACGCCGGGCAGAGATCCTGGCGGCAGTCTCAGCCAGGAGAGGGGCGGTGGCGGACGTGCGGGGGCCGTGGCCCATCCCATCGATGAGGGCCGCGCCGACGGTGCCATTCGCCAGAGTGTGGACGCGAGCGGCGTCAGCGTTGTCGAGGGCGGTGCCCTCACGGGTGGCGATTCCGGTATAGATCACAGTTGTTCCTTCGCGGTGAAGTGGAGAGAACTGTTCGTTGCGGGCAGGCGAGCCCGATCAGACATTGGGAACAGCGCCGGTGCCGGGCAGACGGGACGCGATGCGGTTGCTTCCGCCGGAGCCGCGCGGGGACTAGTCGGTGGACGGGAAAGCCGTGACCAGCGGGGAGGGATCGGCCGGCAGGGTGTCGGCGGGCACGGCGGGCCGGAACGGGGCCAGGGCCGGGAGACGCGGGGTGAGGTGGGCGTACTGGCGGCAGATGGCGACGGCTTCGGCCGGGGTCATCTCCGGGGTACGGATGCGCGACCAGCCGCCGGAGGAGTCACCGGCCACCGCGACGCCGGGCCGGTCGGGCGGGATCGCGGTGACGGCCATCACGGCGTCGGGGGCGATGTCGCCCAGGCCCATGTCGGCGGTCTGCTTGTCGTTGACCCGGTGCACCACCCGGCCGGTGAGCTGGGCGCGGAGCATGGTGGCGCCCCTGCCCAGGTCGGAGCCGAAGCGCTGGCCGCACACCTCCAGATAGATGCCGACCGCGCGGGCCATCTGCGCCAGCCGGATCATCTGCAACACCATCCGGTCCCGGCGCTCCTCGTCCTTCTTCGCGGCGGTCAGGAACAGCTCGGCCACCTCGTCCACCAGCACCACCACCGGCACGGGACGGACCTTCACCGGCAGCGCCCACAGATCGGCGGCACCGTGCTCACTGAGCAGATCGAAGCGCTCTTCCATCATGGCCACGAGGGCATCCAGCAGCCCGGACGCCTCATCCGGCGTGACCGCCAGCGCCGACAACCGCGGGGTGTAGCCGCGCTGTTCGACACCGCGCTTGCAGTCGATACCCACCACAGCCACCGGGAGCCGGGCCAGCCCGGCGATGAGGTTGCGCTGATACATCGACTTGCCCGACTGGTTCGCCCCCAGCGTCAGCGCGTGGGGGACCTTGCGGTAGTCGCGGACGAAGGCCGTGCCGTCCTCCCGCAGCGCCACCGCGACCGTCACCGGACCCGAGGGGCGGCGGCGGGGCATCTTCACCCGGCGCAGCACGTCGTAGCCGGTCATCCGCAGTTCCACGAAGCCCGGCCGGGTCTCGAAGACGTGGACGGAGTGGACGCCGAAGGCGTGGCGCAGCCGTTCGGAGGCGGCGGCGATGTCGGCGGGTTCCAGACCGGCCGGCAGACGCAGGGTGACCCGCATCCCGGTCGCAGAACCCCGCACCCGGCGCACCTTCGGCGGCACGGGCTGCACATCGCGGCGGCGGGCGACATTGCGGACCATGAACGCCCGCAGCCGCGAAGGCTGCACCGTCAGCCCGCACACGTCCATCGTGGACCGGTAGGAGAGGCCGAAGCGGGTCCAGGCCGCCGGGAGCCCGACCAGGGGCCAGTACACACGCGGCGCCCGCACCTTCGCGTATCCGAGACCTCCCGCACCGGCCAGCGGGGCGGCGATCTCCAGTAACGTCGTCAGGTCCGTCATGGCTCAGGCCCCGACCGGTGTCACGGCGACCGCGCGGAATGAAATCCCGTGCCGGGCCTGGCCGTTGAACGTGTTCTCCCAGTCCCGCGCCTTCAGCCCGATCACCGACACCGGCGTCCCCGGCGCCAGACCCTCGGGCAGCCCGGTCTCCGGCACGGTCACCTGGTACAGGTTCCCCTCACCCTCGTCCGAGATCAGCAGACCCACCGTGGACAGGCCCGCACCGGTCTCCCGGTCCATCGCCCGCTCACCCGTCTGCTTACTCACCAGCTTCGGCACCGGCGCCGTGGCCACGAACACCACAGCTGTCGAGGTGTCCACCTTGAAGGAAGGCATGGGTCCTCCTGTAGAAGTGACGGTCTCCGTCACTCATGTACATGAGTGACGCGATTAAGAGTTACCCACTCCTATACATGAGTCAACCCGCCGCGAAAAAGAATCTTGCGACGGGTTGCGGAAGGCGAAGCGGCGTCAGTCCCCGGCGGCGAACCGGTAGTCCAAGACGAACTGGTCAGCAGCCATGATCGTGTCGCAGACCTCGACCACCCTGCCGGCCGCGTCGGCGGCATTCCGGACGAGGTGGAAGACGGGGGCGCCGGGGCTGAGGGCCAGTGCCGACCCCTCGGCCTTGCTGGCGAGCCGGGCCCGCACCGTCTCGGTGAACTCAGCCAGCACGTGCCCGTGCTCCTCCAGGCGGGCGTAGATGCCGCCCCCGCCCGGGTTCTCCGCGAACATCTCCGGGATGTCCTTCACCACGTCCCAGGGCAGATACGAGGTGGCTTCCTCGGTCGGCACGCCGCCCCGGAAGTAGCGACGCTTCCGCGCGAGCACCTTGGCACCCTCCGGGAGCTCCAGCCGCTCAGCGATCTCCGCCGGGGCGTCCACCGGTCCGACGAACAGCACGTTGACCGAGGGCACACCTCCCGACTGCTCGGCCTCTGCCAGGTACGCGGCCTTGCCGGCCTTCCGGTGAGCGCGGCGGAAACGGTCGGAAGACTTGCGCTGCACCGGGGGACGAGACCGCACGAACGATCCGCGGCCGTGGTGGGTCTCGATCAACTGAGTCGTACGAAGTTCAGCGACCGCTTTGCGGACCGTGCCCGACGCCACCTTGTACCGGTCCATAAGCTCAGCCTCGCTGGGAACCGAGTCCCCAGGGGCCAGCACTCCGGAGCGGATCTGCGCCGCTAGATCGTCCGCGATCTGAAGATACTTCGCCTTGGCCGAAGAGGCCGTGCCATCGCTCGCCATAGTCCTTCTGGTGCTCCTATTCTCCTGTACATGAGTAACAGCCGGTCGCAGAGCACGTCAACGCCTCTTCACTCGGTGTCGGTCGCCGGTGTCGTCGTACGCGAGGACGGCAGGGTCCTGGCGATCCGCAGGGCGGACAACGGCACCTGGGAACCGCCCGGTGGCGTGCTGGAGCGGGACGAGACGGTGGAGGACGGCGTACGCCGGGAGGTCTACGAAGAGACCGGCGTGAAGGTACGAGTCGATCGGCTCACCGGGGTCTACAAGAACATGGCCCTGGGCGTCGTCGCTCTGGTCTTCCGCTGCACTCCTGAGAGCGGGCACGAGCACCCCACCGACGAAGCCACCGCCGTCGAGTGGCTTGCCCCGGATCAGGTCACCGCGACCATGGGCGAGGTCTACGCGGTCCGCATCACCGACGCCCTGACCGGCGGCGCCCCGCAGGTACGCGCCCACGACGGCCACCGGCTCACCGGCTGACTGGCGTAGGGGTTGTTACAGGTTTCCCTACCTCATCAAGCCCCGTCCCTCCGGGCCGGGGAAGGGGGATGGG
>NZ_JANUGQ010000025.1 GCF_024756275.1 Streptomyces pyxinae | reverse complement strand
GGGCGGGGGGGGGGGGGGGGGGGGGGGGGCCCCCCCCCCCCCCCGGGGGCGGGGGGGGGGGGGGGGGGGGGGCGGCCGCCGGTCCGCAGGGCGGCGGCGAGCGCGGCGACCGTCAGCAGCGGGGCGGCCAGCAGGAGGAGCGCGGAGCCCGCCACCAGGTCCAGCAGCCGCTTCCCGTCCAGGGGGAGGCGAGGGGGCGGCTCGGCGGGCGGAGGGGAGGAGGGGGATGACTGGGGCGACGCCATGGTGTTCACCCGGCCGTTCCATGGGGATGTGAGGATTTACGAGGGTTATGGGAGCTTTTGTCCTGAACGATCCCATGATGGATCCGGTCGCCCGGCCTTCCGGGCGGACGGCGGGTCGCGTCCGGTTCGCGGGCGACCCCTGGGGTAGGCGAGGCCATCGCGGCTCGACTGCGGATAAGACAGGGATAAAAGTTGAGTCGAGTGGGCTCACGTCTGTTGACGCGTGGACGCCGCTCGTGCATCCTTGAGCCTGTTCCACTCAAGTCATGGAGGAATTGAAATGGCACGTGCGGTCGGCATCGACCTGGGCACGACTAACTCCGTCGTCAGCGTTCTCGAAGGCGGCGAGCCCACCGTCATCACCAACGCCGAGGGCGCCAGGACCACGCCGTCCGTCGTCGCCTTCGCCAAGAACGGCGAGGTGCTGGTCGGTGAGGTCGCCAAGCGTCAGGCGGTGACCAACGTCGACCGGACGATCCGTTCGGTCAAGCGCCACATGGGCACCGACTGGAAGATCGACATCGACGGCAAGAGCTTCAACCCGCAGCAGATGAGCGCCTTCATCCTGCAGAAGCTGAAGCGTGACGCCGAGTCCTACCTCGGTGAGAAGGTCGTCGACGCGGTCATCACCGTCCCGGCGTACTTCAACGACTCCGAGCGCCAGGCCACCAAGGAGGCCGGTGAGATCGCGGGCCTCAACGTCCTGCGCATCGTCAACGAGCCGACGGCCGCCGCGCTCGCCTACGGCCTGGAGAAGGACGACCAGACCATCCTGGTCTTCGACCTCGGTGGCGGCACCTTCGACGTGTCGCTGCTGGAGATCGGTGACGGCGTGGTCGAGGTGAAGGCCACCAACGGTGACAACCACCTCGGTGGTGACGACTGGGACCAGCGGGTCGTCGACTACCTGGTCAAGCAGTTCCAGAACGGCCACGGCGTCGACCTGTCCAAGGACAAGATGGCCCTCCAGCGGCTCCGCGAGGCCGCCGAGAAGGCGAAGATCGAGCTCTCGTCCTCGACCGAGACCACGATCAACCTGCCGTACATCACCGCCTCCGCCGAGGGCCCGCTGCACCTGGACGAGAAGCTCACCCGGGCGCAGTTCCAGCAGCTGACCTCGGACCTGCTGGAGCGCTGCAAGACGCCGTTCCACAACGTCATCAAGGACGCGGGCATCCAGCTCTCCGAGATCGACCACGTCGTTCTCGTCGGTGGCTCCACCCGTATGCCGGCCGTCGCCGAGCTCGTCAAGGAGCTGACCGGCGGCAAGGAGGCCAACAAGGGTGTGAACCCGGACGAGGTCGTCGCCATCGGCGCCTCGCTCCAGGCCGGTGTCCTCAAGGGCGAGGTCAAGGACGTCCTGCTCCTCGACGTGACCCCGCTGTCCCTCGGCATCGAGACCAAGGGCGGCATCATGACCAAGCTGATCGAGCGCAACACCACGATCCCGACCAAGCGGTCCGAGATCTTCACCACGGCCGAGGACAACCAGCCGTCCGTGCAGATCCAGGTCTACCAGGGCGAGCGCGAGATCGCGGCGTACAACAAGAAGCTCGGGATGTTCGAGCTGACCGGCCTCCCGCCGGCCCCGCGCGGCGTCCCGCAGATCGAGGTCTCCTTCGACATCGACGCCAACGGCATCATGCACGTGACCGCGAAGGATCTGGGCACGGGCAAGGAGCAGAAGATGACCGTCACCGGCGGCTCCGCGCTGCCGAAGGACGACATCGACCGCATGATGCGCGAGGCCGAGCAGTACGCGGAGGAGGACCACAAGCGCCGCGAGACCGCCGAGACCCGCAACCAGGCCGAGCAGCTCGTCTACCAGACCGAGAAGTTCCTCAAGGACAACGAGGACAAGGTCCCGGGCGAGGTCAAGACCGAGGTCGAGACGGCGGTGACCGAGCTCAAGGAGAAGCTGAAGGGCGAGGACACCACGGAGATCCGGACCGCCACCGAGAAGGTCGCGGCCGTCTCCCAGAAGCTCGGCCAGGCGATGTACGCCGACGCCCAGGCCGCCCAGGCGGCCGGCGGTGCCGGTGAGGCCCCGCAGGGCGGCCCCGCCGGTGCCGGCAAGGCCGACGAGGACGTCATCGACGCCGAGATCGTCGACGACGAGAAGCCGAAGGGTGGCGCCGCATGACGGAGGAGACCCCGGGCTTCGAGGAGAAGCCCGACGTCCCCTCCGGCGCCACCGACGCCACCGCCGATGCCGCCCGTGTCTCCTCCGATGAGGAGGCCGCGGCGGCCCCGGCCGGGGACGTGACCGAGACGGCCGGCCTCCGGGCCGAACTGGACCGGGCCCGTACCGCGCTCGACGAGCGCACCGGGGACCTCCAGCGGCTCCAGGCCGAGTACCAGAACTACCGCCGGCGGGTCGAGCGCGACCGGGTCGCGGTCAAGGAGGTCGCCGTCGCGAACCTCCTGACCGAGCTGCTGCCCGTGCTGGACGACATCGGCCGGGCGCGGGAGCACGGCGAGCTGGTGGGCGGCTTCAAGTCGGTCGCCGAGTCGCTGGAGACGGTCGCCGCGAAGATGGGCCTCCAGCAGTTCGGCAAGGAGGGCGAGCCCTTCGACCCGACGATCCACGAGGCCCTGATGCACAGCTACGCACCGGACGTCACCGAGACGACGTGCGTCGCGATCCTGCAGCCGGGGTACCGGATCGGGGACCGGACGATCCGTCCGGCCCGGGTGGCGGTCGCCGAGCCCCAGCCGGGCGCGGCTCCCGCGTCCGCCGGGGCCGCGTCCTCCGCCCCCGCGAAGGACGCCGGTGCCGGTGACGGCGAGGACGCGGCGGCGCAGGGCTCCACGGAGTCCGGGGCCGCGGCGGCCGGGGACGGCAAGGCGGCCGGAGACGGCCAGGCACCCAAGGCCGCGGGCAACGACGCCGCGGGCGACAACGAGAAGAAGCCGGGCGGCGAGGAGAGCGGTGGCCCCGGCGAGGGCTGACGCCATGGCCGGGGCCGTGGCCGGAGCGGTGGCGGGTGCCGACACGGTGTCCGCCGCCACCGGTCCCGGGTCCGGCCCGGCGGCCGGTGCGCCGGCCGACGCTGTGACCGCTGAGGTCATGGAGACCGCTGAGGCCACTGAGACCGCTGAGATCGTCCGGAAGGTCCGGAAGGAGGGACGTCGATGAGCACGAAGGACTTCGTCGAGAAGGACTACTACAAGGTTCTCGGCGTCCCCAAGGACGCCACCGAGGCCGAGATCAAGAAGGCGTACCGGAAGCTCGCCCGCGAGAACCACCCGGACGCCAACAAGGGCGACGCGGCGGCCGAGGCCCGCTTCAAGGAGATCTCCGAGGCCAACGACATCCTCGGGGACCCCAAGAAGCGCAAGGAGTACGACGAGGCCCGCGCCCTCTTCGGCAACGGCGGCTTCCGGGCCGGTCCCGGCGCCGGCGGCGGCACGTTCAACTTCGACCTGGGCGACCTCTTCGGGGGTGCCCAGGGCGGAGCCGCCGGTGGCTTCGGCGGCGGCGGGGGCCTCGGGGACGTGTTCGGCGGGCTGTTCAACCGGGGCGGTGGCGGCGCGGGCGCCCGCACCCAGCCCCGGCGCGGCCAGGACATCGAGTCCGAGGTGACGCTCAGCTTCACCGAGGCGGTGGACGGGGCCACGGTCCCGCTCCGGATGTCCAGCCAGCAGCCCTGCAAGGCGTGCTCCGGCACCGGCGACAAGAACGGCACCCCCAGGGTCTGCCCGACCTGTGTCGGCACCGGCCAGGTGTCCCGGGGCGGCAGCGGCTCGTTCTCGCTGACCGACCCGTGCGTGGAGTGCAAGGGGCGCGGGCTGATCGCCCAGGACCCCTGCGAGGTCTGCCACGGCAGCGGCCGGGCCAAGTCCTCGCGCACCATGCAGGTCCGCATCCCGGCGGGCGTCTCCGACGGGCAGCGGATCCGGCTGCGCGGCAAGGGCGCGCCCGGCGAGCGGGGCGGACCGGCCGGTGACCTCTATGTGGTCGTGCACGTCAAGGCGCACCCGGTCTTCGGGCGGCGCGGCGACAACCTGACCGTGACGGTCCCGGTGTCGTTCGCCGAGGCTGCGCTGGGCGGTGAGATCCGGGTGCCGACGCTCGGCGGCCCCCCGGTGACGCTGAAGATCCCGGCGGGCACGCCCAACGGGCGCACCATGCGCGCCCGGGGCAAGGGCGCCGCCCGCAAGGACGGCACCCACGGCGACCTGCTGGTCACCGTCGAGGTCGCCGTGCCGACGGAGCTGGACGACAAGGCGAGGGAAGCGCTGGAGTCCTATCGCGAGGCGACCGCCGGCGAGGACCCGCGCGCGGAGCTGTTCCAGGCCGCGAAGGGGGCTTGAGAGTGGACGAACGCCGACGCGACCGACGCAACCCGTACGAGCTGACCGAAGAGACGCCGGTGTACGTCATCTCGGTGGCCGCGCAGCTGAGCGGGCTGCACCCGCAGACCCTGCGCCAGTACGACCGGCTCGGCCTGGTCTCCCCGGACCGCACGGCCGGGCGCGGCCGGCGCTACTCGGCCCGGGACATCGCGCTGCTCCGGCAGGTGCAGCAGCTGTCCCAGGACGAGGGCATCAACCTGGCCGGCATCAAGCGGATCATCGAGCTGGAGAACCAGGTCGCCGCGCTCCAGTCCCGGATAGCCGAGCTGAGCGCGGCGGTCGAGGGCGCGGCGGCGGCGATGCGGCAGCGCGAGGCCCAGGTGCACGCCTCCTACCGGCGCGATCTCGTGCCGTACACGGATGTGCAGCAGACGAGCGCGCTGGTGGTCTGGCGCCCCAAGCGCGGCGGCGAGTAGCGCCGCACCCGGCGCCGCTGCCGCGGTCGCGGTGGCCGGCGGTGTTCATGGGCGAGGGCCCCTTTCCCACCCGGAGTTCCCGGGCAGGAAAGGGGCCCTCGTCGTGCGCCGCGCCCCGTCGCACGGGGGTGGACGGCGGTGGACGCTGGTACGCGTGCCTCCGCCGGCGGGCACCGGCGGTGGTGCGGGCGCGGGTGCCCGGCCCCGGTACGCGCCGGGTGCCGTGCCCGCCCGGGGCGTGCGGGGTGGTGCCGTGCCCGCCCGGGGGCGTGCGGGTGGCGGCGTGCCCGCCCGGGGACGTGCGGGTGGCGCCGTACCGGTGACGCTCGCCCTGCCGGGCCGTACGGGCCCGCGCCCGTACGGTGCCGGTGGGGCCCGCCCCGGAGACGTACGGGCGGCGCCGGGGCTCCCGTACGGCTCCGTCCGAGCGGTCGGACGGAGCCGTACGGTCGGCCGATCGGGCGACCGGGACCGGCCGGCCGGCCGTCAGCCGGGCGGCCGGGGGCGACCGGGACCCGTACGGCCGTCGGTCAGACGACCGGGGCCGGGTAGGTGGGGTACTCGACCCCGGAGACGTACTGGACGACGCGGACGACCTGGCAGGAGTAGCCGTACTCGTTGTCGTACCAGAGGTAGAGGATCGCGTTGTCGCCGTCGACCTTGGTGGCGCCCGCGTCGATGATCGAGGCGTGGCGCGAGCCGATGAAGTCGCTGGAGACCGCGTCCGGGGCGGTGGTGAAGTCGATCTGCCGCTTCAGCGGCGAGGTCAGCGACACCTCACGGAGGTGGTCCAGCACCTCCTCGCGGGTGGTCTCGCGACCGAGCCGCAGGCTGAGGATGGCGATCGAGACGTCCGGCACCGGCACCCGGATCGAGCTGCCGGTGATCGGGGCCTTGAGCTCGGGCAGCGCCTTGGCGACGGCCGAGGCGGCGCCGGTCTCGGTGATGACCATGTTGAGCGGCGCGGACCGGCCCCGGCGGTCGGCCTTGTGGAAGTTGTCCAGCAGGTTCTGGTCATTGGTGAACGAGTGGACGGTCTCCACATGACCGCGCAGCACCCCGTACTCGTCGGCCATCGCCTTCAGCGGCGGGACGATCGCGTTGGTGGTGCAGGAGGCGCAGGACAGCACGCGCTCGTCCGGCTTGATGGTGTCGTGGTTGACGCCGTGCACGATGTTGGGGACGTCGCCCTTGGCCGGAGCGGTGAGCACCACCTTGTCGATGCCGGGGCGCAGGTGCTCCGAGAGGCCCTGGCGGTCGCGCCACTTGCCGGTGTTGTCGATGAGGATGGCGTCCTTGATGCCGTACGCCGTGTAGTCGATCTCCGACGGGTCGTTGGCGTAGATCACCTTGATCACGTTGCCGTTGGCGGTGATCGTGCCGTTGGCCTCGTCCACGGTGATGGTGCCCCGGAACTGGCCGTGGATGGAGTCGCGCCGCAGCAGCGAGGCGCGCTTCACCAGGTCCTGGTCGCCGCCGCGCCGGACGACGACGGCCCGCAGCCGCAGACCGTTGCCGGAGCCGGCCTTCTCGATGAGCAGGCGGGCCACCAGGCGGCCGATGCGGCCGAAGCCGTAGAGGACGACATCGCGCGGCGCGCGGCGCTCGATCTTGTCGGCCCCGGTGGCGCCCGCGACGGCCCGGGCGGTGAACTCCCGCACCGACAGGCCGCCGGAGTCCGCGCGGTAGGTGGCGGCGAGCATCCCGATGTCGATCTGGGAGGGCCCGAGGTCGAGGGTGGTGAGGGCTTCGAGGAACGGCAGGGTCTCGGTGACCGAGAGTTCCTCGCCGGCTATCTGGCGGGCGAATCGGTGGGTCTTCAGGATGCTGACCACCGATTTGTTCACCAGGGAACGGCTGTGGACCAGGACGGTGACATCCCGCTCCCGGTGCAGCTTGCCGATGACCGGGATCATCGATTCCGCGATCTCCTCGCGGCTCATCCAGTTAGTGAACGCATCGTCATTGACAGTCACAGGATCATCTTTCGAGCTGGGCGGTGCTCATATGCTAAACGCCCGCCGGTTCCGGCCGGTGGCCGGGAGTCGCCCCTTTCGCCGCCACCCGCCCTGACCTGCGGCGACAGGCGAGGGGACGAAAGGGTGAGAGGGGAGGTCCGGGCGGGCACGGAAGAACCAGGGCCCCGGGTGCGGGCCGCCGGGGTCCCGGTACGAGCCACCGGGCCCCGGGCGCGGGATGGGGTCAGGCCCCGGGGCGGCGCGGGACGGGGTCAGGTCCCGTCGCAGTGCGGGTCGTCCTCCAGGATCCCGGAGCGGGCGATCAGAAAGCCCAACTGGGCGCGGCTGCCGCTGCCCAGCGCGGAGGCGAGCTTGGCGATGTGCGCCCGGCAGGTGCGGACGTTCATCCCCAGCCGGCGGGCGATGGCCTCGTCCACATGTCCCTCGACCAGCAGCTTGGCGATCGAGCGCTGGATGCCGCTGATCCCGTCCCGGGTGGGGGCGTAGGCGACGATGTCCTCCTCCCAGGGCGTACCGTGCAGCCAGAACTGGTCGAAGACGCCGACCAGATACCGCACCAGTCCGTCGTGGCGGAGCTCCAGGGCGACCTGGCGGTCCCGGCGGGCCGGGATGAAGGCCACCTTGCGGTCCACGATGATCAGCCGGTCGACGATCTCCTCAAGGGTGCGCACCTCCAGGCCGTACGGCATGATCCGCTCGACGTACCCCATGGTGGCCGAGTGGTGGCGCGCGGTGTGCTGGTAGAGGGTGCGCATCTTGATGCCCCGGTCCAGCAGCGGTTCCATCCGGCGCAGCCCCGCCTTCACCGTTTCCGGTTTGCGTCCGCTTCCGGGCTGGATGGTGAGGAGTTCGTCGGTGCACTCGTCCATGACCCGGTCGAGCGTGGCGTTGATCAGGGTCAGTCCCTCCAGGACGTTGATCGCCTGGTTGGCGGCGGGGGACTGGGCGGTGATGGTCATGAATGGCTCGAAGGTGTCGGCCAGGGAGATCGCCAGCTGCCGCCGCTCCTGGATCTCGCGCTCGATGGGGTGTATCAGCTGATTGAGCGCGATGGACGGCGGGATCGGCCGGTACCACTGCGGATCGTCCGGGTCGGGGTGCACCAGCGCGAGATTGAGCAGGCAGGGAACCCTTTCCACCTCGGACGTGGCGATCCGGCCCGAGCGCAGCGCGGCGGCGTAGAGCTGTCTCCCCGCCTCGCACAGCTCGTGGTGATGGTGTCCTTCGTCCGTATCGCCCCTGTTCGTCTCCATGTGCACCCCCCTCAGGGTCCTGAATTACAGGAACATGATGCCTGCAGTTGCTGGTGGAAGCGTTCGGAGTGAGCCATCGTCTTAATCGCGGGGGAGGAGGTATGGATCAAAAGAGGTGGAGATCGGCCATGACCAGGATGGTTCGTGCAGTCGGCGCCATAGCCGTTGCTGCGGCTGCGGCCCTCGGCGCAGTCGCCGCCAACGGGGAGCCGACATGGGAGAGCGGACCTGCGGGGGATGTCGTCGCGATCGCGAACGGACCCACGCGGGATCTCACCCCCGCCAGTGACCGTGAACCCACTTGGGAGGTCACGCCCACCACCTTCCGCGAGCCGACGTGGGAATTCGGCCCCTCGGACGAGCGTGAGCCGACGTGGGAGCACAAGCCCGCCGGCCCCCGTGACTCCGCCGCGGCGGTCGCAGGGACGGGCGTGACGGCATGACCGTTCCCCCGGACGACCGTTCCTTCCGGCGCGAGATGGCGTCGGCCTACCGGTCGGGGTGGCACTTCATCGACCTGGCCACGGCCATCCCCCACCGTGGCGACTCGTTGATGGTCACCCTCTTCGGAGAGCCGATCGTCGTGGCGCGTGAGGACGACGAGGACGTCCGCGCCTACCGGTGCCTTCGCCGGCCCCGGGGCGCCCCGCAGCCCGTCCGCTGTGCCATCAGGTACGGCATGATCTTCGTCAACCTGGACCAGCGCGACCACCAACTGGTCGAACCCGAGACCACCTCCGCCACCCCCCGCAGCGCCTGAGCGGTTCCCCCGTCGTTGCAGATCGCTCAGGTGCTTCCCCCACACAGCGGCGCCATCGTGGACCTGAAACACGATGGCGCCGCTGTGCTTTTCCCGTTTCCGCGCCGGTCGCCGTGCCGGTCGCCGTGCCGGTGCCCGCGCCGCTCTCCCGCCGCTTTCCCGCCCTCTTCCGCGTTCGCCGTCCCGGTGGCCCGCTCCCGGGCCCGTCGCTAGGCGCGTCCCATGGCCCGGGTGAGGGCGATCTCCAGGACGACCCGGTCCGGGTTGGGTGCCGGGGTGCGGCCGTAGCGCTCGGCGTACCGGGCCACGGCGTCCGCGACGGCCTCCGGCTCGGTGCGTACCCGGGCCACCCCCTCCAGCGTCGCCCAGCGCCCCTTGTCCACCTGGCAGACCGCCACCCGGGCACCCGCCGGGCCGGCCGCCAGGACGTTCGCCACCTTGCGGCTGTGCCGGTTGGCGATGACCCGGGCGATGCCCTTGGCGCCGCCCTCGGGGTCGTACGTCACACCCACCGCCACCACATGCGGGGTGCCGTCCGGGCGGGGAGTCGTCAGGGTGGACATGTGGTACTCGCGCCAGAAGGCGACATACGCGTCGCCGGGCGCGCGGAGATCGATGGCCATGGACCGGAACCTACCTCCAGGCACTCGCCTCCACTAGGTTGAGTGGAATAGACTCAAGTTTGTGTAGGTTGGAAGAAGCAGAAGGCCAGGATCGGGACCGGACCCGCCGGGCCGGAGGAGGAGAGGACGCACGTGGACGCCGAGCTGACCAACAAGAGCCGGGACGCGCTCAACGCCGCCAGCAGCCGGGCGGTGTCGGACGGGCATGCCGACCTGACCCCGGCGCACCTGCTGCTCGCGCTGCTCGCGGGCCAGGACAACGAGAACCTCGTGGATCTGCTCGCCGCCACCGACGCCGACCAGGCCGCGGTGCGGGCGGGCGCCGAGCGGCTGCTCGCCGCGCAGCCCAGCGTCACCGGCTCCACCGTCGCCCCGCCCGGCCCCAACCGGGATCTGCTCGCCGTGGTGGCCGACGCGCAGAGCCGCGCCAAGGAACTGGGCGACGACTATGTGTCCACCGAGCACCTGCTCATCGGCATCGCGGCCAAGGGCGGCCCGGCCGGTGAGCTGCTCACCCGGCAGGGCGCGAGCGCCAAGAAGCTGCTGGAGGCGTTCCGCAAGGCCCGGGGCGGGCGCCGGGTGACCACGGCCGACCCGGAGGGGCAGTACAAGGCGCTGGAGAAGTTCGGCACGGACTTCACGGCCGCCGCCCGGGAGGGCCGCCTCGACCCGGTGATCGGCCGGGACCAGGAGATCCGCCGGGTGGTCCAGGTGCTCTCGCGCCGTACCAAGAACAACCCGGTGCTCATCGGTGAGCCGGGCGTCGGCAAGACCGCCGTGGTCGAGGGGCTGGCGCAGCGCATCGTCAAGGGTGACGTCCCGGAGAGCCTGCGGAACAAGCGGCTGGTCGCGCTGGACCTGGGCGCGATGGTGGCGGGCGCCAAGTACCGGGGCGAGTTCGAGGAGCGGCTGAAGACCGTGCTCTCCGAGATCAAGGAGAGCGACGGGCAGATCATCACCTTCATCGACGAGCTGCACACGGTCGTCGGCGCGGGCGCCGGCGGCGACTCCGCCATGGACGCGGGCAACATGCTCAAGCCCATGCTGGCCCGGGGCGAGCTGCGGATGGTCGGCGCCACCACGCTGGACGAGTACCGCGAGCACGTCGAGAAGGACCCGGCGCTGGAGCGGCGGTTCCAGCAGGTGCTGGTGGCCGAGCCGACGGTCGAGGACACCATCGCGATCCTGCGCGGGCTGAAGGGCCGGTACGAGGCCCACCACAAGGTGCAGATCGCGGACTCGGCGCTGGTCGCCGCCGCGACTCTCTCGGACCGGTACATCACCTCCCGCTTCCTGCCGGACAAGGCGATCGACCTGGTGGACGAGGCCGCGTCCCGGCTGCGGATGGAGATCGACTCCTCCCCGGTCGAGATCGACGAGCTCCAGCGCTCGGTGGACCGGCTGCGGATGGAGGAGCTGGCGCTCAAGAACGAGACCGACCCCGGCTCGGTGGACCGGCTGGAGCGGCTCCGCCGCGACCTCGCGGACAAGGAGGAGGAACTGCGGGGGCTGACCGCCCGCTGGGAGAAGGAGAAGCAGGGCCTCAACCGGGTCGGTGAGCTGAAGGAGAAGCTGGACGAGCTGCGCGGCACCGCCGAGCGGGCCCAGCGGGACGGCGACTTCGACACCGCCTCCAAGCTGCTGTACGGGGAGATCCCGGCCGTCGAGCGGGAGCTGGCGGAGGCCAGCGAGGCGGAGCAGGAGGCGGCCCGGGACACCAAGGACACCATGGTCAAGGAGGAGGTCGGCCCGGACGACATCGCGGACGTGGTCGGCTCCTGGACCGGCATCCCGGCGGGCCGGCTGCTGGAGGGCGAGACCCAGAAGCTGCTGCGGATGGAGGACGAGCTCGGCAAGCGGCTGATCGGCCAGGGCGAGGCGGTCCGCGCGGTCTCGGACGCGGTGCGCCGCACCCGGGCCGGGATCGCGGACCCGGACCGGCCGACCGGTTCGTTCCTCTTCCTCGGGCCGACCGGCGTCGGCAAGACCGAGCTGGCCAAGGCGCTCGCCGACTTCCTCTTCGACGACGAGCGGGCGATGGTCCGCATCGACATGAGCGAGTACGGCGAGAAGCACAGTGTCGCCCGGCTGGTCGGCGCGCCTCCCGGCTACGTCGGCTACGAGGAGGGCGGCCAGCTCACCGAGGCGGTGCGCCGCCGACCGTACAGCGTGGTGCTGCTGGACGAGGTGGAGAAGGCCCACCCGGAGGTCTTCGACGTGCTGCTCCAGGTGCTGGACGACGGCCGGCTCACCGACGGCCAGGGCCGGACGGTGGACTTCCGGAACACCATCCTGGTGCTCACCTCCAATCTGGGCAGCCAGTACCTGGTCGAGCCGGCCACCAGCGAGGAGGAGAAGAAGCAGCAGGTGCTGGAGGTCGTCCGGGCCTCCTTCAAGCCGGAGTTCCTCAACCGGCTGGACGACCTGGTGGTCTTCTCGGCGCTCACCCGCGACGAACTGGCCCGGATCGCCCGGCTCCAGATCGACCGGCTGGCCCGCCGCCTCGCGGAGCGCCGGCTCGCCCTTGAGGTCACCCCGGCGGCCCTGGAGTGGCTGGCCGACGAGGGCAACGACCCCGCCTACGGCGCCCGCCCGCTGCGCCGCCTGGTCCAGACGGCCATCGGGGACCGGCTGGCCAAGGAGATCCTGTCCGGCGAGGTCAAGGACGGCGACACCGTGCGCGTCGACCGCGCGGAGGACGGCCTCACCGTGGGCCCGCCCCGGTAGCCCGCGCCTCCGGTCGCTTCCGGGCCCGTCACCCCTCGGGGTGGCGGGCCTGCCGCCGTACGGGCACGGGAGCGGGAACGGGTCCGGGAGCGGGCACGGGAACGCGTCGGGGCCGCGGCCGGCCGTGGGGCGCCGGGCCGGGCTTCAGCCGGGAGCGGATCGCCGGGGTCCGGGCTTGCCAGCGGGCGGGCGGGATGGGGGAGGATGACGGGGACTCGTACGAAGGGAAATACACGGTGAGCATCGACCCGTCCTCGATTCCGAATTTCGGGGGCCAGCCCCAGCCTCAGGCAGCCGCAGGACCGGCGGGCCCCGTCCTCCCCGACCAGGACCTGGTCAAGCAGCTCCTGGAGCAGATGGAGCTCAAGTACGTCGTCGACGACGAGGGTGACCTCGCGGCGCCGTGGGAGGAGTTCCGTACGTACTTCATGTTCCGCGGCGAGGACGAGCAGCAGGTCTTCTCCGTGCGGACGTTCTACGACCGGCCGCACCCGGTGGAGAACCGGGCGCAGATCCTGGACTCCATCGACGACTGGAACCGCCGCACCCTGTGGCCCAAGGTGTACACCCACCTCCACGAGGACGAGCAGGGCGGCGCCACCGTCCGGCTCATCGGCGAGGCCCAGATGCTGATCGGCACCGGGGTCAGCCTGGAGCACTTCGTCTCGTCCACGGTCAGCTGGGTCCGCGCCTCGGTCGAGTTCGACCGCTGGCTCCAGGAGCAGCTGGGCATCCTGCCCGCCGAGGGCGAGGAGGGTGCCGAGGGCGGCCCGGAGGGCGACGAGGCCTGAGCGGCCCGGCGGGCCCGAGCGACCCCGGTCCGGAGGGCGCCCGAGCGACTTCCGGCCCGGTCGGTGCCCGGGCCCGGCGGGCGCCCGCCTCTGGGGCCCGCCCCGGCCGGCACAGGGCCCGTGCCGTCACAGCGCCATCGTGGCGAGGGTGAGCAGATAGGCCCCGTACGCGAACGAGAGCCCGGCCAGGGCGGCGACCACCGCGATCGCCGCCCCCGGCCGGGCTCTGCGCAGCGCGTGGGCGAGCGGCAGCAGCAGCGGGAAGGCCGGCAGCAGGAAGCGCGGCTTGGACTCGAAGAAGCCGGACCCGCCCGCCACGATCAGCACCAGCACCGCGGTGTAGACCAGCAGCGGCAGCGGCGGCCGGGCCAGGCACAGCAGGACGAAGAGCAGCACCCCCACCGCCGTGAACACCAGCGCCATGGTGAAGCCCAGGTCCATGGGCCGGGTGACGATGGCCCGGACGGTACGCAGCGCCCCCGCGCCCAGGTCGAAGCGGGAGGTCCAGCCCTCCTGCACGGCGAAGTAGCCGCTCAGCCAGTCGCCGCGCCGGGCGCCGACCCAGAGGACGTACCCGGTCCAGCCGGCCGGGGCCAGCGCCGCCGCCACCGCGACCCGCCAGCCGGGCCGGGCCACGGCGGCCCCCGGTGCGGCACCCCGCCGCTCCCGCAGCCACCGGTAGCCCTCGCACCCGGCGGCCACCAGCACCGCGGCGGCCACCGCGATGCCGTTGGGCCGGGCCAGTCCGGCCAGCGCCGCCAGTGCGCCCGCCCACAGCCAGCGCCGGGTCAGCACCGCGTACAGCGACCAGGCGGCGAAGGCGGTGAGCAGCGGCTCGGTGTACGCCATGCACACCACGATGGCGTGCGGCAGCAGCCCCCAGAGCAGCACCAGCGCGGTGCCGACCGCCCGCCCGTACAGCCGCTCGCCGACCAGGTAGATCCCGCCGGCCGCCGCCCCGGCCGCCGCCCAGGAGAGCAGCAGCCCGGCCGTCCCGCCGGTCACCGGCAGCACCGCCGTCACCGCCCGGATCAGCCCCGGGTACAGCGGGAAGAACGCCAGGTCGGACTGGACCACGCCGTCCGGCCAGTGGAGCGTGTAGCCGTAGCCGTGCGCGGCGATCCGGGCGTACCAGTCGGAGTCCCAGGAACTCGCCAGCAGCATCCGCGGCGAGCGGTCCAGCCGCCATGCCCACAGCGCCAGGCAGACCATCCCCAGCAGCCGGGCGGCGGCGAACAACCCCAGCGCGGGAGCGGCCCGGTGCAGCGCGGCACGCCCGCGCGCCCTCGGTCTGCTCCCGGCGGGGGCCGCGTGATCGAGGGTGGGGGCGGTCTCGGCGGACACGGTGCACCTCCGTACGCGCGGAACGGTTCACCCCGACCTTCGGTGCCGTACGCGCCCGGCGCGAGCGCGGCGCGGGCCGGGACCCCCCGCACGGGTGGTAGTCCCCCCGCCCCGGACCGCCCGGCGCGTGTCGCCGTGACAGCACGGCCCCCACGGGCTAGCCGACTCCGGCCGCGGCCCGCCATCCCCTGGCCTGCCACCCGGCCGCCTCGGTCATCGGGGCCGGTGGCCCCGCCGGCCGGCCGGGTCCGGACACCGCCCGATGAGCCCTGAGGCTCCGCTGCTCGCGCACGGTGAAGGTGCACGCACCGGGGGCCGGGGGCCGTGAGGGAAGACCGGACACGAGCCGGTCACCACCGGCCTCCCTCCGGGACGGCGGAGCCGGGGCGGCCCGAGGAACTGACCGGCGCCCTCGGGCCGCATCGCAGGCTCGGTGACACGGCACGGGGCGCCGTATCCTGATCGCACACGGGAGGAGCCGTCCATGAGCGTCGACGCGATCATGCACACCGAGTTTCCCGAGGGATACACGGTGCTGTTCGGAGCTGACGGAAAGGTGATCATGACTCCGCAGAGCTTCGAGCACTCAAGCACGATCAAGTCGATGCAGTACGACACGGTCGTGTCCCTCGGGCGCCACGCGAAGACCGCCTCGGACGTCTACATCGACTTCCCCGCCGATGAGAACTCCGCGCCCGACCTGGCGATCCTTCGCGAGGACGCCCGCCGCGAAGGCAAGCGCTACAGCTTCGAAGACGTCCTGCTGATCTCGGAGGTGGTCTCGACCTCCTCCGCGCGCAAGGATTACGACGACTGCACCGCGAAGTACGGCCGTTACGGCATTCCGATCTACCTGGTGGTGGACCCCTACGCCCAGGAAGTCGTCCTTCACACCCAGCCGACCGGTACGGGGTACGTCGCGGCGCACACCTACAAGTACGGCGCGGGCAAACTCCCCATCCCCCTGGCCGACGGCCGCACCTTCACCCTCGATCTCGACGAACTCCCGCGCCCGGAGCCGGATTCGGACCCCCGCTGACAAGCTCCTCCGGACTGACCTCCGTCGTCGGTCCGGCAGGAGTGGACTCCGGGGCGATTCAGGGCCGGGGCCCAGGAGTGGGTCCCGGCCCCACCGCCCGGCAGCGGGTGTTCCCCGGGTCCGTCAGGACGCCAGCCGCTTGAGGCGGCTCACCGCCTCGTCCAGCACCTCCTTCCGCTTGCAGAAGGCGAAGCGGACGAAGGGGGCGCCCTGGTCGCGGTGGTCGTAGAAGACGGCGGACGGGATGGCCACCACCCCGCACCGCTCGGGCAGGGAGCGGCAGAACTCCACCCCGTCGCGCTCGCCCAGCGGGGTGATGCCGGCGGTGACGAAGTAGGTGCCGGCCGGGCGGTAGACCTCGAAGCCGGCCGCCGCGAGGCCGTCCGCGAGCAGGTCCCGCTTGACGCGCAGGTCGTCGCGGAGCCCGGTGAAGTACGCGTCCGGCAGGCGCAGCGCCTCCGCCACGGCGTACTGGAACGGCCCGCCCGAGACAAAGGTGAGGAACTGCTTGGCGGTGCGGACGGCGGAGATCAGTGCCGGGGGCGCGGTGATCCAGCCGACTCCTCGTTCGTACACTCATTCGCGTGTCGCGCAACAAGCCCACCAGGGGCAACCCCAGCACCAACGTCGCCGGTGAGCCGGCGGCGGTCTACTGCCGCATATCCCAGGCGGACGACGACGACCAGACGGGCGTCGACCGCCAGGAGCGCATCTGCCGCGAGATCGCCGAGCGCCGGGGCCTGGTCATCGACCCCGCCCACGTCTTCGTCGACAACAGCCGCTCGGCGTGGAGCCGCAAGCGGAAGCGGCCCGGCTGGGACCGCCTGCTGGACGAGGCCCGGAACCGTGGCTTCCGGCACATCATCGCCTACCACCCCGACCGGCTCATGCGGCAGCCCCGGGACCTGGAGGAGCTGCTCCAGGTCTCCGACGACCACGCGATCACCCTCCACGGCGAGGCGAACCGTCGTGACCTCGCCGACCCCGACGACCGCTTCATCCTCCGCATCGAGGTCGCGCACGCCTGCCGCTCCTCGGACGACACCTCACGGCGGCTGAAGTCCGCGATGCAGGACCGGGCGCGGGAGGGCAAGCCGCAGGGCGGCGTGAGGCGGTTCGGTTACGCCAAGGACGGCATGACGATCGTCGAGGAGGAGGCCGCGATCGTCCGGGAGGTCTTCGACCGCTACCTGAAGGGGGAGGGCCCGGCACCGATCGCGAAGGACCTGCACAGCCGGGGCATCCGCACGGCCGGCGGCAAGGCGTGGACAGGCGGCACCGTCCGCGCGCTGCTCGACTCCCGGCACGTCGCCGGAATCCGCATGCACCAGGGCGAGGAGATCGGCCCGGGTACCTGGCCCGCGATCATCGACGCGGGCGTGTGGGCGGAGGTGCGGACGCGGCGCGAATACCGGTCGGCGGCGTACCGGGAGGCGCTGAGCAAGCCCGTGCAGCGCTACTACCTGCTGCGCGGCCTGGTGATGTGCGGGCGGTGCGGGACGCTGATGTCCGGCACGGCGAAGGGCACCGGGCCGGTCTACCAGTGCAACCGCCGAGGCCGGAACGACGAGAAGAAGTGCACTCGGTCGATCATGGCCCAGACCCTGGAGGACTTCGTCGTGGACGCGGCGGTCGAACTGCTCGGCAAGCTGCGGGTGGACGGTCGGCTCGCCAGCAGCAACCTCTCCGAGAGCGCGGCCGAGGAGCTGGAGGACGACCAGCGGCAGCTGGACGAACTGAACCAGATGTGGACCGCGAAGGAGATCTCCACGGCGGAGTACCGCAAGATGCGCAAGGAGATCACCGGCCGCATCGCCAAGGCCCAGCGCAAGGTCGTTGTCCGCCCGATGGTGCTTTTGGACGGCCTCACGGGTGCGGGCGCGCGGGCCGCCTGGGACGCCGAGGACATGACGGACGAGCGGCGCAACGCGGTGCTGCGGTTCCTCTTCTCGGGGATCGTCATCGACGAGCCGAAGAAGTTCGGCCGGTACATGGACTGGGATCGGATCAGCGTCGAGCAGAACCCGCTGTAGCGGGGCAAGTCGGTGGAATTCACCCCGCCTGACCAGGCGATGAAGGGCGCAACATATCCGACGATCCCCGGTTAGGGAAACCAGGGATTTTCCGGAGCATGGATCCCCCCAGTCGACCTGTCGGCGGCATCACACGCCGGCGGATCGGCGACCGAACGCTGCCCCGAGGACGTCCATGCCGCGACACCAGACCGAACCCGCCGTCATCCAGCCCGTCATCGCTCCCGAGTCGGCCGGCGCCGGCCGTCAGAAGGTGGACTCGGCGAGGGACGCGGCTCTCCAGCGCGTGTGCGCGAGTTTCACGACGACGATCAGCCCACAGAGCGCCGCGCGGCTCGCGGACCTGCTCTCCACCTCGTCGTACGTCCAAGCGGCCTGACCGAAGCCGGAGGGACAGTCCCGCTTCGCCCACGGTTCGAGGACGGCCGACACAGGGCCGACAGCGGCTCGCACGACAGCCCGACCCCCGCCATCAACCGGTCGTGCGCATCGACCTACGGCCTCGGAATCCCCGCTCAGGACACGTTCGCCGTGAGCTGTGCGGTTTCTCGGCCGAACGCTGGATCTTCGCGCGCGGGTGTGGCTGTCTTGGTGCTGCACCCGGAGCGCCGGTCCGCGAGAACGAAACCCCGGCGTGGCCCGAGGAACCCGCTGCGGCCGGGCCCCATCGCATCCGCGCCCTCGCGACCCTCGCCGACACGCTCGGTATCGGGGACCGCGCCCCAATCCCCCTCCGCGCACGACCCGAAGAGGCCCGCCGCACCCGCCTGCCCTGAGTTAGGAGCCGCCACCCGATGAGCTACGACGCCCGCGAATGGGTGTGGGACCACAGCAGCAGCAAGGGCACCGCCCGCATGGTCCTCGCCCTGATCGCCGACCGGTGCATCGACCGTCGCTGCATCGCGTACGCGTCCGTGCCCACCCTCATGAAGCGCGCGAACGCCTCCCGTACGGCCGTGCGCGACGCCCTCACGAAGCTGATCGCCAGCGGGGAGCTGGCGCCGCTCCCGGGCCGCAAGGGACCGCGTGGAGAGACGTACTACCACCTCCCAATCGCCGCCTCCTTCCTCGGCCAAGCAGACGAGGAGGACCGGAACGCGGCCCCTCAGGGGGATCGGCTCTCGACCCTTCGGGGGCCGGAATCCGACCCTGCCGACGCCTTCACAGGGGAGCCGGATAACGACCCCGGGGAACGGATTCCGACCCCTGGGGAGACCGGATTCCAGCCCTCCAGGGGCGCGGATTCCGACCCCCAGAACGGTAGTGAACCGAAGGTCAACGGTAAGAGCAGCAGCAGTTCTGCCTCCCTCACCGCCGCCACCCAGTGGGAGATCGACGATGCCGCCCGGGCCTGGTTGCGGCACGACGGGCACCTCGCCCGACTCGGCGAGCACGGCCTGCGGGCGGCCGACGAGAAGTGGCGCACCTACCGGGCGACGTGGGCACCCCGCCCCGCCGCCGCGTGGGGTGCCGACTGGCGCACGTGGATCGCCCGGGAACGCACTCCCGCCCCGGAGCGGCCGAACCTGCGCGCCCTGCCTGGCGGTGCCACCCCACTCGCAGGCGGCATGACCCGCGCCGAAGCGCACACCGCCGCCCTCCTCGCCGCCCTCGACGAACCGACAGGAACGGAGTAACCCACCCCTTGGAACGCCGCGAAGTCGCCGCTGTCCTCGCCTACACCGGCCGCCTCGACCCCCGCACGATCCGCACCGACCCAGGCGAGGCCCGCGACCAGCTCGCCCAGTGGCACGAACTACTCCACGACGTGCCCTTCGCCACGGACCACGGCTGGGACGTCCGCCAGGCGATACGGACGCACGTCCTCGACTCGCCCTACCCGACCCTGCCCGTGGACGTCGCCCGAGCGTGGCGTACGTACCGCCGCGACCGTCTCGACCGGCACACCGACCCCACGCCGACCGCCGACCCGGACAACCCGGCCGCCTGGCGGGCCGAGCTCCTCGGCAGCCGACAAGCCGTGGCCACCGGAACGGCCGCGCCCACAACGCACTGGCAGCTCACCAGCGGTGGCCCGCCCGCCGACGTGGAGGCCCGTCTGCGTGCCATCGGATCGTGCGTCCCACCGACAATCCGCACCGCGCTCGCCCCCTACCGGCCGACCCGTGCCGCACGCGAGGCCGCCGTCGCCGCAGGGCTCCCGGACGCCCTCGGCGTCCCGTGCCCCTGGTGCCACGCCCGCGCGGGAGAACCCTGCCGCAGTCGACGCGTGGGCCCCGACGGTCGTGCCCGAGGCAACGTGCCCCGCGCCACGTCCCACCCGACGCGCCTCGACCTCGCCGCCGCGGAACGCGCCCGTCAGGAAGCCGCATGATCTTCCCCCTCGAACCCCTGTCCCTGCTCGCGATCGGCACGCTGTTGCTCGCCGCCGCCCTGCTGTTCGCCGGATGGCGTATGTGGCGAGGCCGGAGCCGTACCAGTGGCATGCGGACCGGCACTCCGGCGATCAAGGTCGCGGGCCTGGCGGCAGCCGGCTGCACCGCCTACAGCGCCGACACCAGCTGGCGATTCGCCGCCGACTACCTGGACATGGGAAGCACCGTCGAACGCGCCTTCATGTTCGCCACCGCCGAGCTGGCCCTGTTCGCCACCGCGCTGATGGCACGCCAGAACCTCAACGGCCCCGCACGAGCACCGGGCGTGCCCGGCGTCCTGGTGTGGGTGATCACCGGAGTGCAGATCATCCCCGCTTACGCCGAGTTCGGGCTCGTCGGCGGCACCGTGCGCGCCTTCGTGGGGCCCGTCATGGCGGCGATGCTGTGGCATCTGGCCATGGGCATCGAACTGCGTCACCGCACACCCCAGGCCGCCTCGCGCGGTCTGGCCACCGTCCTCGTCCGGCAGACGCGCGAGCGGCTGCTGGCGCGGCTGGGCATCGCCGACCAGGACGCGGACGCCGCCCGGCTCATCCGCGAGCGGGCGCTGAGCGACGCCGTCGCCCTGATCCTCCGCGCCGAAACCATGACCGACGGGCAGCGTGGCAAGCTGCGGGGTCGGCGCCTGTCCCACCGCCTACACGAGGCACTGGAGCGGGCTGACGTCGACGGAGACCCGCTCCAGGACGAGTTGCTGCTGCGCAAGCTCGCCACCCGCAAGCAGGCCCTCGACCTCGCCTCCCTCACCCTGCCCCCGCGCTGGAACGCCCCAGTCCCGAACGCCGCCGGCGGTTCCGGGCAGAGCCGTCCGCGCGGAGGCTCTCCGAAGCGGGCGAAGGCGACGGGCGGCCTGCCCGCATCCGATTCGGGCGACGAGGACACTCACAAGGCAGCCCGCCCGCAATCCGCCCGCCCGGAACCCGGCACCCGTCTCCGCCCGAGTGCGGAGCGCCCGCCGCGGCCCGTCCCCGTACCCGTCAGCCCGGAATCGGTAGCGAGCGACGGTCCCGGAGCTGATCCGGGCAACTCCGCGAAGTCGAAGCAGCCAGGGCGAAAGCCCGAATTGCCGTGGGAGGTGCTCGTCGCCTACGCGCATCGCGTCCACCAGGAGACCGGGCGTCTGTCACGCGACCGCCTGGAAGACGCAGTGCGCGCCGACGGGCACAGCATCGCCAGCGACCGCGCTGCCGAGGTCACCCGAGCCGTCAAGGCGGAGCTGAAGACCGCTCGCGCCGACCATCCCCATTGAGAGGGCCCACGCCGACGGTCCCCACCTCTCATACCTCCGTACTTCACGAAAGGCACTGATGCACGAGCACGTCAATCCCACGCAGGTCGACCAGCAGCAGCCGTCCCCCACCCAAGCCGCCGACCCACCAGCAAGTTGGAGGTTCGGACACTCCCCCGCAGGGGGTGTGTCCGAACCGATGCCCGCCCCGGGGGTGGCGGGCATTTTCCCGCGCCAGGGGGCGCGGAAGGTGGGGGCTGCGACCGGGGGCGGATCGCAGCCGGTACGGCACCGCCGGGGCAAGCCCCGCGTACGCGCCCGTACGCAGCGCCGCGCGCACAGTGTGCGCCTCAGCGACGCCGAGCACGAGATCGTCACCGCCGGCGCCGAAGCGGTCGGCATGAGCGTCGCCGGTTTCCTCGCCCACAGCGCTCTCGCCGCCGCCCGTGACCTCGACCGCACCGCAGCCGCCGTCGCCACCCGCCAGGACACCCTGACTGCCCTCTTCGCGCTCCGGCGCCAGCTCGGGTACGCGAACAACAACCTCAACCAGGCCGCCCACGCACTCAACAGCGGCACCTACCCCGACGGCCTGGAGGACACCATCGCCGCTGTTCAACGCGCCGCCGACGACGTCCGCCACGTCACCGCCCGCCTCACCGACCCGAGCTCCAAGGGCACCGTCGCTTGATCCCCTGTATCCACAAGCAGGGCCGCAACACCGCCCGCCTGCTCGCCTACCTCTACGGCCCCGGTCGCCGCGAGGAACACACCGACCCCCACCTCGTCGCCTCCTTCGACGGCCTCGTCCCCGACCCCGGCCGTGACCCGAACACCACCCTCGCCGACCTCGCCCAACTCCTCGACGAACCCCTGCACCTCCTCGCCGAAGACACCCGACCCGCCACGCATGTGTGGCACGCCTCCGTCCGCGCTGCCCCCGGCGACCGCACCCTTACCGATACCGAGTGGGCGGACATCGCCCGCCGCGTCATCGCCGCCACCGGCATCGACCCCGACGACGGCGCGGGCTGCCGCTGGGCAGCCGTCCGCCATGCCGACGACCACATCCACCTCATCGCCACCCTCGTCCGGGAAGACGGTCGCCGCCCTGACCACCACCGCTCAGCCAAGCGCGCCCAGGCCGAATGCCGGCAGATCGAAGTCGACTACGCCCTCCACCGCGTGAAGGCCGGCGACGGCACCGCCGCCAAGCGGCCCACCAGCGCCGAACGCCACAAAGCCGAACGCCACGGTCGGCAGCGCACCCCGCGCGAGGAGCTGCGTGAGGCGGTCCGTCGCTCGGTGGCCGGTGCGGCGAGCGAGGAGGAGTTCTTCGACCGCCTCGCCGCGGCCGGTCTGCTCATCCGGCGCCGTATCGCACCGTCGGGCGACACCCTCGGCTACACCGTCGCCCTCCCCGGCGACCGCAACGCCAAGAGCGAGCCCGTCTTCTACTCCGGCTCCAAGCTCGCCCCGGACCTCTCCCTGCCCCGCATCCGCGAACGCTGGGGCCCAACCCCGGACGACCCCGCCCAGGAACCGGCCCAGCCGTCGGTGACCGGACCCGCCTCCGCACGCCGGCGCGCCACCACCGCCGCCTGGCAGGCACTGCTCGTCATCGACCACGGCGACGACGGCGTCATCGCCGCGCAGATCGCCGCCACCGGGGAGGTCCTCGACGCCCTCGCCACGACCTCGGCCGCCCACACCCGCCGCGAACTCCAGGCCGCCGCCACCGCGTTCGAACGCGCCTCCCGCTCCCACGTCCGCGCCGCACGCGGCCACGACCACGCCCTGCGCCGAACCGCCCGCGACCTCGTCCGCGGCGGCCCGGCCCTCGGCCGGGGCGAGGACGGCGCCACCACCGCGATGGTCATCGACATGCTGTTTTTTCTGATCATCGCCGCCGCGCACTGGCACGCCAAGAAGCAGCACGCCCAGCAGGCCGAGGCCGCCCGCCGGGCAGCCGAACACCTGCGCGCCGCCTACCAGGCCGCCGCCGAGTACCCCATGGCTCTGCTCAACCACCGGGGTCGGCGCCTGGCCCCAGCCTGGCAGCGCCACCACTCCGCCGCCGTGCGCCATGCCCTGCCCGAGCTGGCCGACCGAATCCTCGCCGAACCCGGCTGGCCGGCCCTCGCGGCCACCCTCGCCGAGGCGCAGAGCGCAGGCCATGACCCCACCTCCCTGCTCACTCAAGCTGCCGCCCGAAGGGAACTGGACACGGCGGAACGCGTGAGCGACGTGCTCGTGTGGCGGCTGCGGCGGATGGCCGACCTCCCCGCCGACCCCGACAACTCCCAGGGCCTGCGAGGCCGAGGCAAGCACGCGGTCACCTCACCGAAACAGGCGGCGCGAACCGGTACCAGGCTCGCTAAGAGTCCGCTGCGGCGGCGCTGACCGCAAGACCGAGCCGCGAAACACAGCAGACAATTCCCGGTTAGGTAAACCGGGAATTCTCCGCATCATAGAACCCGTCGGCACCTAGCCCACCTTTCAAGGAGAAACCGTGCGCCTATGCCCCGGACCGAAATCCGCCCCGAGATCGTCGTCCTGCTCTGCGATGCCGACTTCAAGCACTTCCGCGAAACCGGCACCTGGTCCCACCGAGACGGTCGCCCCTTCAGCAAGGAGGAGCGTGACCTGATCTTCCAGGCCACCCGCGCCGACCTTGAAGAGCTGAAGGCACAGCACTCGCGCTACCTGGCGTACGTCCAGACGCACCAAGAAGCACCCGAAGCCATCCAGCGTTTCCTCGCCCCGTTCATGGAACAACTCGAAGAGAAGAACCTCGGCAACGCCCACGCGCTCATGACGGACGAAGAGCGGACTGAATTCAACCGCCTGCTCGGGCTCATGATCGAACCTGCTCGCCCTTTCACCCCGTACGTCTTCCGACAAGGAGCGAGGCGGCCACAAACTAAGTAATGGAAGCGCCCGGTGGACGGCCCTGACCGTCCACCGGGCGTCTGACGTTCCGCCTCCCGGGGGTGTTTTACCGAATAGCGATGAGAGCCGTGGTCATCTGGCGGACAGCAACTTCCCAACCTCTTCGGCGCATCCCCACGAGAGCGTGACGCCGGCGCCTCCGTGCCCGTAGTTGTGCACGACCACGGTGCCGTCCTCCGACCGCTCCGGCTCCACGCGGACCGTGGCCCGGGTCGGCCGTGCGCCGATCCGGTTTTCCAGGACGCGGGCCTCGGCGAGTCGGGGTTCGACCTCGGCACAGCGGGCGAGGATTCTGGCTGCCGCTTTCTCGTCGGGGGCGAGGCTGCCTTCGCCGTCGATGGCGGTGCCGCCCAGGACGACGGTGTCGCCGTGGGGGTAGAAGCACAGCAGGTCAGGTGAGAGGCCGGTGTCCTCGGAGAAGAACTCGGTCAGCCCCGGGTTGGTGACGACGACGTGCTGGCCGCGGATGGGCCGGAGGTCAGGGTCCGGGACCAGTTCCTGGGCACCCAGGCCCGTGCAGTTGACGATCACGGGAGCAGGACCGGCGTCCGCGAGCGAAGCCAGGCGTCGCTGCTCGACCGTTCCCCCAGCGGCATCGAGGCGACGCAGAAGGTAGTCGAGGTAGGCGGGCATGTCGATCAGCGGCACCGTGAACCGGTAGCCGGTCGAGAATCCTGCCGGCAGTTCAGTCGTCTCGCACGGTCGGAACCCGGGCAGGGTGGTGGCCCAGTCCGGTGGCGCCTCGGCCGTGCGGGACGCCTCGATGCCGCTGGTGAGCCGGACTCCCGTGGACGGGTCCTCGGCGAGCTCGCGGAAGATCTCCAGCGACCGTTGTCCCCACTGGTCGGCCTTGTCCTTCGGTTCGACCAGGTACGGGCCCCACATCGCCCCGGCCGCCAGGGACGTAACGCCCGGCACCTGTTCGGCGATCACGTGCACCGAGGCTCCGGCCTCGGCGAGAACGGCGGCGGTGGTGAGCCCTGCCACCCCAGCCCCGACAACGACAACGCGCTCCCCTGCGGTCATGATCCTGACCCTAACGGCCGGGTTGTGTCGACGGGGCGTGTTCGGCGAGGGCGTGCTCCAGGGCTGGCAGGAAGCTGCGCACGTGGGCGTTGCGCTGTCGGCGGCGCAGGTCTGCGGCGAGCTGGTGGAGCAGGGCCGCGCTGCGAGGCGAGCGCACGACATCGAGGCGGTCGGCGACGATCTGGCCGACCTGGCAAGCAGCCTCCAGGTCCCCATGGGCGCTGTGGCCCAGGGCCAGCCAGGCACCTTCAAACATGGCCCTGCGCTGGCTGGGGTCGCCGCGCGGGACGTCGTACGCCCCGGACCGGAGCATCTCCGACCCCTGGGCGAGGAAGCGCCGTCCCCTCGCACCGCCGTCCGCCTTCAGCTGGGCGCGGCCCATCTGAATGAGGCCGTAACCGGCTTGGCAGTCCAGGTGGTTGTCGGTGAGGAAGTACATCCAGCGGGGTTCCTCTTGCCCGCCGTCCCGGCTGGCGATCAGTTCGCGGGCGGCCCCACGGGTGTGGGCGAAGTCGTTGTCACGGCCGGCGGCGGCGTACGCGTACGCGAGCCGCGACAGTACGGATGCCCGTACGACCGGCGGGGCGGCGTCACTGGCGCGGCGGGCGGCCTCGCCGAGGGCGATGGCGTCGGCTGGGTGGCCCCGGCTGGCCGCCTGGAAGGAGAGGTCACCGAGGATGTGGGCGCACAGGGGCAGGTCGTTGACCTGGTGTGCTGCCCGCAGTGCTGTGGCGAAGTAGCGCTGCGCCAGACCGTGGTCGGTGGCGTCGAAGGCCATCCAGCCGGCCAGCTGGCCGATCTCCGCGAGCGCGCGGATGAGGCGGCTCGCGACGGCGGGAGCATGACCGCCTTCGCGGATCAGCAGACCGACCGCACGGAACTGTGCACCCACGTAAGGGAGATGACGTGCTCCACCGTGCTCGTCGTCGAGCGCGGAGAGCATGGGCAGGTGCTGTTCGACCTGGTCTACGAGCGGATCGGCGCCCGCAGACGGCGTGATCCGGGGAGCGTACTGACCGCGCCCTGCAGTGCCGTCGAGATACTGGGCGACGATCGCGAGAAGCCCCGCGCCCGAGATCGCGAGGAACCGGCGTCGGTCGATGAGCCCTCCCATCACCCAGTCCTCCACGATCGCCTCCATGCCCTGCACGGTCCAGGGCCGTGCGAGATCCGTGTCGGCCGGAACGAGTGCCGAGGAGTCGCCCACGCGGCCCTGCCAGAGTTCGGCCACCGAGACAGGTCTACCCAGTTCCTGGGAGAGCACGTAGGCGGCCATCATCGGTAACGGTGAGCGCGGCAGTGAGCCGGCGTCCCGCCAGTGGTATGGCGCCGACTCGGCCACCGTCCCCGCTCCGAACACCCTGTTGAGCTTGCGAGCGAGCGCCTTCGGGCTCCACCCGAGTTCGTCGAGACACCCCGCCAGTACGGCGTTGGGTTCCCCTGCCTGCGTTGCCACGTGCGACCACCTCTTGCCCCAGTGGTTCGTCCAACACTTCTCGCGCTCCTTCATGGTGACGCCTTCGGGAGGCTGGTTCACCTCCTTCTCAAGGAAGTTGACCGAGTTGACCCGTTGATCGGGTCCTGTGTGACCGGCCTCCTCCGGTGTTCTTGGATCCCGGCGGAAGGCGCCGCCTTCGGTGCCGGTGGAGAAAGGGGTGGGACTTGAGACACCGCACGAGCACCTCCCGAAGCCATCCGGGCAGTGTGCTGGAGCGCGACGTCGGACAACCGGCCTCCGTCGCCGGACAGGGCGATGTCGGCGTCGCCGGCACCACGCTGATCACGGATCTGCCGTACGGGCCGAAGGCAGCCGAGATCGCCCGGGAGGCTGTGGCGGTCGCCCTCCACGGCACCGAGGCGGACCTCCTCGATGACGCCCGGCTGATCACGTCCGAGCTCGCGACGAACGCCTTCGCCTCGGGCAGCCCGCCCCTGGTCCTGTGCGTCGACCGCACGGCACCGACCACCGGCGGCCTGGAGGTCGAGATCACCGTTACCGACGGCGGCTGCTCTCACCCCGCACTGTCCTCTCCTCCAGCTCCCGAGGAGGAGGCCGAATCGGGACGAGGGCTGGTCATCGTCGAGGCCCTTGCCGACGCCTGGTCGCTGACGACCGGCACCCACGGCACCCGCGCCTGGTGCCGGCTCACCCGCAATGCCCGTCCCTCGACCGCCAGCACCTGATGCCCACGCCCGCGCTCCCCCTCTTCGAAGGAGGCACCACACGGTGCGCATCGACCATGCCACTCCACCGCCCCCGCCCACGGCCGCTGTACCGGCGGCAGTCCGCCAGCCCCGTGTCGTCGTCGCCCTCCATGAGGGCTTCTACGGTGCGGCGTCGGGCACCGGCTTCAGCAACCGCGCCTTCCTCACGGCCCTCGCCCGCCTGCTGCCGCCGGGCCACCTCTCCGTCATCACCCCGCACGTGCCGGAGACGGCAGGAGCGCACGACCGGCGGTGGGCCGACGAGGTCCAGCAGATGCTGCGGCAGGCCGAGGCCGACGTCATTACGATCCCGGAGGTTCAGGCGGCGCCGGACTCGATTCACGGCTCCGCGCAGCTGTGCGACCTGTCAGGCGAGGCGGCCGTACGCATCGCCGACCGCGCGAGCCGGTGCCTTCTCATCGGCCTCGACATCCCGTTCCTCGGGCTGGCCCCCTACACGTCGCCGACCACGGATCTGCTGCTCGTACCCCGCTCCACGACCGCGCTGACGAGGCCCAAGGACATGTCCCGCGTCCGCTGGGAGCGGGACGCCCTGCGGGCGGCGACCGTCCGAGGCGGGCGGATCGGCGCCATCTCCTCCCACATGCGGGGCCACCTCGTCGTCAGTTACGCCGTCCCCCGGGGGAGCATCGTGAGCGTCCCGAACGGGCTGATCCAGGAGGAGATGGCCCGGCCGACGAGCGTGCCGCCCCTGCCCTTCAAGGCCCGCGCCGGGTTCATTCTCGCCATGGGCCGTGCTGTGCCGACGAAGGGGTTCGACGACCTCCTGGAAGCGCTGCGCCTCCTCAAGGAGCGCGGGTTCCGCGCCCCGCACCTGGTCCTGGCTGCGGTGACCTCGGACGAACACGAGCGCCCGACCTCGTACCAGGAGGACCTCGCGGCGCGCATCCGCGCGTACGGCCTGGACGCGACTCTGATCACGCGCTTCACCCCCGCGATCCGCGCCTGGCTGCACAACCCGGCCCTGCGCGCGGTCGTCGTTCCCTCGCGGGAGGAGCCCTTCGGTCGCATCCCTCTGGAGGCGTTCGCGGCCGGAGCGGGCCCGGTGGTAGCAACCACGGCCGGCGGGCTGGCCCAGACCGTCGTCGAGGGCGAGACCGGCTTCACCGCCGCACCCCGAGACGCCCGGTCCCTGGCCTCCGCGCTCCACCGTGCCCTGACCGTCCTGCCCCGCGAACGCGACCGGCTCCGGAGCACTGGCGCGACCCTGGTGCGCTCGCGCCACGACTACGAGGCCAGCATCGGTTCCGTCGTCGAACGCATCGCTCCTTGGGCTCTTGTGCCGGCGTCGAGCGCGGTGGGCCGGGTGCGATGAACCGGCCGGTCGTGTTGATCAGTCTGGAGTCCCCGCACTCCTTCTGGCGGTTGTCCGCCGAGCACGAGCGGGCGTTGACCGCTGCCTTCCCCTGTGTCGAGTTCCGTACGGCGACCGAGGAGGCCGTGCCGCACCAGCTGGCCGAGGCGCACGTCTACTTCGGCTGGATGTTCAAGCCGTCGTGGCTGTTCGGCGCGCCTCGTCTGAGGTGGATCGCTTCCCCGGCCGCCGGCACCGACCATCTGCCCGTCGCCGAGGCCCACTCGGTCGGGGTGGCGCTGACCCGCTCGTACGGGTTCCACGGCAGGCCCATGGCCGAGCACGCCATGGGGATGGTCCTGGGCTTCTCACGCGGGTTGTTCATGAGCCAGCTCGCCCAGCGGAACCGGACCTGGTGGAAGGACGACCTGGCCGAGGAGTTCTTCGACCTGGCGGGGGCGACGATGACCATCGTCGGTTGCGGCAGCATCGGCGAACACCTCGCTCGTTCGGCCCGCTCCTTCGGGATGGACGTCATCGGCGTACGGCGGACGCCGCCGGTGGCCGCCGAGGGCGGGATCACGTGGACGCACACGTCGGCGGTGCACCAGGCGGTCGCCGTCGCCGACGTGGTGGTCGATCTGCTGCCCGCCACGCGGGCCACGGACCGCTTCTTCGACCACGGCCTCTTCACGGCGTTCAAGCCGAGGTCCGTGTTCCTCAACCTCGGCCGCGCGTCGACCGTCGACCAGGCAGCCCTCCTGGCCACCCTCAGCGCCGGCCGCCTTCGCGGCGCCGCGCTGGACGTCTTCGACCCGAAACCGCTGCCCGCCCGCCATCCGCTGCGGCTCCACCCCCGGGTCGTCCTCACGCCGAAGAGCTCCACGCTCAGCCGCACGTACATGAACGAGGCGGTCGCGTTCTTCGCCGACAACCTGCGCCGCTACCTCACCGGCCAGCCGCTCGACGGTCTGGCCGAGGTGCCCGCTGTCCGCATTCCCCTCGTAGGAGGCTGACCGATGCCCGCCACGCACCGCCGCGACCTGGCCGCCGCCTTCGCGGCGACCGGCCGCAACCACCCCTACCTGGCCTTCACCCTGAACTCGCTCTGCAACCTGGACTGCGTGTTCTGCAAGCCCCGCTGCATGCCGGACTACGGGCACAAGGACCGCCCCCTGACCGCTTCCGACTACGCGGCCATCGCCGCCGAGGCCGGCGCCTGGAAGATCAAGAAGGCGCACTGCTCCGGCGGCGAGCCGACCCTCCGCGCGGACATCCTCGACGTGATCTCGGCCCTCGCCGACGGCCTCGGACCCGACGCCGCGATCGGCATGACCAGCCACGGCAACCTGCGCCGTGGTCTGAGCGTCGAACAGCTCCACAGTGCCGGCCTGACGTACCTCAACCTCAGCCTCCACAGCCTCGACCCCACCCGGTCCGCCGAGATCATGGGCGGCGGCGACCCGCGCGTCACCCGGCGCACCCTCGACACCGCCCTCGCCGTCGGCCTGCGCGTGAAGATCAACTGTGTTCTCCAGCGCACCTATCTGAACGACGCCTTCGCCGTGGCCGAGCTCGCCCACGACCTGCCCATTGCCGTCCGTCTGATCGAACTCCAGAACATCGGCCCCGCGCAGGCGCTCTTCGACACCGAGTTCATCAACGAGGCGGAAGTCCGCGACCGTCTCCACGAGTGGTTCTCGAACGCCGGCGAGGTCCGCAGGGACGAGCTCGGGGTCCGCAGCCCCGGGCAGTACCTCCGCCCGGACGGCTGGGCGGGCTCGATCGGGTTCATCTCCAACTCCAGCTGCGCCACCTGCTCCGACGCCAACCGCATCAAGATCACGCCCACTGGTGTGGCCCGCCCGTGCATCCTCCACAACCGCGACATCCCCCTGAAGCCTCACCTTGCCGAGGGCACCCTCGGCGACGCCTTCGCCCACCTCTTCCAGGCCATGCTCGACCGCAACACCAACGACGCCTGGCAGGGCTTCCACTACGTCGACTACGACCTGCGCTGGGACCGGATGGAGCACCCCGAAGGCACCCCCGTCCTGCCCGTGCTGCCTCTCCTCAACGCGGACGCGGCCCGGCCCGCCTGCGCCCGCGCCTCCTCGGGGGAAAGGTGATGGCGGTGGTCGAAGCGCCGTCCCTCTACCTGGGGCTCGGAGCGCTGTACGAACGCGAGCTGGACGCCCATGGTGTCGGGGCGGTGATGCTCACCCACAAGTGGCAGCCGGCCGACCTGCTTGCTCCCCACTCCGACATCGACGTCCGGGTCCTTCTCTCCCAGGCCCCGGCGGACTGGGAGGAGTGGAACCACCGCCTGGCCGCCGCGCACACCGCCGCGGTCGGCAGGGAGGTCTCCCACCGGCGTCTCCTGGAGCATCCGCCCGGCTTCGCGTTCACCGTGGCCGAGGCGGACGGGCGGCTCGTCTCCGCACCCGAGATCGCGACCTGGTCGCTGATCAGCGGGAGCGCCCGGGACTTCCAGCGTTGGAAGTCCCGGGCCCAGATGGCGCCGTGGTGCGAGGTCGACGAGCGGTTCTACCGGGGCATCCTCCAGGGGCGGCTGGGCGGCCGGTACCAGCTGGCGGCGGACAGTACGGACAACGTGGTGGAGGACATCGCCGCGTACCGGCGCCACTGCGTGGCCTGGCACTACCTCGCTCCGTGCTGGTTCGCCGCCGCCGCGCTCGCGACACGGACCCGGTGCCCCGGCAAGACGGCCGCCCTCACTCAGTGGAGGCCGGACGGGCTGGACGGGTACGCCGAGCTGTTCCTCGGGCACGCCGAAGATCGATCCGATGCCCGTCCGCGGAGTCCGCGTCACCTGCTCCGCACGGCCCATGTCGCTCTGGAGGCTGCGATGCGCCGCGTTCCCGACGCGAACGGCCCCGCCAGCCAGGGCGAGGAGCACGCCCGTACAGACTGGGTGATGACCGCCGGGATGCTCCGCGTACGAGTCGCCCGCTGGCTGTACTACCTCGACCCGCCGCCCGGCGTGGCGACGGACTACCTGATCCGGCGCGAGGCGAAGGAACTCCGAGCCGCCGCACAGACCCTGAACGCGCTCGCGGCCGACGAGGCCACTCCCGCCCAGCGGCTGGCCGCCCGGATGGCGGCGCTGATCCCCACCGGACCGACCACCGCCGGCACCCTGCGCGCAACCCTCTCGCTCTGGCACCGGCAGAAGTCCACCGTGCAGGACTTCCTCAGCCTCACCCCCGGCGACGTCCACCCCTGACCCAAGGAGTCCCGCCATGCCCGCGCGTGCGCCCATGCCCCGCACCCTGAGGACGGCCAAGATCAAGATCACGACGAAGTGCAACCGATCCTGCGACTTCTGCATCTTCGCCGACGGCGCCCAGGGCGAGAACATGTCCCTGGAGCTGTTCTCCACCATCCTGACCCGGCTGGAGACCATCCCCTTCCAGCAGCTGCACATCAACGGCGGCGAGCCCACCGTGCATCGGGATTTCCCCGCCCTCAGCGACGCGGCCCGCACCCGCCTGCCGGACAAGGTCATGGTCCTGGGCACGAACGCCATCATCCTGGCCCGCAACAAGCGGATCATGGAGGCCACCCTCCGCTCGTACGACCAGGTCCTCATCGGCTGCGACGACGAGCACGAGAACTACGACGAGGTCCACAGCGTCGTGCCCCGCCTCCGAGAGGCAGGCAAGACCGTGATCATCAACAGCGTTCTGGAAGGCATCAGTTCCATCCGCCTCGCACAGCTCGCGAGGCTGTGTGACACGTACGGTGCCATCCACGTCACCAACCACGTGCACCACGTCGACGTCGGCCAGCCGGCGAACGAGCTGCGCGGCATCTGCGACCGCTACCTCGACCAGCACCTGATGATCGAGATGGACGGGTCCTGCTACCGCTGCTTCAACGCCATGGCGAATGACGACAGCGAATTCAGCATCTGGGACGAGGACTTCGCGGCCAAGGTGTTCGCGCCCCGCAGCCACCACTTCCGGTTCTGCCTGCGCTGCCACGAGTACACCGACTCCGGCGCCGCCCTCCTCCCCACCCCGGCCCTCACCGTCTGACCCCAGACCGGAGGTACACCACCATGCCCGCAGTCCTCGGACTGAACTTCCACCACGACACCAGCGCCGCCTTACTCGTCGACGGCCGCCTCTACGCGGCCGAAGAGGAACGCTGGAGCGGCGTCAAACACAACCACCCCACCCGCAAGGGCACGCTCACCTCCCCGACTCGCGCGCTCCAGTGGTGCCTGGAGGCCGCCGGCCTCGAACCGCAGGACATCGACGCCGTCTGGGCCGCCTCCATGCGTCCCAACCCCGCCTCCGGCTGGTGGCTGGCCGAGGAGCGCGACGAGCTCGCCGCCCTCCTGCCCGCCCCGCTCGGCGAACACCTTCGCCTCCTCTCCCACCACACGGCCCACGTTCTCTCCGGCTACCTGCTCTCCGGCCACGACCACGCGGCCGGCCTTGTCATCGACGCCGGCGGCTCCTCCCTCGGCTCCGACTTCGGCCCTGGCCGCGAGCGCATCACCGAGTACGACCTGCGGCCCGATCGCATCGACCGCCTTCACCAAGGCATGCCGACCGTCGTACCCAGCCCGGCCGGCCCCCGGCGCGTTCACTCCTCCCTCGGGCACTTCTACCGGAACCTCGCGCGGCGGGTGATCCCGCCCGGCGACGAGCCCGAGGGCAGCATGATGGCGCTCGCGGCCTTCGGCGATCCCCAGCGCTACGGAGCGCAGATCCGCGAGCTGGTCCGGCTCTGCGACGACGGCGAGGTCCGCATCGACCACCCCTGGGGCTCGGCAGACAGCAGCACACCGCTGCTGCTCGCGGGCCGGGCCTGGACCGCCGACAACGTCGCGGAGCAGCCGGACCACGAGCGGGCCGACCTGGCCGCCGCCGTCCAGGAGGTCTTCGCGGAATCCGTCGTCCACATCGCCCGCCACCTGCGTCGGCTCACCAGAGCCTCGACGTTGGTGTTCTCCGGCGGATGCGCCCTGAACTCCCACCTCAACGGCCAGCTGGCAGCCGACAGCGGCTTCGACACCCTCTTCGTGGCACCGGCCCCGCACGACGCGGGCACTGCCGTGGGCGCCGCGCTCTACGGCTGGCACTACCAGCTCGGCCAAGAGCGCCTCCCTGTGCCGACCGACGCGGCCTGGGGCCCGCACCCGGGCGCCCTGCCAGCCACTGCGGTGCCGGCCGGATACCGCGCGCTGACCGACCTCGGCCCGGGTCTGGCGCCCACGGTGGCCGCGCTCCTCGCGGAACACCACATCGTCGGCTGGGTGCAGGGACAGCTTGAGTTCGGGCCGCGAGCCCTCGGCCATCGCTCGATCCTCGCCCACCCCGGTCACGCCGCCACGCGCGACCGGCTCAACGCGATCAAGAAGCGAGCCACGTACCGCCCCTTCGCCCCGGCGGTCCTCGCCGAGCACGCCACGGAGTGGTTCATGTCGGCGGGCGACCCCTTCATGAACCGCGTCGCCCGCGTCCGCCGATGCCGAGCGGACCGCATCGCTGCGGTCACCCACCACGACGGCACCGCTCGCGTCCAGTCCGTCGCCCCCGACCACCAGGGCCTGCACGAACTCCTGGAGCAGTTCCACGAGCGCACCGGACTGCCGCTGCTGCTGAACACGTCCTTCAACCGCAAGGGCGCCCCGATCCTGCGGACCGCCGAGCAGGCCGTGGCAGCGGCGGCGGACCTCGGCCTCGACGCCCTGGCGGTCGGCGACACCCTGCTCCTCGCCGACCACGTGCCCGACCCCCGTGCAACGGCCCCCCGTACGAGGTGAAGCGGATGAACCCCATCGACCTGGACCACGTTCTCACCGTGCTCGGCGCTGCCGCGTGGAGCACGGACGAGCAGTCCCGCGCCCGCGTCGCCGGCGCCCTCGCCCTCACTATCTACGACGGCCACACCCGCGACCAGGGCACGCCCTACCTGGAACACCCACTCACCATCATCACGCTGCTCGCCACCGAGATTAGGGTCAGCCAGGTCGAAACCCTCCTCCTCGCCCTTCTCCACGACGCCTTGGAGGTGGCCCCCGAGTCGGAGGCGCTGATCGTCCAGCACCTCGGCGCCCCGTTCACCGACCGCCTGCGTGCGATGACGGCCGACCACCGCCTCGAACAGCGCCCCAAGACCGCCGGCGACGAGACCCGCTGGCGCTTCAAGCAGGCCGCGCTCCCACCCGAGGACCTCCTCGTCCGGCTCGCCGACCGCCTCCACAACCTCCGCGATCTCGCCGCCTCGCCCAACGCCGACAGGCGCCGACGGTTCCTTCAGAGCCTGCAGGACTTCTACCTCCCGCTCGCCGACGCCGCCTGCGGCCTCAGCCCCCACCTGGAGGCCATGTCCACGCTGCTCCACGCCGAGTACGTCCGACACCAACAGGGGGTACGTCCGTGAAGCGGGTCGTCTACTCGATGGAGCCGGTCGGCCGGACTGGCGGCCGGGTCTACCTGCGGATGCTCCACGAGGCGACGGCCGACGACGTGGAATGGCGCACGGTCCCGGACCACAAGCGCACCTACCGCGTCCGCCGCTGGCGCAAGCTCCGCCACCTCGCCCGCCTGGCCCCGACCATCCGGGCGCTCGACAGCACCACCGGCACCTTCATGTGGGACGACCTGAGCCTGTTGCTCTTCACACCGGAGATGCGGGCCCGCACGGTGTTCCTCCTGCACCACTACGAGCCGCTGCAGCACGACTCCGCTCCCGTCGAAGCCATGTTCTGGGAGCGCCTCTTCCGCGTACTGCCCCAGTGCGCCGCCGTGGTCTGCGTCGCCCCGTACTGGGCCGGCTTCCTCCAGGCCCGAGGCGTCCGCAACGTCCGGGTGATCTACAACGCCTTCGACATGGCGGAGGTCGAGCGGGCCCGCGGCTTCGACCGCGCCGAGTGCCGCGCCGAGTTCGGTCTGTCCCCGGACGTGCTCGGGGTGTACGCGGGCAAGGCCGTGCACTGGAAGGGCACCAAAGAGGTCTCGGCGGCCCTGGCCGACGCGCCAGGACTGCGCGTGATCACCAGCGGCAGCAACACCATCGGCCTCGACGGCGCCCACTACGACGTCGACCGTGAGCGGTACCTGCGGCTGCTGTGCGCGTGCGACGTCGGCGTCTTCCTCCCTCAGATGCGGGAGGGCTGGAGCCGCTGCGCTGCCGAGGCCCTGCTGCTCGGCCTGCCCTGTCTGATCCGACCGGTGGCCGGCCTGGGCGACCTCGCCGCGCTGACCGGTCAGCCGGCCCCGGACCTCGGCCGCCTCCCGGCGCAGGTCCGGGAACGCGCGGCGGCGCGCCAGACCGAGACCAAGGCCGCCTATGAGGCCCTGGCCCGGTTCGATCTGAACTACTTCGGCAACGCCTGGGGCGACCTTCTCGCGAAGGTCGCCTGACCGGCGGCTACGCCTGCGCGGCGGCCAGCTTCTTGGCCGCCGCGTCCAAACGGGCCAGCACGCGGTCCCGGCCGAGCAGCTCCATGGACTCGAACAGCGGGAGTCCGATCGTGCGGCCGGTGACCGCGACCCGGATGGGCGCCTGGGCCTTGCCCAGCTTGAGGCCGTGCTTCTCGCCGACGGCGAGCAGGACGGCCTTCAGGTCGTCCGCCTTCCAGTCCGCGACGGTGGCCAGCTCGGCACGGGCGTCGGACACGATGTCACCGGCGCCGACCTTCATCGCCTTGTTCCACGACGCCTCGTCCTCGACCGGCTGGTCGAGGAACAGGAAGTCCACGTAGCTGGTGATCTCCGACAGCAGCGCCAGTCGGGTCTGGGCCAGCGGGGCCGCCACCTCGAACAGGTCCTTGTCGAACGCCTCCGGGGCCCACGGCGCGTACGGGGCGACGAGCCACGGCGCGCAGGCGTTGGCGAACTGCTCCGGCGAGAGCGCGCGGATGTAGTCGCCGTTGAACGCCGTCAGCTTCTTCACGTCGAAGAAGGCCGGCGCGGTGTTGACGTCCTCGATCCGGAAGAGCTGCTCCAGCTCCTCGTACGGCATGATCTCCCGGTCGCCGCCGGGCCCCCAACCCAGGAGCATGAGGTAGTTCACCATCGCTTCGGGGAGGAAGCCTTCGGCGAGGTAGTCCTCCAGCGCGACCTTGTCGCGGCGCTTGGACAGCTTCTGCCGCTTCTCGTTCACGATCACCGGCAGGTGCGCCCACACCGGCGGCTTGGCGCCGAGGGCCTCCCACAGCAGCTGCTGCTTCGGCGTGTTCGACAGGTGCTCCTCGCCACGGATGACCTGCGTGATGCCCTCGTCCAGGTCGTCGACCACGTTGGCGATCAGGAAGACCGGGGACCCGTCACCGCGGGCGATCACGAAGTCCTCGATCGCGCTGTTCGGGAACGCCGGCTCCCCGCGGATCAGGTCGACCACGACGGTCTCGCCCTCGTCCGGCGTCCGGAACCGCAGCGCCCGGCCCTCCTCGAAGGCCAGCCCCCGCCCCCGGCAGAACCCGTCATACCCGAGGTGATCCGACCCGGTGCGCTCCTTCAGCTGCTCCCGGGTGCAGTCGCAGTAGTACGCCTTCCCGGCCGCGAAGAGCTGCAGCCCCGCCTCCCGGTGCCGGTCGGCGTTGTGCGACTGGAAGTACGGCCCTTCGAAGGCCGCGTCCTCGCCGTGGACGCCGATCGCCGCGAGTGCGTTGATGATCCCGTCGATCCACTCCGGCTTGTTCCGGGCCGCGTCGGTGTCCTCGATCCGCAGGACGAACGTGCCGCCGGACTGTCGCGCCACGGCCCAGTTGTAGAGAGCGGACCGAGCACCACCGACATGGAACATGCCGGTCGGGGACGGGGCGAAACGAACGCGAACCGGGGCAGCAGACATGCGCTCCAGAGTACCGACGCCGGACACCCGCCCCGGACCACTCCGCATACCCCACACCAACGTTTTCCGGCCGTCCTCGCCTTCTACCCGTACGTCTCCTTCCACCGCTCCCGGTGCCGCCGGTCCCCTTGTCCCAGACCGTTCACCACGCCGAGCGACAGCAGCGAGGCGCCGTTGTTCCACAGCCCGAGGTGATCGCGATGGACAGCGAGGATGTCGTTCTCCGTGGCGAACTTCTCAGCCGGCCCGCTGAAGTACGTCGTGGCCACGAAGATTGCCACGTCGACCTTGAAATGAACCTTCGCACCGAGCAGGTCCCGGATCTCCCTGCTGGGGATCTTGCTCTTGGGCGTGTACCGCTTGCACTGGATCACCATGCTCCGCCCATCGGGAAGAAGCCCCAGCACGTCGGCCCCGTTGTCGTGAGAGCCGCCGACCCTCCGCACGTCGGTGCATCCGTCGCGTCGGCAGAGGTCCACGACGAAGTCCTCGAAGTCCGTCCCCGTCATCGCATCGACCTCAGTCAGCGTCCGGTGCCCCGCCTTCACAGCCTCATCACACCGCCACTGCCGATCGCCACCCCGGATGAACCAATTGGTGCGCCACAACCACCACCCACCGCCGGCGACTCCACCCAGAACGAGACCACCGACGAGATAGGGCCAGACCACGCTCCAGAAGGCCACCAGTACGACGACGCTCACGCCCCCGGCGATAACACTGCGGCGGAGCCGCTGCTCTCGACGTTTCCGGGCTGCTGATCCTCGCCGCTTCCGTGCCACTGCCATGGCGCCCCTCCCTCGTCCAGTGCAGCAGTCTCGGGAAGCCTGAGGCGTCCGAGAAGGGCGCCGTTCAGCCAATGGCTGATGTCGTTCGCTGGGCTGACGGATAAGGGACGGGACACATGGGATACCGCGTGCGTCGAACCGAGCAAGCGCCAGACGGTCCGGGGGCGGGGATGCCTGTCAGACGACATTCATCCTTCAAGAACGTCGAGTGCGGCTTCCTCGGTCGTTGTCTGTTCTGGCATGTCCGCCAGCTCCCATTCAAGAGTGCTGAGATCGAATCCAAATCGAGCGTTTTCCTCCAGGAAAACATCCTCGCGAAAGACGAGGACAGGCTTAGGGCCATGCCCGGAACCCTTCGCCTCCTCCCAGATGGTTTGCGCAGGGGAGTTGCGAAATGCCTTCAATGCCTTATCGCGCTGCTCGCCCGCCTCCATCAGCGAGATGCTAATTCCATCAGAGATGAGCTTCTCCATTTCAGAACCGCTGTAGTTGCGGTTACAGAGAAGCCTCGCCGCTCGTTTCCGTCCCGGGTGGATTGAATCCCAGACTGATCGAGCGTTCCTCCGACCCTGACCAGGCGGATTCCCTCCGAATCCCGTCATCACCGTATTCCAGAGGACAGGGCTATAGGCACGCAAAAGGGCTCGCTCGCCTAGGACGATCCAAATGTCGTCGAGGGTCAGGGATCTGACGTCGAAATGCGAGGCGTCGAGGTTGGCGGCTTCGTTGATGCTTCTACGGTGATCCCTTATGCGGCCGAACAGTTTTCGCTCAGACATGTTCGGCGGATCTCCGTAGCTACTATCGCCAGCCGATGCCTTCCCGACGTAGATAGGAATATCGCGGTCCTTCAGGCCCTCGTAGATCTCGAGGTCGCCTTTATAGTAGAGCGCATATAGCCCTGCTCCCGGGAAAGGCTTGACCTTATCCAGGGGCACGCGCGGTCGCCCGTCCATCTCCTCCCGGAGATTGCGGCCGAGCAAGTCAAGGCCCAACGGGTTGAACTGCGGAGATGTCACGTCATCAGGGCTGGGAGCCATGGGCGGGATCCTACCGACCGCCGCAGTGGCCGTCCCTCAGCCCCCGGCATTATGTCAGATCCGGGTGCGTGCGCCGAGGGTCGGCGATCTGGACTACCTCTTCATGTTCGACTCTGATTGTCCGGAGTTGTGCTGGTCTGCTGACGAGGTCCGCACAACTGATATCACCCGCGCCGCGGCGGCGTCGGGGGCCTCGTGCTCCCAGACGCGAACGACTGTCCAGCCGGCCTCTTGCAGGAGGCGATCCGTCTCCGCGTCCCTGGTCTGATTGCCCTCGATCTTGCTTCGCCAGAACTCGGCGTTCTTGTGCGACTCCCGAAGGTGTTCTGGACAGCCGTGCCAGAAACATCCGTCGACGAACACCGCGACCTTGGGCTTAGAAAAGATCAGGTCGGCGGTGCGCCGCAGGTCAGGCAAGGGCCGTGCCGCCACGCGGTACCGGAGACCCTGCTTGTGCAACAGGGAACGGAGCCTCAGCTCGGGTCGGGTGTCCTTACTCCGATTGGCCCGCATCACCGCACGCACCGACGGCGAGGAAGCCCAGGATCCCTCTGCCTGTGGTTCCTCGGTGAGAAGGCCCTTCTCCCAGGCCATCTTCCACCCCTCGGCAAGGTTCGCGGCCCGGGTTTCGCGTTCGACCTGCCCGAGGTAGCGGGCCGGAGACTTACCGCCGTCGGACCAGCGCAGGTACGCGCGAATGCGTCGCGTATCGGGAAGAACCTTCAGCTCCACCGACGCCCGGGCGAACCGTCCCTCGCCGAGATCCACGGAGCGCCTGTGGCGGCCACCGGCGGCCCGGTCCTGTTCGGCCGTGATGGCGGTCCGGGTTCTACCGGGCCGCCCTTTCCAGGCTCGGTCCGGCGGCGGGTCGTGCTTCCAGCCGCTCTGCGCTCTGCTGGTGGGCCCGGTCACTTCTGGCGCCCCTCCGCCTCGTCCAGGACAGTGGCGACCGCCTTGGCGAAGACCTCGCCAAGGGCAACGGGTACGGCGTTGCCGAGCTGGCGCATCTTCTCGCCTCGCGGGCCCCTGAGGTCCCAGGTGTCGGGGAAGGTCATGACGCGGGCGGTCTCGCGGACCGTCATGTACCTGTGCTTGTACCGGGCGCCGCCAGGAGCGGTCTTGTCGGCCACCAACTCGTCGAGGAGCATGACCGACTCACCGCCGGGCACACCGTGCACGCCGGCCTTGACAGTCTTCGCTGGGCGATCGAGTTCGTTGGGGGTGTGTCCGTCGTAGATGCGGGCACCGGGCCAGCCGATGTGTTCCGTGAACCCGCCGAGGAAGTGCTCGGTTCGGTCCAGCCACTCGTCCGGCACGTCGGGCAGGGGTTTGTTGTCGCTGATGCCGGCGATCGCGTCGCGCAGGGTGTACCAGGGCAGCAGGCCGTCGTCCATCGGCATGGTCTTCGGGAGGCGGGCCATGACCCGCTCCTTCACATGGTCCGGGACATTCGGGTGTCGCTTCCAGTACTCCCCGTCCTCCTCCATGGAGCGGATGAGGGCGGTCTCGGAGTGCGTCGGCTTCACGAGGGTCTTGAACAGCTCGCGGTCGACATTCAAGTCGCGACGGAACGCGACGATGATCACGCGGTTACGGATCTGGGGCACCCCGTAGTCGGCGGCGTTCACCGGCATCATGACGAGGTCGTACCGCTTCTTGGGGTCGTCCGGCTCCTTCTCGCGCTGCTCCAGCAGATGCTTGTAGTGCTGCTCCCAGGTGCGGTTGCCTCGCTTCTCGAAAGGCATCTCCAGCTCACGCTGGATGTAGTTGAAGTAGTCCCTGAAGGAGGGCCTGAGCAAGCCGCGCACGTTCTCACAGATCACGGCCTTCGGCTGGATCTGTTGGACCGCCTTGAACATCTGCGGGAACATGTTCCGCTTGTCCTCGTCGCCCTTGGCGACGCCGCCGAGGCTGAACGGTTGGCAGGGAGGGCCGCCGGCGAGCACGTCCACTTGGCCCGCCAGGTAGTCCATGTCGAGGTCTTGGACATCGCCCGCGACGAGGGGCACCTTCTCGTTGGGCCCGGGGGCTCGGGTCGGCTTCTGGCCGTCGGGCAGCCGCTGAGCCCCGTTGGCCTCCAAGGTCTCGCACGCCCGCTTGGCGAACTCGTTGAAGAGCAGGGGACGGAATCCAGCGCGGTGGACGGCCATGGCCAGACCGCCAGCGCCAGCGAAGAGTTCGACGCCCGTGCGGTCCTTCTTTGATTCTTCTTGCAGTTCAGCCATTCCAAAAGCATACCGCGGAGTTGTAGATCTTCAAGCCATTTCAAGATGAAGGTTCGGCCACGTGTACAAGTCACCGATAGGGTTTCCGGGAACATGTCGAGCAAGGGAGTGGGACTGATGGCGCCGGTGGTGGGCTCCGACGACGGGACGCAGTACCACAAGGACTTCACCCTGAGCATCACCAAGGCGCTCGGCGACCAGCTGGCCGCCGCACTCAAGGGGCTCGACAGGGCTCCCCTCGTCGAGGAGAGCATCGCGCGGCTCAAGGAGAAGCCCGGGGTCTACCAGCTGTATTTGAACGGCGAGTTTGTCTACGTCGGCAAGGCCGACAAGTCCCTGCCGGCCCGTCTTCGCAACCACCTCCGCAAGATCTCGGGGCGCCGCAACATCTCCCTGGACGAGATGACCTTCTCGTGCCTGTACGTAGCCGAGGACTTCTCGGCGCTCGCCCCGGAACAACTACTCATCAGTCACCACAAGGGCATGGGGAACATCCCCTGGAACAACAATGGCTTCGGCAACAAGGACCCTGGTCGCCAGCGGGACAGCACCGTCCTGAAGCAGAACCACTTCGACGTCGTGTTCCCCATCGACCTTGATCGGCCGATCGAGGGGCTGTCGCCCGGCGAGGCGACGCTGCACGAGCTCCTGGAGACGATCAAGGCCGACCTGCCGTACAACTTTAGGTACGGAAAGTCGGCGGAGTTCAAGGCTCGGAGCGTCAACGTGCCATCGGCTGAGATGACGGCCGACGAGGTCTTTCAACTGGTCTCCGCAGAGATACCGGCCAAGTGGCAGGTCACTGCCCTCATGGGCTACGTGATCATGTACGACGACAGCCCGAACGAGTACAAGAGCGCATGGCGGTACTACCGTGCTGGCCAGCAGATTGGTGCTGTACCGGAGGCTGAGCCCGCTGGGGACGTGGAAAGCGATTCGTCAGACCTGAGGGAGTGACCTGAGTCACCGATCGCCTCCCGGAGGTCTGGTGACCAGGGCGGAGACAGATAGCGATGAAGATATCCGACGTGAATCAACTGGGCGATCTACAGATGTGGGCTCACCGCGGGGCTTCGGCCGCCAGCCAGTCAGTGCCACACTGACCTACATGATCAGGGAACTCGCTGAAGAGATCGTGTCCGAGGCCAGCGCTGTGGAGATCCCTCTGGGAGTGCTTGCCGAGGCTGGCCTGTACCCAGGGACCGCCGTTCTCATCTACAGCGATGGGGACGGACGCATCGTTGTTCGACGCCGGGAGGACGCCATTCGCGACCTCCTGGCGAATGGCGCGCTGTGAGTCGCTCAGAGTCCACCTGCGAGCCCTCGCCAGCACTGGTGCATCCTGGCGAGGACGGCACGGAGGGGTCTCCTTACCCGCTGGGACGAGACGTCTGACGCTCGGCGACCTTTGCCCAGTAGTTGATCTGAGAGTGGACGTTCATCAGGTGGCTCAGGAGTTCGTTCGGGCTCGCCCAACCCTCTTTGTCGAGAAGCGGTCCACCCTGGGTTTCCTCCACGCTGGCGAGCTCGTCGATGTCCAGGTCGATCTGCTCGATGAGCCGGGCGATCTGGCCCTTTAGGCGAGTTGTCTTCATCCGAGGTGACTCGTTGGGGGGCGTGACAGGCCGGGGCAGAGTGGTACCCGTGGGGTAAGTCTCATAGCGAAGCCATCGGTCCTCGATCGGCATCGGGTGACCGGCAGGATCTTCATGCCAGGCCCCATACTCGTCGCGGGTGCCGCGCTGGAAGTCTCCCTCTTCCGTGACGCGGCGTGGGTGTGTCCCAGTCCGCCCGTCGATGACCGCTTGGGCGAGCAGCCGCAAGCCATGCTCGTCGTGGAGCATTGCCTCCAGAATTTGATGAGGGCCGCGCTTGTCCGCGTCGGTACTTCCCATCGCTTCGCGTTGCAATCCACCCCACGCCGTGAGGTGGTACTGTGCCAAGGCCGCGAGTTCCACTCGATTAACCCATGCTTCGGGATCAACCTGGGGATTGCCAAGGACGGCGCGGAGTTCTCCCAAGGCCGCTTCGAGGAGCTTCTCGGGCGACCGGCCTGTGACCTTCCACGGCACCGTCGCATACCGGGCCAGTCGTGCGCAGCGTAGGTACGAGGCACGCATCCGTTCTGCCCGCTGGCGCTCAGGATCGTTCGTGTCCAGCGTGGTAGCGATGCTTCGGGTGGGCCGGAGAGCCAACTCTGCGATTACATCTGTGCGTCGGCTGGCGCTGACGCTCTTCTTGGCGGTGACGTCGCGAATCCCTCGTTCGACAAGCTCGCGGTGGTGCTCGCGGAGAAGAGCAGCGAGAACGAAGGCCGCCTGCTCGTCTCGCTCGATGGGGAGCCCCTCGATTTTGGCCTGCTCCGGGGTGAGAAGGCCAGCGAGGTAGTCGTGGACGGGATCATCGAGTACGTCGGCACCGCGCAGCACATCGAGGACCGCTTCGGCCATGGCTTCGAGTTTGCCCGTCTGGCTCCACGGCCGAGGAGGATCAACGTGGAGCATGCCGACGAAGGCATTGACCGCGCGCGCGTAGTCGTACCCGTCCTTGGTGGGGGTAAAGCGGAGAAATACCCGAGCGGGAGTGATCAACGCGTTCCGCTGTCGGATTAGCCGTCGGCGACCAGCGGGGCGCAGCGCCTCAGGGTCGACTTCGCTGATGGAACCGATGAAGCGACGATAGTCATCGCGGTTCGTCGGAAAGTGGTAGTGCGTCTGACGATCGGTGAGCGCCAGGACGTGGTGAGCGTTGGTGACGCGGCTGGAGCCGTCAGCAGTTCCCAGGAGGGGCATGGGGGGTTCGCCGTCGCGGTGCCGCAACTTGAAGAAGACGACGTTCACTGGCATGGCGATGCCGCGCGCCGCGATGGACTCGCGCAGGTTGTTGTTCGCCAGGATGAACTCGCGGGCTCGCTCCGTCTCGTCTTGTACGTGGCTGACGTCCTCGCCTTCGATCCAAAGCGAGGTGGTCTCGCCAGGACCGGAGCGAGGGCCAGTGAGCGGGCCCATGTACCCTTCGGCGCCGGCCGCCGGGTATACCCGCTTTTCCATCGTGCGGTTGTTGGTCGGCAGCGGTACCAGGCCAGGTACGTAGAGGTCGAGGTCAATCGCCTCGATGACGCCTCCGGCGATGTTGACCCGAGTAGGACGGCGAAGCAACGTCCTCAGCTCACTCGGGTCGACAGCGGCGTGGGCCAACGCGGTGGCGAACTCGCTAGGCAGTCCAGCCTCCACACCCGCCTTGGCGGCGCGGTTGACCGCGGCCATCTTCGGCAACGGCGGCAGGTCGCTGTCGCCGAACCGTGACCAGATCGCGGCACTGTCCTGTTCTGTGTCCTCGGTCGCGTCAAGCTCGTCTTCCACGGCGTCGGGCTCCTCCACGTCCTCGGCCGTCTGCTCGTACTCGGCATCGTCCTGATCGGGCACGTTGTCCTCCGTATGTGAGGTGATCGGTCTAAGGAGTGCGCGGTGATGCGGAAGAGGCACCCCGCGCGGGGCCGCCGGCGGTTCGGGTGGGGCCGCCGGCGGCTGGCCTCTCAGGCGGTGGGGGGCAGGTCCGAGCGGCGCTTCCTGACCTCGCGCAGGTCGCCTCGGATTGAGCTCTCGTCTCGCTGAAGCAGCCGCGCGATGGTCGCCGTCGGGACGTCGAGGGTGTACAGCGCGGTCACCTGTCGATGCCGCTTGGCGATCTCGCCGGACTTCCGCCAGTTCTTACGCCGCTCCTCGGCGGTTTCCCCGGCCAGGAACACGTGCTCGTCCCGACTGTCCTGGGCGTAGTCGCGGCAGATCTCCAGCAGGGGACAGGCGAGGCACACCGCCCGGGCCTTGGGAAAGTCCCGCTCCGGCACGGTCGGCTCTCCGTCGAACGTCGCCTGCTGTTCCTGCGGGGTCGGGAACCGAGTCCGGTCCCAGGTGCTGCACGCGGCCTCGCCCATGGGCGGGCCGAAGGGCTCCATTGCCCAGAACAAGGCGTCAGGCGGGAGTTCGTCTTCGATCTCGTCGTGGGGCTCCACGGCGCTCCTCCTCAGACCACGGTTAGCGTGGTGTAGAGGACGAGGGGGTCACGCCCACGTCTCTTGATCGTCAGATGGCGTCGTTCGAGTCTCTGGACGTACGAGACGAATCAGAACTGGGCATTTCCCAGTCCCGTCGCGTGCCTGCGCCGTTCGGCGCTCGCACGGCCTGCGGAGTGACCCCCGAAGCGAAGCTGAGGCCAGTTTGGCACTGGCCTCGGCTGATTCGGGAGAAATGGACAGGACCTCAAGTTGTAGGTGTGCAAGCTGTGTTGAGTCTGGTCCCTATGGCTCGTGAGACGGCGATGGTCAGCTTGGCTGACCATTAAGGATTCCCAACCCAGCCCGGTAGCGAACTCGCTCGGCCCTCACCTGGGGTGAGAGAGGTGAGTTCAGAGGGACAAGCGTTGCAGGCGGGTGGTCGCCTCGTGGAGGACGTCGTCCTTCTTGCAGAAGGTGAAGCGGACCTGGGTGCGGCCGGCGTCGGGGTCGTCGTAGAAGACGGAGTTGGGGATGGCGACGACGCCGCAGCGTTCGGGGAGGGCGCGGCAGAAGGCGTAGGCGTCCTTCTCGCCGAAGGAGGTGATGTCGGTGGTGATGAAGTACGTGCCCTCCGGCTGGTAGACATCGAAGCCGGCCGCGCGCAGGCCGTCGCCGAGCAGGTCGCGCTTGCGTTGCAGGTCGGCACGGAAGCCGTCGAAGTACGAGTCGGGGAGGCGAAGCGCTTCGGCGACGGCGTACTGGAAGGGGCCCCCGCTGACGTACGTCAGGTACTGCTTTGCGGTCCGGACCGCAGAGACGAGCGGGCCGTCCGCCATGACCCAGCCAACCTTCCATCCGGTGAAGGAGAAGGTCTTGCCGGCGGAGGAGATGGAGACGGTGCGCTTGCGCATGCCGGGGAAGCTCGCGATCGGGACGTGGGCGGCGCCGTCGAAGACCAGGTGCTCGTACACCTCGTCGGTGACCACGAGCAGGTCGTGCTCGACAGCGAGCGCGGCGATGGTGCTCTGCTCGTCGGCGGTGAGGACCATCCCGGTCGGGTTGTGCGGGGTGTTGAGGAGCAGGAGGCGAGTGCGCGGGGTGATCTTGGATCGCAGCTCGTCCAGGTCCGGGCGGAAGGACGGGGCGCGCAGGGTGAGCGGGACGCGCTTCGCGCCGGCCATGGCGATGCAGGCCGCGTAGGAGTCGTAGAAGGGCTCGAAGGCGATCACCTCGTCACCGGGCTCCAGCAGCGCGAGCATGGTCGCCGCGATCGCCTCCGTCGCGCCCGCGGTGACCAGGACCTCGGTGTCCGGGTCGAGGCTCAGGCCGTAGAAGCGGCGCTGGTGGTCGGCGATCGCCTGGCGGAGTTCCGGGATGCCGGGGCCCGGCGGGTACTGGTTGCCGCGGCCGTCGCGCAGTGCTCGTACGGCGGCCTCGCGTACGGACTCCGGGCCGTCGGTGTCGGGGAAGCCCTGGCCCAGGTTGATCGCGCCCGTCGCTGTCGCCAATGCCGACATCTCCGCGAAGATCGTCGTCCCGAGCCCGTCCAGCCTGCGGTTCAGCAGCGGCCTGCCGCTCATGTCTCTACCGTCCTCACATGTGTCCGCCGATGCTTCGCGTGCCATCCTGGCCGATGCCGGGCGGGCGGTCACGCGGCCATGACCCAATAGGTAGGCGAATCGGGATTGACCCAGCCGATCTTCCAGCCGGTGAACGAAAAGGACTTGCCGGCGGACGAGATGGTGAGGGTGCGCTCGCGCATGCCGGGGAAGCCGGCGATCGGCAGATGGGCGGGGGTGGGGGCGGGAGTGCCGGCGGCCTCCGTTTCCGGGAACACGGCCGGGCCCGGCGACGTGGCCGGGGGTGTGGCCGGGGCCGGGGCGGTGGTCGGGTAGACCAGGTGCTCGTAGACCTCGTCGGTCACCACCAGCAGGTCGCGCTCGACCGCCAGCTCGGCGATCGCGGCCAGTTCCGCGCGGGTGAGGACCGTGCCGGTGGGGTTGTGCGGGGTGTTGAGCAGCAGCAGCCGGGTGCGGTCGGTGACGGCGGCCCGCAACTCGTCGAGGTCCAGGGTGAACCGGCCGCCGCCGGGCCGGAGGGTGACCGGGACCCGGGTGCCGCCGGCCATCGCGACGCAGGCGGCGTACGAGTCGTAGTACGGCTCCAGGGCGATGACCTCGTCGCCCGGCTCGACCAGCGCCAGCAGCGCCGCCGCGATCGCCTCCGTCGCGCCCGTGGTGACCAGGACCTCGGTCTCGGGGTCGTACGTCAGCCCGTGGAACCGGAGCTGGTGCTCGGCCACCGCCGCGCGCAGCTCGGGGACGCCGGGGCCCGGCGGGTACTGGTTGCCCCGGCCCTCCCGTACGGCGCGGGCCGCCGCCTCCGCGATCTCCGCCGGACCGTCGGTGTCGGGGAAGCCCTGCCCGAGGTTGATCGAGCCGGTGGTCAGGGCCAGCGCGGACATCTCGGCGAAGATCGTGGTGCCGAACGGGGCCAGCCGGCGGTTGAGCGGGGGACGCGGTGGTGTCATGGGGGCATCCTGGTCCGAACCTCTGGAGTTGCTCAAGTGCGCTTTGGACACCGGGACGCCGGGGGATCTCCCTGCCACGCACAAGAGAGCCCCGGTGATGTCCCGCCGGGGCGCGGGACGCGGCGGTGCGCGGCGGTACACCGGGGTGTACGGCGGCACGCGGCGGTACTCACACGGGGAAGGGGGACCCGACGATGGTGGCACTGATCGTGCTGGGCACGACGCTGGTGGTGGTGTTCGCGCTCGCCGGACTGCTGGCGGCGGGGCGCGGTGGCGGGAACGCCAAGAGCCTCGGGAAGGGGCGGGGGCCCGGCGGCAGGTCGGGCCGGCGGCGGAGTGCCGCGGCCGCCGGGGGAGGCAGCTGGTGGGCCGGGGACGGCGGTTGGTCCGGCGGGGACTCCGGGAGCGGAGCCGGCGGTCATCACTCCGGCGGACACTCGGGCGGGCATTCCTGCGGCGGGCACTCCGGTGGTCACTCCTGCGGCGGCGGTGGCTCGTCCTGCGGGGGCGGCGGAGGCGGATGCGGGGGCAGTTGACACGGGGTGGCCGGAATGTGACGGGGTGGCCGGTGTGCCGGAACGACGGGAAGGGCAACTCCCGTTGTTCCGGCTTTTGTTGACGTTATGTCTCACACCTGCGCGTCCAGCAGGCCGTTTTCCGTTGAACAGTTGAACCGCGGAGCCCCCCAGGGGATGGAAACCAGTTCAACTTGGGTAAAAACGCTGTGAGCCGCCCACGGTTCATGACAGCCTCGCTGTCGACACCTTCCAGCCATCGGACCTCGTGTGGACCCGAGCCGGTGGAGTCCGATCCCCCACGCGTGTCTTCCGGGGCGTTCCGGTCCAGCCACGAGCCGTGTTTGCGGAGCCGTTCCATGCTCACGACCCTTGAGACCTCTTACACCGACACCCGTGCCACCGACCTGGCCTGGGCGCTGGGCCGGGAGGCGCTGCCCGCCCTCGCCGTACTCGACCTCGAACTCTCCGGCGCCATACTCCAGTTGAGACTGCTCGGCGCCTCCCACCAGGTACTGCTGGAGGAGGGTGGCGGCAGATGTTCCGAGACCGTGGCCTGTATGCCCGGCAGCAGTACGCCGCTGCCCCTGGGGGTGGCGAAACAGGTGGGGGGCTGGGAGTACGAGTTCGCCGCCCGGGTGGAGAGCCTCTCGGAGGGCTCGTTCGCCGGGCGGGCCCAGGAGTTGCTCGCCCTGGTCGCCGATCACCCGCACGGGCTGGCGGGGACGTTTCCGGGCTCGCCGCACGCGTTCACGGCCATGCTCGCCCAGCGCCGCGGCCGGCAGGTGCGGTGGCGCACCTGGCACGCCTACCCGCAGGAGGGGCAGTTGGTGGTGACCCGGACCAGTATCGGGGTGCCGGATGCGCGCTGAGGACTGAGGGCTGAGGGGCTGAGGGCGTTCAGGGGTGGGGGATCGAGGGGCCGGGGGCTGTGGGGGCTGGGGGTGGGGGTGTGACGGGGCGCGGCGGGTTCTATGCCTGGGGCGACGTTATTTCACCCGTGTGGGTGACAAGCCGTAATAATGATGTGACGTAGCGTTTCTTCTGTGATCGAAACGCCGACCCCTGTCTCCGCACCGCTCGGCCCGGCGGGCGCCGGGTCGCCGTCGGCGGGGCGGCGAGCGGGGCGACTCTGGGTGCTGGTCGCCGTCTTCGTCTGCGCCGCGTGCGGCCTGGTGTACGAGCTGGAGCTGGTCGCCCTCGCCTCCTCGCTCATCGGCGACTCGGTCACCCAGGCGTCCGTCGTGCTCTCGCTGATGGTCTTCGCCATGGGCATCGGCTCGCTGCTGGCCAAGCGGCTGCGCTGCCGGGCGGTGGTCGGGTTCGGTCTGCTGGAGGCGGCGCTGGCGCTCACCGGCGGCTGCTCGGCGCTCGCGCTCCACGCGGCCTTCGCCTGGCTGGGCGGCTCACGGCCGGTGCTGGTCGCCTTCTCGCTGGCCATCGGGGTGCTGATCGGCGCCGAGATGCCGCTGCTGATGACGCTGATCCAGCAGGTCTCCCGGCGGGCCCGGCAGGACGCGGACGGGACGGTGGCCGAGCTGTTCGCCGCCGACTACGTGGGCGCGCTCGTCGGCGGGCTGGCCTTTCCGTTTCTGCTGCTCCCCTGGCTGGGCCAGCTCACCAGCGCGCTGCTGACGGGTGCGGTGAACGCGGTGGCGGGCGGGGCACTGGTGCTGTGGGTGTTCGGGCGGGACCTGACCGCCCCGGCGCGGCGGCTGCTGGTCCTCGCCAATGTGCTGGTGCTGATCTGGCTGGCGGTCGCCACCGCGCTGGTGGACGACTTCGAGCGGGCCGCGCGGCGGGCGGTGTACGGGGACCGGGTGCGGGTGGCCGTCCGGACGGAGGTGCAGGAGATCGTCCTGACCGGCGGGCGCGGCGAGCCGCTCGGGCTCTATCTGGACGGGCAGTTGCGGGTCAGCGGAGCCGATGAGCGGCGGTACCACCAGGCCCTGGTGCACCCGGCGATGCGCGGGCCGCACGCCCGGGTGCTGGTCCTGGGCGGCGGCGACGGGCTGGTGGCGCGGGAGGTGCTCCGCTACCGGGACGTGGCCGCCGTGACGGTGGTGGAGCTGGACCCGGAGGTGGTCCGGCTGGCCCGTACCGACCCCGAGCTGGTCCGGCTCAACGGCCGGGCCCTCGCCGACCCGAGGACCCGGGTGGTGCTCGCCGACGCCTTCGGCTGGCTGCGCGGCCGGGCGGCGGGCGTCCCGGAACCGGGGGAGTCCCCGGAGCCGTACGACGTGGTGATCGCGGACCTGCCGGACCCGGGCGACACCAGCGGCACCCGGCTGTACGCGCGGGAGTTCTACGGGCTGGCCGCCCGGGCGCTGGCCCCGGACGGGCGGCTCGCCGTGCACGCGGGCCCGGCGGAGTCCCGGCCCCGCAGCTACTGGACGGTGGCGGCGACCCTGCGCGCGGCCGGGTTCGCCGTACGGGCGTACAGCGCGCCGGGCGGGGCGGACGTCCCCGGTGATGAGGGGGCCGACGGGGCCGACCGGGGAGCCCAGGGCCACCAGGACGCCCGGGCGGTGCACGACTGGGGGCTGCTGCTGGCCGCGCCCGGGGCCGTACCGCCGGTGCTGGCGCTGGCGGCGGACGCGCCCGCGCGGCTGGAGCTGGGCCCGGCGGTGCTGGCGGCGGAGGCCCGGCGTGCCGAGCGCACCCGGCTGGCCGGTCTGGAGCCGTCCACGCTGGTGCACCCCCGGTACGGCGGCTGAGCGCGGCCGGGCCGGCCCTCGCGGGCGGGTGGTGCGACTGGCCCGGTACGCGTGGGAGACGCGGCGGCCGGGCGTGGGTAGGCTCGGTTTCCATGGAGCATGAGGTGTTCGTTCCGGTTGGCGAGAAGACCCTCCGCGAGGCGCTGGCGGACCCGGTCCGGGTCGCCCGCTGCGTGCCGGGGCTCCAGCGGGACGCCGACGCGTCGGCCGGTCCGCTGTCGGGCCGGCTGAAGGTGCGGGCCGGCGGCCACACCATCACCTACCGGGGCGCCCTGCGGGTGGTGCCCGGCGCGGAGGAGGGCGCCTTCGAGGTGACGGGCGAGGGCGGCGAGGTGCGCGGCGGCGGTTCGGTGAAGCTGGCGCTGACGGTCCGTACGGCGGAGGCCGACGGCGGGACGACGCTGTCCTTCAGCGGGACGCTGACCGCCGACGGCCGGCTGGCCGAGCTGCCGGCCGACGCGGCGGAGTCGGCCGGGCACCGGCTGCTGGACCGGTTCGCGGAGACGCTGGCGGAGACCGCCGGGAGGGCGGGGACCGACACCGGGGTGACCGGGGCCGGGGCCGACCCGGATGCGGGGGAGGCGGCGGGGAGCGGCCGTCCGTCCGTGTTCGACACCCCGGTGCCCCCGTCCGCGCTCGATCCGCTGGCCGGCCCCGAGCGCGGGGACGACGAGGACGGGTCCGGGGGGCTCGGTTCGGTGGAGCCGGTCCCCGACGACCTGACCGCCGGGGAGCTCACCGAGGAGGCGCTCGCCGACGGGCCCTTCGCCAAGGGGGACTTCAGCGGGGACGACACGGCCCGGGAGGGCCTCGCCGGGGACGACTTCCCCGGGGCGCCGGCCGAGGCGGCGCACGCCCGCCGGACCATGATCGGCCGCTCCGCCGAGGAGGTGGACCACGCGCCGCCCCGCGGCCGGTACGCGCCGGCCCCCGGGCCCGACACCGCCACCGCCACGGCCACGCTGCGCTGGCTCGCCCCCGCCGCCGCGCTCGCCCTGGCCTCCGCCGTCGTGCTGGGCCGGGCCCTGCGCCGCCGCCGGTAGGCCGGACCCGCCACCGGCAGGTCGAACCGCCACCGGTGGGCCGGACCCGCCACTGGTGGGCCGGATCCTCCGTCGGCTCGTACGCTCGGGAACCGTGACCAAGAACAGTGGAGACCCCGCAGTGGCAGCGCCCGCAGAGGCGAAGGACGTCCGGCTGACCGCCGGGGACGTGGAGTTGCGCATCGCCCCGGAGAACGGCTGCCGGATCGCCGGACTCCGGATCGGTGACACCGAACTGCTGCGGCAGGGGGAGCGGTACGGCTGCTTCCCCATGGTGCCGTGGTGCGGGCGGACCGCGAACGGGCGGTTCATGAACGGCGCCGTCAGCCATCAACTGCCGGTCGACTCGCCCCCGCACGCCATCCACGGCACCGGTCGGCACACCGCCTGGCGCACCGTCCGGGCGGACCGGACCGAGGCGGTGTTCAGCTATGAGCTCACCGAGCCCTGGCCGTACCCCGGCCTCGTCACCCAGATCTTCGAGCTGACCGAGGACGCGCTCACCGTGCGGATCGGCGTCGAGACGCGCGGCGACTCGTTCCCGGCGCAGGCCGGCTGGCACCCCTGGTTCAACCGGAACCTCGGCGGCGCGGACGTACGGATCGACTTCACCGCGGGCTGGCAGGAGGAGCGGGGCGAGGACCATCTGCCGACCGGCCGCCGGATCGACCCCCGGTCCGGCCCCTGGGACGACTGCTTCGGGATGCCCGACGGGGTGGACGTCACCCTCACCTGGCCCGGGCAGCTGGAGGTACGGGTGACCAGCCGGGAGCAGTGGGTGGTGGTCTACGACGAGCAGGCGGAGGCCGTCTGCGTGGAGCCGCAGTCCGGACCGCCCAACGGGCTGAACACCCAGCCCCGCCTGGTCACCCCGATCGACCCCCTGGAGGCCGCCGCCACCTTCGCCTGGCGGCGGCTCTGAGAACCGGGTGAGCGCCGGGGCGCGGTGGCCGGGTTCGCAGGACCTAAGCTCGGGGGCATGACTGACGTTCGAGCCGATCTGCTCCAGCAGATCAAGGACAAGGCCGTGGTGCACGGCAAGGTGACCCTCTCCTCGGGGCTGGAGGCCGACTACTACGTCGACCTGCGCCGGATCACCCTGGACGGGGTGGCCTCGCCGCTCGTCGGTCAGGTCATGCTCGATCTGACCGCCGACCTGGAGTTCGACGCGGTCGGCGGGCTCACCCTGGGCGCCGACCCGGTCGCGACGGCGATGCTGCACGCCTCGGCCGCGCGCGGACTGTCGCTCGACGCCTTCGTCGTACGCAAGGCGGCCAAGGCGCACGGCATGCAGCGCCAGGTCGAGGGACCGGACATCCGGGGCCGCCGGGTGCTGGTGGTGGAGGACACCTCCACCACCGGCGGTTCCCCGCTCACCGCCGTCGAGGCCGTCCGTGAGGCGGGTGCCGAGGTGGTGGCCGTCGCCACCATCGTGGACCGGGCCACCGGCGCGGCCGAGAAGATCAGCCGGACGGCCGGGGTGCCGTACCGGTACGCCTACGCGCTCGACGAGCTGGGCCTGGCGTAACCCGGCGGTCCCGCCAAGCCCCGATCCCGGGCGTTTCCTGGCCAGGATTGGCGGAGACCGGCCAGGGATCGCCCGGGGCGGGGTGTTTCACGTGAAACGCTCCGCCCCTTTTCCGTGTCCCCGCACCCCCGTAAGCCCGTCCGGGTGACGGGCAGGGGATGTGGTGCTGCTCGTGCGCGCGCTCCGGAGGCGGGGTGGAGCCCCTGCGGCCATCTGGGAGGATAGGTGCGACGATGACGTCGCCCCCAGGTCAGGGATCAGCACGCAACCGCAGATCACAAGGAGCGGACAGATGCCCATCGCAACCCCCGAGGTCTACAACGAGATGCTCGACCGGGCGAAGGCAGGCAAGTTCGCCTACCCGGCCATCAACGTCACGTCGTCCCAGACCCTGCACGCCGCCCTGCGCGGCTTCGCGGAGGCGGAGAGCGACGGCATCATCCAGATCTCGACCGGTGGCGCGGAGTTCCTGGGCGGCCAGCACAACAAGGACATGGTGACCGGCGCGGTCGCGCTGGCCGAGTTCGCGCACATCGTCGCGGCCAAGTACGACATCACCGTGGCCCTGCACACCGACCACTGCCCCAAGGACAAGCTGGACGGCTACGTCCGGCCGCTGATCGACATCTCCGCCGAGCGCGTCGCCAAGGGCGGGCTCCCGCTCTTCCAGTCCCACATGTGGGACGGTTCCGCCGAGACGCTGGCGGACAACCTGGCCATCGGCCAGGAGCTGCTGGCGAAGGCCGCCGCCGCCAAGATCGTCCTTGAGGTCGAGATCACCCCGACCGGCGGTGAGGAGGACGGTGTCAGCCACGAGATCAACGACGAGCTGTACACCACCGTCGAGGACGCCCTGCGCACCGCCGAGGCCCTCGGGCTGGGCGAGAAGGGCCGCTACCTGCTGGCCGCCTCCTTCGGCAATGTGCACGGTGTCTACAAGCCGGGCAATGTGGTGCTCCGTCCCGAGCTGCTGAAGGACCTCCAGGAGGGCGTGGCCGCCAAGTTCGGCAAGGCCAGCCCCTTCGACTTCGTCTTCCACGGCGGCTCCGGCTCCACGGCCGAGGAGATCACCACCGCGCTGGAGAACGGTGTGGTGAAGATGAACCTGGACACCGACACCCAGTACGCCTTCACCCGCCCGGTCGCGGCCCACATGTTCCAGAACTACGACGGCGTGCTGAAGGTGGACGGCGAGGTCGGCTCCAAGAAGACCTACGACCCGCGCACCTGGGGCAAGCTGGCCGAGGCGGGCATGGCGAAGCGTGTCGCCGAGGCGTGCACGGCCCTGCGCTCGGCGGGCACCAAGCTCAAGTAGGCCACGACCGCCGGCTTCCGGCTTTCGGCTCCCTGGCCTTCCGGACCGCATGGCATCCCGGCCCTCGGCCCGGACCGTGCCCCGGCCCTTCGGATCTCCGGATCGGACGGCACCCGGCCCCTGTCGCCGGTGACCCGCCCCGGGCCCGGTACCGCGTACGCGTCCCATGCGTGCGGTACCGGGCCCGGGGCATGTCCGGGGCGGCCGCTGCGGGGGCCGGGCCGGGGCGCGCGGGGGTGGGGGACACTGGGGGCCATGAGCATCCACGAGAACCTGCTGGGCGGACCGGCGCCCACCCATCTGCCGGACGACCCGGAGCCCCGCGAGCTGCTGGCCAATGGCGCCGACCCGGCGGATGTCGCCGCCAAGTACCCGACCTCCTCGCTGGCCTGGGCGCGGCTCGCCGACGAGGCGTACGAGGGCGGCCGGGTCGTCGAGTCGTACGCGTACGCCAGGACGGGCTACCACCGGGGGCTCGACGCCCTGCGCCGCAGCGGCTGGAAGGGCCACGGTCCGGTGCCCTGGGAGCACGAGCCCAACCGGGGCTTCCTGCGGGCGCTGCACGCCCTGGCGCGGGCCGCGCAGGACATCGGGGAGCAGGCCGAGTACGAGCGCTGCTCGGAGTTTCTGCGCGACTCCTCCCCGCTGGCGGCGGAGACGCTCGGCTGAGACGACCGGGAACCGGAGGCACGGGTACGGGACGAGGCCGGGGACGGGACGGGCCCGGCGCGGGCCGTCGGCCTCGGCCCCGTGTGCGACCCGGTGAGTCGTGTCATGATGCGGACGGGACCGCGTACCACTGCTGTGGCGCGGTCCCGAGGGGACCGGGGCTCTCCAGTCGGCTGGACGGAGCGGACCGCTACCCGGTAGCACGCATTGATGGAGACAGCGATGTCTACTGCCCCCGATGCCGCAGCGGCCGGTTCGGACACCCCGAACCTGGACTTCGCCGGCACCACACCGTACGAGGACTACGTCCAGGCGGACGTCCTCACCCACCTCCAGCATCCGCTCTCGGACGACCCGGGCGAGATGGTCTTCCTGGTGACGACCCAGGTCATGGAGTTGTGGTTCACCGTCATCGTCCATGAGTGGGAGACCGCGAGCCGCGCGCTGCGCGAGGACCGGCTCCCGGTGGCGCGGGACGCGCTCAAGCGGTCCGTGCGCGAGCTGGAGGCGCTGAACGCCTCCTGGACACCGCTCGGACAGCTCACCCCCGCCCAGTTCAACTCCTACCGGGCCGCGCTCGGGGAGGGCTCGGGGTTCCAGTCCGCGATGTACCGGCGGCTGGAGTTCCTGCTGGGCGACAAGTCCGCGTCGATGCTGGTCCCGCACCGGGGCGCGCCGCGCGTCCACGCGGAGCTGGAGAAGGCGCTGCACGAACCGAGCCTCTACGACGAGGTGCTGCGGCTGCTGGCCCGGCGCGGGCTGCCGGTGCCGCGCGAGGTGCTCGACCGCGATCTGGCCCGGAAGTACGAGCCCTCCCCGGCGGTCGAGGAGATCTGGGCCGGGATCTACGCCGACCCGGACCAGAACGGCGAGCTGGTCCGCCTGGGCGAGGCGCTCACCGATGTGGGCGAGCTGGTCTGGCGATGGCGCAACGACCATCTGATGGCCACCCGGCGGGCGATGGGCGCCAAGACCGGCACCGGCGGCTCGGCCGGGGTGGCGTGGCTGGAGAAGCGCGCCCGGAACAACGTGTTCCCCGAGCTGTGGACGGCGCGCAGCCATGTCTGAGACGACCCAGGAGCAGGCCGGGGAGAACGCCCGGAGGAGCACCGGGAAGAACGCCGGGAAGAACAATGAGGCCGGGACGGCCGGGAAGGAGACGAGTGTGCTCGGCGACCGGGCCCGGGAGCTGGACGCCGCGGACGAGCTGGCGGGACTGCGGAAGCTCTTCGCCCTCGGTGACGGCGAGAACGGCGGCGTGGCCGCGGAGTCCCGAGCGGGCTCCGCGGGGGTCTATCTGGACGGGAACTCGCTGGGCGCGCTCCCCGCGCATGTGCCGGCCCGGATGGCCGAGGTGCTGACCCGCGAGTGGGGCGAGCTGCGCATCCGCTCCTGGGAGGAGAGCGGCTGGTGGACCGCGCCCGAGCGGATCGGGGACCGTATCGCGCCGCTCGTGGGCGCCGCCCCGGGGCAGCTCGTGGTCGGTGACTCGACCAGTGTCAATGTCTTCAAGGCGCTGGTCGGGGCGGTGCGGCTGGCCGGCCCCGGCCGGGACGAGATCGTGGTGGACGCGACCACCTTCCCCACCGACGGCTACATCGCGGAGTCGGCCGCCCGGCTGACCGGAACCCGGCTCGTGCCCGTCGAGCCCGGGGCGGTCGCGGACGCGGTGGGCCCGCGCACCGCCGCCGCGCTGGTGAACCACGTGGACTACCGGGACGGCCGGCTCCACGACCTGCCCGGGATCACCGCCGCCGTGCACGCGGCCGGCGCGCTCGCGGTCTGGGACCTCTGCCACAGCGCCGGCGCCCTGCCGGTCGGACTGGACGAGCACGGGGTGGACCTGGCGATCGGCTGCACGTACAAGTACCTCAACGGCGGCCCCGGATCACCGGCCTACCTGTATGTCGCCGAGCGCCACCAGGACCGGTTCGACTCGCCGCTGCCGGGCTGGAACTCGCATGCCGATCCGTTCGGGATGACCACCGGCTACCGGGCGGCGTCCGGCGCGGCGCGCGGCCGGGTGGGCACCCCCGACATCCTCTCGATGCTGGCCCTGGAGTCGGCGCTGGACGTCTGGGACGGGGTCTCGGTGGCGGCGGTGCGGGCCAAGAGCCTGGCGCTGACCGACTTCTTCCTGGAGTGCGTGGCGGCGTACGTCCCCGAGGGCCGGGTGGTCTCGATGACCCCGGCCGAGCACCGTGAGCGGGGCAGTCAGGTGGCGCTGAGCTGCCCGGAGGCGCCGGCCGTGATGGAGCGGCTGATCGCCCGGGGCGTGGTGGGCGATCTGCGCCGCCCGGATGTGCTGCGGTTCGGGTTCACCCCGCTCTATGTCGGCTTCGCGGACACCGAGCGGGCGGCCCGGGTGCTGGCCGAGGTGGTGCGGGAGGTGCCGGCGGGCGGCGGGGCCTAACCGGGGCCTCCCCTTCCGGTACAGGCGGTCTCCGTGTAGCGGGGCCCGGTGCCGGCGCCCCGGTGGGGGCGGGCGCGCGGGGGCGGTGCGGGGGTTGCCACTCCTGGTACCGTCCCCGCAGGTCAGGCCAATCCGGCCCCGACACCGAAAGGTTGAGCACCATGCCCGACCCCGCCGCGCGCGACGCCGCCGAGGAGGCCTCGGCCCTGTCGCATCCGGCCGTCGACCCGGATTCCACCGCCCGGTACGGCGATCATCCGGACCAGGTCATCGACTTCTACGCCCCGCGCGACGGCCGGGACGGGGACGTGCCGCTGGTGGTGGTCCTGCACGGCGGGGCGTGGCGGGCCCGGTTCGACCGGTGGCACATCACCCCGTTCGCGGACTACTTGGCCCGGCGCGGGTTCGCGGTGGCCAATGTCGAGTACCGGCGCGGCGGCGGCCTTCCGGGCCCGCGCGCCGGGTCCCCGGCCACCGGCGAGGCCGGGAGCGGCGGCCCGGTGGCCGGGCGGTGGCCCGAGACCTTCGACGACGTGGCCGCCGCGCTGGACGCCCTGCCGGAGCTGGCCGCCGTCCACCTGCCGGCCGCCGATCCGCGCCGGACGGTGCTCACCGGTCACTCGGCCGGTGGCCATCTGGCGCTCTGGGCGGCGGCGCGGCACGTGCTGCCGGCCGGTTCGCCGTGGCGGCCGGCGAGGGCCCCGGAGCTGCGCGGGGTGGTCGCGCTGGCCCCGATCGCGCACTTCGGGCTGGCGGTGGAGCTGGAGGTGTGCGGCGGTGCGGTGACCCAGCTGCTCGGCGGCCCGGACCGGCTGGCCGAGCGCGCCGCCCACACCGACCCGGCGCTGCTGCTGCCGACCGGGATCGCCACCACGCTGGTCCAGGGCCGGGACGACGTGGTGGTGCCGCGCGCGGTCGCGGAGGCGTACGCCGAGGCCGCGGCGAAGGCGGGGGAGACGGCCGGACTGACGCTGCTGGACGAGGTGGGGCACTTCCCGCTCATCGACCCGGCGGCGGACGCCTGCGCGGTGGTCGCGGAGGAGATCGCCCAGCTGGCCTGGTGAGCCACCGGGCCCGGCCGTCCGCACAGGGGGCGGTTGTCCGGCGGCGGTCGTACGGGGGAGCCGGCTGCCCGGCGGTCCCTACGGGGGGCGGCTGCCCGGCGCCCCGCGCGGGCGCGGTTCGGCGGCCGTCCGGCCCGGCGAACCGTACGGGCCCGGGCCTCCGGCGGCCCGCCCGGCCCGCTGCCCCCGGCGCCCCGGGCCGCCCCGGCCGTCCGGCGGTACGACGGCTCCCCGCCGGGCGGCCCGCCCGCGCCCGGTGGCCCCGGCACCCCGGCGTCGTTGTGCCCGGTGCCCCGGCGTCATAGTGCCCGGGTGCTGGTGCCCGGTGGTCCGCGCCGGGTGCCCGCGGCCCTGACGGCCCGGGCCTCGTCGAGGTCCCGTGACGCCGGGGCGTACCGGGGTTGCTGTTCCGGCTGCCTTCCCCGGGTTCCCGTGTGTTCCCGTGCGGCACCCCGCCTGTCGGCTTCCCGGCGGATTCCCTTCCCGGTCCCCGGGGCGGCACTTCCGGCCGGTGCCTCCCGGCGGGCTCCCGGCGCGGGCGTCCCGTCCGCGCACGCTCCGGTGCCGCCGGTGTCCCCGGCGGTTCCGGCGGTTCCGGCCGTCCGGGCGCCGTCCGGCTCCTCCCGGGGGCGTGGCCCGGTTCCGGCGCCCGGCCACGGTCCCCGGTCGCCCGCGCGGGGCCGGGGCGCACCGGTGGCCTCCCGGTCGTGTCCGGCCTGGTGGGGGCGGGGACGGGCCAGGTAGTACTCCAGGGGGAGGCGGCGGAATCCGCATCCAAGGTGACGACCTCACCACCGCGTCCGCCTACCGTTGCCCCGTGACCGAATCACCGCACACCTCCGCCGGCCGGCGCCCGCCCTCCGGGGGCGACCGGCGCCCGTCGTCCGGGAGCCGCAGCCCCGAGTACCACTACGCCCGGGGGCTGATGGAGGGGCTGCGCCGGGACCTGCTGACCGATGTCCTGGCCTACCGCCCGCTGCCGCCGATGCGGACCGACCGGCCGGTGATCCGCCGGCTGTCGGAGCCGATACGCAAGTGGGTGCGCTGGCTGCCGCACGCGGTCGTCGCCTTCGGGGCGCTGCTGGTGCTGATCGTCGCCGACGCCGCCGGTCACCTCGTACCGGGGCTGGTGCCCGCGCTGGCGGTGCTGGCCACCCTGGTACGTCCGGTGGCCGCGTTCTGGCTGTCGCTGGCGGTGACGCTGCTCATCGCCTTCGTGGGCGGGATCGGGAGCGGCTGGCCCTGGCCGGACATGTGCTTCGCCGCGCATCTGGTGGTGCTGACGGTCGTGGCGGCCCGGACCCGGCCGCGCACCGCCGCCTGGATGTGGGTGGTGACCGGGGCGTACGGCATGTTCGCGGACGTCGTCCTGAGATCCCAGTTCGGCGGCTCCGACACCGGCCCGATGATGGTCACCTCCGCGCTGGTGCTGCTGCTGATCAGCGTGGCGCAGGTCCGGAACAGCGCGGAGGCCGAGGTCACCGCCGAGCGGACGGTGACCCAGCAGGAGCGGTCCCGGCGCACCCTGCTGGAGGAGCGCACCACCATCGCCCGGGAGCTGCACGACGTGGTCGCCCACCACATGTCGGTGGTCGCCATCCAGGCGGAGGCCGCGCCCTACCGGGTGGAGAACCCGCCGCCCGAGCTTGAGCAGGCGTTCGTCACCATCCGGGAGAACGCGGTGGCCGCGCTGACCGAGCTGCGCCGCATCCTCGGCGTCGTACGGGCGGAGGACTACGAGGCGCCGGAGGCCCCGCAGCCGACCCTGGCCGACCTCGACGGGCTGATCGGCAACGTACGGGACGCCGGGCTCACCGTCGAGGCGGCGGTGACCGGAGCCGTACGCCCGCTGCCGCAGGGCGTGGAGCTGTCGGCGTACCGGATCGTCCAGGAGGCACTGAGCAATGTGCTGCGGCACGCGCCGGGCGCGACGGCCAAGGTGGAGGTGTCGTACGTGCTCGGCGGCCTGGGGCTGCGGGTGCTGAACGGGCCCGCGCGGGGTCTGGTCAAGCCGTCGCCGGGCGCCGGGCACGGAATCACGGGCATGCGGGAGCGGGTGGCGATGCTGAACGGCGAGATGACGGCCGGGCCGGTGGCGGACGGCGGCTACGAGGTGGCGGTCTTCCTGCCGGTGTCCCCGGCCGAGCGGGAGCCGGAGCCCCCGGGGAGCGCGGCGGGCCCCTCGGACACCCCCGGGACGACGGACACGGAGGGCCGGGCATGACCATCCGGGTACTGATCGTGGACGACCAGATGATGGTCCGCGAGGGCTTCTCGGTGCTGCTGGGCGCGATGCCGGACATCGAGGTGGTGGGCGAGGCGGTCAACGGCCGGGAGGCGGTCCGCCAGGTCGCGGCGCTCCGCCCGGACGTGGTGCTGATGGACATCCGGATGCCGGAGCTGAACGGCATCGACGCCACCCGGGAGATCGTCGCGGCGGACAGCGACGCCAAGGTGCTGGTGCTGACCACCTTCGATCTGGACGAGTACGTCTACCAGGCGCTGCGCGCCGGGGCCTCCGGCTTTCTGCTGAAGGACGCCTCGGCCCGGCAGCTCGCGGACGGGGTGCGGGTGGTGGCGGCCGGCGAGGCGCTGCTGGCCCCGACGGTGACCAAGCGACTGATCACCGAGTTCGCCCGGGCGGCCGAGGCACCGCGCCCGCCCGCCCTGGCCCAGGTGGGCGACCTGACCGAGCGCGAGACCGAGGTGCTGGTCCTGATCGCCCAGGGCCTGTCCAACGCCGAGATCGCCGCGCATCTGGTGGTGGCCGAGTCCACGATCAAGACCCATGTCAGCCGGATCCTGGTCAAACTGGGCCTCCGCGACCGGACCCAGGCCGCCGTCTTCGCCTACGAGGCCCGCCTGGTCCAGCCGGGGCGGTGACCCGCCGGGGGGCGCCCGGGCCCGTCCGGGGTGGTGACCGGGACGCGGGCGGCCGTGCCCCGGGGCTTCCGGCGTCCGGTCCGCCCGAGCGGTGACCGGGCCCGGTCCGGCGGCCTCAGCCCGCCGCGGCTCCGGCGCTCTCCGCTCCCGGGCCCGGCACCGCCACCGGCACCGTCAGCGACCAGGAGCCGGGCCGGACGGTCCAGGTCCTGGTCCAGACCGGCCCGGTCACCAGCGCGTCCGCCCGGTAGCGGAAGGAGGCGCCCGACACGGTGACCGCCGAGGCCGTCGCCCGCACCGGCTCGGCCGACCGGGGGCGCACGACCACCTCCGCCGCCCCGCCCCGGGAGCACACCGTCACATCCTCCACCGGGGCGTCCAGGTCGCTCAGCAGCCGCCCGTCGGCCTCCACCCGGAGCCGCTGCGTCCGGGCGCGCGGCGCCGGGGCGGAGGGCGCCGGACGGACCAGGGTGCGGACCAGCGTCCGGCAGGTGTCCCACACCGTCCCCGGGGCCGCAGCTGTCACCGGTGCGCGGCCGACCGGTATCCGCAGGCCGCCCAGGACCACCCCGTCGCTGTCGTCCACCAGCAGGTCCAGCCGCCGCTCCGCGCCGTCCAGCACCGCCCGGGCCGCCGCCACCGCGTCCCCGGGCACCCCCAGCGCCCCGGCCAGCTGGACCGCCCCGCGCGCGCCGACCGGGATCAGCGACAGCGCCCCGTCGGCCAGCTCCCGGAAGCGGTGCAGCTGGGTCACCGCACGGAGCAGCGCCCGGTCGTCACCGATCACCACCGGGCGCCGCGAGCCCCGCCGGGACAGCATCCGGCCGAACTCCTCCGGACCGTCCGGCCAGCACACCTTCACCTCCGCGCCGGCGCACAGCACGTCCTTCGCGATCCGCACGGACTCGCCGTCACTCCGGCGGGCGACCGGGTCGATGACCACCAGCAGCTGGTCGTGAGCCGACACCTCGGTCCTTCCTCGGGTAGCATCTTTGTGCAAGAGCCCCTTGCGCTATTGCGCCAGGGGCTTCGTCTATTCCGGGGCACACCGGTGAGGCGGCGTCGGCCCCTGACCTTGGACATGCCCCGCCCGGAAGGGGTGTACGCCTGTGCCCGCACTTGTGCTGCTCGGTGCTCAGTGGGGTGACGAGGGCAAGGGAAAGGCCACCGACCTGCTCGGTGGATCCGTCGATTATGTGGTGCGCTACCAGGGCGGCAACAACGCCGGCCACACGGTCGTCGTCGGCGACCAGAAGTACGCGCTGCACCTTCTCCCCTCCGGCATCCTCTCCCCGGGATGCACTCCGGTGATCGGTAACGGAGTCGTCGTCGACCCGGCGGTCCTGCTCTCCGAGCTGAGCGGGCTGAACGAGCGCGGCGTCGACACGTCGAAGCTGCTCATCAGCGGAAACGCTCATCTGATCACCCCGTACAACGTCACCCTCGACAAGGTGACGGAACGGTTCCTCGGTAAGCGCAAGATCGGCACCACCGGCCGGGGCATCGGCCCGACCTATGCCGACAAGATCAACCGGGTGGGCATCCGCGTCCAGGACCTCTACGACGAGTCGATCCTGGAGCAGAAGGTCGAAGCGGCGCTGGAGCAGAAGAACCAGATGCTCGCCAAGATCTTCAACCGCCGGGCCATCGAGTCCGGGCGGATCGTGGAGGAGATGCTCCAGTACGCGGAGCAGATCAAGCCGTTCGTCGCGGACACCACGCTGATCCTGAACAACGCCATCGACGAGGGCAAGGTCGTCCTCTTCGAGGGCGGCCAGGGCACCCTGCTCGACGTCGACCACGGCACGTATCCCTTCGTCACCTCCTCCAACCCGACCTCCGGCGGTGCCTGCACCGGTGCCGGTGTCGGCCCGACGAAGATCAGCCGGGTCATCGGCATCCTCAAGGCGTACACCACCCGCGTCGGCGCCGGTCCGTTCCCGACGGAGCTCTTCGACGAGGACGGCGAGGCGCTGCGCCGGATCGGTGGCGAGCGCGGTGTCACCACCGGCCGGGACCGCCGCTGCGGCTGGTTCGACGCGGTCATCGCCCGGTACGCCACCCGGGTCAACGGCCTGACCGACTTCTTCCTCACCAAGCTGGACGTGCTCACCGGCTGGGAGCAGATCCCGGTCTGCGTGGCGTACGAGATCGACGGCAAGCGCGTCGAGGAACTCCCGTACTCCCAGACCGACTTCCACCACGCCAAGCCGGTCTACGAGATGCTGCCGGGTTGGTCCGAGGACATCAGCAAGGCCAAGACCTTCTCCGATCTGCCGAAGAACGCGCAGGCGTATGTGAAGGCGCTGGAGGAGATGTCCGGCGCGCCGATCTCGGCGATCGGTGTCGGCCCGGGCCGTACCGAGACGATCGAGATCAACTCCTTCCTCTGATCCCCCTCCCTGCCCATCCACCTCTCCTCCCTCTGATTCCGCCGACCGGTTCCCCGGCCGGCGCTCGGGCCCCGTCGGGCAGCGACTGACCGGAGCCCGGGAGGAGTTCACGGCCGACGGCCGGCATCCGAAGCATCCGGATGCCGGCCGTCACCGTTTCCCGGGGCCGGCCGTCGCCGCTCTTCGGGGCCGGCCGTCGCCATCTCCGGGAAACGGCGATTTTTGGTCTAGACCTTGACAGGTTCAGAGCACGCACGGTGAGGTGAAGTCCCGTTCCCTCCACCAGGGTTCCCCCACGGATCCCCCCACGGAAGGGCTTCCCCATGTCCCGACGCATGTCCCGGCGCACGTCTCGCCATCTGCCCCGGAGGCTGTACCGCCGCGTGTCCCGGCGGACACTCGCCCTGCTCACCGGGGTCTGTACGGCCGCCGGTCTCGGCGTCCTCGCCCCCGCGGCCGCCAACGCGGCCTTGGCGTCCGAGTCCGTGGCGGCCGCCCCGTGCGTGGCCGCCTGGAGCGCCTCCGCCGTCTACACCGGTGGCCAGACCGCCTCCTACAACGGCCACAACTGGCAGGCCAAGTGGTGGACGCAGAACGAGCGTCCCGGCTCCTCGGACGTCTGGGCCGACCAGGGTGCCTGCGGCGGCACCGGCCCCGGCCCCGGGCCCGGCCCGAACCCCTCCGGATTCGTGGTCAGCGAGGCGCAGTTCAACCAGATGTTCCCGAACCGGAACCCGTTCTACACGTATCAGGGGCTCACCGAGGCGCTCAGCGCGTACCCCGGCTTCGCCAAGACCGGCAGCGACACGGTGAAGAAGCAGGAGGCCGCCGCCTTCCTCGCCAACGTCAGCCACGAGACCGGCGGACTGGTGTACGTCGTGGAGCAGAATCAGGCGAACTACCCGCACTACTGCGACCGCAACCAGCCCTACGGCTGCCCCGCCGGACAGGCCGCGTACTACGGCCGCGGGCCGATCCAGCTGAGCTGGAACTTCAACTACAAGGCGGCGGGCGACGCCCTCGGCATCGATCTGCTCAACAACCCGTACCGGGTGGAGCGTGAGCCGGCGGTCGCCTGGAAGACCGGCCTCTGGTACTGGAACACCCAGAACGGCCCCGGCACCATGACCCCGCACAACGCCATGGTCAACGGCGCGGGCTTCGGGCAGACCATCCGCTCCATCAACGGTGCGCTGGAGTGCGACGGCAAGAACCCGGCCCAGGTGCAGAGCCGGGTGAGCAAGTACCAGTCCTTCACCCAGATCCTGGGCGTCCCGGCGGGCAACAACCTCAGCTGCTGAGCCCCGCCCCCGTCCGGTCGCCCCGGGCCTCGCCCCGAAGCGTCGTCCGGGGCGACCCGGGGCGACCTGCTGTTCCGGGGCCGTCGTGCCCCCGGCGGGCTGCCGATCGGTGCGGGGTGAAGAATGCGGCGGGGATCATTCCGCATGAGCGGTGCCCCATCGGGCGTGCGCGGGTGTTGTCCACTCCTTTTCCTTTCGCGCCGGCAGTGCCGATTCGGTGGGCGAGCAGAACCCGGCGGGGCGGCGCCCCGCACTGATCGCGGAGTTGGATCGACACGACCGCGCAGTTTGTCGACGCTCCTCGCGGGTCCACTAATTTTTCCCCCGACCACATTTCAGTCGGCGCGGATTTCGAGAAACAGCGTGCACCGGAGGTGCTCTTCCAGTGGTGGAGCCCCCGGGACATCCTCTCGGGGAGCCCGGGATTCCGCTTCCTGTCGTCTCCCTCCGCTTCGGGATCTGCTCGACCGCCTCCTTGGAGGCAGCGACATGAACAGGGGAAATGATGAAGTCGCGCAATCTGGCCGTCGCCGTGGGTCTGGCGTCCCTCGCCGTTCTGTCCGTGGGTGCCGCCCCGGCCGGTGCGGTCGTCACCGGCGAGCAGAGCAGGTCGGTCGCCGTGGCGGGTGACGACGTGGTGACGATCGAGCTGGCCCCGGCGGGCACCAAGTGCTCGGGGGACTGGAAGAAGGCCGTCGGGATTCCGCTGAAGTGGCAGACCAGCGAGGACCCCTGCGGCATCTTCGGCGCCAAGGGCTACAAGGCCGCGTACGGCTGGGTGGCCGAGCGGGGCACCCCGTGCATCAAGGTCAGGGGGTTCAACAGCAAGGGCAAGTCGCAGTGGTACGACGCCGGGTGCGGCAAGAAGGGCTCCATCAAGAACGTCCCGTGGGGCAACGTCCTCGGCAAGAAGGCCATCCAGGTGAAGGGCGCCTCGCTGCTCAAGTGGCAGTGATCGTGTCCCGGGGACTGCCCCGCTCCTGCCGCGGGCAGGGGCCGCCGCTGCTCCAGGGCCTGCCGCGGCGCCGTACCGATCCCTCCTGAACCCGCGCGGTAAGGCGCCGCGAGTGCCCGGACCCCGGGCGCCCGGGGTCCGGGCACTCGCGGTCCGGCGAGCGCGAAATCACTGCTCATGTCCTGGAACGAGTGTGCGAAACCCGTGAAATCGAGAGAATGAGATGAGGAAGGCTGGGGAACAAGAGGCTCCGGAGGTTGATAACAATGGTTCCTTTGCTTCTTGTTCTGCTGCTCGCTCTTATCCTTTTCGGCGCCGGTTTCGCCCTTGAGGCACTGTGGTGGATCGCCGTCATCGTGCTGGTCTTCTGGCTGATCGGCTTCATCGCCCGTCCCAAGGGCGGAAGCGCTCGCTGGTATCGCTGGTAGTCGGCGCATACCAGGAGAAGCGCGCGAAAGTGCGTACGGAAGGGGCCACCCCGCATCACGGGGTGGCCCCTTCCGTCGTGTCCGCTTCGGGTCATGGTCGTGTCGTCGAATCGCTCGGCCGAACGGCTGGTTTTCCGATGTCCGGGTAAAAGGGACACCAGGGGAGAGCGGCGGTGCACAGCAGGGAACTGCGACCTCCATTCACACCGCCGCTCTCCTCGTGCGGGCCGCGGCCGGAGAGCCCTGAGTCCGGCCCCGGACGCGGCCCCGGCCGGGCTGGTTCCGGCTCCTGATCGGTCCCTGGACGGCCCCTGGACGGCCCCCGGTCGGAGCGCGGTCGTGCGCATGGCAGCATCAGGGGAATGGTGGAACGGATCATCGCCGCGTGTGACGGGGCGTGCAAGGGCAATCCCGGGCCGGCGGCCTGGGCGTGGGTCGTGGCGGATGCGGACGGCCGGGTGGCGACCTGGGAGGCGGGCCCGCTCGGCCGCGCGACCAACAATGTGGCGGAGCTGACCGCTCTGCGCGAGCTGCTGGCGGCCACCGACCCCGCCGTCCCGCTGGAAGTGCGGATGGACTCGCAGTACGCGATGAAGGCCGTCACCACCTGGCTGCCCGGCTGGCGCCGGAAGGGCTGGAAGACGGCCGCGGGCACCCCGGTGGCCAACAAGGACCTGGTGGTCGCCATCGACGGGCTGCTGGCCGGCCGGGAGGTGGACTTCGTGTACGTCCCCGCCCACCAGGTCGGCGGCGACGCCCTGAACGCGGCCGCCGACGGTGCGGCCAGCCACGCCGCCCGCACCCAGGAGGCGATCGGCTCCGCGACCGGCTCCGAGCTGCCCCCGCCCGACGCCGAGCCCCGTCCCGCCGCCGGCGCCCGCCGGTCCGCCGGGTCCGGGTCCACCCGGCGGTCCGGCCCGGCGAAGTCCGGCTCCGCGCGGGGGACGATCAGCGCCAAGTTCCCCGGCCGCTGCCGGTGCGGAAAGCCGTACGGCAAGGGTGAGAAGATCGCCAAGAACCCGGACGGCTGGGGTCACCCCGACTGCGCGTCGGCCGCCACCCCGGCCGACTGACCACCGGGCCGCTCCTTTGCGGCCAGCAGTACATCGACCCGGTCCAACTCGTCACCGACCAGCAGGTGTTCCAGGATCCATTTGCGGACGACCGGGCCCGCCTGCGCCGGTGCGGCCGCTGCCAGCTCCTGGTCGAAGCCGTCGCGCGCCTCCGCCGGCAGTGCCGCGCGGACGTCTCGCACCGCCAGCGGTACCTGAAACGTCTCGCCGCCGTACTCGACCGCGACCGGGCCGGCGGGCGCGGGGCCCTGGGGTGCGCCGGCCAGCCGCGCCAGCACGGCCTGCTGAGCCCGGATCCGCTCCACCAGGGCCTCTTCCTCCGGGTCCGCGGGGACGCTCCCCGTCCCGGCGTTCGGTGCTTCCACGTGCCTTCTCCTCTCGCTCGCTGTCACGCTACCGACGCGCACCGCACGCGTCTCCGGTGTCGTCACCTGTCATGCGGACAGGTGACGACCGCCCGCGACGCGCTGGCGGCCCCGGACCGTCCTGCCGGTTGCCCCCGTGCGCGGCTGTCACGATGGCTCGCGAACACCCCATTTCCGTACGAAAGGAGTGACCGCGCATGGACAAGGACGCGCTGACACGGGCGGTGGCCGCCAAGACCGGCAACGGCGGCGGGGGACGGGCACTGGAGCCGGCGGTCGTGGGACGCGTACTGGACGCGCTCTTCGGCACGGTCGAGCGCCCCGGCGCCCTCGCGGAGGGACTGCGGGAGGGCGGGGCGGTCTCCGTCCTCGGGTTCGGTGACTTCCATGTCGAGGACGGCCGCGCGGTGCTGAGGCCCGGCAAGGCGCTCACCGAGTTCCTGGCGGGCGAGACCCGCCGCTGAGCACCGGCCCGGGGGGCGGGGAGGAGGCGGGGCGGGTCCGGCGGGCGCCGGGACCGTTCGCCGGACCCACCCTCCTTCCCGGGGCTCCCGCCCTTTCCCGGGCTCCCGGCAAAACCGCGCGGAACGTCCTGAACTCACCCTGCCATGACCGGATTTACCCCCGGTTTACCTTCCGGGCCCCGGGTACGCGGACGGCTGACCACCCAGCACTCAGCCGGAGTGCGCACGGGGTCTACGGGAGGAAATTCATGGCGGCGAAGAAGGCGCTCGTGGCGGCCGTGGCGGTATGTCTGGGCGCGACGGCGCTCGCGGGATGCGGCAGCGACGACGGCAAGGACGCGGACAAGGCGTTCGGTGGCAAGAGCCCGGACCAGATAGCGGCCGACGCGGTGAAGGCGACCCGTGAGGCGAAGTCCGTACGGGTGGAGGGCACGGCACGCCAGCCGACCGGCAACGAGATCGGGCTCAACTTCCACGTGGACGAGCAGGACCACTGCACCGGCACCATCACCGGCCAGGGCGCCAAGGCCGAGGTGCTCCAGCTCGGGCAGCAGGTCTATGTGCGCGGGGACCAGAAGTTCTGGCAGAACTCCCTGCAGGGTCAACCCGGTACCCAGCAGAAGGTGCAGCAGCTCCAGGGCAAGTGGGTGAAGTCCCAGCCCAACCAGGCCGGCACCGAGGGCGTCTGCGACAAGCAGGCGTTCCTGGCCGCCCTGGACAGCGACAAGTCCGAGCGCAAGGGCCTCACCAAGGGCGAGACCACCGAGATCGACGGCAAGGACGCCCTGGCCCTGGTGAAGAAGCAGTCCAACGGCGAGAAGACGACCATGTACGTCGCCACCGAGGGCGAGCCGTACATCCTCAAGGCGGTGACCGAGGGCGGCAAGCAGCCCGGTGAGGTGACCTTCAGCGACTACAACGAGAAGGTCGAGGCCAAGCAGCCGCCCGCCGACCAGGTGGTCGACCCGGGCGCGGCCAAGACGAGCGGATGACCTCCTGGTAACTCATAGCCCAATCGGGTGAACCCACGCAGGGCCCCCGCCGAGCTTCCTTCGGCGGGGGCCCTGCGTCTGCCATGCCTTCCCTTCGCCCCCGTCCGGTGACCGTCAACTTGGCTACTCGCGCATTACGCAACGGAGTTGGAGCCCCGCGACGATGCCCCCTGGAAGGGGGTTCTGCGGATGGTCTCCAGTGGGCGGCACCAGAAGAAGGACGTGGCGGCGGCACTCGACCGCGCCAAGAAGGCCGGTTTCCGGGTCGTGCCCGACAAGAACAGTCACCGGTGGGGGTGGGTGGTGTGCTGTCCTTGCGGTGAGACCTTCACCGTGCACGGCACGCCCAAGAACTCCGGCGACGAGGCCAAGCGCGTCCAGCAGTTCGTCTCCGCGCACCTGCACTGAAAGGAGCACCCACCGTGGTCGAGTGGAGCTTCACCCTGGTCGTCAACCAGCCGCTGACCCGTGAGCAGGCTGACTTCTTCGACACCTGTGACGTGTTTGCCGACGGGGCCATCTCGTATCGCTTGGGCCCGGAGAACCCCGAGTTGCACCCGGTCCGCAGCGATCCCGAAGAACTTCGGGGGCTGTGGTGCGGCACCGACGCTCCGTCGCTGCTGGATGCCGTTGCCCGGTTGGCGCGGGACGTCCGGCTGGTCCCCGGTCTGCGCGCCGTCGGTGTCCGTCATGAGGACGACGTGGTCCTCAGCGACGCGGCCCAGCGTTGTGAGCGCGGCCTCGATGACCTGGAGCGGCTTGCCAAGGAGCCTGGGTTTCCGGCTTCGGTGTTCGACCTGAGTGAGGACGGGGGGTCGGTGTTCTATTCCTGGCGGGAGGTCGCCGCGTATTTGCGGAGTCTTGGGGATGTGGTGCCGGAGCGGGTGCCGGAGTTGGTGGTCGCGGATCTGGCGTTGCGGCTGGTGGAGGCTCTGGAGGGTGTGGACGTACCGCCCGGTTCGCTGCGCGCCCTCGGGCTGCGGGTGGACTGAGCCGGCCTGTGTGCCCGGCAGTCGTCAACTTCGCTACTCGCCCATTTGGTCGCGGGGTTGGAGTGACTCAACGACGGCCCATGGAAGGGGGGTTCGTGGATGATCTCCAGTGGGCGGCACCAGAAGAAGGACGTGGCGGCGGCACTCGACCGCGCCAAGAAGGCCGGTCTCCGGGTCGTGCCCGACAAGAACAGTCACCGGTGGGGGTGGGTGGTGTGCTGTTCCTGCGGCAGGGCCTACACGGTGTTCGACACGCCGAAGAGCCCCGGTGACGAGGCACAGCGCATCATCGACTTCATCAAGAAACACCGCCACTGAATGGAGGCCTCGGTGCCTACGTGGAGCTTCCACCTCGTGGTCAATCAGCCGCTCACCCGTGAGCAGTCCGATGCCTTCGACCACTGTGACGCGTTCGCGGACGGATCCGTCGGGTACGTCCTCGGCCCGGAGAACCCCGAGTTGTTCCCTGTCTGTTCCGATCCCGAAGAGCTCAGAAAGCTGCCGTGTGATGTCGAGGCCCCGTCACTGCTGGACGCCGTTGCCCGGGTGGCTCGGGACATCCGGCTCATCCCCGGGCTGCGCGCCGTCGGTGTCCGTCATGAGGACGAGGTGGTCCTGAGCCGGATGGCCCAGCGTTGTGAGCGCGGCCTCGATGACCTGGAGCGGCTTGCCAAGGAGCCTGGGTTTCCGGCTCCGGTGTTCGACCTGAGCGAGGACGGGGGGTCGGTGTTCTATTCCTGGCGGGAGGTCGCCGCGTATTTGCGGAGTCTTGGGGATGTGGTGCCGGAGCGGGTGCCGGAGTTGGTGGTCGCGGATCTGGCGTTGCGGCTGGCGGAGGCCGTGGAGGGTGTGGACGTACCGCCCGGTTCGCTGCGCGCCCTTGGGCTGCGGGTGGACTGAGCCGCGTAGGGGAGGGAGCGACCGGGGAGGCTCAAGGGGCCCCTGTTACGTTGCGGTTGACCGGCGCGGGGGCACTCGGTGCACCCACGCGCGCAGCCGTGGTGAGCCCCAGGAGGCCCCCCGCCCGCTGGCCGCCGTCCTCGGGTCCCTGGTCTGAGCGCCCGGTCCGATCGCCCGGTCCGATCGCCCGGTCCGATCGCCCGGTCCCCGGAGGCCCGGTCCGGCCGATCCTCTGATCCACGCGCCGGCCCTCCGAAGGCCCGGCCCCCCCGGGGGCCCGCCCCGGAGGACCGGCCCCCGGACGCCCAGCCCCGGACACCCGGCCCCGGCCGGGCCGCCGCTCCGCGCGGGCGGGAGTTTTCCTCAAGGTCTGCGCGGGCGATGGGACGGTTGGTACGGTCGAACTCCACGTGAGGGGAGTGGGGTTCGGGGGTGGTCGTGGCCGGTGCCGTGACAAGGGGTCCGCGCGCGGGGGCGCCGCGGCACGTCCTGGTCGTCGCCTCGCAGTGCGACTCCCAGCAGTACCTGAAGGATCTCGACACGGTCGCCGGCGAGCTGTACGAGGTGCTCACCGATCCGGCGCTGGGGGCCTGTCAGGAGAGCCCGGTGGCCGGCGCGGAGCTCGTACGGTCGGGGAGGGCCGGCCGTGACACGGTGGACACGGCGGTACGGGCCGCGATCCACGCGGCGGGCAGACAACACGCGGTGCTGGTGCTCGCGTTCGTCGGGCACGGCCAGTCGCCGGAGGGCAGCAACCGGCTGTACTACCTGGCCGAGGCGACCGGCGAGGAGGACGCGGCGGGCTCCGTCGATGTGAACTCCCTGGTCACGGCCGCGGCGAACCAGGACGGCATCGCCGGAGTGGTGCTGCTGCTGGACACCTGCCAGGCAGCGGCGGGGCTGCCGGGCCTGGACGCCCTGGTGGGCGGCTACGCCAAGGGCCGGACGCGGGTGACGGCCCTGGCCGCGGCCCCCGCCCAACAGAGCGCCTTCGAGCTCGACTTCGGCCGCACCCTGACCCGGCTGATCCGGCACGGCTTCCCCGGGGAAGGGGAGGTGGTGCCCCTGCGGGCCTACCGTGAGGCGCTGATGTCCGAGCTGTCCGACCAGGACGCGGCATGGCTCGACTACGACGGCTCGGTCACGGCCGACGAGGGGCTCTGGCTCGCCCACAACGCCCGGGGACCGCGCTGGACGGCGGGCCTGGAGCTGGGCGAGCTCGGCGCCTGCGACCTCCGCGCCGCACTGGACTCCTGGCCCGGCGGCGGCCTGTCCGGGGCAGCCGTCACGGAGCCCCTGCGGGCTCTCCGGGACCGGGCGGCGGCCGACCCCGGCCGCGGGGCACCGCGGGTCCGGGAGGTGGCGGACGCCCTGCTGGTGGTGGCGGACACCGAGCGGGCGTTGTTCGACTGGGCGGGCAGCGCCCTGACGACGTACGTCATCCAGCGGGCGGTCGCCGCGCTCAACGCGGGCCAGCAGGGCGGCCGGGAGCCGTTCCACCCGCCGCCGGAGCTTGCCGGGCGGGAACTGCTGCGCCATCTGCTGGAGTTCACCGCCCTGCACGCCCCCCGGCTGCACGGCCGGAACGTCCGGCACGCCGCCGCGTCGGCGCTGGCCCCCTGCCTGATCGCCCTGGCCCACGCGTGCGGGCTCGACTGCGCGGACGCGCGGGCCGACCGGTGGGCGGAGGCGGCCGGTGCCCTTCCGGCGCTGGGGGACGCCCGCCGGCAGCTGGCGGCCTGGCACGGTGACCGGCGGATCAGCCTGATCGTCAGCCTGCACGCGGCCCGGGTCGACTGGCCCGACTCGATCTCCGTGTGGCTGCGGGACGGGGACGGCTGCTCGCACGGCGAGGTCTTCGAGTGCGTCCCCAGCCAGGCGGGCGTGGAGGCGGTGCTGCCGGAGATCCTCTACTGGGCGGAGGACCGGTTGCCGCCCGGCGCCCGGCTGCTCCAGGTGGACGTGGTGGTCCCGGCGGCGCTGCTGCCCGCGTGGCGGCCCGAGGAGGCCGAGGCCGGGCTGTACCGGCTCGGTGTGGACCGTACGGTCACCCTCCGCTGGGCCGACCGGTTGTTCGTCCCGCGCCATCTGCGCGGGATCAACGACCGGGCCCGGGAGCAGCTGGAGAAGGCCGAGAATCAGGTACCGGTGGATGGCGAGGCACCGGTGGACTGGCTGGACGCCGAGGCGACCCGGGAGCCGAAGCGGCTGAAGGAGTTGTGCCGGGACGGGGGGTTCAACCGCGCCATCGGTATCGGTCACCGCCCCGCCGACCTGGTGGAACTGGTGCAGCTGCTGCTTCCGTACACCCCGGTCCTGCTCTGGCCGGGGGACGAGTCCGGCCCCGCGGCCCGTACCCAGGTGGCGCTGGGCCGGCACTGGGCCGGCCTGCCGGGCAAGTTCACGGCGGCCTACCTCGCGCGTCTGCGGGCCGCCGCCGGGCGACCGGCCGCCGGGCCGCCGGAGGCCGTGACACCAGGTGCCGGGCCGCCGGATACCGGAGCACCGGCCGCCGGGCCGCTGGGCTCCGAGGGGTCGGCCGCCGGGCCGTCCGGCGCCGAAGTGACCGTCCATGAGACCGTCCATGAGGACGACTTCGCCTCGCTGGCGGGCGTTCGGTCGGCCTGGCACGACCTGCCCTGGCTCGACGTCTGCGGGTGGTTCGGCAGGTCGGGCGGGCACACCGAGACCACCTCCACGAGGAGTGTCCGATGAGCTGGAACACGTACTACCGGGGCACCGGCGGTCCGCGCGACGTCACCCTGCCGGAGCCACCGCCCTGGCGGACCTTCCCCCGTGCGGCGGACCCGCGTACGTTCCAGCCGCCCGACGGGCTGACCGACGCGGTGAACGCGGCCGTCTATCTGCACCGGCCGCTGCTGATCACCGGCGCGGCGGGCAGCGGCAAGTCGACGGTGATCGAGCAGGTGGCGGAGGAACTGCGGCTGGGGCCGGTGCTGCGCTGGCACATCACCTCCCGCAGCACGCTCCAGGACGCCCTGTGCCGGTACGACGCGCTGGGCCACATCCACGCCCTGCGCATCGCCCAGTCCCGCGCGGCGGTCCCGCCCCCGCCGCCCGGCCCGGCCACCGGGAGCGGAGCACGGACGGTGCGCTCCGCCCGGGAGCTACAAGGGGCGGCGCGGGAGCCGGAAGCGATACGAGAGCCGGGGGAAGTACGGGAGACGAGGGAAGTACGAGAGCCGGGGGAGGTACGGGCGACGCGGGCGACGGAGGAGATCCGTCCGGAGGTCTGGGCCGAGGGCGGCGGGCCGGGAGCCGGGCCGGCCGAGCGGCCCGGATCGCGGCCGCCCGCTCGGCCGGAGACCGGGTGGCCGGGCGCGGACGACATCGCCCCGTTCCTCCAGTTCGGCCCGCTGGGGACGGCCTTGCTGCCCGGCCGCGAGCGGCCCAGGGCGCTGCTGATCGACGAGATCGACAAGAGCGACCTCGATCTGCCGAGCGACTTGCTGGACGTGCTGGAGCGGGGCGAGTTCAAGGTGCCGGAGCTGGTGCGGCACTCCCGGCGCCGGGTGGGGGTCCGGCGGTGGCCGGGGGACGGGGAGAGCGACCTCCCCGAGCGGTTGATGCGCCACCCGGTCGAGAACGGCCATGTCCGCTGCGACCGCTTCCCGTTCATCGTCATGACCAGCAACGGCGAGCGGGAGTTCCCGGCGCCCTTCCTGCGGCGCTGCATCCGGTACGACATGCCTCCGCTCACTCCCGACCTGCTGCGCCGGGCGGTGGAGGCGCATCTGGGGCAGCCCGTCACCGGCGACGGGCGCGAGCTCATCGAGGAGTTCGTGCGGCGGGTGGCCAAGGGCGAGGCGCTGGCGGTGGACCAGCTGCTCAACGCCGTCCGGATCGTGACGGACGAACGGGGCCCGCGGGGCGAGCAGCGGGCCCGGCTCCTCGCCATCCTGCTGCGGGAACTGTCCGGTGCCTGAGGGCAGTTCGGCCCATCCGGTGCCGGAGGCCGCGGAGTACGGGCGGGGCGATGAGCTGGGACGGGTGCTGGACGCCCTGCTGACCGCCCTGGGCGCGGGCGCCGGTTCTCCCGCGCCGGGCGCGTCCGGGCCGCCGGGCTCCTCCGGGCCGTCCGGCCCGCGTCGCCCGTCCGGGCCGCTGGGGCCACCGGACGCCACCACGCTGGCGGACGTCCTGTGGCTGGCCGCGGCGTCCGGGCCGGAGCAGTCGGGCGCGGGCGCCGGCCGGGACCTGGGCCCGGGCGTGCCGGCGAGCCCGGAAGCGGTCCGCCCCGGGGAGCCGGGCGCGGCAGCGGCGTCCGGTGCGGAACCGGCGGCGGACCCGGTGGAGGGGCCGCCGGGCACGACGACCACCGGGGCCGACGGAGCCGGCGGACCGGCCGCCCCGGGGGCGGGCCCCCGGGGCCGGCCGGGCGCGGGGCCGGAGACCGGCGCCGTTCCGGCGCCCGGGCCCGGCGGCCCGTACGGGGTCCGGGAACGGCTGCCCGGCTCCCCGGGCCTCCCCGGCCGGCCGCACGCTCCCGGGGCACTGCCCCTTTCGGTGGCGTCCGGCCGGGCGCTGCCGCACGCGGTGGAACTGGGACGGGCCCTGCGGCCGCTGATGCGCCGCCGCCGGGGGCGCCGCACCGGCCTCGACCTGGCGGCGACCGTCGAGGCGTACGCACGCGGCGGCGAGCTGCTGCCGGTGCTGGGGCCCATGCCCGAGCCCTGGTTCGATGCCCTGGTCCTGGTCGACTCCCATCCGTCCATGGACCTCTGGCGGGACGCGGCGGACGAGTTCACGGCGCTGCTGGAGAGCTCGGGGGCGTTCCGCCAGGTGCGTCGCTGGCGGTTACGGACGCACGGGGAGGCGCGGGTCACCGACGCCAGGGACCAGCCCGTCCCGGATCGGGCGGTCGTGGTGCCGGACGGCCACCGGCTGGTGTTCGTCATCTCGGACTGCACGGCGCCCTCCTGGTACGAGCCCCGGATCTGGCGGCTGCTGCGGCGGTGGGGAGCGAGTGGCCCGCTGGCCCTGGTCAACCCGCTGCCGGGCCGGCTCTGGCACCGCACCGCGCTGGACCTGCCCGCCGTGCGGGTACGTCACCGGGTGCCGGGCGGCCGGAACGCGGACCTCGACTTCACGATCCCGCCGCACCTCCGGGCGGTGCTGGACGACGAGGCGGGCTGGTCCCCGGTGCCGATGCTCGCCCTCACTCCGCACGCCGTACGCCGCTGGGCGCACGGCCTGATGCGCTGCGCGCCCGAGGGGTTCGAGGCGGGGCTGGCGAGCGCCTCGGGCGCCGTGGTGTCGCCGTTCGCGGCGGCCGACCGGCCGGCTCCCACTCCGTACGGCACCTTCCCGCCCGGCGACATCCGGCCGCCGACCACCGTCCCGGAGCCGTCCACCGGCCAGGGGGTGGCCACCGTCCCGGAGCCGTCCACCGTCCCGGAGCCGTCCACCGGCCAGGGGGTGGCCACCGTCCCGGAGCCGTCCACCGGCCAGGGGGTGGCCACCGTCCCGGAGCCGTCCACCGGCCAGGGGGTGGCCACCGGCCTGGAGCCGGCCACCGGCCCGGGCAGGGGCGGTGGACCGGGCGCGGAGGCCGGTCGGGAGACAGCCGCGGGCCCGGGGGTGGCCATCGGCCCGGGGGTGGTCGGCGGTCATGAGTCGGCCATCGACTCGGAGCCGTCCACCGGCCTGGAGCCGGCCACCGGCCCGGGCAGGGGCGGCGGACCGGGTGCGGAGGCCGGTCGGGAGACGGCCACGGCCCCGGGGGTGGCCACCGGCCCGAGGGTGGTCGGCGGTCGTGACGCGGACGGTGGCCCGGGCGCCGGTGCCGGCCGGGCGGAGACGGAGGCCGGCCGGGAGGCGGCGGAGGTACTGGTCCGGACCGGCTCCCTCCCGGCGGTACGGCTGGCCGGCCTCTGCGCGCTCTTCACCTCGCTGAGCCTGCCGCTGATCCAGCTGATCCGTCAGGAGGTGGTGCGCGAGGCGACCACCGCCGATGTGGCCGAGCTGCTGACCAGCGGGACGCTCGACATCATGGTGCCTCCGGACGGGCCGCCGGTCGTCACGTTCCGGGAGGGGGCGCGCGCCGAACTGGCCGAGCTGGCGGGACGCCGGGACGCCTGGCGGACGCACGACGCGCTGACCCGCTACATCGCCATCCACGCCCCGCGCCCCCACCGTGCCATCGACGCCGAGGCCGTCCCCGCCGCCGACCGGCTCCCGGAGGAGTTGCGCATCTTCGCGTACGCCTCGGCGAGCCTGGTGGCGGCCCTGCATGACGGCCACGTCCCTCCACCGGCCCCGGCCCGGCCCGGGCCCTCCGCGCCCTCCGGGCCGGTCTTCCCCGATCCGCAGCGCAGCGCCGCTCTGCTGATCGGGTCGGCGGCGGGCGGCGAACAGGCTGAGGCGGTCGCCTGGGCCCTGCACCGGATGCGCCGGCTGATGATGTCGGCGGAGGGCTGGAATCTGGCGGCGGACCGCTGCGTGGTGCTGCTCGACCCGGGCCCCGGAGAGATCCTGGACGCCTTCTGGACCGTCAGCGGGCCGATCGACGACGCCCTGTTCGTCCATGTGGTCGGGGACGCTCATGTGCTGCATGAACTGGAGGAGTACCACCACCGGCGCTTCCCGCGTGCCGAACGGTCACCACTGCCCCGGCTGATCGCCGACGCGGTGGGTGCCCGGCACGTGATCATGACGGAGGACTGCTGGGTCCCACCGGGCGGCCGGTGGGAGTCGGCCCCGGACACACCGATGGTCCCCCGTCCGGAGGTGGGGACCAGCACGCAATGGCTGGTCGTGCGGCACGACCTGCTGGACCGGGACGCTCCCCCGTGCTTCACCTCCCGGCTGCTGGACCTGCTGGACCGGGGAGTGCCGGCCGGTCCGCCCGTCCTCACTCTCGGGTATCTGTCCCGGCACTACGGCCGGAGGCGGGGTACCCGGTGGCCCCAGCACAGCTACCGGGAGACCCCGGGCCCCGGTTCGTCCCTCGCCCTTGTCCGCAACAACTGGTCCGCCGTCCCGGCTGCCCCGGTGCCGGACATGCCCCGGGAGCGGCCCGCCCCGGCCGAGGAGCCGGATCTCCCCGTTCCCGCGCTCCTCGCCGCTCCCCCGGAGGACACCTCGCACGCCACCAGGCTGCACACCGTCCTGAGCTGGGCCTGTGCCTCGATGACGGGACACGGGGTCATCAGCGACAGGTCCGCGGAGGGCCGGGACGACGAGGGCAGGGTCATTCTGACGCGTACCGGGCTGCCGACCGCCCTGCGGTGGGCCGAGATCCGTCAAGTCACCCCTCATATGCGGTCATTGCGCTGGGAGGTGTACGACTCCGAGGAGGCCGGCCCCGTGCTGGGGGAGGCCCGCGTCGACGCGGAGCTGGTGATCGAAGGGTTCGTGAGGGCAGGTGACCGGTCATCGGCCGGAGCGGCCCGACCGGTGGACGCCGAACCGACGGAGCCGGACGCCCTCGGCCAACTGGTGTCCCTGCGGCGGTCGGTGGGGCTTGTCTTCCGCACGCGTACCGGCCCCGGGCCCCACCTGGACGTGGAGTTCCTCAGTGCCGGAGCGCCGGAGTACCTGGTGGAGTGAGCGCCCCGGGTCCGGCGGGCACCCGGGAGCCGATGATCACCGTGGCGTACCGGTCCTCGCACTCCGCCACCCGGGCGGAGAGGCCGCCCGCCGCGACGGCCGCGCGGGCGGCCCCGGCCTGCCGCTCGCTCGTCTCGAAGAGCAGGCATCCGCCCGGCGCCAGCCAGCCGGCCGCCTCCTCCGTCACCCGGCGCAGTACGTCCAGCCCGTCCGCCCCGCCGTCCAGCGCGACCAGGGGTTCATGCTCCCGCGCCTCTCCGGGCAGCAGCGGAACCTCCTCCGTCGGCACATAGGGGACGTTGGCGAGCAGCACGTCCACCCGGCCCCGCAGTCCGGCGGGCAGGGGTGCGTACAGATCACCCTGGTACACCCGTCCGCCCACCGTCGTGACATTGCGGCGGGCGCACCGCACGGCGGCCGGGTCCACGTCGGCGGCGTGCAGCTCCGCCCCCTCCACCACGCTCACCAGCGCGACCCCCAGCGCCCCTGAGCCGCAGCACAGGTCCACCACCACCGCGCCGGGGCGGGTAGCCGCGACGGCCTGCTCGACCAGGAACTCCGTACGGCGGCGCGGTACGAACACGCCCTCGTCCACGGCGATGCGCAGTCCGGCGAACTCCGCCCACCCCACGACGTGTTCGAGCGGTGCCCCGGCCACCCGCCGCTCCACCAGGGCGCCGAGCTCCACGTCGCCGTCCGACGCCGCCCGCAGCAGCAGTTCCGCCTCCTCCTCCGCGAACACGCACCCGGCCGCGCGCAGTCGGGACACCACCCCACGGAGGGGTGACTCGATATCTCCCACGCGGCCATCCTCATTTCCCATGCGGCCATCCTCGCACCGCCCGCCCCGGGGCCCTCTCGTCCTGTTCGGAACGCCAGGATCCTCAACCGGGTGTGGAGTCCTCGGCGCCGTCCATGGCGATGGCCTCCATGGCGCGGGCGAGTCGCTCCAGGGCGCGGACGGTGTCATGGAGGCCGTCCTCGCCGAGCTCGACAGCGAGACGGTCCGCCAGCCGGGCGTGGCCGGGGTTGATCCGGGCTATGGCTGCCCGGCCCTCGTCGGTGGGGCGCAGCAGCTTGGCCCGTCGGTGCGCGGGGTTGGGGACGTACTCCGCGAGCTTCTTCTCCACCAGCAGGTCCGCTATCCGCTGGACGCTCTGGCGGGTGATGCCCATGTGCCGGGCGATCCCCGAGACGGAGAGCGGTCCCGTCAGCACCGCGCCGAGCACCTGCCACCAGGCGGCGGTGAGCCCGGCGGGCCGGGCGAGCCGCTCGGACTCCGCGAGGAACTGACCGTTGAGCCGGAAGACGCCCAGCGCGGTCCGGCTGAGCAACTGTTGTTCCAGCCGGCGTTCCAGCTCGGTCTCGGCCCGGCTCATGCGTTGAGCTCCTCGTAGGCGGCGGCGTCGGAGTCGTGGAAGAGACGGAACCAGGCGTCGAGCCGGTCTCCCTCGAAGGCTCCCATCCGGCCCAGCACCTCCCGGGCGAAGGCGACCGGCTCGGTGGGGCCGGCCGTGATCAGTCCGCCGTCGGTGACCGCGTCCGCCTCCACATAGCGACCGCCGCCCCGGTAGCCCGTGGCTTCGAGATAGGGCAGGGCCGCACTGGTGTGGGACCGGTCGTCCAGCAGCCCTTCCCTGGCCAGCCCGGCCGTGGCTCCGCAGATGGCGGCGACCGGCACGCCGCTCTCCAGGAAGGTCCGCGCCCGTGCGGCGAAGGGGGCCAGTTCGTCGCTGGTGTCCCACAGGTCGGCGCCCGGCAGGACGAGCAGCGCGCTGTCCTCGGGCCGGAGCCGGGCGAGCGGCAGGTCCGGGGTGATGCGCAGCCCGCCGATGCTGGTGACCGGCCCGGCGCCGAGCCCCACCGTGCGGATCTCGAAGCCGCTGCGGGCCAGCCAGGCGGTGGCGTGGCCGGTCTCCCAGTCCGCCAGGGTGTCGTACACGGCCAGGTGGACCGTGCGGGCGCGGGGCACCCCGGTGGCGGTGGCCGGGGCGTCGAGCGGGCCGTGGACCGGATCGTCGGTGGACATGGTTGCCTCCTGCCGGGCGGGAACGGGCGGTAAGCGCGGCGTGGCTACTTCAATGACAGAATGTTGTCACTGCGCCAGCGTGCTGTCAATAGGTCTCGGTAAATCGGATGTCTGTCCGGCCCGGGGCGGCGCACGGCATCCCCGGGCCCTCGGGTCTCGCGGTCTCCGGCCCCCCGGCCCTCACTCCTGCCGGCCCCCGGCACCGAGGGGACGGACGGGTGGGCCCCCGGGTCGGGCCGGAACCCCGGCCCCGGCACCGAGGGGACGCCCGGGCCACGCCGGCCCCCGGGACAGGTCGGCCCCCGGGTCGGGCCGGAACCCCGGCCCCCGGCCTCGCGTCCGACCCCCGGCGCCGAGCGGCGCCGTCGCACCCGACACCCTGCCGACCCCGGGGGCTCCCGCCGTACAAGATGGCCATACCGGGGTGGGCCCGCCCCTCCCTACTCTGGGGCGCATGACCCCTCTGACCCCTCGTGGCACCTCCGCACCTCAGCCCGACCCGGAGACCGGGGCGGCCGTCAAGGCCGCCGACCGCGCCCATGTCTTCCACTCCTGGGCCGCCCAGGGCCAGATCGACCCACTGGCCGTGGCCGGCGCCGAGGGTGCGTACTTCTGGGACTACGACGGCAACCGCTACCTCGACTTCGCCAGCGGCCTCGTCTACACGAACATCGGCTACCAGCACCCCGAGGTGGTCGCCGCGATCCAGGAACAGGCGGGCAAGCTGGCCACCTTCGCGCCCGCATTCGCCGTCGACGTACGGTCCGAGGCGGCCCGGCTGATCGCGGAGCGCACCCCCGGCGACCTGGACAAGATCTTCTTCACCAACGGCGGCGCCGAGGCGGTCGAGAACGCGATCCGGATGGCCCGGCTGCACACCGGCCGCCCCAAGGTGCTCAGCGCGTACCGCTCCTACCACGGCGCCACCTCCGCCGCGATCAACCTCACCGGGGACCCCCGCCGCTGGGCCTCGGACACCGCGTCGGCGGGGGTGGTCCACTTCTGGGCGCCCTTCCTCTACCGCTCGCCCTTCTACGCGACCGACGAGGCCGAGGAGTGCGCCCGGGCGCTGGCCCACCTGGAGGACACCATCGCCTTCGAGGGGCCAGGCACCATCGCGGCGATCATCCTGGAGACCGTCCCGGGCACCGCCGGGATCATGACTCCGCCGCCCGGCTACCTGGCGGGCGTGCGCGAGCTCTGCGACCGGCACGGCATCGTCTTCGTACTGGACGAGGTGATGGCCGGCTTCGGCCGCACCGGCAGGTGGTTCGCGGCCGAACACTTCGGCGTCGTCCCCGATCTGCTCACCTTCGCCAAGGGCGTCAACTCCGGCTATGTGCCGCTCGGCGGTGTCGCCATCTCGGCCGAGATCGCCGCGACCTTCGACACCCGTCCCTACCCCGGCGGCCTCACCTACTCCGGCCACCCGCTGGCCTGCGCCGCCGCCGTCGCCACCATCGAGGTGATGGCCGAGGAGCGGATCGTGGAGCGGGCGGCCGAACTGGGCGAGCGGGTGCTCGGCCCGGGGCTGCGGGAACTGGCGGAGCGGCATCCGTCGGTCGGCGAGGTGCGCGGGCTCGGCGCCTTCTGGGCGCTCGACCTCGTACGGAACCGGGAGACCCGGGAGCCGCTGGTGCCGTACAACGCGTCCGGCGAGGCCAATGCCCCGATGGCCGCCTTCGCGGCGGCGTGCAAGAAGAACGGCCTGTGGCCCTTCGTGAACATGAACCGCACCCACGCCGTCCCCGCCTGCAACATCAGTGACGCCGAGGCGAAGGAGGGGCTGGCGGCGCTGGACGCGGCGCTCACGGTGGCGGACGAGCACACCGTATGAGCGGCGGGCGAAGGCGGTGAGTGCTCGGTACGGCCGGCGGACGCATGTCCCGGAGGACGGGGGCGGTACGCGAAGACGGACAGGTGCGCCGGACGGGGGCGGTACGCGGCGACGGACGCGTGCCCCCGCGTGGCTCCCGGATGACCGGACGCGTGCGGCCGGAGACCGCCGTACGACGGGCGTGTGAGACGGATGGCTCCCGGTGTTCTCCTCCGGCTGGCTTAAGGTGTCCGGGACCCGGACGGCCGGACGGAGGGGGCCCGAGCCATGCCCGCGAGTGGGGCGGTGACCCGCAGCACCCTGCGCCAGCAGATAGCGGACGCGCTGCGTGACGAGGTGCTGGCGGGGCGTCTGCGGCCCGGCGAGGAGTTCACGGTCAAGCAGATAGCGGACCAGTACGGCGTTTCGACCACGCCCGTCCGCGAGGCGCTGGTCGACCTGTGCGCGCAGGGGTTGCTCGACTCCGACCAGCACCGGGGTTTCCGGGTGCACGAATTCTCGGTGGCCGACTACCGGGGGATGGTCGAGGCGCGGGCGCTCGTCGTGGAGGGTGTTCTGCGGGCGCTGCCGGTGCGATCCGGCCGCTTCGACGGATACATCGGCGCGCAGGGCACCCGGCTGCTGTCGGTGCGGCGGCGGGCGGAGGAGGCGTCCCGTGCCGCGCGCGGCGGTGATCTGGACATCCTGATCGGCTACGACCTCCGCTTCTGGCGAGAGCTCGGCGGCCTGATCACCAACCGCTACATCGCCGAATTCCTCCAGCGGCTGCGGGTGCAGTCCTGGGTCTTCGCCGTGCCGCATCTGCGGGTGGACCGCAATCCGTGCGCCTGGCTGTGGAACGGCTACGAGGAACTGGTCGGCGCGGTGACGCTCGCCGACCCGGGAGCCCTGGCCGCCGCGCTCGACGCGCACAACCAGCAGGCGCTGGCCTGGGCCGATCATCTGGAGAACCGCCCGCGATGAGTCCTTCTCCCACCGGACCCTCGGCCTCCGGTTCCTCCCGCTCTCCCGCCGGCGGTGTCGCGGATTCCCTCGGCGGCGGTCTCGTGGATTCCCTCGGCGGCGCTGTCGTGAGTTCCGCCGGCGGCGGAGCCATGGGTCCCCCCGGCGGTGCCGTCGCGGATCCTCCCCGCGGCGGTGTCACGGACTCCGCCGCCGACGTCGCTCGGCCCGCGTCGGTCGCGCGGGTCGCGCTCTCGGTGGTCGTCCCCGCGTACAACGAGGAGGAGCGACTGCCCGCCACCCTGGCGGCGATCCGCGCCCACCTCACCGCCGCCCCGGACCGCTGGGGCGACTGGGAGCTGATCGTCGCCGACGACGGCTCCACCGACGGCACCGCCCGGGTGGTGAGCGAGGCCGCCGCCGACGAGCCGCGCATCCGGCTGGAGCGGGACCCGGTGAACCGGGGCAAGGGCGGCGCGCTCCGGCGCGGAGTGCTCGCCTCCACCGGCCGGCGGGTACTGGTCACCGATGCCGACCTGGCCACCCCCATCGAGGAGTTGGACCGGCTGGCCGATGCCCTGGAACCGGCGGGGGGACAGCCCCGCGCGGCGGCGATCGGCTCGCGCGCGCTGCCCGGCTCCCGGATCGAGACACACCAGCACCGGCTGCGCGAATGGCTCGGCCGCCTCGGCAACCGGCTGATACGCGCTGTCGCGGTGCCCGGCATCCGGGACACCCAGTGCGGCTTCAAGCTGTTCGACGGCCCCCGCGTCCGCCGTGCCTTCGCGGACTCCCGGCTGAACGGCTGGGGCATCGACGTCGAGATCCTGCGCCACTTCCGCCGCGCCGGCTGGCCGGTGGCCGAGGTACCGGTGCGGTGGGCGCACCAGGACGGTTCCAAGGTGGGCGCGCCGGCGTACGCCCAGGTGCTGTGGGAACTCGTACGGCTCCGGGCCCGGGCGGTGCGACGGGTGGACCTGGTGGTCGCGGGACTGTTCCTGCTCGGCTCCGTCCTTCTCTACCGGGGCCTCTGGGCCGACCTGGACCACTCCTACCTGCGGGACTCGATGCAGGACCAGAACCAGTGGGAGTGGTTCTTCGCGGTCACCGCCGACAACGTCGGTCATCTCCGCAACCCGCTCTTCACCACCGCCCAGGGGTTTCCCGAGGGCGTGAACCTCATGGCGAACACCGTCATGCTGGGCCTCTCGGTGCCGCTCACCCCGGTGACCCTGGTCTTCGGACCGACGGTGACCTGGGCGCTGGTCCTCACCCTGGGACTGACCGCGACCGCCTGCGCCTGGTACTGGCTCTTCGCCCGGTGGGTGGTACGCGGCCGGTCGGCGCGCAGCCGGTGCGCGGCGGCGCTGGGAGCGGGACTGGCCGCCGCGGCGCCGCCGATGGTCTCGCACGGCACCGCCCACCCCAACTTCCTGGTCCTCTTCATGATCCCGGTGATCGTGGACCGGGCGCTGCGGCTCAGCGCCGGGCGCGCGGTGGTGCGGGACGGAGTGCTGCTCGGTCTCTTCACCGCGTACCAGATCTTCCTCGGCGAAGAGCCGCTGCTGCTGGCCGCCGTCGGGATGCTGCTGTTCGCGCTCTCCTACGCGCTGGCGCGCCGGGACGTCGTCCGCACCGCCGGCCCGCCGCTGCTGAAGGGGGTGGGCATCGCGGCGGTGGTGTGTCTGCCGCTGGTGGCGCTCCCGCTGTACTGGCAGTTCTTCGGACCGCAGAGCTACCACAGCGTGCTGCACGGCCCGGACGCCGGGAACAGTCCGCTGGCGCTGCTGGAGTTCTCCGGCCGTTCGCTGCTGGGCGACGAGGCCACGGCCGACCGGCTCGCGATGAACCGCACCGAGCAGAACGCGTTCTACGGCTGGCCGCTGATCGCACTGGCGGTGGCCGTGGCGGTACGGCTCTGGCGGCTGCCACTGGTCCGGGCGCTGGCCGCGACCGGCCTGGTGGCGGCGGCGCTCTCGCTGGGCACCCGGGTCCGGCTGCCGTACACGGACCTGGTGGTCCCGGGGCCGTGGCGGCTGCTGGCGGAGGCGCCGCTGTTCGAGTCGGTCATCGAGTCGCGGGTGGCGATGATCTGCGCGCCGGTCCTGGGCGCCGGGATCGCGCTGGCGGTGGAGCGGCTGGCCTTCTCGCGGTTCCCGGCGGTGCAGGTGGCCGGCCTGGTGGCGGTCGGCGCCGCGCTGCTCCCGATCCTGCCGACGCCCTACCCGGTGCGGGAGCGGGAGGCGGTGCCCGGGTTCGTGGCATACGGCACCTACCGGCAGTACCTGGGACCGGGCGAGACCCTGGTCCCGGTGCCGCTGCCGGACCCGAGCGGCGCCGACGCCCTGCACTGGCAGACGGCGGCGGACTTCGGTTTCCGGATGCCGGGCGGTTACTTCAACGGTCCCTGGGGCCCGGACCGCATCGGCATCTACGGAGCCACCCCCCGGTACACCTCCGACCTCCTCGGTGAGGTGCGGTGGAGCGGGCGCGTGCCGGCGATCGGGCCCGAGTGGCGGGCCCAGGCGCGCCGGGACCTGGCCGAGTGGAAGGCCGGGGTGCTGGTGCTGCCACCGCAGTACAACGAGGCGGCGCTGTACGAGACAGTGTCGAAGCTTCTGAGCCGAAAGGGTGAGCGGATCGGTGGCGCATGGGTATGGGATCTGCACTGAACCACGTTCGTACGCCCCGGTCCTCCTGCCCGTGCTCCGCGCCTCCCGGTGATGTCCGGCCGGACCGTGTTCCGGTGAGATGTACCTGGACATGCCCCTCCGTCCTCTCTGCTGGTCGGCTCCGGTCGGCCCCGGCCGGTGATCTCGGCTCAGCGCTCTCGTTTCATCGCTTTTGTTTCATCGGTTTTCGTGGTTTTCATGGTTTTCGTAGTTTTCGTTCACTGATCTTCATCAGGTCAGTGATGCCGGTGATATCGACGGTGTCGGCGATATCAGTGATATTCGTGATGTCCATCGGAAAGTGAGTGCCCCCTTGGCCTGTGATCTGTGGCTGGTCCCTCTGGTCGACGTGCTGTGCCAGAGCCCCGACAACCCCTTCGCCGAAGAGATCGCCACGTACGACAAGGCGCTGAGCGAGGCGGGGCTGCCGACCGTGCCCGTCTTCTCCTACATGCCGGGGCTCACGGGCGACGTGGCCCCGGTGGCCGGGTTCGACTACGACGCCCTGCATTTCCTGCGCCGGGTGTATCTGCTCCAGATCTGCGGGCTGCCGGTGACCCCGGTGGACGAACTGGGCGGGGATTACGAGCAGCTGCTGGAGATGTTCGAGCCGACCGCCCAGCAGTCCCACCTGGTCTGGCACTACGACCACGCGGGCGCGTATGTGCCGCTCGACTTCGCGGTGCCGCTCGCCACCGACGAGCTGATGGCCGGAGGGGGACCGCTGGGCTCGGCACAGGGGCTGCTGCGCGAGCTGGAGTACGTGGCACCGGCGATCGGCATCGACCCGGCCAACCCGCCGGCCCCGCCCGCGCCCCCGGCCCGGCCCACCACGCTGGAGGAGCCGGCCGGACCGATTCCGTACGACGAGAGCCCCTTCGCCCGGGAGCGGCACGTCTGGCTGGGGCTGCACGCGGCGGCGACGCGCAGCCTGGGACAGGGGTCGATGATCATCTTCAGCTGAGCCCCCGGATGCGCCCGGAGGCCCCGGAGACCCTGGAGTGCAAGGGAGCCGCAGCTCCGGCGCGGCCTCGGGACCGGGTCCGGGCCGTTCGGGAGTCGTACCGTACGGTGCCGAAAGCCTCCGACAGGCAAGGCAACTTCGGTACCGCCGTACGGGTGATTCAGCGCGGCTCGGGGGGCCGCTGGCGCGGCATGCTCGGGCGGGAGCCCGGCGGGGAGGACGGGAAGCGGGCGGCCGGCGGGCCCTGCTCCGGGCGCGCGGGCCCGCCGCCGGGGGCGGTGCGCATGGCCGGCGGCGGGGGGCCGGACCCGAACTCCACCATCCAGTCCGCCGTCTCCGCCCGGACCAGCTCCGTCACGTCCTCCATGAACCGGCGCAGCACCCCGAGGCACCGCTCGGACGCCTCGCCGGCCGTTCCCTCGGCCGGGCCCAGCACCTCCCGTACGCTCTCCGACGCCCAGTCGAACTGGAGCGCCTGGAGCCGGCGGTGCACGGCCTGGGCGGTGGCCACGTCCCGCATCCAGCCCGAGGTGACGCCGAAATACCGGTCGCAGGCCAGGCAGGCGGCGGCTCCCAGCAGCGCCAGGCACGCCCAGGCGGCGGCGCCGCGCACCGCCCCGGTCAGTTCGAGCAGCGGCAGGGCCGCCCCGGTGACACCGCACAGCGCCGTGCCGATCCGCAGCGTCCGGGCGCAACGGCGCTTGAGCAACCGGTCGGAGAGGTACCACTCGGCGGTGCGCAGGGCGTGCGTCTCGACCCAGCGGTAGAGCTCGTCCAGTCGCTCGGCCGGCTCGCCCCAGTCGCCGAGCGGCAGAGGGCGGCCGGTGAGGTCCTCGATGCGCGGACGGTCCCCGACGCGCGGGCGGTCGTCGCCGTGCCGGTGTCCGCCGCGCCACCGGCGGCCCCCGCCCACGCCCTCGCCGTGGGCGGGGCCGTCGGGCTGTCTCTCCGGCTGGCTCACCGGGGCCCTCCTCTGCGCTCTGCGTGACGTGCGATGCGTGACGTACCGTGACGTACGGTGCGTGAAGTTCCGTAACCGGTGCGCACGCTCTTTCCTACCGCCGAATGGCGGGTACGGCGGGGAAACCCCGGTATTTCCGCCCGCACGAGGCGGAGCGCTCGGGTACGGGCCGGGTCTCTGTTTCACCTGTACGAGGGATGGCGCTCGGCCTGCGGACCGTCCCGGACCCGGCCCGGACCGGGTGCGGGACGGTGTCCGGAGGCGCCGGTCGGTACGGCTCCGGGCCGATGACCGTACGGATGAAGCGCGGCGACCGGGGACCACGTAGGCTCGGCATACCGAACATCCGTTGTCGAACAGCCAGGAGTGACCGTGATTCCCGGTGGTGGCCAGCCCAATATGCAGCAGCTGCTCCAGCAGGCCCAGAAAATGCAGCAGGATCTCGCGAAGGCCCAGGAAGAGCTGGCCGCGACCGAGGTCGAAGGCCAGGCGGGCGGCGGTCTGGTGAGGGCCACGGTCACCGGCGGCGGCGAGCTGCGCAACCTGGTGATCGACCCCAAGGCGGTGGACCCGGAGGACACCGAGACGCTGGCCGATCTGGTGGTGGCGGCGGTGCAGGCGGCCAACCAGAACGCCCAGACCCTCCAGCAGCAGAAGCTCGGCCCGCTCGCCCAGGGGCTGGGCGGCGGCGGGATCCCGGGCCTGCCCTTCTGATCCTCCCGCACGGGACCGTCCGGGCCGGGACCGCCCGGACCGGACGGGCCTTCTCACTGCCGGGCCCAGCAACTACGGTAAGCAGCACAGCACTCCAGGAGAGGCATTCCGTTGTACGAAGGCGTGGTTCAGGACCTCATCGACGAACTGGGCAGACTGCCCGGCGTCGGTCCCAAGAGCGCCCAGCGGATCGCCTTCCACATCCTCCAGGCCGAGCCCACCGACGTACGCCGCCTCGCCCATGCCCTCCTGGAGGTCAAGGACAAGGTCCGGTTCTGCGCGGTGTGCGGGAACGTCGCGCAGGAGGAGCGGTGCGGCATCTGCCGCGACCCCCGCCGGGAGGACGCGGTCATCTGCGTGGTCGAGGAGCCCAAGGACGTCGTCGCGATCGAGCGGACGCGCGAATTCCGGGGGCGGTATCACGTGCTGGGCGGCGCGATCAGCCCGATCGAAGGCGTCGGACCGGACGATCTGCGCATCCGTGAGCTGCTCGCCCGGCTCGCGGACGGCACGGTCACCGAGCTGATCCTGGCCACCGACCCCAACCTGGAAGGGGAGGCCACCGCGACGTACCTGGCGCGGATGGTCAAACCGATGGGGCTGAAGGTCACGCGCCTCGCCAGCGGGCTTCCCGTTGGCGGGGACCTGGAATACGCCGACGAGGTCACTCTCGGGCGAGCGTTCGAAGGGAGACGACTCCTCGATGTCTGACGCCACACTGCACGCGCACGGGCTCGACCCGGACAGTTTCGCGGTCCAGATCGCCGACTCGATCGAGTCCTTCATCGTCGCCACCACCGAGGTGGCCAAGGGCGACGAACCCGACAGCGCGGTTCCCTTCCTGCTCCTGGAGGTCTCGCAGCTGCTGCTGGCGGGCGGGCGGCTGGGCGCGCACGAGGACATCGTCCCCGAGGAGCGGTACGAGCCCGATCCGGGCCCCGAGCTGGACATGGACGAGCTGCGGGAGCGGTTCGCGGTGCTGCTGGACCCGGTGGACGTCTTCTCCGAGGTCTTCGACCCGTACGAGCCCCGCCGGGCACCGGTGCCGTGCCGGATCTCGGACAACCTGGCCGACATCGTCGCCGACCTGCGCCACGGGCTGACCCACTACCGGGCGGGCCGCACCACCGAGGCGCTGTGGTGGTGGCAGTTCTCGTACTTCTCCAACTGGGGCCCGACCGCCTCCGCGACCCTGCGCGCCCTTCAGTCGCTGGTCTCGCACGTCCGGCTGGACCAGCCACTGGAGGCGCTGGACGGGCTGGACACCGACGAGGACCTGGCCGAGGACACCCTGGCCGAGGAGGCGGGCCGGGTCATGGCCGCCGAGATCCTGGGCCCGCTGGGCCTGCGTACCGCCAAATAACCCCGCCGTCGGCCCGGGCCGACGGTGTCACCCGGACGGCCGGGGCCGCCGTGCCCCGGGCACGGGCGCGCGTGAGCCGCCTCACGTTCCGGATAAGCAGGCGCGGCCGGGGCAGGCACTCCGGCGAGCGGCCGTGGGGCGCTCTCACGGCGATCGCCGGACCGCTCCGCGCGGACCGCGCCGGTACCGGCCGGTCAGTGACCGATCGGTGGCGGCCAGGAGGCGATCGTCCGGGGAGGATCACCTGCCGATCGGGACGATCGGTGGTCGATCACCTGTTGATCACAGGGTGAGCGGGACATCTCACCATGTGATTGTTCAGGGGCGCTTTTCGGCCGCTCGTTAGACTGAGCCGACCGCACAACGGACTGAGCGAGGAGCGCACGTGGGCCTTGTCGTGCAGAAGTACGGAGGCTCCTCCGTAGCCGATGCCGAGGGCATCAAGCGCGTCGCCAAGCGAATCGTCGATGCCAAGAAGAGCGGCCACCAGGTGGTCGTCGTGGTATCCGCGATGGGCGACACGACGGACGAGTTGATCGATCTCGCCGAGCAGGTATCCCCGATCCCTGCCGGACGCGAATTCGACATGCTGCTGACCGCCGGAGAGCGGATCTCCATGGCGCTGCTGGCCATGGCGATCAAAAACCTGGGCCACGAGGCGCAGTCGTTCACCGGCAGCCAGGCCGGCGTCATCACCGACTCGGTCCACAACAAGGCGCGCATCATCGATGTCACGCCGGGCCGGATCCGTACGGCGCTCGACGAGGGCAACATCGCCATCGTCGCGGGCTTCCAGGGCGTCTCCCAGGATAAGAAGGACATCACCACCCTCGGCCGCGGTGGCTCCGACACCACCGCCGTCGCGCTCGCCGCGGCGCTGGACGCCGAGGTCTGTGAGATCTACACCGATGTCGACGGCGTCTTCACCGCCGACCCCCGGGTCGTGAAGAAGGCCCGGAAGATCGACTGGATCTCCTTCGAGGACATGCTGGAGCTCGCCAGCTCCGGCTCCAAGGTGCTGCTGCACCGGTGCGTCGAGTACGCACGCCGATACAACATCCCGATCCACGTCCGGTCCTCGTTCTCGGGGCTCCAGGGCACCTGGGTCAGCAACGAACCGCGAGGGGACCGCAAGGTGGAGCAGGCCATCATCTCCGGTGTCGCCCACGACACCTCCGAGGCGAAGATCACTGTCGTCGGAGTGCCGGACAAGCCGGGCGAGGCCGCCGCGATCTTCCGCGCCATCGCGGACAACGAGATCAACATCGACATGGTGGTGCAGAACGTCTCCGCCGCGTCCACCGGGCTGACCGACATCTCCTTCACCCTGCCCAAGGCGGAGGGCCGCAAGGCCATCGACGCCCTGGAGAAGCAGAAGGCGGGCGTCGGCTTCGAGTCGCTGCGGTACGACGACCAGATCGCCAAGATCTCGCTGGTCGGCGCCGGTATGAAGACCAACCCGGGCGTGACCGCCGGCTTCTTCGAGGCGCTGTCGGACGCGGGTGTCAACATTGAGCTGATCTCCACCTCGGAGATCCGTATCTCGGTGGTCACCCGCGCCGAGGACGTCACCGAGGCCGTGCGCGCCGTGCACACCGCCTTCGGCCTCGACAGCGACTCGGACGAGGCGGTCGTCTACGGCGGCACCGGCCGGTGACCCCTGCCGCCCGCCCCGGTCGCCGGGCGGTGGCGCCGCTGCGCGCCGCCGCCCGGCGACCCGGTGCGCGGACGGCTCCCGGCCCCGGTCCGATCGGTCGTGGTCCCGGTCCCGGTCCCGCCGGTCATGGTCCCGGTCCCCGTGGGGGCGCCGGGCCCGCCCGGATTTCCGGCGCCCGGGTCCCCGGCGCGCGGGCGGCCGGCTGATGGCGCGCAAGCCGGCGCTGGCGGTGGTCGGGGCGACCGGGGCCGTCGGCGCGGTGATGCTCGGCATCCTGTCGCAGCACGCCGATGTCTGGGGTGAGATCAGGCTGCTCGCGTCCCCGCGCTCGGCCGGCCGCACCCTGACCGTGCGTGGCGAGCCGACCGAGGTGCGGGCGGTCACCGAGGAGTCGCTGGCCGGCGCCGACGTGGCGCTGTTCCTGGCGCCCGGGGAGGTGGCCGCGCGCTGGGCGCCGGTCGCCGCCGGGCGGGGCACCGTCGTGGTGGACGCCTCGCCCGCCTTCCGGGACGACCCGGACGTGCCGCTGGTGGTCCCCGAGATCAACGGCCATGCCGCCCGGGTCCGCCCGCTCGGCATCGTCGCGTCCCCCGGGTGCACCACCCTGGCGCTGATCGTCGCGGTGGGCGCCCTGCACGCCGAGTTCGGGCTGACCGAGCTGGTCGTCTCCGCGTATCAGGCGGCTGGTGGCGCCGGACGGGCCGGGGTCGCCGCCCTGCGCGAGCAACTGGCCGCGGTGGCCGGTACGGAGCTGGGTACGGCCCCCGGCGATGTGCGGCGGGCCCTGGGCGACGCCGCGGCCGGGCCGTTCGCCGCCCCACTGGCCCTGAACGTGGTGCCCTGGTCCGGCACGCTCCAGGCGGACGGCTGGTCCTCCGAGGAACTGCGGATCCGCGCCGAGACCCGCCGGATCCTGGGCCTGCCCGGGCTGCCGGTGGCGGCCACCTGTGTACGTGTCCCGGTGATCGGCGCCCACTCCGTCTCCGTGCACGCCCGGTTCGAGCGGCCGGTGGAGGTCGCCAGGGCGCACGAGATCCTGGCCACCTCGCCGGGCGTGGTGCTCTACGACGATCCGGCGGCAGCCGGCTTCCCGACCCCGGCCGACGTGGTGGGCACCGACCCGACCTGGGTCGGCCGGGTGCGGCGGGCGCCGGACGACGAACGGGCGCTGGAACTCTTCGTCTGCGGCGACAATCTGCGCAAAGGCGGCGCACTGAACGCCGCTCAGATCGCGGAGGCCGTCGCGGCGGAATTGCCGCTGGACTGAGCTGTTGAGCTTTGTAGGATTCGTGAACGCCCTGTGAGCACAGCTCCGGCCGGGACCGCGTGAACCGGGGCGACGACAGATCCGGTGACACCGGCCCGTCCTTCCGCAACCGGCGGCCGGGCGAACGGCGTCTACGCGGTCGCCCCTCGCGCCGTCGGCGCGGGCCGGGCCCATGGGGAAGAGCGGGTACGCATGAGGGCAAACGACGCACCGGACGCGCCGTCAAACGTGGTCGCGCGCGCGTACAACCCTGACGGGGGGCAGCGTGTCCAACAGGCGTGGCAGAGGTACTCGACATCACAGCGGCGGTCCGGCCGGGGATCCGCTCGGCCGCTTCCGCGGTGGTCCCGTTCCGCAGGGGCGGTCCGGCCGGGGGCGCCGTGCGCCCGTCCGGCCGTTCGTCCCGCCGTACGGGCGGGCTGCCGGTGATCGCCCCCGTGCCCGCCACCGGGCCGGTGCGCATCCCGCCGCAGGTGCCGTCCGCCGCGGCTCCGGCTGCCCTGCCCGCGCCCGCCGCTGCGCCGCCCCCGGGCATATCCGGGCCCGCGCCCTCGGCCACCGCCTCGCTCCCGCCGGGCACGTCCGCTCCGGCGCTTCCGCCGGCCGGGTCCGTGCCGTCCGCCGGGCGTACGGGCCCTGACATGGCGATGGCCGCCGAGACGACCACCGTCAGCGGGACGACCGTCGATCACCTCACCGAGACCTACCGCGTCCACTACCGGTCGCTGCTGGGGCTCGCCGCGTTGCTGCTCGACGACACGGCCTCCTGCGAGGACGTCGTCCAGGAGGCGTTCATCCGCGTCCACTCGGCGCGCAAGCGGGTCCGCGACCGGGAGAAGACCCTGGCGTATCTGCGCCAGACCGTGGTGAACCTCTCCCGCTCCGCGCTGCGCCGCCGCATCCTCGGGCTGAAGCTGTTGTCGAAGCCGATGCCCGACATGGCGAGCGCCGAGGAGGGGGCGTACGACCAGCTGGAGCGGGACGCGCTCATCAAGGCGATGCGCGGACTCCAGCGCCGGCAGCGCGAGGTGCTCGTGCTCCGGTACTTCGCCGACATGACGGAGGCACAGGTCGCGGAGACGCTGGGGATATCGCTCGGCTCGGTGAAGGCGTACGGCTCCCGGGGCATCGCGGCGCTGCGCGTCGCCATGGAGGACCCGGCATGAACGGGCGTGGCCTCGGCAGAGACGGACATGGCCCCGGCGGAAGCGGACGTGGCCCCGGCAGGGACAGGCAAGGCCCCGGCAGGCGCGAGCGTGCCGCCGGCAGAAGCGAGAGCGTCCCCGGCAGGACCGAGCACGGTCCGCCGGGCGACCGGACTGGAAACGAGACTGTGAACAACGGGCCGGAACGTGGCCGCCATCCCGGAGAGGTATCCGGAGAGGCACCCGGAGAAACGCCCGGAGGGCAGCACGACGGAGCTTCCGGGGGGCGATCCGGTGACCACCTCGGCGGGCACTCCGGGACGCCGGACGACGGGCTGACCGGGGACGGCCTGACCGGGGACGAACGGGCGCTGCGTCAGCTGCTGCACGGCGCGGTACGGGACCTCCGGCCCGCCGACGGCTCGCTCGACCTGCTGCGCCGGGCGGTGCCCGAGCGGCGTGCCCGCAAGCGGCAACTGGCCGTGGGCGCGGCGGCGGCCGCCCTGCTGTTCGGTACGGCGGTTCCCGCGTTCTTCCATGTGGCGGGGACCGGCTCCACCGCCGAGGACCGCGCGATCACCGCCGGCCACGGCGAGCAGGTCCACGACGGCACCGACGCGGAGCCGGGGCAGGGCGAGCGGACGCGGCCGTCGAGCCGGCCACCCGGCGAGCGGGCGACCGGGGGCGGCGAGACCGGTGCCGACGGTGCCCGGCCGAAGCTTCCGGGACCGGGGGCCTCCCCGGGCGCGTCGCCCGGCACCGCCCCGGGGACGGCGCCGGAGACGGCGGCCGGCTCCGCGGCCCCGGACGCGCCGGTGTGCGGACCCAAGGGACTGGGCGTGACCGTCGCCGAGGCGGGCAGGCCCGAGCCGGACGGCAAGGTCTACGGGACCTTCCGGGTCACCAATGTCTCGGGCGCCGAGTGCCTGGTGGGCGGTGACGGCGCGGTCGCCGTACGGGCCGCCGGGGCGGCCGACGCGGGCCGGATCGGCGTGGTCCGGCACACGGCGGGTGACCCGGCGACCGGGTTGCCGGACACTCCGGCGGAGAACCGGCTGCTGCTGCGGCCGGCCGCGGCGTACGAGGTGAAGTTCGCCTGGGTGCCGAGCGAGACCTGCCCGGCCGGCGGGGGCGGTACGTCCCCCGGGCCGAGCCCGTCCGGCGACACCCCCTCCTCCGGGGACTCCGGCGGGACCGGTGGCACCGGCGGCCCGAACGACACGGGACCGGCGGCCGAACCGCAGGCCCAGCTGGGCACGGGGGACGGCACTCCGGAGGCCGGCAGTGTCACGGTCACCCACACCGCCGAGGGCGGCGCCCCGGAGGCCCGGGCCACGGTCGACAACGCCTGCGCGGGCACCGTCTACCACACGGGCGCCCTGCCCACGGAGTGACCGGCCGGGCGTCACCGCACGGTGCGACACCGTACGTGCGAACGGGGCGGGGGCACGGGGCGTGGCCACCGGGGGGACGGGGGCGCCCAGCCCCTCCTGGTTCCCGGCGTGCCCGCCCGGGGTCCGGCCCCGATCCTCAGGCGGTCAGCCCGAGTGCCTGGTCCCGGGCCTGCTCGGCCTCGCGGCGGAAGAGCCGGAACCACATGAAGAGGACAAAGCCGGCGAAGACGAACCACTCGCCGGTGTAGCCGAGGTTCTGGAACGCCTTGAGATCCAGCCCGCTGCCCTCGGGCAGGGTCGCGGGCACCGGCGTCAGGCCGGCGGGCGCGTCGGTGAGGGTGATCCACGCGTCGTACACCTCGCCCGGCACCAGGTTGACCAGTGAGGCGGCGCTGATCATCCCGACCTGTCCGGCCGGCAGTCCGCCCGCCGCGTGCACGCCCTTGGTGCCGGCGTTCTCGGAGGCCTGCAGCGCGCCCGTGACGGTGACCTCACCGTCCGGCACGCCGGGCGCCCGGGCCCCTTCGGGCAGCCAGCCCCGAACCACCGGAAGCGCCTTGCCACCGTCCCGGTCCGCCGGTCCGCCGGTCCGCAGCAGGGTGAGGACGTACGAGCCGGTGCGCCCGTCCAGCTCCCGCCCCGGCACCAGGAACTGCTCCCCGTACCGCCCGGTCACCGTGGCGTGCCGCCCGGAGGTCTCCGAGGTGACCGGCAGCAGCGAGGCCAGCGGCGCGGCCCGCACCGAACCGGGGTCCGGCCGCTGCTCCGCCGCCCGGTGTGTGTCCACCCGGTCCTCGAACTTACCCAGCTGCCAGGTGCCCATGAACACGCAGAACGGGATCGCCAGCAGGACGAAGGCGTTGATCCCCCACCAGCGGGGCGTCGTCAGGAACCGGTACACCCCTCCACGGTACGGAACCCGCTCGCCCTCCCTCCGCCCGGGTCGCCTCCCGGCCGGCCCCCGACCGCCTCCGGTCGCCCCGGCCAGCTCACCGGACCGCCTCCGGGTGCCCCCGGTCACCTGCCGGTCGTCCCCGCCGGCAACCGAACCGTCCGCCGGTCGTCCCGGGCACCCGCCGGACGTGCGCCGCACCGCCTTCAGGGGCCCTCGGACCACCTCCCGATCACCTCCGGCCGGCGTTCGAGCTCCCTCCGGGCGCCTTGGCCGCCCTCTGGACCGTCTCCGGGTGCTCCCGGTCACACGCCGGACCGCCCCGATTTCATCTCCGGTCCGGACCGCCTCCCGACCGCTCCCGGAAGCCCGCAGGACCCGCTCCGGGCCACCCACCTGGCGTATCCCGGACCGCCTCCTGCTTGCCCCCGGTCACCTGCCCGACCGTCGCCCGGTCGCCGGCCGGCCCCCGGACCGCCTCCCGACCGCTCCCGGAAGCCCGCAGCGCCTGCTCCCGGCCACCCGCCCGGCGCCTCCCGGACCGATGTCCCTAGCATCCTGGCCGCAGCCCCGGTCCCGCGGGCAGCCCCGCTCGCCGCCACCCACCCTCACACCTCCGTACTCCCACTCCTTCCCGTCACTCCGCGGCAGCCTCCTCGCTCCGGGCCGGCGGCAGCTGCCGGGCGACGAAGTCCAGCTCCAGCCGGACCTGCTTGATCCGCTCCTCCACCACGAGCGAGCCGTGCCCGGCGTCGTACCGGTAGACCTCGTGCACCGCGCCCCGGGCGGCGAGCCGGTCGACGTAGTTCTCCACCTGCCGGATCGGGCAGCGCGGGTCGTTGACGCCCGCCGAGATGTAGACCGGAGCCCGGACCTCGTCCACGTACGTCAGCGGCGAGGAGGCCCTGAACCGCTCCGGCACCTCCTCGGGCGACCCGCCGAACAGCGTCCGGTCCATCGCCTTCAGCGCCTCCATCTCGTCGTGGTACGCCGTCACATAGTCGGCCACCGGCACCGCGGCCACGCCCACCGCCCAGGCGTCCGGCTGGGTGCCGAGCCCCAGCAGGGTGAGATAGCCGCCCCAGGAACCGCCGGTCAGCACCAGCCGGGCCGGGTCGGCCAGCCCCGAGGCCACCGCCCACTCCCGGACGGCGGCCACGTCCTCCAGCTCGATGAGCCCGACCCGGTGCTTGAGGGCGTCCGTCCACTCCCGGCCATAACCGGTGGAGCCCCGGTAGTTGACCCGGACGACCGCGTACCCGTGGTCCACCCAGGCGGCCGGGCCGGCGGCGAAGGCGTCGCTGTCGTGCCAGGTGGGACCGCCATGTATGTCGAAGACGGTGGGCAGCGGCCCGGTCACCCCGGCCGGCCGCTGGACGAGCGCGTGGATCCGGCCCCCGGGGCCGTCCACCCAGACGTCCTCCACGGCCACCGAGTCGGGGGCCTTCTCGCCGGGCGCGTCGAGCACCACGCCGCCGGTCGTGGACCGCACCGCCGACGGCCGGGCGGCGGACGACCAGAGGTACTCCACCGTCCCGTCGGGCCGGGCGGTGGCGCCCGACACCGAGCCGGGCGGGGTGTCCAGCCGGACCGGCTCCCGGCGGGCGATGTCGTACCGCCAGAGCTCGCTGCGCGCCTCGAAGTCGTGCACGATCAGCAGCCCGGAGCCGTCCGGATACCACTCGGCCGACACATCGCCCGGCAGATCGAGCCCCAGGTCCGTCTCGGTGCCCGTGGCCACGTCCCAGATCATCGGCTCCCAGCGCCCCCGCCGCTGGTGACCGACGAGCAGCCGGGTGTCCCCGTCCACCGGGGCGAAGCCCAGCACGCTCAGGCCCAGCTCGCGTGTACCGCCCGCGGTGTCGTCCAACTCGGCGACGGTGGAACCGTCCGGCCGGACGACACGGAGCGCCGCGTGCATGGCGTCCCCGTGCTCGGTGTGCTCCAGCGCGATCAGCAGGCCGTCGTGGGACAGGTCCCCGACCCCTGCCGACTCCCGGTGCCGGTAGATCTCGACCGGCTCACCCCCGGGCCGCAGCACGTGCACGGTGGTGCCGACCTCGTCGGTGGACCGGCCGATCACCGCCGTACCGTCCCGGCCGAGCGCGAGCCCCGCCGAATAGCCGGGCGCCAGCCCGGGCACGGCGGGCTCGTCCTCCCCGCCGTGGAACGGCTGGCGCATCCACACGCCGAACTCGTCCCCGTCGGTGTCCGAGAACCACCACACCCACGCCCCGTCCGCGGTCAGGGTGCCGTCGGTGGTCCCGTTGGCCCGGTCGGTCACCTGCCGCCGGTGGCCGCTCTCCCGGTCCCAGGCGTACAGCTCGTACGTCCCGGTCGCGTTGGACACGAACAGCCCCCGCCCGGGCGCGTCCCACGCCCATTCCGGCAATGACACCCGTGGTGCCCGGAACCGCCGCTCCCAGTCGGGCACCGTCTTCGTCTCGGTCGGATCAGTCATGCCCCCATGAAACCCGATCCCCCCGACATCCCTCCCACCCTGTGGACAACCGCCCACCGAACCCACCCCCCTGTGGACAACTCACGCGCATCGCGTCTCCCCACTGTCCCGCGACCGCTCAGCCGCCCCCGCCCGCCGCCCCGCCCGTCTCTGCCGCGCCCCCGGCCCGCGCCCCGGCCCCACCCCCCGCCCCCACCTCGTCCTCCGCCCCGTCCCCGCTCTCCAGACAGCACCACACGAAGTCCCGTACCACGGGGTTGCCGTCGTCCGCCGGAGCCCAGGCCACCCCGATCCGGCTCGGGCCGATCCCGCTGACGGGGCGGTACGTGATTCCCGGACGGGCGTAGAAGCGCGCCGAGGACGCGGGCGCCAGGGCGACGCCGTAGCCGTTGGCGATGGCACTCAGCCACTCGTCGGGCTGGTCGGTGACGGCCCCGACACGGACCGGGTGGCCGTCCCGCTCGCCGGCGGCCAGCCAGTAGTCCCGCCACTCGCCGGTCTCGGCCGGGGCCGCCACGAACGGCTCGTCCCACAGCTCCCGGAACGGCACCACCGCACGCGCCGCCAGTGGATGCGCCGAGGGCAGTGCCACCCAGCGGGGTTCGGCGAACAGCACTGCCCGCCGCAACCGTTCCTGCCCCGGGAAGGGCAGCCGCAGCAGCGCGGCATCGACGGTCCCGGCGGCGAGCCCGGCCGTCGGATCCGACCAGGCGGCCTGTCGCATGTCGACCCGCCAGCCCGGCCGGCGGCGGGCGAACCCGGCGATGATCCGGGGCGTCGCCTCATTGGCGGCGCTGGCCAGAAAGCCGACCCGCAGCACCCGCTCCGCCCGGCTCGCCGTGCCCCGCACCTCCCGCAGCGCGGTGTCCCACCCGGCCAACAGCCCGGGCGCCCGCTCCGCCAGCGCCCGGCCCGCCGCGGTCAGCGCCATGCCCGCCCGGGACCGTACGAACAACGGCACGCCGAGCCGGTTCTCCAACTGCTTGATCTGCTTGGTCAGCGCCGGCTGGGAGACGAACAGCCGCTCCGCCGCCCCGGTCAGGCTGCCCTCCTCGGCCACCGCGGCGAACGAGCGCAGCAGCCGGGTGTCCACGTCCATTCCACCAGGTTATGGAAGCCGCTATTGGACGCTCCGCGAGGGCCCCGACGAGGCTGGGCACACCGCCCCGCCGGAAAGGGAGAGCACCCATGCACCTCGCCCAAGTGATCGTCACCGCCGTCACCATCGCGGCCAACGCCGGGATCGCCGCAGCCGACTTCGCCAAGGCCAAGTCCGTCCTGGCCAACTCCGCCGAGGTGCAGCTCCCGCCCTCCTGGCTCCCCTGGCTGGCCACCCTCAAGGCCGCCGGCGCCGCCGGGCTCCTCCTCGGCCTGCTGGGTCTCCGGCCCCTCGGCATCGCCGCCGCGACGGGCCTCGTCCTCTTCTACACCGGCGCCGTCATCACCCACATCCGCGCCCGCGTCCACCACAACATCGCCTTCCCCGGCGCCTACCTCGCCCTGGCCGTCGCCTCCCTCCTCCTGGCCCTCGCCACCGGAGCATGACCGGAGCCGGCCACAGTGCCCGCCCCGGCCCACCCGACCCCGGCGGCCGTGACGCCGGACTCCAGGCCCTCACCCAGCAGCGGGTGCTCGGACTCCGACGCGCGGACGGCCCCTGACCTCGGGGGCCCCGCGCTGTCTTCTCCCGGACGTCACCCAGATGTGTTCCCCGAGATGCAGAAAGGGTCTGATCCTCACTGAGGATCAGACCCTTGACCTGGTCTTACGAAGTCGGGGTGGCGGGATTTGAACCCACGACCTCTTCGTCCCGAAGCAACCGAGATCACCCGCCGGACAGGAGGGATCGTGGCGCTGAGCTGCTGTGATGGTCCGCAGTCGTCCGCCCGCGTTCGTCGTTGTTTGCCGCTGTTGTCACGCAGTTAGACACGCACTTGCCGCAGGCGAACCGCTTCCTCTGCCTACCACTCGCCCCTGGCTGCCATCCCGTGTGCCTCGACCCAACACGTACGTGGAGCGGGCGCGGTGCCGGGCGTCAAGGTGGAGCGCCCCACTGGACGAACGACCTTGACGCCCGGTGCCGTGTCTGCTCGCCTTGGCTGGGCCGAGGCACGCGGGATGGCAGCCGTTTTCACGTCCGCCCCCACCGACCCGCGCCCGCCGGACAAGCCCCCGGCCATCCCGGCGTCTGGCCCCCGCCGGAGGCATAGATCTTTCCCTGACCCCGCACTCCCCCCGCTTCCCTTTGCTTCCGCCGTCGTCCTCCGGTGCCCCGGCCGACGACAGCACCCCGGTCCATGGGCTGTGCCCGGCCTGCTCCCGTCCGCTGAACCCGGGACTTCGGGTGCGGCGGGGCCTGGACGGCTTACCGCGGAGTGGTTGTT